>NZ_JBLLJL010000002.1:0-1215371 GCF_056172015.1 Clostridium sp. LXY-7 | reverse complement strand
AATAAAAAAATTGGCACACTGGGGCATTCTTATGGTGGAAATACCGTGCTATTCCTGTCTGCATTAGATGAACGGATTTGTTTTAGCTGTGCAAGTGGAAGCGCATGCACCTATGAGAATCGAATGCTAAATGATGTAGGTATTGAACTGGCAAGCGTGATTCCGTGTTTCAACAAAAGCTATGATATATTTGATTTAGTACACTGTATTGCTCCAAGATCGTTATTGATTGTCTCTGCGGATGAAGACAAATACTCGAGGGATGCAGACTTTATTGTTGAACAAGCTCGTCCATCATATGCAAAATATGGGGCTCATAATAAATTATGTCATAAGAGATATAATGGTGGACATGGACTGACAAAAGAGAGGTTTGATTACATCATCAAATGGTTGTGTATGAGTGCCGAATACACCGCATTATAGGCATTATATGAAGATATTTTACTTCACATTCTTCTTAAATGATGTAACTAATATATAATTAAATAATTTTTTCAAATACCGTGTTATTCAAAAAAATAAGCGGTATTTTTTATTTCACAATTTGAATATGTTGCGAACTAATTAATAAAAGTGTTCTTTGAAAATTGAATAGTACGGTATTTGAAAATATGTTATTATATGTATGCAGAAATGTGAATTTGAAAGGCTGTTAAATCAAAATTTGAAGGGGGGTTAGTAAATGTCAAGAGCAAAAATGCAAGTGTTAATAATTCCATATATTAAAAATGAAGATGAAATAAAATATTGTATCTTCGACAGAGCGGATACAGAAGACAATGAAGACTTCTGGCAGTTTGTGGCTGGTGGTGGTGAAAATGATGAAAATCCGTTGGAAGCAGCAATAAGAGAAACATGGGAAGAAACTGGTATAAAAGAAAATGCTATATTTTATCAATTAGAAAGTATTAGTTATGTACCAACTAATTGTTTTTCAATGGAAAGACGCAAAGCATGGGGAATGGATTGCCTTGTAATCCCAGAGTATAAATTTGCTGTTTACGTTAGGGAGAACAATATTCAAATATCTGATGAACATAAAGAATATAGGTGGGTTAATTATGATACAGCAGTTGAATTATTGAAATTTGAAAGTAATAAGATAGCCTTATGGGAATTAGATAACAAAATAAAAATGAATTTACTTTGATGACAATTTTATCAAATTGCTACAGATTAGAGTATATTTCAGAGTTGGATAAATTCCAATTTGTAGGGTAGATTGAATCAACTTCAGACAAACTCATATTACGAAAATAAAATAAAAAATCAAATTTATGCAAATACCGTACTATTCAAATGAATATGCGGTATTTTTTAATGCGTGATTCAAATATAGGACGAACTAAATAATAAAAAATGCTCTTTGGAAATTGAATAGTACAGTATTTGAATATATGTTATAATATGGATAAAATTAGTGTGTTTAAATTGTAATAGGTAAATAAGACGAAAAAAGACAAAGCGAAATTTGAATGGAGAAGGTAGGTGTTATCAATGAGTGAGAAAATGAAAAAAAGGCTTATACAAACTTTGCTATCAATCATCATATTATTGTTTGAGTTTTGGCTTTGTAGATATGTTTTCTTTGAGTGGCATGGAATGAAACAATTTCCTTTCTTTTTACTGATTGTGGGTAGCGCTGTAGTATTGATTGCCGCTATTTTCAGTTCAAAAGCGATGTCTATTGCTGCTTTATTAGGCTATATTCTCGGCTTCTTCAGTAATATGATTTTTCGCTCTTATGGAACAGACCTCGGCGGAGGACGAACCAGCAATGCATGGATCATTTGGGGTGGGATATTCCTTACCTTTGTATTGCTGGGAGTAGTAAT
This sequence comes from Clostridium sp. LXY-7, assembly GCF_056172015.1. NCBI lineage: Bacteria > Bacillati > Bacillota > Clostridia > Eubacteriales > Clostridiaceae > Clostridium > Clostridium sp. LXY-7. The sequence goes on along the minus strand of NZ_JBLLJL010000002.1, from coordinate 1,213,533 downwards.
TGAAATTGTACAGCGGAAAAAGAGGGGATAAATATAAGTTTGTTAGATTGCAATTAAGTCACCTTATTCTTAAAAATTGAACAATACTGTATTTACAAAATATGTTATAATTAACTCATGATAGTTAGATATTGCGAAATACATTAAGGAGGATTATGATGGGCATTTCCGTTGATGAACTTTTTACATTGAGAGAATTAGACGCACAAGCAATATTTGGAGGGGTTAAGCATCCTTGGGAAGTTCTTACAAGAATTAATACTTTCATTTTTGAGTACGCAAAAACTCTGCCAAATGATTTTGAAAGAATAGAGGAATTTATATGGGTTGGCAAAGGTACTACTATTGAAAAAAGTGTTCTGATAAAAGGTCCAGCGATTATCGGTTATAATTGCGAAATCAGGCATTCCGCTTACATTAGAGAAAATGTTATCATTGGTAATAATGTTGTCGTTGGAAATTCAACTGAAATTAAAAATTCAATTCTCTTTAATAAAGTGCAGGTTCCGCATTATAATTATGTTAGTGATTCAATATTAGGGTATAAAGCCCATTTGGGGGCAGGTGCAATAACCTCTAATTTAAAATCCAATGGAACGTTAGTAAAAGTAAAATATGGTACAGATATTATTGAAACTGGTTTAAGGAAATTTGGTGCAATTTTAGGTGATTCATCGGAAGTAGGATGTAATACAGTTTTAAACCCAGGGACAATATTAGGAAAAGGTAGTATTGTTTATCCATTATGTTCTGTGAGGGGTTATATTCCAGAGAATAGTATTTTGAAAAATAGTGGCGAAATTGTAGAGAGAAAACAAAGTTAAGTAACCAGAATATTTGTCCAGAATTTCGTATTCAGAAGTAAGTTTTACAGTATTTTACTTCACCACATTCTTAAATGATGTAACTAATATATAATTAAATAATTTTTTCAAATACCGTGTTATTCAAAAGAATAAGCGGTATTTTTCATTCCACAATTTGAATATTAAACGACATAACTACTTAAATAAGAGATGCAAATAATGTTCTTTGAAAATTGAATAATGCGTTATTTACAAAATATGTTATAATTGATTCGTGATGATAAGATAATGTTAAGTAAAAATTATCTGTATGAGAAATAAAGATAAATAGGAATTTGTATTATATCACTTTATTGTGTGTAATAAATGGAAAATAGAAAGGATGATGTCGGATGAATAGAAAATCATATAATATTTCGAACGTGATTGGGGGATACACGAGAAAATAATCCTCTAAATATTTTTTATTGGAGGAAAGAAAATGATTGAAATTCAATTACTTAGGCAGGAAAATATGAACAAAAATTCTCTTGATGATTATTGTAGAACTCAAAATGTAAGCCGAGTATACCGATTAATTAATGGAGAATATCAACTTATCAAAGATGAGTATACAATGGATTGGAGCTTGGAGAAAAAACGTTCTATTGCCAAGGAACTTCTGAGTAATAAGTATATTTCTTATGGTGCAATAGACGCAGGTAAAATAATAGGTTTTATTTCTTTGGAAAGTCAGTTGCGAGGAGAAAGATTAGTGTTAGATATGATGCAAGTTTCTCGGAACTATCGTGGTCAAGGATTAGGAAAAAAATTGTTTCAAATAGCCAAAGTAAAGGCAAAGGAAGTAGGAGCAAAACAATTGTACATTTCAGCATTTTCATCCAAAGAAACAATTGCTTTTTATAAAGCCATGGGATGCAAAGTAACAGATAGTCCAATTGAAAGTATTGCAAAATCAGAGCCAATGGACTTGCAGATGATTTATGATTTGGAGTGTTAATTTAATCAGAGTTTAGGAATAGACTAGATTATATTAACATGACACTAAGTGGATAAATTCCAATTTATTAAGGAACTTAAAAAGTAAATATAAAATAATATATTAAAGTATCGCATTATTCAGAAATGAATTTGCGGTATTTTTTACGTCGCAATTCAAATAAAGGTCAAAACAATTATTACTTCAGACTATGAATATAGGATGAAATAAGTAATAAAAATGTTCTTTGAAAATTGAATAGTACGGTATTTACAAAATATGTTATAATTAATTCATAATAGTTAGAAAGTACGAATTAAGGTTATTTGATTTTCGGGAGGTAAAAATGCGTACAGAACAGGAAATGTTTGATTTGATAATAAATGTCGCTAAAAAGGATGAAAGAATTCGTGCAGTTTTTATGAATGGTTCAAGAACAAATCCGAATGCTAAAAAAGATATTTTTCAGGATTATGATATTGAATATGTTGTTAAAGAAACAAAGTCTTTTCGTGAAGATAAAAGTTGGATTGACCATTTTGGGGAGCGGTTATATATGCAATATCCTGAAGGTAATTCGTTTTTCAGAGGTGATGTTGAGAATTGCTACGCATGGCTTATCCAGTTTACTGATGGAAATCGTCTCGATTTAACTGTATGCACATTAACGCAAGCACTTAAAGATATTCGGGAAGACAAACTTTGTAAGATACTGATTGATAAAGATAAGTGTTTACCAAATGTACCAGAGGCGACAGATAAAGAATATTGGGTAAAGAAACCAACAGAGTGCCAATTCATTGATGCATGTAATCAATTTTGGTGGTGTCTTAATAGTGTTGCGAAGGGTTTATGGAGAGAGGAAGTACCTTATGTAATGGATATGCTAAATCATGCTGTCCGTCCGTGGTTAATACTTTTATTAGGATGGAAAATTGGATTTGCCACAAATTTTAAGGTTAGTATTGGAAAGTCAGGAAAGTACATGTATAGATGGCTGAAAGGGGATGAGTGGAATGCATTTTTGAAAACTTATCCTGCAGGAGTTGTAAAAGATATTTGGGAAGCAGTATTTATAATGTGTGACTTATTTAATGATATTGCAAAAGAAGTATCTTTCATTATGAACGTTAAATATAATGAAGTTGAGGCAAATAACAGTTTGAAGTTTTTAAAAGATGTTTGCGTATTACCTAAAGATGCTGAAAAAATATATTAGTAGGTAGCATAAGGTATTCATAGTGTAAGTATAGTTACTTCGTAATCTTCTTATTTAACGTCACAACAATGAAAAACCGAATAATTGTTTTAAACATCGCATCATTCAATCATGAATTTTGCGGTATTTTTTATGTCGCAATTCAAAAACAGGATGAAGTAAATGCTACTTCATCCTATGAATATAGGGTGAAATAGCTAGTAGAAGGGTTCTTTGAAAATTGAATAGTACGGTATTTACAAAATATGTTATAATCAATTCATAATAGTATTAAATTGTGTTCGATAAATAGGAAATTTATCGAATGCTTGTAATAGGGATATGAGGTGGAATATATGCTTTGGATAGTGATAGTTTTGATTGCGCTGGCAATCATAGTGATGTACTTGGCCATACCCGGCGGCAGACTTTGGAAGCAATATCTGACAGATGTAAAAAGTTCTTTGACCGAAACAAATAGGCAAAGAAGCATACAGAGCATATTTACGGAAGATTATGTTACTGAACTGCCTGCTCTGCTCCGTCAGCACATCATCAATGGGGGCTATATGGGAAAGCCCTTTATGGATAACATGCTGATATATTTTCACAACACAAAGTTTCGTATGTCGGCAGGCAAAAAGCCAATTAAAATTAAATTCGTGCAGGTTAATTTTGTAAATAGACCAGACCGACACGCTTTCTTGACAGGACGAATTGGGGGGATTCCATTGCAGGCCAAAGACAGCGTGTTGGACGGATTCGGCTCTATGACAGGTGTGCTTGCCAAGCAGTTCCAGCTTTTCCGCTCTACTGGGGCAGAAATGGACCAAGGTCAGTTGATAACGGCGTTGGCAGATGCAGTATATATGCCGTCCTTGTTTTTACAGGAATATGTGTCATGGACAGTCGTTGACCATTGCATCGTTGAAGGTGAGATTTCATGGAAGGGCGTTACTGCTAAAGGAAAATTTACTTTTGACAATAATGGCAACATTATACGTTTTGATACCAATGACCGATATATGGACGAAAACGGGAAAGGCAGCTCGCTGGTGCCATGGTATGTAACATATTCTGATTACAAAGAACAGAATGGTTACTTTCAGCCGGGAAGCGTTAGTGTAAATTGGATGCTCCCGGATGGTGACGACACATATTTTGTGAGCGACCACATTGAGGTTCAATACTCAATAAATGAAGCAATTTTATGATTTAATTATTCGGTATAATATTCCTTAAGAACAATTATTAAAAAATACGAAATAAGGATTATTTATATAACTACTGTTCTTTTGTGAATACTTGTCCTTTATGGGAAACAAGGAAATACAGCAAGTCAAATTCTTTAGCAGTGAGATATAAAGATTTTCCCATATTACCACCTCGGTTCTTCATCACTTTGTGTTTCCTATAAATTCTTTTATATCAGCAGAGCAATCATGCCCCTCAATCATATGCCCACCATCTTCATAAATTGCTGTTTCAGAGTTCACTCTGGCAAGAAGTTTTTCAATATTTTCATATTTAGCCATAGGGTCGTCTTTAGCATGAATTACAAGTAGCGGAACTTTTATATTTTCTAATAGATATTCATCGTAATGAAGTGTCATATCAATATTTGTAATATTAGTGTCCGCAATAACACCCTGTCTGCGCAAACCAACAGGGAGCATTGTTTCAAGCAGACTTTCATCATTGTTACTAGTTCCTAGCATTGAATTAAAAGCGAAACCAAAATATTTTAGTGAGAACCACATCGGGAAATCATTTATAATAAATTCGGGAGGTCCCATCATGCCTAGTTCATCTAATTCACCAACAGTTCTTTTTTTATCTGGTGCCCCAGATGATAGGAGTATAAGTCCTTTAGTTCTTTCTGGATATTCAAGAGCAAATTGTAGTCCAGAAGCGCCACCAGCAGATGTACAAAGGATATATGTTTGTTCAATTCCTAATTCATCAATCAAATCTTTAAAAACTTTTGCTTGATTTTTAGGCGTTGGATTCTCTGGTAAAGATGAACCAGGGTAACCAAAACGGGAAATAGATATTTTTCTGCGATCATCTCCAACAAGTTTTTTTAAACTAATAAACCCTTGGTCATATCCACCAAAAATACCATGAGAAATTAGAATTACTTCTCCACGCCCATCTTCCACATAGCTCATTCTTCCAAACTCTGTATCTATGGTTTTTGCATGATATGCTTCAAGTTTTTTATTGGCGATTTCCATGTCAGTACGATAAGAGTAAAATATAAAAATACAGCCGACAGCAATCACAAAAAGCAGTAACAATAGACACACTTTTTTAGTCCTCCTATGATTTATTTGTTTCATCACTATGCTCCTTTACCAACGTATAACTATGTGAAAATGCAAGTACATGTTTTTCTATTATCGCTTTTAAGTTACTTAATTCTTCGTCATCTGAATCATATTTGAATAGCAATAAAAACAAAGGAGAATAAAAATGCAATGCCATGATATAAGGGTCTTCTTTTATAAAAAGTCCTTTTTTAATAAGTTCATTAAATAGTTTGGTTTCATAATCTAAAACACTATCTATAAAAATTTCTCTAAATAGTTTTGATACATTAGAGTTGGCATATTGCTCTATTGTAAGCATCTTTCTGAATTTAGATACTATTTCATCTTTTAAATAAAAGGAGAAAAGATTGTAGCACATGGCAGATAAAGTATTCATACTAATTTTTTGGTATTTTTCAACTGTTTCCGATGTTTCTGGTATAGTAAGCGAATTTCTTGCATTTTCTATTCGCTCTGTTACCTGAACTAGAATAGTGTCGAATATACTTTGCTTACTTTTATAGTGATTGTATAACGAACTGTCTTTTATACCAACTGCATTAGAAATTTGTTTTACAGACACTCCCTCATAACCATATTGAGAAAACAATGTTAGAGCCTCTTTCCATATTTTTTCTTTTGTATTATTTTTCATATAGCACCTCATTTCTGCATAAGTTAATGCCTAAAATAATAAAACTAGTAAACGCTAGTTTAATTATACTAGTGTTTACTAGTTTAGTCAAGCAAAGCAGTTATAATCTTATGGTGCTGGTTTTTGTTGGCTCAACATCCGAATACAAATCTATTCAAAGTATGTATTAGATTTAAGGGATAACTTTCATATTCATGCAATATTTGGTACAATATACCTTAAGTATGATTAAAATGAATTTATTTTATTAGACAGAATAAAAATTATTTATATGCTAATGAAGGGAGTAATTTAAAAATGGTACATTTGGTATATTGTGATGATAAAGAAAAGGTTTTGGAGAAAATCCTTGATGGTACCAAAATTATGATTGTAAGAGGTGCTGCAGGAAGAAAAATTCCTCATAGCAGAGTTTTTGAAGATGAAACGTTATACTTTATGAAAAAAGGAACAGGTAAGATATCTGCTATGGCTACGGTAGTAAGTGTTCAAAATTATATTAAATTGACAGAAGATGAAATTGTAAAAACACTTGAGGATAATCAAAGTATGCTTAATCTATCTAATAAGCAAAAAGAAAGATGGCATAAAAAATGCTTATGCTTAGTTGAGTTTAAAGATGTTAAGGAATTTGCTCCTTTAGAATTTGATCGTCAAAATAATATGGATGACTGGCTAATCATCGAAAAGATTGAAGATGTAGTGGTAGGCACTAGTATTCCATATAATTATAATAATTCTAAGTTTAAATAGAGTTAATAAGGAAAAATTTATAATAATAGTACTCATTATTCTTATCAGGCGATGTAAGTAAAAAGTTACGTCGCTTTTGATTTATATAACGATTTTGAAAGACTGAAAGAAGGGGCGGTTATAGATTCAGAAAATGGATTTTATAAGGATTTATTAATTTTTAAGATGATAGCCAAAACAACACAAGGCGATGATGAAAATGAATTAATTAGCCCTTGGTCTGAAATGAAGTATATTGACAATGAATTTTTAAGTAGAGTCATAAAGGAGGGCTATTAACATGAATTACTTAATCAAAAATGTTTCATCCAAACAAGAACTTGAAAAGACGTTTGATTTCTTTAAAATGATTTTTATAGGTATGCCTGTTGTCGAAAATCCAGAATACTCCCTTGAAAAATGGGAAGAACGGATGAAAAATCACGGAGATCTGATGCTGTATGCAAGTTTAGACAGTGAAGTAATAGGTATTGTTTTTGGTAGGATTAATGATAACTACAGTATTACGATCGGGCCGGTCGCCGTGCACGAAAATTATAGGGGTATTGGAATAGCAAAAGAGATGATCTTTCTGCTTGAGGAACGGGCGACACATTATGGGATTCATTCTATCAATCTTGGTGCGGTTGAATCTGCCGAAAGATTTTATAGCAAACTTGGGTATACAGGTTCATTGTTAATACAATCTCAAATCCATAGCATAGAGCAACTGCTTTCATTAAACAATAGATATAAGGTTGAATTCACAAATATCTACAACGGCAAAGTTAGTCAGGTGTGCTTGGAATTGACGGAATCAGATAGAGATTTACAGAAAGAATATGAGGCCGCTTTTCCAGGTTGCTACACCCAAATGATGTATTGGAAAAATATTGGAATTACAAGTTAAAACACCCATACACTAAGAGTATTTCGGTGTGACAAAAACGTCCAAGGTTTTTTTATTGGTAAACGGTTAATAACTTGTCAAGGTGACGAGATATTAACCGCTTACATAGAAATAGATAAAGAAAATAATTTATATACGTTTGTAAGAATAAATAACAATCCTTTTGACACTCTCTATGGAGAAGGTAAAACAGAAGAAGAACTAAGGCGAACTGGGGTTTTATTAGATAAAACACAATTCCAATGTTTACAGGAAATTGAGGATTTTAAATCAAACAATCCAACAGATCTTAATAAGCATGTAGTTGAAACATTACTATGATACTTATTATAGGTATGTTGTAGATGAGCATGCTATGGCTTTAGAAGAAAGATTAAGCCAATCAGATAGGAGGTTATATGGAGAATTTGATAAAACTTAGAGTGTTTAGAGATGAGGATATGGGTTTGTTCAAAAAGTGGTTGTATACCACTCATGTTGCAAAGTGGTATCATGAACCTTTGGATTGGATATATGAGGTTGAAAATCGAAATAATGAGTTTATTTGGTTACACCATTACATTGTGGAACATGAAGATAAACCGATAGGTTTTTGTCAGTTTTATGAGTATTATAATAGCGGTGAAACTTGGCATGGAGATACAGATGTCGATGGCACATATAGCATTGACTATATGATTGGAGAACCGAATTACCTGGGAAAGGGTTTGGGCAAGCAGATAATTAGGGCTTTAGTTTCAAAAATAGGTCATCATAATAATGCAAAACGAATTATCGTTCAACCAGAGGAGGAGAATAAGGCTTCTTGTGGTGTACTGCTATCTTGCGGATTTGAATTTGATAATCAAAACGAAATCTATATAAGCGTATTATGAGCATGATTATGAAGCTTGATAAATTCCAATTTGTAGTGGGGATTAATTATATTATAATACTTTTATTTTTTACATTAGCAGTAGGAATTTCAGAAGAGATTTATTTTAGAGGAATAATTTTAAAACTGTTAGAAGAAAAATATCCTATAAAAAAATCTATTATTATTTCTGCTTTAATATTTGGAATAGGTCATATAGCCAGTGTTTTGGCTGGTGGAAGTATTTTAGCAGTATTATTACAAATAGTAAATGCCTTTGTGTTTGGAATAATTGCTACTGAAATTGTTACTATTACAAAAAGTTTAATACCAATAATTATATGGCATTTCGTATTTAATTTTGTAAATCATATTACATTAGCAACTGGAATAAATGAAATAATTGCTACTGGATTTCAAGAAATTATTATGATTATTTATGCTTTTTATTTATGGAGCAAAATACCATTAAAAAATACGGATATAGTGAATTGATGAAACTATAAGTTATGAGCATACTGTGAGATTCAGTTTGCTTGCAACATTTATATTTTAGGAATTAAAAGTTATAAACAATTTTACTAGCGACAACATATAAATGCTGATACCGATGCAAGTAAAAATATTCTAAAACAAGGATTGAAAGAACTAAAAATAGATATGATGAACAGTTTCAAAGATTATAAAAAAGGGTAAAGAGGAAGAAACCCGCATGAAATCTATATATTTATATATTCTTATATTTATATAAATATAAGAATATATAAATATGGGGCTGTGGCACAATAGCTAAAATTTAAAGTGTAAAATTTAAAATGAAGGATATAATTTCAATGAAATTATTAGTAAATTATAATTATAAAACTTCTTCAAAGAAGTTTCCACCTTCATTTTACATTTTAAATTCTAAATTTTTAATTGTGCCACAGCCCCAATGAATAATGTAAGAATATTGTGCATTAAGTTTGCTGTAGATTATGCTTAATTTCTACGTTCCTTTTGTGTAGGGTATCTTCTTGAATATACAATAAAGATATTCATAATCTCAATCTCACTGCGAATAATAAATATAATAAAACAGGTAATCCTATTGCAGATATTATTGTGATTGCAACACGTACTTTTTTCTCATCTCGTAATATAAACAATAAAAACTTATACCCTAAAATACCAACTAATCCACCCAAACAATTTAAAATTATGTCATCAATGTCTGATGCTCCAATGCCTAAAAGGCCCTGAATGATTTCGGTAAATAAACTCACTATGAATATAAATAGCAGATTGGTTATTATTTTTTTATTGTTTTTGAATAATGACAAATATGTACCAAGAGGAATAAAGATAACTATATTGCCAACCACATTACTAAAAGCGAATCTTTTTATAGTGGCAGAGTTGCTAAATATATATTCCTTTATACTATAAAAAGGAATGAGATTGATTGACCTATCTAAAGTCCTTTGACTATTAAACAGATCCAAAAGCGAAACTCTTGATAAGAACAATAATTTAATTAAAAAAAGTATGTAACAAATGAAAACTCCATATAAAAAGACTGTTTCAATTCTCTCTCGTTTATTCATAATACCTCCATTTTTCATTTCATCCCTGCTTATTCTCTGACGTTCAGTTTATAATTTATTTCCTAAAATTCCTTAAAGCATCTTCTAGCTTTGTGTCTATGGTATGGGTCATAAATCATAATAGATGATAAAGTTGTTTTATATGTTTTAAGCCTACCTGAAACTTAATTATATCAAGACTTTTAAATGTATAAAATCAAAATAAATAAATTTTCAAAATAAGTTTACAAAGTTAAATAAAAAATCCTTCTTTATAGGTGTAATTACTCAATCCATTGATTAATAAAAAAAATGCAATTTCTATAGATATATTATTTTCCTATAATCATAAATTTTAAAATTTAAAAGCGTAGAACTAAAAGAAATAACAAAAGAAGAATTATCACAGTAATATTAAATTCTAAATTTTTAATTGTGCCACAGCCCCAATGAATAATGTAAGAAAAATGCGTACTAATTATATACCAAGGATACAATATGCCAAGTGCATGATAAATGGCTATTCCATAAGAAAATGTGCAAAGGAAGTTAAAATAAGCATACCTACATCATTCTATTGGAGGCATAAAGTATTAGACGCAATTAGAGCCTTTATGGGTATCGGAAGCGTAGGTGGCGTTATAGAGGTTGACGAGGCTTTCTTTAGGGAGTCTTTTAAAGGCAACCATAAGAAAAGCAGTACCTTTACTATGCCACGAAAGTCCCATAAAAGAGGCGTTAAAGGCAGTTTTAGTAGTAAGACCGAAAAGAGAAAAAGGGGTATATCCAAGGAACAGGTCTGTGTTCTTTGTGCTATGGATAGAACAGGAAATCTTATTACAGAACTTATATGCAAAGGAAGAATGAAACATATAAATTTAGAAAGGCTCTTTACTTGAAGGATTGAGGATGAAGCCATCCTTTGTACGGACTCCCACAAGAGTTATATTCAGTTTGCCCAAAATTTAGGCATTGAACTTCAACAGATTAAGCGTGGCAAGCATAAAGAAGGAATATATCACATACAGCATATTAATGCTTTCCATAGCAAACTCAAGAAGTGGATGGATAGGTTTAATGGTGTTGCAACTAAATATTTGAAATATTGTGATTTTGTACTGTATAATATAATAAATGAACCTTTGTAGTAAATGACGAATCAAACGAAAGGAGTATTTTATATGGAAAAAATTGACCGACATAAGGAAATATGTGAAAATTTAAATAAGATATATACCGCAAAGAATAAAGATTATGGAGATAGTTTTAGCGAGGGATTTCAAGAGTATGGTCTTGTTATGCCTGCAATTAGATTAGAAGATAAATTGCGAAGATATAAGCAATTAATTAAGCAGGATGCTGAAGTAAAAGACGAGAGCATTATAGATACGCTATTAGATTTAGCCAATTACTCTATCATGACTATTATTGAAATAGAAAATAGAGATAAAGAGTAATAATGAACAATATTCAAAAAGTCGAACTAAAGGAACTCCAGAAGGAGTTCCTTTAAAAATGCTATAATACCAACACTGTTCTTTAACAAAGCCTATATTTAAAACATATATATTTCAAATAATATTGATTAGTAATATTATAAAATTTTATTTGAATTCTATTAATTTTGTAATATAATAAAAATAATATTTTCATATAAAATAAACTATACATAATAAAGGAAGACATACATATGAAAGACGCAAATTATTTTATAGAAAAACTAACTAGAGCCTATTTTTAAAATTAAATAATCAAGAGAATTTACACAAATAATAAACATAAATTGTCAAAGGCATTAATAAAAAAAAATAAGGTGGAATATTATGAGTATCAAAAAATCTATAGATGACTTAGGAAAACTATTTGGTAAAACTATTTTAGAAAATGATGAAAAAACTGATACGGAAAAAATTGGTTCAACAGGTTTATTTAAAATAATTTTAAATAAATTATTTCATGAAGGCAATTATGATAAAGCAGAAGATTTAATCTTTGAGGAATTAGAAAAAAATGATTCTCCTGAAGTATATGAAATAGCTGTGGATTTTTACAATGCATTGCTGAAAAAAAGTGATGAAGAATTGAATGAAAGTAACTTTTCAAGAGATGAAATTTATCAAGGATTAGAGGATATAAAAAAGTTTGAAACTGATTTATAAATCTACTGAATATAAAAATAGCATATATTAACGAAGTACCCTCAAAATATTAGTTATTTTTGCTTAACATTTTGAGGGTACTTTTATAATTTTCCTTCTTTGCTATCTTTGTTGAATCTATATATCCATTTTTTTAGAGGTTACATAAGAGCCCTAAACCACAAATCCTAATTTATATTACTCAATCTCAAATTAAAAAGAAGTCCCATACCTAAATAACCAATTCCATTTTTGTAATTTAATAATTTAACAAATCCTAAATTAATCTCTTTTACTAATTTCATCTGTTATTAATGATTTTGATATATACATCGCTTCTATTATGTTCTTAAAGCGCTTGTGATAAGAGGTACCCTCCTCAAATTTTGATTGTGCTTTTTCACATTTACTGATAACTGAAGATACTGGGCGTAATGCTTCTATCAATTCTTCTTTTGTATATTTATCTATAACATTTTCATCTGTTATTAATGATTTTGAAATATACATCGCTTTTATCCTATTCTTAAGGAGTGTGTGCTGAGAGGTACCCTCCGCAAATTTTGGCTGCATTTTTTCACACTTACTGATAGTTGAGGATACAACTCGTAGTGCTTCTATCAATTCTTCTTTTGTGTATTTGTCCATATCATTTCACCTCAAATTCATAATTTATCTAGCTTGTATTATAATACAATTGTTCTTAACCGAAAATAGTTCACTGACAAATTCTAATTTATATTACTCAACCTCAAATTGGAATTTGATTATTATTACCAAATAAATGGAACCAAGCGATATCTAACCTCTCTCGTATAGTCCATATATCCATTTAATCCTGTTTTCAGCATCTTATCCTCAAGATATGTCCGAATAACAATGACAACCCCAATAACAACAGCAGTTAATATCACATATTTTGATGGAAATATCAAAGAAATAGAAACACACCAAATCAAAATTGCCAAATATGTAGGATGTCTAATTATTGAATACGGATCTTCTTTGCATACACTTTGTTTCCTGTCGGTTTGAAGTCTTGCTGTAGATTCCAAAAAGGTATTCACTATCATTGCTCTTAATGTGAAAATTGTCGCAATAATATATAAAGCAATACCTATCCAATAGAAATTATCAAGTTGCAATGTTTCATAGCATTGTCCCGCTACAAAATATATACCAAAATACGCTAAAATCCAATATATCGTTAATAGTACTTTATCCCATATAGGAGAATCAGTATTTACCTTTCTTCTTTCCTTAATTGTCGTAGAATTTGCTTTATACATAACTATTCCAGAAATTACTGCAATCAGTATGTATAATATGAAATATATAATTTCCCGAGTTCCGTATATCCAAGATGATCCAATAAGAAATAACATTATTCCTAAAATCCGTTGTACAATAACTCTTAAGATATAATTTATTGCCCCTCTATCCATATGCTACACCTCACCTACAAATTGGAATCTGTAGAAAAATATAAACTGGCTTTGTCATAAATGACACCTTTTACTTTAATTAGAATTTATCAGCTTTTAACTATACTATTCTAGATTGTTCAAACAAGTATTTTTCTACTTCATGTTCAGTCAAATACTTTATTTTAGTATGTGGAAAATCTTCATATTCCTCTTTTATATAAATAGGCTCCATTAACTCACAACTTTTATCTTTATTCTTACCGATATATATTTTTAAATCTTCAATACTTGCAAATATTTTATATGATTTTCTACCTTTACTATTAACTAATTCATAAATTCCACAAGGCTTTTTCATTGTAAAATCAGCAGTTCTTAAATATATCTTTGCTATTTCTAAAGATTTAAATGGGAAATTCCATCTCTGTACCTTTCGCTTTTCATCTTTATCAATACAGATACATCTACCACAAGTTCCACAAATATATTGTTCATGACTTTCTAAACACCCTTGTGGTTTTAATAATGGAGTAATACGACTTTCCTCGCTATAACATTCTTTACATATACTCATATTAATGTTCCTTTCAAATTACTATTTATCATGATTAACCTTAAATAAGAATTTGGAGTTTAACATTTTCGATTCTTCTCTTTGATTGCAAAAATAATATCTACGGTTGGGTGTTTTTCTTTACTTTTTTCTGTATGAAACTCATATTCCATATTCATGCCTTGATATTGACTTATTGGAAGCCATTTCGTGTAGAAATACCGCTTTGCTTCTCCAATGGAAGCACCCCAAAAGAATCCGAATTTAGGCTTTATTGTGATTTTTGCATATTTACCAGCAGGTAAGGTCAAACTTTTTAAGCCGTTGTTTTCAATTGTACTTTCTATAAACATTTCAAAGTTTTTTGATGTTTCATCATAATTTCTTGATAAAACAATATATGGTAAAACTGTTCCTTTTGAAGAGCAAATTGTGTTGTAGTATTCTTATGAAAGAGTATCTATATCATTCGAAATTGTTTTATCATTAGATTGCTTCCACAATCCATAGACGCTTTTTTCTTCTAACTCCATAATTTCAACATTAAGACTTGCCATGTAAAATCATCCCTTCAAATCTCTAATTTATATTACTCAATCTCAAATTGGAATTTGACTACTACTTTTCACTGGTTTTCTTATTAAGTTTTAACACAATATTTCGACTTACTGCCATAGATTGAAACAGGTTTACTGCAAGTACAGCTTTCTCTTTTAGTGTTAGATTATCTGATTCTGTTTCAGTTGCAATTTGCTCCACTACGGATTTTACATCTTGCAATTCTAAAAGATTAACAGCTATACAGAAAAAATTCTTTCTCCGCCCATCATTGTAGTTCGTCAATAAATATTTTAATATTTCTATTTTTTCAGCCAGTTGAATTTGATAAGCGTCTATTCCTATTTTTTTGACCTTCTCCAAATCCTTTAACTGATTGCGGTGAGTAATAAAAGAGTCAAACATATCTATATCATCATATTTTTCACAAGGGTATTCATCACAAAAATGGCAATATTCAATTCCGCCATGCTGTACGCTACACCTTGCAATTCTACATGACTGATTACCTGCCCCACCACCACAGCCAGGGCAATAGTTATCCAAGTGCATTGGACATAAACCGCAATTTAAGCCACATAGAGAAAATAAAGGATAGTTCCTTTTGAAATTTTTCATTTATGTACCTCCTCTGTTAAATTCCCATTTATTGGTAAAATTATATAAATAACTGCTAGCTCGCATTTTTTTACTGAGACGAACCAAATATCAAGTAAATTATAACATATTTTACATAATTTCACTGAATATTGGAGTGAGTAAAACTATTTTATAATATTAAAATTTATTTCCTAAAATTTCTTAAAGCATCTTCTAGCTTTGTGTTTATGGTATGGGTTATAACTCATAATAGATGATAAAGTTGTTTTAACATGGTGTTGATAACGAACTATATATTATTACTCGCAAACCGTTTCGAAAGCTTGATTTACTAAGGCCCTATTCAAGTAAAAAGCTAAAATACAACAACTCGCTTCTCTCGAACAGGTTGTATTTATTAACGCTTTTTCCTTTCATAGGACCTAAGTAAATCTAAGCTTTCTGCAAATGGTTTAAGTGTAAACTTAGTTTGATGTTATCATCAAACTTTAGTTGAACTTACACAGAGTGCGCTTCGCAATAATATATAGTTCTAAAATCAACAATCGTTTAAAACAACGCCAAATATATAAATATGGGGAATTGGAATTTACCCTTGATTATATCTCTTTAATAGAGGAAGGAAGAAAAGAGATAAAGTTTTTATGAGGTCTGACCTTATAGGAGGTGACTGGAAGGAAATCTCCTTGCTACAAAAAAGGGATGATATAACTGAAGTAAGCCTAATCTGATGAAATATTATTATACTTTCATGGGTTTAATTTACATAAAATACTATAAATGATATAATTTGAAATAGAAATTGCTTTCTCCCTGGTAGTGTAAAAAATTATTCATTAGAGCAATAATGAAGGGGGTTAATTATGATGATAAAAAATTTAGAAACAAATCGATTAATCATTAAAAGAACTAAGAAAGAAGATGCTGACTTTTGTCTGGATATATGGCTGGATGATGAAATGGGGAAATATTTATCAGATCCACCTCGTGAAAAAGTAAATGATACCTATTTGAGATGGAAAGAGAATGTAGAAATTTATAATGGATGTTATTATTTTGTTGCAGTTTCAAAGGAAACTGGAAATTATATTGGAACATGCAGTGTTGTTCCAAGTGAAGACAAAATGCATTGGGATTTAGGCTATGCCATTCATAAAAACTATTGGCGTCAAGGGTATGCTACAGAAATGATAAAAGCACTAATTGATTTTTGTCATATTAATGGCGGAAAAAAAATAACTGCTCTTGTGGCACAAGAAAATATTGGTTCAAATGCAGTATTAAGAAAACTTAACTTTTATATTGAAAAAGAAGGTACTTTTAAAAAATGTGGTACTGATATTATATATGACGAGTATACATACAGACTTGACTTAGAATAATCTTAAACGTCAAAGTGTGTCCTGAAGAAATGATAAAGTCATTTCATGCTTTATAAAAGATGAGGGAAGGCCCCTCGAAGTCCATATTCAGGTATAGGTTTCAAAACACCTTTATGTGCTGTAATCAAAAGTTATGGTGCTGAGCGTAAAGGCAAAAGGCAAAATACATTAGTCAGGTGGGTGCCATAAAGCTGAAGGAAAGTTGTTTGTAATATCAAAACATCGGGTAATGAAGGCTTATAAGCTTGTAAAAGCAAATAGAGGAGCTGGAGGCATTGATGGAATAGAATTTAGAACTTATGAGCAGAACTTGAAAAATAATCTATACAAACTGTGGAACAGAATGTCATCTGGTACATATTTTCCAAAGGCAGTAAAAGGTAGGAGATGGACAAACTATTTTTCACATTATTGCTCAAGTGAAGCAAGAAAAGTTTTAGATTACATATTTTTAATTTGAATCAAGATAAAAAAATTGAATTGCTTAAAAATTTGTGGCATGACCTGAAGTGTACTAAACTGGAGGTTGATTATGGAAATTGTAAATAATACAAGATTTCTCTGTCCTTGTTGTGGCTATCCAACACTGGATGAGAGAGCGGCCTATGATATTTGCGTTCTATGTAATTGGGAAGATGATGGTCAAGATGATTTAGATGCTAATATAGTTAAAGGTGGACCTAATAGTGATTATTCACTTACAGAAGCTAGAGAGAATTTTAGAAAATATCTTGTAATGTATTCTCCAGATAGAGACATGAGAATAACTGGTTATGATACAAAAGAGGAAGTAACAGTAAAAAAAGAACTTATTGAAGTATACAATGAAATTATGAAAGAAAAAAATAGTACTCAACTTAATAAATTTTGGAATTTAGCATACAACCTAGAAGATAGATTGGACAAAATTACATCTGAAGGAGGAATATAAGATGGATACAAGGTATATTATTTCAAGTGACGGAGCAAAGATTGCTTATAGTGTAGCTGGTAAAGGACCTGCATTGTTATTGGCACATGGAGGCGGAGGACGTTATAATAGAAAGTTATGGAATGATACTAACTGGGTTAAAATTTTAAGTGAAAGGTTTTTTTTAATAATGCCAGATATAAGAGGATATGGTGATAGTGATAAATCAGAAGAACCTAGCTTTTATTCAGTAGAAAATATAATGGAAGACTTTAACAATATATTAAAAGATTGCAATATAGAGTCCTGCTATTATTTTGGTTGGTCATATGGAGCAACAATAGGCTTTCAGATGTTAAAAAACAACAATAAAATAAAGAAAACTGTATGTGCAGGTAGCTGTTTGGGAGATTATTTTTTTAAATTTGTTGCACCAAATATGATAGATAAATATGAAAAATTTAATTATCATAAAAGAACAAATTCACTAGATGAAGTAGATTTAACATATGAGGATAAGCTGTGGATTAAAGAAACAAACTTAGAAATATTAATCGCTCAATATAAAGCATGGCAAAATTGGCCTTGCATAACGCCGGTGGATATTGATACCAAGTTAGCTATTTATTCCGGGACAAATGATAATAGTCAGTTGTTAGAACAGCTAAATTTTCAAAAAGAAGAATTAAATAAGCATAACATAAATTTAAAAATATTTAATAATTTAAATCATTATGAACTAATAAGTAATGTGGATGTGGTGTTACCTTGGGTGTTAAAACAGTTTAATGAATAACTTTAGTTCTGCAAAATAAAAACCATGGAATTTTAAGACTCCATGGTTTTTATATTTACCTAATATTTTTATACTCAGTAACTCCCTTAGCCGTAATGTAAGCTGAATCTTTGGCAAGGAAAGGACCAGCTTTTCCACAGAGTACACCAGTTGAAATAATGTCATTCATAACAGCATTTATATCTTCAGAGCTTATGTCTTCCCTAATATTAGGAACAGTTACTGCAGTTTTAACTTCACTTGAATCTCTGAATATCATGGTTAAGTATAGAGAATTTTCCATAGGGTTTACCTCCTTTTATTAATTCTCTTCAAAACTAAACATTACTCGGTTCCTTTATTCTTCTACTAAAGATGAGGTTACTACCTTTAAAATATCAAAGACTCCATATGGAAACAGTATTGACATTGATAGTCCTAAACTAAAAATAGCATCGTTTGATGCAGATGAACTACATTTCCATGAGGTAGATTTTAAAATATCTTTTCCATCTTCAGTGAATCCTACCTTATAGGCAAGAACAAAATTAGTTGAATTAACTATAGAACTTATAGCCATAAAAACACTCCTTTCATTATTGAAATTTGGAATACCTGCTTAAAAGAGCTAGTTCAAATTGAACTTAGCTCTTAAAATTCAAACACTACTGAATGTCAAATTTAGTAACTTGTCTTTCAGTAAGTTGAGCACCGTATTTAGAAGTCAAAGCTCCACTTTTAGTAGTAAATACATCTTTAGCTATAATAGTATCCATTAAAGCAGATACTTCTGTTTGAGATATAGCACTTTTAACTCCTGAAATACTCATAGAGGCTTTATCACCACTAGAGGTTATAAAAGTCATAGTTAAGGAATACTCCATAAATTCATCTCCTTTCTATTAAAAATTTAGGGTTACGTGTAGTAAGCGAACATGCCAAATTAAAGTGGCTTAGGCATTAGCAAGTTTTGATGTTTCATTTATGAAGTAATCTCTAGTTGGTTCACTTAAAACACCTTTTATAGCTTCTGCAACATCAAAAACATTTTGTGGAGAAGCATTAAGCTTTACACCAGAAAAGTTCTTTTTTCTGTACACAGCAGCACCAGCTTTGTCAGTTCCATTTTGCACTTCAACACTTAAAGAAGTAGCATTTAAAACCTTTGAAACAGCCATGAAAAACACCTCCTTTTTTGAATTTAAGTTGAGATTTAAATTCCATCTTATATTAATAAGTGGAATGTCTGCTTACATGTAGTAAGCGACCATACCAAATCAGCCAAGTAGGTAAGCTCAAATTGCTAAATCAAAGATTTAGATTTTCACTTAAGATTTGGAATGTCTGCTTAAGATATATGCAGATGGAGAAACCTTTCTTGGGATTTAGGAAAAATTTATTAACTATTTTCATTATCTATAACAACTCCAAGCTTAGTTGAAATTATAGTATTGAGTTTATTTATAGATGCTGTTAAGCTAGTAATATTTTTTTCAAGACGGGTTAATAAATAAGCACAAATTGCTACTGGAAACCCTACATTGGCAAAAAGATTAACAAGCTCATTTACTTCCATAGAAACCACCTCCTTCATATATGTAAAATATATGCATTGCTAAGGAGCATTTAGGGAAGTTAAAAGTTATTTTTATTAAAGGGTTTGTTTTAAAGGCTTGTTGATTTTAGAACTACATATTAAAATAAGTTCTTATTAAAAATAAGATTATAGTAGTGTGTTATAGCATCATCAAGAATTGAGCTTAGGTAGGCATTAACATCAGGGTGAACAGATTTTAACTCATTAAGTTTTCTAATAGTAGATTTACGAAGAACATAAGTCCTCTTAACATCAAAGGGTTCTCCATCGATAGGAGGAGTTACTCCATTTGGAGCTAATTTGCCCACCCTATTATCAGGAATAAAGTTAGGAGAATTATCCTTTGGAGAGTGTATAGGTGAATAAGGTTGAACATATTTTTCAAAGGACAAATCCATTGGTTCATTTTCAGAACCAAAACTGAAACTGGCAACAGGAGTGCCACATATTACATCACCATTAAATCCATTGTCCTCCTCATAACATTCATAAGAAAGTTCTTCTATATCTAAAGAGTTATTTGATTTTTTTCTAGCCACTTTAAAATCTCCTTTAATAGTTTTATTTAAAGCTATGTTTTAAAGCATAGCCTATTTGAAATATATGTACTAAGAGAAGTTTTTCTAGATATTTTAAAGCTTGAAAAATATCAAGTGATTCTTAGCTTCAGATGGAGTTTGCTTAAAAGGAATACCTTACTCCAGCTGAAGCTTAGAAGAACTTATCCAGGCGCGTAGCAGTGCTTAACTCCCACTTATAGAAGATGGGAGTGTTAGCAATGGTAGCGATCGGATAAAAATCTGGGCAAACCCGCATGGAATCTATATATTTATATAAATATATAAATATATAAATATGCGAACAGAAAGAATCTTATAGGTGCATATATTTTTCTTAGAGAATTATTATTTAGATTTTGAAATAATTGTAAAGGAGTGTTAATATGATTAAAAACAAGATTACAGTAGCTTATGATGAAAGCCAAAGCTTTGATAAAATGCAAATAGCTTTAGCTATTAGAAACTCAACCTATGAGGACAATTTAGATTGCCCTTTGCTAGTAAATAACATAATAAACAGTTGTGAGGGCTGCAATTTAAAATTTATCTGTGAAAAAATAGATGATGTAGCAGAAGAATATTTAGAAAGTACAACAAAAATCATAAGTAACTTTAGTTTTTAATAAGCAGGTTGAGCTATTTCATTAAAAGGAGTCACTAAAAGAAATTTGTCCATGCAACTGACGTGTTAGGACAATTTTTCTCAGTGACTCCTTTGCCATTCATCTGATATGCTGTATTTTAAAAACTTCAGTTACTAGCCATCATAGCTTTTAAGTTTTTAAGAATGTTATTTTTCATAGTTGTAGCTTTTCCATAGGATAAATCTTTATAGGCAGCATATTGTCTTAGGGAATGGTTTTTATAATAGATAAAATTAATTAGTTCTTTCTCTTCTAAGGTTAAGGTTGTAATAATATTCTTAATTTCTGTAATGGAAATTTTCCTTAAGATTTCATCTTCCGTAGAATCCTCATTTGATGGAAGTGTTTGTTCTAAATTGCTGCTTAAGGCTAATGTAGGAATGTTTTTAGTAGCATTTGAGGCAGATCTTATTAAATAATTCATGGTGTTTTTAATGGCATTGGTAGCATAGGCTACAAATCTATGCTTCTCTAAATCATATAATTTGACACATTTAAATAAGGTTCTGTAGCATTCATTTTTTAAATCTTCAAATTCAAAATGCTTTACATAAGATTTTTTTATTAGATTAAGAATAAAGGGGGTAAATTCAGCTGCTAAAGCTTCTTTAGCGTCATTATCTCCAAGTTTACACCGTGCGGCTAAGGTTTCAATTTCAGAAAAATTCATAATTTTCTCCTCTCAATTTAAAATTCTTTAGGAAGTGCATATATTCCTAATGAGGAGGGGAATCAAGTGAAACTTAGCTTCAGAGGGAGTTTGAACTCCACTGAAGGTTAGTTGAACTTATCCTTCTGGATAAAATGGGGAAGGGATTAAAACTCCCTATAGATATAGATGATAATGCTTCCAAAGGAGGACATGGAACAGAGGTACTTACTTATCCTGATAAAGAAACCTAGGGGTTTCAAAGATAATTCTTCCTGAAATTATAAGTCTTGGATTTAGAAACAGAGGGACGAGAGAAAGAACTGATTTAAATGTGCTTAATGAAACAGAAATGCCAGCTATTTTAATTGAATGTGATTTTTGTGATAGCCAAAAAGATATGGGAAATTACAACTCAGAAACCATGGCAGAGGCCATATGTAAAGGAATATACAAAGATTTCAACCTGGGATAAAAGTATTTGCTTAATTAGAGGACATAGGCCATAGAAGAAGTATTTATTATTTAATATCAACTAGGGCCTATGCTAATTAAATGGGGATATGCTTTATGATATGGATTAATGAAAAGCTAGAAAAGCTTTTAAAAAATCTCCTTAAGAAGTGATATAAGAAGGAGATTATAAAGTGAAATCACAAACATTTGTTAATATAATTATAAAGTAAAAATATGTAAAAGTCAAAAATTCCTTATGTACTATTCTTAAACAGGAGAAAATCACTTAATGCTAATGTTGAAGCTTTGCTTAGAGAATATTTAATAAAAAATGCAAAGGATAAAAAGGAAAAATTATATTTTATAAATGCTGACTTCTATATTTATCAATATGCTACAGTTTTATCAGCAGGTACATCAATTAGCAAAATGATAATTGAAGAAGGAGAAAGTGCTGTAGAGAGATATAAAAACTTCTTAAAGAGTGGAGGACGTGATTATACAATGGAACTCCTTAATAAAATGCATGTCAAATACATCTACATTGAAGGAATAAGCGATTCAGAAAATAACAATGAAAGTAATAATATAATATTACAAAAGTAACGGAAGAATGTGAGTTTCATCATTTGTAAAAATAATGTATAAGATATAAAATATGTATAAGAGGTGATTTTATGAAGGCTATAGAGGTTAATAATCTAGTAAAAACATATGGAAAAACTACAGCAGTTAATGATATTTCATTTTCCATTGAGAAAGGTACAATATGTGGAATATTAGGACCTAATGGTTCAGGAAAAACAACAACAATAAAAAGTATTTGCAATTTAATAATTCCTGATAAGGGAAGTATAAAGCTCTTTGGAAAGGATAATAAAAAATCTATAAAGTATATCTCAGCAGTATTTGAAGGAACTAGAAATTTATATTGGAGACTTACTCCAAGGGAAAATTTACGTTATTTTTCGGGGATAAGAGGCCTCGGTGGAAAAAATATAGAAAAGGAAATAGATGAGTTATTAGCTAAATTTAATTTAACAGAGAAGGCTAATGTAATAGTAAATAACTTGTCAAGGGGTATGCAGCAAAAGGTAGCCATTGCTACCACTCTAATTTGCAATACAGATATAATACTATTAGATGAACCCACTTTAGGCCTAGATGTTGAAAGTGTTTTAGAGATAAAGAGTTTATTAAGAAATATAGTAAAGGATATGAATAAAACTATATTGTTAAGTACCCACGATATGAATTTAGTACAGGATATTTGTGATGATGTAATAATTTTAAGTAAGGGAAAGATAGTTGCTGAAAATACTGTAGAAAATCTTTTAGATGCTTTTAATTTAAAAACATATCAAATAGTTTTAACAGAGACCTTGTCTGAAGAAGATAAGAAATATTTATCTTCCCTAGGATATGAGTTTTATTTTAATGATGAAGAATTAACAATAGAAACTGAAATATTTGAAGGAAAAAAGTTATATGAAATCATAGATAAATTTAAGGAAAGAAATATTTTTATAAGTGAAATTAAACAAAAAGAAATTGATTTTGAAAAGATTTATTTAAAGGTAACAAGAGGGGAGGAGAATTTAAATGACAAGGACATATTATCTGTTTAAAGTGTCTTTAGAGCGAGCATATAAAGAGACTATTAGATATAAATTTGAAATGATATCAGATGTTTTTAGCTATTACTTCTTATTTTTGGGAATGTTTTATGGTTTATCATTTTTTGGTAAAAGCATGGATGTATCGGTAATAAACTTAGACAATACCCTAGAAGGTTTTATTATTGGATATTTTGTTTGGTTAATAATAGCCATGGGATATTCAGATATTGCTTATAGTGTTACAAATGATGCAAGTAGGGGAACTTTAGAGCAACTAAGTATGTCTGATGTAGGACTTAGTAAAATATTAACAGTGAGAAGTATATGTAATATGCTCGTAAACTTAGTAATTTGTTTTATAGTACTACTAGCAGTAATGAAAACTACAGGATATCATTTGAAAATAGATATAGTGGGTTTGTTAGTACCTATAGCTTTGGGAATATTCAGTATGTTGGGATTGTCTTTGATGTTAGGAGGATTAGCACTTATATTTAAGAAGTTAAAATCATTTTTAAATATTATACAGTATTTCTTATTGGCATTAGTAATTCCAGGTAATAACGCTTTTTCTGAAATGGTAACATTTGTACTTCCCTTTAGACCATCTATTGAAATGATATATGACACAGTTTTAGGGGGAACCAAATTAAGTGAATTTTCATTGATAGATTATGGAATGATTATTGGTAATTCTATTATATATTTTATTTTAGGAATATTAATCTTTAAGAAGTGTACTAAAGTAGCTAAGAGCAGAGGGCTGTTAGGTCAATATTAAAATGAATTTATATATACACTGAAAGATTGTATTTAAGGGAAGTTAGAAAACTTAACAACATTTGGTGCTGTAGCAATATATATTCTTTACTTGAGAGTGAATATAATATTGATAAAATGGTTCTTTCCAATGTTAGCTGAATATCTTCAATATCTAATTTATTATGATATTGAAGATATATTTTTAAAAGAGGAAATCTTTTTATAATTTTTTAAAATTCATCTAATGAGTATAAAAAGCAGGATGCTAGTATCATCCAGCTCCCTGTAGTGTACAATTCCAGTTGTTTAGGCAGCTGGAATTGCTAGCAGCTGTTCAAGGTCCGTAAATAAGTACATTTTTTACTACGGAAAATATTGAATTGAAGAACAAGGAAATACATATAAAAGAAATAACCAATACCCATTTTTTATTTATTTTTTTATACCACCAAAATCCTGCTATTGCAAAAAATAATGGGAATCCAAATTTTATAAGTATAACCACAAAAACAAAAAAGAGCAAAAATAGTGTGAATAAAGCTTCATCAGTATTTTTTTCAGTATAAAACAGACAAATAAAAAGCGTAATAGCATTAAGAACAATGCAGGACAGTAAAATATTTCTACATTTTTTATGTATTCCTTTTAAATAATCTATTTTTCTTTTTTCAACGGGATTCACTTGAATAAATGTATTCATATTTTCCCACTCTTTTTTACAGTAAACACATTTATTAAGATGCTCACTGACCAATTTTTCACTTTCACTGCTAAGTATGCCTTCAATATAATTTGGTAATAAATCTTGAATAATTTCACAGGATATATTTTCTTTCATAACTGTAACCTCCTTATATAGAAAAAACTCTTATTGTCAGGAAAAACGCCATAATAAGAAGAATATTTCAAATGTAATCCATATTACCAAAAATGAGATAATAACATTGGGCCAAAAGGCACTTTCTTTTTTAGGAATGGTCTTTCTCCATAGGATAGCCACGAAGGTTCCTAATAAGGGTAAAAAGTATATGCCTACATATACGGGTAATATTGAATAACTACTCATTGATCTGTAAGAATTTAAAAACATAGCTATACCTATTAAAAGGATTCCAAGTACAATAACTGTAATGAACCAAGTAATTAATTTCTTTTTTAATATTTTTATAGAAGCAGTTTCACTTTTAATCGCTTGTCCGCTTTTTCCTCCAATTTCATAAAGTTTTTTATACTCACTTTGGCAGGAATTACATTGGCTTAAATGTTTTTTTACATATATATTAGTTTCTTCACTTGCAATTCCATCAAAATATATAGGTAATAGATCTTTTACTGTGCTACATGATAAATCATTATTCATTTTTCATCCTCCTTATAATTTTTGATTTCCCCCTAATAACTTTTTAGGAATAGCTGGCACCTCCCATAATATATCGATATTTTAGTAATTTATTTATAAAAAATTAGTTGTAATAACATTTATATATAGTAAGCATTGATATAATTTATATATCAGTTCAAAATATAAGCCTTATTCAAGAGAAACTTATAGAAAAAGGATATAGTGTTGGACTTTGTGAAGTTGATGGATATTTTGGATATAGAACATTAAAAGTAATTAAGACGTTTTAGGGATGTAAGTGAGTAGATGGTATTACAGAGGATAGGACTTAGGGTAAAATAATGTAATAATTCATTTTTATTTGTACATAATCATAAGTCTTGATCGAATTATTTTTTATAGTATCAACTATATAGCCAGCTTTTGATTTAAAATCAATGAATTTTAAATTATAATCCTATGATTTCAAGTTTTTTCTTCATGTGAAATATATTTTTCTCATTGATTTTTCCATACAACGCATTAGAAGTAATTATATTATATAACAATATATGTAATAATATAAGTGAAAATAATTAATATTGAGGCTTTTAAAAACATATACATATAGTTCAATCGGTCTAATGTGGACATTATTAAAAGAAAAGTTATAGTGTTATAAAATATGAATCGAATGGATATTTTATATCCATTTCCCGAAGTTGATTTAAGTCCATTATTATTTGTGAATATGTCATTGATAAAGAAAGATTAAAAAATGGAAAATTTTTAAATCAAAAACAGTAAAAAGTGATATTTTTGCTTATAAGAATTATTTTACTTTAAAGGAAATAAGTTTATTAAACAGAATAGTAACTATGTATCCTAATTATGCTGAAAATTAAGTAAAAAAGAAAAAGAACCATGACAATGGAAGATTGAGCAAAGAAATTTAATTCTTTTTTACAATTTAATCAATATGAACTTTTAAATAATTCAGGAAAAGTTACAGCTGAAATTGCAAAAGCTTTTTCTGAAAGTGAGTTTGAAAAATATAGAATTGTTCAAGATAGATTATTTGAAAGCGACTTTGATAGGCTTTTAAAGCAAGCTGAAAAAGAAATTTAAAGCAATGTTATAGAAGTTAAAGATATGATTTAAGTAGAGTAGCAATTAAAAAAGGAAATACTTCAATAAGATCTTGAATAATTAGTTTATAAAGAATTAAATTGTATCCAACATCAATTAGGTGTTGGATACAAGATTTTAAGGAGGAAAAAATCATGTGTAAAAATAAATTTTATAGTGAAACTATAGTGAATCTACAGAATGAAATAAAAAATGGAAATGAAGATGCAATACAAAACTTTTGGGACAAAATTGAGGTTTTAGGAACACCTATAATAGAACCCATCAAAGGGGATGACGGTAATGCCTTAATTACATATGTTTACAAAGGTGATGGAAATACAGAAAATGTTATAGTAATGCATCCAACATGTTGGAAAGATTATAAAGATAATATGCTTATTAATATTCCAAATACAAATGTATGGTATAAAAGTTATGTTTTAAGAAATGATGTTAGAGGAAGATATGACTTTTCAGTGAATGATTCATTAGATGAAGATTGGGAAAAAAGGAGTAATAACATAATCTATGATATACATAATAACAATAGGATTATATTTAAGGATGAAGAAGGCAATGTGGACTCCACGGTATCATACTTTGTAATGCCAAAAGCGGAGGAATATAAGTGGACAATAGAGAGGGATACAATTAATAAAGGTTCACTAGAAACACATGATTTATATTTTAGAGGATTAAAGGACAAACGTAAAATATATGCATATAAACCTTATAATTATTCAGCAGATAATATTTATAAATTACTAGTATTAACTGATGGAGATACATATCTTGACGTACTTTCTGCAAAGAATGTTATTGACAATTTAATTGCAGAAGAAGCTATACAACCCATTATTGTTATATTAATTGATGGTGGAGAGAATAGAAATGAAGAGTTAATGTGTGATGAAATTTTTGCAAACTGCTTAGCGTTAGACATAATGAATTGGATAAAAGCTAATTTTAATGTAAGTTATAGAGCAGAAGATACTATTATTGGAGGTTTTAGTTTAGGTGGATTATTTTCTGCTTTTATGGGTCTAAAATATCCTGAAATATTCGGAAATGTTCTTTCACAATCTGGATCTTTCTTTTGGAGTCCTAATGCACCAGAAGAGATTAATTGGATATTGAAAAAATATAAAGAAGCTGAAAAATTGCCTACTAAGTTTTTTCTGAATGTTGGTGTACTTGAAAATATGGAATATCCGCCATATTCAAGTATGAAGGATGTTAATAAAGAGATGAGGGATATATTGATTCAAAAGGATGGATGTATTATAAAATATGAGGAGTTTAAAAGTGGACATGATTATTTATCGTGGGGAGAGACTTTAAGTAATGCATTGATTTTTTTATTAGGAAATTAACAGTGAAGTAAATAAAGGGTGGCAGCCTACTTCGCCAAGAATCAAAAATAGAAAACCCTTCGGTGGTTCCATATAATTTTGAAATGTGGTTGCCTGTTGAGAAGAAATAAGGCGTAAAGCAGACAATTTTCAGCTTTTTCATATCTTATAAGTCCATAATTAAATAAATCTAAAATTATTTCCTTCCACTATTTATTAGCTAATACTTTATCAAAGGAAACCAATCTTACCAATTGAATCTTCATCTGTCAATGTAATACTATGAATTCCAGCCTCATTAAATTTTCTTGACATATAACTTAGTATGAAATTCAATGGTGTTTGTGGCAATAAATACCTTCTTATCTTCAATTATTTTCTTTGGTTCTAAATTGAAATCAACCTCTGTTGAAATTACTTCCATCACATGATACATTATTTTTATAAACTCCTTAATCACCTAAATTCGTACAAATATAATCTTTGTATTTGTATGAGTTTAGGTAATGAAGAAGTGATAAAGGAATAGAATTAATTGAATAAGAAATAATTGTGAACGTGAAATAAATAGGAAAGTAGCAAAAGCTTTATGGCGAAGTTGCGGTAAAAATATTGATGAGTTTGATAAAGTGATTTAGAAGATATGATAGTGAGAAGGAGAAGGATACATATGAATAAAATTCTAATTGTGGAAGACGACAAAGAAATAATTGAAAATTTGACATATCTTTTAAAGGCGGAAGGTTTTTCAGCAAAAGCAGTAACAACAAGGACGGAGGCAATAGAAATCCTTGAGAAGGAATCCTTTGACTTGGTTTTGCTGGATTTAATGCTTCCGGATGGTAATGGATATTCTATCTGCACTACGATAAAACACAAGAATGATATACCAGTTATTTTTCTAACTGCTGTAGGAGATGAGGCAAGCATTGTTACGGGCTTTGATTTGGGTGCAGATGATTATATTACAAAACCGTTTAAACCATTGGAACTGGTATCCCGTGTGAAAAATGTACTAAGAAGGAGTGGAAAGAGCCAATCTGCTTTTCAAATTAATGATCTGAAAGTAGATACCATAAGAGGTGTTGTAAGCAGGAACGGCAAAGAGATTATGTTTTCTGCGTTGGAATATCGCTTACTGCTCGTTTTTTTAAATTGTCAGGGTGAGGTCCTTTCCAGAAATCGCTTATTAGAGGAAATATGGGATATAGCCGGTGATTATGTGAATGATAATACTTTAACTGTCTATATTAAGCGATTGCGGGAAAAAATCGAAGAAGACCCGGCGAACCCTGAGATTATTAAAACAATCCGGGGGCGAGGATATAAGGTGGGTGATTGATATGGGATTTGTCAGAAATCCGGAAGTAAAAAAGCAGATGATTATTTATCTCGTTTTTTTAATAGTAGTAGTCTTAGTAGCACTATCTTGGAACCTCTATTTTGGAATATATGTACTTACCATTTGTCTGTTTATTGGGACCATTTTTTTTCACTTTACAAAAAAGCGATATGACAGGCTTTCTGAGTTAAGCTTTCAATTGGATCAAATATTACATGGAAACGGAAAAATAGATTTGATTCCTGATGAAGAAGGGGAACTGGCAGTCTTGAGCAGTAAAATTTACAAAATGACCATACGGTTACGGGAACAGGCGGAGAATTTAAAGAATGATAAAATTTATTTAAGTGAATCCCTTGCTGATATTTCCCATCAGATTAAAACACCATTAACTTCTATTCGTATGCTCGTTTCGAGATTGCAGAGTGAAGAGTGGGAACCACAGGAGAAAATGAGGATTGCTTATAAAATAAACCGTTTTCTTTCAAGAACTGAGTGGCTTATTACAGTTTTATTAAAGATAGCAAAATTAGAATCCGGAACAGTAGAATTTAAAAGGGAGCCTATCCATGTTTTGGAACTAATAAAGAAGGCGACGGAACCTTTGGAAGTACCGATGGAACTTAAAAACCAATCAATGAATATAAAAGTAAAAGAGGATATTCATTATATTGGCGATTTTCTTTGGTCAATAGAAGCTGTGGGGAATATCTTAAAGAATTGTATGGATTATACACCGGAAGGGGGAAGACTAAGTATTTCGGCAGAAGAGAATCCAATTTATACAGAAATTGTGATCAAAGATACTGGCTCGGGAATTTTACCGGAGGATTTGCCCCATCTTTTTGATAGATTTTATAGAGGGAAAAATGCTGGCGGGGAGAGTGTTGGTATTGGACTTGCCTTGTCAAAATTAATTATTCATAAACAGAATGGAACAATTAAAGTCAGCAATGGAGCAGAATGCGGTACTGAATTTTATATCAGATTTTATAAGGGAGCCGTTTAAGGCTTCCTTTTTTATTATAAAGTGACATTTTTGTTATGAAAAATTCACCAGATTGTAAGACGGAAAATGTTATACTAGTTAAAAAATAGGGGGTAGCAAGATGGAGATCTTGAAAGTAGAAAAATTATGCAAAGTCTATGGAGACGATAAGAATCAAGTAGAGGCATTAAATAATGTTTCCTTTACCGTTGAAAAAGGAGAATTTGTTGCTATTATAGGTCAGTCTGGTTCGGGGAAATCTACGCTGCTTCATTTGATTGGTGGGATTGATGTGCCGACTTCTGGTAAAATTTATGTGGATGGAGCAGATGTGTATTCAAAGAGCAGAAAAGAACTGGCTATTTTTAGACGCAGACAAGTGGGGCTGATTTATCAATTCTACAATTTGATTCCTGTTCTTAATGTGGTGGATAATATGACACTGCCGTTGAAATTAGATGGGCAGAAGGTAGCACAGGAACGCTTAAAAGAATTTTTGGAGATATTAAATCTGCAAGACAGAGCAGAGCATTTGCCCAAGCAATTATCTGGTGGACAGCAGCAACGTGTTGCTATCGGCAGGGCGCTTATTAATGCCCCGGCACTGATTCTTGCTGATGAGCCAACGGGAAATCTGGACAGCAGGAGTAGTCAGGAGGTTATAGAACTGCTCAAATATTCCAATAAAAAATATAAACAGACGCTGATAGTGATTACACATGATGAGAATATTGCGCTGCAGGCAGATAGGATTATCCGTTTAGAAGACGGCAGCATTGTTTCTGATGAACCGATTACCAGATAACAGGAGGAAATGGGTATGATGTGGAAAGAGTATTCCAAAAATTATATAAAGAATAATAAAGTATCTAGTATTTCCATTATGGCTGCCGTTTTGATTGCATCTTTATTTATTTCATTTATATCCACACTTTTTTATAACATGTGGACTGATAATGTGAGGCAAATTATCAGTAAAGAAGGAGATTGGCAGGGAAAGTTAGTTGGAAATATTTCTAATGAGGATATAGAAGTAATAGAAAATCATCCTGATGTAGAAATGGTGATTGTGGGAGAGACCGATGAAGAAAATAACAGGGAGTTGCTTATTTATTTGAAGAACCCAAGAAATATTTATGGTACATTACCGGAAATCTCAGAACAAATTGGGCTGAATATAGGAAGATACAGCACAGCAGTGCAATATAATAACCTGCTACTGACGCAGTATTATATTTATTCACCGGAAGAAAAAGCTGATCCGCCAATGCTTATGAGCCTTTATATTGTAGTGATGCTTCTGGTTTGTATTTCTTTAATTTTGGTTATATACCATGCCTTCGAGATGACCGGTAATGAAAGACTACATCAGCTTGGAATTTTGCAAAGTGTAGGTGCTACGCCAGGACAGATACGAAGGGTATTGATGCAAGAAGCACTTGCTTTAAGTTTTCTGCCTGTTTTGCTTGGAATTGCAGCGGGGATAGGATTGACTTATGGATTTGCGCAAATGGCGAACTTTATAAACAAGATGACAGGTATAGAAAGGATGGAATTGGACTATCATCCACTGATATTTCTCATAACGCTGTGTGTATGTCTTTTGACAGTATGTATGGCTGCACGAAAGGCGGCAAAACGGCTTAGTAAAGTAAGTACTTTGGAAGCGGTCCGTGGTGGAACAGAGCAGGAGATAGGAAAGGTGAAAAAGTTTTGTTTGTTTTCTGAACTGTTCGGAGTGGAATGGGAACTTGCCCGGAAATTTTTATATGTCCGAAGAAAAGCCTTCCGAACATCAACAATTTCACTTACCATTTCGGTTTTGGTATTTAGCATATTCCTGAATTTTTGGGCTTTATCTGAAGTCAGCGTAAAATATACTTATTTTGAAAAATATAAAAATACATGGGATTTGATGATTGCGGTCAAAGAACAGTCAGATATGGATGATATATTGCTGTCAGAAATAAGAAGTATACAAGGGGTTTCTGATTGTACAGGATACCAGAAAGCGAAGGGGTTCACCTGGCTGACAGAGGACATGCTGTCAGACAAGTTGCGGGCTGTTGGAGGCTTGGAGTCTCTAGAAAATACTGGGATAGAAAAAACGGAGGACAGATATCTGGTAGAGGTTCCAATTATGATATTGGATGACGAAAGTTTTGATGATTTTTTAGTTCGTGCAGATTTAGATTCCGGGAGTACTGTGGGAGTAACGCTGAATCGGATTTGGGACAATATCCATAGCCATTTCCGAGAATCAGAATATCTTCCTTATATCAAAGAAAAAAATCAGGTTCTGAAGGTGTTTGCAGATGCAGGACATACATCTCCACAGGAGGAAGTAGAATTAGAAATAGATGGATTTACGGATGAAACGCCAAATCTGAGGGAGGGATATGAGGAGTTTTCATTGACTCAAATTATATCTGAGAGCACATATCAGGAAATATCAGACGTGATTCATACAGACGAAATTTATTATCAGATTAGGGTTATTTCAGATGAAAAGATTGCCAATATTCAGAAACAGGTAAGTGGGTTATTAGATGGAAAGTATGAATATAAAATGGAAAATAGAAAAGAAACAGAAGAACGTGAAATCGTTATGCGAAAAGGGTATAAACTGGTTGTAGGCAGTCTGTGCGGCTTGTTGGCCTGCATTGGTATTGCAAATGTATTTGCAAATACACTGGGTGGCATTCATTTGAGAAGGAGGGAGTTCGCCCGCTATCTATCCATAGGATTTACACCAGGTGGGCTAGCAAAAATTTTGGCCATAGAAGGCAGTATTATAGCTATAAAACCTATCTTGATTAGTTTGCCATTTAATATACTTTTTGTAGTGTTTGCTGTAAAGGCAAGTAAACTTCTGTATCAGGATTATTTCTCTGTTATGCCAGTGATACCGATGGCTATTTTTGCAGGATTGATGTTGATGTCTGTGGGGCTGGCTTATTATATCTCAGGTAAAAAAATTTGTGGAACTAACATTATTGAAGGGTTGAAAGATGATACTATGTATTAATATTGGGTTTTTGAAAAAGAGTAGATTGTAAAGAGAAATAATAGTAACTGCACTGCATAACCTGGTTCATTTGTGTTGTTTCTAATTTTTTTGATAACATTCATGAAAAGATGAGCTGGCCAAGATTCAAATTGTAGAAGAGAGCAGAATTAAAGACAGGGAATTGCTATATTTGTAATATTATTGAATATATGTTACAATAAGTTTGTGTCAAACTATGATGTAAAATAATTAAAAATTGTCAAAACAGCAATTATTTACAGGGTATATGGGGGAATAAGATGATAAAAAAATTTGAGTTAAGTGATTTGACTGCATGTGCAGAAATTATGATGTCAGTATATAACAATGAACTTTGGCAGTGTGACTGGTCCTTGGAGACAGCAAAAAACTATTTGCAGGATTATGTAGAATGTAAAAAATTCATCGGTTATTCATTGTGGATAGATGGTGTAATCAAAGGTGCTATATTCTGTCATGAAAAAATTTGGTGGAACAATAGTGAGGTTTTCATTGATGAAATGTTTATCTCTCCTGAACTTCAAAGACAAGGTTATGGAACAAAAATTCTTAATGAAGTGGAAAATTATATTAAAGAACATAACTTAGCAGGTTTTACATTATCAACAAACCGTTTTGCACCTGCGCCGAATTTTTATAAAAGAAATGGTTTCTTAGATGCTGAACATGTGCTTTTTATGTACAAAATAGTGTAATAATTTTTATAGAAAACAAAGAGAAGGGTATAATCTTTAATATGTATTCTTCTTATATTAAGAGTTATAAGTGGGTGATCTCACTTATGATTTTTTTTATGTAACGAATACTATGGCTAGGACCGTGGTTCTAAAAAGCTTTTAGCTATGAGTAGAAAAAAATAAACCAAAAGATAAGCGTAGTTTAGTTTATGGGATATTTAAAAGGAAAAAGTTCGCTGATGATTTTTGATAGACATGTAAATTTAAAATAAAATTTAACTATATTAAAAAAGTAGGTGGAAAGTATGAAAAAAAGAGAAGTCAAAATGAATGTATTTAGTAAAAGAATAATAATTAGTTTTATACTTATAGTTATGGTTCTAACATTTACCTCTTGTGCTAGCTTAAATAAAATTGAAGGAAAGGCTCTTAAAAGATCCCAAGATACAGAGTTTGCATCAGACAGTAAAGTTATGATAGAAAAATTAAGTGAAGTTCAACAGAAAAATTTGCAGACTTTAGCAAAGGTCTGGGGATTTGCTAAGTATCGTCATCCAGACATTACAGCGGGAAATATTAATTGGGATGCAGAATTATTTAGAGTTATGCCAAAGGTACTTGAGGCAACAACCAAGGAAGAAGCTGGAGATATCATGGCTGCATGGTTAAATCAGTTTCCCTTTGAGGTTAATACACTTAGTAAAGAACAGGAGGTTCTATATGGTCAGTTAGAAGAGAAGGCATACTTAGAGGTAAATCTTTCGTGGATAAAAAATAGACAAGCTCTTGGAAATAATCTTGGTGACTATCTTGAAAAATTATCAAGAGTAAAAGTAACCGATAATGATAATGGATATGCTGTTTTTGAAAGAGGGCATATTGTTAATGTATCCTCAGATTATCTTATGGAGGATTCTATTAAGTATGAAGACACAGGAATGAGATTGCTTGGATTGTTTCGTTATTGGAATATTATAGAATATTTCTATCCATATAAAAATCTCATGGATGAAGATTGGGATCAAGTACTTTATGACAAGATTCCTGAGTTAGCACTTCAAAAAGATAAGGAATCATATGTATTATCTATTGCAAATCTTACCACATATATTCATGACTCTCATGGTTTTTTTTATGATAACTCTAATGTGCGACAACAACACTTTGGAGCATACAAACCCAATGCGTCAATATTTAATATAGATGGTCAGATTGTCATTGCTGGCATGGAAGATAAGTCACCTTTAAAGTTAGGAGATATTGTGGTAGCTATTGATGGAACTACTATAGAAAAGAGAATAGAGGAATGTAAAAAATATATATCAGTATCAGATAAAAATCGTTTTACAAATGCTTTTGCAGATTACCTTTTGCGTTCTACAAAAGAAGCAGCTGAAATAGAGGTAATAAGAAATGGTGAAAAGTTAAACTTGAATGTTCCATGTTATGATGATAGTAATGATGATGTAAAAAAACTGGGTCAAGATGAGAAAAGTGGCTTCATGGCAGATAAAAAAATAGGCTATCTTAATATAAATACATTTGAAAGTGGAGATTTAGATAAATTAATGAAAAAATTTAAAGACACAGAAGGGTTGATTATTGATCTGCGATACAATAATGCAAGAATGAGTGACTATATGAAACTTATTAATTATCCTATAGGGGAGTATATAAAACCTGAAATTTCTGAATATCAACAATTTTATTCAAGTAATAGTTTCGAACCAGGGAAATTTTCAAAATCAGCCATTAACAGTTCAGGAAGAGGATTCATAGAGAAACATTTGGACAAAGATTTAGGTTTATCAGATTCAATTACATTTAGCAAAATGTTTGATAATGGCATTATTAGAACCTCATTAGGAAAAGTAAAAAATAGATATCAGTATAATGGTAAGGTAATCATACTGATGAATGAATGTACGCAAAGCTACTTAGAGACAATGGCTATGTCTTTTATGGATGCACCAAATGCAACGGTAATAGGAACTCCTTCTGCAGGAGCTAATGGCGATGTTATGGGAATTACACTTCCAGGTGGTATATGGACATGGATATCAGGGCAAGGAGTAACATATATGGATGGAAGTCAGACACAGAGAATAGGTCTTAAACCTGACATAACTGTAAAACAAACTGTGAAAGGAATTGCAGAGGGTAGAGATGAGATTATAGAAAAAGCAATAGAGTTAATCACGAAACCAGAGAGTAAATAGCAATACTGCAAAATAAGTAAGGACACTAATTAATAATGTGATTTTAAATTTATAATAAATGAGTGGGTGGAGAATTATATTTATGAAGTGTTTTTACCATGACGATGCACGTGGAGACGGTTGTCAGGATGCAAAGGAAAAACAGTTAGAACCTTGAGAAATCAGGGTTCTTTTCTTATGAAAAAACTTATATGTTTCCAAAGGCATAGTTAGGAAATAATGAAAATGATATAATTAATTTTTTTCCTCATTATTTCAGCTACTGGAGCAAGTTCAAATTAGAAATATTCTATATTTCTTTACAGTTGATTTTGTCAACCAAAATCGACTGTAAATCCTTTGAGTTCTTTAACCACAGTAAGTATAATTAAAATAAAAGACTAACTAATATTAAATCATTTTAAAGAAAGTGAAATTATAATGAATTTATTATATGTTCATTATACAAGGTGATGATATGAAAGAAATAAATATTGCTAGAACACTTGTAGATAAGAGAAAAGAAAAAGGCATTACGCAAGAGGAACTAGCAAAATATATTGGTGTTTCAAAGGCTTCTATTTCTAAATGGGAAACAGGACAAAGTTATCCTGATATTACTTTTTTACCACAGCTTGCTGCTTATTTTAACATTAGTATAGATGAATTAATGGATTATAAACCACAAATGTCAAAAGAGGATATTCGTAAGGTTTATCATAAATTATCAGATGATTTTACATTAAAACCTTATGATGATGTCTTAAATAATTGTAGAGAGATAATCAAAAAATATTATGCTTGTATTCCTCTTCTGTTGCAAATGGGAGTTTTGATACTCATTCACAGTGATCTAGCAAAAGACAAAGAAAAAACTACTTCCTCAATAATGGAAGCAAAAGAGCTCTTTATTCGAGTAAAAGAGGAAAGCAAAGATATAGAGATCATCAAACAGGCAAAATATATGGAAGCGAGTTGTTATATGGCTCTTGGTGATTCAAAATCGGCTCTTGAGTTGCTCAAAGGTATGAATAGACCTCTGTTCCCTATAGAAACACTTCTTGCATCTACTTATAAGATGGAAGGAAAAATAAATGAGGCAAAAGCCACATTGCAAATTGGAATATGCCAATATGTTGTTGCATTATTTAGTCTTTTTCCTTCGTATCTTATGATGTGTATCGACGAACCTGAAAGATATGAGGAAGTGCTACATCGTGCATTCTTAATAGATAAAGCCTTTGATATAAAACATCTTTCGCCCAAAGCTTTCATAGAACTCTATATAATAGCTGCATATGGATATATAATGCAAGGTAATTCAGAGGAAAGTCTTAATATGTTGCAGAAATTCACAGAGCTTGTCACAAGCAATACTTATCAGTTCACACCTCACGGTGATAATTTTTTTGATTCAATTGGCGATTGGTTGGATGAACTAGATTTAGAAAGAGTACTGATTAAAAATGAGAAAACAATTAAGCAAAACATGGTAGATTTAGTGCTCAATAATTCTAAATTTTCGATACTTGCTAACGAAGATCGCTTTAAGAGCATAATAGAAAAATTGAAGACAATTAAAGGAGAATAACAATGAAAACTAGAATTAAAAAAATAGGAAAAATAATTCTCTGGATTATAGGTGTTATTGTAGGTTTGATAGCACTAGCTATGCTCACAGGTTTTACGTTGCATAATACTTATTATAAAAATCAGATAGAGAAAATAAAACCTTATGGTAAAATGGTCCAAGTGGATAGTAAAAATATGCACGTTTATTCCATGGGTGATGGGGAGGAAACAATTGTACTTTTGCCTGGTCATGGTGTTCCATTACCATCAGCTGATTTTGCTCCACTGATGAGGAAATTAAGCGAAAAATATAGAGTTGTAACAGTAGAATATTTTGGGGTTGGATTTAGCGATGAAACGGACAAGTCACGTACTTGTGAAAACTATATGAATGAAATTAGAGCATCTCTTGACAAGGCAGGCATTAAACCTCCTTATATATTAATGCCCCACTCAATATCTGGTGTTTACAGCGAGTATTACGCTACAAAATATCCAGAAGAAGTTAAGGGTATGATTTTATTAGATACTACCCCAACAGCATATACAATGGAAATACCAAAAGAGATAATTAGAGCTTATAATATGTCAAAATTCATACAAAACATAAGCTTGCAACGCTTACTTTCAAGCTTTGATAATGAAGATGTATTGATAGAAAAAGGTTTGTCTCTAACTACAGAAAATGGTAATACACAGAAGGAAATAGACGATTATGAAAAGTATAAGAGTTACACTGTAAATGATACAATCATTGAGCAGCTTGGAAATCTTAATCTGTGTATTGAAGAAGTTAAGGATTTACCATTTCCAGAGGATATTCCTGTGCTAAAAATTATGGCTAAAGAAACAATTAAAAGCAAACAAAGTTCTGAAGATATACAGAGGAAAGGATCTGAAGAAGCCCACTTAAAGCGTTTGGGCGCTAACACATCCCATGTTATACTTGATAGTTCTCACAATTTGATTTATCGAAACCAAATTGAAGAGATTAAAAGGCTTACAGATGAATTTATAGAGAATTTGAAATAATAAAGGTTGATTTGGTGTAGAAAATGAGTATAATCTACACTCATAATTAAGATGCATCTTACTCATATTGCACATTAGCAAGTAAATAATTAATAAAAAAAGACCTGAATCCTTGAAATGTAAAGGAATCGGGTCTTTGAACTATATGGTTTCCGTGTGCCAAAGGCAAGCTGTCTTAACATGTAGGTCATCATAAGTTTTATAGAAGTATTCACAAGTATTTGTATTAATAAATGCTGTATATTTTGTATAATCATAGGTGTTTCGACTTGTTATAACAGCTCCCTTTGGTATGGAGACACTTTCCATGATATGAAAGCATGCTGTAATTGCTTCTCTGCTATCCTTGGGTTTTGGTATATGTGTTTTTAGATAAGCGGTTCGGACAAAGCGTTCTGGAGAGGTAAAGCCACCCGGTAGAGCCATTGTTCCTCCAGCCTGACCAAAAGGAGTTAATCGGATATTATCCCAGAAGACTTCCTCTGTTTGTGTTGGAGAAGCATCCATATAGTTTCTTAAATTTGTTATATGCCAATGAAAATCAGGGCTATTGGACATAACACCAATGGGATTATCTAATAACTCTAGCCCCCTCTTGGTAGGTTCAATTATTACACAGGCTCCACTTCTGTCGGTGGCAATCCAGTGTAAGGGTGCTATGGTATTAGTAACAGGATCCGACATACCTACTATAGTGATATCTTTTAGTAGAGCAGGTAAATCTTTCACAGAAGCACATCTGCCCAAGATATAGTGGAGAAAATCAATGGATGCAATGGGTTGGGTGCCCTCATGAGTTGGTTGTGTATCATACTGGGCATATCCGGCAAAATATAAGACCGCTGCTGCGAAACCTTTTTCATTGACACCATCAAAAAGTCCAAAAATCCCATCAAGTTCCTGACCAAGGCCCATAAATCGATAGGAGTTTCTAATTTGAGTATTGTTCAAGTTGTTACACCATACATGGGAACTGGGAACTACATAAAGCTGAGGTATAATATCATGTGAAAAATCCATAGTTCTTCCAAAGAATAGTTCCTTGGATTGGGATTGTAAGGTCATTGCTGTACACATAATTAATATCCTTTAAAACATTATTTATATAATAATATATGAAAATGAAAAACTAATGTGAACATATTGTATTTCATAGCAGGGTTAGAATAAAATATCTTTCATAATCTTCAGCGTTAAAAAATCACAGAATGTTTTTATTATACTAACACCAATATGGAGCTGATACATTTTGAAGCTATTGGTATTCATGGTGTGGACTTAGATGGGCATACCATCTTTAATATGGCAAAGGAGCTTTACTCTGGAAAGGAACACATTGCGGTTTCTGAACTTAGCAATACGGAGCTGATAAACGATAAGCTCTTGCGACTTATTATCAGGAATAGTAAGAAGAGTGGACGAGCTAGGAAGGGCAGTTATTCCAGTGGAACTTAGAGGGACTTTAAACATTGATATTAAGGATCTATTAGAAATTTATGTGGATGGGAAACAAATAATACTTAAGAAATATGAGCCTGCATGTATTTTCTGCGGAGAGGCTGAGGATGTTATTAGATATAAAGGTAAGGCTGTTTATAAGGGTTGTGTAGAGCATTTAGGGGAGTAGTGCACAATTGCATCATAGGACGAACTAATTAATAAAAAGTGTTCTTTGCAATGAAAATAGAACAGTTTTTATTTTCATTGGCAGCTGTGAAGTAAGTCATGTATCGTTGAAAACTGAATAGTACGGTATTTACAAAATATGTTATAATTAATTCATGATAGTAAGATATGACGGACCAGAAGGGAGGAGATTGTTATGGATTATGGTACAATTTTATTTTTTATTATCATAGGAATATATTTTATAATTAAGTTTAGTAAAGATAAAAAGGGTTTTAATTTACTTATAGTTTTCATGGCTATTACAGGAATTTTTTACAGAAAATCTTTTGGCAT
This sequence comes from Clostridium sp. LXY-7, assembly GCF_056172015.1. Lineage (NCBI taxonomy): Bacteria > Bacillati > Bacillota > Clostridia > Eubacteriales > Clostridiaceae > Clostridium > Clostridium sp. LXY-7. Next base: position 1,172,269 of record NZ_JBLLJL010000002.1, on the reverse strand, counting down.
ATATAGCAATGTAGGTAAAACAGCACAAATAATCATTAATATAATATATTGGACTTCTTTATTGATTTTATTGATAGTTTATTTTATTAATGAAAAGAATAAGAGAAAAAAGCAGACCAATAACCTTTGAAGTTAATATACAAAGGAGATAAAAACATCTGACATATGTAGACATTAGGACATACTATTCTTATTTAATGACTAAAATTAAAAATCGAATATTTTATGCAAATACCGTATTATTCAATAAGAATAAGCGGTATTTTTTATGTCGCAATTCAAAAACAGGATGAACTAATAGGCTCATCCTATGAATATGTTGCGAACTAATTAATAAAAGTGTTCTTTGAAAATTGAATAGTGCGGTATTTACAAAATATGCTATAATTAATTCATTATAGTTTTATTTTGCGAAGCATAATAAATATTATTGTATGGAGGTTAAATTATGGATGCTATTCTTATATTCATTGATGGAACTATATGTGATACAAGACATCGCCATCATTTATTTGGAACTACCGATTTTTACAGTGAGGGTGAAATTCTGAATGATTTGCCTACTCCAAACAGTATTAACTGCATAAGAGAGTTATCTCAAAAATATAAGATAATATATATTGGAGCACGACCTGAATGTTACAGAGATATTACTAAAAAGTGGATTACTCGTACTGGATTTCCAGATGGAGAGGTCTATTTATCAGAAAGTCAAAATGAAAGATTAGAAATCGCTAAAAAGCTAAAAGAGCAATATAATATCATAGCAGGAATAGGTGATAGATGGGATGATAATGAATTACATTTAGAAATAGGTTGTACAAGCATAATATTAAAAGAGTTTTATGGTAATTGGAATATAGTACGAAAATATGTATCGAAACAATAAATCTAAATATTATTAATTAAAATATACAGCGATATCGTAATCCTATGTCACAATATTCTTATTTAACGACTAAAATTAAAAATCGAATATTTTATGCAAATACCGTATTATTCGAATGAATTCTACGGTATTTTTACGTCGCAATTCAAAGAAAGGGCGTAATTTGAATATAGGGTGAATTAATTGATAAAAATGTTCTTTGCTATGAAAATAGAACAGTTTTTATTTTAATTGGCAGCTGTGAAGTAAGTCATGATTCGTTGAAAATTGAATAATACGGTATTTACAAAATATGTTATAATCAATTCATAATAGTATTTTAATGTGATATGAGGGGAGGATATTTTGAAGAGGAATATAGCAGTAATTTTTATAAGAATTCTTTATATACTATTTGCAATTGGAACTATAATTTTACTCTGGATGGCTTATAAAGATATAGACAGTAGAATTGCTTTCAAATTTGGAATTGGCTATGTATTCTTAACTTTCTTTTTGCTTTTGTATGTTTTTTTCATTACTATTTTAAATTCAAGAAAGTTAAAATGGGTTGAAATAAGAAAAAGACTAGTTAAATTTATTGCTTTGTTTATCTTATTTAGTGCTTTAAACTATATTCTTGATTGTGTTTTTAGACATTCAAACATAGATTTATTTAGAGTGTTTTCTAGTGCAGTGGGTTTGGCTTTTGGTATTTCTTTTATTGATGTTATTTTCTTAAAAAAGAAAGAGAATTAGATTAATATAAGACACAAATTTCTTAAATGATGAAATCAATATACAATTAAATAATTTATTCATAATACCGTATTATTCAACGTGAATATGTGATATTTTTTAATTCATCCTATGATGATAAGACAACTTAAATTTAGAAATTTAAATCACGAATAATGTTCCTTGATAATTGAATAATACGGTATTTAAAAGTTGAAATTGCATCATAATTATGGGAATTAGTGTAATATAATAGAGAATATGTTATACTCTTATTGTTAATTAAGACAAAATAGTTTTATAATGGGACATATGAAAGATGTAAAACAGCTCAATAAATAGTAATTTGCCGAGGAGATTATTTATATAATGGGAGGGTAAAAAATGTCAATAATTAAAGGTTTAGAAACCACATTTAACTCTGTTTACACTGAATACGACAAGTGGCGTCCGGATTATGTTAAAGAGCTATATGATGATATTTTTAATGTAAAAGAAATAAATCCGTCAAGCAATGTGCTTGAGGTTGGAATAGGAACTGGACAAGCTACGTTGCCGATACTTAAAACAGGTTGTAGTTTAACTGCAATTGAATTAGGTGACCAATTAGCGGAATTTTCAAAACATAAGTTTAAAGATTATGATAAATTTAATGTTAAAAATTTTGCATTTCAAGATTTTGAGTGTCCTCCTAATTCATTTGACCTAATCTTTTCAGCAACAGCCTTTCACTGGATTCCTGAAGATATAGGATATACCAAAGTATTTGATATACTAAAAAGTGGTGGTGTTTTTGCACGATTTGCTAATCACCCATATAAAGACAAGAAACGCAATAACATACATATTGCATTTGAAAATATATATGCAAAGTATATGCCTGGTTCATTAAGGGGAGATGAATATAGTGAGGAAAATGCCAAAAATATAGCAGATATAGCTTCCAAATATGGATTTATAGATATAAGTTATAGACTGTATCATAGAACAAGAACTTTTACAGCAGATGAATATACATTATTATTAGGTACCTATTCAGACAACATTGCTATTGAAGAAACGACAAGAATGAAATTCTTTGATGAAATAAGAGAAGCGATTAATGATAACGGCGGTATTATTACTATATACGATACAATAGATTTACAACTTGCAAGAAAACCATAACTTCCTATTATGAGCATAACAGGAAGTTCGCTAAATTCTAATTTGTAGAATTGATGTAACATAATTTTAGATTCAGTTCTGTCATATCTTTCTTATTTAATGACTAAAATTAGAAATCGAATATTTTATATAAATACCGTATTATTCAGAAATGAACTGCTCCCTGTTAAGTAGACAATGGAAATAAAAAAATTAGTTTAAACGGCTAAAGCCCTAAATTTCATTGGCTGAGGCCGTTTAATTTTTTTTGTAATCTTTTAGTATTGTAGAAGTTGATGTATTTATCAATTGCATTATATTGCACTTAAATATGCCTTCTGCGAATACTTTCTTGATAAATATTCTTTAATAGCACGCTCCTTTAATTCTTTTGAATATTTTTTACATATTCTAGATTCTTTTAATCCATCTATTCCATACCTCTCATAGTTGTATCTCCAATCGTAAAAAGCATATGCACTAATCTTAAACTTAGTAATAGTATCATGTACAGTACCCATTCCATCTTTGTAAAACTTCAAAATTTCGTATTTTTCCTCTAAATGTATATTTAGTTCTTTTAGACACAAAAATGCTCTCCTTTCAAGCAACAGATTTCTATTTTTTAATCTGTCTACCTTAAGGGGAGCATATCAAAAAAGAATAAGCGGTATTTTTATTTCACAATTCGAATATTTACCAAATCAAAAATGCTCTTTGAAAATTGAATATTGCGATGCTTAAAAATAAAATTATAATTCATAAGTGTAATTTTAGGGTGTTAACAATATGGACAATGTGCTAAAATTTTTATATGTTAATAAATAAATGTATGTTAGTAATCATTTATGTTTGATAGAGGTGACAATATGATTAAGAAAAGCTGTTTTATAATTTTGGGCATAACATTAGGACTATTAGTTAAAACAGTAACTAAGAATATTTTTCCACAGGTTGCAGGTACACTATATGTTGTATTAATGCTATTGTCTTTAGGATTAATTATAATAGCATTAACGTTTGCTTTTAGAATGTCTGACAGAATAAAACAAAAAATTAAGTACAAGTAAGATTATAAATATCTAACATAATAATTAAAAATTAATTTGCTAGAGCACCGCATTATTTAAGTTTGGATTTTGAGGTGTTTTTATTTCGTAATTCAAAAATAGAGGGATAAAAGTGAAATATAAGTTAGAACTACAATTCAAAGATAAACCTCAGTGTTCTTCATGTATATTGAGCGGAGTTAGAGGGTTTGATTTGAATGGAGAAACGGTTATGGTTTGTTACGGGTTATCACGTAGACTTAAGTGTCCTGAAGAAGGTTGTAGGAAGGATTGTCCTTTGAAATTGGTTTCTGAGTAATTCGGAATACAATTAAAGTGCGTAATTTGAATATATAGCGAATTAATTAATAAAAATGTTCTTTGCTATGAAAATAGAACAGTTTTTATTTTCATTGGCAGCTGTGAAGCAGGTCATATATCGTTGAAAATTGAATAGTGCGGTATTTACAAAATATGCTATAATTAATTTATGATAGTAAGAAAGTGCGTATTAAAGGGGGAGAATTATGACAGTATTTTATTTAATTAGACATGGAGAACCAACATATCAACCTGTTAATGATAGAAATTTTATTGGACATGGGTTGGATTTAGCACCATTAACTAAAATTGGAATACAGCAATTAAAAGAAACATCAAAAGACAATCGACTTAAAAATTGTGAAATTATTGTTTCATCACCTTATACAAGAGCACTTCAAAGTGCATCAATTTTATCCAAGGAATTAGGAATAGATATAGAAGTTGATGTTGACTTACATGAATGGATACCTGATATAATAAACTTTCAACATAGAACCTCAGAAGAATGTTTTTCCTTGAGCAGAGATTTTGATTTACATAATGGAATACATCCTAAGGGTGAGGTCAAAGTGTGGGAAACTAAGGAAAATATGAAGAGAAGAATAAATGGGGTATTGGAAAAGTATTTGAAGTATAGCAGAGTGATTGTAGTTTGTCATGAAATGGTTATAAAAACAATTGAGTATCAAGAGAAAGTTGCAAATGGTGAAATTATTGAATATAGCAGATAAATAAGCAATAAAAAAATAATAAACTTGATGAACAATTTTCTTATTTAACGACTAAAATTAAAAATCGAACATTTTATGCAAATACCGTATTATTCGAATGAATTCTACGGTATTTTTACGTTGCAATTCAAAAATATAGCGAACTAATTAATAAAATGTTCTTTGAAAACTAAATAATACGGGGTTAAAAACACAATCTACCCAAATTATCAGATGTGTGAATGGATATTTATTATGATGTGGTATAATTTTCATAGAATTGATTTTGCAGTGTAGTACATTGTTGTGCAACTGTTTAATTAGATAAAATAAATTCACTTTTGATTGGAGGATTTTAAATGAGCGAGATAGTAAAAACACCTAAAACACCTTATTATGCTGTTATTTTTACATCAATAAGAACTTCAGGTGATAATGGATATGAGAAAGTTGGAGATGATATAGCAAATATTGTTTCTAAACAAAAAGGTTTTTTAGGGACAGAAAGTGTTAGAGGCGAAGATGGATTTGGGATGACAATATCATACTGGGATTCCTTAGAAAGCATTGATGCATGGAAATATAATAGTTCTCATATGAAAGCAAAAGAAATGGGAAAAAAGATGTGGTATTCAAAATATATGATACGAATTTGTAAGGTAGAGAGCGACAATCATTTTTAGGCCAATTGGCACACCATTGAGGAACAAGAGGATTTTCTACTCTGTAAAAACTAGGAGTGTAAGGCTTAATATCTAACACAGGAGTTCCATCCTCAGCATCAATAAATGCCAGACCAATAATTCCATTTTGAACATCAAGATAGGTAACATATGCACAAGTGCTAGATGTAGTTCATGGCTCTTTTATTTTGTCATAAATGTGGAAAAGTATAGTTAAAACTTTTAAAGCTAAAAGAATATTTTATAACTATGTGTAATAACTTAAAACATTGAGAATAGATAATATAAAAAGAATACACAAGGAGTAAAGTATGATAATTAATTTTGAAGTTTTAAAAACTGAAAAGCTAAAGAAAGATTATGTTAATGAAAAATCTGCAATTAAGGGCTTTGTAAAATTTATTGCTTATGAATATAACGCAAATGAGTTATTGGTTTATGGCATGTTAAGACAATTTAATGATACTGAAAACTTTAAAGAACAAATTAAAGAAATGTTAAATGATTTAGAGTTTTTAAGGGATGGATAATTGTTAAAAGGTTGATCTTAATTATAAAAATATAAAATGTGCAAGTATATGCAAAGATATTTAGCGTGGTTATAAAAATAAAAAACAAAACTAAAGCCATGAACTCTAATTAAAGGGTTCATGGTTTTTGTCTTTCGAATATTTGGAAGTTATAATGAAAGAATGATTTAATTAAATGATATCCATATCCTTGAATTTTAAACAAAGGATTTTATGAATTTATGCAAAATATATTATAGAAAATAATTTCTAACATGTATATTTATAGCATTACTGATTGTAAATAATTGAATCTCAAAGTAAAATTTGTTAGCATATAGATGGAGGGGGAATTAAGTAATGATGAAGAATAAAGCAATTATGTATTTAGTATTTCTTATTTTAACATGCCTTTATTTAATATATGGAATAGTATCTTTAATTATCAATATTAAAACTTATAATAGATATAATAATAGTGGGTATTGTACTTTCTTTAGTAATTTTATTGGCAAAATTTCTATTTGATAAATACAAACATTATATTGTTTTAAGTAAGAAAGAGGAAAAGGGATTAAATAATGCTCCTTTAGTAATTCTATTGATAAGATTTTTATCTGGAAAATACAAACAGCATGTTGCTTTAAGCAAGAAAAAGAAAAAGGGATTAATTAATCCATATATATCAGAAGAACAGTTTAAACTAATGGATACAGGAAATCTGGTTACAATAAGAGTAAATGATTTTGTGTATAAGCCGTATGAAGAATGTTATTATGGCAATTTAAGTACTAGAAGGATAATACAGACTGAAACTGTAGGATATAAAGAGCGCCCGATGGGATGGGATCTTAATTGGGGGGAAGGTCATAATCGTAGACGTGAAAATAGATATTCTGAACCTGTTAAAAAGAATGTAGACTATTCATCAAGTGGTAAGTTTTTTATAACTAATCAAAGGATAATATTTATTGCATCAAGAAATGGATTTGAAATTCCATTAGATTATATAACTGCATTTAACACAACTAGGGATGGAGTTTTATTCCAAATAGGAGGCGATAATTATTATATGAAGATGTCGGGACAGAATTATCCCTATGCAATACTTACGAGATTATTAAGTCAAATTTAATTATTTTGTTTTATAATTAGATATTGAAAAGCCATGGATTCCAATTATGGATAATAGTTATAAGCAATTTTAATTCAATATATGGAGGTCAAAAATGGGACAATTCAAGTTTGAAAAATGTTTGAATATAGAAGGACTTTATACCATAGAGCCTAAAATATTTTTAGATGAAAGAGGTTATAATTTAGAGACATACAATTCTAAAGATTTTAAAGAAGCTGGACTTGATATGGAATTTGTTCAAGAAAATCAATCAATGTCTAAAAAAGGTGTTCTTAGAGGATTACATTTTCAAAAAACATATCAGCAAGGAAAACTAGTACGTGTCACAAGTGGTGAAGTTTTTGATGTGGCAGTTGATATTCGTGAAGGATCTAAAACATATGGTAAATGGTTTGGTGTTGTTTTATCAGCTGAGAAGAAAAATATGTTATATGTTCCAGAAGGGTTTGCACATGGTTTCTTAGTCCTTTCTGATACGGCTGAATTTGCTTATAAGTTATCTGACTATTATCATCCAGAAGATGAAAGCGGTATTCCTTGGAATGATAAAACAATAGGGGTTCACTGGCCCATTCCCGAAGGAATGAAGATTATAATATCTGAAAGAGATAGTAATCATCCCGCTTTTAGTAAAGAAATATCATTAAAACCTAAAAGAAAATAAGAATTAAATCTTCTTCAAAAAAATTAACAGCACCCATTGACTCTTGAGCAACTCAAGGGTTTATTCTAAGTATAGTACTTGAAAAAATCTACTTTTTAAAGGAGTAATATGCTTATGGATAATATTTATATTGAGAAGTATCAAAATACCGATTTTAGAGATGTAATTGCGTTATTAGTACAATCTTTTAAAAGCAAGTTTTGCCGACATCAAAAGCTAAGTGATAATGATATAGAAAATATTTTATATGCTTCTTGGCATATAAAATCTGATGATCCTGCGTATCTTCATTTTGTAGCTAAACAAAATAATAAGGTAGTTGGCGTAATTCTAATACGTTGCAGCAAAACAGAGAATACAAATAAAGACATTCCTATTATATCACTATGTAGACGATATGGTATCTACAATGTTATAATGATGTACACCAAAATGGCACTGTTAGAAGATCACAAACTAGAAGAAGGAGAATGCTATATAGAGCATATTGCGGTTAATGGAACGTGTCGCGGAAAAGGAATTGGCATGTTACTTCTTCAGCACGGAGAACAGGCATTATTAGATAGAGGGTATAAATCCTATACACTAGCAGTTGCTGGAGAGAATCCTGCAAAACACCTTTATTGTCGATTTGGTTTTGAGGATATAAAAAAGACAGAAAGTCGCTTAAAGAGATACTTTTTAGGAGAATCTCTATGGACTATAATGCAGAAGGTTTATTGATGATAAGTTTACAATGAAACACACATGAGGCTATGTTTTTCTTTTTTGAAAAGTGCAGCCTCTTTTTTTATTGTCTGATACAACAAAAAAGAATGGAGGAAAACAAAATGGTAAATGAAACAATGCGGGAGTGGGCTATACTCACTATGTTTGCTACTCGATATATCACCCTTTCTTACTACTACTGCAATGAAGAAATGTAAATTTACAAAATTACACAAGAGAAAAAACGCAGTATTAATTACTGCGTGAGTATAAAAAAATTGCTATTTTAGACAGTTTCGGAACTATCTATTTTAAAATATTATTCTCCTCTATTTCAGGGATTTTGAGAGAAATAAATTTCCACAAAGTATTCATGCTCTAAATTTTTGTGCAGTAATGCAAACTTATACTTAACCAATAATGTAGAGCCCTGCAAATGAAAATGCTTGCAAAGGTTACTTAGATATTTCAATAATGCTGCATGATTGCCCCAAAAACTTACTTTACCATGACATCCTGAAACTATATGCTGTGTTGCAACGCGGTTTTTTACTGCAAGCTCAAACTGTTTTTCAAGAGTAGATGGCCCTAACAAAGTCGAAGAAAAGGAAAAACCAGCTTCTTGTTCATTTTCCATAACTATGCCGTCTGCATCTTCCAGATAAAATACCCATTGTTCCATTGCTATCATTTCCTCAAATGATAGGGGAGAGTTTTTATCTTTTAGTATTTCAGATAAGTCCATCCGATAAATAATTGCATTCATTTCCTCAAATACAACATTATCGAAAGTGTAGTCATTCTTAAATTCTGAAATAGCGGAAAGAAACTTTATCATGTTATCAGAATACTCTTCAAGTTGATTTATTATTTGCTTTTTCTCGAGGATACGTTCTTTTTGTTCTTGTATCATTAAAAGATAATCATCAATGTTCTCTGAATTTAATCTTTTCTGCATTTGCTCTAAAGGAATTTCCATATATTTTCCGACCAGTATCATCTCCAAAATATCAAGATGTTCAAACGAATAATAGCGATAATCATTATCCTTATCTACAATAGGCTTTAGTAATCCTTTACGGTCATAGTGGCGTAAGGTATCCACAGATATTCCATATAATTTGCTTACTTGACCTATACGTAATAAATGCTGCATTTGTCATCCTCCATTACATAAAAAATTTAAATGAGCTGTTGACCATTGAGCTACTCAAGGGTTTATTCTTAATATAATACATGGAATTTATGTATTTGTAAATGAAGAGATGAATGGACAATAATTTGTTCAGTTGAGCTGTCATAGCGTGGCTGACAGCTCAAATTACAAAAGTAATCATTGTTGGGTATGGTAGTGCCAGGATCATTCTTAACAGGGTTATGATTGACGGTGACATATTTGTAAATCAGATGACACGAAGCATTGAAGTTATAGGGCTTGAAGATAGGACTAAATTGCAGGAATATATAAATAAAAGTGTTGATTCAGAAGAGTACATTACCAATATACAGAGATATTTGGGCAAATATTACAAAAAAAGCTTCATTATGTAGAAAATGTGCATATTGTTGTATATAATAATGAAGAAAGAGAGCATGTCCGATTAAAGCTAAATGAAGCAAAGGTGAGTTTGGATAAAATAAGTACATTTAAGTGGAGGGGTATTATGATAACACACAATAATCTCGAAGAATATAGAGACCCGATTAATTATGATCTTGAATTTGGTGGTGAAACTGATAAATATAATTTCTATCTTGAACTTGCTAAATTGAACACAGGAGAGGTTTTAGAACTTGCATGTGGAACAGGATTAACTACGATACATTTAGCGAAATGTGGAATAAAGATTTCAGGCGTTGACATTGCACCAGAGATGCTTAAATATGCGAGAATTAAAGCAGAGGGGTTACCTGTGACTTTTATTGAAGGTGATGCTAGAACCTTTGAATCTGAAAAGTGTTTTTCTATGATATATTTAACAGGAAATGCATTTCAAGCATTTTTGAGTGATGAAGATCAAATTTCATTACTTAAAATGGTTTACAAGCATTTAAAACCAAATGGGATATTTGCATTTGAAACACGTAATCCCATGGGAACTGATTTATCAAATCAAGAGGAAACAAATTGGGGGAATTTTATCGATAAGGACGGAATACTAGTTCAGGTATCTGGAACACAATTTTATGATGCAGAAAATCATATAATGCATTGGGTAACTTTTCGTGATTGGGGATTTAAGAAAACTACTTCTCGAATTGCTTGTCGTTTTACTGATAATGATACTCTTAGATCATTATTAAATAACAATGGTTTTAATATTGAAAATCAATACTCAGATTGGAATAAAACTCCCTTTTCACCTTTAGTTCCTAACATTATTAGCGTTTGTAGAAAGTCAGGATAGCCTTTTTACTAAAAGTAGAACAAGTGAAAAAATAAGTATCATAACTATAAGGATTTAAGAAAAAACTACCAAGCTAGCATAACTTGGTAGTTTTTAAAATATATTGAATAGGTGTCTAGTCTGACATATATAAGATTACAAGAATTTAACAAACATTATTCCAATAAGCGTCAATACTAGAGCGGCGATTCTTCTACTATCAATTTTTCTTTTTTGTAAATTAAACATTCCAAACTGATCGATTGTTAATGCCATAATCATTTGTCCCAACAGGAAAACCATAGTAGTTAGAACCGATCCAAGTAGAGGCAATAAGACAATGTTACCTGTTACAATAAATATGCCAAATATACCTGCCATGTATATCCAAATAGGAATACGATTTTTTTGAGTGTCATACAAAGGAAACTCTAAGCGACGTTGAGTAATCAATATCAAAATAATCAAGATAATTGTGCCAACAAAGAAAGAAATAAAAGTAGCTCCTAAAAGAGAGCCCGTTGCAACGCGAAGTTTTCCATTAATAGCGGTTTGCAATGGTGGTAAAAATCCAGCTAAAACACCTAAAATTATCCAAATAATTTTACTATCCTTTTTCTCTTTTTCTGATGTCATAGTTAAATCTCTTTTCTTTTTAGGTTGAACCAATGAAATAGCTAAAATCATAATAATAGTCCCGATTGTTCTAGTAATACTAATAGGATTAGCTGGTACACCAAACCACCCAAAGTGATCGATTAGAATTCCTAGAATCATTTGCCCAGTTACAGTTACTATTGTTGTAACTGAAGCACCAAGTTTTGAAAAAAGAATGATATTAACCACATTAAAGCCAACACCAGCTATTGCTCCACCGATAAAAACGTACAATGGATATGAAAAATCAATCCCAACACTGATTCCTACAGGATCTACTATTAAATTTATAATGAGTAGTATCACCGTTCCTAAAGAAAATGCAATAAGTGAAGCTGTTAAAGGTGTTTTTGAATAAGAGCTTAAACGAGCACCTATAGATGCTTGAATAGGAAAAAACATTCCGATAATTACCCCCATAATTAAGTAAAGTATGATTTGCATAAATTTACCCCCTTTTATTTTTTACTTGTAATGATAGGATTAAAATTTTTTTAAAATAACAATGAAGAATCAGTTTTTTAATTTCACCTATCAAAGTAGAGACAGATGAATAGACTTTTTCTATAATACTGTTTTATATTTAGAATTGATGGAAGATATTTAGCCTAATTAAATTTGAGATTTATCCATATCAATTTAAAACCATGATTCAAAGATTTAAAAGACTCTTTATATCTGTAATTCATTTAAAAATAAGAGTGGATTATAAATCCACAGGTATTTTCTTAACAAGATCTGATATTCTTTGATTCTTTAACTCTTCCTCCATTTTTTCCTCTGCCGAAAGCATTATTTTCTTTATAACACATTCTGAAGGAGAATCTAAACAGCAATCAAATAAAGATGATTTACCTTCAATAGCATGTATGATGTCCAAGAATGAAATATCTTCCCAATTTTGACTAAGGGAATAACCTCCGTTGACACCTGAAGAAGAATTAACCATTCCCTCCTTAGCTAACTTAGTCAATATTTTGGACAAGTACGTTGGAGAAACTTTTTGTTTTTCTGCTAAATCCTGTACACTAACAAGTTTATTTGGTGTGTCCATTGCAAGAAAAAGCATAGTGTGAAGGGCATAATTTGTAGCCTTTGAATATTTCATAATGTGTGAATCACCTCCAATAAAAGACTTAATATATCTATAATAACTTTAAATCTATCGCCTTGTCAAATGGTTTTTTTATTATTTATTTATGATATACTGAGTTAAATTAAAGAGATAATAATATAAAATGAAAGTTATATTTTAGAAGTATTGAAAGTTATAGTTTATTAATAAAATTTAGAGGAAGTGAATCAGTTGATAAATAAAGCTCTTAATAATGCATTGAATTTGTATGACGAAATTGATTGGATTATTATTGTTAATAAGGAAGGTATCATAGAATACAGCACTTTGTATGATACTAAACAGAAGGAATTTAAAAACGAAAATAGAACAGGAATGCATATACCTCTAAAAGATATCATTACCAATGATCCGATTATGCTTGAAATTAAAGAAAAGATTTTAAGGGTAGGCAAAACTGATTCATCTGTTCTTATTTCAGGAGAAACTGGAACGGGGAAAGAGCTTGTTGCACAATCAATTCATTTTCATAGCCAAAGAAATCAGATGCCATTTGTCCCTTTAAATAAGTAGTGTCTACAGAGGATCACAATTGAATAATCTAGTGGGTAAAACTGCTTCATTAATACTCGTCCTCTTTAAACTTGGAAGGCAATTTTAAATAAGACAATAAAAACCACGACAATTTGTAATTGTCGTGGTTTAACTGCATTTTTAAAACGGTAAATAGACAACATTTAGAACTTCAAGTAGTTTTCTCCTTGATTTGATTTAACCTCGAAATTCGATATGTTCGTCATCTGGACCTTTAAAGACAACTCTTTTCCAACCCTTTTCTTGAGGGGTTCTGGGACTGGGAATATGCGGCTCAGTAACAACAGGTATACCCGCTTTTATGAGTCTATCGTAATCTGCATCGAAGTCATCACTAATAAGGCAAAAGTGGTATCCCGAATTCACTTTTTTCTTTGTCCAATTCTCAAGTTCTAATACAGTCTCACCTAGTTGAAGATAGACAACTTTTTCAATCTCAGGTACACCAGGAACATCGTGTTCAAAATATTTTTTAAACCCAAAGTTTTTCTCATAAAAGTCAATAGACTTTTTTCTATCTTTTACAGAAATTGCAATATGATCAATGTGTGTAAACATTTATTAATACCTCCTAGTTCATTATTTAGTGTTTATAAACTCTGTATTCAGTTTTCTTTTGGTAATGTCATTTTAATCTGCAATACCACCCAATTGGAGGAAGTCGTATTTTGGAATCCATGTTTTTCATCATGAGGGGAAAAAATTATGTCTTTTTCTTTTACAAGCATTGGTTCGTTGTTTATAGTAATGGTGCCTTCACCAGAAATTACATAAAAAACTTCGTCGATATCCGAATGTTTATGATCAGGTGTTGTTTGTCCAGGGGCGTAAAGCAAAAGGCCTATATCTAGCTGACCTTCTTTAAATATTTCTTTACGGGCACTTTTGCCAACTGCAAAGTCTAAAATATTTTCAATATTAATTTTTTGCATAACAAATTCTCCTTTTTTATATAGTTTTGTTGTATTTATATTTTTAGTCAATCCTCTGTAATTTTTATAATCCCTTTTCTAATTATTGGGGAACAAAGGTTGAGATAGGAATAGCTAAACAAAGAGCAAGTATCCACTCTTTTATCCAATGAATAAATTACAAGCGCTTGAATTTACAAATGAATTACTATAAAATTATCATAGTATGGTTACTTTCTTTTTACAAGAAGGCACTTTTAAGTTCAATACTAACCAAACAGTAAGTATTGAATAAAGATGAGTTGGAGGGAGCATAATGCCATGTGATAAATCATGTCCTATTGAGCATACTGTAAATTTAATAGGGCATAAATGGAAAGTCTTAATAATAAGAAATCTGCTTAATAACGGAATCCAAAGATTCTCTGAACTAAGTAAAGGAATTAGTGGAATAAGCCAGAAGATGCTAACGCAGCAGCTTAAACAGTTGGAGTCAGACGGAATAGTTGATAGAAAGGTCTATCCGGAAGTACCACCGAGGGTAGAATACTCACTGACGGAACTCGGACACTCATTGAAACCAATCTTAGATTCTATGAACACATGGGGTGTTGCACACATTAAACAAATCAGAACTAAACAATAAAAATCAATTTTAGTAACTTTTGAAAATTTAACTCTCTAAAGAGCTATTATATTTTTAAACATACCTATTTAGAAAGATATCCTACAACATACTGCGGATATCTTTATCTGCATCAAATCATACTAATTATTATGTATTTCCAAAATCCTAAGGTCTATTCTTTGGTTTTCTAATTCGCGTTTAGAAGGTTTTTTCTTTAATATTGCTTGATATTCATCTTATTATTATGAAATTAGAAAGACAGAGGCATTGAGATGAAAAATCTTGATGCCTTCGTTTTAATATAAATCCAAAATACAATTTAATAAATCTGCCATTCAGAACATGGGGGAGATTATCCACACACATATGATTAAAATACGACATAAATAGGTCTGAATTTAAAGAGGAAATCATATGGGACTTTGGAAATGTAATTATGGAACTATGGTTGAAATGATATTTAATGAACAGGGTGATTTTGTGAAGCCGGATGTGATGATATGAGGGTCATGCTTGCTTTATTCAAGCGAATAGTCATAGCGAATGAACCCTTTGTGATGCGCAATCTTGTCATAGAGAACACGAGCGCTGGCATTGTCTTGGTGAGTTTGCCAATAGAGTTTAGAAGCATTATGTTCGCGTGCAGCTTGAGCTACTTGCTCAATGAGTGCGCGAGCTACCCCACGCCCACGGGCAACATCATCGACAAAGAGGTCTTGTAGGTAACAGACTTTTTCCATCCAGATAGTACGATGAAACAGGTAGTGAGTGATACCAATCAAGTTTCCTTGAAGATATGCGCCAAAACCGAAGATTTCATCGGAGTTCAGCAAGTGGTTCCAAACCTCATCGTATTCGGAGTCGGAGAGTTCAGTATCGTAAAAGGTTTTGTAACTTCGAGCCAAAATGTTCCAACGGTTACGGTCCACTGCTCTTAGCGGCGCTATGTCAATTATAGTTTGTTGATTCGATATTTTCGTCATCTAATAATCATCCTCCCAATTATATTAATTGCATTTAACTAGTTAATTGTAGTGTGCAATATAGGATTTTCACGGCTCCAGAGATATTTGAATTAAACATCACGCATGTTTAATTTTACCATATATTTGAAACAAATAATAGAAATCTTCACTAAAAACTATTAGACATGTTTCAAATATTAGGGGTAACAAGGAGTAAGAAAGAATGGTGAAAAGTGTTCTTTGGAAGTATGATAAAGAATTTGGGATTGCATACTTTTGCCCAAGTTGCAAAATATTTCTTTGTGACGTGGGAAGTTGCAGGAAATGCAGTCAAAAGTTAGATTGGGATAATAAAGATGAGTATAAAGGAAAAGTTAAGTGAAGTTAATTCACATTATGAATATAAAGGTGACGAAACTTTTGAAACAAAAAGTACTAATGATGTTCTTTGCTACGAAAATAAAATAAATAGCAGCCATACCTTGACAATTTAATATTCTTAACAATTCAAAAATCCTCATAGCAAACTATTGTGATACATCGCTTGCCCATTTTCATTGGCGGCTGTTAAGCAAATCATAAATGGTTGAAAGCGAATAATACCATGTTTAAAAATAGAAGAATTTATATTCTTATACAAAAGATATAAGTAACAATGATTACCTTTATATAATATCCTAGTAATAATGAAAATTAAGTTATTTAGAAGGTGAATGAGTATGGCAACGAGACCACAAATTTTACGTGCAGGAGATACAATTGGAATAGTTACTTTAGGGAGTCCATTATCTGCGAATTCCATTAATAGAGGTATACAGACTCTTGAGAATATGGGCTTTAATGTAGTTTTAGGAGAATACGTATATTCTTATAATGGATATATTGCAGCCACAGAAGAACAGAGGGCCTCTGATTTGATGGAAATGTTTAAAAACCCTGAGGTGAAGGCTATTATACCCTCAAGGGGTGGAGTAGGTGTTGCAGGTATTATACCATATCTCGATTACTCTGTTATCGCACAGAATCCCAAAATTGTCACAGGGTATAGTGATATAACAATTTTATTAAATGTTTTGTATATGTGGGCTAACTTAATTACTTTTCATAGTCTTCTTTTAATAGACTTTAGACCGACTACTCCTGCATACAACTTCGATCAGTTTTTCACTGCTACGTCTACACTTACATCACCAAGGGAACTTGAAAATCCTCCTGGAATGCCTCTAATAAGCAGAGTCCCTGGAAATGTAACGGGAGCTATAGTAGGAGGTAACCTTACATCTTTTGTAGATAACCTTGGCACCCCATTTGAGATTGATACTAGAGGAAAGATAATATTAATCGAAGAAGTTCATGAGCCTATTAATACAGTTTACAGGTATATAAACCATCTAATATTAGCAGGTAAATTTAAGGAGTGTGCAGGGATCATTATGGGTGAATGTACGAATTGTACCATTGCATATGATAAGTCATATGAAGATTTAATTAATGAAGTTATGATACCATTGAATAAACCCCTTATGACAAATTTAGCATCAGGACATGGCACATACAAGATGGCTATACCTATAGGTGCTCAAACTAACCTTAACACTTATAACAATACATTGACAGTACTTGAGCCAACAGTGAGTATATAAAATTTTTCATATCAAATTCTGATGGGCATCACTATATGTACATCAATGCCGACAATTCTGATTTAGCGTCACAACTGAAAAAATAAAGGAAGAATTCACAGCAGTATAGAGTATATAACCCCTCAGCAGTGTGAAGATAGAGTTAAAAAAGTTTCTTAACGACCTTCGGAAAATTGTGTCTAAAATATTGACATAGATCCATCTTTTTTGAAATGTAACTGTAAAAATTTTGAATAAAAATTTATGCGATGATATTATTGACAACTTCCACATACAAGAAATTAAATAAAAGTTATTAGGTAAGTCATGATAAAAACAGCATTAGTTTAGTAAAAACTAATGCTGTTTCTTTGTGACTTATGATGAATAATGGATTGCTAAAATAATATTCATATTTTAAAATTTGGCTTTGTTTCAAATGATTGTTGATTTTAGAACTATATATTATTGCGAAGCAAACCATTTGCAGGAAGATTAGATTTACTTAGGCCATATGAAAGTAAAAAGCGTTAAGAAATACAACCTGTTCGAGAGAATCGAGTTGTTGTATTTTAGCTTTTTACTTGAATAAGGCCTTAGTAAATCAATCTTTCGAAACGGTTTGTGAGTAATAATATATAGTTCATTATCAACACTATATTAAAACAAAGCCAAATTTCAAACAAGGAATTGACATGAGATATATTAATATTCCTTCATATCAGTAATAGTTACAGATTTTCCATTTATATTTACAATGATATCATAAATTCCATAAGGAGGCTCATAAGATTGAAGAGGAAATGTACGGACATTTAATTTAATTTGAATGCTATCATCTGGTAATTTTGTTATTGAAGTAATAATTATATCATCTAATTTAAACATTTCATGTGAGATGTCTCGTTCTTCGAAAGCTTTAATTATATAAGGAACAAGTAAAGAAACAATAACATTTTTTTCGAGAGTCTTACTAGTTGACTCTGGTTGAATAATAGATGTACATATATCAAAATTAGTAATAGCATATGATGGAACAGAAGATAAAAAATATAAAATTAATGTAAGTGTTAAAATTAACGCACTAGATTTTCTAAACATAACATCACCTCAACCTTAGGTTTTACCGTATAAGAGAAAATATACAGACAGATAGAACTAAAGCCATAATTATAATTTCAATGGCTATACTTTTCTTATTAGTTGGATGTGGCAATTCTAAAGGAAAGGATGTTACAATAGATTCTATAAAGTAATCAGTGGTTAGTCTTGATAGAGAAGGAATAGGATAGTAGGTTTGCAATGTAAAGTAAAATAAAAGAGGGAGGAAATTTTAATATGAATATAAATGTTTTATATGAAATTCCAAGTGCACAGGAATATAATAATTTACGGATAGTTTCGGGATTGAGTTCAAAGGATGAAGTGGCATCGGAAATAGGATTGAAAAATTCTATTTTTATGGTTACTTTAAGGGAGTCCGATAAACTAGTTGGCATGGGGAGAATTATAGGGGATAAAGGATGCTTTTATCATATAGTAGATATCGCTGTGGCCCCCTCATATCAGGGAAATGGATTAGGTAATTTAATTATGTCGGAAATAACTAAATATTTAGAGAATTATGTACCAAAAAGTTCTTATGTAAGTTTAATTGCTGATGTTCCAGCAGATAGGTTATATAAAAAATTTGGGTTCGAGTATTCGGCGCCAAAGTCTGTTGGCATGGCAAAAAGATATTTGTAATATATAGATTGTAATAATGAAACTACATTACAAATTAATTGATATGAGCTTCATATTATCCCTGCAAATGGTATTCGCAGTAATAATATGAAGCTCAATTTCAACAATTTATTAAATATACTTATAATATGAATTAGTTTTATTTTGTATCAATAATACACCTCTTATTCAAATGGGAATTGATATTGTGTCAAACCTAATTCATCCCGTATTTTTATAATTTCTTTTTGTACTGCTTCATTAATCGGTACTCCGCTGTCTTTACGCTGCTGCCATACCAGATATTCTTTTTCACCAGCTGTATAGATATGGTCTTCACCAGGGGCTTTGGTTGAGCTGCGAAGTTCACGCAGAATATCACCGCAGGTCTTTTTAAAGGCCTCAAGGCCCATAAAAGCTTCCGTATCAATTGCCATGAAGAAGTGTCCAAGGTGGAATGGAACTTTTTCACCGTTTTCTCCGATGCCGGTTAATGCCCGTAGGAAGTTGCCTTGCTGTAAGGCTGCAGAGAGAATTTCAACTACGGTAGCATAACCATATCCTTTGTAACCCGCCAGTTCTTCTCCAATTCCGCCAAGAGGAGCAAGTGCCGCACGTCCTGTATTTAAATCGGATAAAATCTGGTCTGAGTCGGTTTTTGCCTGTCCGTCGCGTCCAATAACCATGCCAGCAGGTGTAGGATTACCGAGACGGGAATAATATTCAATACGGCCCCGTTGTGTTATTGAGGTAGCACAATCCAGTACAAATGGAAATTCTTCATCGGTGGGCATGCCAAAAGTAAGAGGATTTGTACCCAGCATATTTTCCACACCGAAGGTTGGTGCAATGGAAGGCCTAGCATTTGTGCCGGTAATCCCAATACATCCTGCGTTGGAAGCCATTGTGGCATAATAACCCGCAATGCCGTAATGAGTAGAGTTACGTGCCACGACCATACCCATTCCGTATTTTTTAGCTTTTTCAATTGCCATATTCATTGCTTTTACGCCAATTACCTGCCCCATACCGTCGTGACCGTCAACAACTGCAGTTGTGGGGGTTTCTTTTATGATTTCAAAATTCGTAACTGGATTCTGGATGCCTGCTTTAATACGGTCTAAATAGATTGGCTTAAATCGATTTACTCCATGGGATTCAATTCCCCGTTTGTCAGACTCAAGCAATACATCTGCACAGATTTTCGCGTCTTCTTCAGGAATTCCATATCCTTTGAAGGCATCTACCACAAAATTTGTAATAGTTTTCCAATCAACAATGTTAGATTTAGTTTTCATACCATTTCCTCCTATAAAGTTTAAAGTTAAATAGAAAAAAAAGCGACACCAAATAATGGCAGTCGCTTTTCTCCATATCACAGAGCTCCTGTTTATAAACATATAGTATACTTAAAATTACTGAAAGTCAATAAAATTTTAAAGACTTTAATTATATTATATAAATATAATATATGTTACAAAACAATGTCTGTTTATCAAATCCTTGCCGCTGAATTTTTAGTTTCGTCCATTAAATTTTTTCTTACCAGTATCTGATTGAAAAAGAGTATGGGAAGTAATTGTAAATGGTGTTTATATCCATGAAAAATATGCGTTATAGTGAAATTAACTGCTATTAAAAATAAAGAATAGAAATAAATAATAAAGATAGAGAAGAAATAGATTTTCTTGATTCACTCTTAATTGACTTTTTCGACATATAATAGTATAATGATAAAAAAATTGAAATTTGAGGTGAAAAAATGATTAATTTTTCTTGCTAATTTTTAGAGTACATTTAATACAAAGATAAACAGGTGCGTTCTGTTTGTTTTGTTGTACTTATGCAAGAAAATTATTCTTTTTTCTCTTAATATATACACTTGTGTTATGCTATAATGATTAGCTTAACTACGTATATCTATGAGCTGTAAGAATAATTAATTCTTGCAGCTCTTACTTTTTTATAAATAATTCGAATAAGGAGGATAAATAATATTATGATAAATAAAGACACTTTGCTAACACATGATAATCTCCATATAGAGCCGGATACTGCAGGCGACACTTATATGGAGAAATAACAAGGTCGCCTATTGTTCCGACTTTGTTATTTATACTATTAAATACAGAGGAGGACAAAAATATGTCTTTAATAAATGTTACAAACCTAACCTTTGCTTATGAAGGTAGCTATGATAATATTTTTGAAAATATTAGTTTTCAAATTGATACCGATTGGAAATTAGGCTTTACTGGAAGAAATGGAAGAGGAAAGACTACTTTTCTAAATCTTTTACTTGGGAAATACGAATATAGTGGAAACATTTCAGCTGATGTGACTTTTGAATATTTTCCTTATGAGGTGCAGGAGCAAGGCAATTTCACCATAGATGTCATAAGGGAGATTAGTCCAAATTCAATGGATTGGGAAATAGTAAAAGAATTATCTTTGTTAGATATGGACTACGATGCTTTATATAGACAGTTTTATACACTATCTAAAGGAGAGCAGACCAAAGCACTGTTGGCCGCTATGTTTTTGAAGGAGAACTCCTTCTTACTTATTGATGAACCTACCAACCATTTGGATGCTGAAGCTAGGCAAAAACTAAGTAATTACTTGAAAAAAAAGAAAGGATTTATTCTGATTTCACATGATAGGTATTTTTTGGATAATTGTGTTGACCATATCCTGTCCATTAATAAAACTAATATTGAAATACAAAAAGGAAATTTTTCTTCATGGTGGAAAAACAAAGAATTACAGGATGGTTTTGAGTTAGCAGAAAACGAAAAATTGAAAAAGGATATTAACAGACTTTCCAGCTCGGCAAAACGTACATCTACGTGGTCAGATAGTGTTGAAAGCAGTAAGTATGGAACTACTAATTCTGGGAGCAAATTAGATAAAGGATATGTTGGACATAAAGCTGCAAAGATGATGAAGCGTGCTAAAAATATAGAAGCTAGACAACAAAACATGATTGAGGAAAAATCAAAGCTTCTTAAAAATATTGAATCTAATGAAAGTTTAAAAATAGCATCGCTTACTTTCCATGATAAAAAGCTTATAGAACTTACAAATGTTGCAATTGAATATGATGATAGAATTGTCTGTAAAGGAGTAAACTTCACTATAGAGCAAGGTGAAAGAATTGCTATTCAAGGAAAGAATGGCAGCGGAAAATCAAGTATATTGAAATTAATTTATGGAGAAGACATTCCCCATAGTGGAGTTGTAAGAAAGAATAATAAGTTAATCATTTCGTATGTCTCACAAGATACTTCAGATTTATATGGTAACTTATCTGAATATGCAGATAAACACTGTATTGATGAGAGTTTATTTAAATCGATACTTAGAAAACTTGATTTTTCAAGAGAACAGTTTGAAAAGGATATGGAGGATTTTAGTGGAGGACAGAAGAAAAAGGTATTGATTGCTAAAAGTTTGTGTGAACGGGCACATTTGTATATTTGGGATGAACCGTTGAATTTTATTGATGTCATTTCTCGTATGCAGATTGAGAAATTGTTAATTGAACATGAACCTACAATTTTGTTTGTTGAGCATGATAGTGCATTTTGTGAAAATGTTGCAACAAAAATAATAAAATTGTAAAGGTAGAAATGGCAATTAATATGTTTAATGGGAATATAAAAGTAACACACAATAGGCTCCATGCAGAGCCAGATGTTTTGGGCGACGCTTGCATGGAGTAGTATAAGTCGCTAATTATACTGGCTTTGCTTCTTAACTATTAATAGTGAGGAGGAAGCCTACATGAAACAGACAAAAACTAAATATGGAAAAATAAAACAAATAGTATCAAATTTAAAATTACCTGATTATAGATACGAACAGCTTACAAAAGCTATTTTTCATCAAAGAATAGATAGTTTTGATGATATGCATATACTACCAAAAGCGTTAAGGATAGCTTTAGTAAATGAGTTCGGAAATAATGTATCTAGTGTAATACCTGTTTTTTCACAAGATTCTAAACAAGCTCAAAAATTGTTATTCGAATTGGCTGATGGAGAAAGAATAGAAGCTATTGGACTAAAGTATAAACAGGGGTGGGAATCGTTTTGTATTTCTTCCCAATGTGGTTGTGGTTTTGGATGTCGTTTTTGTGCAACGGGAAGTGCTGGATTTAAACGCAATCTTACTGCTGATGAGATAACTGACCAATTACTTTATTTCTATTTTAATGACCATAGATTGAATAGTATTTCATTTATGGGAATGGGTGAGGCTTTTGCAAATCCGGAGTTATTTGATGCAGTAAAAATTTTAACTGATCAAAATTTATTTGGGTTAAGTCAACGAAGAATTACTATTTCAACAATTGGCATTATACCAGGAATTCAAAGATTGACCAAAGAATTTCCACAAGTGAATCTGGCTTTTTCACTTCATTCACCATTTGAAAGCCAACGAAGCGATTTAATGCCTATAAATAAAAGATTTCCATTGAATGAGGTAATGAAGACATTAGATGAACATATCATTCATACGGGACGACGAGTGTTTATTGCTTATATTATGCTTGAAGGAATTAATGATTCGAAAGAACATGCAGAGGCAGTTGTAGGTTTATTGAAAAATCGTGGTTCATGGGAGCATTTATATCACATTGATTTGATACCTTATAATTCTACGGACAAAACAACTTTTAAATTTCAATCTTCAAGTGCTATCAAGCAATTTTGCAGTACATTAAAGAAAGCTGGTATTAGTGTAACTGTTAGAACACAATTTGGTTCTGAAATTAGTGCTGCTTGCGGACAGTTGTGTTATGAATAAGTTAGTGAAAAAAGCTCAAAAAGGTAATGATAAAGCTTTTTTGAAGCTTTTTCAAACATTGGAGATGACGGAGATAATTTCTGTAACATGCAGATAAATTAGAATTTAGAGAGGTATAAGTGATGGAATATATTATGGATTTTTTGATATTGGGAGTAATTTATTTTGCTTTCTTTTTTAAGCGATGGAGAACAAAAAGCAAAGACAAATTCTTGGTTTTCAACTTACTATATCTGTATATCTGTTTGGTATTATTTGTGACACTAATGCCATTCAGACTTCCTATACCTGGTATTATGGGTACAAACAATTTGTTTTTACAAACAATCAATTGGATTCCGTTTCGTGATTTAGTTAAAAACTACGGAAATGCTTTGCGTGAGATTGTTCTCAATGTCATTATGATGATGCCTTTTGGTTTTCTTCTCCCTCTTTTTAAAAAAAGAAATGTTTTTTGTATCGCTGCATGGGCATTTGCATTCAGTTTGTCCATTGAAACCATGCAATTGCTCTATATTTGGGCAGGCGGTGGTGAAGGCAGGGCATTTGATGTTACAGATTTAATTACAAATACCTTTGGCGGAATCATTGGCTATGCGCTATATCTGGCATTTAGACCTATATCGCAAAAGGTATTAGCGCAACTGAAATCATAAAGGGAAAAGTACAGAACAGGAGGTGGCTTTTTTGAACAACTATATTGGGTTTTTAATCCGTCAATCCCGACTAAAGCAAAATATTTCTCAGGATGGACTCTGCAAAGGTATTTGCGCCCCATCATATCTTTGTAAAATCGAGCAGGGGCAAGCAGATGCAAGTGCAGATATTATTGACCACCTGTTTGCCGCTCTTGGTATTTCATATTATCGGGACGAAACATTTTTAGTTGAAGCAAAAGAACATTTTGACAATTTTTTCTCCCTGCTGGATGCGGATGAAGCTTTCGATATGGAGAGCGAGTATTTTTCTCGATATGGGCAGCAATTGGAAAACAGCGAATTGCATTTGTATTACCATCTTTATTTGCTGTTTTTCAACATTCATACAAGCAATAAGGAAAGTGCTGGAGCAGAGCAAGTTTATCTGCAACAGTTTATTAAGTATATGGATGAAAACCAAAAGGCCAGATACTATCTGGGCACTGCTCAAAATATTGGTTATACAGAAGAAGCAGTACAATTACTTCTGGAAGCCGCTCGACATGGAGACAACAGTGTAATATACTACCAAATGGCTACTGTATTTTACCATATCGGTCAGTATAGCGAGAGTATCGAAAAAGCTGAAAAAGCCTATCGGTTAGCTTCGGATGAAGGAAATCCTTCGGTTTTAATTGGCGCAAGTTTTCTTCTTGGCTCTTGCTATTGCAATCATCGTGACATAGCCGTTTCTAAGAAATATTATGAGCGGGCGATTGCTTTAACCAGAGGATATAAAATCCAAGTAAAAAGCTACGCTTATTATAATTTAGGAACGGCTTATCTCAGCTGCCAGTATTATGAAGAAGCACTTTACTACTTGTTCAACGCAGGAGATTTGGAAGATGAGCCGTATCACAATGTTATGCTATATCAGAAGTTGTCCATTCTTTACACGCAAACAGGAAATGTCGAAAAGGCTGCTGAACAGTTGGGATTGGCAAAGGAATGCCTGGCTGTTTCCCAAGTGGAGACAAAAGAATATTCGTTGTATGAACAGATGATCTGTTTTGCAGAATTTTTACAGAATAAAGATTATCTTGACTCTGTCAAGTATGAAGCTGTATTAAAAGAACTCTACGAACAGGTTGATAAGCCATTTGGATTTGGTTTCAGGCGGTTTTATGGAGCTTTCTTGGTGCAGCTATATAAACACCAACGAAAATACAAAGAGGCACTGCGAGTTAAAGAAGAAATGGATATTTCCTAAAAGGGAAGAAAAAATCAAATTAAGTGAGGGTGTATAAGTGAATATTTCTCATATACACCCTCTTTTTTTAAGTCTAAAATAGATGTTATAATAATATAGTAGGTAAGGAAAGAAGTGTTGATTATACAAAAAAGCATTTTATGGACTAAAAATTTTACTTACCTGCTAAAGGATATGTGCCCACGAGTGAATGGTTTGTTTAGTGTCATCATCTCGATTGGGATGCTGGTGGTGCAGCTTGTGGTTGGAGCCTTGGGTGAAAATTTCCCTTATCGGTATGTAACTTTTGGTTTTGCTGCATTCACTTTTTTTATTGTCAAAAACCGTAGTTCTGTACAGAGCATTTACAACAGAAAGCTACGGTAAAAATAAGCTGAAATAAAAATCAGGAGGATATCATTGATGAAAAAAGAAGGACATACATGGACGAAAGATGGTTATGTTTTGCGTTTGGCACAGGCGGCAGATGCCGAGGAATACTATAGGCAAAATTTTAACCCCTTGGACGGGGAAGTGGCACGGCTCACTGGCTACAAAACAGAGTTTGTGCATGATGAAGTGGTAAACTTCTTTCTGAAATGCGTGGAAACAGATGACAGATATGATTTCTTGATTATCGCGCCAGATGGCCGCATCATTGGCGAGAGCGTAATCAATGAGATTGATTGGGAGGCCCGAAGCGCGAATTACCGCATCGGCATTTTCCATTCTAATGAGCGCGGGAGAGGTATTGGCTCCTGGACAGTGAAAATGACCAGGGATTTTGCCTTTGAAAAGCTGAAGCTACATCGGTTGGAGCTGGATGTATTTTCGTTCAATACCCGTGCGGAAAAGGCTTATCTTGCTGCTGGCTTCAAGCGGGAGGGTGTACTGCGTGACGCTGTATGGGATGGAAAAGAATATGCTGATGAGATTTTGATGGCAATTCTTGAGGATGAATGGAGAGAAATTAAGTAGTTTTGTAAGTGACAAATTCCAGCTTGTTGGTGAGATTATGAGCATACCCTTTAGATAAAACCTTAATATGAAATTAAGAGGCTAAGTTCTAGGGCGAGTTCGATGGCCGATGGACTTAGCCTCTTTTTTATACTCAAGAAAGGACAGCTGAACCATAAAAAAACTTACTACTTTGCGCTCTTTCAGTCCCGTTGCTCCACATAGCTACAGAAGAAACAATCGGTAATAATGGCTGTATATAAAAAATGATGATACATTTTACAACTCTATAATATTACAATGATAATATTATATTAAAAAAAGGAGGTGAATCATTATGGCAGCAATTTTGATTGTTGAGGATGAAATATCAATCAACGAGTTAGTGAAAAGGAATTTGCGACTTGTTGGACATCACTGCACTTCTGTCTTTGATGGGAAAACTGCTATTTCTGAAATAGAAGGTCATACATATGATCTAATAATTTTAGATATCATGCTGCCTGAATTTGATGGGTTTGAAGTTTTTCAAAAGATACAAGAAACTCCTACAATCTTCTTAACAGCACGGAATAGTTTATCGGATCGCATAAAGGGTTTCACCATGGGTGCTGACGATTACTTGACAAAGCCCTTTGAAATGCTGGAGTTATTGGCCCGCGTAGAAGCAGTGTTGCGACGAACACAAAAAAATAAAAGTTGTTTTGAAGCCGGAGCTGTGAGGATTGATTTTGACAGCCATCAAGTATTTTATATGGGACAACTTGTGGAATGTACCCCGAAAGAATATGAATTATTAGTGGTGTTGGTAAACAACCGTAATATCGCATTATCCAGAGAAAGACTTCTAGAGCTTGTGTGGGGTTATGATTATGAGGGGGATACTCGAACGATTGATGTTCATATACAAAAACTACGAAAAAAATTAGGCTGGGAGAATGCCATAAAAACCGTCTACAAGCTGGGTTACCGTTTGGAGGTAAGCATATGAAATACCGAACTTTTTTAGCAACTCTTATGCTTTTTCTGCTATCCTTCAATCTTGGGATATTAATGATTTCTGTCACTACATTCAAAGATACTGTTAATCGGGCAAAGGAAAAAAGCCTTGGAGAACATTATTTTATAACATCTGCACTTATAAAGGATTTTAATGCGGTGAAAAGCCGCGGAATTGATGTTGAAGGTTCTATAAACTCCCTACTCCAGCCATACAGTTATCTGTCCGAAGATAAAAAGGTTAAATTGGCACTTTATAAGAGCAATCAGCTTGTATATTCTAATCGGATGGAAATAGTATTGCAGAGCAATTTTTTGGAGCCGCCGGAGGACGGAAGTCGTCTGATTTCTATGCAAAAATCAGATGAACTTACCTATGTAATTGTTTCAGGAAAGCTTCCTGCGCCTTATGATTATTATACAATGGTTTATCTTTATGATACCACAGATGCCATCACCTCATGGAAACAAATGAAAAACATGCTGTTTTTCGTGGGATTTATTCTTTCCAGTTTGTTTGCCTTAGGTCTTCTTTTATTGCTTAATCGAATATTCAAGCCCCTATCGCAGATTTCTCAAACCTCACGGAATATCGCCACTGGTGCATATGAGACCAGGCTGCGGGTATCTGGGGATGATGAGCTTTCTGAAATGGCACAAAGCTTCAATCACATGGCGGAGGAAATCCAGCGTCAAATTACGGAGCTTATCACCGCCGCAGAAAAAAAACAGCAGTTTATTGATAATTTTGCCCATGAGCTTCGTACTCCTCTAACTGCGATCTACGGATATGCGGAATATATGCAAAAGGCTACCATGACTGAGGATGACAGACTATCCGCTATAAATTATATTATGTCAGAAAGTCGGCGTTTGCAGACAATGGCCTATCAATTACTTGAACTGGCAAACCTTAAAAACGATCGGATAGCCTGGGAAGCGCAAAACGTATCTGGACTTTTTCAATCTGTCAAACAGACCTTGTATAATAAGATTACCGAAAAAGAAATTCAAATAGAATTTCTTTGTGAAATGGATGTTATTTGGGGAGATGCCTGTTTACTGGAAAGTCTGTTTCTCAATTTGATTGACAATGCAATAAAGGCCTGCGATATGGGGGGACATATCATAGTCCGTGCTGCTATAGAATCCGGAAAGAAAACTGTTTGTATCCAGGATAACGGAAAAGGTATGACCTCCGAAGTACTCCTGCGTATTACAGAGCCATTTTATCGTGCAGAGAAATCACGAAACCGCAGGGACGGTGGCGCCGGATTAGGACTTGCCATATGTAAACAGATTGTATTGAGTCACGGCGCGGAGCTAAAGTTCATAAGTCATCCCGGTGAAGGAACCACAGTAAGAATAATTTTTACAACTTCAAAACAACTTGGTGATGATTCTATAATCCAACCCTCTTATACTGTTTATTGTGATCACGAAAAACTATGAAGGAGAGATTCAGATGAAAAGAAACACATTGGAAAGGAAAAATTTAAAAAAAACCATATTGGCAGCCACAGTGGTTGTTGGGGCAAGCACATTACTGTTCCAGGGATCCGCACAGGCAGTGACGGCGATGGAATTCAAAAAAACAAACATTATACCTACAAGTTATGCGAATTATACAACCAATTCATCCCAAATAGCACAAAACATCTTACCGAAAGACTACAAAAAAGCAAATTATAAGGTGGGAGCAATTGACCTTGAATACTACCGCAATCAAGCACCAACCAGCAAGGACATGGCAAAAGAAGATGCAGCGGAAATTGGGGCACAGGCCCTTTGGGAAGTATTTGGCCTGAGTTTAGAGGGGCAGGTAATTGAAATGGGCTACCAGCAGCCAACCGAGAGTCTTCCTCGTTCTAGCTGGTACGCTGATGTGATAATCAATGGAAAGCACAGCTATTCTTTCACTATGGATTCGGTAACAGGAGAGTTATTTAACATAGACCGTGTAAGAACGCTGGATAAAAAAGTTTCAGTAGCTTTTGATGCGGCTCTCGATAAAAATCCGCAGGAATATGTTGAGCTGGCAAAGAAACTGTCGGAGAAATATAACATTGTTCACAGTGCAGTCAAGTCAGTTGAATACAACGGCCAAGGCTACAGCAATAATGACCCGACGATTTCACTTGATATTACAGGGGAAAATGGGGAAATTGCTTTGATGACTTTCTCTCGATATGATAAGGAACTGATCGGTATCGGTTATAATGGGTCATATAAGCCCGCAATGGAAGCTCATGAAAAGATCCTAAAGCAGGTTCAGGAAAAGTAATATGGAGATGTGTAACTAGAATTAAGAAAGAGAGAGTATGTTGTGCGAATTCATCGTAGTTATATTTGGTGAGATACAGGAATGCAACAAGGCGTTTAATGCCTAAAGTATTGCTGCGAGAAGGCACCGGAATATTATATGGGGGACAATGTATCTGTCCCCTTGCATGAGAAATGGTATTGTGGAGATAGCAAAAATAATGTTATAGTCAAATCGGAGTGATTATTAAGCTAGATACTTTATATTTGTTAGATCTAATTATAATCAAATAAAGAGTAAAATAAGAATGATAATTTAGCATCTTATTTTACTCTTTATTTTTTATTTTTGTTAAAAAGTTAAGCCAAATTAAGGTCATGGTCGTCCAATAAGTGTAAACATAAAGACAAAGGAAGGTGATTAATATGGATAAGTTAGTGAAAAAAGCTCAAAAGGGTAATGATAAAGCTTTTTTGAAGCTTTTTCAAACATATGAAGAAGAACTATATCGAATTGCTTTTTTATATGTAAAAAATGAAGAAGATGCATTAGATATAATTCAAGAAACGGCATATCGTTCATTTAAAAATTTGAGTTCTTTAAAGAATACAGAGTATTTCAAAACTTGGTTAACAAAGATTACAATCAATTGTGCTATTGACTATGTAAGAAAAAATAAAAAAATAGTCCAATTAAAACCAGAGTATGAAGAATTTATGGAGTCTTATGATGAAGATATTCCTCTTAAATTAACAGTAAGTGAACTTATAGATACATTAAATGAAGATGAAAAAAGTGTAGTTATCCTAAAATTTTATTATGAGTATACCTTTAAAGAAATATCAGAGATATTAGAAATCCCGTTAGGAACTGGAAAATCTATTTTATATCGAGCATTAGGTAAGCTTCGAAAAAAGGCTAAGGAGGTTGATTTTTATGAAAAAGATAATTAAACAAGGGTTAGAGAATATTGAGATTCCAAAAGAGTTACATGAAATAAGTAAGATAGGAATACAAAAGGCGAGTTTAGAAATCAAAGGGAGAAATAAAATGAATAAGTATATAAAAAAAGTAGCAGGGGTAGCAGCTGCAGTTGTACTATTCATTGGTCTGATTGCAGTGAATAATCCTACTTTAGCAAATTCTATCAAAGGATTTTTCAAAGATATTACTAATTGGAATGGTGCTATAACAGGGACTGAGTACGAACAAGCTACAGAAGAAATTGACATTAAAATATCTAATCCAATTGTAGAATTAAATAAGGTATATTTACCAATAGAAGTTACTTTTGAAAATATAAACGAAGTTCCATTTAATTATATTGAAGCTTTAACTATAGGTGAATTTAGAATAATTGATAGTTCAGAGAGTGAAATCAGTCATGGAGAAATTCAGATTGAATCAGTTTCAAAAGAAGAATACGACTTCGAAATTAATAATGAGGATAAATTATTAACGGAAATAAAAAATCAAGACTCAAGTAAAAGAAAGTTTAATGCAAACCTAGTTATTAATAAAGAACAATTAAATTCAGATGACAAGCATACATTAATAATAGAATCTTTTTATGGACATAAAAAAGCTGATGCACCTATAGAAATTAAAGGAAATTGGGAACTTGATTTTGCAGTAGAATAAAAAGTGGATTAACAGAATTCCATAATTAATTTAAGCTATCTCTTGTAGGTTAGGAAAACTATAAGGGATAGCTTTTTATTTTTAAATTTCCTGTATTCCACTTTGTATAATGATTCCCTATGGATTTTATTCATTCCTATGGAAACCAGGGCCAGACAAAATTTATATCTTTTCTAAAAGTAGGTATTGACGTGATCAATTTCAAGTTGTATCATTGTATTAAGGACTTAGTACAATGATACAAAAGGAGTGATTCAATGGCATGGCAGTTTAAGGATCAAAGGCCTATATATATTCAACTAATAGAGCAGATAAAGCTAAAAATAATATCAGGAGAATACAAGCCAGGACAAAAGTTTCCACCCGTAAGAGAATTAGCAGAAGAGGCATCTGTAAATCCTAATACTATACAAAAAGCTTTATCAGAATTAGAACGGACAGGTCTTGTGTATAGTCAAAGAACTAGTGGAAGATTTATTACGGAGGATGTAGATATGATAAAAAATATTAAGCTAGATATAGCTAAAGATCAAGCTCTAAATTTCCTTGCAAGTATGAGAGATTTAGGACTTAGTGGTGAAGAAATAATAGAGTTCGTAGAAAAAATTGCAAAGGAGATGGAGTAATGAGTGAACCTATTTTAGAATGTAAAGGACTAGTAAAAACATATGCCAATAAGGAAGCACTTAAAGGTATTAATTTAACTATAGAAAAGGGTAAAATAGTTGGACTTTTAGGGCCTAATGGTAGTGGAAAAACAACATTAATAAAATTGGCTAATGGATTATTGAAACCAACAGCTGGAGAAATAAAAATAGCAGGTCTTACCCAAGGCATAGAAACTCAAAAAATAGTATCATATCTTCCAGAAAGAACTTATCTTAATGAGTGGATGAAGGTAGCTGATATTGTAACTTTTTTTAAAGATTTTTATGATGATTTTGATGAAAAAAGAGCCTATGACATGTTAAGGAAGCTAAATATAGAGCCAGATGTTAAACTTAAAACATTATCTAAAGGAACTAAAGAGAAGGTTCAACTTATTTTAGTTATGAGTAGGAAGGCACAGCTATACTTTTTAGATGAGCCTATTGCAGGAGTAGATCCAGCAGCAAGAGATTATATTTTAAACACCATAATAAGCAACTATAACGAAAATGCAACGGTAATAATTTCAACTCACTTAATAGCAGATATAGAGAAAGTTTTAGATGATGTTATTTTTATATCTAATGGACAGATAATGTTACAAAAGAGTGTAGATGAAATCAGAGAAAGCAATGGAAAGACTGTAGATGAATTGTTTAGGGAGGTATTTAAATGCTAAGAAAATTAATGAAATATGAATTTAAGGCTATAGGCAGAATAATGATTCCTCTTTATGCTACATTATTATGCTTCGCTATTATTAATAAACTGTTTATCGGAATGAATTCAAACCAAATTAATATGGATTTCCTAGGAGGAATTCCTGCTTTTATAACATTTATGGCCTATGCAGTCACTATGATAGGAGTTTTTGTAGTAACATTTTTTATAATTTTGCAAAGATTCTATAAAAATTTATTTGGAAATGAAGGATATTTGATGAATACTATCCCAGTAAAGAGCTGGCAAAACATTCTTAATAAATTGATAGTATCTATGGTATGGACTATAATAAGCTTGGCGGTAGCGGCAATTTCTATAATTATAATGGCTTATGAACCAGATATATTTAAGTTCATAAGTACTGGATTAAGACATTTTTATTTTGAAATTGGATTAGACATACCTGTTATTATTATAGAATTTGTAATTCTTGGAATTGTATTTTTAGCTCATGAAATTATGATGGTCTATGCATCTCTTTCTATAGGTCAACTATTTAAATCAAAAAAACTTTTAGGAGCTTTTCTTGGATTTATGATAATAAGTATTGTCCAACAAGCAATAGTAGGAATAGGTATAGCCACATTTGCTGCAATTGGAAATTTTGATTATATAGTTCCACAACATATATTCTTTTATTTAATAGCTGGTAGTTTGTTTTTCTTTACAATTTTATTCTGTATAACTAATTATATTTTGAAGAACAGACTTAATCTAGAATAGATTTAGAAAATATTTTAAGCTTTAGTTTTAGTGATATACTTAAAAACTGAAGCTTATTTTTTATTACATGAATGGAGTATTATTCAAAAGAATTTTACAATGAAAACCTTAAAAGGGCGTGAAGATTTGACCTCTGAGGTAAATACAAAATATGGTTCTGACTCAGAGGTTAAATAAAGTTATTTAGTTGTTTCTTTTTTTAATCTCCACATGGCTAATAAAAAACTTCCAATACACATTACTATAAATAATAAAACTACAGGTAGTACATCTGAGAATAAGATAGTATTTCCAATTATTAAACTACGTAATACATTAATAATATGCGTAAAAGGATTTATTAATACAATTGTTCGTAAAGTACCCGTTAAACCTTCAAGAGGAAATAACGCTGTACTTAAAAAGAAAAATGGTAATACAATTGCATTTATTATTGTTTCGTAAATTACTTCATTGGGGAGTAACAAACTCATAGAATATGAAAGCCCTGACATAAAAAATCCAACCATAAATATAAGAAAAATAATTAGTAATATTCCAATTAACCCTGTTTCAACTCTAACAGAAAAAAAGACGCTTATAATATATAAAATGACTACTTCTAAAAATGAAACCAATATTGCCTCTAACATTTGTCCTAAAACAATTGATTTTCGGCTAATAGGAGCAATTAAAATTCTATAAAAACTACCATTAGATCTCATAATGAAATTTATAAACCCACAGCTGCTACAAGCACCAAATGTGACCAAAACAATGATTCCAGGAAGAATAAAAGCAGTATAATTTTGAATTCCTAAACCTTCCATTGTATGGCTAGCAACTGTACTATACATAATTAACCATAGAAGTGGTTGAATTATAGTAAAAATAATTGATAAAGGATTTTCAAAACGCCACTTCATATTTCTCCATAAAATATTTAACATTTCGATTCCTCCATTCTATTTTTATCTGAATTTGTTATTATAAGAAAAATATCTTCTAAGCTTGGCTCTATAATTTCAATTCCATTAAATTTTATATAATTGTCTAAAAGCCATTTGTTAATTTCAATTAAAGCACTGGTACTATTATTAGCTAAGGACATGAATAAAGATTTATTTTTAATAGTAGTAAATTTAGTATTGTACATATTACCTAAAATGTTTTTATATTTTTTAGCATCTTCGTTTGTAGGAAAAATAATACGTAGCATATTTTGTTTTATATAACTTCCTAATTCTTCCCTTGAGCCTTGTGCTAATATTTTCCCCTTTTTCATAATGCATATGGTATCACTTAGAAAGTCAGCTTCCTCAAGATAATGAGTGGTAAGAAAAATTGTTGTTCCTAGCTCATCACGAATTTTCAAAAGCATTTTCCACATAGCTGCTCTTGATTCTACATCCATGCCTACTGTAGGTTCATCTAAAAATAAAATTTCAGGTGAAGAAACTAGATTCATAGCAATGTCAAGCCTACGTTTTACACCACCAGAATAAGAAGAGGTAGGATATTTTAAATAACTAGAAAGATCAAAAATATCTATTAATGTTTTTATTCTTTGTTCAGATTCTCTATTGTTAACTTTATATAGCCTACTTTGAAAAATCATATTTTCCTTTAGAGAAAGATGTTCGTCTATTGAAATTTGCTGCGAAACGCAAGCTATTTGACTTCTTACCCAATGAGGATTTTCACATAGACTTTTTCCTAAAATATTTATTGTACCAGAAGTAGCATTATAAAATGTTGTCAAAATGTTAATCAGTGATGATTTGCCAGCTCCATTTGGACCAAGAAGAGAAAAAATTTCTCCTCTTTTTACGGTTAGATTCAAATCATTTAATGCTTTAACGCCATTTTTATAGTGTTTACTTAGATTTTTAATTTCCATTGCAAACATCTATTTCACCTCATCTATGGGAAATATGATCTCAGTTACATACTTGTTTGGATTACCCTTTAAAAACATTCCAGGTCCTTTAATATAAACTTCACGAAATGGAAGTTTTAAGGAAATAAAATGCTGCTTGGCATATTGATGTATTGCTTCATAGGCAAGAAATAGATTTTCATATGAACCAATATGAGTAGTACAAAGTGCTTTTACTCTAGGCATTTCTTTTATTGATATGCCATTTTTATTTGGAGTTTCAGTAGTAGGAACACAAAGCTCCAATTCACCTATCTTAGTTTGCTTATCTAATGAATGATAGTAAAAGAAAGGGGAACCATTTGATTTTCCACTAATTGATTTGAATACATTTGGAAAGAATTTATTTGCCTCAGTAACATCTCCGTTATATTCCATACAAGCTACTCTAGTAGCTTCAATATTTTTTATTTCCATAGTATAATTCATTTTTTCTCCTTTTATAATTTTTTATTCACTTACTTTATTAATTGCTATCCAAACCTCTGAATGCCCACCAGCAATGGTGGATGTTGCTATTGGGTATATTTCTATATCTGGCAACCCTGCATATTCATAGTTTGAGAATGGTAGCCATTCTGTAAGGAATTTTCTAAATATGGTCTGAATAGATTCTTTAAAATTGCCATTACATTCAAAAATAACCCAAGTTGCTGATGGAATGGTATATTCTATCATATTTTCTGGAGTAGCCTCATTTGTAGCAGTAGCTATATAATAATAAATTTCTTTAGGATTTTTATATACTGATATACCAAGAACACCTTTAGGGCATTGATTATTTAAGTTACAAATTTTAAGATACTCCTCATTTTTGAGCGTTTCACTCCAAAATTCAGGGACTACTTTAAAGTTATATTCAATATTTTCTTGTAAACTAGTTCGTATCCCTACAATTCGAATAGAGTCTTTTTTTTCTATTCGATACTTCATACTTTCACCTCCGCTAATTGATATTGAAAAACTAATTCTTGGATATGCTTCTAGTAGAGTTCCTTCTGTCCTAGCAAGAGTTGGTGCTACACCGTGAACACTTTGAAATGCACGATTAAAAGCAGTTGGTGAGGTATAACCATACTTAAAAGCTATATCTGTAATTTTAATTTCCTTAGTCTGTATTTCAAATGCGGCAATTGTCATACGTCTACGTCTTATATATTCAGCTAAAGGAATACCTGCAATATATGTAAACATACGTTGGAAAGAGTAAGTAGAACAACCTGCTATTTTTCCTATTTCATCATAAGAAATAGTTCCATTCAAATTATTTTCTATATAATCGATAGATTGACTTAGCTTCTTAAACCATTCCATATCATCACCTCCTGAATAAAGTTTAACACGATAAAAAATATATATCCTCTCTTTTGGTGCCCAGTTTTGTAAAGCAATATTTTATTAGAAAAATATGAAGAGCTTCAGAAGGGTTATTTTACTAAATAAAAGGAAAGTTTAATATAGCTAAAAATATGTTAATGAAGAATTTTGAAAAAGAGGTAATTGCAGAGGTAACATCTATCATGACTTTGTCGCAGCTAGACTAGCAATTTTTGAATATATTGAGACTTGGTACAACAGAAGAAGAATCCACAACAGTATAACGAATTGCTTCATTTTTCTTTATAAGATATAATTGATTTAGAATAGTCCGAACAAGAGTTCAGGTATATTTGCTGTCATGCATTAGTGGAAGCATATACTACTAAGGTGGGAGGATATCAATTTCTGTTTAGCCTTACAATATTTAACGTTATAATAGGAGGAGTTATATGAACAAAGAAATACTAATGGTTTTATTGCCTTTATTTGCTGACTGGGAGGTCGCCTTTACCTCTGCTACATTAAATGACCAGATTCAGAACAGAAAATCTGAATATTTCGTAAAAACAGTAGGTCTTACAAAAGAACCCATAAAATCCATTGGAGGGCTCACAGTATTGCCAGATTATTCTATTGTTGATGTTCCAGATAATTATTCTGCTTTGTTGCTAATTGGAGGCATGAGTTGGTGCACAAAAGATAGGAAGCAAACAGAAATAGCCCAAAAATTGATTCCACTTGTACAAAGTGCTATGGATAAGAGTATTCTTGTTGGTGGAATTTGCGATGCATCTACCTTTCTTGGTGCAAATGGATGGTTGAATGACAAAATGCATACAAGTAACACATTGGCAGATCTAAAGCGAGTTGCAGGGAAGGCTTATATTAACGAAGCCAACTATATAGAGCAACAAGCTGTACAACACAAAAATGTAGTAACAGCCAACGGAACCGCATATTTAGAATTTACAAAAGAAGTTTTGCTTGCTTTAAAGACCTACCCCAAAGAGGATATTGAAGCACATTATGACTTTTACAAAAATGGGTACTATGAGGCAATAAAGAAATACCACATTGCAAAAGGAATATAGGACTTGCAATAGTGTATTAATCGTAAAAAGGATGCTGGGCAATAATGCTCGGCATTTATTCATTGGGTAGAGTAAGCGAACATACCAAATCAGAGAGTTTGTGTGCCTGCTTATAAGATAATGATAAAAATTTGAAAAATGTAAGAAGGGTTAATAAGGAGGAAGAAATGAAAGTAACATATCAATGCTTGGATTGTTTGTCTAGGCAGATAATTAAAGTGGCATCTACAAGTACACAGGATGTTCTATTGCAACAAAAAATTATTAGAAAATCATTTAAAATGCTTAGTGAGATTACTTTTGATGAATCGGCTCCATATTTGGGAAGAATGGTTAATAAATATGTTAATGAAGAATTAGATATTGAAGACCCTTACGAAAAAATTAAGGAAGACAGCAATATTTTAGCCTTTAAACTCTGTGATGAATTTCAATTAGAAAAAACAATTAGAAATAGTGTATCACCTATAGATACGGCTTGTAGACTGGCAATAGCTGGCAACATAATTGATTTTAGTGCCCATAATGATATAGGTGAAATGAAGATTAGAGAAACAATAAAAAACTGTTTAAATGAAGATATAGTCGGAATTACTGGTGAAGAGCTATTAGAGCATGTAAACAATAGTAATAAAATTTTGTATTTGGCTGATAATTCAGGAGAAATAGTTTTTGACAAATTGTTAATCAATGAGTTACCAAAAGAAAAAATTACATATGTAGTAAAAGCAAGGCCTATAGTGAACGATGCAACTATGAAAGATGCAATAGATGTAAAAATTACAGAACTAGTTAGAGTTATAGATAATGGCTCTGATTCACAAGGTACAATATTTTCCTTATGCTCAGAAAAGTTTAAGAAAGAATTTGAAGAAGCAGATTTAATTATATCTAAAGGACAAGCAAATTATGAAACCTTGAGTGAAATAAATAATAAAAAAATCATTTATTTATTTAAAGCAAAATGCGGTCCTGTAGCAAATGATATAAAATGTGATATTGGAAGTTGTGTGATGAAGATACTATAAAGTTTAATTCATTAGAATTTATGTAAGGGAGATAAATAAAATGAAAATTGCTATTTTATCAGATATACATGGAAATGCAGGAGCTTTAAAGAATATTTTGAGAAAAATACAGAAGGAAAACATAGAGAATATAATTATTGCAGGGGATCTAGTAGGTGAGTGTGTCGATAACGATGAAGTTATTCATATAGTTAAGGAGTTAAATCCTTGGATTATTAAAGGGAATAAGGAACAATATATACTTGATTATCATAGTGGTAAAAATAAGCATTGGAAAGAGTATAATCAGATGGCTGCAATGGTATGGGCATATGAAAATATGAGTGTGGATAGTATTACATATATTGAAAATCTTCCTGAGGAAATATCCATTAATTTAGAAGGGAAAGCCCCTATAAGGGTTGTACATGGGTCACCAGGTCATATGTCAAAGGGCATTTATCAAAAAG
Organism: Clostridium sp. LXY-7; assembly: GCF_056172015.1. Classification (NCBI taxonomy): domain Bacteria; kingdom Bacillati; phylum Bacillota; class Clostridia; order Eubacteriales; family Clostridiaceae; genus Clostridium; species Clostridium sp. LXY-7. The sequence continues at coordinate 1,132,709 of NZ_JBLLJL010000002.1, read as the reverse complement.
ATTTTCCTCAGATATTGCACCAAGTAGCATCAAGTATAGAAGAGTCTACTCTAATATGTGGACATACCCATACACAATGGTATGAGGAAGTAGATAATAAATTAATAATAAATCCAGGTGGCATAGGGATATTTTTCAATAAAAGCAGAAAATCAGAGTATGGAGTGTTAACATGGGAGGATAATAAGTGGAAAGTTGACCTTAGAACTGTTGATTTTAACATAGACGACTTGGAAAAAAGATTTGTTGAAAGTGGAGTTTTTAGTGAAGCAAGACCTTGGTGTAGAATAATACTTGAAAGCATGAGGCAAGGCGAATTTAGGCATATAGAGTTTATAAAATTTGCTATGTCTTTGGCTAGAGAGCATGGATTAGAGAAAGTAGATTTAATACCTAATGACATATGGTATAAGGCTGAAAAAATATGGTTTGGTACATCAAATATGTTCTAATACAATGTTGAAACGGAGCTAACTTTAAGTTTGTTTTAATATAGTGTTGATAATGAACCACATATTATTGCGAAGAAAACCATTTGCAGGAAGGTTAGATTTACTTGAATAGAGCCTTAGTAAATCAAGCTTTCGAAACGGTTTAAGTGTAAACTTAGATTCCTGCAGAGCAAAGGAATCTCTAGTTGCCTGTACCCGGATGGGTGAACTTATGCAAAGCTGTGAATAATAATATGTAGTTCTAAAATCAACAACCATTTAAAACAAAGCCAAATTTTTATACTACTCTTTATTTTGATATAGTCATTTCAGATTGAACTTTATTGATTAATTTATGTTTTATTACTATGTAACATACTAAATGTATACCAGCAGTTATTGTCCAAGATATAGGATATGATAAATAAAGAGCTTTCAAATTTCTAGTAGAAGCAAATACAGTAAAAATCCAAACTATTCTAAAACCACATACCCCTAATATGCTAACCATCATTGGAAGCATTGAATTACCCATACCTCGTAGAAGTCCTACTAAAACATCCATAAATCCGCATAAGAAGTAAGTTGTACATATGGCACTCATTCGTACTATTCCCATTTCGATTACCTGAGGATCAGAAGTATAAACACCTAATAGAGGTTTGCTAAATAGAAAAGCAACACTGCCTAGTAATATTCCAGTGAGAATTACGAAGGGAACACAAATTTTGAAAACTTGTCCAATACGCTCATATTTTTTAGCTCCAACATTTTGTCCTGTAAAAGTTAGTGCAGTTTGGTATATTGCATTCATGGAAGCATAAACAAATCCCTCTATATTTGAAGCAGCAGCATTTCCAGCCATAACCACAGATCCAAAGGAATTAATACCAGATTGAATTAATACATTAGATATTGAAAAAATAGAACCTTGTATTCCAGCTGGTAATCCGATTTTTGTAATATGAATTAATTTATCTTTATGTATTTTAATCTTCTTTAAATTTAATTTAATGCTTCCATCACATCTCATAAGGCAAATCACTATTAATGCAGCTGAAATGCATTGAGATATAACTGTAGCTAGTGCTACACCAGAAACTCCTAGTTTGAAGAAGATTACAAATATTAAATTGAGCACAACATTTATAATTCCAGATATAGTTAAAAAGTAAAGAGGACGTTTAGTGTCTCCTATTGCACGTAAAATAGCACTTCCGAAATTATAAACCATAGCAGCTGGTATACCAATAAAATAAATTCGCATGTATAAGGTAGCATAATTTAATACATCATTAGGTGTACCCATGGCCACTAGTAATTTTTCAGCCATTAGGATTCCAAATATACCTACAGCAATGCCGCCCCAAATACTTATACATATAGATGTATGAACGGTTTCAGTTACATCTTTGCTCTTACCAGCACCATAATTTTGAGAAACAACAACGCTGGCTCCCATAGAAAGACCTATAAATACATTAACAATTAAATTAATTAAAGATGAGGTTGATCCAACAGCAGCTAATGCCACGCTTCCTGAATATCTACCAACAACTATAATATTTACAGTATTGTATAGCAATTGAAGAATTCCTGTTAGCATTAATGGAAATGAAAAAATCAGTATTTTTTTAAACAAGGGTCCATTACACATGTCCATTTCATGCTTAGATTTTAACTTTTTCATAATATATTCACCTACGATAACCTTGTACTCATATTTTTCATTTGGTCCTAAGTAATTATATCATAAATTCATTTCTATAATCTCCTAATTAAGGAAATTATATAGGTGGTAATATGGATATTTAATAAGCGAGCCTAAATGACTCGCTTATTATGTACGATGATAATAACATCTGACTATTCCACCACAAAGTCCTCTGATTTAAAATTGCTGTAGTATCTTCCAATTTCAGCTGTAAATCGCAATACACAATAGTCTGGGTCAGTAACACCTAGAGGGTAGTACATGGTATCTCCCTCACGCCAAATCAGTTCTTTAGTGGCGGAGTCTTCAAGTACTTCCATGGTTCCCTTTAACATAACACCCCTAAAAAAGCGTTTGTCATAAAAATAGATACTTGCTTTAGCGTTTTCACTATACTGATGAACTCTCATGGATGATGTGTTAGTAGTAAAATAAAACTGCTTAATGCCTTCTCTTTTACGAGGAGGAAGCATGGCTTTTGTATTTGGGAAGCCATCTTTGTCTATGGAATTGATAAAAGAAACACCTTGTTTATCGATAAGATTTCCTATTGTTTGTTCTGCGTTTTTCATCATATGAAACACCTCTTGTAAAATTAATAATTTACATAATTATACTATTTTAGAACAATCATGTAAATTATTAATTTTGTGTATATACATATTTCATTAATCGATGATATTAATCCTCGCTTTTTTTAGAGGCTGAGATTTGTTTATTTCCTTCTTATCTTTTGCCATAAGTTTAAGAAAAAATTTCCAAAGCCTAATTGTTCACCTATATTGTTTGCGAGTTCCCTAAAAATTCTAGTAACCACTATATATATAAATACAACCATTAAAATTTGTAAAGCATATTGGATATATTCCATAAATCTTCCTTATAGGCAATGAAATAATCGACGGCATTGCGGCACATAGTAATATAATCTATTATGTATTTATATTCATATTATACCAAATATTTGAAAAGTGTGTATAGCTAATAGATAGAATACAGCAATTTATATTTAGTTATGTAAAATAATTGAAGTATATTTCCACATATTCTATAATGAAATATAAGAATTATTGTAAGATAAGATTAAGTTATTAAATAACTTATGGTGAGTTAATGAGAAGTGACTCACAATTTGAAGATTATATCATGGAATTTATTAAATAATTCTTCATAAAATTTTATTTACATAAAGTAGAGGTTAAAAAATGAAAGTATATTACAATTCAAGTCTATGGAGCAAAGGCAAAGGGTTTTGCGGCTTACCACAGATGATAAACTGGCAGTTTGAGTATCAAGGAACGAAACGTTGTATTTCTGTTATATATCATTTTCCGAATGGTATTGTTTTTGATATTATCACCTTTTTGGAGGAAGAGAAGCTTTGTGAGTTTTTTAAAAAGTATGAAGCTGTGGAGGAATCTTTGACCCAATTACAAAGACGTTGCGCAGAGCAGGAACATCCCTATCAGACTGTACCCCTAAAAGAAATATGGATAAACGGAAAACAAGTAGAAGGGGGATATTCGTCTAGCAGTAGCATGAGCATATCATGGGAACCACAGAATGATGAAATGACACTTGTGGAAAAGGCATATTCATCTATCCTAAAGGATACCTCGTGTTTTGCCTGTGAACGCTTTTGTGTGCCATATCCTGAAACAAACTCTAAAATTCAGAAACTAATGCGTTTTTTGAGGCTGGGAAGAGTGAACAGCTTAAAGATTTCTACTTATCCTGTTCAATGGTTTTCTCCTCTGGATATACATTTTGAAATGTCAGCAGATGAAGAGGAAAAAGAACTTTGTTTTAAACATCCTGTAACTGGAATAACACATACAATGTATTTCCAAAGTATTGAACGTGCAAAAGTTCCCTTTGGAACAGACATAAATAGTAGCATCTACACTACACAGTCAATGTATGAAATAGAGCCTGCTTTGTCACAAGGTGACACCTTGCAATTTAACAGCAGTATCCAATATACAGAGCCACTGGAAGATGACTTCAGCCCTAACGCTACCTCGTCCATTGGTATTATTGGTGGAGCATGCGGTCCTACATCAATTTTTCTTTCATCAACAGGGGAAGAAAAAAACCTTTCTTGTGGTTTACATGGACTTCCACTATATAGTTGTTTTTCAGTACCAAGTTTTCAACAGGAAGATACCGTACGCTTTATCATTGAGGGTATCAATACTCAAAGTTATGATAGCAAAGAGTATAGTTTTATTAAAAAAACAGCCTCCTTATGAAGACTGTTTCATCTTTATGTATCCTGTGCGGATATCCATTTATTAATCATAAAACCCTAAAATCTTTAATGCTTTCTCCAAGAATATAGTGTGAAAACCACATCAAATTCTGCTTCATAATAGCCCTATTAATTCCTGGTTTGTTAGAGCTATATCCCATTCCTTTAAATATAACTAATTCTGTATCAACTTCCATATCCCTTAGTCCTTTATATAGCTCATATGCATTTGGAGCTGGAACTCCTGCATCCTCTTCACCATGTTGGATCAAGGTGGGAGTGCAGGCTGATTTAATATAGGTTCTATTGCTCTCATTTGTGCAGCATTAAGAGTCTTTTCTGCAGCTGAAAAATGTTTAATTCTAACATCTGGAATATATAGATATTTATATATTTATATGTTTATATATTTATATAGTTAAATATTAGGCTTTGTTTTAAATGATTGTTGATTTTAGAACTATATATTATTACGAAGCAATCCATTTGCAGGAAGCTTAGATTTACTTAGGTACTACGAAAGGAAAAAGCGTTAAGAAATACAACCTGTTCGAGGGAATCGAGTTGTTGTATTTTAGCTTTTTACTTGAATAGGGCCTTAGTAAATCAAGCTTTCGAAACGGATTGTGATTAATAATATATAGTTCGTTATCAACACTGCATTAAAACAAAGCCAAATATTAAAATATATTTTACTAAATTTAAGGATAACAAATAATTCAAATTGTTTAGAAATATCGCAAATATTGACGATGAAAATTTGTAGAAGTATAATTAACCAATAATAATTATTTGGGTGATTTAAAAAAATGGAGTGTTACGGATGGTAGCCATGGGATAAAATTAATATTGGTAATAATAATTTGTAGTAAATGAGGTGAAAGTATGGAGATTTATTTTGATAATAGTGCTACGACAAAGCCTTATGAAGAGGTAATAGAAGCAGTTTCTGATGCTATGAGAAATATTTATGGCAATCCATCTTCTGCTCATGGATTAGGTATGAAAGCGGAACAAAAGCTTAATGAGTGCAGAGAAAGACTTGCAAAAACTATTAATTCCTCTAAGGATGAAATAATATTTACATCTGGAGGAAGTGAAAGTAATAATTTTTTAATTAGTGGATTTGTTAAGGCTGGGGGACATGTAATAACCAGCAAAATTGAGCATGCTAGTGTTATTGGTATATGTAGGGAACTTGAGAAAAATGGAGTTAAGGTTACATACTTAAACATAGATAGTAATGGAAGAATAGATTTAGAGGAGTTAAGAGAAGCCATAAATAAAGATACCCAGCTAATTACTATCATGCAGGTTAACAACGAAGTAGGTGTTATCCAGGATATAGAAGCCATTGGAAAGTTAATAAAAGAAAAAAGCAGTAGAGCAAAGTTTCACGTGGATGGGGTACAAAGCTATGGAAAGCTAAAAACTGACGTACAAAAATGTAAAATTGACCTTCTTTCTGTAAGTGGTCATAAAATTCATGGTCCTAGAGGGGTAGGCTTCGCCTATATAAGAAAAGGTCTTGTTCCGAGGCCATTAATTTTTGGAGGAGGTCAAGAAAGAACCTTTAGGTCAGGAACTGAAAATTTGCCTTCTGTAATAGGTTTAACTACTGCTGCAGAAAAAATATATAAAAATAATAATGAAAATTTCAATAAAGTAATTGATTTAAAGGCTTATTTTATAGAGAATTTGAAAACCATAGAAGGAGTTAGAATTAATAGTGAAGGAGAATATTATTCACCTTACATATTGAGCGTTTCCTTTAAAGGAGTTAGAGCAGAGGTGCTGTTACATCTTCTTGAAGAAAAGGGCATATACGTTTCCACAGGTTCTGCTTGTTCTTCAAAGGATACGAAAGATAGCCATGTGCTTTTAGCCTTAGGTTTAAAAAACGACGAAATTAAAGGCACAATAAGATTTAGCTTTTGTGAGTATAATACCAAGGAAGAAGTGGATCATACCATTGATACACTAAAAGCTTCACTAAAATTTTTAAGGAGAGTTACGAAATGAGAAAGCTGATATTAGTTAAATATGCACCAGAGATATTTTTAAAGGGTTTAAACAGAAATAAGTTTGAGAAAAAGTTAAAGGATAATATAGCTAATGTGTTAAAAGGGGTTGCATATGAATTTGTAGTAGATCAAAATAGATGGTTTATTTATTCAGAAAACCTAGAAGCGGTAATAGAAAAAGTAAAAAAAGTATTTGGAGTTTCAGAGCTATGTGTGGTTTCAGAGGTAGAAGCAGAGCTTGAAGCCATAGAAAAACAAGCATTATTAGAGCTAGTAGATACCAAAGCGGAAACCTTTAAAGTAGAAACTAATAGAGCTAACAAAGCTTTTTCCATGAATTCCATGGAAGTAAGCAGAACCGTTGGAGCATACATATTAGAAAATAGCCAGGGTATTTCTGTAGATGTTAACAAACCTCAGTGTGTTGTAAATGTTGAAATAAGGGGAAGAGCTTATGTTTTCTGCAAGAGAATAAAAGCAGTAGGAGGACTTCCTTATGGAATGAATGGAAGCACTATGCTAATGCTATCAGGAGGTATAGATTCTCCAGTAGCAGGTTACATGATGGCAAGAAGAGGGGTAGAACTTAATTGTGTATATTATCACAGCCATCCATACACCAGTGAAAGAGCTAAAGATAAGGTTAAACAGCTGGCAGATATTTTAAGAGGATATACTGGCAAGTTAAACTTATATGTAGTGCCATTCACAGATATTCAAATGGATATAATTGAAAAGTGTCCAGAAGATGAGCTTACTATAATTATGAGAAGATTTATGATGAGAGTTGCCTGTAAGCTAGCAGAAATTCAAAATGTACATTCAGTAACTACGGGAGAAAGTATAGGGCAGGTAGCAAGTCAAACTATGGAGAGTCTTGTGGTAAGTGATGATGTATCAGATAGACCAGTGTTTAGACCACTTGTTTCAATGGATAAAGAAGACATTATGGATATAGCAAGAAAAATAGATACCTATGAAACCTCTATTTTACCTTATGAAGATTGTTGTACAGTGTTTGTACCAAAGCATCCTAAAACAAAGCCAAGGTTAGAACATATAATTAAATCTGAAAGTGTATTGGAAATTGAGAAATTAGTAGATGAAGCTATAAAAAATGTAGAAGTTTATAAATAGTTTATCTATTGTGATGTAAATTACGGAAGGTCCTATAGAATATAATTATGTGATTAATAAATTTAGCTAAAGTGTTAGAATAATTATTTATCGCAGCTGTCTTAAAAAAGGCAGCTGCGTTTTTTTATGCAATCTAATAGAACTATTGAGAATATGGATTATGAAAATATGATGCTTAGTGATGTTATTAAACAAGAGAGTAATTTATGGATTGAAATATTATAAAGTTAAAATCCAATTGTAAAAATAGATAAGAACTTAACGGGATAAGTAATGCTGTGTATAAAATGTGAAAAAAAGTTTCAAATTGTTGTAAGAAAAATCAAATATAATACATTAATTTACATAATAGTTTTTCAAAGGAGTGTATAATAAAAAGATGAAATTATGTAAATACTTGTTTTTACTTCGGAGTGAAGTAAAAATAAAAACATATAATGAGACACCTTATGAAAATTTATGCTATAAAAATTTTAGATATTAGCTAAGAAAAGTTAGGTAAATTATGTTTATTGATTGATTCAGAGAGAAAATGTAAGATTGAAAAATTTATTAATTAAAGAGGAGGAAGTATTGAGAATGTTGTTTGAAAAAGTTGCCGAATGGAAGAAGGAAGTCTTAAATAAGAGCAATGAACAAAGCTATGGAATTATCAATGACCCAAAACTTTTTCTTATTATCAACAGTTTGCTAAATAAAAATGGAAACTTAACTTTAGAAGAATATACAGAGCAAGGCAGCAAGAAGTACATTAATATTTTAAAAGTAGTAAATACTTTATGTTATAAGGTTAGTGACTTGAAAGAAACTCTAATAGAGTTTAATCCAACACTTGAAATGGAATGTTCCAACAATAGCTTTTGGTCAGTAAATGAAACAGAATATAAGATTGATGTCTATCCTAGAGAGAGATTTGGATTTTCTCAATTTCATAACATGTTTAAAAACGTGGATATAAAAAACTTTCAAATGGGAGATGTGGAGTGCACAAATAGCTTTGAAAGATATTTGGAACTTCAAGCAGAAAATAGGACAGACTATCTAGTGTTATTGGGTAAAAAAGGATGGCCTAAAAAACCAGCTATCAAATTTAAGCAAAAAGAAGAAGGCGACATTCTTACTAGAAGAGTGAAAATTTTAGAGCTTAATAAAAAGAATCTCATTGGAAGCATTGAGGAAATAACAAAGGAAAAATATGATAAAGTTCAAATTAATCGGTTGCCGCCTTTCTATAAGAGGAAAGATAGGGTTGTTTGTATTGATAAAACAAGGGGATATATTTTTGGTGTAAGTTACTCGGAGGCAAAAACAGTAACAAAGGACAATAGCAGATTTAATCAAATAGAAGCCGAATTTTGGAGTAAATTGATTAATCAAAATGAAGACCATGACATAGATTGGAGAGCTGTGGATCGAAGTCATCGAGAGTTAGTAGAAGCCATTCAACACAAATTGGTCAATGAAAATTTTGAATATAAGTCACCAGGAGGTAGAAAATATGATTGGTTATCAGAAGTTGGGAAGTCAAGCAAGGCAGTTAAATTGCAAGAGATTGTTTAATGAGGAAGAATTAAATGAGAATACAAAAAATACAGCATGGGAATTTGCTTCTAAGAATGAAGATGACGATTTTCATACTGATGTGGTATTTTTAAGAACAGCTTGTGGTGAAATTGCAGAGGAAATCGAAGATTATCACAAAAAGACTCTTCTCATGTATAAAAAATATTGTGGAGAATTCTACTTTACAAAAGAGAATACAAAACGCTTGTGCCATGGAATTATAGACAAGCTTAAAAATGATGCAAATTGGAGAAGGGAGTTTAATAGAAACATATATACTACAGCAGATGGATTGTTTAATGTCTATGATGGAATAAGAAGAGAGGAACTTGTAGATTTAAGTCTTGAGGAGCTTTATACTTTATATGAAAAGCAGCATAAGGCACAAATAGAACTGTATAAAAAGTGTTGGATTGCTGAAGTAATTCAAGTTCCTGGAGTCGGATTAACAGATTATTTATTGAATTACTTAGAAAGCTTTGGTCTTAATGAAGAAAAAGCAGAAGAAGTTTTCTATAGCTTAACAAGAAGTCATAAGGATTCTGTTTATGTTGAAGAAGAAAAGAAAATTATTGAAATTGCTGAGTATGTATTAGAGAATCCTAAATTAAAGAAAGTTTTCCAAGAGCCATTAAAACATTTAAGGACTTATATCACACCTTGGATTCACGGAAAAATTGAAGAAATTCAAAGTAGATATGGGTATTTAGGCTATCATGGTTTTGGGGATAGGGAACCTTACCGTAAAGATGAATATATAACAAGAGTGAAGGACTATGTTGTAAATCCTTCTAATATAACCATAGAAAGAGATAAGTGGGAAAGAGACTTGCAACAGCAAAATGAAGAAGTCATAAGATTAAGGGAAAAGATGGATACTCTACATAGAGAACTATTTGAAATGTATGGTGAGCTTGCTGTATCAAAGGCTTATAGAAGGCTAGCACAACTTAAGAATTTTTATTTCTTAGACTCTATGTTAGGAGTTATTGCAAGAAGATTAGATTTGCCAGAGAGTTATTTCAGATTTATGGTGCCAGAAGAAATTATAATACTTCTTAAAGGAGAAAGAGAAAAGATAGATTTTCAAAATATAGAAGAAAGAACATCTGAAATGGTATATATGGTTCTGGATGGAGAAGAATTGATTTTTGTAGGAGAAGAAGCTAAGAAGCTAAGAAAGAAAATGGAAGCCGTGGAGGAAGAACCTACTTCAAATATTTTAAAAGGTCGTTCTGCTTGCATGGGATGCTGCAAAGGTAGGGCTGTTGTTGTGGAAAGAAATAAGGATGTTCATGATTTCAGATGTGGAGATATATTGGTTTCCTTAGAGGCCGATCCGGATTTGATTCCATTAATGAAGATTGCAGGGTCTATTGTAACGGATCAAGGTGGAATTACTTGCCATGCAGCAGTAATTGCCAGAGAATTTAATATACCTTGTGTAATCGGTACTATAAATGCAACAAAGCTTATTAAAACTGGAGATATAGTGTCTGTAGATGCATTTAAAGGAGAAGTTATCGTTGAAAATTAAGAAGGATCACAATTTTTATAAAACCTTATTTTCAATTGGAATTCCAATAGCCATACAAAGTCTATTTTCAACTTCATTGAATATTGTTGACAGTCTCATGGTTGGTGGATTACAAGAAGAAGCATTGGCAGCAGTTGGACTTGCAAATCAATATTTTTATTTTTTTATTCTTATAATATTTGGGATATGCAGTGGTTCTGCTACTTTTACTGCACAGTTCTGGGGTAACAAAGATATTAAAAATATAAAAAGAACTCTAGGAGTGGTACTAGTCTCCTGTGGAATCATTAGTTTAATTTTTACATTAGGTGCAATTCTAATTCCACAGCATATAATGAGAATATTTATAGAAGATATTGAGGTAATTGAGCTTGGAAGTACATTTCTAAGAATCATCGGCATGAGTTATATAATAACTAGCATTTCTTTTGCCTATTCAACTTCTTGTAGGTCAATAGGTGAAACGAAAGCTATTATGAAAGCAAGCACCATTTCATTAATATGTAATACAATCCTAAACTATGTATTGATTTATGGAAAATTTGGAATGCCTGCAATGGGAGTTAGTGGATGTGCACTTGCAACTTTGATTGCCCGAATTGTGGAATTGATATTAATATTAAGATTTGTATATGGAAAGAATACAGTTCTAGCTGCAAATTTACAAGAACTATTAGATATATCAAAAGATTTTATTGTTAAATTCTACAAAACTACTTTACCTGTAATTTTTAATGAAGCACTTTGGTCTTTAGGGGTTATTACTTATTCTATTGCTTATGGAAGAATAAGTACTGCAGCAGTGGCCGCCATTCAAATTTGTAATGTAGTCCAAAATCTATTCATGATTGTTGCAAAAAGTCTTTCTACAGCCTCAGCAGTAATGATTGGAAATAAAATAGGTGAGAATGACGATGATGCTGTGAAGCTATATGTAAGAAAGTTTTTTGTACTGAGTATTGTTTTGGGAACTGTCACTGGTATATTAATGGGACTTCTAGCTCCTGTTTTCGTAAGTTTTTACAATATAAAACCTGAAGTTAAAATAGAAGCAATTCAAACTTTATACGTAATAGGAGTATATTTGGCTATAAAGTTTTTTAATGTAATTATGGTAGTGGGATTTTTCAGAAGCGGTGGAGATACAACTTTTGCCTGTTTATTGGATGCGGGAACAGTATGGATAATAGGAATTCCCCTAGCTTTTGTAGGTGTTTTAGTATTTAACCTTCCATTACATTGGGTGGTTGCTTTAATATCCTTGGAAGAATTGATTAAGGCACTGATTGGCCTGCCGAGAATTATATCTTATAAATGGGTGAGAAATGTGGTTGAAGATATGAAGCAGTGTTACTAGGTTATTTATATTAATCATATTATATTTTAAAGTTTTGATTTTACGGCTCATGGGCTTTGCTTGTGAGCCTTTTACTTATCCAAAAAGCAAGAGAAAAAGCTTGAAGAAATAATAGAGAAAAAAGTAAGAAAAAAACAAATCGTAGAGGATAATCAAGGGAAATAACAGAGATCGGCTGGAAAATAGAATTTAACCTAGCAGGTCTGTTTTCCATGGAAAAAACTCATGTTCATTGATACAATAGGGATAGTATATTTTCATAAATAAATATGCAATAATGGTACTAATAAAGATAGTATATAAGTTGTAATAAAGTTTCTACACTATAAATTAATTGATATGAGCTTCATATTATCCCTGCTCAGCTCTGCATAAGTTCAACTAGAGATTCCTTTGCTCTGCAGGAATCTAAGTTTACACTTAAACCGTTTCGAAACCTTGATTTACTAAAGCTCTATTCAATAAAAAATCTAAAATACAACAACTCACTACGTTCGGACAGGTTGTATTTCTTAACGATTTTTTCTTTCATAGAACTTAAGTAAATCTAAGCTTTCTGCAAATGGTATTCGCAGTAATAATATGAAACTCAATTTCAACAATTTATTAAACATACTTATAATATAAATTATCTTTATTATAACTTATATATATTAGGCTCATTAGGTTCTCAGAATAATAATGGCATAAATTCTTTGGAAAATATTAACTTCAATATTATAATAATGGGAGTGAATTAGATTGAAAAATAAAATTAAAGTACATTTTATGGGGATATGTGGAAGTGGAATTGCACCTATAGCAATTATAGCAAAAAATATGGGTTTTGAGGTATCAGGATGTGACTTGAATGTTTCGGGTTATTATAGTGATATCCTTATAGAAAATAATATAGAGATTGTAAAAGGTCATGATTTAAAACATATAGAGGACATTGATATTTTAGCTATATCACCTGCTATTTTAGATATTTCTCCTAATCATCCAGAAATTATAGAAGCTAGAAAAAGTGGAATTTTAATGACATGGCAAGAATTTTCAGCTAAATATATACAAAATGAAAAGTTTGTTATTTCTATTGCAGGTACTCATGGTAAATCAACAACCACAATTTTAATGGGGCTGGTTTTGGAGAATGCAGGACTAGATCCAATTGTTGAAGCAGGGACAATTTTTAGGAAGTGGGGAGGGGGATATAGAATAGGAAAGTCAAATTATTTTGTCTGTGAGGCAGATGAATTTAATAATAATTTTCTAAATTATAGTTCTTCCATAGCTATAATAAACAATGTTGAAATGGATCACCCGGAATTTTTTAAGGATTTAGATGAAGTTAAAGACTCTTTTAAGAAGTTTATAAAAAAGCTTGAAAGATCCAAAATTTTAATTGTTAATGAGGAAAGTATAGCTCTTAGAGAAATATTATATGAATTAAAAGATTGGATGGAAGAAGAACAAGTAAGAGTTATAGGATATTATATAAATAATAGGTTTGAGTTCCCTTTTGATATGGAATATAAAGCAGTTTTAGGTACAACTACCTCTGAATATTCAACATATAAAATAATAAATGGGGAGGAAGAAAATGATTTTCAGTTAGGATTAATAGGCAAACATAACATTGAGAATTCTTTAGGTGTATTAATTGCTGCTTTAGAGTTAGATGTTGATATAAATGTAATAAAGGATTCCTTTGAAAATTTTAAGGGAATAGGAAGAAGATTAGAATTAATAGGCGATATTGAAGAAGTTAAGATTTATGATGATTTTGCTCATCATCCTACAGCGGTAGCATCAACATTAGATTCAATTAAAATTAGTTATCCAGGGAAAAAAGTTTTTGCCATTTTTGAACCACATCAACTTTCAAGAATAAAGCTGTTTTTTAATGAGTTTGCAGTAGCATTAAAGAAAGCAGATAGAGTTATTATTTCAAAACCATTTTTAGGAAGGGAAGCAAATAAAAATATTGAGCCAATCAATTTAGAAGTGCTGGCTAATGAAATAAATATAAATACAGCAGAATATATAGAAAACTATGATGAAATATGTAATAAAATTGTTAGTGAAGTTAAAAGTGGAGATATAATTATAGTTTTTGGAGCTGGTGAATCCTATAAATTATCTAGAAAAATCATTAATGTATTAAAAGAAAAAAGCAATCAGGAGAGTAGATAATACTATAGAATAAGAAATTTGAGGTTAAGACTGAAGTGGTAACCTCAATATTGATTTAAGGGGGATATATCTATGTCAAGGAGACCTAAGATTAGAATTACATTGATTGATAAAAAGGGAAAAGGTGGATGTCATCATGGGCATAAAGTAGGAGATAGCTTTGACTTTGATACAGAAAGAGGGAATTTATGTCCTATGGCGTGTCACGTTGCATTCCCATATATAGATATACTACGTTATGGCGGAACAGTACCAGGAGGTAACAGTGAAAATGAATGTGTTTTCTGTTGTCCAGATGTAGAAGTAATCAATGTTTTTAAAATAGAAAAGATAGCAGATTAATATATAAACGAAATCCCTCACAGAAACATCTGTGGGGGATTTAAAACGTTATTCTGATAAAGGAAGAGCGATAAGCTGTATTTATAAAAGACTGTATGGTTTTTGGTATGACTTTGAACCTCAGAAAGATAAGATAAATTATGTACCATCCAATGAAAATATTTATTAAATTTAATAGTAAATTTGTCTGCTACCATTGATGGTATCATTGATGACAGCGGTCAGGCATTCTACAGCTTTCCTCGTGTCCCTCTGTTCAATGTAATCACATAAAATAACTGTATTGTTGTGTAAAGATTCTAAACCATATAATCTACAGAAACGTTCCCACAAGGATAGAATAGGAACTTTAAATGAGGAGAAGATTAGAGGCATCAGTGTATTTCCGGAAAGGAAGGCAAGCTCATGCTGGAAGCGAAAGGCGAGCTCAGAAGCTACCTCTGGAGAATCTGCCTCTTCCATTTGCTTCACATAATCTTTTAATATGGCAACTTCATCATCTGTAATTTTGGGAATACATAATTCTACCGCAAGGGAATCAAATGCGATTCGAAGCTCCAGAATGGAACGTATTTCTGCTTCTCTTAATATTCCACCGTTATAATTCATAATGGAAATCAAAGTCTCCATAGTTCCATTTCTACGATAGTCAGCCACAAAGGTACCGACTCTTGGCTTAATCAATAAAAAGCCTTTTCTGGCCAGTTCGGAAATGCCGGCATTGACTACAGCTCTACTGACCTGCATGGATTCAGCAAGTTCCCTTTCAGGAGGAAGCTTTTTCCCGATGGGGAGTTTGCCGGACAGAATCATGGTCTCCAGTTCCTTAATAAATAATTCTTTTAACGATGGTGAACTCAATTTTTTAAACTCCATATGGTTTTGTCACTCCTTTAAGCTGGCTGTGGTATGTGCACAAACCAATAATAATTATAATGTAATATTAATCCAAAACAGGAAACAAATCAATAGAAAGTATAGAAATAATGGGAAAAATACTATATAAAATATGTAAATCTTGACAAATAAAGCATAATTATGTTAATATTTTGTCAAAGCCATCCGTGTTATACTGGTATGACCAGAGAAACAGAGGGCATAAAATGAGCAACGAAACCATTCTAGGATGGTGAACGTTAAGCCAATAGGGGGAGATTTAAAATGTTTATATTCAATTATGAAGGCGGTGCATCCGCAATTTCTGTCTGGCTTGTTTGGATATTAGTATTTATTTTGTTATTTGCTTTAAACGAAGTAACAAGAAGATCCACTGTAGCAGGATTTTTCTGCTTTATTATTATGCCTATTGCACTTTCTGTTCTCTGGTTTACGGTATTGAGTGATACTACCTATACCGACTGGTTCCATCTTGCTAAGGTATATTCTGCTATTGCAGGTTGTATTGGTTTTTGGTGTCTTCGTCACTTACATGGAAAAAATAAAAAAACCGGGAAAGAATGGCGTCTTTCCGATAATCGTATTGCTCTTTGTTTTCCACCCTTAATTCTCGCAATCAATATTTGCGAAGCAGTAGTTCGTGATATTGAAATAGGTCTTAACTATACACAGGGTGGAATTCTTGCTGATGGATCAATGTATGTACTTGGCGGCCCATGGAACTTCATGAATGCAGCAGCAGGTATCATAAATATAATTACCATCACTGGGTGGGTTGGCATCTGTATCCGTAAGAAAACTGACAAAGATGGAAGCCAGGATATGTTATGGCCGGATATGATGTGGTTTTGGATTGTAGCTTATGACCTTTGGAATTTTGCATATACTTATAACTGCTTACCAGGTCATGCATGGTACTGTGGATTTGCTTTATTGTTAGCTCCTACTCTATGTGCATTTACCATTGGCAAAGGTGCTTGGTTACAGCATCGTGCCCACACATTAGCACTATGGTGTATGTTTGCACAAACCGCCCCTGCATTCATTGATAAAGGGAAATTTGCTGTATCTTCCACATATAATACCACTATATTAACCATCTGGAGCGTTGCAGCATTAGCAGTAAACATTGGAGTATTGGTTTTCATGATTTACAAGACTGTAAAGACCAATAGAAATCCATACAAAGAGGAACTTTATATAGATGTGAAGAAATATCAGGAAGTAAAAGCACTTGCTGAATAGTAAAATATTTGGAGGTTAGAGGTATGAATAATTTTAGAGTTCTTGAGATTAAACAAAGTGTTTTTGAAGACAATGATCGCCAAGCGAATTTGCTTAGAGAAGATCTGAAAAAAGAGAAAACTTTTCTGCTCAATTTAATGTCATCACCGGGTTCTGGTAAAACAACAACCCTTACAAGAACAATTAATACTTTAAAGGATGAAATGAATATAGGCGTCATGGAAGCAGATATTGATTCTGATGTTGATGCTCACACTATTTCCGAAACCGGTGTAAAAGTAATTCAATTGCATACAGGTGGTATGTGCCATCTTGATGCAGATATGACAAAACAAGGATTAATAGGCCTGGGAACCGATAATATAGATTTTGCTATTTTGGAAAATGTGGGAAATCTGGTATGCCCTGCGGAATTTGATACTGGTGCATCAAAAAATGCAATGATTCTAAGCGTACCTGAAGGCGATGACAAACCGTTAAAATACCCTTTGATGTTTTCAATTGTTGATGTTCTTTTGATAAACAAAATAGATGTATTAGAATATTTCGATTTTGATATAGAAGCATGCAAGGAAAGAGTAAAGAAATTAAATCCCAATATTAAAATTATTCCAATCTCTGCAAGGACAGGTGAAGGAATTGAAGAATGGACAGATTGGCTCCGTGCTGAAGTGAAAAAATGGAATGAAAATTAGTATTATTATAATTCCAATTGGGGGGTAAAAAATTATGATTAAAGAAAAAGTACTTGACCTTGCCAATCATATTAGTAACAAAAAGCGTGGTTCAAAAAATGAAGTTAAATCGACAGATCCAGAATATATGATTCTTGAACCTGTGGTTACAGAGGAAATGGCAGAAGTGGCACTTTGCATGAAGATACGTAAAAAGGCCACTGCAAAGGAGCTTGCTCTTTTGTGTGGTAAATCTGTAGAGAAAACAGAAAAACTCTTATTGGAGTTAGCAGTTGCCGGTGTTTGCTTTGTTAATGAAATTGATGGCGTAGATAATTTCTGGTATGACACTTGGGTTCCTGGCATTATGGAAATGATGGTTAACAACAAGGAAAACGTTGCAAAGTATCCGCAAATTGCTGAAGCTTTTGAAGCATATGGAAGAGTGAGAGGACCAAAAACCGCTGGTAGTTTTCCTGTAGGTGTAGGTCTTATGCGTGTTATCCCTATCGAAACAGCCATTGAGGGTGAAACCAGAAAAGCATCTTATGAGGAAGTTTCTAAATATCTCAATGAAAACCATATCTTCACAGTTTCGGATTGTTCTTGCCGTACAGCAAGAGAAGTTATGGGAGAAGGCTGCGGGCACCTGAAGGAAGATATGTGTATTCAGATGGGGCATGCTGCTGAATACTATATCCGTACAGGCAGAGGCCGCCAGATTAGCCGTGAAGAAGCTTTTGAGATTATTAAAAGAGCCGAAGAAAACGGTTTGATGCATCAGATACCGAATTTGGATGGTTCAGGAAAAACTCACGCAATCTGTAACTGCTGCGGATGTTCCTGTCTTTCTTTGAGAACTGCTGAGATGTTTATAAACGCTGACATGGTACGTTCAAACTATGTGTCACATGTAGATAAAGATAAATGTGTTGCCTGTGGAGAATGTATTCAAAATTGTCCAGTTAATGCATTGCAATTGGGTCAAAAGTTGTGTTCTAAAACACCAGTCACTGAGGCAATAAAAAGGAAAGAGACTCCACGTGATACAGAATGGGGTCCAGATAAATGGAATCCGGATTATCGTACCAATAGGAAAAATGTAGTTGACACCGGTACGAGCCCTTGTAAAACAGAATGTCCTGCTCATATTGCCATTCAGGGTTATATTAAGCTGGCATCTCAGGGAAAATATACAGAAGCACTTGAGCTTATTAAGAAGGAAAATCCCTTCCCGGCAGTATGCGGACGTATCTGCCCGAGGAAATGTGAGTCTGCTTGTACTAGAGGAGATATTGATGAGCCAATTGCTATTGATGAAATCAAGAAGTTCATTGCTGAACAAGATTTAAACATGGATCGTCGCTATGTACCTAAACGCAGACATGAATATGGTAAAAAAATTGGGGTTATTGGTGCAGGTCCTTCCGGTCTCTCTTGTGCTTACTACTTAGCCATTGACGGTTATAAGGTAACAGTGTTTGAAAAACAGAATGCTCTTGGCGGCATGTTGACCCTTGGAATTCCGTCTTTCAGACTTGAAAAAAATGTAGTTAATGCAGAAATTGACATTTTAAGAGAATTAGGTGTTGAGTTTAAGACAGGTGTTGAAATTGGTGTGGATATAAGTCTTAATGACTTAAGAAGTCAAGGATATGAAGCCTTCTACCTTGCAATCGGTGCTCAGGCAGGCAGGAAGCTGGGCATAGAAGGTGAAAATGCGAAAGGTGTTATCACAGGTGTTGATTTTTTACGAAATGTAAGTCTGGGCGACAACTCCAAACTTGAAGGAAAGGTAGTTGTAATCGGTGGCGGTAATGTTGCTATCGACGTTGCAAGAACCGCTGCAAGAGTTAATGCTTCAAAAGTAGATATGTTCTGCCTTGAAAGCCGTGAAGAAATGCCAGCTCTTGAAGAAGAAATCCACGAAGCTTTATCCGAAGACATTACAATCAATAATTCCTGGGGTCCAAAGTATGTTGTTACAGAAAATGGACGCGTTGTTGGCGTGGAATTTAAAAAATGTGTTTCGGTTTTCGATGAAAACGGAAAGTTCAATCCGAAGTATGATGAAAATAATACAATAGTTGTTGATGCAGACCATGTATTGCTTTCAGTAGGTCAGGCAATGGATTGGGGTAACTTGATTACAGACAGCAAGATTGAATTAAATCCTAACAAGACAATCAAAGCGGATCCTGTTACATTACAGACAGGAGAGCCTGATGTATTTGCCGGCGGCGATGCATTTACAGGTCCTAGATTTGCTATCGATGCTATTGCTCTAGGTAAAGAAGGTGCAATTTCAATCCATCGTTATGTTCATTCCGGACAGAGTTTAATTATCGGCCGTGACAGGAAAGAGTATCATTCCTTAGATAAGTCAAAAGCTGTATTTGATGGATATGATACTCTTCCAAGGCAGCAAGCAAGTCATGCTGATGTCAATAAATCTAAAGAAACCTTCAAGGATTTACGTGGTACCTTTACAGAAGAGCAGATGAAGAAGGAAACAGAACGTTGCCTTGGCTGCGGTGCTACTGTTGTGGATGAATTCCTATGTGTGGGATGCGGTCAATGTACAACTAAATGTAAGTTTGATGCTATTTCACTTGTCAGACAATATGATGGTGAAGGCGTAGCCTATGAAGATCTAAAACCAGTAGTTATTAAACAAGTTCTTAAACGTAAAGGTAAAATTACAGTTAAAAAGGTTAAGAAGTTATTTACAAATGGTTAATCGTAAAGCTTTTACCAATTGTAAAGGGTAGGTGATTAATTTGCATGAACTGGGTGTTGTAATTGAGGTTGTTAAGACTGTAGAAAAAATTGCAAGAGAACAACAACTGACTACAATCCATACATTGGTTTTACAAATCGGAGAGCTTTCATCAATGATTCCCATGTATATAGAACAATGTTATCCCGCTGCAGCTGACGGTACAATATTGCAAGATACAAAATTGGAAATTGAAATATTGCCAGGTAATGGTATTTGCAAAGATTGCAACAAGGTTTTTAATATCATTGAAAATCATAAAAAGTGTCCCAATTGTGGAAGTGACCACTGGGAAATATTAAGCGGGAGAGAATTTTTTATTAAAGAAGTCATAGCCTGTTAAAATAAAAATTAGAAGACCTCTTTTAGTTATTATAATGACTAAAGGAGGTCTTTAAAGAGAAAAGAAAGAAAAAATAGGAATTGAAAGTGATTCAAAGAAATATTAGATACGGAATATAAACAAAATGAGCAAAGCTTTGTATTCACTACTTCCACTGTAAATTAGAAGAATTTCTAATATTTACATAAAATATAAAAGATGATATAATAAAGAAAAACCTTGAAGGAGGGAAGTAAGTTATGACACCAGCTAATTGCTAATATTAATTTTAAATTAATATGTATTTTATAATGAGTTTTAATTTGCCTAATTATATTTAGGTTTTATTGTTGTACTCTTTATGGAATAAGGCATTTAGAAGGTAACTTACTTTACTGGAATTCAATATTATAATTTATAGAGTGTTTCAAATAGTTATTTTGAAACATTGAGTCAGAGTTTTTTGAGAAACTCTGTAATTAGATATATAAGCATAATTGATGGTTTTATTAACGTAGATAATTTTTGCTTATATCAATCTAGATAAATTATAGTAGTAATAAAGTATTTCGGACTGTAAGAGGATTCAATCTTCTTATGGTCTTTTTATTTTTAGACTTTATTTTAATATAGTGTTAATAATATGTAGTTCTAAAATCAACAATCATTTAAAACAAAGTCTATTTTAAAAATTCCTTTAAAGAATCATAAGAGTTAAGGTTTTTTCTGCCTGTCCATAAGATGCTTCACTCAAAATATGGATGAAAGAAGGAATTTTTATGTTTGAATTATTAGTAGATAGTGTAAAAAAATATATGGATGCCACCCTTGTTCTTAAAAATATAACCTTTCAAGTTTATGCAGGAGAAAAGATTGGTATAGTAGGTGCAAATGGAAGTGGAAAGAGCACTATTCTTAAATTAATAGCAGGAATAGAACCAATGAATTATTGTATTGGTTATCCAGGTGCCACAAGTCCAGGATATGATGAAGGATTTATTTCCATCCCCAGAGGTGCCACTAGGGCTTACCTTGAACAAATGCCACAGTATCATGACAGCTTAAAGGTTATTGATGTTTTAAATTTAGCTTTTGAGGAAATTCACTGCATAGAAAATGAAATGCGTAAATTAGAAGATAAAATGAAAACTTTAGGAGATGCTGCCTTGGAAAAAGCATTAAAGCAGTACAGTGATTTGGTTCAATCATATGAAGTTAAGGGAGGATACAATATAGAAGAAAAATTAAGTAAGATTTGTACGGGCCTGAATTTTGATGACAGCTTTTTAAACAAAGATTTTAGTTTATTAAGCGGTGGGGAAAAAACTACAGTAGTTCTTGGGAAACTTTTGATTGATAATCCGGACATATTACTACTGGATGAACCTACAAATCATCTGGATATGGATTCAATCGAATGGCTTGAAAGCTATCTTAGAGCCTATAAAGGAATTGTAATCATTGTATCACATGATAGATATTTTCTAGATAATGTAGTAACAAAAATTGTAGAAATAGAGGATATGGAAAGTGAGACTTATAAAGGAAATTACTCTGATTTTGCGAAGCAAAAAGAAGAGAATATGCTTGAACAATTTCATCAATATAAGGAACAACAAAAGCAGATTAAGACTATAGAGAAGACCATAAAGGAGTTAAGGGACTGGGCAAACAGGGTAGATAATAATAAATTCTTTAAAAGAGCTGCCAGCCTACAAAAAAAACTTGATAAAATGAAAAGTAGTGACACTGAAAGTAATAAGTATTATAGAACCAGAGGCCAATATGTAAGAACTGAAAAACCGAAGTTTGAAAGAGAGAATATGAAGTTTAACTTTAAAGAGACTGAGAGATCTGGTAATGAGACAATTAAGGCTGAAGGACTTTCTAAATCTTTTATAGATAAGGCTATTTTAAAAGATGCAAATCTATTGATTAATTTTGGTGAAAGAGCTGCTCTAATCGGTCCAAATGGCAGCGGGAAAACCACCTTCTTAAAACTTCTCTTAGGTGAAGAGCAGCCCGATGATGGTGTAGTGGAATTGGGGGCAAATGTGATGGCGGCATATTTGCCACAGAAAATTACTTTTAAAAATGAGGAGCTCACTGTGCTGGAGTGCTTTAGGGAAGATGTTTCTATATTGGAAGGAAAAGCAAGAGAATACCTGTCGAAATTCATGTTTTATGGTAACAGTGTGTTCAAAAAAGTAAAGCATTTGTCAGGAGGAGAGAAGATAAGGTTAAAGCTTGGTAAACTGTTATATGAAGATGTAAACTTATTGATACTGGATGAGCCCACTAACCATCTTGATATTGATTCTATAGAAACCTTTGAGGAAGCTCTAGAAGAGTTCAAAGGAACTATATTCTTCATCTCTCATGACAGATATTTTATCAATAAGATCGGTGAAAGAGTCATTGCTGTTGAGGACAATGCCTTCAAAAGTTATCCTGGTAATTATGATTATTATAAAAGCTTAAAAGATGAGTTCAGTCTACAGGTCCCTAAAAATCCAGTAGTAAAGACTGAAAAAGTTAAGAAACCAAGGAATATTGATGAAAGTAAAAAGGTGGAAGCAGAAAAGGCTAAAGTTGAAGCAATGATTGAAAGTCTTGAAAATGAAATAAGAGACATTGATTTAGCTATGGCTGCCGATGGATTAGCTTATGAGGAGCTTAATAATCTGTATTGCAGGAAAGAGGAATTAAGTAAAGAGCTGGACGCAGTTATGGAATTGTGGTTAAGTTTTAATAATTAATATGGTGTGCAGGGAGTGGTAAATTATTTTTTTATAAGTCTTTGTTCTAAATGATTATTGTTTTTAGATCAACCCATCAAATATGAAGGTATTGCCTTATTTCTGTTATTTTCCAATAACGTTTTGATGATCATCTTAAGATGCAGCCAATAATGTATTAAAATAAATATCTCATAATATAATTAAAGTGTGTATTCAGAGATGGATTTATCTAAGTTTGGAGGATAGCAGTATGAAAAAAACAATTTACAATATTTTGTCTAATATGATATTGCGTGGTGGCAATGCAGTCAATGTCAAAGCAAATGGAGTCACATCAATGGAATTTCCCTACGAAATTGAAGTTATTGCTGAAAATTTATATGTACCGTGGGCCATAGATATAAGCGATGAAGGTAAATTATATTTTACCGAGCGGTCTGGGGTAATTAGAGTGATTGAAAATGGTAAACTTAATCCACAGCCACTGATTACATTTGGCAGACCCTTTGTAAGTCGGGGGGAAGGCGGTTTGATGGGCATTGCACTAGACCCAAATTATTCCCAAAACCATTATATGTATGTTATGCATTCATATGCAGAAGGTAATCAAATCTATAATCGTGTCCTCAGATTGGTTGAACAGAATAGCAAGGCATACATTGATCGGGTTCTTCTGGATAAAATCCCAGGGGGACAAATTCACAATGGAGGAAGGCTAAAGATAGGTCCGGATCAGAAATTATATATAACAACGGGAGATGCAGGGAATTCTGCATTGGCACAAGATGTCACAAGTACAGCCGGAAAAATACTGCGGATAGAATTAGACGGCAGTATTCCTGAAGATAATCCAATTGTTAATTCACCTGTTTATAGCTTAGGTCATCGAAATCCCCAAGGCTTAGCGTGGAATTCAAAAAATATCTTATATGCATCAGAGCATGGCCAGACAGGCCATGATGAGATAAATATTATACAACCAGGAGCTAATTATGGCTGGCCTCTCGTTCAAGGAGATGAAGACTCCAAGGAAGTTATGATACAGAAACCTTTGATACACAGCGGAGAAGATACATGGGCACCTTCTGGTATTGCCTTCGCAACTCAAGGATCATGGAAAGGAAAATTACTGGTGGCTACTTTGCGTGGAGAACAATTACTTGCTATGTCGTTGAATGGAAAAGGGACTGGAGTGAAGAGTGTAGAATCATGGCTAAGGAATCAGTATGGACGTTTGCGGGAGGTTATTCAGGGGAAAGATGGATCAATTTATTTAACAACAAGTAATAGGGATGGCAGAGGTAATCCTAACATAGCTGATGATAAAATTATTCGGCTCATTCCAAAAAAGTAATATTTAGAGAATCCAGAACTGTGTGAGCATACAATTAAGCAAATTGATAGATTACAGAAGTAAGATAGTGAGAAGTGTAAAATAAAATTAAATCCGATAAACTACAGTGATACTTGCAAATAAAAAGCCTATAAGTATAAATTATAGGCTTTTTCATAACTTGTAAGTTGTGCTCTTTCTACTATTTTAGTAACTTCTACGTTATTATTATTTACAACAAGAGTTACAATATTACTTCCAAAAGGTGCAGTATGATTACCTGTATAAGTTTTAACAAAAACCTCAATTTCAAATTTACCGTCTGGTAAAGGCTTTACAGATAAAATAGTAGTACTATCGTAATCAATTGCAGATGGAGTTATATTTTTCTCTTTAAAAGCATTAAGGATATAAGGCGAAAGAAAATTTAAAAGTAAATTACTCTCAGGTGTTTTACCAGGTTGCGTATTTAGAGCAAAAACTGATGTAGAGCGCATTAAGCATAAAAATAATGCTAATATTGAAAATAGTTTAATCATTTTTTTAGACATTGTATCACCTCAAGTATATGTTTTGCAATAAAAGAAAAATTATTCGTCATAGATTTATGTTATGAATAAAGAAGTAGAAAATTTGAAAAAATGGATAATAAGTGTAATGGGATTTAATGTCTAATTTTAAAATCTTATTTTAAGATACTGTTTTTTTATCTAAAAAATTTGTTCCAATTATCCCAAGAAGAATCATTGTTGCTCCAATAATATGAAAGTACTCTAGTTTTTCTTTTAAGAATATTACACCAGCTATCATAGTTATTAATGTGGAGAGATTACTAAACACACTCATCTTAGATGCCTCTATTTTAGACAATGCATAGTTTAGCAGTAGTGATGTGATAAGTGAGGATAATACACCTAGATAAACTATTGAAACTACAAATAATGGGTTGGTGAAAGGTTTAAAGTAAAGGTTAAGGGTTCCATTTAAGCTATGATTAACAATGGATATAATATTAAAAAATAAAAAGCCTATAGCATTTACAATATAAGTTAAGCATATGGGTTTATATTTTCCTGTCATTTTTTTGGCTAGTACGTTATTACCAGCAGAGGAAAGTGCAGATAAAAGAATTAATACTACGCCCATAAAAACATTGGTTTTCAGATTTAAACCCTTCATAAAAAACATGTAAATCACTCCAGCTACGGATAAAAGTAAGGATGTTTTTTGCAACATACTAGGATGTTCTTTTAGAAAAACTATTGAAAGTATCAATGTAAAAATAGGAATTGTTGCTTGAATGATTCCTGCCTCAGAAGAAGAAATATAAACTAGTCCAAAAACCTGAAAAGCAAAAAACATAATTGGATAAAACATGGAAAGGGGAAGGATACGAATTATATCCCTTTTATTTATATCTAGTTTTATCCAGCCTAATAAAACAGGTATGGAAGCAAAAATAAAGGAAATTGTAAACCTATGAGCAAGGGTATCAAGAGGTGAGGCTACAGTTAGGGTTAATTTTGTGAATAAAAATGAGAGACCTGTGATGAAAGCATATAGTATAGCAGCAAAATAAACCTTTTTTTTATCTGAAAATTTCATTTAGACAATCCTCCTTAGAAATATAGAGATTTATAAATTTACCATTAGGTACACTTATATATTAGTGGATTAGCATATATGATACAATATAAATAAAACTTATCTATACCGGTACAGATTTTAATAAGGAGACAGGAATGTATGTATAAATATTTAGAAATATTAAACCATATGGAGAATTTAATTCAAGATGAAAAGTATAAAGAGGGGAGTAAACTTCCTTCTATTCGTACTTTTGCTGAGGATTATAATTGTAATAAAAGCACCATCATAAGAGCCTTAGAGGAATTAGAAAAACAGCATATGGTTTATTCTATACCTAAAAGCGGATATTATGTTGTGAAGAGGAAAAATAGACCGAATAGCCATAACGAATTGTTATTGGATTTCGCCTCTTCAGCACCTGATCCAGAGATATTTCCATATTTAGATTTTCAGCATTGCATTAATGAAGCAATTGATATATATAAAAATGATTTATTTATATATGGAACTCCTAAAGGCCTATGTTCTTTAATTAATGTAGTACAAAAACAGTTAACTAATTATCAAGTTTTTACAAGTAAAGAGAATATTTTTATCACCTCTGGAGTTCAACAGGCATTGGCTATATTAACTACAGTACCTTTTCCAAATAAAAAAGAAACCATTTTAATAGAACAACCAAGTTATCATTTATTTATAGATTATTTAAAAACTCATAAAGTTCCTGTGATAGGTATTAGAAGAACTAGTGAAGGTATTGACTTAGCTGAATTAGAGAGATTATTTAAAACAGAAAACATCAAGTTTTTTTATACTATGCCAAGATTTCACAATCCTTTAGGCACATCTTATTCTCAAAAAGAAAAAAAGGCTATTGTAAAGCTGGCACAAAAATATGACGTGTTTATTGTGGAAGATGATTATTTAGCTGATTTGGAACAGGATTCAAAGGCAGATCCCATCTATGCTTATGATGACTTTTCACAGATTATTTATTTAAAGAGTTATTCAAAAATTATATTTCCAGGCTTACGAATAGGCATTGCTGTTATTCCGAGCCCTATCCTTGAAAGCTTTAGTAAATACAAAAGACTTATGGACGTAGATAGCTCTATGCTTTCTCAAGCAGCATTAGAAATCTATATTAAAAGTGGCATGTTTCAGCGTCATAAGGAAAAGATTAAATCTTCTTATTCGTTAAGAGCTAAATATTTAAATTACTCATTAGAAAAACAATTTAAAAGTTGTAGTGATATTTTTCAATATAAAGCTATTAAAAATCCATGCGTTCATACATATATAACACTGGATAATAGAATATCCAGTGAGAAGCTTATAAAGAGATTAAAAAAGAAATCTATTATAGTAGCAACAGAAGAGGGACATTATTTGGACTTCTTTCCAAAGGAAACACTGCTTAAATTAAATGTATCAAATGTAAGAGAAGATTATATCGATAAGGGAATTTCAGATATAACTCAAGAGATTAGATATATGAAAGAGAAGATTACGGATTAGAGGCCTTCAACAGGGTATTTTCTTCCTTAAGACGGTCATAAAAATTTAAGTGTGTTGTATCCTAAAATACTAAGAACTCTAGAAGTAGGGTTCTTTTTTTAGGATTTCTTTTTTGTAGAACATAGACAAATTATTTTATTTCAAATAAAAAGTTTACTTAATATTCATATAATTGCTCAAATTATGCATTTCAGAATGTTCAAAATAAACAAAAAACTAAAAGAAACTTGTCTACTGTAGATATTGTTTTCTTATTTTCAAAAACGTAAGATAATATCAAGATAGGTAAAGGGGGACAAGTTGATGAGTAAATTTTTGAAAGAAATTGAGGATATCATAAGTTGGATTTCTTCTTTTGGATTAGACGAATCAGGTGGAACTAGCAGACTGTTATATTCAGAAAGTTGGTTAGAAGTACAAAAGGGATTAGAGAAAAAATTTGAAGAATTAGGTATGGAAGTAAGATTTGACGAAATCGGTAACTTGTATGGAAAGGTTATCGGAACAGACAATGAAAATGAAACAATTGCAACAGGCTCCCATGTTGATACCGTTGTAAACGGTGGCAAACTAGATGGTCAATTGGGAATTGTAGGTGGATATTTAGCAGTAAAACAGTTATTAGAGACATATGGCAAGCCTAAGAAAAACATAGAAGTAATATCCTTAGCAGAGGAAGAAGGAAGCAGATTCCCATATGTTTTTTGGGGAAGTAAGAATATCTTTGGAATAGCTGATAAAAGAGATGTAGAAAATATTGAAGATATGAATGGAATTAAATTTGTAGATGCCATGCATCAATGTGGATTTGACTTTAAAAAAGATAATGAATGTTCTATTCCAGATGTAAAAGCCTTTGTAGAACTTCATATTGAGCAGGGAAACACATTGGAGATGGAAGGAAAATCTGTAGGTGTTATTTCCAGTATCGTGGGGCAGAAGAGATATAATATCACTTTAAAAGGAGAGGCTAACCATGCTGGCACAACATTGATGAAATATAGAAGAGATGTTATGCAAGTTTTCACAAAAATTGTAATAGAATCTATTGAAAAAGCAAAAGCAGCGGGAGATCCATTAGTCTTAACTTTTGGTAAGGTTTTAGTGAAACCGAATACAGTAAATGTTGTTCCAGGTGAAGCACTGTTTACAATGGATTGTAGACATACAGATAAAGAGTTTTTACATAGCTTTACAAAAGAAATAGAGGAAGATATGAAACTTATTGCAAAAGAAGCTAATGTAGACATAGAAATCGACAATTGGATGGATGAAGATCCAGTTCCTATGGATATCAACATTATAAATGTAATTGAGAATGTATGTAAGAGTGAAAATATAAATTATAAAGTTATGCATAGTGGCGCAGGGCATGATTCTCAGATAATTGCACCTAGAATTCCAACAGGTATGATATTTGTACCTAGTATAAGGGGAATCAGTCATAACCCGGCTGAAAATACAAAGGTAGAAGATATAAGTAAAGGTATTCAAGCTTTAAAGGCAACTTTATATCAATTAGCATATTAAAATGGGGAGGAGATAGAAAATGAGAGAAGATTCATCAAAATCATTTCCAGAGAACTATTGGAAAAATATTGTATTTACCTTTTGCCTTGGTTGGACAATTATTTGGATATATAGGGCAATGTTATCCCCTATTTACTCAGAAATTCAGGGAACAGTAGGGCCGCAGACAAATGCAGCAATGGGATTGATTGCAAGTTGTTATTTCTTTGGCTACACATCTATGCAAATTCCTTCAGGATTTTTGGTAGATAAGTTTGGTCAGAAAAAAGTATTAATACCAGGGTTTATTATATTTACTTTAGGTGCAGTAAGTATTGCATTATCAAAAACTATAGGAACTATTTATATGGGTAGTGTGCTTGCAGGGCTTGGTTGTGGAACTTATTATGGAGCAGCTTTCTCATTGACAGCTCAGCATGTGCCGCCAAGCAAAAAGGGAATAGCAACAGCAATAGTAAATAGTGGTTCTGCTTTAGGTTTCATCATAGGTATGACTGGATCTAGTTATGTTGTAAAAACCTTGGAGATGTCATGGCAGTCAATGGTATATATTTCCGCAGCATTAATCTTTTTTATGGTGTTATGGTTCTTCTTTATGATAAAAAATACAGACACTGTAAAAAAAGACAATCAGGTCAAAGCAAATACTGTTGAAGAGATAGATTCATCAGAAAAGAAATCTTCATTATTTAGCTTAAATATGGTTTCTTGCTACATTTTGTATTTTTGTACATGTTATGCTTATTATTTAATTGTTACATGGCTTCCAAAATTCTTAGAGACTGAAAGAGGAATTACAGGAGGGTTAATTGGATTAATAGTATCTATGATTTCAGTAACTGCAGTTCCAGGAGCATTATTCTTTGCTTACTTATCAGATAAAAAGAGAGATAAAAAATCATATATAATTATTGGACTTGAAGTTGCAGCATTTGTTTTAGTGGCAGTATCTATGATGGCACCTAATACAAGTAGTTTAGCTATAATTTTATTACTTTATGGATTTTTAGGAAAAATGGCAGTTGACCCAGTATTGATTTCTTATGTTTCAGATAAAGCAGATAAAAAGAACCTTGCCACAACTTTAGGAACCTTTAATTTCTTTGGAATGTCATCATCAATTGTTGCTCCAGCAGCTACAGGTATTATTATGGACAAAACAGGTTCTGGAGTATTAGGATTTTATATTGGAGCATTTTTATTAGTTATTGGGGTTGTGTTATTTGCAATATTTAATGCTAAGAATTTCAAAAATGTAAAACATACAGCTTAATTAAAAAACTAGGAGGAAGTATTATGAGTTATTTAAATGGGGTTACAGGATATAGAGAAGATATCTTGGCTAACAGATCTATTATAAAACGTGGGAATTTTGCACTTATTGAACCGGATGGTATTGTGAAAAATGTAATTCCTAACTTTGAAAATTGTGAGGTTACCATATTATCCTCTCCAAAGCTAGGAGCTTCATTTGTAGATTATCTATTGAACATTGAGAAAGGTGGATACAACCATTCAGGTTTTGGTGGAGATGGAATAGAAACTTTCCTTTATGTATTTGAAGGTGATTTAAAAGTATGGAATGAAGAGAAAGAGGCACAGCTTACAGATGGAGGATTTATCTTCTGTCCAGAAGATAAAAAATTATATTTTGAGAATACTGGAGATAAAAAAGTAAGGGCATTCTTATATAAGAGAAGATATGACCGTATAGAAGGACATAGTGCCTATACTGTAATTGGTAATATAAATGATATTCAGTGGGTGGAATATGAAGGAATGAAGGATGTATTGGTAAAAGATTTTCTACCTTCTGCTACAGATATTGGATTTGATATGAATTTCCATATACTTTCTTTTAAGCCAGGAGCATGTCATGGATATATAGAAACCCATGTACAAGAACATGGAGCATATATCTATTCAGGACAAGGTGTCTATAACTTAGATAATAATTGGATTCCGGTACAAAAAGGGGATTATCTCTTTATGGGTGCTTACAGTTTGCAGGCAGCTTATGGAGTTGGTAGAGATGAAGACTTTGCATACATTTATTCAAAAGATTGTAATAGAGATATGAAGATATGAAGATATAATACAGATAAAAAATTTATAGTACAAAAATCTCTGTAATGTACTCTTGATTTAAGAGAAAAAAAGACTTGATTTTAAATGAGATTTCCACAGAGATTTTTGTAATATACAAATGAAAATAGAGATACATTTTAGCAAAATTAATATTTAATTACTGAAGGAGGAATTGTAAAAATGAAAGTGGAAAGAAAAAAATTAAGACAATTAATGAAGGATAAATTACATAAGGCTGGGCTTAGTGGTGAGCATGCAGATATAATAGCTGAGATTTTAACATGGTCTGATGAAAGAGGATATCATTCACACGGAGCGGTAAGAGTAGAGTATTATGCAGAGAGAATTTTTAAAGGTGGCATTAATACAAATCCAAAATTTGCATTTGAGAAAACCGGCCCTGCCAGTGGAGTATATAGTGGAGATAACGGATGTGGATATGTAGCAGCAACTTTTTCTATGGAGGAAGCTATTAAGATGGCAAAAGAAACAGGAGTTGCAGTTGTAGGAGTAAAAAATATATCTCATAGTGGAAGCATAGGTTACTATGTAGAGATGGCTACAAAAGAAGACTTAGTTGCAATTTCCATGTGTCAGTCAGATCCTATGGCCGTACCATATGGAGGTTCAGAGGCTTATTATGGAACAAATCCAATTGCCTTTGGAGCGCCTACTGCAGATGGCAGAGCAGTAATATTTGATATGGCTACAACAGTTCAAGCTTGGGGTAAAATTTTAGTTTCACGTTCTAAAAAAGAACCAATTCCAGATACTTGGGCAGTAGATGAAGATGGAAATCCTACTACTGACTCAACTAAGGTAAATGCTCTAGTTCCTATTGCAGGGCCAAAGGGATATGGACTTATGATGATGGTTGACGTATTATCTGGAGTATTATTAGGTCTTCCATTTGGAAAACATGTAAGTTCTATGTACGAAGATCTTTCTAAGGGTAGAGATTTAGGACAACTTCATATTGTAATTGATCCAAGTAGATTTACAGATATTGAAAGCTTTAAAAAGAACATGTCAACTGTATTAGATGAATTAGGAGAAATAAAACCAGCGAAAGGTTTTGATAAGGTTAATTATCCAGGAGAGAGAGCGTTGCTTAGAAAAGAAAAATACGATAAAGAGGGCGTTGAAATTGTAGATGACATCTATAATTATCTCATCAGTGACGCTATTCACTTTAATAACTATGACCATAAGAATAAGTTTGCAGAATAAAACAGGAATGGCGGTGATTTTATGTTAAAAACAATCATAAATAAGGGAAATTATCACGATTCTGTTGTACTTATGTTATTAACTAATAAGATTTCAACAATGGAGGGTGTTAGTAAAGTCTCTATTATGATGGCAACCCCCTCAAATAAAGATATATACAAAGAAAGTGGAATGGCAACACCTGAATTATTAGAAGCAGGATCTAATGACATGGCAATTGTAGTAGAAACACAAGATGATACCATAGACGAGGTATTAAAGGAAGTAGATGAGTTTTTTAAAAGTCAGTCAGCAAAATCCAAGAAAAAAGGAGAATCTGATACCGCAATTTCATGGGATAAAGCCTTGGAGAAACTTCCAGATGCCAACTTGGCAGTTATATCAATTCCTGGAATTTATGCAGCTTCAGAAGCTGACAGAGCACTTGATGAGAATTTAAATGTATTTATGTTTAGTGACAATGTTACATTAGAAGATGAAAAAAGATTAAAAGAAAAAGCTCATAAAAAAGGATTACTGGTTATGGGTCCCGACTGTGGAACAGGAATCATCAAAGGAGTACCTATAGCATTTACCAATAATGTTACCCCAGGGAAAATAGGAATCGTAGGAGCTTCAGGAACAGGTATACAAGAGTTGACAACGATTATTGACCGTTTAGGAGAAGGAGTAACCAATGCAATTGGAACAGGGGGAAGAGATCTATCTGAACATATAGGAGCAATTACTATGATGGATTCCATTAATGCAATGGAAGAGGATAATGATACAGAGGTAATTATTGTCATCTCAAAACCGCCTGCTGAGAAAGTTCGTAACCAGGTAGTGGAACGACTAAGACATTTTAAAAAGCCTGTAGTTACATTATTTCTTGGTGAAAAACCTGAAGTTCATGAAGAAAACTTTTATCATGCATACACACTGGATGAAGCAGCTAGAATTGCAGTACGCTTATTAAGAAATGAAAAGGTACAAGGAGATAAGTTTAAAGCTAATGTAGATAAAAACTTTTGTGCCAAAGAAAATAAGACAATTAAAGGATACTATTCAGGAGGAACATTGGCAGCTGAAGCTGCAATGATGATTCGTGATATATTAGATTTATCTGCACCTTTAGGGAAACAGGAAGGCTATATGTTAAATACATCAGGGCATATTGTAGTGGATTTAGGAGATGATAAATACACTCAAGGAAAACCACATCCAATGATTGACCCAACTAAAAGAGTGGAATGTATGAAAGAGGCAGCTAAAGATGAATCCACTGGAGTGATATTGCTTGATATTGTATTAGGGTATGGTTCTCATGAGGACATGGCAGGAGCTTTATTGCCAGCTATTAAGGAATTGCAGGAGAAGGCAAAAGAGGAAAACAGAGATTTACATTTTGTAACAACAATATGTGGAACAAGAAAAGACTATCAAAATTATGATAAACAAAAGAAAATTATGGAAGATGCAGGAGTTATTGTTTGTGAAAGCAATAAACAGGCTGTAGAAACATCACTTGCTTTCATTGGTTATGATTTTAATGAAGGAGAAAAGCCTGTTCTGCCTATGAAAAAAACAGCAGAGGAATCAGAATATACTATATCAGAAGCTGTTCGTAGATTACTTCAAGAAAAACCAAAAATAATTAATGTGGGATTAGAAAGCTTTTCTAAGGTGCTAAAAGAATTTTCCTGTGAAGTTGTTCAATATAATTGGACTCCACCAGCAGGCGGGGACATGGAATTGATTGAAGCATTAAGTTATTTGAGAAATTATAAATTTTCTTAGGATAGGAGGTTTTTAAAATGGTTTATAAAACAATAGATGCTGCTAATAAGGCAGTTATTGGTAAAATAGTGACTTCATCTCCCGTTCTTCTAGATGTTGTACCAGCAAATACGGTAATTGAGGAACTCAATGAGGGGAAAGTTTTATTACATGCAGGCCCACCTATTAAATGGGATAACATGCCAGAACCTATGCAGGGTTCATGTATTGGAGCAGTACTTTTTGAGGAGTGGGCAGATACGGAAGAAGAAGCAAGAAATCTCCTTAATGAAGGTAAAGTGAAATTTATTCCATGTCATCATGTACAGGCAGTTGGACCCATGGGTGGAATTACTTCTGGCAATATGCCAGTATTAGTTGTAGAAAATACAACTGAGGGTAACAGGGCATATTGCACTTTAAATGAAGGAATCGGTAAGGTATTAAGATTTGGAGCTTATTCTGAAGAAGTAATTGAGAGACTTAGATGGATGAGAGATGTGTTGGGGCCGATTTTAGGAAAAGCTCTTAGAAGTTTTCCAAGTGGATTAGCAGTTAATCCTATGGTTGCAAAAGCCATTGCCATGGGAGACGAATTTCATCAAAGAAACATTGCTGCTTCCTTAATATTCTTAAAGGAGATAAGTCCTGTTATTGTTAAGCTTGATATAGAAGAGGATATTAGAAGTCAGGTTATCAAATTTCTTGCAGATACAGACCAATTTTTCCTTAATATCATAATGGCTTCTTCTAAAGCCATTATGGATGGTGCGAGAACAATTCAGCAGGGAACTATTGTTACAGCTATGTGTAGGAATGGAGAGAATTTTGGTATTAGGATAGCAGGAATGGGAGATGAATGGTTTACAGCACCTGTAAATACTCCACAGGGATTGTATTTTGCCGGATATGATGGAGATATGGCAAGTCCTGATATGGGTGATAGTGCTATTACAGAAACCTTTGGTGTTGGTGGAATGGCAATGATTGCGGCACCGGCAGTTACCAGGTTTGTAGGAACTGGAGGCTTTGAGGATGCCCTGAAAATTAGTAATGAAATGAGAGAGATTGTTATTGATGAAAATCCTAATTTCATTATCCCAACATGGAATTTCAAAGGAATATGCCTTGGAATTGATGCTAGAAAAGTGGTAGAGAAGGGAATTACTCCAGTTATTAATACAGGAATTGCTCATAAAAAAGCGGGATTAGGTCAAATTGGGGCAGGAACAGTGCATCCACCTATTGAATGCTTTGAAAAAGCAGTTTTAGCATATGCGAAAAAATTAGGATATACAGAGTAATTACATTATATAAAGCTTCATATGTATAACGGGGTGAATAGCGATGAAAGTACAAGCCCAAAAGGTTTCTGCCGAGTTAATGAAGCTATTGAGAGATAAAGAGGAATATGCTGTTCACAGCTGCTTTGAAAGTGGATTTAATATAAAAGTAAATGAATTTTTATGTTTTGTAGGAAACAGACAAAACACGAAATTACCATATGGTATTTTACTTAAAGAACAGCATATATCCTCATTATTAGAATTAATGAATGGCAGGAAGATTAGTTTTGTTTGGAATAAAGAAATGAGTCAATTGGTAACAGAAGAAATTACAATAGAGCTTGAAGGATGTAAATGTTTTAGCAGTTTTTTAAACCAGAAACCGTATAAGATGTCAAGATGTTGTTTTGATTTACTTAAAGATAATATTGATATGAATATGAAAACGGGACTGGGAGTATCCTTATGGCAATTAATAAATGAAGATAATACGAGAAGAGAGAGACTATATTCCAGTTTCCAAAGTAAAGAAAAAGATTTTATAAAGTCAGTTCTGTTAAAATGGGTAGGATATGGATTAGGGTTAACTCCAGCAGGAGATGATTTTCTGGTAGGTATCTTATTTGCAAATAGAATATGTAATATATTAAGTGAAGAATTTTTAGAAGAACTAGAGGCAATTATTAAAGAAGAAAAATATACCACAGACATTAGTACACATTATTACATCAGTGCCTTTGAAAATTGTTATAATGATGCTTTGCTTGATATGTATCAAGCGTTGATTACAGTTGATAAAAAAATGATAAGAAGAAGTATAGATAAAATTCTTGAATTTGGACATACTTCAGGCCGTGATATGATGGCGGGCATTCTTGTAGGACTAAATTTATGGATTAAAAAGTTATAAATTGGATTAGGAGATTGATATAGGAGGGGAACCTATGAAAAAAATGAAGACTATTTCTATGACAAAACAAATTCTGCTTGGTGCTTTTCTGGGAATTTTAATCGGGATTATTTTTAAGGAGAAAGTAATTGGAATTAAGATTATAGGAGATATCTTTTTAAGAATACTCATGATGCCTGTGGTGCTATTGGTTATGGGAGCTGTTATTGAAGCTGTAGGGAATTTAGACTACCATGAACTGGGGAGAATTGGAGGAAAAATGTTTTTTTGGTTCATGCTTACTACTTTTTTAGCAGCCACGTTAGGCATGGTTCTAGGAAATATTTTTATGTCAGGTGAAATAGCTAATGTTACCCAAAGCCCTTACATAGTTGAGACAGTAGATCAGAGTCTCTATGATATCATTTTAAATTTTTTTCCAAGTAATATTTTTGCATCCATGGTGGACTCAAACATGATACAGATAATAGTTTTTTCTGTTATTTTCGGAGTTGCCTTAAGTGCTTGGCATGTAAATCACAAAAATTGTAAGTTTTTAGGAATATTGAAAGAGTTTAATGAAATTACTTTAAAAATGGTTACTATTATCATGAAAACCGCTCCAATAGGGATATTTGCTCTAGTAGCTTATACAACTGGAAGTACTGGTATTAAAGTAATAATACCATTAATGAAATTCTTATTGATTTTTGCTGTAGGTTCATGTCTTCATCTTATTGCTGTAATCCTTTTTGTCTCTTTTTATTGTAAAGTTAGTCCTATTCGTATTGCAAATAAGTTAACAAGAATGACATTATTTGCATTTGCAACTACATCCTCAGCAATTTCACTTCCTATCAAAATGGAGGATAGTGAAAAAAGGCTAGGAGTTAGCCCAAAAGTGTCTAGATTAGTAAATCCACTTGGAATGACTTTAAATAGTAATGGGCTAGCAATGTATTTAGCTCTCTCTTGCATTATGATTGCACAATTTTACGGAATTGAAATATCTGTGATAAACATGATTAAAATAGTCGTACTATCAACATTAGCCTGCCTGGGTACAGTGGCGGTACCTGGAGGAGGACTTATAGCATTGGCGATGGTAGTACCAAGCCTTGGACTACCAGTAGAAAGTATTGCACTACTTTCTGGGATAGACTGGTTTTCTGGTATGTTTAGAACTGTATTAAATGTAGATATTGATGCACTAATTTCAATGATAATTGCAAAAGATGAAAAAGAACTAGATTATGAAATATTAAATAGTTAGAAAATTCAATATTTTATTGGAAGGCAATTATGATTGCAACTCTTTATAAATAAAAAAATAAAAATTTTTAATGGGAATTTAGAATATATTAAATTTTTGGGAGGAATATTATGAAAAGAATTGTTGTAGCCTTAGGTGGTAATGCACTTCAAGCTGAAGGTAAGGAAGCAACGGCAGAGTCTCAATTAGAAGTTGTAAAAGAAACAGCTGTTCATCTTGCTGATTTAATAGAAGAAGGGTATGAGTTAGTAATAGCTCATGGTAATGGACCACAGGTAGGAAGAATTGTAATACAAAATGAATATTCAAGTGAAGTAACTCCTGCTATGCCATTTGATATTTGTGGTGCAATGAGTCAAGGAATGATTGGTTATCATATACAGCAGGCATTAAGAGAAGAACTTATGAAAAAGAAAATCAATAAACCGGTAGTAAGTCTTATAACTCAAGTTGTTGTTGATAAAGATGATTCTGCATTTAAAAATCCAACAAAACCTATCGGACCATTTTATGAAAAAGACAAAGCAGAAGAACTTCAAAAGGAAAAAGATTATGTTATGGTAGAAGATTCAGGTCGTGGGTATAGGAGAGTTGTTGCATCACCTAAACCTGAAAAAATAGTAGAAGTAGAATCAATAAAAACATTGATAGATAATGATACTGTGGTAATTACAGTAGGCGGCGGTGGAATACCTGTAATTGAGCTGGAAGATAAAAGCCTTAGGGGAGTAGCTGCAGTAATAGATAAGGATTTTGCATCAGAAAAATTAGCAGAGGATATTGATGCAGATGA
Source organism: Clostridium sp. LXY-7 (assembly GCF_056172015.1). Lineage (NCBI taxonomy): Bacteria > Bacillati > Bacillota > Clostridia > Eubacteriales > Clostridiaceae > Clostridium > Clostridium sp. LXY-7. The sequence continues at coordinate 1,094,229 of NZ_JBLLJL010000002.1, read as the reverse complement.
ACTTATTATATTAACAGGTGTTGATAGGGTTGCAATAAATTTCGGTAAACCAAATCAAATAAATTTAGATAAATTGACAGCAGAAGATGCTAAAAAATACATTGAGGAAGGATACTTTGCTAATGGAAGTATGCTTCCTAAGGTTGAAGCAGCTTTAAAATTTGCTGAATCTAAAAAAGGTAGAAAAGCAATTATTGCTTCACTAGAGAAGGCAAAGTTAGCATTAAAAGGTGAAAGTGGAACTATTATAACCTTAGACTAATACTGCTAAATTTATAATCAAGGTTAAAAATATAGTTTTACAGCCTTTTTGAAAGAATACTGTCTCCATTTCACATTTCAATAACATAATTTAAGCATCACAGTCTTAAAAGCTGTGGTGCTTTTATTTGTCAAAAATTTTTACTTTTAAAAATTTCAGTATTATGAATGATTTAATTTACAAATTGACGGTCTATGTTATAATATACCTAATAATTTTATGATTTAAAGTTTGTATAATATCCTAGAAGTTATGATATTCTAATAAAAAATACATATGATATTTATAATGATTTATAGGAACTCAATAGGAGGGGTTAGATGACTATTTTTGAATTATTGAACTTGACTAAATTAAAGGTAATTAATACAAAAGCTGATTTGTATAGAGAAGTGGAAACAATAGAGTCAACAGAAACCCCAGATGTAACGACCTACCTACCAAAAAACACCTTACTTATTACAACAGCTATGGTATATAAAGATAACCAAGATGAGCTTTGTGAACTTATTTATAGATTAAATGATTTACCCTGTGCAGCATTGGCAATCAAATTGGGCCGTTTTATTGATGAACTAGATGAAAAAGTTATCATGACGGCAGATAAGTTGGGATTTCCTCTTTTACAAATTCCTATGGAAGCTACATTGGGAGAAGTTTATCAAAAGGTGCTTTCTTATTTATGGAACATTCAAAACAAGGAAATACTTTATGCATTGAACACTCAAAAAAAGTTCTCTAATCTTCTTTTTCAGGGTGAATCCGCAGAAATGTTGTTAAATAATTTGAGTATTATCTTAAAAAAGTCAGTTCTACTTATGGATCCCCTTGGAAATATTATTGGTACCAATCGTGATTTTACAGAAGAAAATATAGAAACAGCAAAAGAATTATTTTTTTCTCTTTCACTATATAAAAAACAATCAAGTGCAGTGAAACATCATATTGATACAAAGAATAAAAAAGATAGAATATCCATTTATCCTTATCATGCTTTTGATGATAGTTCTTGTTATCTTTTTATTTTTAATTCAGAGTCATTATCTGCTGATACCTCAGCTTTAGTCATAGAGCAAGTACTGCTTGCATTTGAATTCTTATTATATAAAAACCTGTGTATTTCATATAATAAATTAAAAGATGATGAAAGATCGTTATTATTTGTATTAAATAAACGTAAAAGTGATAATTTGACGTCACAACAGTTATTAACCATTGGAAAAGCACATGGTTTAAAACTTAGCAAGTTCTATTATGTTGTTTTAGTAACATTGGAATCTTTTAAAAATAGCAAGTTTCATGTTGATAAATTCTCTCATCGTGAACAAAAGTATATTTTTATTTATGAATGGTTAGAAAAAGAGTTATTTAAGGATTACCGTAATAGTGTGATTTTGCTACCAGAAATTAAAAATTACAGATATGTGTTTTTAATTCAAGGCAATACAAATGACTTAACAGAAAAGCTTAGGTATTATCATGACAAGCTTAAGACAATGTTAAAAGTCAACGTTAGCTTTTCATATGGCAATAGAATGTCAGAAATAGAAGCAATAAAATACTCCTATTTTCAAGCCTTAGAAAGTTATAAGATGGGAGAAGAAAGAAACAATATTTCTTATATCAAATATTATAAAACTAAAAATGCTGCTGAGTTGCTAAAAACACTTTCTAGAGATCAGGTAGAAGGATTCTGTCTTTATAATTTAAGAACATTAGCATATCCAGAGAATAGAAGGACTTTAGAACTTAGAAATACCTTAAAGACTTATTTGGAGTTGAAATGTAATATTACAGAAACTGCAAATAAGATGTTTATTCATAGAAATACGGTAAAATATAGAATAAAAAAATGCGAAGATATTCTGGAGCGGGAAATAGACGATTCTGATTTTATATTCCAATTACAATTGAGTCTAATTTTAACAGAAGACAAATAAGCGGTCACTTTATTATGTAGTGCTTGATTTATCTAAGAATTTATTTCATTCATAAAGTATAAAGATTTTTCTATTAGAGATAAGGTATCCTCGCAGGTGGTGTCCTTGTCAAAGTCATGTGCTTTGGCAGAAGCTACAAATAGATGAGATTTAGGTATCAGAGAAGATAAAATTTGAGATTCTGCAAAAGGTACATCTGTATCATGAAAAGTATGAGCAAGGAAGACGGGAGGATAATAATTAAAGTCTGTTGATTTTTTTAATGAGTATAAATTATAAAAATCCTCTATAGAATTATCAGTAATCATACCTATCCATTTTCCTGTTTGGCGGGCATACACATATAAGCTGTATCGTGTATCCAGCAAACCTTCTGCTGTTTCACCTTCTTTGCATATAGAGGTGATTGTCTCCTCATCTACAGCAGGGAATTGTACATAATACGGACTTGGCTGATTGTACCAGGAATCGTGAGCAAAGGTATAACCATAATAAGAAAGAATTCCAATTGGCTTCTCTGGTAAATCCATCCTTGGAGCGAGAAGGCATAAATATGCACCGGCAGATCTTCCCCATAGAAAATAAGGGCATTTAGAATGAAATAAATCTGTACGGTTATTTAAATACCATATAATAGCATCTTTCACGTCATTCATTATATTAGACAGTTTAGTTACCGGAGCCAAGCGATAATCAAAGGCAAGGATAGAGTATCCCGCATCACAAAACATATTAATATGATATTCTGGAAGGTCTGTTCTTTTTCCATATAGTAAGCCCCCACCATGAAAATATAAAAGCGTTGCACGGGTTGTTTTTTGTGTGCTTCGATATAGTGTAGTATATAATTCGATATTTGTTTTTTTATAGGAGCATGTCTCCAGTGATATTTTGTTTAAATTTGTAGAATTCAAAAGAATACCTCCATATCAAAAATGAGAATATTCGACTAAATTTAGGTTAGTCAACTATATTAGAATAAAAGCAATTATTCTAAGGTATGAAAACGTATAATCAAAGTTTAGCATACAGTAAATTCAATTGCAAATATCATAGAAATAGAGGATATATAATATTTAAAGTAGAAGTAAGATTTAAAAAAGAGAATATAAATTAACAGTTGTTCCATTATCACCAGATAATAGTAAGGTAGGTATTCAAATTAAATCAGTGAAAAATACAAATAAAAAATTAGAATATAATATAAGAGATTTATATTTCATTGATGAACATGGAAATAGATATTTAGGTAAGCAAGTTGGGTTGTCAGGAAATGAATTTCAATCTTTTGAAAAACCTGAAGGTAAAATTATTGGAATAGAAGGTGGAACAATAGTCTGTGGTGTAACAAGAGAAAAAGTATATAATTATATAGAAGAATTTAAGTTACCTAATCCCAAAATTAACGAGAGTATACAAGTAAATAAAGTGATTAGAATAAAAGACCTTCCTGAAGTAATAATTACACAAATAGCTAGGGATGAAAATGGTCTGCTTTCTGTAACAAGAGAAATTGGTACAGATGGATATTCTTCATGGCCTTTTGATATTTCAATTGTTAATGGATATAACGATACAACTACTAACGGGATGGGAAATGCTAAGACTACTTTATTAGAAGATGATAAGTCTTCAGGTAAAAATATAAACTTTGGAGTATATAATTTTCAGGTATATAGTAGTGAAGAGTGGTTAATAAATTTAGATTAAAAAATATTTAAATTGAACAGTAAGTATATTGTTAAACTAAGAATCTATGTTTCAAGAGGTACATAGGTTCTTTTTGTGTGTCCAGTTGTTAATGCAGTGTAAGGTACCTTACAAAGGGATAAAAAGCAGGTGATGATAATGGAAGATTACATCGATTTAGAGAAGGGTTATATTTTTCCGCCTCAATTAATCCTATAACTTGTGTTGTCATATTTACTTTCATGGCTAATTGTTCTGGAGATAAATCACAAGTAATACGAGCAAGTGTCAATAACTAGCACCCTTTCCAATGAAATGTGAACAATATACAAAACAGCTCTGTTAATAGAGTATGATGACAGGCTGATAAGGTAACTTGTAGAAAAAATAGCAGTTGACATATGAAAAGAGAAGTATTATTATAAAGATACACCCCACCCCCGGGGGGTGTCAAAGAAGAATAAAATCACTATAAAAACTTAAACTATAAAATGTATTTAAATAAGGAAGGAGCAAGATGATGTCAAACAATATTTTAGAAGTAAGGGATTTAAAGAAAGAATTCATATTAAGCAAAGATCGAAAAATCAAAGCGGTCAAAGGCATAAGTTTTGATGTAAGGCGAGGAGAGGTATTTGGATTCCTAGGACCAAATGGTGCAGGAAAAAGTACTACTATAAGTATGCTTACAACACAGAAGGAAGCCACATCTGGTGATATTCTAATTGACGGAGAATCTCTAGTAGAAGATCCAGCTCGTGCTCGTAGAAAGATTGGTGTGGTAGCTCAACATAATAATTTGGATAGAGGATTAACTGCACGAGAAAATCTTATTTATCATGCAATGTATTTTGGAATAGATAATAAAACTGCAAATAAAAGAGCGGATGAATATCTTGAGAGATTTGGATTAACAGATCGTCAACATGATTATGTGAGGAGCTACTCTGGTGGAATGGCACAACGATTAAAGATTGCAAGAGCAATCATGCACAATCCCGATATCTTGTTTCTAGACGAACCAACAACTGGTCTAGATCCAGGCTATAGAACTATTTTATGGGAACAGATGTTGGAATTAAATAAAGCAGGTACTACTATATTTTTAACAACTCACTATATGGAAGAGCCTGAGAAATTATGTAATCGAATTGCAATAGTTGATCAGGGGGAATTAAAGGCAATCGGTACTTCTGATAAGTTGAAGGCTTTAATTCCTAGCAATAATATAGTATCTATAAAATTAGCAGAACTAAAAGGTGACTTCATCAAGAAGGCCAAAACTTTACAAGATGTTGAAAGGGCTGTTATTCAAAATGGATTACTACTTTTATATATGAAACACGAAAATCCTGATTTCAATCATATTCTTGATTGGGTAAAAACATTGAATACTTCATTACAAAATATAAGTTTGAGTACAAGTACACTTGATGATGTATTCATTCACTTAACTGGAAAGGGGGACGTTAACAATGACTAAAATAAATAGTGAGAAGGCCTATAAAAATGCGACATGGATGGCTTTTAAAACAATGGTGAAGCGAGACTTGGTGATACAAATTCGTGATAAATGGGAATTTGTTTTTCGTGTAGCCATGTTACCCTTCATACTGATCTTGGCGTATGGATATATACTGCCAAAGATAGGCTTGATGCCAGCCACATTTCCAACCCAGATGTTTTCAGGGATGGTTGGGATGAGTATGATTGTTACGGGAATCCATGGTACTGGAGTTCCTCTTACAATGGATTTCAATAACTCTAGAGAAATAGAAGATAGATTGATGGCTCCTGTTAATATAAGAACGGTTGCTTTAGCAAAGATGTTTGTAGGTATCATAGAATCTTGGATTGGTGGATTAATTGTATTACCTTTCTCTTTGATTCTAATGGGGAATTCTTTAGAGCTTACACTAAATCTTCAAAGTATCTTAATCCTAATTCCTATTTTGTTACTTACCTCTATTGCATCAGCAACATTAGGGCTACTGGTAGGAACAATTATCAAGCCAATGCAAATTGCAGCTATGTTTCCTGGTTTCTTAATGCCAATGGTATTCCTAGGAGCTATATTCTTTTCTTGGAATGATTTAGCTGCAACACCAATTATTCAAAAATTAGTATTGATCAATCCTTTAGTATATGTAAATGAGGCTTTAAGAGCAGTGCTGACTCCACAAATTACTCATATGTCATTACAATTTAGTATCTTAGGTATCATCTTAAGTATCTTAATTATGGGATATTTGGGAGGCAAAAGATTTATCAGAATGGCAAAAGGAGCATAGATAGCTACACTATACTACACCATCTATTATGAAGGAGCTCAGGGAGTGGAAATATGAACGTTGAACAAAAAAAGGCACTACAGTTACTAAAAATAGCAAAAGGTCAAATTGAAGCAATAATAAAAATGATAGAAGATAATAGATATTGTGTGGGTATTTCAAATCAAATGTTAGCAATTCAATCATTTTTGAAGAAAGCTGATTTATTGATAATAAGACAACATATGAATCATTGTGTTAAAGATATATTTGAACAAGATAAAGGAAGCGAAAAAATAGATGAGGTTATAAATCTTTTAGCAAAAGTGGTTGGGAAATAGATGATGACGGAGATATAGAATAGAAGGGAAAAATTATAAATATTTAATTATTGAGATTAAAGAAAAATAAGGGCTGCATCTGGTATAGATGCAGCCTTTTTCGTAAGAAACATTTTCTAATTCTTTTTTGCAAAGATTGTTTATTAGTTCTCTATAACCGTTGTTGGGGTTGCATTTTTAACTACAATAATTGCATCATAGGCTTCGCTTGGAACCATATTTAAGGTATAGAATTTTTTAAAATTTTTCTGCCAATTATTAAATTCAGCACCGATATTTGCCATTGATTGTTTTTTCTCAATAATGGTCTTTAAAGTCGGATTTGCTTTTGCTTTTTTAAAATCCATAAAATATTGATTTTTAGGTAATTTTATAAATTGGTCAACAAGTTCGTTGCGGTTTGTAAGAGTAAAATTTTTAGCTTCATTATTTCTTGTAACCGCCCTAAAGGTGTTATTATAAAAATCTGTTCCGATTGCATAATAAGTATCTCCCAATTCACCAGCTAAATGATTACCCATAGAAGTATAAGATAGTGAAGTTGAAGATTTCTCAATATGTCCGTTATGACCGTTAATGAATATCATGTTATTTTCTTCATATTCTAATATCCATTTCACCTTATCACTCATGTATTTATCTCTGGTCTGTGAATAATTCACATCCCCGCTTTGTAAGATGGCATTTTCTTTTATGGATTGAGCAAATTGAAGAGCTAAGGAATATTCTTTTTCGCTTGTGGTTTTTATATATTTGGTCTTATTGGAGTTCATCTCAGATATTAAATTTTCTACAGCCTTCAATCCTTCCTTCACCTTTGCAGCTTTTTCCGTATATACGGTATTATCATTTAAGTTTTTAAGTAAATCCTTGTACTTCACCGCTAAATCTGGATTTACTTTTTCAAGATAGGTAAACAGCCCTTCTTTGTTGTTGTCGTATCTTTGCATATCAAACCCATAGAATTTGATTTTTTGCGATTGGTCCAGATTTTTGTTGTAATCTTGTATCCATTGAACCAAATCAACCATTTCATTTGTCATATATATACCAAATCCAATTTCAGCAACTGCTTCTTTTGCAGTTCCTTCTCCATTTAGAACATAACTATTTACTTTCTGACATCCGCCAAAATCTCCTTCAATGGCAAACACCCTGCAACTGTTATTTTTCACTAATGCTTGAAATACTTCTTTTTTTAAAATTTGAAATTCTGCATTACCATGTGTAGCTTCTCCAAGTCCCACAACCTTTATATTATCTGACATGGTAATAGACTCAATTCCAGTAACATATTGGTCTATGTTTTCCACCGCTTTTACTTCTTTTTTGTAGCCAGAAAATAGCCACACCATGGCAAATACAAATGTGAATAGTAAAAGAGAACTTTTAATTTTCATTTTTATTTCCTCCTGAAAGCTAAATTATTCCATTATTTTAATAATGCACCTGACATAATTATATAGGTTAGCTATAAAATTGTAAAATTGTATATGTGAATAATAGATAAAAAGATGTAATTCAGGATATTTGCCACCTTAGATGATTTCGATAACGACTTCAGGAAGTACTCTTTTTTATTTAAGGTTCATTAAAGGTATGATGGTTATAATAAAGTCATAAGGTAACTACCTACAAATAATTTAATGGAAGTATAGTATGATATTTTCTTGATATAATAAAAAAAAGGAGGTATGTATGTGAGAATTTTAATGGTAGAGGATGAAAAGTATATGGCCGAAGCTATAGAACAAGTCCTAAAGAAAAATAATTACAGCGTTGACTTAGCCTTTGATGGTGAATATGGATTAGACTGTGGGCTTTCAGGTATATATGACATTATTATTCTCGACATTATGCTTCCTAAAATGGACGGAATAAGTGTATTAAAAGAATTGCGTAAAAATGGTATTGAGACGCCAGTGATCTTGCTTACGGCAAAGGGCGAAACTGAGGACAAAGTGAGGGGGCTTGATAGCGGAGCCGACGACTATCTGGCAAAGCCTTTTCACACAGAGGAGTTGATGGCGCGTTTACGTGCCTTAGGGCGGAGAAAAGATGAACTGATAAAGGATAATATTTTACAATATGCAGATATTGAATTGAATCTGCTTACTTTAAATCTTAACTGTAGGAGAAAAGAATTCAAATTGACTTTAAAGGAATGCCAACTGTTAGAGCTTTTAATAAAGCGAAAGGATATTATTATTTCAAAGGATTCCATCATTGAGAAGCTGTGGGGTTACGAAACCTATGCAGAGGATAACAATGTGGAAGTATACATATCTTTTCTGCGTAAAAAATTAAGTAATATAAAATCCCAGGTTAGCATTCAAACAGTGCGAGGTGCGGGTTATGTATTAAAAATCACAAAGGATGGAAGTTGATATGTTTAAAAAACTGCGAAATAGGTTCATTATACTGAATATGTCAATTATTTCTATATTGATGATTGCCGCTTTTGTAATTATTTATTTTACAACCTCCAATAACGTAGAAACAGAAAACAGAAATAGACTTGAATTGTTATATTCAAAACCAAACGTAGCATTTCCTAATCCGCCAGAGGATACAAAAAAAGATAAGATAATCACTGGCGAGATTCTCTCTGATTTTTCTTTTTCTTTCAATATATTTGTAGATTCAGATGGTAATATTATTAAAGTAATATCAAATACTGACATGCTGGAGGAAATATATTTTAAGGCAACGGAACTTGCGTGGAATGAGAAAAAAGATCATAGTGTTATATCTCTTGAAGATAAGCGATGGCAATATAAAATATTTCCTATGAATAGTACCTTTGTGACCCGTGAAAAGGGAAAATCCATAATAAATTTCAATGATAATAATTATCAAATTATATTTTTAGATGTTACAGATTCTCAGAAAACATTGATGGAGTTGCTTACTACATTATTTTTTGTAGGGATTATTATGCTTTTCGTTATATTTACAATAAGTCTTTTCTTTGCCAGCAGATCCATTAGGCCTATTTCAGAGGCATGGGAGAAGCAAAAACAATTCATTGCTGATGCTTCCCATGAATTAAAAACGCCTCTTGCCATTATAAATGCCAATTCTGATGCTCTCCTTTCAAATCAGGATGAAACCATTAAAAGTCAGAAAAAGTGGCTTGATTATATAAAAACCCAAATTGACAGAATGGATAAACTTGTAAATGACCTTTTATATTTGGCTAAGACAGAGGATATAAACAGCAGAACGTTTGAGATGCCTTTTGATATCAGCGAGGTAGTGAATGATGTCATATTATCAATGGAGACTGTAGCCTTTGAGAAAGATATTATGCTTTTACAAGAGGTAGAAGCAAATATCATTATCAAAAGTGACTGTGAAAAAATCAAACAGGTGGTTACTATACTGCTTGATAACGCAATAAAGTATACGGATGAAAAAGGATGTATTGATATTGTGCTAAAAAAAACAAGACATCAGCTGGTATTTTTCATTAAAAACAGTGGCAAGGGTATATCAAAGGAAAATTTGCCAAAGTTGTTTGATCGTTTTTATAGGACGGACCCTGCAAGAACACAGGAGAATGGTGGTTATGGCTTGGGACTGTCTATTGCCAAAGTAATTATAGACCGACTGGATGGTGAAATTTACGCTGACAGCGTGAAGGATGAAAGCACCACGTTTACTTTCACACTTGGATTATAATAGATTCCATATAACCTATATAAGTTGATAAAATTTATTATAGCCTTCTATAGTGATTTCACTATAGGGGGCTTTTTTAGTCTTTGAAAGTAAGCATTTCATTTAAGGTTGGTTAAAGGTTGAGGAATTATAATTATAAATGTAGAATGGTTATTCAAAAAATATAAGGTATTAAAGGAGAGAAAATGAACATGTACATTTTTCAAAATGCACTAAAAAATATAGTGCGAAATCGTGGTAGAAATATTTTGATGGGTATTATCATTTTTGCCATAATTGTTACAACAGTGGTTGCATTGATTATCAACAACACTGCAAAGGGAATTATTGATGATTATAAGACTCGTTTTGGCTCGGAGGTTACAATTACTCCAAATATGGAAAAAATGAAACAGGAGGCGCAAACCCAGATGGATGGTGGCAAAACTACTGTTAGAATGCAGCGTCCACCCATATCATCTGAGCAATATGTTGACTTTGGCGATTCAGAATACATTTTAAACAGCGTTTATACGGCGGCTGTGGGTGTTAAGAGCGAAGCTGTCACCCCAATGGATGCAGATGCTGCCACAGGTGGAACTACCATGATGAGATCAGGAGGGACAAGCAACTTTCAACCGGAAATGCGTCTTTACGGAAACTCTTGGGATGATTTTAATGATGGAAATCGTGAAATTGCAGAGGGCAGGCTGGTGGAAAATAAAGATGAGTGTGTTATAAGCACGGACCTTGCCGAGCTTAATGGTATTTCAGTTGGAGATATCATTACTTTAGACGGTATGCTGAGTGACGAAGAGGACAACACCTATAATATTACGTACACATTGACTGTTGTGGGTACTTTTTATGATACAACAGAAGAATATTCTAACTCAATGTTCAAAAATTCTTATATGAACAGACGAAATGAAATCTTAGCTGATTTTGATACGGTTTTAGCTCCAATGGAGTCAGGACAGAGAGGTATTGAAATCACTGCTACCTATTATTTGAAAAACCCGGATATGCTTGCAGATTTCAAAAATCAGGTATATGCAAAGGGTTTAAACGAAGTATATGATGTTACAACAGATGAAGCAAGCTATCATAAAATTGTGGGTCCGGTTGAAGGATTAAAGAGCATTTCTGTTACCTTTATGATTATTGTTTTAATTCTTGGTGGTATCATTCTTGCACTTCTTTCTTCAATTTCCATTCGTGAAAGGAAATATGAGGTTGGTGTTCTAAGAGCCATGGGTATGAAAAAAGGAAAAGTAGCTTTGGGACTTTGGACGGAAATACTTATTATAACCTGTGTCTGCCTAGTTATTGGAATAAGCTCAGGCACACTTGCCGCACAACCCGTAGCCAACACTCTGCTTAATAATCAAATTGCAGCGGCAGAGGAAGTAGAAGCTAAAGCAAGTACAGGAGGCCCTAAAATGGTCATAGTAGGTGGAAAAGCGGCGGGAAGCACAAATGTAGAGCCACTTGATAATATGGACGTTTCTCTTGGATTTGATACAATAGCGGAAATTATCGCCATCTCATTACTTCTTGCTTCGGTTTCAGGAATTGTTTCCATAGGTAAAATCACAAAATACGAACCTATTAAAATACTCATGGAAAGGAATTAGGTGAAATATATGAGCGTATTGATATTAAAAAATGTAACCTATAAATATGAAAGTGCAAAAAAAATAGTTTTAAATGCTGTGAGTGCAGAATTTGAAGCAGGAAGAGTTTACACAATTGTAGGAAGATCCGGCTCAGGAAAATCCACCCTGCTGTCCCTTATGTCAGGTCTTGATGTCTGCACAGGGGGCGAGATATTGTATGACCAGAGAGATCTCAAAAAAATTGACCGCGACAAATACAGGGCAAAGGACATTGGTGTGGTGTTCCAAAGTTTTAATCTTTTAACAAATGCAACCGCCGTGGAAAACATTGTCCTGTCCATGAATATTAGCGGTAGCGCCGAAAAGGATAGAAAGACTTTTGCATATATGCTCTTGGAGAAGGTAGGTATTGACAGAGAAACCGCAGATCGTAAAATACTAAGGCTTTCGGGTGGAGAGCAGCAGCGTGTGGGCATTGCAAGAGCCTTATCCCACAGTCCCGATATTATCATAGCGGATGAACCTACAGGTAACTTGGATAAAGATACCGAGATGGAAATCCTCAAAATTTTTACTGCCCTTGCTCATGAGGAGAATAAATGTGTTATTATCGTTACCCACTCCAAAAAGGTCACTTCTGTTGCCGATGTAGTTTTGGGTATCAATGAAGGTAAACTAATTCAGGTTAAGCAATAAGTAAGAAATTTGATAAAACAATAATTTAGATAAAAAGATGCAATGGGAAACTTGATTCGCATAGTTTGATATTTAATAAACTTATTTTAAGACTTACGATGACATTATGAACATTTAATCTTTATTTCACTCCTGTACACTTTCATGTATGGAACATAATAAAAGGGAGAAAAATTAAAATGGGAAAAGAAAAATTGCATTATAAAGCAACCTTTATGAAAATAGTAAGTCTTTTATTATTAATTACTGCATTCATTATTTTTTGGAAAGCAGTCAGGAATCAATATGCTGTTAAAGTCACTGGGAATAAGGAAAACAAAACAATTATTAATTATGAAGACAATTCTTCTAAAGTGAACAAATCTTTAGCAGTTACATTGATTATGCAAGAACCAGAGCTAATGCGAGGATGTGAGGTAACCAGTCTTGCGATGCTTTTACAATATATGCACATAGATGTGGATAAAATGGAACTTTCGGAAATGATAAAATATGTTCCATTTATGGATGAAAAGGGACGAAATGGGAATATGCACGAGGGTTTTGTTGGCGATATGGAAACATTCAATAATCCTGGTCTGGGTGTTTATGTGGAGCCAATCATTGAATTAGCACAAAAATATGTTTCACACCAAAGAATTATAAATCTCACGGGAAAAAGTATGAGAGATTTATATGATCAAATTGATCAAGGTCATCCAGTTTGGGTGATAAACAACGCAAACTTTCAGGTATTATCTTCTAATCAATTTAAAACTTGGAATACCAAGATTGGAGAGATGGAAGTTACCTATCAACAACATAGTGTGGTTATTACAGGTTATGATGATGACTTTGTCTATATTAATGATCCACTCTATCCGGAAGCTAATCGAAAAGTAAATTCTATAGATTTTGAAAATTCATGGAAGCAAATGGGATCCCAAGCAATGACGATTAAAGAATAATTAAGCCAATAGTTGTGGATAAAGGTAAAACAATTACAAAGGAAGAATTTCTTGAACCAAAGGACGGTTCAAGAAATTTTATTTTAAATCTATTTCTATTTATTAAGACTGAATATTCTGTTAAGATTAAATTGTGAATAATTTGACATATAAATTTTATCTTTATATAGATGGTAATAATGAAACTACATAATGCGAATAGGCTGTTATTTTCAACATCTATGTTACTTAGGGTTAAGGGGTGAAAACATGGGTAATTATATGGAATTTATTATGAAAGCTTGGCGTGAGTTTGTGGAATATGATAAGGTCAATGAAGAAATTAAAAAGGATATAAGAGATTCATGGATAAGATGTAAAGAATACGGTGTAGATTATATGGATGGAAGAGGTGTGGGAGAATATAAAATTCCTGTAGAAATTAAAATAAAAGAGAATGTAGAGTTAGTTTCAGTGGCACATTCTATAATGGAGAATTTATACAACACAATATCAGGTTCAGGTTTTGCTTTATTCCTTGCAGATAAAGATGGATATATACTAGATGTTATTGGTGATGAGAATATCTTAGAGAAAGCTAGTGCTTTAAGATTTACAAAGGGAGCTTTGTGGTCAGAAAAAGCTGTAGGAACTAATGCTATAGGAACTTGCCTACACTTAGACAAACCAATACAAACTATAGGAGCTGAGCATTATGGAATACACCAGCATGCTTGGACATGCTCCTCAGCACCTATCCATGATAGTGATGGGAAAATATTAGGATGTATAAATATGTCTGGTATATGTAAAGATGCTCATCTACATACCTTAGGAATAGTTACTGCAGCAGCTGAATCCATAAAGAAACAATTAGAACTTATACTATCCTATAATTTACTAAATATAACCTTTGACTCCATTGGAGAGGGTATGATAGTTATAGATGAAAAATTTAATATTAAGAGAGTAAATCATAGAGCAGAAGATATTTTAGGTATAGATCAAAGGGAAATATTTAAAGTAGATATAAAGAAAGCCTTAGGGAATTTAAATTTTAATTACATTATAGAAAATTATGAGGAAAGTTATAATAATATTGAATGTGATTTTCATATAAAAAATAAGAGAATAAAATGTATATTAAATGTGGTACCCATGAATACCAACAATAGGCTTATGGGGGTAGTTATAACTTTTAGGGAAAGTAAATCAGTACATAAATTTGTAAATAAAGTAGTGGGTTATAAGGCCACCTATAGGTTTAAAGATATTGTAACTAGCAATGAAAAAATGATAAACATGATAAATTTCGCAAAGAAGGCTGCAAGTAGTGATTGCAATATATTAATAGAAGGGGCTAGTGGCACAGGTAAAGAGTTAGTAGCTCAAGCTATACATAACTACAGTGAAAGAAGTAATGGGCCTTTTGTAGCTGTAAATTGTGCTTCAATTCCTAGAGAGCTGATGGAAAGTGAACTTTTTGGTTATGATAAAGGAGCTTTTACTGGAGCTGCTAAAGAAGGACATCCTGGGAAATTTGAACTAGCTGATGGGGGAACTATTTTTTTGGATGAATTAGGAGAACTTCCTTTAGATATGCAATCTAAACTATTGAGAGTCTTAGATAACAATACAATTGTTAGGGTTGGTGGAAATTACGAGAAGAAATTAGATGTGAGAATAATAGGTGCAACAAACAAAAAGTTAAAAGAGGAAATAAGTAGAAAAGCCTTTAGAGAAGATTTATATTATAGGTTAAATGTAATGAATATAAGAACAATTCCTTTAAAAGAAAGAAAGGAAGATATAGAGGTACTAGTAAAATATTTTATCAATAAGCTCAATATAAAAAATAAGGATAAATATAAGCGTATGAAAAAAGACTACATAAATCAACTTAAAAAATATGATTGGCCTGGAAATGTAAGAGAGCTTAGAAATGCTATAGAGCGAGATTATTACTCCAGTGAAAGTGATATAATCTATATACAGTCTTCAGAGAATGGGCAGATGATAGAAAGCAGTTTTAGTAATGAAAAAGCCGATGATTTAGAGAAGATAGTGCCTATAGAAATTTTAGAAAAAGAAAGCATAATAAAAACTATTAATCTTTGCGGAGGTAACATAGTAAAATCTGCAGAAATGCTGGGAATAAGTAGAGCTACCATCTATAGAAAAATAAAGAAATATAATATATAAGTTGCAATTTAATTTATATAACATAGTTAGTAAGAATTAAGAGGCTATATAAGAATAAAGGGGGATTGGAAATTAAATGAAAGAATTAATGGAAATTACGGAGAAGAAAAATTCAGAATTTTATAAATATTATTTTTCAAACCCAGAGAAGCAAATAATAGCTAATGAATTTTTAAAGACATCTATTAGTGATATGGCATTTTCATCTGCAAATGCAAACAAACTCAAATTTGAATTTTCCATAGAAATACCTACTGATGAAATGATTGGAAATATTCTTGATGATTATATTGCTGTTATTTCTTTACCATATGATGAGCTTCCATATGGTAAAGCTTGTGTATTAAATGATGCGTTTAAAATTATTGGTGGGAAAGATGTAAAATTTCTTAATCTTGAGTTGAAAGAAATGAAGAAATTATCTATAGAACAGCTAAAAGATGGATCTGCTATTGTTTGTGCATGTGATGACGATAAAATGTGTAGAGAAGAACTGCAAATATGGGATGATAATAGTTTTGACTATGAAAGTGTAACAGGTTTCTCATTTGATATGTCAAGAAAGGATTATCTTCAGTTGAAGGCAGGAATGATATCACATTATATGATGATAACCGGTGTTAATATTAATAAAGATGAAAAGCCAGATAGATGGAAACTTGAAAATAGTTATGAAATAGATGGAGTACACGGTGGGTATTATATCTGTTCCGATACTTGGTATGATAAGTATATGTTTAATGCTGTTATTCATAAAAAGTATCTCACAAAATATCTTATGGATTATGAAGGAAATAATTATAAATTTGATATATGGGAAATTTTTTGATTTGTTATGTGATGTTTATATAGGGCGGTTTGTTTTTTAATTATCAATAAATAGCATAATATATGTATCAAAATGAGAAAATAATATAGACAATCTCAAAATGAGTCACTAAAATGTGTATCGTTTTGAGATTTTTTATTTTAAGAACTGTTTCTGGCATTAAATCGAACATAATCAAAATTTAATTATAGAGATGATTATTATAGAAATATGGCACAATATAGCCATTTACAGCAGGAAAAATAAAAAGAATTAAATAATATTTAAAAAAGTACCACAGGTTAATTTATTGGTATAATAATTGCTTTATAAATATGTGAGAAGATTCACAATATACTTAATTATTATTTTTAGGAGGTACTTTTATTATGAAAGCAGCGCTATGGTATGATAAAGAGGATATTAGAGTTGAAGAGGTAGAGGAACCAAAGGTTACTAAAGGAAATGTGAAAATCAAAGTTAAATGGTGTGGAATATGTGGTTCAGATTTACATGAATATTTAGGAGGACCTATTTTTATACCAGTTGGACAACCACATCCCTTAAGTGGTAATGTGGCACCAGTAGTTTTAGGTCATGAGTTTTCAGGAGATGTTGTAGAAGTTGGAGAAGGTGTAACTAATTTTAAAATTGGAGATAGGGTTACTGTAGAACCTATAGTAGCTTGTGGAGAATGTCCAGCCTGCAGAGAAGGTAAATATAATCTTTGTTCTTCCCTAGGATTTCATGGACTTTGTGGTAGCGGTGGAGGACTTGCAGAATATACGGTATTTCCAGAAGAATATATACATAAAATACCAGACAGTATGTCCTATGAACAGGCAGCATTAATAGAGCCAATGGCTGTAGCACTTCATTCTATTAGAATTTCTAATTTTAAAACAGGAGATACTGCAATTGTACTTGGTTCAGGACCAATAGGACTTGCTACTATTGAATGTTTAAAAACAGCAGGAGCAAAGTTAGTAGTAGTATTACAAAGAAAATCAATAAGACAGGAATATGCAAAGAGAGCAGGAGCAGACGTTGTTCTTGATCCAAATGAAGTTGATATAGCTAATGAAGTTAAAAAGCTTACTGGTGGAACTGGTGTAGATGTAGCATTTGAAACCACAGGGGCAAAGATAGGTTTTGATGTAGGATTAGATAGCTTAAAATATGAAGGAACTATGGTAGTAACAAGTATTTGGGAAGAGGATGTAAGCTTTAATCCTAATGCCTTAGTGTTTTCTGAAAAGAAAATAGTAGGAACCTTAGCTTATAGACATGAATTTCCAGCTACAATTGCACAAATGAAGGATGGAAGAATTAAGGCAGAAGGATATATAACTAAAAAAATAGTTCTTGATGATATAGTAGAAGAAGGCTTCGGAGCCTTAACAGGTCCTGAAAAGAAAAAGCATGTAAAAATTCTTGTAACTCCAGATAAATCCCTTTTAAGTGAATAAAAAATTTTTAGAGGAGAAACTGGAAACAGTTTCTCCTTATTTATAATATACCACTAGCACTCTAGTCTATTATTTCTTTTCATAGTGACTAATAAAAAGGTTATGGAAATCATTAATATAACAGTAGTTATTATTCCCCCTCTAATCCATACTTCCCGCATTGTACCAAATACAAAACCGTCTACTATTGGGTGTAATTCTGATTGACTACAGAACGTATGTTTGATAAACTTTATTTATACATATTATACAAAAAATACTATCTAAGAGGGGGAATTTTCTTGAATTCAGAAGAATTAATACAGTCTATTTCAAATATTGTGGAGGAACAAAGTAAGAAAGATACCAATGTATTTGGATATGAGGGGTGGATTTATCATGTTACCACTGTAGTTAAATATGCAAAATTGTTGGCGGAAAGATTAGGAGCAGATAAAGAAATAGTTGAAGTAGCAGCTTTGTTGCATGATTATGCAAGTGTAAAAGACTCATCAATGTATAAAGAACATCATATATACGGGGCAATTGAAGCAGAAAAGATTTTAAAAGGTTTCAATTATCCAGAAGAAAGAATAAATAAAGTTAAAGACTGTATTATTCAGCATAGGGGAAGCGTACCACTTGAAAGAACCACTAAAGAATCAATATGTATTGCAAGTGCTGATGCCATGGCTCATATAGACCAAGTACCATCTCTATTACATCTTGTATACTATAAAAGGAAAATGGAGGTAAGTGAAGGTGCTAATTGGGTAAGGGCAAAGATTGAAAGAAGTTGGAATAAACTATGTCCTGAAGCCAAAGAAATTATAAGGGACAAATATGAAAGCGCTAAAATTGTGCTTAAAAGTTAATTTAAAGTGATGTAGAGATATATATAATATTTATAAAATGCCAAGTAAGGAAGCCTCATAGGTTTTCCTTGAAAATACAATATTATAAACACTAGGTTTAAAGCTAGGGAGGAAGGGATTTATTTTATGAACTTAATATATGGAACATATAATCCATCTAAGCTTGAAAGTATGATAAAGATGCTAGATGGACTTAATATTTCTATTGCTAGTCTTGAAACTCTTGATATGGACTTAAAAAAGGCTGAAGAAACTGGTAAGGATCCATTAGCGAATGCAACACAAAAGGCTATATCTTATTTTAAACAAATTAAAAAGCCTATATTTTCTTGTGACTCTGGGTTATATTTTGAAGGTGTTGATGAAAGTGATCAACCAGGGGTATTGATAAAAAGAATTCATGGAAACAATTTGACTTATAGAGAAATGCTCAATTATTATAGCAATTTAGCAGCAAGATATGGAGGGCGATTAACTGCCTATTATAAGAATGCCATATGTCTAGTAATAGATGAGAATAATATTTATAAATATGATGGTAAAGATATATGTTCTGAAAAGTTTTATATTGTAGACAAGCCACATGTGAAATATAGAGAGGGTTTTCCCTTAGATTCCATATCTGTAGAGATAGAAAGCATGAAATATTATTATGATTTAGAGAGTAGCAAAAGTGAAAGTTTAGGTTTTATTGATGGATTTAGAAATTTTTTTATTAGAAGCCTAAAGAATTATTTAAATATTAATTCATCTGACAAACCAATATGCTTGGAAACTGAGAGATTGAGATTACGTGACCATAAAATGGAGGATTTAGACACGCATCATAGATTATTTTCAGATAAAGAATCCATGCATTATTTACAGGATATAATGACAAATTCAATAGAGGAGTCTAGAGAGAATTTACTAGCTGCTATTGATGATATAAATAATCCAAAGAGGACAAAATATTTCTTGAGAATGGAAGATAAGAACACCAAGGAGCATATTGGAGAAATAGGGTACACAGTAACAGATTTTACCCCTGTAGGTAAGCTAGTACATTTAGGATATTTTACTTACCCTGAATATTGGAATAAGGGATATACCACAGAGGCTTTGAAGGAAATAATGAGATTTGCTTTTGAGGGCAATGAGGTTTTTAGAATTACAACTGGTTGCATAAAAGAAAATATTGGCTCAGAACGAGTGATGGAAAAGTGTGGAATGCTAAAAGAAGCTGAATACAAAATGATGGAATGGCATGACGGAAGGATGAAAGACAGAGTTTCTTATAGAATATTAAAAGATGAATGGAGAACTAATTTGTAAAATGAATAATATAGAAGTAATTATATGGCTTTTTCCTATACTTTTTATTTTCCATGATTTTGAAGAAATAATCTTTATGCAAGTATGGATAAGTAAAAATAAGGGCTATTTATGTGATAGGTTTCCTAAATTATCAAAAAAGTTACTACCGCATTTTGATAATATTACAACATCATCTTTCGCCTTTGGAGTAGCGGAAGAATTTATTTTAATTAGCATAATTACAGTTATTTCCTATGTTGTGAATTGGTATAGTCTATGGATAGGCTTATTTATTGCCTTTACTTTGCATTTATTAATACATTGTTTTCAAGCGTTGATAGTAAGAAAATATGTCCCTGCTATTATTACAAGCGTTATTTGTTTGCCTATTTGTATTTATATCATTAAGCAAATAATGCAGGTATTTACGTTAAATACCATCATTTTGTATAGCGTTCTGGGCTTTATAGTTATGGTAGTCAATTTAGTTATCATTCATAAGGTCATGGATAGATTTAGTGAATGGTTAGCACGATATGGACAGCAAAGTCAATGAACATTTTATGCAGAAAGGGGACCTTTGATTCACACTAGGGATTAATCAAAGGTCCTCTTTATTTATTTTTATAATAGAATATAGCAAGTTGCGTCCTGTCTCTGAGTTTCAACTTTTCCAAAATGGTGGTTATACTGTTTCTAACAGTGCCTTCGCTTAAATATAGCTTATTGGCTATTTCTTTATTGCTAAGTCCTTCAGCTACAGTGGTGATAATGTCTAGTTCCTTTTCTGTAATACCAAAGGATGAAAAATCAGCTTTACTGCTTTCATTAATTAGATATGGAATTTTTGAAACAATATCATGACCGAAAACGCTTTGTCCCATATGTACAGCCCTTAGTGACGGCACAATGCATTCAAAATTCTGTTTTATAATATAACCCTTAGCGCCTATTTTGAAAGTTTTTATTATATATTCATCATCTGAAAAAGTAGTTAGAAATAGTATTTTTGCATTTTTGTATGTGTTTAAGATAGATTCTGCTGCCTCTAGTCCTGTCATGGTTTCCATTCTTATATCAATTAATAGAATATCAGGCTTTAAACTGTTATAAAGTTCAATAGCTTCCTTTCCATTGTAGCCAGTGCCAACTACAGAAATATCTTTTTCTGCTTCTAATATGGTTTTGAGAGATACACATACTAATTTATCATCATCAACAACTACTACCCTCATATTTTTTAACCAATCCTTTCAAAATACTTATTTTTTCGGTATTGAAATAAAAATTCTAAAACCTTTGTCCGTACTAATATTAACGTTGCCATCTACAGCAGTAATTCTATCTGTAATGCTTTTTATTCCGATGCCGTGTTCACTATTATAGCTAATTTGTGTACCGTTGTCCTGTATAACCAATTGATAAAGTGCTGGATGTTCACGAATTAGCACTGAAGCCTTGGTGGCATTAGAATGATTTAAGATGTTTGATAAAGCCTCTTTTGTGACTGTAATAAAGCAATACTTGATATTTTTTTCTAAGTTTGTTTCCACATCATAATCGAATTTAATAGAGCAAAAATTAAAGCTATTAATTAACTTTTGTATTTCAGTTTGCAAGTCTATTGATTCTTCATGCAAATCATGTACGCTGCTACGTATGCTATCCATGGCTTCTGACAGGGTACTCTTTATAAGTTTCAAGTTTTCTTTCGTTTCTTCATCTTTATTTATGGCAAGTAGTGCCCCAATTTGCAATATGGATCTTGAAAGTAAATGTCCCACATTATCGTGAATATCCCTTGCTATTCTATTTCGTTCTTTTAAAGTTGCAAGGTGTATTTCATAATCCTGTTTTTCCAAAAGATTTTTATTTTGTTTTTCAAGCTGCATTGATATTTCCTTAGTACTATCACGAAGTTTATAATAATCTTCTTCCACATTTTGAAGAGAAACAGTACGGTATTTTAAAATATAGGCAGCAAGAATAAAGGATGAAATTAACCACTTTGAGAGGAACAGTGTCTGAGTAGAATTAGTAATCACTGGTAGAAATGATAACACCCATAGCCATTTGATTTTAAGAAATACTGCATCATAACCTATGAGAGGAATAAAGAATAAGAAAACTGGTTTAAAAAAGCAAAGAATTAAATAAGCAGCGAATACAGCTATTGTAATACGTTCATCTTCCAAGTAGCTTAGAATTGCACTTAAGATTATAGCAATTAGAATTGGTACAATCATATATATGTAATCTGCATTATGTATATATAGTGCAGAGGAAATAATAAAAATAATCAGTTTATCAATTAATTTTTTCATTCTATTTACCAAACCCTTACTTTGTAAGAATATTCATTACATATAAATTCTAGCACTTTATTTTATAGTGCTCAAGTTTATTGTTACATTTGTCATATCTAGCTTGGAGTTTAATCACTTATAAATCACAAATAAATATATTATGATTAATATATGAAGATGAGAATGGTGTTGTGTTTTAAGCAGCAGCATCCCGAGAAAATTTATTAAATCAATAATGGGAGGGATACTTATGGTAATAAAGGTTAAAAATCTAGTAAAAAGATATGATGATTTAATTGCTCTAGATCATTTCAATCTGGAAGTAAAGGAAGGGGAAGTATTTGGCCTCTTAGGGCCTAACGGTTCTGGTAAAACTACTGCAATCAACTGTATTTTATCCCTGCTCAAATATGACAAGGGTACCATAGAAATTTATGATAAACCTATGTCCCCAGATGCTTATGATATTAAACGTAATATTGGTATAATCATGCAGAATGTTGCAGTTTTCGATGAATTGAATGTTTTTGAAAATATTGATTATTTCTGTGGACTGTACATTTCAGACAAAATGAACCGTCGTAAACTTGTAGAGGAAGCTATAGATTTTGTTGGGCTTAAGGATTTTAGAAAGTTTTACCCCAAAAAGTTAAGTGGTGGTTTACTTCGTAGATTAAATATTGCCTGTGGTATTGCACATAAGCCCAAGCTAATTATTCTAGATGAACCCACAGTTGCAGTTGACCCCCAGAGCCGAAACAATATATTAGAGGGAATACAACGGCTTAATAAAGAGGGAGCTACAATTGTGTATACTTCTCACTATATGGAAGAGGTTGAGGAAATCTGCACACGGATAGCCATTATGGACAAGGGAAAAATAATAGCAGCAGGGACCAATCAGGAACTAAAAGGAATGATAAATTCTGGTGAAAAACTTACTGTTGAAATATTTAAAATCCATAACAGCATTTTGGAGGATATTAAAAATCTTCCCAATATAGTTTCTGCTGAATATAACGGCAATTTACTTGTTGTAAAATCAAGCAGAGGTAAAAATAATTTAGTTGCTTTGATGGATTATTTAAAATCAAAGAATATTACTGTTGGAAAGATTTATTCTGAGCCACCTACCTTGAATGATGTATTCTTAGAAATAACAGGTAAAGGGCTTAGAGATTAAAGGAGGAATATTATGTTTTTGCATAACTATCTGTACAGGCTTAAATGTATTGTAAGGGACAAGCAAACCATGTTTTGGACTTTTTTATTTCCAATACTTTTGGCTACATTATTTAATATGGCTCTTTCAAATATTTTAAGTGCAGAAGCTTTTTCAGAAATTAAAATTGGAATAGTTAATAATGATGAATATAAAAAGAATATAGATTTTATTAAGGCTATTGAGTCTGTTTCAAGTTCTAATAATAGTTCAAGGGAAAGTAATCTATTTGATATAACGTATACATCAAAGGACGAAATGGATAAGCTTCTTGAAGATAATAAAATTGAAGGTTACATTTATTTTAATAATGGAATAAAGCTTGTTGTGAAGGAATCTGATATAAATCAAAGTATTATAAAAAGTTTCCTAGATGACTTTAAACAAACCACCTCTACAATGGTAACAATTATTAGTAATAATCCTGCTGCAGTTGAAAATGGGCTTTTAAATAGCATAGGAAACAGAACTAATTATCTTAAAGAAGTTACTGGTAGCAAAGCTGCTCCTAATACCGTTGTAAACTACTTTTACACTTTAATTGCAATGGCGTGCCTATATGGAGGTTTTTGTGGACTTAAAGAAGTAACCGCCATACAGGCTAATCTATCTCCACAGGGAGCAAGAGTTAACGTGGCTCCTACACATAAGTTAAAGCTATTCTTGGCATCTATATTTGCCGCAACTACAGTTCAGCTAGTTGAAATATTTGTTTTACTGGGGTATTTGGTTTTCATACTAAAAATAAGCTTTGGTAATCAATTAGGGTATATAGCACTGACTTGTGTAATAGGCACAATTACAGGAGTAACCTATGGTACTTGTATTGCCACAATAGTCAAAAAAAGTGAGGGTCTTAAAATTGGAATTTTAGTTGGAGTTACTATGATAATGTCATTTTTGTCAGGTATGATGTACGAAAAAATGAAATATATTATTAGTACAAATGTCCCTATATTGGGATATCTTAATCCAGCAAATTTAATAACGGATAGCTTTTATTCACTATATTATTATAATACCCACACGCAATTTTTCACAAATATAGCTCTCCTTTGCGGCTTCTCTGTGGTTTTCAGCATAATTACCTACTTAGTATTAAGGAGGCAAACCTATGCAAGTCTATAAAGCTTTTTTAAAAGTAATTTATAAAAATTTATCTCAAATAATAATTTATTTTGTGGTATTTATATCCTTTGCAATAGCTCTTGCAAATACTAATGCTAAACCTACAAATATAAATTTTACTCAAACCAAAGTTAATATAGCTTTTATAAATGGTGATACAAATTCAAGGTTAGTAGAAGGTCTAAAGGATTACCTAAGTAAAAATACCAACATTGTAAATATTCCAGAGGGTACTCAAAAGTTGCAAGATGCTTTATTTTTCAGGCAGGTAGAATATATAGTAAAAGTGCCTAAGGGCTTCACAGATGGGTTCATAAGTGGAGAAACACTACAGCTAGAAAAGACTACAATACCTGGTTCAACTAGTGAAATATATATTGATAGTATAATCAATAAATATTTAAATACTGCAAAAACCTATACTATTATCATAGAGAATTTATCTGAGGAACAGCTTTTAAGCTATGTTGATAAGGATTTAGCACAAAAAACTGAAGTTATGCTAAATAATCCTGTAGAGGAAATTTCTAAAAATGAAAAGAGTGCAGTCTATTTTAACTATTTAGCATATTCATTGTTTGCAATATTAATTTTAGGTGTTTCCTCTGTTATGATGGTGTTTAATAATACAGATTTAAAAAAACGAAATTTTTGTTCACCGGTAAAACTTAGAAGCATGAATTTCCAAATGATATTAGGAAACTTTAGTTATGCAGTACTGGCTTGGTTTGCAATGATTGTTACAAGTTTTATCATGTATGGAAGTTATATGTTTACTGCCAGGGGCTTGCTATTTCTCTTAAATTCTTTTGTATTTACTTTAACAGCTTTGAGCATAAGCTTTTTAATTGGGAATGTTATAAAGAGTAAAGGGGCAATGTCTGCAGCAGCCAATGTGGTTTCATTAGGTACTTGCTTCATAAGTGGAGTGTTTGTGCCTCAAGCTTTGCTAGGCAAAACAGTATTAACAATTGCAAGCTTTACACCAAATTACTGGTATGTAAAATCTAATAATATTATAGCTGATATGGTTAACTTTAATATGGAGAATCTTACACCTATATTTTTTAATATGCTCATAATGGTTGGATTTGCAGTGGCTGTGCTTACGGTTACTCTTGTAGTGATAAAACAAAAGAGAATGAGCAATTAGGAATTGAATCATTATTTTACATGGCTACAGGGTCAAGAATTAGAAGTAGAAAGGTATAATAAATTGGCAGAAGCAGACACTAAAAGGAGCTACATCGTGTTAAAAAAGCTAGGACACAAAAAATATAGAAAAAGAAAAGGAGATACAATGATAGAGAGAAAAGCAATAATAGAAACAGGATGGAATTTTGATAACAGTTATGCTAAACTGCCGAAAGCATTTTTTACTAACATCAATCCAACCCCTGTAAGTTCACCGGAGTTGATTATTCTCAATTATCCTTTAGCAACGTCATTGGGGTTGAGTGTTCAGGAACTGCAAAGTAATGATGGCGTAGCGGTGCTTGCGGGTAATAGGATTCCAAAAGGCGCGTTACCACTTGCGCAAGCTTACGGAGGACATCAATTTGGGCATTTCACTATGTTAGGGGACGGCCGCGCTGTACTCCTAGGTGAACAAATCACGCCTCTAGGTCACCGTGTTGATATTCAGCTAAAAGGTTCAGGTAGAACGCCATACTCACGTGGAGGTGATGGTCGAGCAGCACTTGGACCCATGTTACGGGAATACATCATCAGCGAAGCCATGGAGGCCCTTGGAATTCCTACCACTCGCAGCTTAGCAGTGGTGACAACAGGTGAGACAATAATTCGCCAAACCGAGGAACAGGGTGCAATTATGACTCGGGTGGCTGCCAGTCATCTGCGTGTTGGAACCTTCCAATATGTTTCAAAATGGGGAAGTGCTCAGGAGCTCCAGGACTTGGCTGATTACACATTGCAAAGACATTTTCCAGAGGGTAACACTGATGAGAACCGATATATTTTCCTACTTCAGGAAGTGATTAAGGGTCAGGCTGAGCTCATTGCCAAATGGCAACTGGTTGGATTTATTCACGGGGTGATGAACACTGATAACATGACCATTAGTGGAGAAACCATTGATTATGGTCCTTGCGCCTTCATGGATGCCTATGATCCAGCAACGGTATTCAGTTCCATCGACCTTCATGGCCGCTATGCTTATGGCAATCAACCGAATATTGCAGCGTGGAATTTGGCGAGATTTGCAGAAACCCTATTGCCACTGATTCATGAGAACCAAGAGCAGGCTGTGGAACTGGCTCAGGATGCGATTTCAAATTTTACTGAATTGTATCACCATAATTGGCTGGTGGGAATGAGAGCAAAGTTGGGGATATTTAACCAAGAACCACAGGATGAAGCCCTTATTGAAGATCTCCTCAGTATGATGCAGAAGTATGGTGCGGATTATACCAATACCTTCCGCGCATTAACTTTTGATAAGCCTGAGGATACAGTGCTGTTTGGCACCACAGAATTTGCTCAGTGGTATGAACTGTGGCAGACGAGACTAGGCAGGCAGCAGGAACCAAAAGCTTCCTCCCATCAGTTGATGCAAAGCAGCAATCCCGCCATAATTCCGCGGAACCACCGGGTAGAAGAGGCCCTAGAAGCCGCAGTGAAACAGGGCGATTATAGCGTGATGGAACGGCTGCTTCAGGTTCTTTCGAAGCCCTACGCTCACTCTCCCGAACAGGATGAGTACTCCACATTGCCTGAACCATCAGCCTGTTCTTACAGAACCTTTTGCGGTACCTAATATAGAAGCATTGGACCAACTAAATAACTTTTTTCATCTATGCCGAAAGCCATAATTTTATTGTTACTGGGCGTCATTTTCTTAGAAAATATATTTATAGGAATGTGTTATGACTTCATCAATAAGAGATATATCTTTTTTATATAAAACTAAATAATTTCTTAAGACACCATATTATTCAAAAATGAATTTTATGGTGTTTTTATTTAGTGTAGGTGTAACATATGTTTTACCAAAACTATGAAATGTATTAGTGGTAATTTAGTAAAATATGGTATAATTTAGAGTGATTCTACATTGTAA
This sequence comes from Clostridium sp. LXY-7, assembly GCF_056172015.1. Taxonomy (NCBI): domain Bacteria; kingdom Bacillati; phylum Bacillota; class Clostridia; order Eubacteriales; family Clostridiaceae; genus Clostridium; species Clostridium sp. LXY-7. Next base: position 1,066,459 of record NZ_JBLLJL010000002.1, on the reverse strand, counting down.
TCTATTATTCACTAGTTTTTTAGAGAATTAAGGAGTGATTTAAAAATGAAAGATTCTTTTTTAAAACCTAAGGTGCTTCTTGTTGGTACATTTCATATGAGACAAACATCAGATATGTATAATACTGAATTAGACAATCTTCTTTCGCCTACAAGGCAACAAGAAATTTGTGAAGTTGTAGAAAGATTAAAGCAGTTTAGTCCAACAAAAGTTGCTTTAGAAGTTGTTATATAACATTAAATAAATGAAATAGAAATCAAGGAGGATAATAATGGTCAATAAATTGCTTTATCTATTAATCGGATTTATAACATTTTGGATAGTACATCTTTTAGCTATAGGTGCGGGTTCAGCAATTGGTTCTGGTCCTTACGAGATAGGGATTGTAGTTGCCGCAATTTCCATATTATCTGCAATAGTAGTAGTATGCACATTAATAATTGTTGATGAAATAAAAAAACAGGCTAATGCAAAATAATTAATATTAGAAATAATATTTATAAATTAAGAAGATTATTTACATTTTACGTTAATTGGAGGAATACACATATGGATATTATTTTTGATTTAGGAGAAGCAGATGATATTGATGAATTAGAACGGCTTTATAACGATTTGAATGACCATTTGGAAAAAGGAGCAAACTATCCTGGCTGGGAAAAGGGCATATATCCTGTTCGGCAAAATGCAATTGATGGAGTTAAACATGGTAATCTCTATGTAGCAAAACATAATGGGAAAATCATTGGATCTGTTATTTTAAGCCATGAACCTGAACCTGCATATTATAAAGCTAAATGGGAATTTGAGTCTGACTATTCAGATGTTTTTGTTGTATATACATTTGTAGTGCATCCAAAATTTTTAAAATATGGTGTAGGCAAAGCATTAATGGACTTTTCTATTGAACATAGTATTAAGTCAGAAGCTAAATCAATTAGGTTGGATGTTTACGAAGGTAATATACCTGCCATTAAGCTATATGAAAAATGTGGTTTTAAATATATTGATACAGTTGACTTGGGCCTTGGAAACTATGGGTTGAACTGGTTTAGACTATATGAAAAATTACTATGAGATAATAAGCATAATCTTATGTAGCATTTACTGTATAATCTACATACATTGTAAAAAATCAAGAGCAGAGATGCTCTCCCAATTGTGCAATTAACTGCACAATATGCAAAGCGGTTTTTTTACAGGTTTTATATAATAATTTCAAGGAGGTGAATTTATGGATTGGCATAAAGGCATGAATGAAGCAATTGATTATATCGAAGGCAATCTAAGGGCTGATATTGATTATTCAGTTGCTTCAAAATTTGTGTGTTGCTCTGTTTGGGAATTTCAAAGAGTATTTTCGTTCATGGCAAAAATTCCACTATCAGAATATATACGCCGCAGACGATTGACTCTTGCAGCATATGATATTCAAAATGGGAATGAAAAAATTCTAGATGTTGCATTAAAATACGGATATGATTCACACTCCGCTTTTACACGTGCATTCAGTCAACTACATGGAACAACACCAACTTTAGCGCGAAAAACTGGTGTCATGCTTAAGACATATCCACGGATATCCTTCAAATTTATTATTCAAGGAGTAGATGAAATGGATTATAAAATTGAACAAAAAGAAGAAATGAAAATTATTGGTATCAATAAAAAAATGCACACCACTGACAACGCACACTACAGAGAAATAGGGACTTTTTGGCATGAATTTGAGGAAAGAAAATTGTATGATAGCTTAAAAAAGCACTCGGTAGATCACAATGTATATGCTATTACAACATATAATAATGAACCTAATTCTTTTTATTATATGATTGGTGTTGAATATAACGGCATTGAATTTGATAAGAGCTACCAGGTTATAACAATTCCTGCTGGGATGTATGCAATTTTTCAAGTGCCAGCCGAAAGCGAAGGAGATGTAGGAGCATTCACTATGGGAATTTTTAATGAATGGCTTCCTGCTACTGGTTATCAATTAACAGGTGGAGCAGAAATAGAATGTTGTACTAAGGATGGAACAGTAATATTAATGCCAATTAAAAAATAAGCCTTAATCTAATTTTAAATATACAATTTTTATCTTTCAATCGGAAGCGGTAAAAAACTTGTCAATAGGATTAGTTTTCTACCGCTTATTTAAAAAAGATTATCCAATAATAGAATGTAGATACAACATTTACTATAATATGGTATAATTTTCTTGGCATTCATTGTGCCATGTAGAATGTTGAGAGATAAGATTAGTTATATTTTTCTAATGAAACAGATATAGCTAAATATTTAATAGCCCAGAGTATTTTAAAAGGCTAACTAATAACTTATAAGAGGAATAAAAGAGTATAGAAAGGAAGTGAATTTTAGTGTGGTTTGGTACTTGTTATACCCTCTCTCACTAAAGATAAATTATGTTATTTAAAGATATAGAAACAGAAAGGTTATTTCTTAAAAATATAGCTATTGATGATAGAGATTTTATATTTAGTCAGTTTTCAGATGATGTAGTGAATAGATATTTATTTGATGCGGAACCAATAACTGATATGGAAGAAGCAGATGAAATTATTGGGTTTTATATACAGCCTGAACTACGATTTCAACACCGTTGGATTATTCTGCGGAAATCAGATGGCATGAAAATGGGAACATGTGGGTTTCATTGTTGGAATCAAGCAGATTGTAAAGTTGAAGTTGGTTATGACATGAAAGAAGAATTTTGGGGAAATGGTTATATGCAAGAGGCGCTGAAAGAAATCATTGAATTCTCAAGGGAGGAGATGCACGTAAAAGAGATAAGTGCATGTATTTATATTGACAATGAAAGGTCAATCCGTCTTGTGGAAAACCTTGGATTTGTTTTATCGGGTTCAAGCTATGAATTATTTAGAGAGAAGGAATACTTGCATAATAAATATTCCCTTTATATGTTATAAATTTTAAAAATAATTTTTAATTGTAAAATATTATAAAGTAAATATTATTTATACCTTAGGAGGATGAATTATGAATGCTTTTCAATTAGCAACCGAATTAATGAAAGAACAGCTTGGTTCCGATGTAGTTATCGCCCTTGCCACTTGCGCCGAAAATGGTGTAAATGTGCGTAATGTTGATGGATATTACAAAGATGGTGCAGTTTATGTTATGACTTATGCAACTTCACAAAAAATGAAAGATATTGAACAAAAACCAAATGTGTCAATCTGTAAAGACTTAATGTGTGCACAGGGAGTTGGCAAAAATTTAGGGAATCCAAAAGCTGAAAATAATAAAAGTTTGAGAGAAGAATTAAGAAAGGTATTTGTTGCCTTTTATGACCGCCATGTCAATGAAAATGATCCATATACCTGTATTTTGAAAATCACTTTATCTTCCGCAATTGCATTTAGTAAAGATACAAAATATGTGATTGATTATACTAATGAAACTGCAACAGCAATACCTTTTGTAAATGATATTATTCAATAGAGACCTTTAATATGAGGAAATAGATGATGTAGCCGATCAAACATAATGTTATTTTTTATGGTGATATGCTTTGAGTAGATTATATAATACTAAATACTTATAAAGATTGTATTAATAATAGCTTTAGAGTTGGTACAACCTAGTAATATATGATGAATAAAATTTGTATTTTAGAATTTTAAATGGGATGTATAGTAAATGAATTAATTAAATATACTGTTGATAATTTATCATTAAGTAAAAGAAATTGAAAGTGAGATTATAAAGATGAAAGTAGGAAGAACAATAAGAGTTTTTGAAGATGAAAAGCGAAGAGAAACATTAACAAATACAAATGAGAATAGAAGGGTAGTTATTAGTTTTTATTATCCAATAGATGAAGAATGGAAGGAAGAAGGACAAGCATTCTACAGAAATTTATATAGTCCAAGAGAAGATAAGTTCATTGAAAGATTCAAAAATGTAGTCATTTTAAATAATGAAACAGAAAAGGAAAGTTATCTTAAGAATATAAAAACTAACATATATAATGATGCACCTATAAGTAAAGAAGAAAAAGTATATCCAGTAATTCTACAGTCAACAGGACTTGGAGCGCCTAGAGATTATATGACCTTTAATATTGAAAAACTAGTTGAAGAAGGTTTTGTAGTATTTACCATAGAACACATTTATGACAGTATGTTAACAGTGTTACCAAATGGAAAAACAATTGTGCCGCCCCAAAAAGAGTTAACCCAAGAAGAGAAAAATAATCTAATAGATATTAGGGTTAAAGATATTTCATTTATATTAGACACAATAGAAAAACTAAATAAAGAAGATTCTGTTATAAAAAACAAGCTTGATTTGCAAAACATAGGATTGGTAGGACATTCTTTAGGGGGAGCTGCTGTATTCAAAGCTTCTCAGTGTGATTCCAGAATTAAAGCAACAGTACTATTCGATGGTGCATTACAATTTTTTAATTTAAGTAAAGGGTTAGAAGAAAATAAGAGATTAAATATTCCAGTGTTAAATCTTAGACGAAGTACTTATAATTATGAAGCATCTATGAAAATGTTTATTGACTATTTGAAAGATAACTCTGATGCTGAATCTTTTAAAAAACAAATTATACTATATGACGATGTCCTAAGAAAATCAGAGATTGAACAGAAAGAGCTTTATAAATATTTGTCAGGTTATAAGTCTTTCATAAAAGTCAATGACACGACGCATATGACCTTTACAGATTTTCCAATAATACAAGGAGAAACATCTTCTGTACAGAAAGCACAGATAGTAATAAACGACTTAACTGTAAGGTTTTTTAAGGAATTTTTATGTAATAAAGAAGGAGAGTATAGTCACTTCATTAAAAATGATGAGAGTATAATCTTAATATATGAATAGTATTGATTTCATAAAAAATAATCTTAAATAATTATGTAAAAGAGTATTTTTAAGCCTCAAGATATGTTTAATATGAAAAAAATATTTCGGAATATTCTTAAAATAACAGGTAACAACTACAAAAGCAAATAAATATTGAGGAGGAATTTATATTGACCACATTTTATCTTATTAGGCATGGAGAACCAACATATAAATCTATTGATGAAAGAAATTTTATCGGACATGGAAGAGATTTAGCGCCGTTAACCCCAAATGGAATTAAAGGAGTAAAATATTGTTTATTAATTTTTTGAGGGAGAAAAACATATGGAAAGAAGAATAAGAAATTCAGCTAAAGCGCTTATTATCAAAGATGGTAAAATGTTGGCAACCAAAATAAATGATAACGGAGATATTTTTTATATTATGCCTGGTGGTGGGCAAGAAACAAATGAATTATTGTCAGAAGCAGTTAAGCGTGAAGTTGCGGAAGAAATCGGGATAGAGATCCAACCCAAATCCCTTGAATTTGTTGTAGAAGGATTAAAGGGTGAATCATTTCATAGGATAGATTTGGTATTCCTATGTGAGTATATTGGTAAAATAGAAAAAGCAGAGCTTCATGGCGACCATAATCAAATCGGTTTTGAATGGTTACCTATCGAAAATCTAATGAATACACCCTTGTATCCATCGAAGCTTCGTTCCCAAATCATTCGACTTTATCACAACGAAAAAACACAAGTTTATCTTGGAAATGAAAGTATGGAATAACTTCTACGATAAAATGAGAAAATTCAACTTTAGATAAGACAATGTTTTCTTATCAGACTTTTTATATAATCGAGAAAATCATAGTAATTATTTTGATCTTTACAGCTCTTCTTCTGAATGGATTATTGAATTGGACAAAATTCTTAGTGATAATGCTGCTAAGCTAAGTAGAAATTTATTTGAATGGGAGGATTCAAGCTTATCTTCAATTTCAAAAGTTAGCCAAAGAATACCAGAAGGATTTCAATTTAAAAAAAAATGGATGCATCTTTATTTGAGAAGTATGCAAAAGAAGTAGATTCATCATATTACACATTATGGGAATCATGTAATAACTTTATTTCAAATGGGTTTGGTTTTTGTATATTAAAAGATGGTGAGTTTGTTAGTGCATGTAATACATATTATATAAAACAAGGACATGCAGAAATTGATATTATAACAAAAGATAAATTTAGAAAACAAGGATTTGCTTTAATAACATGTTCAGAGTTTATTAAACATTGTGTGAAAAATAATATTAAACCTGTATGGGATTGTGATGCAGGAAATGAAGCCTCTAATAGTTTAGCAATAAAACTTGGGTTTAAGAGTGGAGAAGCTTATCAGATGCATTGGTGGCATGAAAATAAAAAATTTGTTGAATCCTATTTAAAGAATTTTAATTATAATAGTTAACATCTATATTTACGATTTTAGGTGTTTAGATTAATTAATTATACCAAATTATAGAATATAGGGATGATATTTACTATAATATGGTATAATTTTTTTGATTCTCATTGTCTCAATTATAAATGAGTTATTTGAATAGAAAACTAAATGCTGTATTCTTATGAAGATAAGATAATGATTTTGAAAGATAATAATCATCAATTTTATTTTAGGGTTAAGCAGTAGGATAATGTGCGTAACTATAGTTAATTGGAAGGATAAATATCATGAAAAGAAAATTCATAAACGGAATTAACTGGGAATGGTTAGATGTGTATTCATCTAAATATATTCATATTGATGACATATTTAGTGGATATATTTCATTGATTAAGGTTTTTAAGGTAAAACAAAAGATTACTGTCGATTATGAAGAGTCGGATTTATGCTTATTAGATGATGGTTATAAATGTTTAATGTTTTTACCAGATAATGAAAAATGGTGTGTTAGTGCAGTATATAATACCTCAGATGAAATAGTTGAGTGGTATTTCGATATGACAAAAGAAAATTCGATTGATGAACAAGGCAATCCATTTTATGATGACCTGTATTTAGATATTGCTGTTTCACCAGATTTCAAAATAGTTATCCTCGATGAAGATGAGTTAAAAGAAGCTTATGAATCAAAAATAATAACAAAGTGTGATTATGACATGGCTTATAATACATGCAATAAAATAATTAAAGAGATAATTCCAAATAGAGATTTTTTAATATCATTTTGTCATAAATATTTAATTTATTTAGAGCACTAGAGATATTATTTTAGATGAAGTAAAAGTGAAATGCTAATAGCAAAGATCTAAAAATTTATTATTTCTAATGGGTCATGAGAAAGTAAAGAGAATAGGTATAATATTCTACAAAAAGCTTTTGGGGGGATATATATAATGGTAGATTCAAAAGGTTGGGAATGGGAAAAAGCAAATCAGTCACCTTGGTTAAAGCCAACTGAGGACAGTTACTATTTGTCTTACAAATGGTTAGAATTAGGTTTTAAAAAGATTTTAGATTTGGGTGCTGGCTTAGGACGACACTCCATATTTTTTGCACAACAAGGTTTTCAGGTATCAGCTATAGACATATCCGATTATGCAGTGAACTACTTAAAGGAATGGTCTGAAAAAGAAAATTTAGATATTGATATTAAATTTGGTGATATGGTTGCTTTACCTTATGCTGATAATTCTTTTGATTGTGTATTTGCATATCATGCTATTTCACATACAGATACAGAGGGTACCAAAAAGGTTATAAGCGAAATAGAACGAGTGTTAAAGCAAGGTGGAGAAGTGTATACGTCCATGTGTTCTAAAGAGGCTTGGGATTTTGATAAAGCTGGATTTCCTAAAATAGATGAAAACACAGTACTAAATACATTAGATGGTCCAGATAAAGATGTACCACATTTTTATGCTAATCGCGAAGACATTTTAAATTTATTTCATAATTTTGATGTAGAAAAAATACGGCATATAGATTATTGCTACTTAAATGGTAAAAAATATGATTCTAAATATTATTATATAAATGGACGTAAGAAATAATTAATTTATATCAAACAAATAAGATTTGATTAATTTCATATAAAATCTTCGTATAAGTTGTAACAACTATAAAAATTAATAATTTCTTAGAATAATGTATATATATATATATACTGGCGGGTTAAGAGAGGTATGGAAATTATTTATATAAGCTGTATATAAGAAAGGATGAAAGAATCATGAAAAAAACAGCTCATGAAATCCAGAAAGAAAGAATTAAAGAAATAGAAGAGAAAGCATCTCAACTGTTAGAGAAATGTAATGTTGTAACACTCGCTTCTGTTAATGAAAATGGTTATCCTCGTATTTGTGCAATATCGAAACTTAAAGCAATGGGTTTTTCTGAAATCTATTTTATTACCTCAAAAAGGTCTAATTTAAACGGAAAAGCAACTCATTTTCAAAATAATACTAAAGCAAGTGTTTGCTATTATCTTGGAGGTGATAGCGTTACTCTTATGGGGAATGTTGAAATAATTGATGATATAAACATAAAAAAAGAGTTTGAAAAAGACTGCGATAGAAGATTTTTCAGCAAAGGTATTGAAGATCCTAAATGTTTCTTATTAAAGTTTCGAGTTATTGAAGCTACGTTCTGGATCGAAGGAAAATTCAGAACATGTAAATATAAGGTTTAATACACTAAATTATGATTACAGTTAGTGTGAGTAAGTTCTTAGTTACATAAAATAATAGTATACATGCATCGCAATATGATATAATTTACATATATGTAAATTATATTTAAATTTTGATGAGGAAGAAAATGAGGGCTAGACTATGGAATTGAAGAAATATCCAAATTCACAAAAAGCATTATTAGTTATAGATATTCAAGAAGATTATACAGGTACAACAGCAAGAGCACCATTCCCCTATAAAGATTCAGAGAGATTAATTGAAACAGTGAATAAAATAATAGAAGAAACTTCAAAGAAAAATATTATCACTATATATATTAGGCAAGAATTTGAAGGTTTTTTAGGGAAAATACTATCTAGGACTCTTGGTCATGGAACTGCAATCAAGGGAAAGTTAGGAACAGAATTTGATAAACGAATTAATATTGTATCTGATTATTGCTTTTCAAAACCAATGCCAGATGCATTTTCTAATCCTAAATTTGAAGCTTTTTTAACTGAGAACCAAATTAATGAGTTATATCTAGTTGGATTAGATGCAGAAGGATGTGTTCAATTTACTGCTAATGGAGCATTAAAACGCGGATATAATGTAACGATAATTACAGATGGTATTGTAATATTAGCTGAAAATAAGTGGGATAAGCTATTAAAGAAATTTAAGGAAAATAACATTACCCTCATATCAAGTAATGAGTTTAGATGAAATATAAAGGAATAATACAAATAAAATGTAAAATATGATATAAATTTTATGCAAGTTAATACATAATAGTAAAAAGCTGCGTAGTAATTATTATTTATATTTTAGATGGAGGTATGAAATGTTATTTGCAGAGGAATTGACTGATTGGAAATCTTGGGGAAATGTTTTTTGTTCTATTGAAGTATTCAAGCCATTGATAGATGAGATTTTAAGAAATGAACAATTAATAGTACAAGGGGAAATTGAAAATTTGGCTCCTGGAAGCAATGCTGTTTTTAAAGTAGATAATTTGGTGATAAAAATATATGCACCTTTTGAGACCGGTATTGATACAGAGTACGATTATAATGTTGAATTATATACAATGGAGTTTGTAAATAAGGAGGGTATTTCAGTACCTAAGATAATTGCAAATGGTGAAATTCAAGATAAGTATTTGTTTCGTTATATTATTATGGAATTTAAATCTAATGACATTGGGGCTTGTTATATACTTTCATATTCCATTAATGAAAAGCAACATTTAGTAGAGAAAATTAAAGAAATATTAGAGAAACTTAATAAACCAATAAATTCTATAGTTAAGTCAATTTCCTTAAATGATCAAAATGAACAATTAAAAAGAATGCAAGGATTGAATTCAGAATTAATAAAAGAATTAGTAAGATATTCATCAAAAGTATGTTGTGAGGAGAGCGTTTTAGTACATGGAGATATTACAAGAGATAATATTCTAATCAGTAAAAATAATTATATTACATTAATTGATTTTGCAGATTGTGTCCAAGCACCATCATATTACGAATTACCTGCCATAATCTTTGAACTTTTTTTGTGTGATAGAGAGCTTGTTTCATGTTTTGTAGGTAATGACGATAAAGATACATTCTTAGATTTACTGATAAAAGGACTGTCTATTCATTCTTGCTGTGGTAATATACTCAAAGATTATTTTATAAGAATAGGAATACCAATGGATAAGGTTGATAGTATAAAGAAATTAAAAGATTTATTAAAGAAAGAATTATTCTAATAACTACACCAGATATAGTTATTAGAATAAATAAAAAAGCCGTCAACAATTGTGACGACTTGGAGACAATTTTAGGATTAAATTGATTTGGCAAAAGACAAATATTAGTATACCTTTTCATAGCTGTTGATTTCCACAGGCTTTTCCATATATTCTTAAAATTGAGCTTGCGTTAGATTACGTCTGTTAGCCTTGATTTGTGCTGGACATTTTTCCCCATTTACAAACCACTGACAGTTTTTACAGCTGAAGCACGGCTTGTAATCGTAATTTTCTAAAGACTTTTCCATAAAGTCTGCATCCGCTAGAAAGGGTTTTCCATATGCCACAAAATCACATAAATTGTTTTCCACCAAAATATTCCCTCTGCGTAGTGTTCTAATATCATTTACAGCAATGACGGGAACCTTTACATACTTCTTGATTTGGCTGCCAGTATACACTATATCATTAAACTGGAAATCGCTAGGAATTTCTAATTTTCTATTAGCAGGTATGCCAGAGGAAACATGCAGCATTTCTATTCCCATAGCCTCGAGTGTTTGAGCAGTTTTGATGTCAATATCCAGATTATAATTCCAACCCATACGATAAGAAATAATAAAATCATCATCGGTAAATTCTTTGATTTCTTCAACAATCTTTTTTACCAACAGCAACCTTCCATGTATATCACCGCCATATTGATCTTCTCGTTTGTTTGATATTGGTGATGATAGCATGTTAAGGAAAAAGCTATGGGCGCCATGCAGTTCAATTCCATCACAGCCGGCTTTTTTACATCTTTCTGCCGCTCTCACAAAATCATTTTTGATTTCTTCCAAATCGGCTTCTGTTAGATTGTTGATTGTATCCTCGTTGCTGTATCCAACAATAGGGTAAACAAGCTGTACAAAAAATTTGGTGCCATTCTTATGACATGCATCCGCTAACCTTTGTATATTTATGATGTGTTCATCGGAATATACTCCTATACCACCTAGTCCGCCCCCACCACTATATAGCATTTTGGAGGAAGTTACCGAAACTGCCTGGCAAATTATCAGACCGATACCTGTACTAGCTCTCTTTAAATAGTGTTGGAGCACTTCCTCACCCATGATTCCGTCTTCCCTTAGCGGCAGCCCAAAAAGAACCATTGGAGCCATAACAACCCTGTTCTTAAACTCAACGTTCTTTATCCTAATTGATTCGAAAACTTTCACTATAATAAACCTCCCTACAAATACAAGTATATATTTGTTAAATTTTTCTTATATTTTAATTATAATAGCTATATTATAAAATAAAAGTATGCACTTTTAAGTAATATACTTACCATAAGGAGAGTGTAAGCCAAATGGAAACACTATGCCGGAGTAAACAGATCCTTTTGAATATACTCTTTCCATAATCGGTTAAAACTCCATTCTATATGCCTCATAAAGCTATTGAAAAAATTATAAGAAAATTACAATTATGTATAATAAAATAATGAGAATGAACTTAAAAAGTTCGGTTGGGCGGGAAATACGGCATTAGCTATGACGTAACAAGTAAAATATAACCGATGAGGATATGGTGATAAAAAGGTTAATGCAGGAGGCGGAAGTTATGGGAATTTCCATTATAACAGTAACATTCTAAGAAACTAATCGTAACTTTTATGAAGGCTGTGGTTTTACTTCATGTCATGGAGGAGTATGGACATTAAAAATAAACTTTACCTAAATTATGGAATACATTTAAGAATATTTAATATTATATATTATGATTATCTCACAAAAAGCTAAATTTTAATAAATTATATGGATTTATGAATAGAATATATTAGACCTAAGATTAAAGTAGAACTATTTTATGAAGTGAAGTTAAAAAATAGGAGGACGATATGAGTTATAGAATTAAAGATAGTGAAAGAGAATACATTTTAGAGGCTTATGATAAAGATAATAAGTTAGTAGGAGAAGCTGTGATTTATCCATTTAAACCCTCTGATTTATATGAAAAACCTAGATTGAATATTTATATTGATATTAAGGTAGCAGATGTTGTAGACAAAGAAGAGTTGAGAGATCAAATGTTTGATGAACTAATGAAGCGTTCACGAGGTATAAAAGAAGAGAACAAGGATATTGATGTAAGAGTCTATCATTGTTGTTTTCCAGATAATAAAGAAAATATTGCATATTATTCTTCTAAAGAAGGTTTTAACCATGATGAAGGTATGTATATAATAAAAAAAGAGATAACTGAGGAGAGTTTCCAGATTACAGATATTCATGGTATTGACTTTGTTGAGCTTGAGCTTATAGACGAAGATGAGCTAATCCAGTTGGTGAAAAAGCAAAATGAAGTATTTGTTACTGGCTATTCAGTTGAGGATTTAAAAAAATTGAAAAGTGCAAATCACTTGTTCAGTATAGCAGCTAAGCATGAAGATGAGATTGTAGGTAATATTATTATTATTGTAGGGAAAGATAAAGAAAACATTGAATATGGTTGGGTATATGATATGTTTGTTTCAAAGGAATGGAGAAAAAGAGGTATTGGTAAAAATTTAATCCTTAAAGCCTTAGAAGGTTTAAAAGCTTTAGATATTAAGGAATCAAAATTGGAAGTGTGGAGTGCAAACAAAAGAGCCTTGTCGGTTTATAATAGTGTGGGATATAAGTTTCATGAGGAGACAGAGTCCTCAATTGGGATGTTTCTTTAATGCTTAGATAATCAGTTTTAGTTCAGATATAGTTAAAAAATCAGTGGATTTATTGCCGTATTATTCTTAGATGAATATGCGGTATTTTTTAATCCATAATTAAGATAGAGGATATAAGAAAATATATAAATATTAAATAAGAAAATAAGATTTTTTGAAATTGAAGAATAGGTGTTAGAAATATATTTTACCAAAATTATGGAATTTTGTATGAATATTTAGTATAATTTGTTATAATTTTCTAAAGTTGATTCTTAATTGTAAGAAGGGATGATTTATCACAGAAACTAGCTATATGAGAAATGCTAGTTATATCAGTCTTTAAAAATTTGGCTTTGTTTTAAATGGTTGTTGATTTTAGAACTACATTATATTAAAACAAAACCCAAAATTTAAATTGATAGAGAACATAAAAATAAGCTATAGGGGAGATAAATTATGAATAATGCTAATATTATGATTCTAGGCACATTTCACTTTGCAACTAAAGAAGGAACTGACATTATTAAAGTTCAAAATGAAAATAGACAAAAGGAATTAGCTGAGCTAATAAAGAAGATATCTGAGTTTAAACCTAATAAATTATGTGTCGAATTAAGACCCAGTGAAGAAGAAAAATATAATAAAATTTTTAAAGAGTTTTTAAAACATCCTACATTAGATTTAAATAAAAAGTTAGGTGAATTTAATATAAAAGGAGCAGATTATGATATCACTAACTCTATGGATGAGCGTATAAAATTTGCCTTTGATTTAGGTAAATACAATAAAATAGATCATATACATTGTATCGATTATTATGATGGATGGACTCAGCCCATGGTATTTGAAAAGGCTAAAGAAGATGAGACAGCATATAAAAAATTGGAGGAGTCATATATGAAATTTGCAAATGCATACTACAGTATGTTTACTGAAAAAACCAGTATAGAAAAGATATATAGGTTTTTTAATGATAAAGAAACTAATGAACTTCAACATTCAACTTCATTTTTACCCTTTAATGAAATTGGAATAGGAGAAGATTCTGTAGGAGTTGATTTTGTTGCTTCATGGTATAGAAGAAACCTACATATTTTCGGTAACTTAAAAAACATTTCTAAAGAGGAAGATCGTATATTAGTATTATATGGTGCAGGGCACTTAAAGCTTTTAAGAGATTTTATTAATGATTCTTTCGATTTGAATTATGTAGAAGCCTTGGATTATTTAATTTAATTGCACTATAAGTAAATTATTTCAAAAACAGAGTTATTGTTTTTAATTAACTATAGGATATATATTTATGAATATAACAATAGATATGGCTGGGTAGATGATTTATTTGTTTCAAAAGAATGGAGAAAACAAGGTATTGGTAAAAACTTACTCATAAGAGCTCTAGAAGGTTTGAAAGCTTTGAATATTAAGGAATCAAGATTGGAAGTTTGGAGTGCCAATAAAAGGGTATTGTCGGTTTATAATAGTGTGGGATATAAGTTTCATGAAGAGACAGAGTCATCAATATTGCTATGGGTACACAAGAGTTTAATTTTGGAAGGGTAAAAATGAAAAGTACTAATATGTTAAAAATATCAAAAACACAATTTGATTTATCATTTTCAATGTTAGAAGAAATCATAGAAAAATGCCCTTATGATTTATGGAATGAAAAAAAGGAGGGTTTGTTTTTTGGCAACAATTACTGCATGCTTTTACTGGAATAAATTTTTGGTTAAGGATGAATAATGATAAATTTGTAGAGCCTTTTGCAGACAAAAAAGTATATCCTGAATTGGAACATGATCCAGAAGATCAACTGATCAAAGAAGATTTAACTGAATATAAAAACATAGTTAAAGAAATTTCTAAAGCCTTTTTTGCCGATAAGGATGATGAATGGCTTGGAAATAATTCTATTATCTATCATAAGATTAAAAATTTAGATGTGATATTTATGCAGATTAGACATATACAATATCACGTAGGACACTGTAATAGTATTTTGAGAGAAAATAATAGAGAGGCTGTAGAGTGGCTTGATTATTATGGGGAATAGTGTTTGAAACTTTAACTTGGTTTTAATAGCTTTCACATTCTGCATAAAGACCGCAGTAATCATAGCTTTACAGATGGGACAACCTTGTATATTATTGTAAACAAGAATGATTTATATAATGGGAGGACATAATGAGTAATGATTTAAAAATATATTTAGAAAATATAAAAAAACCTTGGGGGATACTATTTTATAGAGTGGTTTGGGAGCAACTCTATAAAGCAACTAATTCTAAAATCCTTGACTTCGGAAGTGGGTTGGGAATTACTGCAAATCATTTAGCAAAGAATAATGATGTGGTAGCAATAGAACCAGATGTTGATATGGTAGATATGAGAATATGTGATAACAATTATCAACAGATTATTGGTAATATAGAACAATTAAAGCAACAATATGATAATTCCTTTGATGTTGTAGTATGTCATAATGTTTTGGAGTATGCAGAAGAGCGAAAAGAAATATTCAGAGAATTTTGTCGAGTTCTTAAACCTAATGGAATAATATCCATGGTAAAACATAATCATGCAGGAAGAATCATGCAAAAAGTTGTTTTTGAAAATAATGTGGATGAAGCAATATCTCTACTTAATGGGGGAGCAGCTAACGTGATGAATTTTGGACAAGTAAATTATTATGATATAAATGATGTTATAGAGTAGATAGGTGATTTAGACGTTAATATTGAAAAGGTACTTGGAATTAGAACGTTTTTTGGTTTGCACCCAAATAATGAAATTAAGTATGACCCAATTTGGCAAGAAAAAATGTTTGAAGTTGAAATGAAGGTTTCTGATATAGATGATTATATAAATATATCTTTTTACAATCACATTTTGTTAAGAAAGTTAAGTTGAATGCGTTGAATATTAATATCATGACAAATTTATAATAAATAAAGGTTATTTATATTGCCGGTTGTAAATAAAGTGAGGGTTTGTTATGAACATAATTGATTTAACACATATGTTAATTGGAGCAAGGGCCTTTGTGAAAAAAGGAGGAGAAAGAATTGGAAAAAAATAAAACCACATATACAACAATTGATGAATATATTCTACATGCAGCACCGGAAGTGCAAGAGACTCTAAAAATATTGAGAAGTCTAATTAAAGAATTGGTACCAGATGCGGAGGAAAGGATGAGCTGGCAGATGCCAACTTTTTTTTATCATGGGAATTTGGTGCATTTTGCCGCTCATAAAAACCATATCGGATTTTATCCAGGTGCTAGCGGAATCAGCACCTTTAGTTATGAATTATCGGAATACAAAAGCTCAAAAGGAGCTGTACAGTTTCCGATAAAACAGCCATTGCCCTATGACTTAATTCGTAAAATAGTTCAATTCCGAGTTACTGAAAATGTGATGGCAGCAAAAGAAAAACACCATCAACAAGCTTCTCCATAAATTAAGGTGTGGTGCTGAGAGAATTGAATAAGGCTAATCTTCATAAAAGATACAATAAGAGATGAAAAACAGTACCATAGGGAATTTGGTACTGTTTTTATTAGATTAATTTATATCTACATACTGTTACGAATAGAAAACTTTTCACTCAATGAGCTGAATGGTTATAATAGTGTGTTAGGTAAGCAATATAAAATTAAGATGTCAATATTTTTTCTATATCCAAAATCCATCCTTCAATAATTTGGGTATTTTCTTCCAGTTTGAGTTTGTTTTTTTCATAACCCCTTAATAATTTTAGTTGATGCTTCCAGTATTCTTTAAGCCGTTCAAAGAATACTTTCTCACTTAATAAAACTTCATATTCTCCCTGTTGAATGTTATTGTTTATTATCTTTAGTTTGTCATATGCCTGTTCAGCTGATAAACCCATAGATTTTTTAAAGTCTCTTAAAATCCATTGTTTTTCAAAAATATTCATTGACCTCCAGCCTCTGTACTGTTCTTCATAAGTCATAAATATCTTTTTCAAGTATTCTTGAATTTCTTTACAAGTATTTTTATTAATAAGGGTGGTATCTAATAGTTCATCTTTGTTTTCTATCAAATTATAATCCATCAACACTTGAATGGAGCCAATTTCTTCACCATGATAGGAAGCTGCCTTTAAAACAGATAAAGCAAATCCAACTCCAGCTGCTTCAACATCTAAAATATGTTGACTATTCATAGAATAAAATTCCTCTATGCTCATATCCATTTTTGAAGCAATAATTTTAATAGCATTCATTGCGGTTTCTGTTTTTACCAATCCCGGTCCTATTGTAAAAGAGTGAATATTAGTACTATCAACTTCCATTGCCAAAGTATTGGATAGCTCAACCTGTGCTGTTTTAAACACCTCGTAAGCTCCCATGTATGGTGATGCACCAGAGGATGAAACAAATACGATAACACCATTATTGCGTTCTTTCATAGCTGGCAGGAATTTTTGTGTAAGTATCAATGGGACTTTTAAATTTACCTCATAGCTCTTATCCCAAAATGAGGTGTCCACCTCATCTATAGCTCCAATTTTAGTAATGGTAGCATTGTTAAAAATCACATCTGGACATCCATATTTTTTTATAATATAATCTGTCATTTTACATATTTGCACTTCATCTGCTAAATCAATTTCATAAAATTCAGCCAACTCATTATTATACAGTTCATTAATTGTTTTTTCTGCATAGATGCCTTTATCTTTAATAATTTCTGCGATTATTATTTTAGCTCCCATATAGGCAAAGGTCTTAGCGGCTTCTAATCCTATTCCGCCACCGGCACCTGTCAAAAGTATGGTTTTTCCAACTAAGATATTTTTTAATTCCGGTTTAGCTTCTATCAACATTGATATTTTCCTCCTCTTGCACTAAAGGATATATAAATTTTACTTGTACTTATTTACCAAAAAATAGGATGTGGTTTTTTATTCCAGTATATCACAGTCAAGTAACCAGAGAAATGATATTCTATTAAAATTGAGTAATAATATGTAGTTCTAAAATCAACAACCATTTAAAACAAAGTCTAAAAAATTTACAAAAGTACTTCACATGTCGTAGTAATTATGATATATTATAATTACTACGACAGATAAAGTATGTCAGACGTAGTACTATAAGCATAGTAATTATATAATTTATACTAAAGAAATATTGATCCATGAAATAAGTAATTAGAGAAGAAAGGAGAATAACATTTGATAAGTAGTGATGTTATTAGAGGCTATAATGATACGATTATTCTTTTCACTCTTCTAGATAGAGAGTCTTATGGATATGAGATATCTAAAACAATAAAAAAACTATCAGAGGAAAAATATATTATAAAAGAGACCACACTATACTCTGCATTTACTAGGTTAGAGAATAACGGATACATAGAATCCTTTTATGGAAATGAGACTTTTGGAAAGAGAAGGACCTATTATAGAATTACTGAAAAGGGACGTAATTATTATATGGAGAAGTGTGAGGAATGGAAGGTTATAAAAGAGGTTATGAGTAAATTTATTAAGGAGATGAATGAAGATGGAAACTATTAAAAACTATTTGGATAACATTTTTGCAAGTTTACCAAAATCTGCAGAACTAACTAAGCTGAGAGAAGAGTTATTTTCAAATATGGAAGATAAATATAATGAACTTAAAGAAGGTGGAAAGACAGAAAATGAAGCTATTGGTATAGTGATTTCTGAATTTGGAAATATTGATGAATTGGTGAAAGAGCTTGGTATTGATACTGACAGGAAAGTAGAAAGTGTACCAGTGGTTACTGAGGAGCAAGCAGAAAGTTATATGAAGGATAAAAATAAATACGGAAAGCTTATTGCAATTGGAGTATTGTTATGTATCTTGGCTCCAGCAGTATTAATATTTACTAATCGGATTATAGTAAATATTACTATGGGAATAGGAGGTTATAATAGAGATTTAGAAGGGCTTAGTATTATACCATTATTTATTTTTATTGCCATTGCTGTTGGACTATTTATTTATTCAGGTATAAACCTTGAAAAATACAAATACTTGGAGAAGAACTTCACTCTCCCATTATACGTAGAACAAAAAGTTAAAGCTAAAAAAGAAGAGTTTGCATCAACTTTTACCATATCAATGATTGTTGGGGTTATTCTTTGTGTATTATCACCTATTACATTAATTGTATTCTCCGCAATAGATGGAAATGAAGATAGATTATCTTATTATGGAGTAATTGTTCTATTAATTATGGTAGCTATTGCTGTATTTATCTTCATAAGAATTGGAACTATAAATGATAGTTATAGTATGCTTTTACAAATTGATGATTATTCTAAAAGTGGAAAAGAGAATGGTAAAGTAATTGGAGGGGTTGCAGCAATTGTTTGGCCTATAGCTACAGCTATATTCTTAGTTTGGGGACTAGTATATAATGGATGGGATATTTGTTGGATTGTATTTCCTGTTACAGGAGTACTTTTTGGAGCCTTTAGTGGAGTATATAGCATAATAAAGGGAGACCATAAAAAATAGCTTTATTATAATGAAATTTGAAGAGCTAGCTAAAACTCTGGAGTTTTAGCTAGCTTTTAAAGCTTAAATAGAAGGAAAATATAATTATTATTTTTATTGACAATGCATAATAGATTTGTTATTGTTTAAAAGTATGAAAATTATGTGAACATAAATAAGGAGGATATTATGCAAGAGACAAAGGTTAAAGTAGTAGTAGCTGATCCGTCGGCACTAGGCTTATTTGGACTAGCAATGGTAACATTAGTAGCATCATCTCAAAAATTAGGATTAACAGAGGGTGTATCTTTAGTATTACCATGGGCAATATTTTTAGGAGCAACAGCTCAATTATTTGCTTGTATAAATGATTTTAAACATGACAATACTTTCGGGGCAACAGCTTTTGGAGCTTATGCATTCTTTTGGTATGCAGTAGGTTTTACTTGGCTAATACAAAACGAAGTATTTGGACAAGCGCTTGCAGCGAAAGCAGACATAAATCAATTAGGTTTCGCGTATTTAGGATATTTGATATTTACAATATTTATGACAATAGGGGCTATGGAAACCCACAAGGTATTATTTACAATATTTGTATTTATAGATTTTTTATTTATAGGATTAACATTAACAACTTTTGGAATAATGGAACATGGAACACATATGCTAGCTGCTTATGCTGAATTAGGAATAGCTATAGTATCATTCTACGGTTCAGCAGCTGCAGTGCTAAATACTCATTTTGGAAGAGTATTTTTACCAGTCGGAAAGCCATTTGGAATATTTAAGAAATAATATTTAGGTGATGAATTTTTCATCACCTTTTTATTTTGAATAACATTGTGGATGAAGGGATATTATTCTATATAGTTAAAATCATAGTTAAAATCTACCTAGTAAATAGTTGATAGGTAGATTTTAGTTTGTTATTAGATAAACTATGATAAAATTAGATATTAATGCGGTATAAAGCAACTTTATAAATTGTTATTTTTATAATTATACGATATAATAAGTTGAATATATTATTAGAAAAGTATATAAAATTTAATTTATAAATTTTAATAGATGAAGATATTAGTTACAGTTACAACAGGTTAATTTGGAGGAATGAATATGGACAAGAAAAATTTTCCAAATTTGGGGAATCAAATTTGGTCTACTGTTCAAGAAGCGCTAAAGTCTAATGATTTTACAAAACTAAAAAAAGAAATTAGCGATACAGCGGAAAATGCATTTGCTGAAGTACGAAAGAACATAAAAGTGAATCAGCCCTATTCAAAAGAAAAAAATGTGAATAGAGATGGTAGAGAAGAATCACGAAGTAATTATCAACCAATAAGGAATGATAATAAACCTCAGGTACCAATTGCTAAAACGCCAGCTGGAAGTATTTCTGGAGTGCTATTTATGGTATTTGGATTTTTGGGAACTGCAGTATTTGGAGTTATACTTTTAGCTTATAGTATTGTTAATGGTATTTTAAGTAAATTTACGCCGGCTATTGGTGCTGGTTTTGTAGTATTGCTTTTAATTTTTGTAGCTAGTTTATTCACTGCTCTAACAGGTGTAAAATTAAGAAAAAGAGTAAAAAGATTTAAACAGTATGTGAGACAAATACGTGGACGTAGCTATTGCTCTATTAAGGAATTGACCTCTCATACTGGAGAATCAATTAAATTTATAGTAAAAGACTTAAGAAAGATGATTCAGCTAGGCATGTTTCCAGAGGCACATATAGATGAACAGCAAACCTATCTTATGTTAAACTATGAAGTTTATCAGCAGTACTTAAAGACTCAAGAGAATTTAGAACTACGTAAGGAAGAAGAAATAAAGAAGAAAAAAGAAGTAGAAGATGTAACAGATCCATCATTAAAAGAATTAAGAAAGATAATTGATGAAGGAAAGAGTTGTATTAGACAGATTAAAGAAGCTAACGATGCGATACCAGGAGAAGAGATTTCAAGAAAATTATATAGATTAGAACAGATTACAGAGAAAATATTTAATTATGTAGAGCAGCATCCAGAACAAGTTCCAGAGATTCATAAACTCATGAATTATTATCTTCCTATTACTTTAAAATTGGTAAATGGTTATAAGGAGCTTGATGCACAGCCGGTTCAGGGAGAGAATATTATTACAGCGAAAAAAGAAATAGAGGATACTTTAGATACCATAAATGCTGCTTTTGAAAATCTATTAGACAATTTATTTAAAGATATAGCCTTTGATATTTCTACGGATATTTCTGTGTTAGAAACCATGCTTACACAGGAAGGCTTAACGGAAAGCGATTTTAAAAAGTAAAATAGGGAGGAATACATAATGAATAATGAAGTAAAAGATGGTGTAAACACAGTGCCAACGTTGACTTTTGAGCCTTTTGGTGAGGAAGCTTCAATTATTGAAGTAAAGGAAGAAAAAGAAGAGGTACCAGCACTTGATGAGAGTCATTTAACAGAAGAAGAAAAAAAAATGGTGAATGAATTTGCGGATAAGATTGAGCTAAGCAATTCTAATTTAATTCTACAATATGGTGTAGGTGCTCAAAAGAAAATTGCAGATTTTTCAGAAAGTGCTTTAAATAATGTAAAAAGCAAAGATTTAGGTGAAGTTGGAGATATGCTTTCAAATGTAGTAACAGAACTTAAAAACTTTGATGTTAGTGATGAAAAAGAGGGCTTCTTTGGATTTTTAAAGAAAAGCACTAGCAAACTTAACATAATGAAGACAAAATATACCAAGGTAGAAAGCAATGTAAATAAAATTTGTAGCGTATTAGAAGGTCATCAAATGCAGCTTTTAAAAGATATAGCTATGCTGGATAAGATGTATGAATTGAATAAGGTATATTTTAAAGAACTTTCCATGTATATTTTAGCCGGGAAAAAGAAACTTGCAAAGTTACAAGCTGAAGAATTACCGGCCTTAGTAAACAAGGCAAGTATTAGTGGCCTTCCTGAAGATGCACAGGCAGCCAATGATTTTTCTTCCCTATGCAATCGCTTTGAAAAGAAAATTCATGATTTGGAATTAACAAGAATGATATCTATTCAGATGGCTCCGCAGATTCGTCTTGTGCAAAATAATGATACTTTAATGTCTGAAAAAATTCAGTCTACTATTGTGAATACTATTCCTCTTTGGAAAAGTCAGATGGTATTGGCATTAGGAGTAGCTCATTCTGCTCAGGCAGCTAAAGCACAGCATGAAGTGACTAATATGACCAATGAACTTCTTCGTAAAAATGCTGCAACCTTAAAGATGTCAACTATAGAGACCGCAAAAGAATCAGAGCGAGGAATTGTTGATATTGAAACACTTCGTATTACAAATGAATCCTTAATTTCCACCCTTGATGAAGTAATGCGCATTCAGATAGAGGGAAGACAAAAACGAAAAGAAGCAGAAGTGGAATTAAACCACATTGAAGGAGAATTAAAAAAGAAGCTTCTTAGCTTAAGAGGATAACAAAGCCCAAAATTTAAATTTAAAGCTATCACAAATTAAATATAAAAGATATAAAGACCATGAACATATTAATGTATTCATGGTCTTTATATCTTTTTCAATATTTCACAAAGTTGAGTTGATTTGAACAGCAATAATATGAAGCTGAATTTAAATAGCTTGTAAAATAAAAACATATTTGTATTATGTAGTTTCATTATTGAAAAATATATATTATAAATATAAATTCTCGAATCTAATAAAAATATAATTCATGGAATAAAAAACGTAACAAAAGATACAGTTTTTATAAGAGGTAGGTGTTAATATAAGAATATGATAGTGATTATCAATTGCAGCGGAATTATTGTTGTTTCGCACTGCATATTTGAAAGGATGGTGTCTTATGAATAAGGATGTAAAATATATAACAATAGATGGAAGAGGGGAACATGAATCTTTCAGAGATTGTATTACTAGAGCAATTAAGGATCTTAACTATGGTGAAGGAATACATGTTATTAAGGATTTTGAGCCATTTCCTATGTATAAAATGATGGAAGATAGAGGATTCCACAAATATGTTGAAAAAGTAAGTGATACAGAATATCATGTTTATTTTTATCCTTATACAGCACTAGAAAAAATAAAAATGGAAGACTACTTGGATCTAGATAATTCTAAAATTAGTAAGATTGTAGATATAAAATTAGATTTTCTAAATAATAAAATTACCTTAGAAGAGGCTAAGAATAAAATACAATCATCTTTTGATAAAATTACTCCTCAAGAATTTGCTATATGTGAACAAAATTTGCAAAATTATGGCATTACTGACGATACCTTAGCAGAACGTATGGAGGAAATTTTAAAAATATTTGATGGAGTCTTGGTATCTAATAAGGTGAAAGTAGCTATAGGGCATCCTATTGATACTTATTTAAAAGAAACTGAAGCTATCAAAAAAATTATAGATAATATGGAAGTATTATTGAAGAAAAGTTTCATTAAAAATCAATGGCTTGAGATATATGACAAACTTAGTGAAATTAATATTCATTTTGCAAGAAAAGAGAATCAGCTATTTGCAGCACTTGAAAGAAAAGGATTTGATAAACCTTCTAAAGTTATGTGGACATTAGATAATAATATAAAAAATATAATACAAAAGGGTAAAAGCTTTTTAAAGGAAGATAAGGATAAGGAATTTATTAAGCTTCAAAGGGAAGTTATTGAGATGGTACAGGATATGATAGTAAAAGAAGAAGATATACTTTTCCCTACAGCAATGGAGCTACTTTCAGATAATGATTTTGCTGAAATGCGAGTAGGAGATGATGAAATAGGATATTGTCTTATAGATCCTCCTATAGGATATTTATCAAAGGAAGATGAAGTGAAGGATTCAAAGAGTGAGGTTGTAAAAGAAATAGCAGAGATATTGAAGAAGCATGGCATATTGAATGACTTTTCAGATAAGGAAGTTTTAGATGTTAGTCAAGGAAAATTAACTTTAGAACAAATTAATCTTATTTTTAAGCATTTACAAATTGATTTATCCTTTGTAGATGAAAATGAGATAGTAAAGTTTTATAGCGATACAAAACACAGAGTTTTCCCAAGAAGTTCAGGTGTTATTGGAAGGAAGGTTCAAAACTGCCATCCAAGAGAAAGTATCCATACTGTTGAAAAAATAATAAATGCTTTTAGAGAAGGAAAACAGGACAAGGCTGAATTTTGGCTTGAGATGAATGATAAATTTATATATATAATATATACTGCTGTAAGAGATGAAAACGGAAATTTCAGAGGAGTTCTAGAAATGATGCAGGATGTAACACATATAAGGGGTTTACAAGGAAATCAGAGATTATTATCATGGGATGATGAAGATAAAAGTGAAGCAAATGTGTTACAACAGGAAGAGAAAATATTAAAAAATTCTTATGGATTTACTAGAGAGACTATACTAGGGGACATTGTTAAGGAGTATCCCTTCATAAAAGAATATCTTATTGGATTATCCCCTAAATTTAATAAGTTAAAAAATCCCATTTTGTTTAAAGCAATGTCTTCAGTGGCTACATTAGAGATGATTAGTCAAAGAGGAGGATTTAATGTAGAAGATATAATGAAAAAAATTGTTGATGAAATAGAAAGAAAGGCTCATTTTTAAATCTACAATAGTTTAATTATAAACAATAATAGATTTATGAATATATAAGTTACAATTAAGTTTGTGCATTATACAAATAGGCATGTTATAAAAATTGAATTAACTAGAACTTCATATTATTACTGCTCAACCGTTTCGAAACCTATTTGTATTATCTAGTTTCATTATTGAAATCTATATATATTAAAATACAGTAAATTATATAAAAAAGTTTGCAGACATATGTTTGCGAGCTTTTTTATTTTTACATCAATAATTAGAATATATTCTGTCTCGGTATTTGATTAATTGTAATAATCTAAAATGGACACTAAAAGATTAAGTAGACAGGTAAGATTAGATGTTTATAATATTAATTAGGAAATAAGATTGAATTTAGAGTTGTTTATCATTCAAGGATTTAAATAAATATATTTTACTAATAATATATAAATCTGTATAAGAGTAATAAACAAATGAAGGAGAATGATACTAATGAATAATAATGTTCAATGGAAAAAAGGAGCTTGTGGTCGTAAGTTCGTAGCTTCATTTAGTGGAGGAAAGGATAGTGTGCTAGCGCTATATAAAGCAATGAAGGAAGGCGAGCCAGTAGGACTTATAGTTATGATGGAGGAGGAAGGACAACGTTCAAGATCCCATGGATTACCTCCTGCTGTATTACGTGCTCAGGCAGAATCAATAGGATTACCTATATATAGTGCAGCAGCAAGTTGGAAAGATTATGAAATAGTTTTTATGGAACTTTTAGAAAGGGCTAAAAATCAGGGAGCAGAGGTATTAGTAACTGGAGATTTAGATATGCCAGTTCATGGCTGTTGGCATGATAAGGTTACTAAAAATGCAGGCTTAAGTCTTGGTATGCCCTTATGGGAGATGGATCATAAAGAAGTTGTACAAGAATTTATAAATTTAGGCTTCATAACTAAAGTGGTAACAGTAAATCTATCCCTAGGAATGAAGGAAGAAGACTTAGGACGAATATTAACCAATGAATATATTAAAGAGCTAGAGGAACGTGGAATTGATCCTTGCGGGGAGGGCGGAGAGTTTCACACTACAGTAATAGATGGACCGATTTTTAAAAACCCTATTCTCGTAATTGAAAGAGAGATTATCAGAAATGGAGAATATGCATTTTTACCACTAGAATTAGATAATTAATTAAGTAAATTTAAAAATGGGTTTAACGAATTATTTGTAATATCTGTTCATGCTTATGTTTTTTTATCTATGACATTGAGCTTATGATTATAGTAAAATGTATGTTATAATGTTTCATAAAATCAGGTGTTTAAGGTGGTAATTAAGGATGAAGCGATTTGATGAAGATATGAATATGTTTAGATATATCATTGGTTCAAAAGAGGTTATGGAAGAGTATGTAGTATATAACATTTCAGAGGAATTTGGAAAGGGTACTATAACAAGCTACGGTGTAATGTCTGGAATTGAAGTTACATATAATGATTTTGAAATATATAAACCATTAAGTGAAAGTTTTAAACTAAGTGTAGATTCTTTGGAAATAAATTATTGCTTAGAAGGATATTTGGAAAGTGAATTTGCAAATAGAAAAATAGTTTATATGGGGGATGGGGATATTTCTATTTTTGGATATAAGACAGGCGTGGTTTTGGCCGATTTTACAACTAAACATTATAAAGGGGTAACGGTAATGATTTATATAGATGAGGCTTCTAAAAACATAGCTACTATGCTTGGAACTTCTGAAGGGGAATTTAAAAACCTCATTAATTCATCTTTTAATTCAGATACCTGCATAGTAAACCATGGAAGTCAAAGTCTAGATCATATATTTAAGGAATTTTTTGTGTTACCAGAAAAATTTAAAAATTATCTTCTTAAAATAAAAGTAGTGGAACTTTTACTTTATATATTAGGGAATTCTGATTATAAAATTAGAGAAAAGAAGTATTTTCCTAGGTCCTTTGTGGATAAAATAAAAGATGCTAGAAGAATTCTTGTAACAAATATAGATTCCCATACTACAATAAAAGAACTTTCTGATATGGTTGGAATTAATTCAACTGATTTACAAAAAGGATTTAAGGAAATCTATCAATGTTCTATATACGCATATGTTAAAAGTTATAGGATGAAAAAGGCCAAAGAATTTCTAGTGAAAGAAGATTTGACCATAGCTAATATAGCAAATTTAGTTGGATACACTAATAATAGTAAATTTTCAAAAGCCTTTAAAGATGAATTTGGAATATCTCCATCAGAATATAGAATTTCTAATAGATAAAAATCCTTCAAAATTATTTTGAAGGATTTTTATCTATTAGAAATATTAAATAATTTACATATAGCTTTTTAAGCTACTAAATTGAAGGTATCTAAAGAAGAGGGTAACTAATACTTTAGTGAGATATATTGACATAATATTTTTAATATGGTATATAAAGATTATAGGTTAGCACTCAATGAGTGAGAGTGCTAACAATGTAAAAACTTAATTGTAACTTATATATTATGAGTTTTTTATTCTGAAGGGAGAGATTTAAAGTGGAAACAAAACAATTTAAAGCAGAGTCTAAAAGACTTTTAGACCTCATGATTAACTCAATTTATACTCATAGAGAAATTTTTCTAAGAGAACTTATCTCTAATGCTAGTGATGCTATTGATAAAATTTATTATAAAACATTGGTAGATGATTCTCTAGTATTTGAGAAAGATGATTACTATGTTAAAGTCACCATTGATAAAGAAAATAGGACATTAAAAATTTCTGACTCTGGTATTGGAATGACTCAACAAGAGCTTGATGATAATCTTGGAGTTATAGCAAAGAGTGGTTCATTACAATTTAAAAAGGAAAATGAAATTGAAGATGGTCATGATATAATAGGACAATTTGGAGTAGGATTTTATTCTTCATTCTTAGTAGCTGATGAAGTTACGGTTATAAGTAAAGCCTTTGGTAATGAGGAAGCTTATAGATGGGAATCTAAAGGTATAGAAGGATACACTATAGAGCCTTGTGAAAAAGATTCTGTTGGTACAGACATTATACTTAAGATAAAAGAAAATACAGAGGATGAAAATTTTGATGAATATTTAGAAGAATATAAAATAAAGTCAATAATTAAGAAATACTCTGATTTCATTAGATACCCAATAAAAATGGATGTAACTAGTAGCAAACTTAAAGAGGGTAGCGATAGTGAATATGAAGATTATACAGAGGAACAAGTAGTAAATAGTATGGTTCCTATCTGGAGAAAAAATAAAAATGAGCTTACAAAAGAAGATTATGATAATTTTTATGCGGAAAAGCACTATGGCTTTGATAAGCCGATAAAACACATTCATATAAGTGTAGATGGAGCAGTAAGTTATAACTCAATTTTATACATTCCGGAGAAAACACCTTATGATTTCTATACTAAAGAGTATGAAAAAGGTTTAGAGTTATACTCAAGCGGTGTTTTAATAATGAATAAATGTCCAGATTTATTACCAGATTATTTTGGTTTTGTAAAAGGAATAGTAGATTCAGAGGATCTATCTCTTAATATATCTAGAGAGATATTACAGCATGATAGACAATTAAAATTAATTGCTAAAAATATAAAAAATAAGATAAAAAATGAATTAGAAAATATATTAAAGAATGAAAGAGAAAAGTATGAAGAATTTTACAAATCCTTCGGAAGACAGTTAAAATATGGTATATACAGTGAGTTTGGAAGTAATAAGGATGTATTACAAGATTTATTAATGTTCTATTCTTCAAAAGAGAAGAAGATGGTAACTTTAGCTGAATATATTTCTAGAATGCCAGAAGGACAAAAATACATTTATTATGCTGCAGGTGAATCCAATGAAAGAATTGAGAAGATGCCACAAACAGACCTTGTATTAGATAAAGGATATGAAATACTTTACTTTACAGATGAGGTAGACGAGTTTGCTATAAGAATGATGATGAACTATAAGGATGTGGAATTTAAATCTGTATCCAGTGGCGACTTAGGTATAGATGCAGAAGAAAATGTGGCATCTGAGGAAGAAAGTAAGGAAAATAGTGGATTATTTGAGGGCATGAAAGAGATATTATCAGATAAGGTTAAAGCTGTTAAAGCTTCAAAGAGATTAAAGAATCATCCAGTATGCTTATCAAATGAAGGAGAACTTTCAATTGAAATGGAGAAGGTTCTAAACGCTATGCCTAATAATGAGAACATAAAAGCAGATAAGATTCTAGAAATAAATATAAATCATCATGTATTTAAAGTTTTAAAAGAAGCTTATGAAGGTGATAAAGATAAATTTAAATTATATACAGATTTATTATATAATCAAGCATTGCTTATAGAAGGATTAACTATAGCTGATCCTGTAGAATTTACAAATAATATTTGCAAGATAATGATGTAGTTAGAATAAAAAAAGTCACTTGGTAACTAGTAATTATTTACCAAGTGACTTTTTTTTATTGATATTGATATATATTATCAAATGAAAAAGAATTTCAAAAAGGTATATTTACAATGTAATGGAGTAGATAAGATTTTCGCCATGAAGTATTCTGTATTTACAAAAGTTATATAGACGGAGGGGAAACTTTATGAATGAAAAAAAACAAAATCCTTTATTGATCTTATTTAAATGGGCTGGAAAAGAAAAATATAAGCTGTATTTTTCTATATTATGTGGCCTTATAAGTGGATTAATGGTGGTAGCTCCATATATTGCAATATATAAAATTATAGAAGTTGTTTACTTTAAGCAAGTAACAAGGGAAATACTAGTTCAATATGGTATTTTCTTGACAGTTTCAATTATATTGAGATACTTTTTTATGGCAGTGGGTATAGTGGCTTCTCATAAAGGAGCTTATAATGCGCTTTACAATGTGAGATGTATGATTATAAATCACATGGCAAAGGTACCTCTAGGATATCTTAGTGAAAAGAGTTCTGGGGAGATAAAAAAAGTAATTAGTGAAGATATTGAAAAATTGGAACTGTTTTTAGCTCATCATCTTTCTGAGATATTTATGTATTTAAGTGGACCAATAGCTATATTTGTTTATTTATATACTATAAATCCTACTTTAGCACTTATTAGTTTAATTCCAATACCTATTGGAATATTACTACAAATCATCATGTTTAAAGGTGAAAATCATAGAATGGCTGAATTCAATAAAGTTATTGGAAATTTAAATTCAGTAATGATTGAATATATAAATGGGATGAAGCTTATAAAAGCTTATGATATGGGAGCTGATTCTTATAAAAAGTATAAAGGAGCCATTGATGAACAGTATAGTCTATGGAAGAAGGTTGCACATAAAATGGGACCTCTATATGCAATTTTTGTAATAATCCTCCAGTGCGGAGTAGCACTTATAATTCCTATAGGTGGTTTAATGTATAATCATGGTAATGTTCAAGCTGGTGGATTAATACTATTTGCGTTTGTAGGAAGTCTTTATCTTTCAGAACTTAGACCTCTAATGGAGCTTGGCTCAAACTTCTCGAAGGTTCTTAATGGAGTTAACAATGCAAGGAAAATTCTAGAAATACCTGCTTATGAAAAAGGGGACAAGACATTTCCAAGTAGTGCAGAAATTAAATTTCAGGATGTAAGTTTTTCTTATGATGGAAAAACAAATATATTAAACAATGTGAACCTTACTATTAAAGATGGTGAAAAGATAGCTCTTGTTGGAAGGTCTGGGGCTGGTAAAAGTACTATAATACAACTTATTGCACGATTTTTTGATATAGATAAAGGGAAAATTTTAATAAGTGGAAAAGATATAAAGAATATAGATTATGAAACTCTTTTAGAGAATATATCTATAGTATTTCAAAATACTTTTCTTACAAAGGAAACTATATTTGAGAATATAAAAATGGGGACAAATGCCACCTTTGAAGAAGTAAAAGAAGCAGCTAAAAAAGCTCAAATTCATCATGTCATTGAAAGGCTTCCAGAAAGTTATAGTACAAAAGTAGGGAGCCATGGTTCACGGTTCAGTGGAGGAGAAAAGCAAAGAATAGCCATTGCAAGAGCTATACTTAAAAATGCGCCAATACTTATCCTAGATGAAGCAACTTCGGCAGCTGACCCTGAAAATCAACAAGAGATAGATAAGGCTATAGACAATTTGTGTAAAGATAAAACAGTGATCATTGTTGCTCATAGACTTAATATAGTGAAGAAATGTGATAGGGTAGCGGTAGTAGAAAATAATACGGTTACAGATATAGGAGTTCATGAAGAATTACTAGAAATTAATGATTATTATAGAAAGATATGTAATGCTTATGACAAATCAAGAAATATTGAGTACTATGTAAAGGCAGGTGTATAACATGGAAAATTCTATGTGGATAAAAAAAGATAAAAAGTTGATTGTTTCAATTGTTCTCAATATAATTGAAGGATTACTTACGGGCTCAGTACTAGGTGTTATATTTTTAACCATAGATTCAGTGTTTCAAAATAACTTTGAATTAAGTAAATTAATAAATTTATGTAAATTACTAGTATGTATATTTATGGTACGTTTACTCTTATATTCTATAGGTTACACTTTAGGACATGTAGGAGGGTCTTCCACTGCAAGAAGTATAAGGCTTTTTCTTGGAAATAAGATAAAGAACCTTCCGCTTATAAATTTTTCAAAGTATAAAACAGGAGAATTTATTAACGTAATAACCCATGACGTAAATAATTATGAAGATATTTTAGGACATAAAGTTGGAGAAATAGCTAAAAATATCACGTTAAGTGCTGTAACATTGTTATTCTTATTTACTATAAATAATACTATTGGCATAGTAATTTTAATTTCTGCATTACTAATTATTCCTTTTATGATTATATCATCTAAGTTGGTTAAAAAGTATGGAGGAAGAAAGAAGGATATACTTAATGATAATGTTAGTGATTTAGTTGAATATATAAATGGTATACAAACCTTTAGAAGTTATGGTCTTGGAGGGGTAAAGAATGAAAAAATAAATAACTCTTTAAAGAGTATAAGTGATATCAGTTATAAATTTGAATCTAAAGTAGTTCCAATAGGGAGTATTTATAGAATGATAGTAGATATAAGTACACCGTTAACTATTATACTTGGAGGAAGTGAATTGATTTTTAATAGAATAACCTCTTCTGAATATGTTATTTGTGTTATCCTATCCTTTTTCATATCCCAGCTTATGGGTACCTTATTTATAGATTTGACTTCTTATAAAAATCTTATGATTTCAAAAAATGCTATGGATAATATAGCTTTACAGAAGGAAGATAATTATTCAGAAATTGTATTTAATCCAAATAGCTATGATATTGAATTTAAAGATGTTTCTTTTAGTTATATAGAAGATAATCCTGTATTAAAAAATGTAAGTTTTAAAGCTAAACATGGTGAACTTACTGCTATTGTGGGGGATTCTGGTTCAGGAAAATCCACAGTACTTAATCTTATTTCAAAATTTTATGAACCAGAAGCTGGAGATATAAAAATAGGAGGAATAAGCGTTAAAAATATCAATGGGGAAAAGGTATTGAAAAATATTTCTATGGTATATCAAGATGTTTTCTTATTTAATGATAGTATAAAAAATAATATAAAGTTTGCAAAACAAGAAGCTCTAGATAAGGAAATAGTAAGTGCATGTAAAGCTTCAAATTGTGATGAGTTTATTACTAAATTAGAAAGTGGATATGATTCTTTTGCAGGTGAAAATGGAAATAGATTATCAGGAGGAGAAAAACAGCGTATTTCAATTGCAAGAGCTATACTTAAAGATAGTCCAATACTTCTTCTTGATGAAGCCACAGCATCTTTAGATATAGAAAATGAGCTATATGTTAAAGAAGCTATATCAAAACTTGTAAGAGAAAATAAAACCATAATAATGATTGCTCACAATCTTTCTGTAGTAAAAAATGCAGATAATATTTTAGTACTAAGTGATGGAAAAATAATTGAACAGGGTAATCATGAGAAACTTATGAATAAGCGGGGAAAATACTATTCAATGTGGAACAGTGAAACATCAATATGTTGATAAATTTAATTTTCCTGCAAATGGTTTGCTTCGCAATAATATATAGTTCTAAAATCAACAACCATTTAAAACAAAGCCTTAAATTAAGATTTTTTCATTAAAGAATATGTTTTTTAAACTACATTGAAGAAATAAGTATTGTAAAATTTAAGAGGCAGCTTTACACAAAATCAGTGTAAAACTGCCATATATTAAATAATCTAGCTTACAAATATAGGTGCTTGAATTAAAGTTGTAAAAATGAATTCATGAACATGGTCATCAACACAAGTGGTGGTACCAGATACAAAGTGAACGTGCCTTCCTTCACCTACAGGGATTGCAGGACCAGTAATGACTTCAATTTCGTGGAAGTGATCAAAAAAGTCAGTACTTGTGTTTACTAAGTGGATATGAGTTCCACCAAAAGGAATTGCTTGGCTAGTAATTCCTGCAAAACGGTGATTATGAGCATCATCTGATCCAAGCTCAGCTACCCTAGTGCTACCTAAAAATTCATGAACGTGTAATTGCATTACTTCAGGACAAGCCATAAACTCGCCTCCTTTATCTCTTATAATATATAATATTTAAGTGAAGATATAATGGTACGGTTAAGTTATATGAAATGTTTCATATAGTTACAGATAGAGTATATAATCAGACGTATAAGGATAGATACTATATGAGTTATTTTTAGAATAATAATAAATGTAAAGCATATGATATAGTATACTGATTCAAGGCATAATCCTCCTTATAAAAGGCGCTTATAGAAATATAAGTGCCTTTTTACATGATATGAAGTTATCAAGTGATTCTTAGCTTTAGATGGAATTTGCTTATTGGGAATACTTTCTACAACTGAAGCTTAGTTATAGAATTATTTCTTATATAAATTAAATGAATAAAAAAAGTGTTTAGGGAAAAATTAATGAGGTAATAAGATATAAAAATATAAAGGAGTGATTTTATGTTAAATCCATTTGAAGAAAAGCCAGTTAGCATAGATTCCACCATTCAAGACTGGGCACAGTTATATCCTAAAAAATATAATAAGAATGAAGTGGATCCATATACTAAAACTCGTATAATTTTAATGAATGGTACGGAATTTGAAGCAACTTGGTTTTCACATCAATTTTCTCGTCATTGTAATAATAATGATATAAGGCGCGAACTTGCACTTATGAGAAGAATTGAACAGCAGCAACAAAAGAAAATTAGTAATTTAAGGCCACTTGATGAGACTATACTTGAAACAACAATAAGTTATGAACAACTAGCTGTTGATTTAACATGTGCACTTGCAAAGAATGAATCCAATATATATGTAAAGCAAGCTCTAGATTTTGCATTACTTGAAGATTTTGATCACTTATATAGATATGCTGATTTACTTGAAATGGAACAGGGAGTTAAAGCAGAGAATCTTGTAGGACACTATACAGAGATTATGCCAGGTAGGCCTACAATATCAGAACACCGTTACCCTTATGATGATATGAGAAGATTTGTAGATTTTAAAACTGCTGATCCACTGACAAAACTTAATATAGGAATTATAACAGCAGCAGAACAGCAAACAATGAATTATTATATGAATGTTAGCTCTTTATATAAAACTGATATTGGAAGAAAGCTTTATTTAGAAATTGGAATGATTGAGGAGCAGCACGTTACTCAATATGGAAGCTTGAAGGATACCAATTGTACATGGCTTGAAGAGTTACTTATGCATGAATACACAGAATGTTATTTATATTATTCATGCTATGAAGATGAAACAGATGAAAATATTAAAAAGATATGGGAACAAAATTACATTCAAGAAGTAGCGCATTTACATAAAGCGGCTGAACTATTAAAGAAATATGAAGGTAAGGAATGGCAGCAAGTCATACCAACTGGAGCTTTTCCAAAGTTACTTAAATTGGGTCCAAACAAAGAATATGTACGAGAAGTACAGAAAACAGCTAGACTAACTGCCCAAAGAGAAGATTATACTGAAGTATCAAATCTTCCAAATGACTTTGATTTCTTTAAATATCAAAATATCGTAAATAAAAATGTTAATGAGGTTGCAAGTCATATAGTTATAGATAATTATATTAAACAAAAAGGAATGGATTATAGATTTGAGGAAGCACCGAATCCAATAGAAGACCTTAGAGATAGAACATGTGATAATACTACTGTAGGTAGAGTAAAATAATAGTATAAGTTAAGGATTAACATACTTATTAAAGGGACTGTATCAAAATAAAGAGTAGTATAATAAATTAAATAAACTTAAAATTAGCTATGTTTTAAACTTGAGTTGAAACTGGACTTAACATTGTATTAAAACATAATTATACAATCATATAATATACACTTCGTGAATATTATATTATAGTATTAATTTTCAGGTGGTTAATTTGGCATATTGTAATAACCTCTTTTATGACCCAACTTATTTAAATCTCTTTGTAGATTATTCAGGGAATTTTTTAGAAGAGATGGAATCTATGGATTATGTGTGTGCATATGCTTTAAATGATTATCTTGCAGCATTAGCTGTAAAAGGTGATATGATAGATGAGTTTTTACAAAAAACTTCTACAATTAATTATATTGATAAGATTGATCCATTCACCCTGATAGAAACCTCTAATAATGATTTTTCTACATTACAAGATATTACAGCAATTACACCTATAGAAGCAGCCCAGATTAGAAAGGTTCAAAATAATCCAGCTATAAATGTTACTGGAAAAGATGTTATTATTGGAATTATAGATACAGGGATTGATTATTTAAATAATGCCTTTTTATCTCCAGATGGAACTACAAGAATACAAAGTATATGGGATCAATCAATTCAAAGTGACCCTCCTTCTGCGGGGGTACCTTTTGGTGTTGTTTATACGAAAGAGCAAATAAATGAGGCTATTAATGTTAAAAATAATGATGGAGATCCCTATGCAATAGTACCTAGTAGAGATGAAATTGGTCATGGAACTCAAATGTCTGGAATCATGGCTGCTAGCGGAAATAGAGAAGTTTTTAAGGGGATTGCTCCTGAATGTGAATTAGCTATTATAAAACTTAAGAGATATACGTATTATGAAGCTTTCTTTAAAGAGTCAGCCAATACTAATGCACCATTATATGCATCTTGTGATATAGCCCTTGGACTAAGACACTTATATGAAATTTTTTCAACTAATAACAAGCCAATGATTATATTTATTGGAGTAGGGACAAATTTTGGATCTCATACTGGCTTATCTTTATTAGGCACGTATATAGACACATTATCTATAAGCGACAATTTTATTGTAGTCTGCGGTACTGGAAATGAAGGAAATAGTAGGACTCACACAACGGGATTCATAGGCGGTGTTGGTGCTGTAAATCGTAGTATTATTGAATTAAAGGTGGTAAATATTAAAAATCTCATATTTCAAATTTGGCTTAAATCACCTAATAAAGCACTATTAGGTATAGATTCACCCTCTGGTGAATCCTTAGAGGTTATAAATCCTACAGAGTCTAATATAGTTACTTTTAATTTTAGCTATGAAAATACAAGAGCAGTAATAAGATACTATTATCCCTATGATTTAGGTGGTGGAGAGTTAATTCAAGTAGAATTGTATAACCTTCAAGAAGGAATTTGGTCTTTTTATCTTACTGGTGAATATATTAGCGATGGTCGTTATGATGCTTGGTTACCTCAGAGAGATATTATAGGTGAAGGAACGGCATTTGGAAGTATAAGCCAATTTACAACTTTGACCATTCCAAGTACTTCTCAATCTGTAATTTCAGTAGCCTATTATAATCAAACTAATGATACTTCAGTTGCTGACTCGGGAAGAGGATTTGATGTTGAAAGATATATTAGCCCGTTAATTGCCGCAGGAGGAATAAATCAACTTACTGTTAAGGCTGGTGGAGGAATGACTCTTGTTAGTGGAAGTTGTGTTGCTACAGCTGTAGTTGCTGGCGGGTGTGCATTATTTTTAGAATGGGCGCGGCAAGCTAATAAACCTAGTTTGAATGTACAAGGTTTAAAGGGTATACTTGCCCGTACTGCAGTTAGGCAAAAGGGAACTATTTATCCTATTCCTACCTATGGGTATGGAAGATTTGATTTAGAAAATACGTTTAAATCAGTGAGGTAATTATGGTGTCATGGCATTTTACTGTAGATCATAGAGCATTTTTAAAATATTAAATGTAGTAGTGGAATAGATATTTTCTCTATTAGAAAAGGACTATCTCAAAATCTTATTTTGAGATAGTCCTTTTATTTATCTGAAACTAAGAATCACTTGATAATTTTTCAGCTCTTACTAAAATATAGCTATTTATATATTTATCAAGAATATATTGGCCTCCTGAGTTATCCTCCAGAAATCCTGTAATTGAGAAACCTGCATCTATTTGACCTTGAATCTGCTCTTCTAAAGTATGAGAAAATTCAAAAGGACTCTCTTTTTTTAGAAAACTTTCTAATTCCTCATCACAAATAGAATTAATGGTGGAATAGGGGATGGAATATTTAACAGCTAGAGGATTGCAGTCATCTTCAAAATCAAATAAATATAATAGAGAGTTAATTATACCAGATATTAAAACTCCATTAGCTTTTAGGACTCTGTAGCATTCTTTCCAAACTATTAATACATCATCTATAAAGATATTAGATATAGGATGAATTATTAAATGGAAGCTATTATTATCTAAAAAACTTAGATTTCTCATATCACCCTGTATTGTGGTTATATTTAAATTATAGGTTTTCGCTATAAATTCATCATTTTTAAGTTGTTCATTGGATATGTCTACAACTGTCACATCAGCTCCAAGAAGTGCTAATATAGCACTCTGTTGACCGCCGCCACCTCCGAGACAAAGTACCTTTTTATTGGCTATACCTTCTAGCCATTCTGGGGGAACTGCTCTTGAAGGAGTTAAAAAAAGTTTACAATAACCCCGTTTAGCTTTTTCTATTTCTTTATTGTTAAGGGGTTTTGTCCACTTACTACCTCGCATAGCCTCTTTGTCCCAAGCTATACTATTATGCTTCGCTATATCAATTTTCATATTATTCACCTTAACATAATTTAATAGGGGTAATATATCATATTCCAAATTTATAGCATTAGTGATTTAAAATTAAGGCTTAGTTCTAAAATCAACAACCATTTAAAGCAAAACTTAAACTGAATTATAAGAGAATAAAAGTTATCATATGAAAAATATTATATGTAATAAACACTAAAAGTATTATTGGAAATAGAATAATAGTTTATAATATAAAGAATATGAATATAGGGGAAGGGAGTGAAAAAATGAAATTTTTAGGTTCTAGAACTATAAAAACGGGAGTAGGAGCTGCCATAGCTATAATAATTGCACAAGGGTTAGGTCTAAGCTACAGTGCATCCGCAGGAGTAATAACCATTCTAAGCATTCAAAATACCAAGAGGTTATCCCTAGCATTGGTATTTGAAAGGATTTTAGCCACAATCATTGGATTATTACTATCAACACTGTTATTTACATTCTTGGGACATAACCCCATAGTGTTTGGATTATTTTTAATAATATTTATTCCCATAGCGGTAAAATTTAATTTATCCCAGGGCATTGTGGTAACTTCGGTATTAGCTACTCATATACTGGCAGAAAAAGTAGTAACTATATCACTTATAATCAATGAAATTCTATTAGTGATAATAGGAGTCACTGTGGCACTTTTATTAAATTTATATATTCCAAAGGTAGAGGATAAAATAAAGGATCTTCGAGATGAAGTGGAGAGCCTTATGAGAGATATACTTATGAAAATGAGTATAGGCCTTGAGAATCAAACAGTATCCATAGAAGAGGAGAAGTTGTTTACTACTTTGAAGGAAAATTTGAGAAAAGGTAAGAAGTTTGCTTATATAGATTTTAATAATTATTTTATATCACCTAATACTTATTATATAGAATATATGAATATGAGAAATGAACAGTTTAAGGTACTAAATAGGATGAGACAACATTTTAGAAGATTCTTTATGACCTATGAACAAACTATAATTATATCAAAATTTACAGAAAAGATAGCAGTTTCTTTAGATGAAAATAATTCAGTTGAAGACCTAGTGGAAGAATTAAGTGATATGAGGAATATATTTAGAGAAATGGACCTTCCAAAGACTAGAGAAGAGTTTGAGAATAGAGCAATGCTTTATCAATTTATAAATGATTTGGAAGAGTTTTTAGATATTAAATATGAGTTTTATAGAAAGACTTTGTTTTAATATAGTGTTGATAATTAACTATATTAAAACAAACATTTAAAACAAGGCCTTGTATAATAGAGTAGATTTTATATGTTGCATAAAAATTTGGAGGTGACCCATGAAAAACTCATATTTTAAAATTATAGCATTAACATTGGGAACTCTACTATGTATATTTTTATTATGGAATTTCAAAAGTTTACTTTTGCCTTCCAAGGAAAGTGAAAACAACAATCTCTTAGATAAAGTAAATATATATTTCTTCAATGTTGGAAAAGCTGACAGTATTTTAATTAAGAGCTATAGTGGAAATATTTTAATTGATAGCGGAACTAATAAAGATGGAGGTTTATTGGTAAGAAGATTAGGGGATTTAGGTATAAATAAATTGGATTATTTAATTTTAACTCATCCTCATAAAGATCATATAGGTGGAGCACCAAAGATACTTGAAAATATAACAGTAGATAGAATAATAAAAAGCGATTTAATTGTAGATTCAAAACCATATAATAAACTTGAAGAGGCTATATTAGAAAAAGGTATACCTAATGTAGTAGGAAAAGCATCAGATAAATTTAATCTTGGAGAACTAGAATTTGAGATTTTATTTCCTTCTAAGAAATATTATAAAGAAGAGAATGATCACTCCTTAGTTTTAGAAATGAAACATGGAAGTAATAAATTCTTATTCACTGGAGATATAGAAGAAGAAGGACTAGAAGAACTTCTTTTAAATAAAAATATAGCTAATTATACCTTATTGAAAGTGCCTCATCATGGAGGATTCGAGGATTTAACATCTATATTTATAAACACTATAAAGCCTAAGTTTGCTATTATTACCAATGACATAGAGGAAAGTAAAAATCCAATAAGTGAGGAAGTATTGCAACTTCTGAAGATGAATAATACGAAGACTTTTATAACTGGAAAGGGAGAAATCAAATGTATCAGTGATGGAGGAGATCTTCATATTTCTCAATAATATATTTAAATAATAGTATTAAATAATATGAGGTGTTGGTATTGCATCACCTCATATTATAGTATATAGAATACTTTTAAAGATTATGAAATAAGAAAAATATTTATTTAAAAGGCCCAATCTCCATTTTTAAATATAGGAGTCTCAGTTCCATCAAAACCGATTCCTGTTATATTTAAATCAGAAGTGCCAAGCATAAAATCTACATGTGTTAAAGAATCATTTCCACCAGCAGCTTCCAATTCTTCCTTAGTCATTTCAACTCCATTTTTTATACATAGAGTATATGCTTTGCCAAGTGCAAAATGACAAGAAGCATTTTCATCATATAGAGTATTAAAGAATACTATATTTGAATTTGAAATAGGAGAATTAAAAGGAACTAGGGCTACTTCACCAAGATAGTGAGAGCCTTCATCAGTTTCAATTAAATTTTTCAAACTCTCATAGCCTTTTTCAGCAGAGAAATCCACAACTCTACCATCTTTAAAAGTTAAAGAAAAGTTTTCTATTAAATTCCCACCGTAGTTTAAAGGTTTTGAACTTACTACGGTTCCATTAACTCCATGTTTTTTAGGCATAGAGAAAATCTCTTCCGTTGGTATATTAGCAATAAATTCTATGCCATCAGAAGTATATTCAGAGCCTCCAACCCATAGATGATTTTCTACAAGCTCTAACATTAAATCAGTACCTAGGGAATTTTTATAATGAAGTGCCTTAAGATTTTTGCTATTTAAACAGGTCATCTTATCTGCAAGATTCTTTTTATGCTCTTCCCAAGCTAGAACAGGATCATCTTTATCGATTCTTACTATTTTGAATATTTCTTCCCATAACTTGTCAACGGAATCTTTTTCTGAAAGTTCTGGGAACACTTTAGTTGCCCATCCAACAGTAGGAAGTGCAATTATAGACCAAGAGTTTTGATTACTCATAAGTCTTTCACTGAAATCCTTTCTAGATATGCTAGCAGATTTTTGGAATGCAGCTATTTTTTTAGGATCTACATCTTTTAATAGTTCAGGATTAGATGCACTTATACTTAAAAAACAAGCTCCATTTTTAGCATAGGTGAGCACTGAATCTCTTTGCCACTCAGGATAGCTTTCGAAAACTTCCATAGGAGAGTTTAAGTATTTAAGTTTTGCACACTCCTCATCACTCCAATGTACAACCACTTCTTTAGCACCACTTTCATAGGCTTCAGCTACTATCATTCTAGTGAAATTAGCACATTCTATAGGTGACATTATCACAAGTGTCTGATCTTTTTGTACATTAACACCTACGTTAACACTTAATTTCGCATATTTCTTTAACATTTCATCTTTATTATCCACGTTAACACACCTTTCTTCATATTAAGATTATTACAATTATACCTTTAACAGTAATTAAAATCCACACTTTATTAGAATAGATGCTAGCCATCGGATAAATGTGGAAAGAGCAACTCAATGATTTTTAGAGTATGTTTAAATAGAAGTATCAACTAAAATAGGAGACTTCTATTTTATTTAACAAATATAAGTTACAATATAGCAAATTTCAAGTATAATTAGGTTAGCGATAAAGGTACAAAAGGGGAGAAACGTATGTTTAAAGAGGATGTGCAAAAGGAGCAGGACCATATAGTTCATGATTTAGTTAATTTGATTAAGTATAGATCTGTAGAAGATGAGGTTAAGCCTAATATGCCTTTTGGAGAAGGTGTTCATGAAGCCCTCACCTATATATTGAATAGAGGTAGAGAATTTGATTTTGAATCTCAAAATTTTGCAGGATATGCAGGGCATGTGGATGCGGGCAAAGGAGAATATACGGTAGGAGTACTTTGTCATGTTGATGTGGTACCAGAAGGTGAAGGCTGGAATTTTAACCCTTTTGGAGGGGAGATTTCAGATGGGAAAATATATGGAAGAGGTGCTACAGACGAT
Source organism: Clostridium sp. LXY-7 (assembly GCF_056172015.1). Lineage (NCBI taxonomy): Bacteria > Bacillati > Bacillota > Clostridia > Eubacteriales > Clostridiaceae > Clostridium > Clostridium sp. LXY-7. The sequence goes on along the minus strand of NZ_JBLLJL010000002.1, from coordinate 1,024,104 downwards.
AAGGGACCTATAATTGCATCAATGTATGCCATGAAAATATTAAAGGAAAAGGGTTTGATTCCTGAGGATAAGAAAGTTAGGCTTATAATAGGAACTAACGAGGAAACTGATTGGAAATGTATTAAGTATTATAAAGAGTATGAAAAGGCACCTAACATAGGATTTACTCCTGATGGTAGTTTTCCTGTTATATATGGAGAAAAGGGTATAGTTGATATTGAGTTAACTTCTGAGTTAAAAATTGACAAGGACATGCCTATAAGTTTGGTGAGTATTACTGGGGGAGAAGCTATAAACAGTGTACCCTCTAAGGCTTGCTTGATTTTAGGTTGTGACAGCTATTTTAAAGAGAAAATAGAAACCGAATTAATGTTATTTTGTAAAGAAGAAAAAATTAGAGGAATTATCAATTGCGATAAAAAGCTAATAAAGATAGAGTTTCATGGAGTTGCTGCTCATGGAGCAACTCCTGAAAAGGGAGTAAATGCAATTTCCTATGGTATAAAATTTTTAGGAAGATTTAATGAACTAATTGATAAAAGAAAATTTATAGATGAGTATAATAGGTTAATTTCAACCTTTTATAATGGAGAAAATATAAATTGCAACTTCGAAGATGAAGATTCAGGTAAGTTTACCTTTAATGTAGGACTTATAGAATTAAATTCTGATGAAGTGAGCATGAAAATAAATATTAGATATCCTATTAACAATGAGTACTATGATATTATTGATGGGATTAGAAATGGATTTAAATATTCATGCTTTAAAATTAAAGTTATTACCCATCTAAGGCCGATATGTTTTTCTAAAGAGAGTCCATTAATAAATAAATTACTGAAGGTATATAGACGTTGTACAGGAGATTATGAAACAGAACCAATGACAACAGGTGGAGGTACTTATGCTAGAGCTATGGATAATATAGTTGCATTTGGTCCAGGTTTTCCTAGTGAACAAGGAACTGCTCATAAGCCTAATGAATTTATAAAAATAGATAGATTGATGCAATTGACAGAAATATATGCTGAGGCCATTTATGAGCTATTGCAATAAGGCATATTCAAAAAATCACTAATCAATGTTTTATTTCATATACCTAAATTTTATAAAGAATAATGTAATCTTAACGATATATATAAAGAATAAGATTTTATTATGAGATAATGTCAGTGTTTATAAAGGAGTGAAAATTATGAGTAATGATATATTATTAGAAAGTGGTACTGGAGAGTTAGAGGTATTAGAATTTATTATAGGTGGGAAAAATTATGTTATTAATATAATTAAAGTAAAAGAAGTTGATGAGTGCAATGGAATAACTCCTATTCCACAAGCTCCACCAGAAATTGGTGGATTAATATTGTGTAGAGATGAAATAATAACCTTGGTAGATTTAAAATATATACTTGAAGGAAAAAAGGATTTACAAGATAATTGCACAATTATTATATGTGAGTTTAATAATTTAAAAGTGGCTTTTAACATAGATCAAATAGTGGGAGTTCATAGGATTAAATGGGAAGAAATTAGAAAGCCTAGTGTTATTACACCAACTTCATTAGTTATAGGAAATATAGTGTTAGGAGAAAAAATCCTTCTTTTATTGGACTTTGAAAAGATAGTTACAGATATAAATCCAAAGGTTGGAATAAGTAAGGAAAGAATTAGTGATATAGCCTATAAGGATAGATCCAATGTTAAAATTCTTATGGCTGATGATTCTGTACTTATTAGAAGCTTATTAAAAGAAACTTTAAACAAAGCTGGATTTACAAAATTAAAGACCTTTGATGATGGAAAAGAAGTGCTAAACTATCTAGAAAATTTAGTGGCACAAAAGGGAGAAGATTTTAAAGAGGATGTGGATTTAATAGTAACAGACATAGAGATGCCACAAATGGATGGACACACATTAACTAGAAAAATCAAGGAACATCCAATACTAAAATCACTGCCAATAATAATTTTCTCTTCTCTAATTACAAAAGAGTTAGAACATAAAGGGAAATCTGTTGGAGCTAATGCTCAACTAAGTAAACCCGAAGTAAGTAATTTAGTAGATTGTATTGATGAACTTGTAGATAAATAATATTTTACAAAGACTATTTCAAAGCCAAAATTTTAACCGCTTTGAGATAGTCTCTTTTATTTATCAAGTATGATTAACTAAAATAATACAATTATAACCTAAATACTATGATATAATCTTAATAATTGGCTTTGTTTTAAATGATATGTAGTTCATTATCAACACCATATTAAAACAAAGATTAATAATTAAGTTAATTTATATATAGAAATTAGGTGGTAAAATAGTTATTTTTGATAAAGTACTTATAATCTTATCTATTATGTCATTGTTGTACTACATTATATTGAAAATTGTAACTTTTCATATGGCATTTGCAGAGTTTTGGCTAGTTCTATCTATAGGGTTGTTTATACTAAAGATAGTTGTTAATAAACAAATAATAAATGGAGCAGTTAAGAATTTTATTATAATTCTTTTTATAATAGGAATCATAGGATTTTTAACCGTAGAGTCTATCATAGTTTATCATGGAAGCAAGCAGGAAGATGATAAAACGGATTATGTATTGGTTTTAGGAGCAGGACTTAATGGAGATAAAATATCTCAGTCATTGAGACTGAGGTTAGATAAAGCTTTAGAATTTAATAGTCTCAATCCTGATACTAAAGTTATAGTTAGTGGTGGAAAAGGAAAAAATGAAGATATAAGTGAAGCTGAGGCTATGAAAACCTATTTAATGAATAATGGACTGGAAGAAAAATTGATAATAATGGAGGACAAATCCACCAATACCTATGAGAATTTTAAATTCTCTAGCTATATTATAGGAGAAGGTAAGTCTACCACAGTTATAACTAATAGTTTTCATATGTATAGAGCAAAGACAATAGGAGAGAAATTGGGACTTAATATTAAGTGTTATGCTGCAAAAACTGGTAAGATTTCTGCATTGAATTTTTATGTAAGGGAATTCTTTGGAGTGATAAAATATTGGTTTATAAGCTAACTTGTGATTTAAGTTGACTTATCATATAAATATTTATTTACAATTCTAAAGTATGGAGTGTAGGTAGGTTAAAAATAGTGTAAAGTAAAAAAATTATGGCTGTTTTAAATACTTTTAAAACAGCCACTTTAAATATTAATAGGGGCGGATGTGGAATGGATTATAAGAACATATTAGAAAGTTTCATTGAAAACTCTGATGAGGGCATTATAGTTACAGATAATGAAGCTAATATTATCTTTTATAAAGAATGTAATAAAAAGAATATAACTGGTATAAAAGATAAGAATCCTATAGGGAAAAATATTTTGCAAGTATTTCCACAATTAAAGAAAGAAAATAGCACTTTCTATAGCGTAATTAAGAATAGAAAACCAATAATAAATAGAATACAAAATTATAAAAATCATATAGGATTACCAGTAACTGTAGTTACATCTACAATTCCTATTTTTAAAGAGGATAATATTGTTGGAGTATTTGAGATTTTTAAGGATTTCACCTTGGTTTGGGAGCTTTCAGAAAAAATACTTTCCTTGGAGAAGGAGATATGTAATAGTAAAGAATTAAGAAACCTAAATTACAAAACTAAGTACAGCTTAGATAATATTTTAGGAGAAGATTATAGAATAAAAGAATTAAAAGATATAGTTAAAAAAATAAGCAAAGTAAACTCACCAGTGCTGATTTATGGAGAAACTGGTACAGGAAAAGAGTTATTTGTACAGGCCATACATAATGAAAATGAAAATAAGAAAAATGCTCCCTTTATAGCACAAAACTGTGCAGCTCTTCCACAAAATCTTCTAGAAGGCATACTTTTTGGTACCGAAGAAGGAAGTTATACTGGAGCAAAGGAAAGAAAAGGATTGTTTGAGATAGCCAATGGAGGTACTTTATATTTAGATGAGATTAACTCACTGGATTTAGAATTGCAAGGGAAATTATTAAGAGTAATACAAGAGGAAGAAATAAGAACTGTAGGAGGAGTTAAGAATAAGAAAATAGATGTTAAAGTTATTGCTTCTACAAATGAAAATCCTATGGACTTAATAAGAGAAGGAAAGCTTAGAAAAGACTTATACTATAGATTAAAAGTAATATATATGGAAATACCTCCGCTTCGAGAAAGAAAAGGAGATATACCACTACTAGTAAAGCACTTTTTAGAAGAATATAATGAGAGATTTAATAAAAGTGTAAAGAGTATAGATTCAAAGGCTATGGATAAATTTTTAGCTCATAGCTGGCCAGGAAATGTTAGGGAGCTTAAACATGCTGTGGAAAGTGCTATGATACTATGTGAAGGAGAATTTTTAAATAAGATAAATATATATACTCAACAGTCAAATAATCAAGTGAAAAATATTGTTAAAGAGAAAGTATATGATGAGGGATTAAATGAATGTCTATATCATATGGAAAGAGAAATTCTTATTAGTGCCATTGAAAAATCAGAGGGAAATTATTCTAAGGCAGCAAGACTATTAAAAATTCCAAAACAAACTCTTCAAAATAAGATAAAAAAATTCAACATAAAAAAAGAGATAATATTAAAATAAATACAACGTCCTAAAAATAGTACAATAAGTACTGTTTTTGGGACGTATTTTTGCTTAAAGTATTAAAGTTTATGTAAAAGCCTTGAGTTTATTAGCTTGGCACAGTTATTGCTCGGATAAATATATAAAGAATAGGGGGAATAATATGGGGATGGTATTTAACATTCAAAAATATTCTATACACGATGGGCCAGGTATAAGAACTACGGTATTTTTAAAGGGATGCCCTTTAATATGCCGATGGTGCCATAATCCGGAAAGTCAAAAATCCTATAGTGAGCTTTTATTTTATAAGGATAAATGTATTAGTTGCAAATCTTGTATAGAGAAATGTGAAGAAAAGGCAATTTTTTTTCATGAGGATTGTATAAAGTTTAACAATAACCTATGTAAAAGATGTGGTAAATGCAGTGATATATGTCCTACTACAGCTTTAAGAGTTGCTGGGGAAGAAAAGAATGCAGATGAATTAATAAGAGAAATAGAAAAAGATAGGATATTTTATGATGAATCTGATGGTGGTGTTACATTTTCAGGAGGAGAACCATTAAATCAAGGAGAATTCCTTCTAGATTTGTTAAAAAGATGTAAGGAAAAGAGAATTCATGCGGCAGTAGATACTAGTGGGTTTGCTCATAAGGAGACTTTAGAAAAAATTATACTTTATACAGACTTATTTCTTTATGATTTAAAAGTTATAGATGATGAAAAGCATAGGAGCTATGTTGGAGTAAGTAATGACATAATTCTTAAGAATTTAAAGCTATTACTTAACCGTGGAGCTAGAGTTTTTTTAAGAATACCAATGATTCCTACAGTGAATGATGGTGAGAAGGATATAGAAGAATTTATAGAATTTATAAAAGAATTAAAAGGTATAGAGCAGATAAATTTATTGCCTTATCACAATATATCTGAAGAAAAGTATACTAGACTGAATAAAAACTATGAGATGAACGCTATCGAAGAACCAACCTTAGAACATATGGAACATATTAAAGAGAAATTTTATAATGAGACGGGCATTAAGGTTAAAATAGGAGGGTAATTAGATGAGAAAAAGAGTAGAAATATTAAGAAAAAGAAGTTTAGATGCTATTCCTACTATATCAATAGATAGAGCTAGAATTATTACAGAAGCTTATAAAAAGTATGAGGGGAAGGTATCCACTCCTGTGTTGAGAGCCTTAGCATTAAAAGAAATTTGTGAGAAGAAAACTATTGTTATAGATTCTGATGAGCTTATAATTGGAGAAAGAGGAGAAAGCCCAAAAGCTACCCCTACTTATCCAGAGATATGTTGTCATAGTTTAGATGATTTAAGGATTATGGATAGCAGAGAGAAAACCTTTTTTAAGGTGGACCCAGTTATATATGAGATTCAGGAAAGAGAGATAATACCCTTTTGGAGAGAAAAATCTATTAGAGATAAGATATTAGAACAAATGGATAACCAATGGCATAAATGTTATAATGCAGGTATTTTTACTGAATTTATGGAACAAAGAGGGCCAGGTCATACTGTAGGAGATAAAAAATTATTTAATAGAGGGTTTCTAGAAGTTATCGATGAAATAGAAGCAGAAATTAGTAAGTTAGACTTTATTAATGATATAAATGCATTTGATAGACAAGAAGAGCTAAAAGCTATGAAAATTGCCTGTGAAGCGGTTATAATTTTTGCTAAAAGGCATAGTGAACTTGCAAGAGATATGGCAGAAAAAGAGAAGAACCAAAATAAGAAACAGGAACTTTTAAGAATTTCAGATATATGCAATAAGGTACCTGCCAATAAACCAGATACAGTTTGGGAAGCTATTCAAGGATATTGGTTCATTCATCTTACAGTAATTACTGAGATGAATATTTGGGATGCTTTTAGTCCAGGTAGATTTGATCAAAATCTATATCCAATTTATAAAAAGGAAATGGAAGCCGGAAGTACTACAAAAGAGGATGTAGAAGAATTATTACAATGTCTGTGGATTAAATTCAATAATCAATTAGCTACTCCTAAGGTTGGAGTTACCTTGAAGGAAAGTGGAACCTATACAGATTTTGCTACTATTAATATTGGAGGGTTAAACTGTGAGGGGGGAGATGGAGTAAGTGAATTATCCTATATTCTTTTAGATGTAGTAGATAGTATGACTTTACTTCAACCAAATAGTAATATTCAACTTTCAAAGAAAAATCCAGAAGCTTTTATTAAAAAAGGAGGAGAAATTATAAGAAAAGGTTGGGGACAACCAGCAGTATTTAATGCAGACTCAGTGTTTCAAGAGCTTATAAGGCAGGGAAAATCTGTACAAGATGCAAGGGAAGGAGGAACTTCTGGTTGCGTTGAGACAGGAGCTTTTGGTAAAGAAGCATATATCTTAACAGGATACTTTAACCTAGTTAAGGTGCTAGAGATAACTCTAAATAATGGAGTTGATCCAATGACTGGTGAAAAGATAGGAATAGGAACAGGAAATACAACGGATTTAAAGAGTTTTGAAGAACTATTTGATGCTTTTAAAGCTCAACTTCATTATTTTATGGATATTAAAATAAAGGGAAATAACATTATTGAAAAGTTATATATGACAGAAATGCCAGGTCCATTCCTATCAACATTAATAGATGATTGTATTAAAAATGGAAAGGATTATAATGCTGGTGGTGCTAGATATAATTCAAATTATGTACAGGGAGTAGGTATAGGAACTTTAACTGATTCACTTTCTACAATTAAATATCATGTTTTTGAGAATAAGACCATATCATTGGAGAAATTAATGAAAGTGTTAAATAATAATTTTCAAGATGAAGAGCCATTAAGACAGCTATTACTAAATAAGACACCTAAGTACGGAAATGATGATGATTATGCGGATGACATCATGAAAACGTGCTTTGATGCTTATTATGATGAAGTCAATGGGAGAAAATCTATAAGAGGTGGTACCTATAGAGTTAACATGCTTCCAACTACATGTCATATTTACTTTGGAGAAGTTACAGGGGCAACTGCAGATGGCAGACTTAAGGGAATGCCGCAGTCAGAAGGTATATCACCAGTCGGCGGAGCTGATAAATATGGTCCTACAGGAGTTATGAAATCAGCAGCTAAAATGGATCATTTGAGAACTGGAGGTACACTTCTTAATCAGAAATTTACTCCAAATATTTTAAGAGGGGAAGAGGGTATCAGAAATCTATGTCATTTAATAAGAGCATATTTTAAAATGGATGGTCATCATGTACAATTTAATGTTATTTCAGCTAAAACATTAAGAGAAGCTCAATTAAATCCAGAGAATTATAAGGGACTAATTGTTAGAGTGGCAGGCTATAGTGACTATTTCTGTGATTTAGGAAAAACTTTACAGGACGAAATAATAAATAGAACAGAGCATGAGAATTTTTAAGTAAATCTAATCTTTCTGCAAATGGTTTGCTTCGCAATAATATGTAGTTCTAAAATCAACAAAGATTTAAAATAAAATCACTTGAAGAAATAATAATCTAATATTCACAGCATTATTCAATGAGGTGAAATGTTAATAAGATGTGAATAGTACAGCACAAATACGAACAATGAATAAAAAAATAACTAAAAAGTAAGTCTTTTATCAATAATTTTTTAAATTTTTGATAAAAGACTTTATTTTTGTTCGGAATTGTATTAAAATAAAAATATAAAATACGAACAATAAAAAAATATATAAAGTTAATATTCGTAAATGGGGGTATGAAATGAAGCAGATTTTTACTCTTTATGTGGAGAAAAAAGAAAATTTTAACAATGAGGCTAAGGAGCTTCTTAGAGAATTTAGAACATTATTAGCCATAGAGAAGTTAGAAAAAGTTAGACTTATAAATAAGTATCATATCAGTGGAATTAATCCAGAGGAATTTGAAAATATCAAATACACTGTGTTAAGCGAAAAAAATACAGATGATATTTATGAAGAGAATATAGATCTATGTGGAAGTAAATATTTTGTTGTGGAATATCATGAAGGTCAATATGATCAAAGGGCAGATTCAGCAGCACAATGTATACAGGTAATAACTCAGAAGGAGCTTCCTATAGTAAAAAGTGGAAAAATTATAGGACTCTATGGAGATATAACAGAAGAAAATTTAGAAACGATTAAAAGTTATTATATAAATGAAGTGGACTCTAAAGAAAGTACTTTAGCAAGTAAGGAGTCCTTAGAAGAGCAGTGTGTAGAACCTGAAAATATAGAAATAATTAATGGATTTCTAGATATGAGGGATGGGGAATTAGAAGAATTTATTGGACACAGAGGACTTTCCTTAAATTTAGAAGATATTAAATTAATAAGAGAATATTTTAAAAGTGAAAAAAGAAACCCAACCATTACAGAGATAAGAGTATTAGATACATATTGGTCAGATCACTGTAGACATACTACTTTCCAAAGAATTTTAACAGAGGTAGACTTTGAAGAAGGAATTTATACCAAGCCAATTAGAGAAGCTTTTCAGGTTTATAAGGAATATAGACATGAATTATACAGGGAAAAAGAGAAGCCGATGACTCTAATGGATATTGCAGTAATTGGTATGAAAAAATTAAGAGCAGAAGGAAGATTACCTGGCCTTGATATTTCAGATGAAATAAATGCTTGTAGCATTGTTATAGATGTGGATGTAGATGATAAAAAAGAAAAATATTTATTAATGTTTAAAAATGAAACTCATAATCATCCTACAGAAATAGAGCCCTTTGGAGGAGCTTCTACATGTTTAGGAGGAGCTATAAGAGATCCATTATCAGGAAGAAGTTATGTGTTTGGAGCAATGAGAATAACAGGAGCCGGGGATCCTAGAACATCTATTGAAAATACTTTAAAAGGAAAACTTCCTCAAAGAAAGATAACTAAAGAAGCTGCAAGAGGATATAGTAGCTATGGTAATCAAATAGGACTTGCAACAGGTTATGTAAAAGAAATTTATGATCAAGGGTATGTGGCTAAGAGAATGGAAGTTGGGGCTGTATTAGGAGCTACACCCTATGAGAATGTAGTTAGAGAAAAACCAGATCCAGGTGACGTAGTAATCCTTTTAGGAGGAAGAACAGGAAGAGATGGAATAGGTGGAGCTTCTGGTTCATCGAAGGAGCATACAGAGAAATCATTAAATACCTGTAGCGCTGAAGTACAAAAAGGTAATGCTCCTACAGAAAGAAAAATTCAAAGATTATTCAGAAATAAGAAAGCAACTACATTAATAAAAAAATGTAATGACTTCGGTGCTGGTGGAGTGTCCGTAGCTATAGGAGAATTAGCAGACGGAATAGAAATTGATTTAGATAGAGTTAAGAAAAAATATGAGGGTTTAGATGGTACTGAACTTGCTATTTCAGAATCTCAAGAGAGAATGGCAGTAGTAGTTAAAAAAGAGGATAGTGAACTATTTATAAGCCTTTGTGAAGAAGAAAATTTAGAAGCTACTGAAGTTGCAACTGTAACTGAAGAAAAGTCCATGATATTGAAGTGGAAAGGTAAAGAAATAGTAAATTTAAAAAGAGATTTCTTGGATACTAACGGAGCAAGTACTTATGGACAAATTAAAGTAAACTCACCTGAAGACACTAAAGTTGATTTTAATATAAAAGCTAAAGGGAATTTATATGATAGATTTAAAAGAGTTTTTAGTGATATAAATATAGCTAGTCAAAAGGGATTGGTTAATATGTTTGATAGTACTATTGGTGGAAATACAGTAATTACACCATTTGGAGGAGAAACTCAAAACTCAGAGAGTGAGGGTATGGTATTTAAGATTCCAGTATTAAAGAGAGACACAACCACAGTTGCTATGATGACCCATGGTTTTGAAGTAGAAATATCAAAATGGAGTCCCTTCCATGGAGCTATATATGCAGTGGTGGAAAGTGTTACAAAATTAGTAGCTATGGGCGGAGACTTGAAAAATATCTACCTGTCATTCCAAGAGTATTTTGAGAGACTAGGAGAGGATAGAGAAAAATGGGGAAAACCATTCTCAGCACTATTAGGAGGTTTATATGCACAGCATAAGTTAGGAGTAGCTGCTATCGGTGGAAAAGATAGTATGTCTGGGACCTTTAAAGATATGAATGTACCTCCAACTTTGATAAGTTTTGGAGTTACCACAGCACATATAGACAAGGTTGTATGTAGCCATTTTATGAGCACCAAGAGTAAGGCTATTATAATAAATACTCCTATAGATGAATATGGCATTCCAGAATTTTCTAAATTAAAAAAGAATTATGAGATAATAAACAAATTAATTGAAGAAGGATATGTATTAAGCAGTAGGACTATAACCTACGGAGGTGTTATAGAAGCTATTGGGAAAATGTGTATTGGTAACAATCTAGGTTTCAAAATAAATCCAAAATTATCTTTGGATGATTTGGATGCTTTCAGCTATGGTTCAGTGATTTTAGAGATAGATAATCAATGTGATTTAAAGGGTATAAAGTATATTGATTTAGGTGAAGTAACTGGAGAAACATTTATATCAAGAGAAAATGAGAAAATTAATTTAGATGAACTAGTGAAAACTTATAAAGAGCCTTTAGAAGGTGTATTTAATGAAAGATATACTGAAAATTTAGAAGAAATCATAGAGAGCTTAAATATAAAAGAATCAGGTCATATCTCATCTCCTATGATTAAAATACCAAAGCCAAAGGTATTAATTCCTGTTTTCCCAGGAACTAACTGTGAATATGACTGTGAAAGAGAATTCTTAAAGGCTGGTGGAGAGGTAAAAACTTTAATATTTAACAATTTGACAACTACACATATAGAGGAATCTATAGAAGCTTTAGAAAGAGAAATAAAAGACTCCCAGATAATTATGTTACCAGGTGGATTTTCTGCTGGAGATGAGCCAGATGGTTCTGGAAAGTTTATAAATGCTATATTTAGAAATGAAAAGCTTAGAGATGCAATTATGGAGCTAATTAAAAGCAGAGACGGTTTAATGTTAGGAATATGTAATGGCTTCCAAGCCCTTATAAAATTAGGACTAGTACCTTATGGGGAAATAGCAGATATTAAGGAAAACAGTCCAACCCTAACCTATAATGCCATAGGAAGACATCAAAGTATCATGGTTAATACAAAGGTTATTTCTACTAAATCACCATGGCTAAGTATGTGCAAGGCTGGAGATGTATACAAAGTTCCAGTATCTCATGGAGAGGGAAGATTTTATGCAGATGGTGCTATGATAAGACAATTAATAGCAAAAGAACAGATTGCCACTCAGTATGTAGATAATGAAAGCAAGGGCACTTATGATATTGAATTTAATCCAAATGGATCAGTATATGCTATTGAAGGTATAACTAGTGAGGATGGAAGAATCTTCGGAAAAATGGCACACAGTGAGAGGATTGCTGCTGGAATTATTAAAAACGTGCCAGGAAATAAGGATATGAAATTATTCCAAGGTGGAATTAATTATTATAAGTAAAGCATGAAAAAGTTAAAAAGAAAATTTAGTTTTTAAAAAAAATATTTCAGTGGAGGAATAGTGTATGAAGGTAGCTATTATTTTTGGAAGTAAATCAGATACGGAAGTTATGAAAGGTGCAGCAAAATGTCTAAAAGAATTTGGGATACCCTATGAGGCACATATATTATCAGCTCATAGAGTGCCAGAAAAATTATTTGAGGTACTTAAAAAACTAGAAGATGAAGGTTGTGAAGCTATAATTGCAGGAGCTGGTCTTGCAGCACATCTTCCTGGAGTTATAGCATCTAAGACTGTTATTCCTGTAATTGGAGTACCAATAAAAGCAGAGCTTAATGGACTAGATGCATTATATTCTATAGTGCAAATGCCCAAATCTATTCCAGTGGCTACAGTAGGAATTAATAATAGTTACAACGCAGGAATGCTAGCTGTAGAAATACTAGGGATAAAGTATGATGAAATAAAAGAAAAGTTAGTTAAATTCAGAGTTGAAATGAAAGAAAATTTTATAAAAGATAATGAGCAGGGGGTAGAATTATAATGGAAAACAGAGAATTTTTATATGAAGGAAAAGCAAAGAGGATTTACAGTGGAGATAATCAAGATGAGGTTATAGTTTACTACAAAGATGATGCTACAGCATTTAATGGAGAAAAGAAAGCATCCATAGCTTCTAAAGGTGTTTTAAATAACACTATATGCTCTATAATATTTGAAATGTTAAATGAAAAGGGAGTTAAAACTCACTTTGTTAAGAAGATAAGTGATAGAGAACAGATTTGCAAAAAAGTAGAAATAGTGCCATTAGAGGTTATCGTTAGAAATGTTGCAGCTGGAAGCATGGCTAAAAGGTATGGTATTGAGGAAGGTACAGAACTTAAAACTACAGTATTTGAACTAAGTTATAAAAATGATGAATTAGGAGATCCACTAATGAATGATTGTCATGCTGTAGCTATGGGCATTGCTACATTTGAAGAACTAGATTATATATATAGTCAAGCTAAAACAGTAAATGAAGTTTTAGGTGCATTCTTCCTGGAGCAAGGTATAAAACTAATAGACTTCAAGTTGGAGTTTGGAAAATTAAATGGAGAGATAATGTTAGCTGATGAAATTTCACCAGACACTTGTAGATTATGGGATATAAAAACTGGAGAAAAGTTAGATAAGGATAGATTTAGAAGAGAACTAGGAGATTTAGTAGAAGGGTATACAAAAGTTTTAGACAGAATTAAAGCATAGTCTATGGTGTTAATATGTGGTTTGGAGGAATTATTAAATGGAGTTAATTTATGAGTGTTATGATGAGGATAAATTTCACGATGAGTGTGGTGTTTATGGAATTTATTCTATAAATAAAGATTTAGATGTGTCAAAGAGAACCTATTATGGACTCTATGCACTTCAACATAGAGGGCAGGAAAGTGCTGGAATAGTTAGCTTTGATGGTGAAAATGTAAATAGTCATAAAGGTATGGGATTAGTATCAGAGGTGTTTAGTAGAGAATGTTTAGAGGGGTTAAAGGGATATTCTGCTATAGGCCATGTAAGGTATTCAACTGCTGGGGATAGTTCAATAAAAAATGCACAACCTCTAATAGGAAAATTTAAACTAGGAAATATGGCTATAGCTCATAATGGGAATTTAACAAATGCAGAAATCTTAAGAGAATTGCTTGAAGATTCTGGATGTATATTTCAAACCTCTAGTGATTCAGAAGTAATATTGAATTTAATAGCAAGGGGAGCAAAGAAAGGCATACTTCAAAGTATTGTAGATACAATGCAAGCAATAAAAGGAGCTTTTGCTATATCAATCCTAACTGAAGAGGAAGTTATAGGAGTAAGAGATCCTTATGGATTAAGACCTCTTTGCATTGGAAGAATAGGTGAAGATACCTATGTTATAGCCTCTGAAAGCTGTGCATTAACTGCTACGGGAGCTGAATTTATAAGAGATGTAGAGCCAGGAGAAATAGTAGTAATTAATGATGAGGGAATGAGAAGTATTAAGTACGGTGAAAAATCTACGAGAGCTACTTGCTCCTTTGAATATATATATTTTGCTAGACCTGATAGCGTTATAGATGGAATTAGCGTAAATAAATCAAGATATGAAGCCGGTATAGAACTTTATAAATCCAATCCCATAGAAGCAGATATTGTAGTTGGGGTACCAGATTCAGGAATGTCTGCAGCAGTAGGGTATGCTAAAGCATCAGGTATACCACTAGATATGGCATTGATTAAGAATAAATATATAGGAAGAACTTTTATAGCGCCTACCCAAGAAGAGAGAGAAGCTTCAGTTGGTGTAAAGCTAAATGTAATTAAAGAAAATGTAGAAGGTAAAAGAATTGTATTAATAGATGATTCTATTGTAAGAGGAACTACAAGTAAAATATTAATAGAAATGCTAAGAAACTCAGGAGCTAAAGAAGTGCATTTTAGAGTATGTTCTCCAATGGTGAAGTTTCCATGTTATTTTGGCATAGACACTCCTTACAGAAGCAGTTTAATAGGAGCACAGACCACAGAGAATGAAGTAGGAGATTTAATTGGAGCAGATAGTCTAGCTTATTTAACAAAGGAGAATCTTTTAAAATGTTTAGGCAGAGAGAATGGTTTTTGTTGTGGATGTTTTGATGGAGAATATCCAATTTCGGCACCAGTAAAACTATAAATGTATGGGAGGGTTTACAATGATTACGTATAAAGATGCAGGAGTTAATATAGAAGAAGGATATAAAGCAGTAAAGCTTATGAAGGAATATACTGCAAAGACATTAGGCTCATTAGTACTTAATGGCATTGGGAGTTTTGCAGGTATGGTAAAGCTTCCTAGTGGATATGAGAAGCCAGTTCTAGTTTCTGGTACAGATGGAGTAGGAACTAAGCTAGAGGTTGCTATTAAATTACAAAAGTTTGACACTGTAGGTATTGATTGTGTTGCCATGAGCGTAAATGATATTTTATGTCATGGAGCAAAACCCCTTTTCTTTTTAGATTATATTGCTTGTGGAAAACTAGATTCTTCAGTAGCTAGTGACATTGTAAAAGGTGTGTGTGAAGGATGTCTTCAAAGTGGAGCTTCACTAATTGGTGGAGAAACTGCAGAAATGCCTGGAATGTATAAACTAGGAGATTATGATTTGGCTGGATTTGCAGTGGGTATTGTAGATGAAGATAAAATAATTGATGGAAGAGATATAAAAGAAGGCAATGTATTGATTGGACTTGCTTCTTCAGGAATTCACAGTAATGGGTATTCATTAGTTAGGAAAATAGTTAAGAATTATGATGAAAAGTTAGATGGGAAAACTTTAGGAGAAATATTATTAACTCCTACTAAAATATATGTAAAATCAGTTTTATCACTTCTAGAAAAATATAAAATTAACGGTATGGCACATATAACTGGCGGAGGGTTTTATGAAAATATTCCTAGAATGTTTAAAGAAGAATATACAGCAGTAATTGAAAAAGATTCCTTTAATATTCCAGCAATTTATAGATACATAAGAGAACAAGGCGTAGATGAATATCATATGTTTAATACCTTTAACATGGGTATTGGTATGGTTCTTGCGGTGAATAAGAATATAAAGGAAGAGGTTCTGGCTGAACTTAAATCTCTAGGAGAAGAAGCCTACGAAATAGGATATGTAAAAGCTGGAGGTGGAGGGGTTTGTTTAATATAGCAGTATTAGTTTCTGGTGGAGGAACAAACCTAGGTTCTATTATTGATAGTATTGAAAATGGATATTTGAAAGACGTATGTATAAAATATGTTATTAGCGATAGAGGTGGAATTTATGCCTTAGAAAGAGCTAAAAAACATAACATTAGTTCCTTAGTATTGGATAGGAAGGTCTATGGACAAGATTTAAGTAAAGTGCTTTATGAAGTTTTAAAGGGAAAAGTAGATTTGATAGTCTTAGCTGGATTTTTGTCTATTATAAAGGCTCCTCTAGTGGATGGATTTAAACATAGAATAATAAATATTCATCCATCTTTAATACCTAGTTTTTCAGGGAAGGGTATGTATGGTATAAAGGTCCATGAAGCTGCTATTAATTATGGAGTTAAATATAGTGGATGCACCGTACATTTTGTGGATGAGAATACGGATAGTGGAGCTATAATTCTTCAAAAAGCTGTTGAAGTTTTTGGAGATGATACTCCAGAGATATTACAGAACAGAATATTGGAAGTGGAGCATAAAGCTCTTCCAGAAGCCATAGGACTTTTAGCTGTGAATAAAATTAAAATACAGGGAAGAACAGTGTGTATAAAGGAGTAGAGATATGATAAAGAGAGCTTTAATTAGTGTTTATGATAAAGGTGGCATCTTAAATTTCGCTAAATTTTTAAAGAATAAAGGAGTAGAACTTATTTCTACTGGGGGAACTTTTTCCTTATTAAAAGAAAATTCTATAGAGGTAAAAGAGGTTTCAGAGATTACTAATGCTGAAGAGATGCTAAATGGAAGAGTTAAGACTCTTCATCCTATAATTCATGGTGGAATTTTGGCTATAAGAGATAATATAGAACATATGAGAACTCTAAAAGATAGAGACATAGAGACCATAGATTTAGTGTGTGTAAATCTATATCCTTTCTTTGAAAAAGTAAAGGAAGGCCTTACTTTTGAGGAAACTATAGAGTTTATTGATATTGGTGGACCTACAATGCTTAGAAGTGCAGCTAAAAATTTTAAAGACGTAGTGGTTATCTGTGATGCTGAAGACTATAAGTTAGTTACAGAAGAAATGGATAGATGTGGAGATGTAACTTTAGAAACAAGAAGATATTTAGCTATGAAGGTATTTAATTTAACTACGTCTTATGATGCAGCAATATGTAACTATCTAAAGAAAAATGTATCTGAATATAATGAAAATAGAGAGCAGTATTTAGCACTGTCTTATGAAAAAAATAGTGATTTAAGATATGGAGAAAATCCTCATCAAAACGCTTGTGTATATAATAGCACAGATGGTACAGGAATGCTTAATAATATTGAAATATTAAATGGAAAGCCCCTTTCTTATAACAATATTAAAGATATGGATATTGCCTGGAAGGTAGTTAATGAGTTTGACACTATTGCCTGTTGTGGATTAAAGCATAATACACCATGTGGAGTAGCTTTAGGAAAAACTCCTGAGGAAGCATATAAGAAAGCTTTTAGCTGTGATGAGATGTCCATATTTGGGGGAATTGTAGCGTTAAACACTGAAATAAACAAAGAGACAGCAGAAGAAATGGTGAAAATATTCTTAGAAATAGTTATAGCTCCTGATTTTAGTGATGGGGCTCTAGAAGTATTAAAGACTAAGAAAAATTTAAGAGTTATAAAATGTAGTAGCAGACCAAGTAATGATTTTGAGATGGTTTCTGTAGATGGAGGTATCTTAGTTCAAGATGTAGATAATAAGACTTATGAGGAGCTTAAGGTAGTTACAGAGAAAGCTCCTACAGAGGAAGAGTTAGATAATTTGATCTTTGCAATGAAGATTTGTAAATATGTTAAGTCAAACGCTATTGTAGTTGTGAAAGATAAGATGGCTATAGGGATTGCAGGAGGACAAGTTAATAGAATTTGGGCCACAGCTCAAGCATTAGATAGAGCTAAAGAAGGTGTTGTATTAGCTTCAGATGCATACTTCCCATTTAGAGATTGTGTAGATAAGGCTAATGAATATAACATAAAAGCTATTATTCATCCAGGTGGTTCTATGAATGATGAGAAAAGTATAAAAGCTTGCAATGAACATGGCATATCCATGGTATTAACTGGAATTAGACACTTTAAGCATTAACATAAAAATATTTGAAGATAATTGATGGAGGTGTGCTATGAAAGTACTAGTTATAGGAAATGGTGGACGAGAACATGCCATTGCATGGAAGTTGAGCAAAAGTCATAAAGTTAATAGGATATATTGTGCTCCAGGAAATGGTGGTACAGCTTTAGAAAAGAAATGTGAGAATGTAAATATAAAATCTAATGAAGAGCTTTTAAACTTTGCTATAGAAAAAAAAATAGATATAACAGTGGTAGGACCAGAGATGTATCTTTGTGAGGGTATAGTAGATTTATTTAAGGCTAAGGGATTAAAAATATTTGGACCTAGTAAAGTGGCTGCCATGCTTGAGGGTAGTAAATCTTTTGCTAAAGAATTTATGAAGAAATATGGAGTTAAAACTGCTGCATATGAAACCTTCGAAGATTATAATTTGGCCTTTAACTATGTAAAATGCTGTAGCTACCCCATAGTAATAAAGGCAGATGGGCTTGCAGCAGGAAAGGGAGTAGTTATAGCTACTACCGGTGAAGAGGCAGTAAAAACTTTGAAAGAATTCATGATTGAAGATGTATTCCAGGGATCTGGTAAAAAGATAATTATAGAAGAATTTTTACAGGGAGTAGAGGCTTCTATATTAACTATTACTGATGGAAAGGTAATTCTTCCTATGGTATCATCAAAGGATCATAAAACTATATTTGATGGAGGGCAAGGACCTAATACTGGAGGGATGGGTACCATAGCACCAAATCCATATTGCACTGCAGAGGTACTTAAAGAATTTCAAGACCATATACTTGAGCCTACTTTAAAAGGTATTGTGGAGGAAGGCTTTGATTATATTGGGATAATATTCTTTGGGTTAATGATAACTAAAAGAGGAGTATATCTTATTGAATATAATGTAAGAATGGGAGATCCAGAGACACAGGTAGTGCTTCCATTAATGAAAAATGATTTATTGGAGTTAATAGAAAATGCTTTAGATAGAAAGTTAGAACAAGTTGATTTAGTCTTTGAAAATAAAATTGCATGTTGCGTTATAGCTGCTTCAAAAGGATATCCAGGTGCTTATGAAAAAGGATTAATCATTGATGGAATAGATAAGTGTAATGGAACTGTATTTATTGCAGGAGCGGAAATCCAGGAGGAAATGTTAGTGACTAATGGAGGACGGGTGCTAGGAGTCACAGCCCTAGGCAATAACATTGAGGATTGTAGAGCAAATGCTTATAAAGAAATAAGTAAAATTAACTTTAGTGGAATATACTATAGAAATGATATAGGAATATAATAAACGGCTGCTCTATTAAATGGAGCAGCCATTTATTATATTCTAAGGTTAGTAATATTTAAAGTTACTTTTCTATATTTAGTTAAAATAAAGTTAATGTTTTATTAATCTAGGATTATATCTAAATATGATAAAATTTAATATAATGGTATAGTACGATAAAATTATTTTGGAGGAATTATGGATTATAATAGGTTTAACATAGAAGAGAAGTATGACAGCTATAAAAACATTACCCAAATAGAGAGTAAAAAAATACTGGATAAATTAAATGAAGCTACGGAAGAGAATAGAGATTATGATTATTATATTTTGCGTGGGAAAATATTATTAAAATTAGAGAGAATAAAAGAGTCTATAGAAAATTTAGAGAAGTGCTTAAACTTTAAAGCTAAGGATGAAGCCTATGATTTATTGTCATTAGCTTTTTATAAAATTGAGGATTATGAGAATGCTCTGAAATATATAAACTACTCATTTGCTATAACTGTTGATGAGTATGTATATAATCACAAAGGAAAAGTTCTTGAGAAATTAGGAAGGTTAGAGGAAGCCTTTCAAATGTACTATGAAGGGCTAAAATATGCTCTTAACACTTATAGTAATTATGGAGATGTAGAGATATATGGGGAGAATGTAACTAGGATAGCAGGACTTCTTAAAGAAAAATATGAAAATGACATAACAAATTTCATCAATACAGGTGATTTCTATAATTTATATAAAAACTACATTGAACTACTAAAAATTATAGAAATGGAAGAGGAAAATGATCATTATCACTATGCATCTAATTATAAGAAAATGAAATATTTAGAGCTTATAGAGGATGGAAAAGCAGTGCTGATCAATAATGACTATTTTGTTGAAATGCTAAATATATATAAAAAGCTATATAAAATTGAAGAATTCAGTGAATATGGAGATAGAAAATATATAAATAAAGAGTATATTGATAGTAAAATAAAGGATCTCATTGATGACATTGTAGACAGAACTTCTCTAGAAAAAGATGAAAAAATAATTTTGGAAGTTCTAGATGAAGCAATAAAAATTAAAAATAGAGATTATGAGAACTATTTGTATCATAAGGGATTTATATTAATGAAGTTAAAAAGATATGAAGAGGGAATCAATGTACTTGATAGGATATTAAGCTATGAAAAGGCTAACTACAAGGTTAAAATACAAAGTTATGAATGTGTAATAAAAGCTTTAGAAAAGGAAGAAGATTATGGAGAGGATTATAGACACTATAAAAGAGACCTTTCTCAGTTTTTGAAAGAAGAAATCATAAAAATTACAAAGGACCAATATTTATCACTAGAGGGGAAATATACTTTAGTGTCAAGACATTGTACAAGAGCTATTAACTTAGAATTAAATAATGAATATTGGTACGACTATACAGAAGAGTTATATTTATTATTTGGTGAGGATTTTGAAACCATAAATAAGAATGAATCCATGTATAAGGTTATTGAAAATTATAATAGAGCAATAAAAATATATGATGAAGTAATTAATTTAAAGCCAAAAGCCTCTCATGGATATTATAGAAAAGGTAGAGCTATAGTTTTAATCCTAAGACTACTAAATAGCTCTAAGGCTTACTTGAAAGATGTTAAGGAGAACTATAATTTAGATTGTTTTTCTTATCATGAGGTGATAGCAAATTTAAACAAAGCAATAAATTTAAATGGTAATAATGAAAAATACTTCAATCTTTTATCACGAACACATTTTGAGATTGGTGAATATGATAAAGCGATAGATTATATGGATAAGGCCTTAAAAATCAATGGAGAAGACCTATATATTAATCTGAATAAAGTATATATCTTAATAAGAAGCTATAAATATACAGAAGCAATTGATTATCTATTTAAATTATCCTATAGAGATTTAAAAAAAGGAAAGGTAAGAAAAACCTTTTTACCCAAAACAGATATATTAAATTTCTTAATGGGGATTTTCAATGTATATCCAAGGCAGGATAAAATATACTTTATAATATCTTATTACTTTTATAGTATTGTAGAATTTCAATATAGTAAGGCAATAATGTTCATAAATAATGCTATAGAAATAAGTGATGATGAAAGATACTATTTGCTTAGAGCAAAGATAAATTATAGGAACAAGAACTATGCAGAGGCATTAAAGGACACTGAGGAAGCTATAAACATAGATGACCATTATGATGAAGCATTCACCCTTAAAGAGCAATGTATAAGAGTTTTGAGTGAAGAGGTTCAATGTAGATAAAAACAATCTCTAAGGAGTGTTTATGTAGATAAAATCAAAATATTTAAACTTGAGGAAGAATTTCTATGTAAAGTGGAGGCTTTTTTTGTAAAATATTCTAAGAAATAAAATATTTGATTTAAAAATAGAAACCATATATAATATATAGTTAACATAGTGAAGTTGTATAAGTATTTGTAGCATAGAAGGAGTTGGAGTATTTGGAAAATGTCAATCATTATGTGGGAATGAGAAACATAAAAACTGCTCTTGCTGTTGTAATTAGTATGGTTCTAGCTAATGTATTACAAAAGAGTGATCCATTCTTAGTTGCAACGGCTGCATTGTTAACAATGCAAAGTACAGTTAGTAAAGGTGTTAAGGTTGGGAAAGATAGAGTTTTAGGTACAGTGGTAGGAGCAGTAATTGGAATTATAATGGCTATGATTAAGCCAGGAAGTATATTTCTTATATTTGTTGGAATAGTTATTTTGATTTCTGTACTTAATGTATTAAAATGGCAGGAAGCTATAGCTATAGCTTGCATAGTTTTTTGTTCAATTACATTTAATTTGGAGATAAAAGATACTGTGGGTTATGCTATAAGTAGAACTATAGATACTACAATAGGAATAATAGTTTCTTTAGGCATAAATCATATTATAGTCCCACCTAAGGATTCACCTTTCTACAAGAAATGGAATAAAATAATAAAAAAGTGTAAGAGGTAAGATAAAAAATAGCTTGATATTCTATGGATATTATAGAATATCAAGCTATTTTTATTTATGGTTTTGTTTTAATATAGTGTTGATAATATGTAGTTTTGAAATCAACGACCATTTAAAACAAAACTTTACTTATAAATGAAAAACATATTTATAAATAAACACATAATGAGTAAAGCTACCCATTAATACAAAAATATGAAATATTTCATGAGCACCAAATTTTCTTTTAACTCCATTCTTTTCAAGACAATATATTACGGCACCTATAGTATATAGAACTCCACCTATAATCAAAAGTAGAAGACCTTCTAGGGGAATCACCTTAGATAGAGGTGACATTATAAATACTGCTGACCATCCCATTATTACGTATATTGTGGAAGAAAGCCAAGATGGACAAGTTATCCATAATATTTTAAATATAACACCTATAAGGGCTATTCCCCATATTATAGTAAGCATAGTGTATCTTGTAGCTCCTTCTAAAAGGATTGCACATATAGGTGTATAAGTACCAGCTATTAATACAAAAATCATAGAATGATCAAGCTTTCTTAAAAATTTTATTACACTATCTTTTGAAATAGTTAGGTGATATATCGTGCTAGCGCTATATAATAATATTAAACTCACACCGAAAATTATAGAAGATAATAAACTATAGGCTGAATAATTCTCTAATATAAGTTGCCTATATATAAGAGTAATTAATCCTAGTATAGATATAATAACTCCAAAAAGATGAGAAAAACCACTAAAAGGTTCTCTAAATTTAGTATTCATAAGGTTACCTCCTAAAATATACAATAATGTAGTTTTGAAAACTACTAATTAATATATACATATTATATAACAGATTTATAATAAATACATCATGAGATATGTTAATATTCTATTAATAAAAATATCCACAATCAGATGACATATATAGTAGGTCAATAATCTTTATTATATAGTATTTTAAAATAATCATCTTGTTTATACATAAGCCCTAAT
Organism: Clostridium sp. LXY-7; assembly: GCF_056172015.1. Lineage (NCBI taxonomy): Bacteria > Bacillati > Bacillota > Clostridia > Eubacteriales > Clostridiaceae > Clostridium > Clostridium sp. LXY-7. Next base: position 1,000,926 of record NZ_JBLLJL010000002.1, on the reverse strand, counting down.
GTTATGATTATGTTAAGAGAAAATATATTTAATATAAGGTGGTAAAAATGAATTTTCATAAGGATGAAATAAATGAAATACTGAAGGAGTTAAATTTAAGTGAAGATATAGAATTATCTAAGATACCTGAAATTGATTTATATATGGATCAAGTAATTCAGTTGTTTGAAAATAATCTTGAAAATATGAAGAGGAATCCAGAGGACAAGTTGCTTACTAAAACTATGATTAATAACTATGCTAAAGATAAAATATTAATTCCAGTAAAAAATAAGCGTTATAGTAAAAATCATATTATACTTATGATTTTTATTTATAGTTTGAAACAAGGATTATCTATAGGAGATATCAAAGTATTATTTAATCCAATGGTAGACAAATTATCTAAAGATGAAAGGGGGATAGATTTACCTAATATCTACGAAAGATATCTAAAATTAAAAGAAAAACAAGTTAAAGAAGAAGAAGCTTTTTTAAATAGCTTATTAGAAGAAATACATATAAATAAAGATGAAGTAACAGAAAATTATAACGATGGATATGAGAGCATATTGCTCACTGTACTACTACTTTTAAACTCTTCTAACACGAGGAAAAGGCTAGCAGAAAAAATAATAGATAAATATCTATTATAAAGTACAGCTTTAAGTTGGTGGTAATTACTTATTAGGGGGAAATATTCAATGATACGTAATAATCATAATACGCAATACCTTTATCAATTAGCAAGTGTAAATTTACCAAGTAGAATTGAGGGTGCGTCAGTTGATATGTGTAAAACTCACATAATTATAGATAGTAGCTGCATAGATGATAAAAAGTGTAAAATAATTTATAAAAAAAGACTTGAAGAACTACAATCTAGACAGGAAAATTTTTATAAGGCATGTAAAAATGATTTAATTATATGTTTAAAGCAAAATTTTATAATAAATGAATTATCAGCAGCTATTGTAGAAGATGAGGAAATACTAGTTACAAATAATTTTGCTATAATAACACCTAATAATAATGAATATAGTAGAATATTGTTAGATGCATTTCATAATGATTATGTGATATCTCAAATTAAGCCATTGAAATTTGGACGAAATTACTTTGAAATAGACATACGTGAAATTGAGAATTTATTAATACCTTTTAAAAAATAACTTAAGTAACTACCTCTACTAGCATAGATAGGTGAGGTGGTTATTTTTATATTTGGAAAGGCAGCTTTAAATGGAGTTATATTACATGACACAGTTTACCTATAGTTGTGCAAAATATATAGAAAAGTATAATCATATATTAAATTAATGCAAAAAAGATAGCTCTATGAAATAGAACTATCTTTACATGATGGGACTTTTAATTTTTTGAACAACTTAATAATAACATGAATTCACAAAAAAAATAGAGAAGAAGTGAGTATTTTACATAAAATTCATTAATATATAGAAATTTTGACAAAATTCCAACATTTATGATAATATTATATATGATGTTTACAATAAATAACAAAAAGCGATGAAAAATAACAATTAGTACACTTCGGGGGGGGTAAAAATGAAAATTAATCGGACAAAAAATAAAAATTACAAGGGGCGTAGTCATAGAAAATTAACACCATTAAAAAAAGATTTAATGAGAATAATGATTTTTATAGCTATTCTACCTATAGTATTATTAGGGGTCATTAATGCTATAGCTGTTAGAAAAATAGTAAAAGATAATTTTCAAAATGTGATTAATTCAGCCATTAATGACGTAGATATTTCCTATAACAGAATGATTAATGATAGTGTAGAAATAGTAGATGGATTGACCAGATTTGAAGAGATTAAGAATGTACAACTAGTTCAAAATGATAAAGTTGAAGTTGAGAAAGCCTTTGAAAATATGGTTGATATGCATCCAGACTTTTTTTCAGTATATATGGTGAAACCAGATAGACAATTATGGTGCTATCCACCAGATGAGGTAGAGGATGATTTAACCCAGAGAGATTGGTATAAGGAGGCTCAAAATGGGGAGGATGTGTATATTTCTACTCCTTACTTAGATGCCACATCTAAGAAGCCAATAATCACTGTATCTAAAAAAATAACTAACAGTAATAATGAAAATATAGGTGTATTGGCTATAGATATAACTTTAAATGCTGTATCTGAGCAAATAACTAATAAAACCTTAGGAAAAAATGGTGTCATATTGATCGCTGATAAAAGCGGAGGTGTAATATCTAGTTCAAAAGAAGATTACATAGGAAAGGGGTTAAGTGATAGTGAATGGGGAAAGGAAATACTATCAACTGATAAAACTGTAACAGAAATTCAAATAGAGGATGAAAATCATATTGTTCTCATTAGTAGAGGTGGAGATAAGGACCATTTAATAGTGGGTATGTTACCAACAAGTGAAATTAAAGAAGCGGTTATGGTATTCTTAATACCATTGGTGATGTTAATATTAGTTATTATATTAATTTCATATGTAATATCATCTCTATATACTAAAAAGCTTGTAACGCCTATGAATAAACTTGTAGATGGATTAGAAAAATTAAAATGTGGAGATTTTAGCGAGAGAATAGAGTTAGATGGTTTTAAAAATAGAGAAACTTATAATATAGGAATGGCTGCCAATAATATGATTGAAGATGTGGCTAATATGATAAGAAGTATACAAGAGTGCACTAAAAGACTTTTAAATGTATCTAATTTAATTAATAGGGTTTGCTCCGATTTTAAATATACAACAGGTGAGATAACTAGTGCAATTAGTGATATTACTGAAGGGGCTAATGATCAGTGCTCTATGCTAGAGAATGCTTCGGGATTATATCAAGAATTGGGAGATTGTGTTACTACAGCTGCAGAAGAATCAGAAACAATGAATGATAAATCTAATAAAGTAGTTAATGAAGTTAATAAAGGTATGACAGTAGTAAATGATTTGGCAAAGGACTTTAAAGCTAATATGAATGCTGTAGAGTCAGCTAGAAATAAAGCGATGATGTTAGAGCAGAATTCAAAGAGAATATCAGCTATAACAGAGAGTATAAAATCCATAACTTCACAAACTAGCTTATTAGCATTAAATGCATCAATTGAGGCAGCTAGAGCAGGGGAAGCTGGTAGAGGATTTGCAGTAGTTGCTGAAGAAGTTAGAAAACTTGCAGAACAGTCAGCAATTTCAGCTAAAGAAATAGAAGAAGTAATAAAAGATAATATATTAAGCATAAATATGGTTATTCAAGAAATAGAGTTATCTAAAAATTCAACAGCTAATACATCTGTATCTGTTGAAGCTACAGAAAATACTTTTAAAGATATTAAAGTTACTATTGAAAGTCTTCAGGAGCATATTTCAAACGTGAATGATGTACTTAACAAAGTTGGTGATCATAACAATAGTTTCATTAGAAATCTGGATGACATATTAAATGTATCACAGGGAGCATCTGCATCTACAGAAGAAGTAAATGCTTCTAGTGAAGAACAGTCAGCAGGATCAGATGAATTAGTTAATTCAGCAGAAGATTTGAAAAAGCTAAGTGATGAACTTGAAGCTATGATAACTAAATTCCATATAGATTAATAAAAAAATAGAGGATATTTAAATATATTCTCTATTTTTCATTAAATATTAAATTAGTTAGCACTATAATATTAACTTTACTATAAATTATAGTGAGGTGAATATTTTTATTGACATTTCTAGTTAAACACCATAATATAATCATATGAACAGACGTTCATATGTAGGAGGAAAAAAATGAATAAAAATAAATCGGAGTTTTGTAACTGTACCTTAATTCATGAGGATATAGTAGAAAAAGTTAAAGATAAGACCTTGGAGGAAAGTACTGTTAGTGAATTATCTGAACTTTTTAAAGCTGTAGCAGATCCTACAAGGATTAGGATTCTAAATATATTGATGAATACAGAGGCATGTGTATGTGATATTGCATCACTTCTTAATATGACACAGTCTGCAATATCTCACCAACTTAGAGTATTAAAATCTGCAAGACTTGTAAGACCTAGAAAAGAGGGGAAGGTAGTTTACTATTCCTTAGATGATGATCATGTACGAGATATATTTGATAAGGGGTTAAATCACGTAAGAGAATAGTATTATGAGGGGGGAACATTCAAGTGGGAGATAAGTTGAAGAAAATTTATGAAATTCAAGGGTTAGGTTGTGCAAACTGTGCATTAAAGATAGAAAGGGAATTAAATAAGTTAGACTATGTGGACAGTGCAATAGTTAATCCTGTAACTTCTAAAGCTATATTAGAAATTAAGAGTGAAGTAGAAAGCAATGTAGTATTCAAAGATGTAGAGAGTATTGCGTCTCGGATTGAGCACGGAGTAAAAGTAAAGGAAATTCAAAAAAATGAATCTAGCAAAAAATCTATATCAACTAATACTAATTTAAAAATTAGTGGAAATATAAAAAAGCAAAGTTCTGATAATAATGATGATAAACATAAGCATCATGGTTGTTATGACCACAGTCATGATCATAATCATCATGAAGGTGAAAATATAGAAATGAAAGAGCATTCCCATGGTCATGAGGGAGGAAGCTTAAAGGGTAGAATTTTAAAATTATCCATAGGAGTGGCACTGTTAATAGGAGCAAATTTTACTTCTGACTGGACGAGTATATTATTTTTTGTATTGTCTTATTTAGTTATTGGTGGAGAGGTATTGCTTATAGCAATTAAAAATATTTTAAGAGGAGAAATATTTGATGAAAACTTTTTAATGAGCATTGCAACTATAGGGGCTTTTGCCATAGGAGAATATCCAGAAGCTGTAGGAGTTATGTTATTTTATCAAGTAGGAGAATTTTTCCAACATCTGGCGGTAGATAGGTCTAAAAAATCGATTTCTGCGCTGATGGATATAAGACCAGATTACGCAAATATAAAGAAAAGCAATGGAGATATTAAGGTACTTCCACCAGAGCAGGCAGAAATCGATGATATAATAGTAATAAAACCAGGAGAAAAAGTTCCTCTTGATGGAATTGTAATAAGTGGTAAATCTCAAATTGACACTTCAGCATTAACTGGTGAATCAATTCCAAGAGTAGTAAAAGAAAAGGATGAAATCCTTGCAGGTTCAATAAATAAGACAGCCCTTTTAGAACTAAGAGTAACAAAGGATTTTGGAGAATCTACAGTGTCTAAAATATTAGAATTAGTTGAAAATGCATCTAATAAGAAGGCACCTACAGAAAAATTTATAACTAAATTTGCTAGATACTATACTCCATCAGTAGTAATTATTGCAATCATATTAGCAGTAATTCCTCCTGTAATTGGAATGGGAGATTTTAAACAATGGTTATATACAGCATTAGTATTTTTAGTTGTATCATGTCCTTGTGCATTAGTTATATCTATACCACTAAGCTTTTTTGGTGGCATTGGAGGGGCATCAAGAAATGGTGTTCTCATTAAGGGCGGAAATTATTTAGAGGCTTTAAACAAGGCGGAAATTGTTGTATTTGACAAAACAGGAACATTAAGTGAAGGTGTATTTGAAGTTACTAAAATAGTACCTTATGGGTTTATAACAGAAGATATGCTGATGGAATATGCTGCACATGCTGAAATATATTCTAATCATCCAATTGCTAAATCTATAGTGGAGTCTTATAAAAAAGTCAGTCCTAGAGCCATAATAAATAAAAATAGAATAAAAAGCTATGAGGAAGTTTCAGGTAAGGGTGTTAAGATATATCTTGGAGATAGATATGTATATGCAGGTAACTATAAATTAATGGAAGAATTAGAGATTGACTATACAAAGACGGAAGAAGTTGGGACCATAGTGTATTTGGCAATAAATAATAATTTCATAGGACATTTAGTAATATCTGATAGAATAAAATTAACGGCACCTCAAAGTATACATGATTTAAAAGCTGTAGGGATTAAGAAAACAGTGATGCTTACAGGTGACAACAGTAATATCGCTGAATATGTTGGTAAGGTAATAAAAATAGATGAAGTGTACGCAGAGTTACTTCCGCATGAAAAAGTTAATAAGATAGAAGAACTCTCTAAAGAAGTATCTAAAACTGGCAAGATACTCTTCGTAGGTGACGGAATTAATGATGCACCGGTATTAGCTAGAGCTGATGTGGGTATAGCTATGGGAGGAATCGGATCAGATGCAGCCATCGAAGCTTCAGATGTAGTTATTATGACTGATGATCCTGAAAAAATAGCAGTAGCTATTAAAATAGCTAGGAAAACACAAAGCATTGTAGTTCAGAATATAGTACTTTCTCTAGGGGTAAAAGCAGTTATATTAATTCTTACAGTGTTGCAGTTATCTACAATGTGGATGGCAGTATTTGCTGATGTAGGGGTAACCTTAATAGCTGTATTAAACGCAGTTAGAGCAATGAAACTTGAAAAATAAAATGGAATAAAGAATAGGAGAGGCTATATTCCCTCTCCTGTTTTTTTATTATATTTAAAGAAATCAATTTTTTCCACATCATTAAATAAAGTCAAGGATAAGGTATTCTCATCATCAACCTTATCTATATCAGTAAATACATATTGTTGAATTTCCTTCTTTCCATTTGAAGTTCTACTATCATCTAAATTAACATAAATTTTTCCTCTTTTATAAAAAGCAGTTTTTATTATAGGTTTTCCTTCTTTATCATAATTAACATAAACTAACTGAGAAGTAGACTTCTCTTTGCAGGAATTAAAAAAGTTATATACATAAGTTATATTTGTTATTACTCCTTGATTAACAATTAAGTGACCATCCTGAATAGCTTGGGTTGCAGTGTACTCAGCTGGAAGAGTTTCTATATAAGATAGCAGATCTTCTTTTGATGGTGATGACCCTCTAAAATTAATAAAAAATATTATTCCAAATATTATTATAGGTAATACATATAGTCTTTCAAAGAATAGTTTTGAAAAAGAAAATTGTTTTGTTTCCATTTGATTACTTCTTTTTAAATGATTACTCAATAAAAAAACCCCCTTTTTATTATTAAATAATATAAAAGAGGATATGTAAATACAAAAAATAAAAATTATGAATATTGAGTTAATTCTTGAACTTTTTTAAGAAGTTTAATTTAGTTTCTGTAGTTATAATAGCTATAAATATGAGTATACAACCTATAAGCATAAGTAAAGTAAATACTTCATCTAAAAGCATAACTGAGAATAGTGCTCCAAAAAAAGCTTCTAAAGATAATATTATGGCTGCATGAGTTGAAGAAGTATATTTCTGAGCTATATTTTGAAGTAAGAATGCTAGGGTTGTACTAAATACAGCTAAATATATTATAGATGCAGTAGTTTCTAAGTTCATATTTACTGGGAAGGGTTCAAAAATCATTGCTACAATTATAGATAAAATAGCAGCACCTCCAAGTTGAACAGCAGTTAAGATAACTGGATCATCATTCTCAACATATTTAGCAATGGCTAAAATTTGACCAGCAAATCCAAAAGCACAGATTAGAGTTAATGCATCACCATAGCTGATTGAAAACCCGTTACCATCTATGGTTAACAGTGATATACCAACTAAACATATAAAAGCACCACCTATAGAATAATTATCAGGTCTCTTTTTAAATATAATCCATTGTAAAAATGGCACTATCACTACATAAATAGCTGTTAAAAAGGCACTTTTTCCTGCAGTGGTGTATTTAATACCTACAGTTTGTAGAGCAAATCCTAAGAATAAAAATATTCCTATAATAAAACCATTTTTTAGCTGAGCTTTAGAAACAGTCTTAACTCTCTTATAGAACACAACACACATTATTATACATGCCAGTGAAAATCTCATAGCCATTTGGTAGAATGGAGTTATTACATTTAAAGAGTCTTTTACAGCAATAAATCCACCTCCCCAGACCATGGCAACTAGAAGCAATGCCAAGTCAGCGTATACACTGCTTTTTTTAAATAATTTCTCCAAAAAAATTCCCCCTAACAAGAAAATTCATATTTATAAAATATTATATCAGAAAATTCACTTAATTTAAATTATATAAATTGAAATAAAGTTTCTACATTATAAATTAATTGATATGAGCTTCATATTATCCCTGACCCTCTGTGTAAGTTCAACTAGAGATTCATTTGCTTCGCATGAATCTAAGTTTACACTTATCAACCGTTTCGAAACCTTGATTTACTAAAGCTCTATTCAATAAAAAATCTAGAACACAACAACTCACTACGTTCGGACAGGTCGTATTTCTTAACGACTTTTTCTTTCATAGAGCTTAAGTAAATCTAAGCTTTCTGCAAATGGTATTCGCAGTAATAATATGAAGCTCAATTTCAAGAATTTATTAAACATACTTATAATATGAATTATCTTTATTACAATTTATATATAAGTTAAAAATAAAATACTTTCTCCAAGATATTAAACTTGGAAAAAGTATTAATTAAACGTTATCCTATTTTTGATATATTCTTAAAATCACTAAAGTTATTAGAATCATCTTCTTCAAATATTCTTTTATAGCAATATGATATAATATCACTGCGTTTAATAATTCCAATAAAGATGTTAGAATCATCTACTACAGGAACAAAATTTTGTGATTTTGAAGCTAAAATTAAGCTCTCCATATTAGAATTTATTGAAACTGGCTTATTACGTACATGTCTAGGAATTTCCTTTATTAAAACATCCTCAGTATCTTTAAAACTTAGCTCAGGAGTATTTTTTATTTTCCATAAAATATCACCTTCAGTTAAGGTTCCAATATACCTACCTTTGTCATCCAGCAGTGGAATTGAGGTATATCTATGATATTCCATTCTTTCCATAGCTCTGCGCATGGTTGAACTTACTTTTTCATATACTACTTCATTTTTAGGAGTAAGAAAAAAGGCAACATTCATAATCTTATCATCCTCCAAAAAGTTATGTTAAACTTATTATATTACGAGTTTATTATATCATAAAACCAGTGGCATATAGTGGATGTTTTAAATAATTTAACAGAAACTAATGATTTATTAACTAATAGTTTATTAGTTTATAAATTATAGCAAATGGTAAAGATAGTACTAGTTTATTTTATTCAAAGTTATATGTATTTGTACTATTTATATGAGCATAAATTAACTAGTTTTATAACATTGAATTTTATTCAGAAAACAACTATAATAGATAGTATATATTATAGAGATGGTTAGTTAAAAGGTTAATTTTAGAGTTCATGATATGAATTAAAGAACAAAGAGATGATGAAAATTATAATACATAAGGAGGTATAGTATGGAAATAAGTTTAAATTTAATTGAAGATGCTGTTAATAGTGGAAACTTAGAGCAGGTAAGGAAGGCTTTAATAGAATATATAAGAAGAGAACCGGAAAATTCACAGAAAATAATAAGAGCCGTAAATTACGCAAAGGAGCACATAACGAATTTGTTTGATCTTCATGATGATAAGCAGCTTCAAGAGGAGTACCATTGGAATAAAGAGTATTTTTTAAATACTCTAAAGGATCTAAATCATAATTTTTCAGAAGAGAGATTTAATCATCTTTGTTTAGTTGGAGCTTTTATATATCCAGTGGAGGACGGAAAAGAAGAATTAAAAGATACTATAATAATAAATAACACAGATCCAGTTACAGATTCTGAATTAAAGTTAGAAAAGATTAAAACATTATTAGCATTAGGAACTGGAGTTTTAGTTGGATTTTTTATAGGAAAAAATATTAGAAAAAGAAAGTAAAATTCTTGAAGCACCACTCTAGAGTGGTGCTTCAAGAATTTTTAAAATAAATATATTTATTATATAGTATAGGTTGTAATTAAATTTCAACATTGTGCAAGTAGACTTTATTATAAATTTAAAATTTTATTAGAACAAAGCCTACTTGCACAATGTTGAGTTAATATGAAGCATCATTATTACATTTTATATATGACATGATATTAAGAAATCATATTGATGTTCCAATGGACTCTTCATTAGAGGCTTGCACTTCGAGTTTTTCCATTGTAAAGCCAGTATATCCATAAATAATCGATATAATTGGATTAATTAGATTCAAGAAGCAGAAAGGAATGTAAGCGGCAGCTGAAATTCCTAGAGTTTTACTCATAAATGCTCCACAGGTATTCCAAGGAATTAGAGGAGATGTTAGAGTACCAGCATCTTCAAGGCATCTAGATAAATTTTTAGGAGCTAGTCCGCGTTTTGCATATTCATCTTTATACATTCTTCCAGGTATAACTATAGATAAATATTGATCTCCAGCTAGAACATTAACAAATATACAAGAAACTATAGTTACCAACACAAGGGAACCTGTATTCACAGCAAGTCCTAGAAGACATTCTGCAACTTTACCTAATAGGCCTGTTTTCTCCATAATACCACCAAAGGTCATAGCACACATTATTAAGGAAACAGTGGACATCATGCTTTGCATTCCGCCACCATTTAATAATTCATCAACTACAGTTACACCACTTTCTATAGCAAAACCGTCATTAAGTACAGCAAGTAAATCTCCGAAACTAGCCCCTTGGAATATAGCAGCAAATATACCACCTAGTATTGTACCTACTATTAATCCGGGTATAGCAGGGAACTTCATAACAACAAGACCAATAACAACTACTGGAGGAATTAATAGCCACATGGTTATATTGAAATTACCTTTTAATCCATCTAAAATTACATTAATTTGTGAAACATCAAGTTCTTTTCCAGAATAGTTAAGTCCTAAAATACCAAATATAACTAGAGATATTATTAAGCTTGGAGTTGTGGTATAAAGCATATGTTTTATGTGGTCAAATAAAGTTGAACCAGCCATAGCAGGAGCTAAATTGGTTGTATCTGAAAGAGGAGATATCTTATCACCAAAGTATGCTCCAGATATGATAGCACCAGCAACCATAGAATTAGGAATTCCAAGGCCAATACCAACACCCATAAGAGCTATACCTACAGTACCAGCTGTTGTCCAGGAACTTCCTGTAGCAAGAGAAACTATACAACAAATTAAACAGGTAGCAACTAAGAAAATGCCAGGAGATAAAATTTGAAGACCATAGTAAATCATAGCAGGAACTGTTCCACTGATAATCCATGCTCCGATCAATGAACCAATAATCATTAATATTATAATTGCTTGCATAGACATTTGAATGGTATCAATAAATCCTTTTTCAAGTTCTTCCCATTTGAAACCAAGTCTTAATCCCATAAGTGCTGCTATTATAGCAGATATAACTAGGGGAATATGAGGACTAGCGTCATAGATGAGAATTGCAATAGAAAGGCTACCGATTAACACAGCGATAGGTATAAGTGCTTCCCATAAATAGGGTTTGCGAGAGGTTATTCCCACAGATTCCTTAGATTTTTTTTTACTCATTAAACTACACACTCCTTAATGTTAAAAATGTATTAACAACATGTTAAATTATATGAGTGGGAAAATCAAGAATTTTCTGACAACTTATTCTTTATTAAAATTACAAAAATACCACCTAATTATACATAATTAGATGGTATTTTTAATATATAGTATTATCTAGTTTTAAAAATATCTGTTAAGAGTTTTTTAAAAAAGTATTAACAAATATAAGATATTATATTAAAGAATTTAACATAATATTTAAATAGTTTTTAGATAAAATATTAAAAGCTTTTAAATACTTGTAATATTTTATCTACATGTTCTTTAGTGTGATGACAAGATAAAAACATAGCTTCAAATTGAGAAGGAGGTAAATTAATACCATTTTCTAGCATGTGAATAAAATATTTTTTAAATAATTCAGTATTACAACTCTTAGCATCTTCATAATTATTTATCTCTTTAAGGTCTGTAAAGAATATAGTCATCATTCCACCAACTCTATTTACAACCATAGGTATTCCTTTTTCCTTAGCTATAGCTAACATACCTTCTTCTAAGGAAGCACCAACTTCTTCTATGTGTGAATATATTTTATTATTATTATAGAGCTTCTTTAAAGTTTCTAATCCGGCAACCATTACTAAAGGATTTCCTGACATAGTTCCAGCTTGATATACAGGTCCTAGTGGAGCTAGTAATTCCATAATTTCTCTTCTACCACCATAAGCACCACAAGGAAGTCCACCACCAATGATTTTGCCATAGGTTACAAGATCAGGAGTTATATCATGAAAAAGTTCTCTTGCACCTTTATAATTAACCCTAAAGCCACACATAACCTCATCAAATATTAATAGGCTTCCATTTTCTTTACATAGATTAGAAAGAGCTTTCATAAATTCATGGGAGGGTTTAATAACACCCATATTTCCAGCTACAGGCTCTATGATAACGCAAGCAATTTCATCTTTAAATTCTTTGAAAATAGCTGTTATATTTTCTATGTCGTTATAATTAGCAACAATGGTATGCTTAATATGCTCTTCTGGAATACCAGCGCTACCAGGAATTCCTCCAGTCATGACTCCAGAACCAGCACTTACTAGAAAACCATCATAATGGCCGTGATAACAACCTGAGAATTTCACAATTTTAGTTCTATTAGTATATCCTCTTGCTAACTTTACAGCACTCATTGTAGCTTCTGTACCTGAATTAACCATTCTTATCATATCAAGATTGGTAGTCTCACATATGAATTTAGCTAAATCCAATTCTAACTTTGTAGGAGCACCAAAGGCTATTGAGGTTTCACAAGTATTTTTTATAGCATCAACAATATCACTATCACAGTGACCTAATATCATAGGGCCCCATGCACCAACAAAATCTATGTATTCATTTCCTTCTTCATCATAAATCAAAGCACCTTTTCCAGCTTTGATTATAGGAGGTGTTAAACCCATATCTCTAAGAGCTCTAACAGGGCTGTTTACTCCTCCGGGTATATATTTTTTACTTTCTTCAAAAATAGCTTTATTATTCATAATTGCCTCCTTGTTTTAAAACACATTCAATAGAATAGACTAATATTTTGATTTATTATTTTCTTAAAATATTTAATCTAAAAATATTTTTTCAATTATAGACATAACCTCATTAGAATTACCATTTAAAGCTTCTTCTTTTAATAATTCGATAGCTCTATTTATATATCTATTAGAAGTACTATTTAAAAGGGTATTTACAAGTTCTTCATTATCTTTTGTATATTTTTTATTTGTAAATGTTTTTAAATGTTCCTTACAGATAGAATTTCCTCTTTCTTTTAAAGCCCTTATGGTTGGAACAGTTTCCTTAAGAGTAATAAAATCTTTAAATTCATTGTAATATTTTTCTATAATATATCTATGGGAATTCATTATTTGCTTTCTAAGAGCCTTATTTTCACTATCTACAAACTGGAGGTCATCTAGGTTGTAAAGAGTAACATTAGCTAATTCTTTACATTGGCTCTCTACATTTATAGGCAGTGAAAGATCAAATATCAGTAAATCATTATTAGTTGTTACTTCTTCTTTTTTTACTATTGGAGTTAAAGAAGAAGTACAGCATATTATAGTGTCAACCATTGAATAAGTAGATTTAAGCTCATCCATAGATAAAATCTTAATTTTACCACTTCTAAAGTATTCATAGTGATTAAGTATAGTTGAACTATTTAACACTTTAGCTCTATCTCTTACTACGATGTAAATAGAGTTTATAGTATTAACTCGACCTATCAAATAATTAAAGGACAATTGTGCCATTTTACCAAAACCCAGTATTAAAAAATCTTTTTTATTTTCTTCAAGAGCAGTTTTTGCCGAAATAGAAGAATAGGATACTGGTGTTTTAAACAATTTAGTGGTAGATTTAAAGTTTTTACCACAAGCTAAGGCTAGAGTAAAGAGCTTATCCAAATCATTTTTTAGAAAGTTTAGCTTCTTACTTCTTAAATAGGAAGTTCTAACTTGACCTAAAATTTGATCTTCACCTAGAATCTTAGAATGAAATCCACAGCTAACTTCTAATAAGTGAAGAGCTGCCTTATTATCATTGCAATAAAAAATATAGTCTCTAAATTCTTTTTCCCAATCTAGAGAAGAAAATACTCTAGCTATTAAATCTTTTTCCTCTAAATTAGAATTTATATAAAGTTCTGTTCTGTTACAGGTGTTTATAATAACACCTTCTTGAGAAAATTCTTTCAATTTTTTAATAATTTCATCAACAGAATCCTCAGGTATTGAAAGTGAGGTTCTTTTATGTAAATCCAAGTCTTTTTTTACGCCAATTAAATGAATCATATTTACCTCCGATTTTATGCACCTTCAACTTGATTTTTTCTATAAGATGCCATAAAGTTTTAAACAAAATCAACAAAATTAAAACTCACTTAGTGGAAGTGAGTTTTTAATAAGCCTATTTAAATCAAAGAGATAAAGTATAAGGTTTATCAGATATATAGATAAAATATATATGGATATATGTAGTTTGCATTATAATAGAATTATAATACAATAGATATAAATTTACAATGAGGAAAATAAATATTCAGGACCTTAAAGTTGAAAGCGTAGATGTGATTTATATTAGGGTAGATATGAATATATAACCTTAGTAAGGGGGATAGGTATGAAAAAGACTATAAAAATTTTAATAAATGTTGTAATTTCAATTTTGATTATTTTTAACCTGATATTGGGGGCAACTATTATCACTACAAGGTTTAATAAGTTTTACTATATGAATGTAGAACTATTAGAAATAGAAGAGAACAGTGGGTTTTCACTAGAAAAAATTAAGGAAAATTATGATTATACTATAAGATTTATATTAAATCAGGAAGGTGATAAATTCACGTTGCCATCTATGGAGGCTTCAAAGGAGGGAGCATTTCATTTTGATGAAGTTAGACTACTATTTAACTTAGCGAAGATATGTTTAATTATAGGAGTAATACTACTTGGTGTTTTAATATATATTTATAATAAAACATATAGGGAATATAGTTATGTAAAACATTCCGCATTAGCTTTAATTATATTGCCTATAATATTGGTAGGAGTTGTGAGTACTAACTTTAATTATTTTTTTACCCTATTTCATAAATTGACTTTTAATAATGACAAGTGGCTGTTTGACCCTTCTATAGATCCAATTATAAATATTTTGCCAGAGCAATATTTTGCTAACTGCGGAGTTCTTATAATCTTCATTTGTTTCCTTATAGGAATTATTACATATGTAATCTATAGATTGAAATTAAAAAAGAGTTATATTTATAAATAAACTTAAGTATTGTGATAATCAGCGTAAATAAATTAAAAAACTGTGATAAACTCACAGTTTTTTAATTTATAGATATTTAATAGTGACCTTTTTCCCTAATTTCTCCAATAAAGATTTAATCTCAAGTACAATCTTTATTTTCATATTAAATTCATCAGGAAAAAGAGGATTTTGATGAGCTGGATTCACTGCTTGACCAACATAGATATTTATTGTACTTCCCTCATTAATCAGTATGGAGGAAAGTCGAGAAGCTCCATCTAGACCATCAAGAGAATTAGGAATCTGATTAATCTTAGTTTTATCTATATATTCTCTCAATATATCTTTAGTCTTTTTTAAAGTCAATAGTCCTTCAGTAACTAAATCAAAGCCTTTCATATATGCCATTGGAGGCACATCCGTATTATAGTTTTTTAAATCGATGTCAATAGGTAAATGTAGATTTTCAGATACTATATTAGCTGTTGTTCCACCACAGATAACTTTTTTACCGTTACAATGCTGAATTAAATCTATGAGAAGCTTATCATCGTCTATATTTTTAGGAGGACCAGTAAATATTGAAACTGGCTCATCTTTTTTTATTTTAAGGGCAACTACTGTAGTATCATCTCCAGGTTTATTATCATAAAGATTATTGCATACCTCAATAAGATTACGGCATATGTCTTTAGATAGGTTTTCCTTTTTCAATATATTTTTAAGAAAATCATTTATCTGATTCCATTCCCAACCTAAATTTAAGAGTTGTCCAACACCTGCATGGATAGCACCATCACTTACAATAACAAGGGCATCGTTTTCGCTTACATAGAATCTACTCTCATATATGGTTTTATTATTTATTACTCGAGCGGTTTTATGAATATAACTAGGTCGTGTATTTCTAAAAAAGAATACAGGAGGATTATCATATTCAACCATATATACTTCTCCAGAATAGTTGATCTTAATTATTGTAAAGGTGGAGTAAGCTAATTTCCTAACATGGCACTCCGGAAGGGTGTTAGTAATAGTATCAATAGTTTCATCAATAGTTGCACCACCTTTAAGCATGGTTAAAGCTATTTTAGAAGTAAGTGTTGCTAGTATATTAGCTTTAACACCACTACCTAAACCATCAGACATAACAATAATGACACCATCTTCCGTTGAGGTGATTTCAACATTATCACCACAAAGTTCTTCTCCTATTTTATTCATACTTAAATGGGTTACATCTATATAATACCTATTCATAGCTTAGTTTCCTTTTCCAACACTTTCTTTAAGTCTATTAGAGCAACTTTAGTTTCTGCAGTGCTTTCTCCTAGAAGACTTGCAATTTCTTGAGCTACTAACATTTGCTTATGAATTATAGATTGAGTTACATCAATAGCACTATGTTTAATTTCTATTAACTCAAGTTTTCTTTTTTCTTCTGCTGTGATGTCTGTAAAAATAACTAAGAGAGATTCATGATTTTCAATATATATAATACTTTTATATCCATGGAATTTATATTTGCCATAGTATACTTTTACTTTTTCTACATTGGTTTTAGTAGTTATAACTTTTAAGAAGTCTTCGTCATCTATTAAATCCTGGATGGGAAGACCTTTTAAGGTATCTTTATCATCTAGATGAAAAATTTTTTCGAATACAGGATTAGTATCGGTTATTATAAGATTTTTATCGAGGATTAACACAGCATTAGGTGTGTTTTTAAATATCTCAGTATTAATTCCTTCTGCCAAGCTACGCATATAAGGAACGCACATTTCAACTTGAGACATGCCATGATAAACTGCTATAGCTTTTTCCAAACAGGTATTGTAGCCACAAGCTCCACAGTTAAGTTCATCTTCTTTTTTATATTTTCCCATTTTATTTAATATTTTCGTTATCTCTTCATCAGATGGAATAGGCAGATAGATTTTTTTATCTCCATAAATTCTAGTTAAATTAATATTTATATTATTCAATATAGGAGATAACTCCTTAGGCTTACTATGAGACTTTGCAAATTGCTGAATTCTTTGTAGTCTACTATATATTGTATCCCCTCGATGAATTCCTCCAGGCCCCCCAAGACAGCTTTCATTGCAGGCACTTAACTCAACACATACATTTTTCAAATTGTTATTCTTTAATTCATCTAGTAGAGACATGCAATTGTCTAATCCATGTATATTTATTATGTCTAGTCCTCTAGTCTTTAAAGTCAATGAAAGAGAAGCAAGGATTCCACCTACTAAAGGGTAGTTATCACCGCGAAGTGTACCTGCTGAATCTAATTCACCATCAGGTAAAGATAAATAATTTATATTATTATTTACTAAAAATTCACTAAGTTCATCAAAGGTAAGGACAGAATCCACAATACCTTGATTTTGTTCTGATAGAGCTTCTACTTTTTTTGATATACATGGGCCAATGAACACTGTATGGGAATCAGGATATCTTTTTTTTATGGTTTTGCCATGAGCAATCATAGGTGATATAACTGGAAGTGTGAATGGAATAAGTTCAGGATAGTATTTTTCAATAAGCATTACTACGGAAGGACAGCAGCTAGTTAGAAATCTATTTTCTGAACTATTAGATATTAAAGTTTCATATTCTCTAGTAACTAATTCAGCACCAATAGATACCTCTTCTATTTTAGAAAAACCTAGAGCCCTTAATCCATTTATTAATTTGTTACTTTCAGGAAAAACTCCTCTAAAGGCAGGGGCCAGTTGAGCAATTACCTGGTTACCATTTTTTAAAGCAATTTCTACTTCTTCAATATCTGAAAGTACATGTCTCGCATTCTGTGGACAGACTATAAGACAATGACCGCAGGAAAGGCATCTAATTTCTTGAATTTTTGCTTGGTCATTTAATACCTCGATAGCTTTAACTGGACAACTTCTAACACATTTATAGCAGTTTTTACAATTGGCTGAGCTAAAATTCATTACTTGCATAGTTTACACCTTCTTTAGAATATTTTTATTAAAAAAGTTTTTTACATCTTCTTCTCCAACTGAATGTAAGGTATCATCAACAACTACGCTCACAGCTTTAGTACAATTACCCAGACAAAAGGCTGCCTTTAATTCAACTACATCTGTTAATTTATTAATTTCAATAAGATTTTTAAGTTCATTAATAACTTTATGTGACCCTTTAACATAACATGCACTTCCAACACAAACCTTTATAACCACGAAATCACCCCTAAAAAATATATATGTACTTATAAATTATAGAACTTAGTTAAAATTTAGTCAATATTCCGAAAATTTTATATAATTCTAAAATCAACAACTTTTTAAAACAAAGCTAAATAAAAAAGTAAAGGAATATAAAAACATAAGAATATATAGATTCTGTGAGGATTAGTACTGTATTAATAATAAATTCAATAGAAATTTTCATAGAATTTAAACACTGGAAAGAAAATATTGTATAATAAATTATGAGAAAGGGGAGAAAAAGATGAAGTTAGTTTTTATATCTGATATTCATGGATCTTTAAAATATGCGCAAAAGGCTATAGAGATTTTTAATAAGGAAAAGGGTGATTATTTAATTATTTTAGGAGATATTTTATATCATGGGCCTAGAAATCCATTGCCAGAGGAATATAATCCTAAAGAAGTAGCTAATTTACTGAATGAATACTGGGATAAAATAATAGCAGTAAGAGGAAATTGTGATTCAGAAGTGGATGCAATGATAATAAAATTTCCTATAATGGCGGACTATTCAATTATATTACATGAAAATAGAAAATTTTTTATAACTCATGGACATATTTATAACGAAAAGGATAAACCTAATATATCAACGGGAGATGTATTAATACATGGTCATACTCATATTCCGATGATAAAGGAAGTGGATGGTATTCATATAATTAATCCAGGTTCAATAACCTATCCAAAAGAAAATAATCCCCATAGCTATGGAGTTTTAGAGAACAATGGGTTTTCAATAAAAACCATAGAAGGGGAATGTTTTAAAAGAATAGATTGGTAAATATTGAAGTCAGAATTGTGAATATAAGTAATGCAATATTTAGCAATATCTTTTTTCTTAACTTTACCATTTTAATACCACCTAGCTTAAATACATGAATGTACTTTATATTATGTGATATCTATAGTTTTAGTTAAAGATATTTCTATAGATTAAAATCTATTGTGAATGGAGAGTAAAAATGAATTTAAAAGATAAGAATTCATTAATTTATATACTACCAATAATATTATTGAACATGGTTGCTATAGCCATCGTAATAGCAGTATTAACTTTAAAAGGCATAAATGTTAAGTTGTTTGTTCTAATTGCCATGATTTCTATTCTCACATCTGCACTTATAAATGGCATTAGAGAAATAATAACTGAAGAGAAAAAAGGAAAAGCAATATACTATTTTATTATGGTAGCTTTAATTTTTGTGTGCATGTTTATAGTTATATAATAAATGCAATGGAAGGAGAAGAATTTTGGAAATACATATTTTTATAAAGGGACATAGAGAACCAATAATTTTTAAGGGAGATAGAATTGATGTGCTTGATTTTGAGATGAAAGGAGTAAAATATAAGCAAGTCCGATATTTTAAAAATGGTTTCAGTAAGAGTGAATTAATTGAAACTTCACTTATAACAAAAATAGTTGAAGAGGTTTAAGGTTTTAAAGAGGGAACTTATAGTGAATTGCAACTTGGTTATAAATATGACATATAGATGTCATATTATTCTTGATATGATAGACATAAGATAAATAAGAGCTATTAAAAAATAGCTAATAAAGGATAGATTTTTGTGTACCTCATATGGTGAAATTTAATCCTAATATAGAAGAAGAAGCTAGAGAAAATATGAGAAGATTTTTCCTGAAACTAAGAAGATGGAGAAAATAACTTAAGGAGACAATATGGAGTATATTAAAGCGAAGCAGATATTATCTCAATATACAGATAATAATCCATGGTTTGGAATTAATTATAATATGAATATATATAAGGGCTGTTGTCATGGATGTATCTATTGTGATTCTAGGAGTGAGTGCTATGGTATAGAAGATTTTGATAAGGTTAGAGCAAAGGAAAATACCATAGAGATTTTAGCTAAAGAATTAAAGAGTAAAAGAAGGACAGGAGTTATAGGAACAGGGGCAATGAGTGACCCTTATAACCCTTTTGAGAAAAACTTAACACTTACGAGAAAAGCCTTAGAAGAAATAAATAGATGCAATTATGGTATATCTATAGCTACTAAAAGTAATTTAATAGTACGAGATATAGATATATTAGAAAAGATTAAAGAACATTCACCAGTTCTTATAAAAATTACTATTACCACTATGGATGATGAGCTTTGTAAAAAGATAGAACCTAATGTTGCCACCACATCTGAAAGATTTGAAGCTATAAAGGAACTTTCTAAAAGAGGTATTTTTACTGGAATATTACTTATGCCCATACTGCCTTTTATCAATGACAATGAAGAGAATATTAGTAGCATAGTTAGAAAGGCATCAGAATGTGGAGCTAAATTCATTTATGCTTATGGAATGGGAGTAACTTTAAGACAAAATCAAAGAATGTACTTTTATCAGCAGCTAATGAATAAATTTCCAACAGAAAACTTATTAGAAAAATATAATAAAACCTACGGAAATAACTATGAATGTTCTTCTAAAGAGCATAGAAGACTTTGGCGTATTTTTAAAGCAGAATGTGAAAGCTTGGGGTTATTATACAAAATGGCAGATATAATAGAAAGCTATAAAGGAAATTATAAGCAGGAGCAAATAAGTTTATTTTAGAAGGAAAACTTACATTGTCTTGAATTCTGACTTCTTTAAAATTAATTTTAAAGAAGTTTTTTTGTAGTACTATTCTTTATGGATTTTAATAATTGGCTTTTTAAAAAATGGTTTGTGAGTAATAATATGTAGTTCATTATCAACACTATATTAAAACAAAGCATAATAATTTAGGGAAAAGAAAATATGTATTTTAGTTAAATGGCATAATATTACATGTTATAATAGATTATATTTGCTTGCAAAAGAAATATGTTTAGACTTTAAGAAAAATTGAAGAGCATCAAGTTGGACAGATGAAGGTATCTCAGGGGAATTTACTATATTGGCAATAAAGAATTGATAATTAAACTTTAACTTGATTGGAGGAAGTAAGATGAAGATTACGTATATTCATCACAGTAGCTTTAGTGTGGAGTTTGAAGAAGCTATATTTTTATTTGATTATCATAAGGGGAAACTGCCAGATTTTGATTTAGATAAGAAGCTTTATGTTTTTGTTAGTCATAAGCATGGAGATCACTTTAATTTAGAAATGTTTAAGGTGTTAGAGAAATATCCTAATATTACTTATATTTTATCAAATGATATTAAGTTTAATGAGAAATATTTAATAAGAAAAGGTATACCTGTTGAAGTTAAGGAAAAGAGTATATCCATTGGAAAAAATAAAACAATAGAAGTAGAGGAGTTAACTATAGAAACACTTAAATCTACAGATGAAGGAGTGGCTTTTATAGTTTCTTACAGAGGAAAAACCCATTTATCATGGTGGAGATTTGAATTGGTGGCATTGGGCAGGCGAAGAAGAGCAATATAATTTAGAGATGGAAAAAAGCTTTAAAGGTGAGATAGATAAGATTCAAGGAAGAACTATTGATGTAGGATTTATTCCCCTTGATCCAAGACAAGAAGAGGATTTTTATTTAGGCTTTAACTATTTTATGGAGCAAACTAAGACTAAGATAGCATTTCCTATGCATTTTTGGGAGAATTATAGTGTTTGTAGCAAGATTAAAAATTTAGATATATCAAAAGGGTATAGAGATAGCATTATGGATATATCTGAAGAGAATCAAGAGTTTAGTATATAATCTTACTATAAAATCATAAAATTTTAAAACCATAAAACCGGAAAGAGGGAGGCTTTAGTAAGAATAGAACTTACTAGAAATAAATTATGAAATTAATAAAAGAATTATATACTAAGGATATAGGCGTGGATACAATAGAAAGAAATCCTTTATATAAAATAAGAAAAGCCGCAAGAGCTATAGTAGTTAATGAAGAAAATAACATTGCTATTTTAAGTGTTACAAAGGATAGTTATCATAAGCTTCCAGGTGGAGGAATTGAAGGAAATGAGGATATAGAAGAAGCTTTAGAGTAATGCCCCGGTTCAATAAGGATGTTTTAAGTTTTTGAGATTTGCCGTAGGATTTTTAAGTCCTACGGCTTTTCTCTTGTCTTAAACGCTGCCCACAAAATTGAAATATACATCAACCTGCTGGGTATAATTTTTCTTCTTGTGTGGCTCAGAACGCTCATGCACCACAATCTTTTCAACGAACTTCCTCACGATTTCAGGAGTTAACTCCTGAATATGGGTGTACCTTTCCACGCTCCCGTATTTTTTTGTTTTATACCTCAGCTTGTATGTTTCCGTCAAAAGAAATACAATAGAGCTATGGAGGTGTTATGCGTGGATTATATAACGACAAAAGAAGTAGCGAAAAATTGGGGAATCACAGACAGAATGGTAGTGTACCATTGCTCTGCCGGGCGGATTAAGGGAGCTAAAAAAATGGGAAATACATGGCTTGTTCCGGTTGATGCTGAAAAACCGGCTGACGGACGATACAGGAGCAGTAAAGTAAAGGATGGTGAAAATAAATGAAACGGATATTTTTGGTTGAGGACGATAAGGCAATCGCCAGAAATCTTGTGCTTCTGCTCCGCTCGGAGGGATTTACAGTCACTCACGCCCCTACACGGAGTGAAGCCCTTGCCGCGCTTGCCGGGAATAAATTTGACTTGGCGTTGATTGATATTTCTTTGCCTGACGGAAATGGCTTTACGGTTTGCACGGAAATCAAAGAAACGCAAGATGTTCCCGTTATCTTTCTGACGGCTTCCGGCGATGAGGCGAGTGTTGTTACCGGGCTGAACATGGGCGCGGACGACTATATCACCAAGCCTTTTCGTACGCGTGAATTGATTGCGCGAATTGGAACCGCCTTGCGAAAAAGCGGGCGTTCCGGGTCGGATTTTGAAATTCGCGGGCTTCATGTCGATACGGCAAGCGGCATTGTGAAAAAAAACGGCAACGAGGTTTTTCTTTCAGCATTAGAATACCGCTTGTTGCTGGTGTTTATTAGCAACCCAAAAAGTATTATCACGAGGGGCAGGCTACTTGACGAATTGTGGGACGCGGCGGGCGAGTTTGTCAATGACAATACACTGACCGTGTACATCAAACGCTTGCGGGAGAAGATAGAGAGCGACCAAGCAAGCCCGCAAATAATTCTGACCGTTCGCGGGATGGGGTATAGATTGGGGGGCGAGTATGCTTCGGAATAGAGAGTTTCGACAGTTTGTCATTTTGTTCTCTTTAATAGCTGCCGCCGCTGTGACGTTGGGATTTGCAATCAATAGGTTGGCTGGAATCCTTGCCATTGTTTCTGCAGCCGCCTTTGGAACAGCGTTTTTTGCGTTTACCAAAGCCCGATATAAAAGCATTGCGCAGATTTCAGATCAAATCGATCTTGTGCTTCATAACGCTGATCATCTGTATATTGGTGAATCGGACGAGGGCGAACTTTCCATTCTGCAAAGCGAGATAACAAAAATGACGCTGCGTATTCGGGAGCAAAACGACGCACTGAAAAAAGAAAAAGAACATCTTGCCGATTCGCTGGCTGACATAGCCCACCAACTCCGCACCCCTCTCACATCCGCGAACCTCATTCTGTCATTGTTAGAGAATAACCCTGACGAAAACGAGCGGAAAGCATTGATGCGGGAAACAGAGGAATTGTTTGTACAGATGGATTGGCTGCTTACTTCCCTGTTGAAATTATCCCGCCTGGACGCGGGCATTGTGGTTTTCCAAGGCGAGCAGATAGATGTGAATACTTTGATAAGCGCTGCGCTTCACCCGTTTTTGATTCCAATGGAGCTGCACGATATTGCTTTGCAAATAGATGTGCCGAAAGGGATAATCATTCAGGGCGATTCTGGTTGGCTTTCGGAAGCAATTCAGAACATCCTCAAAAATTGCATGGAAAGCGTAGGCGAGAACGGGAAGATTGAGATTGTCTGCACGGACAACCCACTGTTTACCGAGATTGCCATCCACGACAGCGGCGCGGGCTTTGAAAAAGAAGATTTACCCTGCCTGTTTGACAGGTTTTATCGTGGGAAAAACGAAGGCGCGACAGGATACGGGATCGGATTGGCTCTCTGCAAGATGATTATAACACGGCAGGACGGGACGATTACCGCCAAAAATCACCCGCAGGGTGGCGCGATATTTGCCATTCGTTTCCCAAAGTGACGAATCTCTCACCTGAAAGTCACAGAGATGTAAGTTAAAGGTTCTATTATATAGGTAAACCATGAGAAAGGAGACTCACATAATGGAATTTTTAAAAATTGAAAATTTATGCAAGGTCTACGGCAAGGGCGAAAACCAAGTTACCGCGCTTGACCATGTTTCGCTTACAATCGAAAAGGGGGAGTTTACCGCAATCATCGGCTCCTCCGGCTCCGGCAAATCCACATTGCTTCACATCATCGGCGGCGTGGACGTACCGACAAGCGGAAAAGTGTATTTGGAGGGGCAGGATGTATATGCCCAAAGCAATGAAAAACTCGCCATTTTCCGCAGACGGCAGGTTGGACTGATTTACCAGTTTCACAACCTCATTCCCACTCTGAATGTGGTGGAAAACATCACCTTGCCTATACTGATGGACAAGCGGAAGGTCAACGAGGAACGGCTGAATGACTTGTTGGATCTGCTTGGGTTAAAAGAGCGAAAAACGCATTTACCCAATCAGCTTTCGGGCGGTCAGCAACAGCGCGTTTCCATAGGACGCGCTTTGATGAATGCCCCGGCGGTCATGCTTGCTGACGAACCCACAGGCAGTTTGGACAGCCGAAATGGACATGAAATTATCAAGCTGCTGAAAGCAAGCAATAAAAAATACAGTCAGACCCTTATCATCGTCACCCATGACGAAAATATCGCCCTGCAAGCAGACCGCATTATCGGCATATCAGACGGCAAAGTAGTACGAGACGAGAGGGTGAGACCATGAACATTTTCAACAAAGTTACTTTACAAGGCATGAAAAAAAGCCGTACACGAACAATTGTAACGGTTATCGGAGTTATCCTGTCCGCCGCCATGATTACGGCAGTCGCTACCTTTGGCACTTCCCTGTTAAATTTTCTGGTAAACGGTTCTATTGTGAAATACGGCGGTTGGCACGTTGAGTTTTTGGATGTTGATTCCTCTTTCGTGCAGCAGCGAACCCACGACAATGGAGTTTCAAACACCGCAGCGTTTGAAAATATCGGCTATGCAACGCTTGATGGCGGGAAAAGCCCCGAAAAGCCCTATCTTTTTATCGCCGGATTCAGCGATGAAGCCTTTGATACCTTGCCCATAACTCTGATTTCAGGGAGACTGCCGGAAAACAGCGGGGAGATTCTTGTCCCGGCCCACGTCGCGGCAAAAGGTGGCGTGAAATTCTCGGTGGGCGACACACTTACCCTTGCGGTCGGAAGCCGCATGGAGGTCAACAAAAATCTCGGTCAACACGACCCTTACATTTCCGGGAAAGAAACTCTTATGCCAAAAGCCGAGAGAACTTACACGGTTGTGGGTATCTGTGAAAGACCCGGTTTTGAGGAACATTCCGCACCGGGATACACCTTGATAACGAAAGCAGATACTCAAGACAAAGCGGACAGCTTCAGCATATTTGTCACGCTTAAAAACCCGCGTGGAGTCCATGGTTACGCAAGCAACACAGCCGGAACACATAGCTATGTCTTTAATGATTATGTGCTGCGCTTCATGGGTCTTTCGGACAATAAACTGTTCAACACGCTTCTGTACACGGTTGGCGGCATTTTGGTTGCCATAATAATGGTAGGCTCGATTTTTCTGATTTATAACTCGTTCAACATCTCGCTGAACGAACGCACACGCCAGTTCGGGATTCTCTCGTCGGTGGGCGCCACGGCAAGGCAACTGCGAAATTCGGTGCTGTTTGAGGGACTTTGCATTGGCGCAATCGGCATATCCATTGGCGTTATGGTCGGCATAGGCAGTATCGGGCTTGTAATTCCTATTGTTGCCGGGAATTTCGGGAACATTATCCCAAGCACCGTGCCTTTAACCTTGTCGGTGTCTGTCCCCGCGATTGTCGCGGCGGCGGCGGTCAGTTTGGTTACCATTTTGATTTCAGCCTATATCCCGGCCAGGAAAGCCGCAAACACTCCCGTGATGGAGAATATTCGCCAGACCAACGAGGTCAAAATCGAGTCGAAAGCCGTGAAAACGTCAAAACTCGCGCAGCGTATTTACGGTTTGGAGGGAACTCTTGCGCTAAAGAATTTTAAGAGAAACAAAAAACGCTATCGCAGCATTGTGCTATCCCTTGTTTTAAGCGTCGTGCTGTTTGTATCGGGAAGTGCTTTTGGAACAACTCTGAAACGGCTTGCAGAACGGAATGTAATGGACTTTGACTATGACATCTTTTTTACCACTCAAGACATGGACGACAGCGAAATGTTCCCGTTTTACGACAAACTAAAAACCACAGACGGGGTTTACAAAAGCTCGTACCAAGCGATTTTCGCGTATTCATGCGCGGTTAAGGCAAGCGATTTTTCAGACGACTACCGGGAATCTGCAGGTTATGATCTGACGAACGAAACAATTGATCTGCCAATGGACATCCAGTTTATTGAGGACAGCGAATATCTGCGTTTTATCGAAGGCTTGGGCTTGCCCGCAGAGGAATATACTGGGCAAAATGCGAAAATGATCGCCGTTGCCAAAGCCAAAAAGGTGGATGACACGAAAGACGGGAAGAGCGAGCTGATTAATATGTTCGCAAGTCGTTCCATGAACTTTACAATTGCTCCCGAAATAAATGACAAGCCGAAGATGGAACAGGGGCAAAGCATAAACATTACGTTTGTCGATACGTACCCGGTGGATCCTCTTAAGCCCCTAAAGCAATCTTCCGAGAAGAATCCATGCGTTTTTATGGTGGTGGCCCCCTATTCGCTCAAAGAGAAGTTTGAAACCCCGGATACCCATGCGGGTATAGGCCTGAGCTTTCTGTCAAAGAATCCTTCGCAATCGGTGGCTAAAATGGAAGCGATGATTCAGGACGCAGGAATTACGTCTGCGTATACCCTGCACAATGTGCACACGATGGTTGAACAATACCGCAGTATGACATTTGTTATTGATGTGTTCACCTATGTTTTTGTCATCATGATTTCGCTGATTGCGGTTGCCAATGTGTTCAACACGATTTCCACGAATATCAGGCTGCGCAGGCGGGAGCTTGCCATGCTCCGCTCGGTGGGGATGTCGGACCGCGATTTCAATAAGATGATGAATTTCGAGTGTGTCTTTTATGGCATGAGGACGTTGCTATTCGGGCTTCCAATAGCGGGAATCATCTCGTGGCTGATTTACGAAGGGTTTGTGGCCGTAGAAAGGATGGACAACTTCGATTTTGTATTCCCGTGGGGAAGTATGGCAATCAGCGTGTTCAGCGTGCTCTTTATCGTGTTCATTACAATGCTGTATGCCATTAGCAAGATAAAAAGAGAAAATATTATTGACGCGCTTCGGGATGATATGACTTAATTTAAAACCGATATTAACTTGATAGAGAATCAAAAAACATCTAGTCAAATGATTCGCAATCGTCCCGAAAGGCGCTTTGGACCTTGAAAATACAGAATCCATCCTACACAAGTAATGTAAATTACAAAGGAGTGCTACCCTGCGGTAATAAAAAAAACGCCGTTGTGGCAGATGATGTTTTGCGGCCAAAATGTGGCCATGCGGCGGTTTTGAAATAACAATCAAAACTGCCGTTTTCCTTTTTCAAAATTGGAAATTTGGAGGGTATATTAAAGTCGCCCTTTTTTATGGATACGGCGGTATCAGGGGAGATATCGCCGTGTTTATTTTGTATCGACAATATTCGACAATTAGTATCTTACTTAAAAAAGCCTGTACCCGCCTACGGGATATTTTGGCTATCAAGATGAACACATACATCATCATATAATTGCTAATAATTCCCTTTTTCTCGGTTGCTCTATGCAGCCGGGCTTTTTTGCATTTTTCTCAAAACTTTTTTAGAAAATCCGCTGCTATCTTTGGTAGTTTTCAATTTCTGTTTGTTAAGGGTTTACGAAAGGGAAGATCATCATCCGCCTTTCGTGGCTGTGAAAGGCGGTGAATTCTATCATCAGCAAGTTATAGATGAAAATCGGACAAGCCGTTTAGATGTCAGCATTAACGGATTAGCTGAAATCGAACTACTTTCTACAGGCCCCTCTTGATGCGGAACTGATACATGAAAGTGTCATGAAAAAAGTCATAGAAACGACCAAACGGCTTCTCAAAAGCGAAGATTTAACACAAGTGCAGCGGCAACGATTTATTCTACATTTTTGAAAGGTATATCTATGCGCCAGATTGCCAAACAGGAGGGCGTGATACTGAGTGCAGTGTGGGAGAGTTTGCACTTTGCCTCAAAGAAGCTGAAAAAATTATTTGATAAATGTTAAGATCTATTTTAAGGTTGTCTCTCATAGCAAATAACAAATGCGGGAAGCCAGACACTATTTAGGTGTTTGGCTTCCCATTTCGCTTAAATACAAATTAGTTGAGCTGTGACACATTCGTCCGCAATCATCTGTGCTTGTGTAAAAATGCGGATACGCTCTATTGTATCTTCCTTTGGCATAGGGTGCGTTTTCAGGTAATCTGCACGAATTCGTTCCGCCATCTCGAAAGCAATCTTATCAACAGAAGCACAATGCTCTGCCAGTTTGATTGTGAGAAGCAGTTCCTTGTACATTTCCGGCTTTTGTTCGTGCAGATAATTCAGACGGAGCCGTCCATAGTTGCCAAGTTATAAAACTCGGCTTTTCCGTCAATTTCAATGTTGGGGTATCGTAATCCATTGATTTCTGTGTATTCAAATTCAAAGTTTGCCATAAAGCAAATCCTCCAATAAAGATTATTTACAATTTATCGGTAATCGTTTGGCTATGTGCTAAACAACTATGATTTTCGTGAACATCCTTATTGGAGGATTGCTAATATCTAGGGCTTTTTTTATTAAGTCATGATTTTAAGTACATGATTTGGCAGTTTTAGAAGTCGAGTGAGAAGAAGACTTTGCATCAATTAAAAGTAGAGAAGGTGTAGATAGCTCTAAAAGTGAAAAGGAGCTAATTTTAAATTTATACAAAAACTGGCTTATCAATAAAATTATATTTTAATATTTATGCCAAGATTTATAATCTTTACGTAAAAGCAAAAGTATTGTATATTATTATAGTTGAATTTTACTTAGTAGAAGTGGCCTGAAATTATTTTACAAATGATTAGAAAAGAGGAAACATGAGATTAGATAAATTTTTAGCAGAGTCATCAGTTGGAACACGGAAAAATGTTCGAACTTATATTAAAGAAGGGGCCGTTAAAGTTAATGGGCAAGTTATAACAGAACCTGCAACTGAAATTAAGGAAAGTGATGATGTTATTGAGTATCTTGATAAAGTAGTTGCTTATACAGGAAAAGTGTATTATATGTTTCATAAACCTAGAGGATGCATCACTGCAAAAAAAGACGCAGATAATAAAACAGTATTTGATTTTTTTCATGAGGCTAGCATGAATGGAGTATTTCATGTTGGAAGATTAGACAAGGATACAGAAGGTTTGTTGTTATTTACCAACGATGGTGAGTTTAATCATCATTTAATGTGCCCACAAAAACATGTTGAAAAGAAATATTTTTTTATTGCATTAGGTTCATTAGATGAGCAAAATAGGAAGCAACTAGAGATGGGAATTTTCATCGGAGAAGGTGAGGCACTAACGAAGCCAGCAAAAATAGAGGTAGTAAAATCTGGAATATATAGAGAGTTTGAACAGGAAACAGATATTAGAAAGTTCTATGACATACAGTCAGATAGATACAAGCAGCCTGTTGTATCTGGATATCTTACAATTTCAGAGGGCCGTAAGCACCAAGTAAAGCGTATGTTAAAGGCAGTAGGATGTTATGTTGTATATTTAAAGAGAGTTTCCATTGGAGAGTTAAGGTTAGATGAATCCTTGGGAAAAGGGCAGTATCGAAGGCTTAAAGAAGAGGAAATCCAAAAGTTATTGCTGAAATCATAATTTTTAGACAAATATGGTAAACATCTATAGATTTGTATAAATCAGATCCATAGATGTTCTTTTTTTATGGCTTAACAGAATTATCTGAATTGACATAATTTTCTTACAATGATATAATAAAAATGTTTTTCATGAAAGGAGATGTTATTTAATGAGCATGAATTTAAAGGTGGTTTCGATATAAAATTAAATATGGACAAAAATGTGACTTGGGGTAAAGTGTAACCTCTGTTTGTGTTATGTTTTTGTAGTACTAAATAACCTTTCATAATATACTGCCAATTGAGGGTAAGTAACGCGACAGGAAGGTCGTGTTTTTTTATGCCGTGGATAGTATCCAGTCTTAGAGGGTTGCTTATCTACGGTATTTTTATGCCCATTTTTAATGAGTTAAAAAATAATTTTTATTGGAGGATAGGAAATTGAATGAAGTAGATAAACGGAATAGACTTGAGGAAGAACCCTTTTCATATAAGGTTTTTAAGGATAAGAAGATTTTTATATATTGGAATGGTAAGCAAGTAGCTATTTTAAAAGGAATAGCAAGTGAAAGGTTTTTAGATAGTATACAGGATGTGGATTCAAAGGAAGAGCAATTAATTATGGCAAAAATAACAGGAAATTTTAAACATGGAAATGAAAAGAATAATAAAGTAAATAGGAAATTTATTATATAAAATTATT
This sequence comes from Clostridium sp. LXY-7, assembly GCF_056172015.1. Classification (NCBI taxonomy): domain Bacteria; kingdom Bacillati; phylum Bacillota; class Clostridia; order Eubacteriales; family Clostridiaceae; genus Clostridium; species Clostridium sp. LXY-7. The sequence goes on along the minus strand of NZ_JBLLJL010000002.1, from coordinate 969,734 downwards.
AATATAGGAGGAATTACATGGAGAAATATACGCAAAAGGAACTGAAAAGATCATTAGACTTAATAGAAGAAGGATATTCTTATTCAGAGGCTTCAAAGAAAACTCAGATTAATAAAAGTATATTGGCAAGAGAGATGAGAAAAAGAAAAAATGAAAAAGCTAGGCATAATATAGAGGAATATAGAAGGAGAGATTTGTTATATAGGAGTGTGCAAAGTGGAAATTAGAAATATAGATACTAGTACCCTTGATCAAGTAAGAAATTTACATGTTTATTGTACTGGCCGTCAATGGACTGATAATAAACCATCAGAAAAAGAGCTATCCTTTTATACACCTAATGAAATATTAGGGATGTTCGATAAGGAGAAGTTAGTGTCTATGATAAGGAACTATACCTTCAAACAATCGGTAAGGGGTACAATTAAGAATATGGGAGGAGTTTCCCATGTAGCTACTTTTCCTGAATACCGATTACGTGGCTATGCAAAAGAGCTAATTAAAGCATCAATTTTAGACATGAAAAAGAAAAATCAATCGGTTAGTTTACTGCATCCTTTCAAAGAGAGTTTTTATAGTTCCTTTGGATATGTGTCTACAAATGATAATTTGTTAGTCAAAATTCCACTAGAGGGCTTTTCTCATTATTTAAAAGATATGTGTAAAGCAGATGATGAATGGAGAGAGAACATGGTAAGAGCAATTGATGTGCATGATGAGTTTGAGGAATTTAAACTTGAACTTGATTTAGGTGAGCATCATGGATTAATTTTTCTAAATGATATGTCTAAAGAATATTGGATAGAGGACCATAAAGGAGTAATCGTTGTATTTATAAAGAAAAACAATAAAATTATGGCTGCAGCAAAATATATTAAAATGGGTTATGGAGAAGATGGGAAATTGTTCGTAGCAGAAATGTATTGGAAAAGTATAGAAAGCAGAGTAAAATTATTTAGGTATTTCGCAAAGCATAATGATCAATTTTCGCATATAGAATTAAGAATTCCCTATGGTGTTAATTTCTTTCAGTGGTTAAGTGATACAACAAGACCCTTTGAAGTAAAAATTAATAATAATCCTTGGATGGTGAGAATTATTAATGCAGGAGAAGCTATGAGTGATATCCAGGTAAATTTAAAAGGCAAAATTATTTTAGATTTACATGATGAGCATTGCAAATGGAATAGTGGTATTTATAGATTGGAATCTATTAACAATAGACTAAAAATGAGTCAATGCGAAAGTTCAAACCTACAAGTTAAAATGGATATAAGAGGGCTTACTGCACTTCTATATGGTGCAGCTTCTGTAGAAGAGCTTGAATTTAAGAAATGGGTTAAATTATTAGATTTAGATGCTCAAAAGATTCTTGATGAATGGTTTCCTAAAAAAATACTATATAATCCATACTATTTCTAATGAATAGGTAGTCCAATATTGGGCTACCCATTGTTAATCTAATTTATGATTTAACACATAAATCCACTAATGTTAAACCAATTTTTATGTCCTATTTGTTACGGAGTTATTTAAATTTTTCTACATATAATCATAAGTTCTGTCGCTGTGAAAAATCCTATATCATATAAAGAAGTTTTTAATTTTTCAAAAGTATTTAAATATGAATTATATTCTTCAAAATCTTTTATATTCTTGAGTTTTTCATCTATTGCATTAAAGTACTCATCCAATATTTTCTCTTCTTTTTCTAGATTTTCAATTTTCAATTGCTCTTCATGAGTATTAAATTCAAACATATCAACCATTTTAAGATTTAAATCTTTAACTGTACATATTAATTCTTCCTTAGAGAAAGTTTTATTATGACATTTACCAAGTAAAGAATCTATTTCTCCTTGTAAATGATGAAGCTTAACATGTGAAAGTTGCTTTTCTGATTGGTTATCAAAGAACATTTCATTAACAATAAACAATCCATTTACCTTTAAAACTCTTTTCATTTCTTTTAATACATTTTCTTTATTAGGTAAATGATGGAGAGTATTTGAAATACAAACCACATCAAAACTGTTATCTTCAAAGGTCATATTTTCTCCATCCATACAAATAAATTGAATTCTATCATCCTTAGATAGTTCTTTAGCTTTATCTATAGCTGTTTTATTAGGATCTATTCCGATGATACCTTTGTACTCAGTAAGGCTTTCTTGAAGTATTTCAATAAAAGAACCAATTCCAGTTCCTACATCTAAAACTTTTAAGTCCTTGGGTTCGTTATGTAAGATTCCTTTTAAAATTTCCATTTCTCATCCTCCATTTAGTTTAATAACACAGATAATGATATTTATATATTAGTTGCAATAATAAAAATACATTCTTTATTTATTATTACATAAGTATATATTAAATTAAAATTCAATCCCATTTTTTAATATTTTAATGGACCGTTCAATTGCTTCTTCAATTTCTTTTATCCAATCACTTGGAGGATTTGGATTATTTATTAAAGATAGCATTCCTGGTATGTCTATGAGTTTAGCAAGTTTTAGCCATTCTTTAGATACCTTATTTTTTGCAAAGGCGTTATAGCCATTAATAAAACTGTCATAGGTGCTTTTTTCTAAATATTTATCTAAACTAGCTCTATTTCTAAAGAATTTTCCAATATCATAATACATTGAAGCAGATAAACTATATTCGAAATCTATAAACCAAACATGTTCATTAGAATCTATTAAGATATTAGAAGGATAAAAATCTCCATGAGAATAAAGAAATACTGTATCTAATTCTTTTAATAAAGCATTATTTTCCGATATAAATTCAAGAAGCCTTTGCTTTATTTTATTACTAATATGGATTCCAGGAAATCCATTGAGAAGATTCTGATATAGCTCAGAGGTAGGCGGTAATGTACTTTTAAGATCTAAGTCTTTAGTTAATTTACCCTTACTTTTATACTGGTGGCTATGAAGAAGAGCTAATTTACTACCTATATAATAGGCTATTCCTTCTGGGAATTCTCCCTTATTTATAATATATTGTTTTAGAGTTATACCATCGATGTATTCCATTATTACGTATGGATTATTATAAATATTTTTACTATTATCGTATAAATATATTTCTGGCACATTTACATATTGTCTTGCATAAGAGTAAGAGGATATTTCTATTTCACTATTGCCCCCATTTTCGGGATAAATCTTTAATAGATATTTTTTAGAAGTATTTTTTATGTAAACTATATAATTGCTAGTACTTAAACCTTCTGGTATTAATTTTAAATTTGTCACTTGGATTCTATTGTCATATTGTGAAAATAATTTTTGTGATGTTTCCTTGTCTATGAGGATATAATCATATAACCTATTATCCTTATTACTCATTTATACCTCCAGAATTGTTATATTTACAAATTAAAATTCTTATAAGAGTTAGAAGTATTCTAACTAATTATAACATAATATTGGATTTTAATACATATTTTACAATACACTATTTCAAATATAGTCTATATTTAGAATAATATGATACAATATACTTTTAATAAAGGAGTGTATATAGATAAGAAGATTAGATATAAAGCTGTAGAGGATAGCTGATTATATTTTAGTGTAATAAATAGCCATTGACTTATAATTCTATAAAAAGTATAATGTAAACGGAATTTAAATATAGTTTAGGTGCTTTAAGTATAAAGTGAAAAGGGAATATGGTTTAAATCCATAGCAGCCCCCGCTACTGTAAATGATGACGAACCTCATATGTGTAACCACTCTTGTTTAGGGGAAGGTGAGGTGTAGGATGAATCATGAGCCAGGAGACCTGCCTGAATAATTTAAGCTTTCGGAGGGAAAGAACTATTTTAAGATTTTAAAAATTATTAATTATTATGAAAAGCTTTTTATTTATAATAATATTAGCTTTTATATAATTCTAGTAATCTGCTTAAATAGTAATATTTTCTATACAAAGACAAGGAAGCTTAGGGTCCTTGTCTTTTTTTTAATATAAATAAAGGGATGGTGTAGATATGGCAAAAATTATGGTTCAAGGTACTGCTTCTTCAGTTGGAAAAAGTATTCTAGTAACAGCACTTTGTAGAATTTTTAAACAGGATGGGTATTCAGTTTGCCCTTACAAATCTCAAAATATGTCTTTGAATTCATATATAACATTAGATGGAAAAGAGATGGGAAGGGCTCAAGTACTTCAAGCCTATGCAGCTGGGCTAGAGCCACAGGCTTTTATGAATCCAATATTATTAAAACCTACCACAGATAAGAATTGTCAGATAATATTTAAGGGAGAGGTTTATGGATATTCTGACGCTAAGAGATATCATAATTTAAAGGTGCAATTTAAGGAACAGTTAAAAGAGGATTTTCAGAAGTTAGAAAGTGAATTTGATATCATTGTAATGGAGGGTGCAGGAAGCCCAGCAGAGATAAACTTAAGAGAGAATGATATTGTAAATATGGGCATGGCAGAGCTTATAGATGCACCTGTAGTATTAGTGGGTGATATTGATAAAGGAGGAGTTTTTGCTTCTCTATTAGGCACTCTAATGCTTTTAAGTGATAGTGAAAGGGAAAGAGTTAAAGGAACTATAATAAATAAATTTAGGGGAGATATTTCACTGCTTAAGCCTGGTATAGATCAAATAGAAGAGATAACAAAGAAACAATGTTTAGGAGTAGTTCCTTATGTAAGATTAGATTTAGAAGATGAGGATGGAGCTGTAGAACTTAACAAAGCTGTTAAGGGAGAAATAGATGTAGCGGTTATAAAACTTCCTCATATATCAAACTTTACAGATTTTGATGCACTAGAAATAGAGGAAGATGTATCAGTAAGATATATTACTTCAGTTAAAGAGTTTGGTAATCCGGATTTATTAATAATACCAGGTACTAAAAACACCTTAGGAGATTTAGAGATATTAAAGGAATGCGATCTTTTCAATGAGATTGTAAAATATTCAACAAGAGGAAAAATTGTAGGTATTTGTGGAGGATATCAGATGTTAGGAGCTCTGTTAGAAGACCCATATGGTGTTGAAACAGATATAAAAAGTACTGAGGGGTTAAATTTATTGCCTATTAGAACCATATTTGAAGAGAAAAAGGTTACCACAAGAGTAGAAGGAAGAATAAATAAAGAACTATTAAATGTGGAAAAAGATATTTCAGTCTATGGATATGAGATACATATGGGAAAATCCTATATGTTAGAAGGTAGTAAGGAGTTAGTTCATATATCAAGTAGCAATGGAAATAAGTCTAACCATATGGATGGAGCTATAAATCAAAGTGGAAGTATAATGGGAACTTATATTCATGGAATTTTTGATGGAGTTGAATTTAGAGAGTATATTTTAAATCAGATAAGAGATAAAAAAGGTATAGAGAAGAAAAATTCAAAGGTTTATGAAAGCATCAGAGAAAAGGAATTAGATAAATTAGCTGATCTAGTTAGGGAATCCCTTAATATGAAAGAGATATATAGTGCAATGGGATTAAAATAACTAACTAGGAGAGAGTAGAATGTTTGTTTTTGATATAAAGATAAATTTAATATGTGTAGTTTTTGCAATGATAATTGATTTCATATTAGGGGATCCTCAATGGCTCCCTCATCCAATAATATATATTGGGAAATTAATAAAGAAAATAGAGGTTTGCTTAAGAAAAAGATTTGAAAATGATTATAGATTAAAAAGAGCTTCTAGCATAATGGTGATTATAGTATGTGTGGTTACATTCATAATTCCCTATTGCTTATTAGCTTTAACTATTAAAAATCAGGTATGGTACATTATTCTAAATACATTAATTATTTGGACTACCTTAGCAGCTAAAAGTCTTCATGCAGCAGGAATAGAAGTGTATGATTCCTTAGAGAAGGATGACTTAATAGATGCAAGGAAAAAGCTTTCATATATAGTTGGAAGAGATACTGAAAATCTTACAAAAGATGAAGTTATAAGAGCTGATATTGAGACTATTGCTGAAAATGCATCAGATGGTATAATTGCGCCAATGTTTTATGCGTTATTAGGTGGTGCACCCTTAGCCATGATGTATAAGGGCATTAACACAATGGATTCAATGGTTGGATATTTGAATGAGAAGTATAAGAATATAGGATATTTTCCTGCAAATGTGGATGATGTATTTAATTTTATACCAGCTAGAATTACAGGGATACTTATGTGCATTGGAGCACCATTGGTGGGAGGAAATATATTTAAGAGTTTTAAAATAATGATTAGAGATAGAAAAAACCATAAAAGTCCTAATTGTGCTTATCCAGAGGGAGCAACAGCTGGAGCTTTAAAAATACAGTTAGGGGGAAGTAATTTTTATTTTGGCGAAGAGATATATAAGCCTACCATTGGAGATAAGATAGATGAGTTAAATTATAAACATATAAAAGAATCCATAAAACTTATGTATATAAGTGAAATTTTAATGGTTATTATGGGTGTAATTATATGGAGTATATAAAAATTAATAGAGAAAGGTGGTGTTCTTTAAATTGAAGCATGGAGGAGATATCTATACTCATGGTTTATTAGAGGGAAAAACGTTGATAGACTTTAGTTCAAATATCAATCCTACTCCAGTATCAAGAGATTTTATAAATAATGTAGACGAAGCATTAAATAATATAAGATTTTATCCAGATATTCAATATAGAAGCTTAAGAGCACATATATGTAAATATTTAAGTATGTGCGAACAATACTTTTCTTCTAGTAAAGATAATAACAAAAAGAATTATATAGAGCATATAGATGAAGAATGTATAATAGTAGGAAACGGGGCTGCTGAGATACTTGACCTAGCAATAAGCTCAATGGATTCTATAACTGTAGTAGTACCTTCTTTTGTAGAATATGAGGATTTTGGAAAGAAACATAATTTAAATATTAATTATTGTGATTTAAACGAACATATGGAATATGATTATGAGGATATGTTAAAAAAAATACAAGCTACAGATGGAATAATAATTGGAAATCCTAATAATCCTAATGGGTGTATAATTCATAGTGAGAAATTTATAGAAATTCTTATGTATTGTGAGAATAATGATAAATTAGTAATTATAGATGAAGCATTTATTGAATTTATATGGGATTATAATAACAGTATGATAAAGTATATTGAAAGTTTTAGCTGTATTTTAATTGTAAGAGCAATTACAAAATTCTATTCCATGCCAGGTATTAGATTTGGATATGGAATTACTAAAAATAAGAAATTTTTAGAGTTTGTAAAGAAAAATCAAAATCCATGGAGTGTAAACTGTTTTGCAGAAGTGGCTGTAAAATATGCTCTCTTTGATGAGGATTTTATTAAAAGGTCTTTAGAATGGATACATGAAGAAAGAAAATATTTATATAATAAGGTTAAGAGAATTAGTTTTATTGAAAAGATTTATGAAAGTCAAGGAAATTATTTCCTTTGTAAGTTGAAAAATATAGATAGTCATAACTTATGTAATAAAATGTTAACAGAAGGAATACTTATAAGAAATTGTGCTAACTATAGAGGACTAGACAATAAATATATTAGAATAGCCATTAAAGACAGGAAAAGCAACGAAGAGCTTTTAAGAGGTCTTAAAGAAATAGAAAATAAGCTTATTTGATTTTGAATAAAGTAAAGGTGATGTTAGTGAATAATGAAGAAGGCTTAGATAAATATGCCTTTATATCTATTAAAGGTGAAAACACTAAGGCTCTAGTCCTTGGAGGAGGAAAAGCCGCTGTTATAAAAATTAATACCCTTTTAAAAAGAGGATTTACGGTAGATTGCATTACTCGGGAAATCACAGAAAATTTAATGAAAATAAGAGATTATAAATTCTCACTTCTAGATTACGAATTTAAAGAAGAGTTAGTTGACAAATATCATTTAATAGTAATTTGCACTAATGATGAGGAATTTAATAAAGAAATAAGAAATATATGTAATAATAAAAATAGAATTTATATCGATAGTACGAAACCAGAGGAATCACAGGGAACCATCTGTGCCTCAGGAGAAACAAAGAGTACATCCTTTGGTATAAGAGTTAAACATAAAAATCCTAAAGCAGCTGTATTTCTATGTGAAAAGACTGAAAAATATTTAGAATCCTTTGATGGCTTTGTAAATTTTATTACTAGAATTAGAAATAGTATTAAGCCACTAAAGGAAAAGGGAGAGATTCTCCAATTTTTGTGTTCGGAGGATTTTATGTTTTTTTATGAAAAAGGTTATGGTGAGGAAATTTTAGATTTATTTTATGGAGGTTTTGGATTTGAAATTAAAGATAGCAACTAGAAAAAGTAAACTTGCACAAGTACAAACAGAATTTGTAATGGAAATACTAAATAAAATCCATGGAATAGAGTGTGAAAAAGTTCTAACAGATACAATTGGCGATCAGAGATTAGATGTAACCTTGGATAAAATCGGAGGTAAAGGATTATTCATTAAAGAGCTAGAAAAATTAATGTATGATGGAACTGCAGAGGCTGGAGTTCACAGTATGAAAGATGTGCCTTATGAGTTACCAGAAGGTTTTTCCATTGCGGCTATGCCGATAAGAGAAGATGTAAGAGATGCCTTTGTATCACTTAATGGACTAAAATTTAAAGAATTACCTGTGGGAGCTAGGATAGGAACAAGCAGTAAGAGAAGAAGTGAACAACTGAAAATTCTTAGACCTGATGTTGAAATTGTACCAGTTAGAGGCAATGTGCAAACTAGAATAAAGAAGATTGAAAGTGAAAATTTAGATGGTATTATTCTAGCAGCAGCAGGACTTAAAAGGTTAGGAATGGAACATATAATTACAGATTATTTTGAACCAGATGAGATGGTACCAGCCATAGGGCAAGGTGCTTTAGGCATAGAAATATATAAAGATTGTAGATATAAAAAGCAGCTTGAGGCATTAGATAATAACCTTGTAAGAATTTGTGTAGAAGCTGAGAGAAGTTTTATGACTGACTTAGAAGGAGATTGTCATTCCACTATAGGAGCTTATGCATATATTGTGGAAGATCAATTAACTATTACAGGAATATATGAAGTTGAAGGAAAATTAGTAAAGAAGACTTTGACAGGACCTGTAGAAAAAAGTCGTGAGTTAGGAAGTCAATTGGCAGAGGAAATATTAAAGAGTAAGAGCAATTAGGAGGACTTATGGGTAAAGTTTATTTAATAGGCGGAGGACCGGGAAGAGAAGATCTTATAACAGTTAGAGCAGTAAAGGCATTAGAAAAGTGTACAGCTATTTTATATGACAGATTATCTGGTGAAGGGGTTCTTAAATATGTAAATAAGGATGCAAAGCTTTTTTATTGCGGAAAAGAGCCAGGATGTCATTATAAAACACAAGAAGAAATTAATGAGATAATGATAAAATTGGCAAAGGAAGGCCATATAGTAGGAAGAATAAAAGGCGGAGATCCATATATTTTTGGTCGTGGAGGAGAAGAGGCCTTAGATTTAATAAAAGAAAATATTTCTTTTGAAGTAATACCTGGAATTACATCTCCTATAGCCGCACTGAATTATGGGGGAATACCTGTTACACATAGAAAAATAGCCCAAAGCTTTCATGTTTTCACGGGTAAGAGTGCCCAAGGTGTAAATTTAGATTTTGAGGTAATATCAAAACTAAAGGGTACTTTAATATTTATGATGAGCTACGAAAACCTTTCACTTATTGCTAGTGGCTTAATTAATGCTGGAAAGAATGAAAATACACCAGTAGCTGTGGTTATGAGAGGCACAACATATGCACAAAAAAAGGCTGTGGGGACCTTAGCTAATATAACTGAAGAGGCTAAAAAAAATAATTTAAGTAATCCGGCTATAATCGTAGTGGGAGATGTAGTGAATTTCCATGATAAGTTAAATTGGTTTGAGCAAAAACCTTTATTTGGAAGAAATATATGTATCACAAGGACAATAGAGCAAAGTGTGGAAATAAGCGAGGAATTAAGAGAGTTAGGGGCAGAGGTTACGGAAATTAACTCCATAGCAATTAAAGCTAACCTAGATGAATTAAAGCCGTTACTACCTAAATTATCTCAATATGACTATGTGGTTTTCACCAGTGTTAATGGAGTGAAAAATTTCTTCAATGCTCTTATTAGATATAAGATTGATGTGAGAAAAATAAAAGGTGAATTTATATCTATAGGTAATGCAACAACTGAAGAATTAGAATTAAAAGGAATAATGCCATTGATAACTGCAGAGGAATTTACTGCAGAGGGACTTTTTGAAGCTATGAAAGACAAGGTGAAATCTGGAGATAAGATATTAATTCCTCGATCTAAACAAGGAAGAACATACTTAGTAGAAGAATTAAATAAATTAGGAGTAAATGTGGATGATCTACATATTTATGATACCGTACTAGGGGAAAATCATAATTTAGGATCCTTTAAAAACTGTGATACTGTGTTGTTCACAAGCCCTTCTACAGTGAGAAATATGATTTCCCTGGTAGGAATAGAAGAGATAATGAAGAAAATAGTAATTTCAATAGGACCTATAACTGCTAAAGAGTTGGATAAAAATGAAATTAAATATATTATGTGTGATGAGCCTAATAATAATGGAATTATAAAAAAAATTATTAAGTAATAAAAATTAAGAAAATAAGAAAGAAGGTGAATGGAAGTTGTTTTAAGAGGTATTAAATGGAATAATTTTGTTATATGAGTGCCTAGAAATATTGCTAAGTTATTTAAAGTACAAATATTTTCTAAAACTTCCATTTCTAAAATACTCTTGAGATAATTCCAATAGCTATGTATAAAAGATTTAGAAGACTAAGAGAAAACGATGCTATTAGATCTATGGTTAGAGAAACTGTGTTGAGTAGTGATGATTTTATCTTTCCTATATTTGTAGTAGAAGGTGAAAATATAAAAGAAGAAATACCTTCATTAAAAGGAAATTACCATTGGTCTATAGATAGATTAGAAGAAGTAATCAGAGATGTTGAACAAGCTGGAATTAGAGGAATTATTTTATTTGGACTTCCTAATGAAAAAGATGAGATTGCAACTTCAGCTTTTATAAGTGAAGGAATTGTACAAAAAGCAATAAGAAAAGTTAGAGAATTATCTGTGGATCTATTTATAGTTACTGATGTATGTATGTGTCAATATACTTCTCATGGACATTGTGGAATTATAAAAGGAGATAAAATTCACAATGACTCAACGTTAAATTATTTAGCTAAAATTGCAGTGTCTCATGCAGAAGCAGGAGCAGATATGATAGCTCCTTCTGATATGATGGATGGAAGAGTTAAAGCTATAAGAGATGCATTAGATGAAAATGGATATGACCATGTATCAATTATGAGTTATAGTGCTAAATATAGTTCTGCTATGTATGGTCCATTTAGAGATGCTGCTAACTCAACTCCACAGTTTGGAGATAGAAAGACCTATCAAATGGATCCATCAAATGGAAAAGAGGCAATGAGAGAAATAGAAGCGGATATAGAAGAAGGAGCAGACATCATAATGGTTAAACCAGCTGTTTTCTATTTAGATATAATAAAAGAAGCTGCTCTAACTTATAATATGCCAATGGCTGCTTATAACGTAAGTGGTGAGTATGCAATGATAAAAATAGCATCTGAAAATGGACTTTTAGATGAGAAAAACGCTGCACTAGAAATGTTAACCTCAATTAAGAGAGCAGGTGCAAAGATTATAATAACTTATTATGCGCTACAAGCATCAAAATGGATTAAAGAATAATAATTAAATAAAGGAGTATAGTTTTGAAGAATATATTCAAATTTGAGATTACTACAAAGAAACTTGTACTAATAGGTTTATTTATAGCCTTATGTTTTGTTGGTGGCAACATAAAGGTCTTTGGGTCTGTAGCTTTTGATTCTATGCCTGCATATTTAGGAACATTACTCTTAGGGCCTATATATGGAGCGATAATCGGAATGTTAGGTCATCTATTTACAGCTCTTACTAGTGGATTTCCAATGACTTTGCCAGTACACATAATTATATCCTTAGATATGGCACTTACCATGTTAATGGCATATTCAGCCTTTCAATTAGGAAATAAGTATAACAAAAATATGGCATATCTATTGTTTATAATAGTGGGAGTGCTATTTAATGGACCTATAGGAGTATTTATGCTTATACCAATATTAGGCAAAGGAGTCATCGGGATGCTTCCTATATTATCAGTAGTAGCATTAATTAATATAGTAATAGCTATAGGAGTTTTTATACTTGTTCCAATAACAGAAAGAAGGAATTTATTGTAAAAAATGGAACAAGCAAAGGAATGAATTCAACTAATGAACTAGAGGTATATAAATTATTACCACCATTTTTAAAGCAAGAGGAACAAGAATTCTTGAAAAATGAAATTAGAGAAATATAGGGAAGTAGGTGTTGAAGGTAAATTTCTTCAGCACCTTTATTTGAAGTAAATTAGTAATTAATAGTATTTGTAAAGATTTCCACAGTGTGTTAAGATTGTACTAGAGGTGATAATTATGGATTTAAATTGGATTTGGTTTGGTCTATTAATATTTGTAATTTTAATAGATATATTTACTAGTAACTTTACATTTTCATGGTTAGGAATTGGGTTCATACCTGCATTTATAGCCGGATTTTTCGTGGACTTCACCACCCAAATATGGATAGCACTAGTAATAGGAATAATATCTATAATTTTTGGTCTTAAGATATCCAAAAAATATATTAATGTTAAGTTACCAGAAGAAAAACTTCTCGTTGGAAAATATGAAGGTGTAGAATTTACCTCTGATACTTCAATTGGAACAAATAAGGAAAGTAGAATTAAGGTTAATGAAGTATATTGGACAGCTAGAAATATTGGAGAGGCAATAGAGGAAGGCGATAGATTTAAAGTTATTAAAATTGATAGCAATAAATTAATTATTAAAAAAGGAGAGGAGTAATATTATGGGACCTATTATAGGAATTTTAGTTATTTTATTAGTAATACTCATACTAATAATTAGTTCAGTAAAAGTAGTTAATACAGGAGCAAATTATGTATTGGAAAGATTCGGGCAATTTTATAAAACCCTTCAGCCGGGGTGGCATTTTACAATTCCTTTTGTGGACTTTGTAAGAAAAAGAGTATCTATGAAGCAACAGATATTAGATATACCACCACAAAATGTTATAACAAAAGATAATGTTAAAATATCTATAGATAATGTTATATTTTATCAAGTTTTAAGTGCTAAAGATGCAGTATATAATATAGAGAATTATGTTCAAGGTATTATGTATTCAACAGTTACTAATATGAGGAATATTGTAGGAGATATGTCATTAGATGAAGTGTTAGCGGGAAGAGATGCTATTAACTTTAAACTATTAGAAATAATAGATAAGGTTACAGATGCCTATGGAATTAAAATACTTTCTGTAGAAATTAAGAATATAATTCCACCAGCAGAAATTCAAGAAGCTATGGAAAAACAAATGAAGGCAGAAAGAAATAAGAGAGCAGCTATACTTACAGCAGAGGGTGACAGAGAAAGTTCTATTGCTAGAGCAGAAGGAGAGAAACAATCTAAGATTCTTCAAGCGGAGGCAGAGAAAGAGGCAAATATAAGAAGAGCTGAGGGGTTAAAAGAATCTCAGTTACTTGAAGCAGAGGGAAAAGCTAAAGCAATTAATATAATAGCTTTAGCTGATGCAGAAGCGATAACAAAAGTAAACAAAGCAATCTTAGAATCAGGCACTAATTCAACTGTAGTAGCTTTAAAACAAGTTGAAGCTCTGAAAGAATTATCTAAGAATCCAGCAAATAAATTAATACTGCCTGTAGACGCATTGTCTTCACTAGGAAGTATTTCAGCCATTGCTGAAACTCTAAAGATGAATAAAGAATAATTATTATGATATAGAATTTAGAACAAAGGTGAAATCTATAGATGAGTTTCACCTTTATTTTATGTTATAAACTAAAAATATGACAAAAATTATTTTAAGTCATTATAAGATTTTATATCATAAAGAGATTTTGCATTAGTTATTGCATTTATAACTGCTTGCTCCATAGCATTTGTTGCAAGAACTCCAACAATATTAACATCACACTGTACTTTATTTGTAGCCATTGTGAAAATAGTATCCCCATCAAACATGGTATGTGCAGGTCTTATAGTTCTAGCAAAGCCGTTATGGGCCATAGAACTTATTTTATTAGCTTCAGCTTTAGTTAAGATTCCGTTAGTTACAATGCATCCAATGGTAGTATTTCCTTTAAAGCCATGAACCTTTTGATCATGCATATTTATTAGAGTAATTTCTGAATTTAAGAAATTATTATTATTATCAATAGCACCAGCAAGTATTTCTCCAGTTTTAGGATTTATCACATCACCAAAAGCATTAACGGCAACTATTGCACCCACTTGTAAACCTCCTATTTCATAGGCACAGCATCCAATACCACCTTTCATAGAATAGGTAGGACCTAGAACTTTACCAATGGTTGCACCCATACCAGCCCCTACATTTCCTTGCAAATCTATACAGGTATTTTCTGAATTGATACAGGCATTAAAACCCATTTCACTATCAGGTCTTATGGAGCTATTACCAATTATTAAATCAAATAGTACTGCACTACACACAATAGGCACTTTAGTAACTCCAACATCAAAGCCTATGCCTTTATTTTCTAGATATTTCATGACCCCAGAAGAAGAATCAAGTCCAAAGGCACTTCCGCCAGAGAGAACTACTGCATGAATTTTCTGTATCATCTCCATAGGATTTAATAAATCAGTCTCTCTAGTTCCAGGTGAACCACCACGTACAGCTACACCACCAGAAGCACCTTCTTCACATAATATAACTGTACAACCAGTAGCTGCATCTTCATTATGACAATGACCAACTTTTATGCCTTGAATATGAATAAAATTTATATTCTTCATAATTTCACCTCTTATCATAAATAAAGCTCCTAGAGTAGCTAGGAGCAACGAATCTATTTTAATATTTTTTTCAAACTTAAAACCACTGCAGAAGTTATTACAGCAGCAAGTATAGCTTCTGCTAAACCATTGGTTCCTGCAACAGTTAAGTAGGATATTCTAACAGCTTCTTTAGAAATTCCAAGTACTTGAGAAAGTTTATCTGCATATAATAAATAAGCAAGACCAAGAACTCCTAGAGTGTTTACAAAAGAACCAACAAGAGATGCAATAGATATTCTTAAAACTTGTTTTTTTGTTTTAATCATCTTATATACATAGTAGCTTAAAATTCCAATTAAAACCCGTGGAACTATAGATATAATAGGGTTCATGAATAAGAAAGCAGTTACAGTTCCAGAGGAAAAAGAACGTATAAAACTAAATATACCAAAGACTAGTCCAACAAAACCTCCAACAACAGGGCCTTCTAAAAGAGCACCGATGATAACTGGAACATGCAGAATTGTGGCACTAATAAATGGCAGAGGCACCATACCTAGTGGTGTCATACCTAGTATAATACAAATAGAGGATAACATACCTACAAGGACAATCTGCCTAGTTGTAAGTTTAGATGATTTTGATGTGGATGTTAATTTGTTTTCCATAAATATTCCTCCCATTATTATTCTCCATAGAGATATAATTCGGGTCTAATTATAAAATATTAGACACGTTCGGTTCTATAAGGATACCGACAAGTTTATTTTACCACGATAAATGAAAAAATCAATATTTATACATTAAAAATTTAGTGTAAACACAGAATTTATCATTATTTATATATTTTATGGAGCATTATGTATAATAATAAGATTATGTTATAATAGTAGTTAAATAATATTATAATATAATCTATAAGAGAGAAGAGGTGTAGTATGAAGATATTAAATGTTGATATGGAATTATTATTGGAGCTGAGTGTACAAGAAACTAGGGGAGATGGGGAGTCCTATTTAAATTTAACCAATGGAGAATTTGCATATATACCTAGAAATGTGATAAAGGCTATGGAAAATGAAGAAAATTTTGAAGAGTTAGAGTCTTGGGAAAGAAAATTGGCAGATGAGGCAGAAGATATAATTATGAATTATGATAGTAATTATCTATATGTGCCACTAGTGAGTGAAAATATAATCATAGATATTATGAAAAAATTTATAAATACAATTAAAGATAGTGAATTAGCTACAAAGTTATATAAGGCCATAGATTGGAATAGTGTTTATACCTCTTTTAATAAAGAAATGATAAAGAATGATAAAATAGATGAATTTTATGATTTTCAAGATAAAGAGCTAAAAAAATATCTAATACAATGGTTAGAATCTCATGAGATTAAAGTTTTAGATAATATGTAGTTCATTATCAACACTACATTAAAACAAAGTCTAAAATAGACGAGTTGTAGAATATTATAAGTATGAGATATTCTACAACTCGTTTTATTTAATATGAATTAAATATCTAAAAATGGAGTATGTTTTTCAATGAAAACCTTATGCCAAATTAAGAATATAAGTATAGTCCAAATTTTTCTACTTAAATCAAAAGGACCTGCTTTATGATCTTCTACTAACTTGATTGCAGCAGATTTATTTATAAATTCATCAGCATTGCTATCTTTTATTATGTTTATAGCCCACTCATAAAGTTCATCTTTAAGCCAAAGACGAATAGGAACAGGGTATCCTAATTTTTTTCTGTCTAAAGCTGAAAGGTCAAGTTCAGACTTAAAAGATTCTCTTAAAAGATATTTTGTTATATGACCATTAATTTTTTCATCTGAAGTTAATTTAGAAGCTACTCTAAATACCTCTTTATCTAAGAACGGTACTCTAAGTTCTAAGGAATGAGCCATAGTCATTCTATCAGCTTTAACTAAGATATCTCCTGTAAGCCATGTATTAAAATCTACGAATTGCATTTGTGTTATTGGGTCATAATTAGATGCTCTATCGTAGATATCATTCATAGCATTCTTTATAGAGTATTTAGAATTATAATTATTAAGAATAGATTCTTTTTCATTATCTAAGAAGATTTTTGCATTTCCTACATATCGTTCTCTCATAGGAGTACATCCTCTTTCAATGAAGCTTTTTCCTCGAGTTCCTTGAGGAACTATTGATGCTCCAGATTTTAGTGCCTTCTTCATGAAATTAGGAATATGATCAAACATCTTTAATGAGTTTGGTTCATGGTATATGGTATACCCACCAAAGACTTCATCAGCACCTTCACCTGATAGAATAACAGTTACATGTTTTGCTGCTTCTTGAGCTATAAAATATAGTGGAATTGCAGCTGGGTCAGCCACTGGCTCATCCATATGCCATATAATTTTTGGCAATTCATTAGCAAATTCTTCAAAGGTTATAATTTTACTAATATTCTCTACTCCAATTTTATCAGCACTTTCTTTAGCTAAATCAATTTCAGTATAGCCTTGTCTATCAAATCCTATAGTAAAGGTTTTAATATCTGGATTATATTTTTTAGCAAGGGCAGTAACTACAGTAGAGTCAATACCGCCAGATAGAAAAGTAGCAACAGGAACATCTGCTTGCATATGTAGTTTAACTGAATCATCTAGAACCTTGCGAATTTCTTCCATTTTTTCATCCTTTGGACCTGGTGTAGGATTGAATTTAATAGAATAATAACAACTAATTTCATGAGGTTTTCCCAATTTCTTTTTAATTGTATGACCTGGTTTTAAAATATTTACATTTTTCAAAAGCGTTTTAGGTTCAGGAACAAATTGAAATGTAAGGTAATTATGTAGAGATTCATCATCTAATTCACTATAAGTACTATCTTCATTTTCATAGAAGCTTTTTAATTCGGATGCTATGAACAGCCCAGTGCTGTTCTCTATATAATAGAAGGGTTTTATTCCAAAGGCATCTCTAGCACCAAATAATGTTTCATTTTTTTTATCCCAAATAATGAAGGCAAACATACCTCTTAATTTTTCAACAAATTTTTCACCATAATGAATATATGATTTAGCAATTACTTCTACCTCTGAATTGGTGATAAATTCATATCCTTCTTTGATTAATTGATTTCTAAGATATATATAATTATAAATCTCACCGTTAAAGACTATCTCTAACTCGTTATTATAGGAATAAGGTTGAATTCCATTTTCTAAGTCTAAGATACTTAATCTTCGAAAGCCTAAATACACACTATCATCCATATATTCTCCATCTTGGTTAGGACCACGATGAGTAATAGCTTTTCTCATATTTCGGAGAGATTCTTTACTTTCTTCTTTAATGGTTGAATTACTAAAAAATGTTACAAATCCACACATAGTTTTTCCTCCTTAGTGGCATAATTTACAAATTACATATGAAAAATTTTACGATACAACTAGTTAATGGTCAATACCCACTATACATATTTTAACCATATTTTATTTCATATAAAACATAGTATAACACATTTCTTTATGAAAAGTTATATAGTAGTTAATTTTTATTTTCTATTACATAAATTTTAATTTCTATGTCAAATAATCATATAAATTAACTATAAATAATATAAATATTATAAAGGGTATTGTGAAATAAAATAGAATATTAAAAAATAAATTCCATTTTATTACAGTGAGGAGGATATTTATGAAAGGGCATAATGGAAGAAATATATGTTTCTATTATTATGGAAAGGATCATTATTTAATAAATTTATATAAATATATAAAGAAAAATATGGAAAATAATATATACACACTGATGTTTATAGATAAAAATATATATGAGCTATTAATAAATAATTTAGATGATAATGAAAAGTGTATGTTGGAAAATATAAATATTGATGTGCTTATGATTGAAACTACATTGGATGATAAAGAATGTATTTATAAGTATGTAGACAAACATAGACTTAAAATAATAAATAAAGGATTTTCAAATGTAAATCTTCTTTTTGACAGTAGTGAAATAATTAATAAAAGTTCTTATACAATATATAAAAATATAATATTTAATTTTATTGAAGTATGCATGGATAAAAGTATAGATATTTTAACTTGCTATGATTTTGAAGATTATATTAATAGAGGGAAAATTGTAACTGAAGATATTATAAAAATATCCTATGAAAAGCATTCATATAGAATGTTTTCTAATGAAATTTTACCAATAGATAATTTTAAAATAGACAAATCCATAGGATAATTCCATAATGTTATGTTAATTCATATAGTTGTAACAATATAATTTGATGAACATAAGATAATAGTAGGGATTTCCCTACTATATTTTATGTGCAGAAGGTGTTTATAGATGAATAGTAATAACATGGATATATATAATAAGATTAAGTTGTTAGTAAATTTACTATCCCAATCTAATAATCATACACGCCACTGTCCTTGTCCCTGTCCATCACCAGGACCACCAGGACCGCCAGGCCCAAGAGGACCACAAGGAATACAAGGCCAGATGGGACCTAGGGGACCACAGGGACCAGAAGGGCCACAAGGAATTCCAGGAGTTCAAGGGTTAAGAGGATATCAAGGCCCAACAGGCCCAACAGGCCCAACAGGTCCAAGAGGAGAAACAGGAGCAATAGGAGCAACAGGAGCAACAGGAGCAACAGGCCCAACAGGTCCAACAGGCCCAACAGGCCCAAGAGGGTTAACAGGAGCAACAGGAGAGACTGGTCCAACAGGTCCAAGAGGATTTATGGGATTGACAGGAGCAACAGGACCAACAGGAGCAACAGGCCCAACAGGACCAACAGGACCAACAGGACCAAGAGGATTCACAGGAGAAACTGGAGCAACGGGAGCAACAGGCCCAACAGGACCAACAGGTCCAAGGGGATTAACAGGCCCAACAGGACCAACAGGACCAACAGGCCCAACAGGCGCAACAGGCCCAACAGGACCAAGAGGATTCACAGGAGAGACTGGAGCAACAGGCCCAACAGGACCAACAGGGCCAACAGGACAAACAGGCCCAACAGGACCAAGAGGATTCACAGGAGAGACTGGAGCAACGGGACCAACGGGACCAACAGGCCCAACAGGCCCAAGGGGATTAACAGGCCCAACAGGAGCAACAGGCCCAACAGGCCCAACAGGTCCAACAGGCCCAACAGGCCCAACAGGACCAAGGGGATTAACAGGACCAACAGGACCAACAGGAGCAACAGGCCCAACAGGACCAACAGGACAAACAGGACCAACAGGCCCAAGAGGATTCACAGGAGAGACTGGAGCAACGGGACCAACAGGCCCAACAGGCCCAACAGGACCAAGGGGATTAACAGGACCAACAGGACCAACTGGAGCAACAGGCCCAACAGGCCCAACAGGCCCAACAGGCCCAACAGGACCAAGAGGATTCACAGGAGAGACTGGAGCAACAGGCCCAACAGGACCAACAGGACCAAGAGGGTTAACAGGAGCAACAGGCCCAACAGGCCCAACAGGACCAAGAGGATTAACAGGAGCAACAGGCCCAACAGGCCCAACAGGACCAAGAGGATTAACAGGACAAACAGGATCAACGGGAGCAACAGGACCAACAGGACCAAGAGGAAGTAATTGTTGTGAATACTGTTCTTTAAGAACTGAGCAGTTCTTACTGGCATTAATTGACTTCATTATAGAAAATGAACTTCCACCAATGCAAATAAATGTTTTCTTTAAAGGTGATACAAACAATAATAGAAGAATTATAGTTATAGATAGAAATAGTATTGTTACCAATGGAATGCTTTGTACAAGAACTCTTACAAATATTAATATATCTGTACCGATATTTAATATAGTAGGTATAGATTTCCCACATCATAGAATATATATCAACACTCCATTAGCTGAAGAAGAGGGAATATTACTATATATTCCTGATGTTGAACCACCGTCTGGATGCGAAGGTCTAAATTCTATAAAAGAAGTGTTAGAACAATCCATAATACAATCTGGGTGCGGAGAATTAACAGCAAGACAATTCCAACTAGTTGAATTTGTACCATTAGGATTAATGCGAGCTAGGGCTATATCAATAGCTTCTGGAATGGCAACTTTTGAAGGGCAGCAATCTAATAATAGGGGTACTTTCTTCTCAAGTTATTGTAATATTGTAGCTTTAGTTTCATCTTTTATTAATTGTGATTTGATTCAATAAAAATGTGGATACTCATAGGAGTATCCCTTTTAATGTAAAAAGTTAAATAATAAGTGTATAAGGATAAATAAATTTCCCCAAAAGTTATTATAAGCAATAATAAGAAATTTATTTATAAATTTATAAATGAAGGTAAAGATTATAATAAAATTAAATTATTATTAACAAATAAGACTTATTTATAATAAGATGGCAATTACAGTTGATCCTGAAAATTAATACGATAATTAAGTTGAATTTGAGTATATTGACAGCAAAAACATCTATGGTATTATAGAATTGTATTATTAATAAAATATCTTTTAAAACTTTAGATACAAAAGAGATTTTTGCACATAATAATAATAAGTTAGATAATACAAATATAGGTGAAGTGAGGTAAAAAAATATGGCAATTGTTAAAATGAGCGATAACGCTTCAAAGGAATTTCAACAATTTCTAAAAGATAATGAAGTCACTGCAAAGATTGTTAGAATACATTTTGCAGGTATGGGCTGTGGTGGTGCAGCATTTAATCTTGTTCTAGATGAACAAAAGGAAACAGATAATACAGAAGTTATAGATGGATTAACTTTTTTAGTAGATAAAAAGGTTACTGATCAATTTGGAGAACTTTCAATACTATCTGCAGATGAAAATGGCAGAGGTGGATTCTCAATCGAACCCGAAAACAAACCAGAAGGCGGCGGATGCGCTGGATGTAGTAGTTGTGGTTAATAAAGGCTACATAAGTAAATAATTTATAAAATGCAGGCGTTCAGTGGTATAATATTACTGAGAGTCTGCATTTTTAAAATTTCTGAAAGGATGTGAAGTTTAGTAAAATACTTTGCATAAGTATTTGCTAAAGATTTTTATGAGTAATGATATATCAATGAATGATTTATTAAATGAAATTGATGATTCTTTTAAACATATTAATGAAGGAGATCTAGTAACAGGAACAGTACTGTCTGTTAATAATGAAGGTGCTATAGTAAACTTAGGAGTTATGTATGATGGATTAATTCCTAAAGATCAGTTGTGCTATGAAAAAGAGTTTGATGTAGAAGATGTAATTAAAGCTGGAGATGAAGTTAGTGGTATAGTATTAAAATATAATGATGGCGAAGGACATATAATAATTTCAAAGAAGAAAGCTGATGAAATATTAGTATGGGATAAAATTGAAAATATATATAATAAACGAAGTGAAGTATTGATTAAGGTAAAAGAAGAAGTAAAGGGTGGAGTTATTACGGAATTATTTGGGGTAAGAGCTTTTGTTCCAGCATCTCAGCTAAGTGTTAATTATGTAGAGAACTTAAAGGATTTTGTCGGAGAGGAACTTCAAGTACAAATTATTGAGTTTAATAAGAATGACAAAAAAATAGTTCTTTCTAGAAGAGTTATAGAAGAAATAGAGAAAAATAAAATAGAACAACAGCTATGGAATTCTGTAAAAGTAGGAGAACTTATAGAGGGAAGAGTAACTAAATTAGCTAAGTTTGGAGCTTTTGTTGATATAGGAGGAATTGAAGGTTTAATACATTTAAGTGATTTAAGTTGGAAAAGAGTTGTTAAGCCACAGGAAATAGTTAATGAAGGTGATCAGGTTCAAGTGTATATTATTTCTATAGATATAGATAAAAAGAGATTAGGACTTTCTTTAAAAGATACAATTAAAAATCCTTGGAATGATATTAAAGATTATATTGGTGTTGGAGAAACAATTCAAGGAACAGTAACAAGATTTGCTAGGTTCGGTGCTTTTGTTGAAATAAAAGAAGGTATTGAAGGTTTAGTCCATATAAATGAAATAAGTGATGAAAATATAACTAAGCCAGAAGATAAACTTAAAATTGGAGAAATTGTAAAAGTTAAAGTGCTTGAAATTGATGAAACAAATAAAAGAATATCTCTTAGTATAAAGGATGGAATGGAAATAAATAAAGAATATAAAAAATACAATGATGATAGTGAACTTACTCTTGGAGATATGCTAGGTGAAAAACTAAAGGGATTAAAATTTGAGTAGGTAGGTATTTAAAATGAAAATAGTTTGTTCTACAGGTCCTAATATAAAAACTACTGAAGATTTAGATAAACTAATTAAAGTAGGCGGGAATATAATTAGATTTAATTTTTCACATATAAATTATGATCAATGTGAAACCTTTGTAAAATATTTAAATGATAAACACTCGCAGGTATTAAAACTACAGGATTTACAAGGAAATAAAGTGAGAATATCAAAGCTATTTAAAGAAGAAATAAAAGTACGAATAGATGATATAATATGCTTTTGTAGCGAGGAATTCTTTAAAAATAAAAACAGCATTGGGGTAAAAAAAATACCTATAAGTTTCAATGGAAAATTTCAACTATTAGAGAATGTCAACAGGATAATGATGAAAGATGGTACAATGGAGTTTAAAATATTAGAAAAAAAACTGTCCAGTGAGTATATCATGACCAAGGTTGTCAAAGGCGGAATTATTAGAGCGGAAAAGGGAGTTAATCTGCCTGGGATGAATAGGGAAGGAACAAGTATTACTAAAAAGGATATAAATGATATAAGTTGGGGAGTAAAAAATGGTGTAGATATTATTTGTCTTTCATATGTTGTAGATGATATTGATATATTAAATTTAAGACAAATAATTGAAAAATCATTAAAACAGATAAATTCTAATAAGTTTCCTTTAATATACGGAAAAATTGAATGCTTAGAGGGTGTAGAGAATCTAAAAAAAATATTACCACATGTAGATGGAATCATTGTTGGAAGAGGAGATATATTGGGTGAAGTGGATATTAATTATGTTCCTGTTATTCAAGAACAAATTATAAATCAGTGTAGGGATTTTTCAAAACCAGTGATTGTGTCTACTTACTTATTGGAGTCAATGAAGAAAAATATTACTCCATCTATAAGTGAAGTAAATGAGTTATATAATTTAATTAAAATTCCAGTAGATGGATTCATGCTTTGTGGTGAAGTTACTGTTGGTAGATATCCAATAGAGACTGTAAAGTTTCTCAAGGAGTTTATAGATAGACATAAAGAAATAGAATAAAAATTAGAGTTTCGTACAAACTATAAATAAATTACGAAGTAATTTATTTAGTGAATTGCAACCTACGGTTGCAGTGAAGTGCGTCTTTAGCGCAGAGAGGTGTTCACTTCGTTCACAGAGAGGTTTTTGCTTGGGCAAAAGCTTTTTCTCTGACCAAGTCAATTCTCTGCGAACAATGTAAGCAATTATCTGTGAGCAAAGCGAACACTTCTCTGTGCCTCTGGCATAATTCTCTGCGACCATAGGTCGCAATTCACTAAATAAAATGCTTCACATTTTATTTAAAGGAGGAAGGAACTATGGCTAAGGCTGGTATGAGAAGACCGAATGTAGAAGAACCACATGGCACCGAAAGCAACAAAAAACAGAAATTTCCTAAAAACGAAACTCATGTTGTACCAGAAATACAGGGTAAAGCAAAAACAGGTAATGAAAAAGCAAAACCTATTAAGTATGATGGAAAATGGTAGTTAATTTTGGTTTAAAAATGTAAATAATTAAAGAAAGCCTTAAATACTATAGGAATTTAGAATAGTATTTAAGGCTTTTTATATTGAATTTTAAATACAATCAGCGTATATAAACTTATGCACTCTCCGTAACTAAGGTTACGGAATTATAAATAATTGGAACTTATAATAAAATCAAGTAAAGTGTTAAATATAAGAAACGGAGTGTTAATTATGGTAAATATAGATAATTTTAAGAGACAACATAAAGATATTATGGAAGAAATAAATCACATGAATAGTTTAATTATAAGAAAAGATTATGACAATCATTTAGAAGATCTAGTAAGGCATATAAATAGTTTAGCTGGCAAAATAAAAATTCATTTAAGTATGGAAGATAGATTTCTATATCCAGCATTATTTAATGGTGAAGATAGTAAATTAAAAGACATGTCAAATGTATATATTGATGAGATGGGGTATATTGCAGGAGCTTATGTAGATTATAAAAATAAATTTAATACTAAGAGTAAAATTCTTGATAACATTGGTATATTCAAAATACAAACTGATGATATTTTAAACAGAATAAAAAAAAGAATTATCAAGGAAGAATCAGAGTTATATAAGTTAATTACCGAAAAAGGAATATAGAACTTTATAAAAATAAATGGTAAAGTTCTATATGACTATTTGCAGATTTAAATATATTTGGATTGTAGAAATATTTAAGTTTTCTTAACCTTTATTTTGAGATATAAGGACGAATATATAAGTTTCAATAATGAAACTACATTTCATGAAAAAATACTTGAAATTGGACTTCAATATTATTGCTGTGAATGACATTTGCAGAAAGCTTAGATTTACATAGAGCCTCAGTAAATCAAGGTTTCGAAACGGAGGAGCAGTAATAATATTGAAGTCCTAATGAAGTTAATTTATTTAATGTAGAAATATTGTTACAACTTATATATTAATAAAAAATTTTTATTAATAAAGTTTATTAATAGCCCTATATATGCTATAATACTAAATTGATAATGATTTAAAATCAGGTATCCAGAGAAAGTAAATAGTGAGTATATTGTTTATTTATAGCATATTATACACAATATTTAGATCCGAAACTTAAACTTTAGATTACTGGAGGAGAAACTATTAATGAATAAAAATTTAAGATACTATATAGAGACTTGGGGCTGCCAAATGAATGAAGAAGATTCAGAAAAACTTTCAGGAGGACTAAAGCCATTAGGACATACAAGAACAGAGAGTAAAGAAGAGGCAGATATTATTATATTTAATACCTGTTGTGTTAGAGAAAATGCTGAGCAAAAAGTAGATGGAAACCTTGGAGCACTTAAAAAATTAAAAAAAGAGCGTCCAGAAGTTGTTATAGCGGTTACTGGGTGTATGATGCAACAAGAGGGAATGGCTCAAAGGATAATTTCAAAATTCCCATTTATAGATATTATTATAGGAACTCATAATGCATATAAGTTTACTGAGTACTTAGGGAGAGCATTAGGTGGAGAAAGACCTATTGTTGAAATTTGGGATAAAGAAGCTGATATTATTGAAGGTGCACCTGTAGATAGAGCTAGTAGTATTAAAGGCTTTGTTACAATAATGTATGGATGCAATAATTTTTGTACTTACTGCATAGTACCACATGTAAGAGGTAGAGAAAGAAGTAGAAATCCAGAAGAGATAATAAAAGAAATTGAAGGAATGGTTAGCGAAGGCTATAAAGAGGTTACACTATTAGGACAGAATGTTAACTCTTATGGTAAAGGCTTAGAACCTGAAATTAATTTTGCTGAACTTTTAAGAAGAATTGATAAGGTAGATGGATTAGAAAGAGTTAGGTTTATGACTTCACATCCTAAGGACTTAAGTGAAGAGGTTATAGATGCAATAGCTGAAGGTTCTAAGCTTTGTGAATATATACATCTACCAGTTCAGTCTGGTTCAAGTAGAATTCTAAAGAAAATGAATAGACATTATACAAGAGAACAATATTTAGAATCAATTAGAAAAATTAAGGAAAGAATTCCCAATGTTGCTCTTACTACAGATATAATAGTAGGTTTTCCTGGAGAAACAGATGAAGATTTTGAAGATACACTAAATCTTATTAAAGAAGTAGAATATGATTCAGCCTTTACTTTCCTATATTCAAAGAGACAGGGAACCCCAGCAGATTTAATGTTTGATCAAGTAGATGAAGGGGTTAAAAAAGAAAGATTTAATAGATTAGTTGAAACTGTAAACGAAATATGTGCTAAGAAAAATAGTGAGTATGATGGTAAAACTGTTGAAGTTTTAGTAGAAGGTAAGAGTAAGAGCGATGATAGTAAACTTACTGGTAGAACTAGGACTGGAAAACTAGTGAACTTTGAGGGTAGCGGTGAAAATATAGGTAATTTAGTTAATGTAAAAATTACTAAGGCACAATCTTTTTCATTAGTAGGAGAAGAAGTATAAAAAAGCGACTTAGTCGCTTTTTTATGTATCTAAAGGAAAAAGAATAGTATAAGTCTAGTGAAATTCTTTTAGATGGCTTATAATAATTTTTAAGAAAAGGGGAGATGATTTATGGCATTAACGCCAATGATGATACAATACTTTGAAGTAAAAGAAAAATCTAAAGATGCTATTCTCTTTTTTAGATTAGGTGATTTTTATGAAATGTTTTTTGAGGATGCAGAAGTGGCTTCTAGAGAGTTAGAGTTGACTTTAACAGGTAGAGATTGTGGACTGGAAAATAGAGCTCCCATGTGTGGAGTACCTTTTCATGCAGCAGAAAACTATATTTCGACCTTGGTAAGTAAAGGATTTAAAGTAGCAATATGCGAACAGGTTGAAGATCCAGCGGTTGCAAAGGGTATAGTTAAAAGGGATATAATAAAAATAGTAACTCCAGGAACCTATACGAATTCATCTTATTTGGAGGAAAGCAAAAATAACTTCATTGTATCTTTGTTTTTAGATGGTGAGAATGTTTGTCTATCCTCTTGTGATTTATCTACAGGTGAATTTTATTGTACTGAGACATCTTTAAATGGAAGTGGTATTATTGATGAAATCTGTAAATTTGAACCTTCAGAAGTGGTTGTGCCAGAAGGTTTTTCCCATAATTTATTAGATGAATTAAAGGAAAGAATGAATTTCTCCACATCTTATTTTAATAAGGAATATTTTAATAAAGACATTTCAAACCTAGAGGCTCAATTTTCAAATTTACATGATATTAAGTTAACTCCTACAGAAATTTGTGGTTGTAATGGTATAATTAATTATATAAGAGATACTCAGAAGTATTCACTATGTCATATAAATAAAATAGAAGTATATGATGTATGTAATTTTATGATGATGGATATAAACTCACGTAGGAATTTAGAAATAATGGAAAATTTGAGAGATAAGAGCAAAAGGGGAACTCTATTATCAGTTATAGATAAAACTAATACAGCAATGGGTGGAAGGCGGATTAGAAAATGGCTTGAAGAACCACTACTTAATGCTGAAAGTATTCTAGATAGACAGGGTGCTATAGAAGAATTATCTAGTTCCATAGATTTATTGGAGAGTTTAAAGGACGCCTTAAGAGATATATATGATATAGAAAGATTGGTGGGGAAAATAAGTTCTAAAGCTATTAATGCAAAGGAACTTATGGCATTAAAAACCTCTATATCCAAAATACCTAATGTGAGAATGTTATTAGAAAAGAGCAAAAGTAAGTTACTTTTAAATATTTTCAAGAAAATAGACACCCTTCAAGATATATATGAACTATTGGAAAAGGCTATAATAGATAGTCCTGGTCTTTCAATAAAGGAAGGAAATATAATTAAATCGGGATATAATAAAGAAGTCGATAATCTAAGAGAAGCTAAAAGCAATGGAAAGCTATGGATATCACAATTAGAGAATAGTGAGAAAGAAGTAACAGGGATTAGGTCTTTAAAAATTGGCTATAATAAAGTCTTTGGATATTTTATTGAAATAACTAAGGCAAACTTATCTTCAGTGCCAGAAGGTAGATATATAAGAAAACAAACCCTATCAAACGCAGAGAGATATATAACACCAGAACTTAAAGAAATGGAAGAAAAAGTGTTAGGTGCAGAGGAGAAGCTAATAACTTTAGAATATGAGATATTTGTTGAAATAAGAAATTCCTTAGAGAAAAATATTGATAGGATGAAAAGTACGGCAAAATTAATTTCTGAAATAGATTGTCTTTGGTCATTAGCAGTAGTTGGAAAAGAGAATAATTACGTGAAGCCGGAGATAAATATAAAAGGTGAAATATCAATTATAGAGGGACGACATCCAGTTGTAGAACAATTAACAAAGAATAATAGTTTTGTTGCCAATGATACAACCCTTGACAATATAGATAATAGATTGATGTTAATCACTGGTCCTAATATGGCTGGAAAATCTACATATATGAGGCAGGTAGCATTAATAAGTATTTTGACTCAAATAGGTAGCTTTGTCCCTGCAAAGAAAGCAAATATATCTATATGTGATAAAATATTTACAAGAATAGGTGCTTCCGATGATTTAGCAGGAGGAAAAAGTACCTTCATGGTAGAAATGTGGGAGGTATCAAATATATTAAAAAATGCTACAGGAAATAGTTTAGTACTTCTAGATGAAGTAGGTAGAGGAACTAGCACCTATGATGGACTTAGCATTGCATGGTCTGTTATTGAATATATATGTAATACCTCTAATATAAAATGCAAAACCCTTTTTGCAACCCATTATCATGAACTTACAAAATTGGAAGGTGAAATAGATGGAGTTAAAAACTACTCTATAGCAGCTAAAAAAGTAGACAATAGTATAATCTTCTTAAGAAAGATAATTAGAGGGGGAGCAGATGAATCCTATGGTATAGAGGTAGCAAAATTAGCAGGGTTACCAGAGCAGGTCATTGTCAGAGCTAGGGAAATATTATTAAAATTAGAGGATAATAAAGAACCTGAGGAAATTTCTATAAAAAATAGAGAGAATACTCTTAAAGATAAAGAAGATTTAAAAAAAGCTCATGGAAATGAAGTTGCGGTTGACTCAAATCCATCTTTTCAAATTAGCTTTGAAGATATAGCAGTTAAAAATTTGGTAAAAGAAATATCCAATATAGATATTTTAAAGCTGAACCCTATGGAGGGCTTTAATAAGTTGTACGAAATTATAAATAAGGCTAAAGAATTTTAGTCTTAGGTATTTAAAAGAAAGTAATGCAGAAAATAAGGATAATTATAGCTTATTTACTAATTAAATCTTTGAAGATACTTTAGAAAGTTGGTGAGGTATGAAAAGGATAAATTTATTAAGTGAAGAAACTTCAAATAAAATAGCTGCAGGTGAAGTGGTAGAAAGACCTAGTTCAGTAGTAAAAGAATTGGTTGAAAATAGTATAGATGCTGGTAGCAAGAATATAATCATTGAAATTGAAGATGGTGGATCAACCCTTATACGAATTAGTGATGATGGTGAAGGTATTCACCCAGAGGATGTAGAGAAGGCTTTTATGCCTCATGGAACAAGTAAAATAAAGAATATAGAAGATATATATAATATTAATTCCTTTGGATTTAGAGGAGAGGCATTGGCTAGTATAGCATCTGTGTCAAAGGTAAGGATGAAATCTAGAATAGATAGTATAGATTTTGGAAAAGAAATATATATTGAGGGTGGAAATATAAAACATATAACAGAAGTAGGATTTAACAGAGGTACGGAGATAGAAATAAGAGATTTATTTTATAATGTTCCAGCAAGGCAAAAGTTTTTAAAATCTACTCAAAGAGAAAAAGCTATAATAAATGATTTAGTTTTAAAATTAGCTATGGGAAATTACGATGTGTCCTTTAAACTTTATAATGATGGAAAAGAAATCTATAAAACTTTTGGTGGAGAAAACTTAAAGGATACTTTAAGAGTTCTATATGGAAAAGAAGTATATGAAAATATATTACCCATAGAAAATCATAATGATATAGTATCTGTATATGGATTTATTGGTAAAGAGTCCATAAGCAGAGGAAGTAGAAATAGGCAAACTATATTTGTTAATAAGCGTATTATAAAAAATAGTTTAATTACAACTGCTGTGGAAAATGCTTTTAGATCCTTTGCAACAGTAAACAAATTTCCATTTTTCACTGTGTTTTTAGAAATATTTCCAGAGTATATAGATCCTAATGTTCATCCAACAAAGAGTGAAGTGAAAATTTTGGAAGAACGCACACTATTTAAAACTGTTTTTGATGGGGTACATAATGCATTAAAAGAAAGTTATAGAAGCTCATTTGCTATAGATGAGGAAAAAGAAGAAAAGGAAAAAAAAATTGATTATGGTGAATTAATTCAAGTTGAGTTCCCAACGGAATTAAAAGGTAATAATTTCCTTGGAAATAATTATGGTGGGTATATTTCTAATAGTGATATTATATTAGAAGGAAAAGTGAAGGAAGCTGAAGAAATATCACTTAAAGAATATATTAAAGAAAAAGAAGGTGTTACTGAGGAAGTTAATTACACAGATTATGGAATTAAGGAGCCAACAAAAACACCAAAATTTCCTTCTTTAAAAATTATTGGACAGTTTTACAACAGCTATATATTAGGAGAAAATGGGGATCAACTCTATGTAATTGATCAACATGCTGCCCATGAAAAAATAAATTTTGAAAAATATATTAAAGAAATTAAAAATTCTCAAGTAGTAAGTCAAATATTATTAGAACCTATGATGATAGAGTTAAATTTCGAGGACTATGAAATATATAAAGAAAATGCAGAAGTTTTTGAGAAAACTGGTTTTTTAATAGAAGGATTTGGAGATAATGCTATTATTATCAGAGAGACACCTCTAATATTAGGTAAACCTAATATTAAGGAGCTTTTTTATGATATATTAGAAAATATAAAGAGACTTGGAAATGGAAGCACAGTTGAGGTGAAATATAATAAAATAGCCAGTATTGCGTGTAAAGCCTCTGTTAAAGCCAACAATAAATTAAGCAACATAGAAATGGATTATTTAATTGAGGAATTAAGATATATAGAGGAACCCTTCACATGTCCGCATGGTAGGCCAACTATAGTAAAGTATTCCATAAAGGACATTGAAAAAGTATTTAGAAGAATAATTTAAAGCCTTTAAGAAATATAGATAGGAAAGATACTAGATATTTTTTTAAATGGCTGAGATAATGTTAGAGGAAAGTATATGAAAAATTTATTTATATTAGCAGGACCTACAGCTGTAGGGAAAACAGAAATATCTATTAATATAGCTCAAGAATTAAAGGGAGAAATTATTTCAGCTGATTCTATGCAAATATATAAAAAAATGGATATTGGATCAGCAAAAATTGGAATTGATGAAATGAGAGGAATAGAGCACCATCTCATTGATTTTCTAGATCCAAGTGAAGAATTTAGCGTAGCAGCCTTTAGTGAAAGAGCTAAGAGTGAAATAGAGAAGATAGATGAAAGAGGAAATCTACCAATGGTAGTAGGAGGTACTGGACTATATATTAATTCTCTTATATATAATTATAGTTTTGCTGGTACTGATAGAGACGAAGGATATAGAGATTACCTAGCTCAGCTTGCTGAAGAGAAGGGGAAAGACTATATTTACGGACTACTTAGAGAAGTAGATCCATTAAGTTGTGAAAGAATACCTTCTAATAATTTAAAAAGAGTAATTAGGGCATTAGAAGTATACAAAGTCAGTGGAAAACCATTTTCAAGTTTTTCAAAGGATGAAGATGTTTATAATATACCTTATAATGTATTTTATTATGTGTTAAATATGAATAGGGAAGAGTTATATTCTAGAATTAATAAAAGAGTAGATATAATGCTCGAAAAAGGTTTACTAGAAGAGGTTATAAGTTTGCAAAAAGAAGGATATACTTGTGATATGCAGTCTATGAAGGGGATTGGCTATAAGGAAATCTTATCTTATTTAGATGGAGAAATCTCTTTAGAAAAGGCCGTAGATTTGATTAAACAATTTAGTAGGAATTATGCTAAAAGACAACTTACTTGGTTTAGAAAAGATCCTAGAGTAGTTTGGGTAGATAAAGATAACTTTAGAGATGATAAAGAGGTAACTAGATTTATAATAGATCATTATAAAGAAAGAAAGGACTCAAAGTAATTTCTTAAATGGTATAATCTACATAATCAATATTTTATAACTTTGGAGGTATGGGAATGAGTAAAACTGCAAATAATTTACAAGACATATTTTTAAATGGTGCTAGAAAAAACAAAATAGGTGTGACAATACATTTGACTAATGGCTTTCAAATAAAAGGGATGGTAACTGGATTTGATAATTTTACGGTGATTTTGAATAGTGATGGGAAACAAATGCTAATATATAAACACGCTATATCTACTATCACTCCAGCAAAAATGATATTATTTAGTAATTTAGTAGATGGAGCTAAAGAAGAATAATTATTTAATAGACTAGGGCATTAGGTTCTAGTCTATTATATTTTTAAACATAGTTATATTGTTTGATTATTCATAGTAGCTATGATAGTATTATTATGTCAATTTATGTTTAAGGAGAGATTTTTGTGATAGATATAACTAAAGAATATTTAATTAATAACTTTAATATACCTGAGAATTTATTTGAACTTTCAGATATAGCAATGAAAGATATTAAAAGTGAGTTTGAAAAACTTGATGATATTAGGGAATATAATCAATTGAAAGTATTGAATGCATTGCAGAAGGAAAGAATTAGTGATATGCACTTTACCAATTCTAGCGGTTATGGCTATGGTGATGTAGGTAGAGATTCACTGGATTTAGTTTTTGCTAGAATATTTAATACAGAGTCGGCACTGGTTAGACCACATTTTGTAAATGGAACTCATGCTATAGGTGCGGCTCTTTTGGGAAATTTAAGACCTGGAGATACCATGGTTAGTGTTTGTGGAACCCCTTATGATACTCTTCATAGCATAATAGGCATCAGTGGAGAAGAAAATATAGGATCATTAAGGGAATATGGAGTTAAATATAAACAAATAGAATTAACAGATGAAGGAAAAGTTAACCTTGAAGAGGTTTTAGAGGTACTTAAAAATGATAGTACCATAAAGTTAGTACATATTCAAAGATCTACAGGCTATGGATGGAGAAAGTCTCTTCTAGTTGAGGAAATAGAGCCTATTATTAGTGCAGTAAAAGCTTTTAATAGTGAAATCATATGTTTTGTGGATAACTGTTATGGAGAATTCATACAAACTATAGAGCCTACTGATGTAGGAGCGGACATAGTAGCAGGTTCATTAATTAAAAATATTGGGGGAGGGATAGCACCTACTGGGGGATATATTGCAGGAAAAGAAAAGTATGTAACTCAAGCTGCCTATAGGCTTACAATTCCAGGCATTGGCGGGGAGTGTGGCTCTACTTTTGGAGTTATGAGAACTCTATATCAGGGACTATTTTTAGCGCCGCATGTAGCCATGGAAGCAGTTAAGACCTCAATATTCTGTGCTAGAGTAATGGAATTGGCAGGCTTTGAAGTACTTCCTAAGTACAATGATAAAAGAAGTGATATAATTCAAGCAGTAAAATTCGGAGATAAGGAAAAGGTTATTAATTTTTGTAAGGGTATACAAGCTGGCTCCCCAATTGATTCTTTTGTTCAATGTGAACCATGGGATATGCCAGGATATAAAGATCAGGTTATCATGGCTGCAGGAGCGTTTATACAAGGATCATCCATCGAATTATCAGCAGATGCACCAATAAGAGAACCTTATATTGCATATCTTCAAGGGGGACTTACCTTTGAACATGGAAAGACGGGAGTACTTATAGCACTTTCTAAAATAATGAAATAATAACTAGTTATTTTTGAATGTACCTACAAAATAAAAAAATATTAAGAAGCTTTATAAGCTTCTTAATATTGTCGATAGATTCCAACTAGTTTACCTAATATGGTACAATCTTTAACTATTATAGGATTCATAGAAGAATTTTCAGGTTGAAGTCTTATATATCCACTTTCCTTGAAAAATCTTTTAATTGTAGCATCATTATCAATTAATGCAACAATTATATCACCATTTGTACAAGAGGAAGTCTTTTCTATGATAGCTAAGTCACCATCATATATTCCTGCCTCAATCATACTTTCACCAGATACCTTAAGTATGTATAGTTCTTTATTACTTTTTACAAAACTAATAGGAAGAGTTAAATAGTCTTCGATATATTCTTGAGCAAGTATTGGAACTCCAGCAGTGACTTTGCCAATAATAGGAATATCTATCATTTCCTTTTTTATTGGAGATTCAAGTAGAAGCTCTATTGCTCTAGGTTTTGTTGGATCTCTTCTTATTAAACCTTTCTTCTCAAGTCGTGAAAGATGACCATGAACAGTTGAGGTTGAACTTAGGTTTACAGCTTCACATATTTCTCTTACAGAAGGTGGATATCCTTTAATAGCAACTTGTTGTTTTATGAATTCGTATATTTCTAGTTGTTTACTTTTTAGTTCAATCATGAAAACACCTCTCATTCCATTAGATTATAGCATAGTAAAAATTAAATATCAAACTTATGTTCTGTATTTTAACTATATTTTACACAAATATTCAGTATAATTGGAGATGATAATATGGCAAATTTTAAAGATTTAAATGTAAATGAAAATTTAATAGTGGCATTGAAAGATATGAATATAGAATCACCTAGAATGGTTCAAGAAAAAGCCATTCCACAGATATTAGAAGGTATAGATTTGATGGTAGAGAGCCATACAGGAAGTGGAAAAACATTGGCATATATTTTACCACTAATAGAAAAGGTTAACTATGAGAAAAGAGAAAATCAATTTATTATATTAGTGCCTACCCATGAGTTAGCTCTACAGGTTAATGAGGTTATAAAGGAATTAGCAGTTAAGTCAGAGCTTCCATTGACGTCTGCAGTTATTATGGGAGATATTAACATAAAAAGACAGGTAGAGAAATTAAAGGAGAAACCTCAATTTGTAATAGGATCTTCAGGCAGAATTCTAGAGCTTATAAAATTGAAAAAAATCTCTGCTCATACAGTGAAAACCATAGTTGTAGATGAGTGTGATAAATTGCTAGAGGAAAACAATATAGAAAGTGTTAAAGCTGTTATAAAAACTACACTAAGAGATAGACAGGTACTTATGTTTTCAGCAACATTAACAGAGGAGTGCATTAGTTCTGCAAAAGCACTGATGAAAGAAGCTGAAATTGTAAGATGTAGCGATGAGGTAAAAGTAAATCCTAATTTAACACATCTATACATAGTTTGTGAAAAGAGAGATAAGGTTTTAGTATTAAGAAAGCTTATGGCATCTTTAAATCCTAAAAAGGCCATTGGTTTTATTAATACAACTCATGAAATAGAAGCATTGACAGAAAAGTTGAAATTTCATGACTTAAAGGTTGATGGTATTCATGGAAGCTTTATAAAAAATGAGAGAAGAAAAACCATGAGCGATTTTAAACTGGGAAAAATAAATTTATTAATTTCTTCTGACCTATCTAGCAGAGGATTAGATATACAAGGAGTATCCTATATATTTAACATTGATTTACCAGAAGACGTAAATGTGTATTTACATAGAAGTGGAAGAGCAGCAAGAGGTGATGGCAAAGGTACAGTAATATCTATTGTAGCCCCTAGTGAACTAAAAACTCTCAATGGATATATGAATAAACTTAATATAAATATAAGTGAAAGAACCCTTTCTCAAGGGAGAGTGGTAGAGGTGAAAAGTGTTGTAAAGACACCTGCTGCTTCAAAAAAATCTATTGTAACAAAAAATACTGGGATATCAAAAAAAAGTGGTGCAGGTAAAAAAAATACTAAGACTTCATCGAGCAATAAAAATAGTAGAAAAAGTAATAATGTTAAAAAGAAATAATAACTTTCTAGTATATCGCATATAATTTACTACAAAACTTTATTTAGGAGGAAGTATGTCTAGACATTTTACCAATGCCATATACTTAAGTGAAGAAATTGAAGAAGTTATAAGAAGTGCTGAGTACTTAGGAAAAGGTAATAATGGTGTAGTATATAGGATTGACAAAAGTACTATAATAAAGATTTTTAATGATAAAAAAGTATGTGAAAAAGAGAGAGAAATACTAATAGCTTCTAAAAAATGTTCGTCTTTTCCTAAAATATTTTCCTATGGGGATTTTTATGTAATAAGAGAATATGTGGATGGAATTCGATTAGATAAATATTTAAGACATAATAACTTAAATAGAGCACTTGTAGAAAATTTAGTTGCACTAATTGATGATTTTAGAAAGCTTCGTTATAAGAAATTAGATATAAGATGTAAGGATTTATATGTTCAGCCAGATTTCTCCCTTAAGGTAATAGACCCTAAGAATAATTATGATAAGGTAGTATATTATCCAAGACATTTGATGAAAGGGATATTTAAGAGAGGGAAAATTGGAGAATTCTTTTTCTACTTAAAGGATATGGATGAAGAATTATATAGGAATTGGAAGAAGAATTTTAAAATGTATATTCAAGGTGGAATAAAAGAATAAACCATTTTTTACAATGGTTTATTCTTTCTTATTTTCTATCTAAATAATTTTTTTCTACGTTTTCTTTTTAACTTTAGAGTAAAGATACATATTAGACTTATTATAAGTATAATCACTATAATACATATAATGTAGTAAATGATGTTTTCTTTTATTAAATCCATGGTTGACATAGTTGGGTATAAAAGAAATTCATTAGAAGAATTCTTTAAGTTCATAGTAACTTTACCTACAGATTTGTTTTTACTTAATGACCATGAGCTTATTGAATTCACATCATATTTAAATTCTGGTGTTAGATTAGTATCATATGCTGTAATATCCTCGTGAAGTGTTAAAGGTAGTTTAAGGCTTTTCTTAGGTCCAATAAAGGGTAGTACTTTATATTCTAAATTCACAGAATGTAACTCTTCATTTTTAGTTTTAATAGGCACTTTGGAAGCACTAAAACTATAATCTGCTAACACTTTTATATCCTCAAAAATTTGAGTATCCACTGGGAAATTATACTCTGAGTTCAAGACTATAACTGCTATATTGCGGTTATTTCTGTTATAGATGGAAGCTAGACATCTACCAGCTTTAGTAGTGTATCCAGTTTTACCAGCTACATTGCCATCTACTCCTATTAATTTATTTCTATTTTCAATAACAGCTACAGGACCATTAGTGGAATTTACCTGGGAAGTTTTTTTAGCCATAGTTTCCTTAATCCATGGATTATTATAGGCTGCCTTTATAAGAAGTGCTAAATCATAGACAGTAGTATAATGATCATCAGTATTGTCATCCAGACCATTAGTTGTAACAAAATTAGTATTATTCATACCTAATTCTTTCGCCTTTGCATTCATCATTTTAATAAAATTATCTTCTGAACCTCCAACTTCCTTTGCAATGGTGTATGCAATGTCATTACCAGAATATAGTAACAATATGTCCATGGCATTTCTTCCTGAAAAGGTATCTCCAGGATTTACTGGATGAACATTTAGTCCATAGGAGTAAGGCTCCTGATTTAAGGCTTCTGCAGGATATGTAAGAAGATCCTCAGCTTTTTTATTTTCTGCTAATAGTAAGGCAGTCATTAATTTTGTAATACTAGCAGGTTGACGTTTTTCCTCAGGGTCTTTGGCATAAATAATTTCATTAGTATCTAAGTCTATAGCAATAGCCGAAGTTCCAACTACATTAGGTGCAGTATTAGCTAGTGCATATGTAGAAAAAAATACATTACATAGTAAAATTGTCAATAGTAAAATAGGTAAACATTTTTTCTTCACAGTCATCGCTCCACTTTCTCTATTTTTGTAGGTAATTTTGTTCTTTAAGTATAACATCTACTAAATAATTCAACAAGTATAACCATGGAAAGAAAGTATTTACCATAAATTTATGGTATGCTATAGACATATAATAAAAAGATAAAGAGGTGAGAAATATTTTAAAAAAAGAATTTATTCGTATTTTTAAGGATAGAGTATCTAAGCCTATAGAAAAATTAAAAAGAACTGCGGTAATGATTTTAATTGAATATATAGATGATGTACCATATATAATATTTGAAGTAAGAGCTGATAAATTAAGACATCAACCAGGGGAGATCTGTTTGCCAGGAGGAAAAATTGAAGATTTTGAATCACCAAAAGAAGGTGCAATTAGAGAGGTAATGGAAGAACTTAATGTATCCAGAGAAGCAATTGATTATGTTGGAGAGAGCGATTATCTAATAACTCCCTATGGAATGAAGATCTATGTGTTTGTAGCTAGATTAGAAGGTGAAGAAATAGTGGAAAACAAAGATGAGGTAGATCATATATTTAAAGTTCCACTAAGTTTTTTTATTCATAATGAACCACTACTTTATAATATGGAAATTGGTCCTACAAATCATGATGGTTTTCCTTTTCATTTGCTTAAAATGGGAAAAGAATATAAATTTTCAAAAGGACATATAAAAGAGTATTTTTATGTTTACAATAGCTATGTTATTTGGGGAATAACAGCTCAGGTTATTAAATCTTTTATTACTATCATAAAAGAAACACATGATATCATATAATATTTTAAATCTAAAATTTAAAGGGGTTAGGGGATAATATGGGTAATATAAATAGATGGCATGATATTCCTCTTGCAGAAAAGGTAGTTAAGAATCTCAACAACAATGGATTTCACAGTATATATGTTGAGACGAAAGAGGAAGCAAGAAATTTTATAATGTATCATATAAATGTAGGTACTACTGTTGGAATTGGAGGGTCAGAAACTATTGCAAGTTTAGATATGACCAAGGATATTATGGAAAAAGGTGGAACTTTAATACTACACGAAGAGAATTCTGCTATTGAAGAAAAGATAAACAGCATGAGAGAACAATTATTAAGTGATGTGTATCTATGTAGTTCTAATGCAGTTACTTTAGATGGTACTTTGATAAATATAGATGGAGCAGGCAATAGGGTAGCTGCAATGACATTTGGGCCTAAAAAGGTCATTATGGTAATTGGTATAAATAAGATAGTAAAAGATGAGAAACAGGGGATAGAAAAATTAAAATTAAGCACATGCCCTAAAAATAATAATAGATTAAAAATCAATAATCCTTGTACTAAAGAGGGATTTTGTGTGGAATGTAATAGTAAAGATAGGATTTGTAGAGTTTATAGCTTCATAAAGAAAAAACCAATGTATAGCGATTTTAGCGTTATAATGGTTGGAGAACATCTAGGCATATAATGAAGTGTTTACATTTTATGAATAAATCAGTAGAACCACCATTAAAAATATTTGGTTAATTTAAAATAGTTAAAAAATATTTAATATTTCGAAAAAGGTCTTTATTTTATTAGTCTTATGCATTATAATGTAATAAAGTTTTCATATAAATGGGGTGGTATAATGTATAAGTGTCCCTTTTTAACTACTTACGAAGAGGAGATAGAGTGCTTTAAGGAATGTGCCTTATATAATTGGAAAGAAAATGAAAGTAAATGCCCCTTTGTAGAGGCAAAATGTAGTAATATAAAAATAAAAAGCATTTATGACTATGAGTGTTTTAGAGATGATAAAACATCACCACTTTCTATCATATATAAAGAAAATTATGTATAGGTACTAAATTAAGATAATAAGCAAACATGCCTTTAAAGTAAAAATCCCACCATTAGTATTAACGGTGGGATTTATATTTATTATTAAGACTGTTTTTTAGAACAACAACCTTTTACAAGATTAATAGGTAATATGTTTTCATTGATTGCCTTTATATAAATTTTATTCTCTTTTAAAATAATAGTGATATGAGAATAATTATTAGAAATATCTTCATCATAACATATGATTAAGTTATCAACTTTATTAGAGACCCAATGGTCTTTAATATTATCTAAGTAAACATCTAAAGAGTTGCCTCTACATCCACCGTTACTTTTAGTTATGTGAATACAGTCATACTCATCATGAAATTGTAAAAGCTTAATAAAATAATTATAAGCATTGTTAGAAATTCTTATCTTCATACTGTGCATAGTATTACTCCTATTTAACAATTACATTGCGGATTACTCTTCAAAGGTAGAAGAATAATCATGAAGTAGAGATTGTTTCAGATTCCATAAATTTTTTGATAAATCTATATAGTACTTGTGAGGGTTTTGTAATCTTTTAACTTCTGTCCAAAGATTTTCCCTTTCTTTTAAACTATATTCTCTTATCTCCATAACAGAAGGGCTAGTATATGTTAAATTTCCTTCTTCAAAAATTTTCACCATTAAATTTTTTATAGTATAGGCCTTTAGTTTCTTTCTCTTCCATGTAAAGTTTGGATCGAACAGATCTAAAGGTTTAGTTTCATCAAAATTCTCATCATGTAAGGCTATTAAATCTGCCATAGCTTTCTTTGTAGATTTATCATAGATTCTATACAGAGATTTAAAACCTGGATTAGTGATTTTTTCAACATTTTCACTAATTTTAATCTTAGGTATCAAGGTATTATTTTTTTCTATAGCTACTAATTTATAGACTCCACCAAATACAGGTTCACTACGAGCAGTTATTAATCTTTCGCCTACACCAAAGCTATCAATTTTAGCTCCATTTTCTAACACTGCTTTAATGATGAACTCATCTAGTGAATTAGATATAGTAATCTTAACATCTTCATATCCAGCAGCATCTAGCATCTTTCTAACTTCCTTTGACAAATAAGCGATATCACCACTGTCAATTCTAATAGCCTTCGGCCTTTTGCATAAAGGCTTTAATACTTCATCAAAAACTCTTATTGCATTAGGTACTCCTGATTTTAGAACATTGTAAGTATCAACTAGTAATACTGTGT
Organism: Clostridium sp. LXY-7; assembly: GCF_056172015.1. NCBI lineage: Bacteria > Bacillati > Bacillota > Clostridia > Eubacteriales > Clostridiaceae > Clostridium > Clostridium sp. LXY-7. The sequence continues at coordinate 928,081 of NZ_JBLLJL010000002.1, read as the reverse complement.
TATCAGGATAAATGTTAGCCCAAGCTTTAAAAGCTTCATATTCAGTATCAAAAAGCTGTATCCAAGAGTGAGCCATAGTTCCTGTTACAGGAATTTGGAACATCTCATCAGCAATAGTACAAGCAGTCGAACTGCATCCGCCAATGATAGCTGCTCTTGCTCCATAAACCGCTCCATCATATCCTTGAGCTCTTCTTGAACCAAACTCCATAACTGATCTTCCATCAGCAGCCTCACAAATTCTAGCAGCCTTTGTAGCAATTAAGGTTTGATGGTTTATTGTTAAGAGAATCATAGTTTCGATAAATTGGGCTTGCATAATAGGTCCTCTTACTGTAATTAGAGGTTCTCCTGGAAAAACTGGAGTACCTTCCGGTATTGCCCATACATCACAGGTGAACTTAAAGTTCTCTAGATAATTTAAAAATTCTTTACTAAATATATCTTTATTACGTAGATATTCTATATCTTCATCAGTGAATTCTAAATTAGTAAGGTATTCAATTAATTGTTGAACGCCAGCCATTATACAATAACCGCCACCATCAGGAACTCTTCTGAAAAACATGTCAAAATATGCAATGGTGCTTTCAACATTATTATTTAAGTAACCGTTAGCCATAGTTAGTTCATAAAAGTCAACTAACATGGTAAGGTTTCTTCTATTTTTCACATCAAATTTACTTGTCATACTCATCTTAGCTCTCCTTACATTTAAAAGCGAAAATTCTGAATTTAAATATAAATTCAACTACTTATCTTTATATATATTATCATACTAAAACAATGATTACTATAGTATAATAATAAATAATATGGCAATATTTTAATTAAAGTATAGAGAAGGAATAAATTTGTATATGAGGCATGAGGAATTTACACATTTAAGTAGTGAGCAGCATAATGCTGTAGTCTGGAAGGGGGAAGATGTCTTAGTAAGTGCTGGTCCAGGATCAGGAAAAACTGTTGTTATTGTGAATAGAATTTACTATTTAATTAAATATGGTGGTGTATCACCTAAAAATATTATAGTATTAACCTTTACCAAGAGTGCTGCAAACAACATGAAAGAAAGATTTTTACATATTTCTAAGGAAAAGGTCATACCTTTTTTCGGAACTTTCCATGGTCTATGTTACAAAATTTTACTGTCTTATTATAGGGAAATTAAGCTTATTGAAACGAATGAGAGCTATAAGGTAGTTAAAAATTTTTTAAAAACTTATATGGAAGATGTAAGTGATGATAGAATTAATGAGTATTTAAATTGTATTTCCCTATATAAGAGCTGTAATTTAAACATTGAGAATAGGGAAATTTCTATAGATATAGAATTATTAAAAAACTGCTATAAATTTTATGAACAATATAAAAATGAAAAAAATTTATTGGATTTTGATGATCTTCAAATAAGATGTAAAGAATTACTAATAAAAAATTCAAAGATACTATCCTATTATAGAGGAATTTTTAAACATATCTTAGTAGATGAGTTTCAAGATTGTGATGATATTCAAATAGAGATATTAAAGCTATTAAAATGTAATAATAGTATATTTGCTGTAGGGGATGAAGATCAATGTATTTATAGTTTCAGAGGCGCTAATCCTAAATATATGGTTAATTTCAGCAAGGTTTTTCAACATGGAAGTATAATATATTTATCAACCAACTATAGATGCAATAATAACATTGTAAAATTATCTATGAACTGTATTAAAAATAATGAATTAAGAACAAGTAAAGAGATAGTTGCTAGTAAAAGTGCAGATGGACAGATAACTTTAGCATTAGCCACTAATGAAAATCAGCAAGGAAGCTTTATTTCAGAACATATAGAAAAAATGGTAAAAGCAACTGAATATTCATATGAAGATTTTGCTATATTATATAGAACCAATGTGGAGAGCAGAAGTTTAATTGATAGTTTTATTAAGAAAAATATCCCCTTCAGATTACTAGACAAGGAGTACAATTTTTTCTCTCATTTTATTTGTAAGGACTTGCTTAGCTATCTAAGATTAAGTCTTTATCCATTTAATACGGAGGATTTCCATAGAATTATAAATAAACCCTATAGATATATAAGTAAGAATAATCTCGAGAATCTAAAAGGAGAAGGTATTGGGATTAAAAATTGTTTTATGAGATTAAGAGATTTAAAAAACCTTCCAATATTTCAAATAAAAAATATTGAAAAATTAGAAAGAGATATAAACTCCCTTAATAAAATGTCTCTATGTACTGCAGTAGATTTTGTAATTCATGATTTAGGGTATCGTGAATATTTAATGGAGTATGGAAGGAAATACGGCTTTAATATAGAAGATTTAGAGAATATTATACAAGAATTTAGAGAAAGTGTGTTGGAACATAAATCCATAAGTGATTTTTTAGAGCATGTAAGTAAAGTAGAGGATGAAACGAAGAAAAGTAAGAATATAAAAGATGAAAATAGAGTAACATTGAGCACAATACACGGAGTAAAGGGTATGGAGTTTAAAAATATATTTATCATAAACCTAGTAGACGGAAATATACCCTATGAACATAACAATAAAATGAATATAGAAGAAGAAAGAAGAGTATTTTATGTGGGGGTAACTAGAGCTATTGATAACATAACCTTTTTAAGTCCTAAATTTATCAGAGGAGATAAAAAAAATAAGTCTATATTTTTAAATGAATGCAATATAGAAGAGATTGTTGCAGAAAACAATGGAATTGAAAAGGGAAATAAGGTTATACATAAAACTTATGGGTTAGCAGATGTTATAGAAGTAGGAGGGAATAGTATTACATTATTATTTCCAGGAGACATAGAGAGAAGATTTGACTTATCTATCCTGCTTCAAAATTCTCTTATTACACCAATGGCCAAGTAATGAACTTTTGAATAAAAGGAAAATAATATTCCATTCATTCTCACTACAAAAAAGGTAGAGAAGGGATGGAATATTTTTATGACTAAAATGAATTTAATATGACTATATTGAAGTGTTGTTATATACACTCTTTTTTATTTAGAGTTTTGCAATAGCTTAATAAGATGCGGATTAGAGATTAAACTGTCTCTTCTTAAAGTTTAATATATTTGTGTGTTGTTAGTGTTCAAAATTAATTTATAAAGGAGAAATGAGGTTATGAAAACTAAAATAATAATGGATAAAGGAAAAGAATATATTGTAGACGAGGATATAAATTGCGTAAAAGATAGATGTTTTACTGAAACAGTAATGCCCATAAGTGCTGGGAAGATTAGACAGGCTAAAAATTGCTTTTGGATTTTACGGTCGATGGTATATTTTGCTATGTACATACTAATCATATTTCATCTCTGGAATGGATTGAATAAGATAAATTTAAAGGGTTGTGCCTAGCGTACAGCCTTTTTTATGTCTAGTTTGTATAGTAAATGGAAAATATATAAGTAAAATATACTGAAAGAGGTGTAAGTTTATATGTTAAAAGTAATTATGAACAATGGTGATGAGTATATATTACAGAGAAAAGACATGACAGTGAAAGAGTTTATTGAACAGTGCAATAAAGATGAAGATGAAAAAAGTAAAGGTAATTGCTATGCTGAAATAAGTAGTAATCCGAGAATTGTACTAAACACTGCTAATATAAGTAGTCTAGAAGAATTTGAGGATGTAGAAGAAGAGATCTCGGGTATACATTAGTTTTATTTATAGACTGTTTTAGGGGTATATGTAATATTTAGAAAGTGTTTTGTTATTTCTGTAGAATATGAGATAATACATTATCTAGAGTGTTATCACTAAAAGAAATAGAAGATATTAAACAAATATTAGATAACACAGAAGATATTAAAAGGCTTCCAGAAACAAAAAAAGCATATTGAATGGTAAAAGAGTAGATAGTCATTATCTACTCTTTTATTATGCTTATAGGCAGGTGAGTGTTATGGCAATGTTAAAGAAATGCTCTAGAGTAAGTTGTAATAAGATATTAAAGGATGGAGTTATCTACTGTGATAAAAATCAAAATGGATGGGAGCAAATGCAGAGCAGAAGGAACGATATAAAGAATATAGTAAGAGAAGAAGAAAAGATAAAGAACAAAAGAAATATCAGGAATTTTATAGCTCTAGTGATTGGAAAAGAATAAGGGATGTAGTGATATCTGATTGCTATAGTACTCTATTAAATTAAGAAAACAAAAAAATAAGTAGCTAGTCGGCAAACTAACTACTTGAAATTTGAATTAATAAGAACTAAATATAGTCAAATACTCAGCTACTTAAAACTAAATATCGTTAAATATTCAACCCTTATACTACTATAATTCAAAAAAGTTAAGTATCAAGAGTATAAATTAAAGGATACTATTACTATGATGGATGGTAGCTTTTGTTATATAAAAAACAATACATAAAGATTCTTTCTCTTTTTTCTATAGAGGTATTTAGATAAAATTATATATGGAATATAACGTTCCTAATTGTAGATTTCTCATATTGGTATTGTAAAATGTGTAATTTAGATTATAAAATAGCAAATGGAGGCAATTATGCAAGTGTTAGATCTAGAATATAAAATTGTTGGTCAAGGAAAGACTGTAATTGTGATAGCGACAGGTATAGGTAGCTCATTTTATAGTTGGTATCCTTTTATACAAAGAATAGAAGAAGATTTTACTGTTGTTTTGTACCATAGAGCAGGTTACGGAAAAAGTCAATCATCAAATAATTCCCGAACAACAAAAAATATAGCAGAAGAACTTAATTGTCTGTTAAATGAAATCGGAATAAAGGATAAATTTATATTAATTGGACATTCTTTTGGTGGACTATGTGTACAGCAATATGCGAAGATGTATCCTAATAAATTAAAAGGCATAATTCTCATTGACTCTACTTCTTACAATTTTAAACAACTATATACGCTTGATACACCTGTTCTGAGTTCTCATATCGAAATAGATAAGAGAATAGAATGGAGTATTAATTCCTCAAAGAGATCAAAAGATGAACTAAAACATGAAAATGAGATTTTAGAGTATAGAAATTACTTATCAGACAATGAAATAAATGATGTGGAAGAATTTTTTACAAGTTCCACACTTTATAAAACTATGGCAGATGAATTTAAAAATTGGGAGGTGGATAGTAAAGATATTAGTAGTATTTTAAAATTCCCTAATATTCCGCTTATAGTAATAGCGAGAGATAATAAAATAGCCGAGAGGTATTGGATTAATTGTGGTATTCCAGAAAAAGAAGCGATTCTATATGAAGCTGAATGGCGTAAGCTACAAATGGAACTATCGAAACTTTCAGATAAAGGTGAATTTATAATTGGTGAAAATAGTGGACATGTAGTTTATTTAGACAGACCAGATATAGTATTTAAGTGTCTAAAAATATTAAATCAAATAATTTTTTAAGATTCCATGTTATTTAGAAATGAAAATAATAGTACAGGGACATTATATACTAAATTAAATATTGATAAGTTGGTTGATATAAATATAAGCAATCTAAATACAACTTTATCAGATAAAGAATTTAAATGGATGCTAAAGAAATTTGAAAGAGAAATAATAAGTACGGTTAAGAGAGTAGTAGCGCTGGGTATATACTAAGGGGTAATTAGGGATTAGTTTCTCTAGTAGCACCTATTTTTTCTTGATTTGTATTTATAATAAATTAATGTTAATACACTCTATAAATAATATTGGGGAAGTAAATGTCATGAAAAGAACAAAAAAATTTTAATTTCAATGGGATTATGTGTTGGTTTAATTGGAAGCAGTTGTATAAATGTGCTAGCTATAGATGCTAATAAACTGTATGCAGATGCTTTTAATGCGATTAATAGCTGTAATCAACAACAGACATAGCAATCTATAAGTATGGCTAGGATGCTATAAATGCATTAGGAGGAACTGCAGCTAGCTTTGCTATAGGTGAATTTAGTACTCAAGTAGATAAAGTTCAACAAGGATTATTTTTAAAATTTATGACAGCAATATATACAAACTAAGTTAAGAAAGAACTATCACAAGTATTTCAGAAAGAAATCAACGAAGGTAGAATTACTATTAAAAGATCTAGAAACGTATAAAATGAATTTATTGTATATTTCTAGCTGGAGTTCTGCATTGGAGCAATATCAAAAATATAGATTGGATGAAGCAGTTAAATATGTTGAAGTGGCTATTGAAGCAGGAAACCAAAATATAATAAATTATACAAGAGAAGGTTGTTTAGCTAATCTTATGGCTTCGTCTGATGAATATATAGCTGACTTTGGTAGAGAATTAGATAAGATATTAAGTAAAGTGAATGTTGAAAATTAATAATAAAAGATTAATTCAAAATTGAGTTATACTTTTGGTTACATTAATTTTGTAAATAATAAATGAATTAATGAGGCAAAAAAATTAATAAAAGTAGTCTGAATTAATAGGCTACCTTATTTTTTTATTTGCTTAAGTTGCTATATGTTTACATCATATTATAAAGAAAAATATAATGAAATATAGAAATATTTTATATAGCTAATAAATCAAAAATAGATATTTATTAAAATTGGATGAATTATCATTATACATACAATTTAAAAGGAAATTAATACTATATACGACTATTTAGCTATTTAATAGAAACTATATATAAAAACTATGATTTAATTGTAGTAATGATGTTAATTGGCAATATAATTTTAATTATATAAATTGTAATAAAATTCACGCTTATTACTAAAACCATAACACTTAGTCTAATTATCTAAGTTTTGTACAAACAAAACTTTAGTAATTTCCATATTATAGTTTATAAAAAATGAATAATGGATAATACCAAGACTTGAAGTATAATTTTCTTACCAGAGAAAAATTAAGAAAGGCAGGTATTATCTTTAATCTAAAATTAGAAATTAAATTTTAGATGTTTTTAGTGTTATCATTTTTAAAAATTACATATCATTTCAGTAGTCTTCGACTAAATCATTGGAAACTGCTGCAATATTGTGAATAATATTAACAGATAATTATTCACAAATATAAAAAATATATTTGTACGAAATTCAGGTAATTAATAAAAAATATGATTTAGATAAAGATGGGATAAAGGAGTTAAAAGAAATTTTATTAAAATATAAAGAGAAAAAGATAATTATATTAATAACACATAATATCAATTTATTGAATATTGCAGATATTACACTTAAGATAGATGGAAGTTCCTACTATTTATGAAAATGAAAATGAAAATTTAAATTCAATAAATAAAATGTATTAATTTTGAAAGTTAGTAAGTATTAAGAATAATATGGACAAAGTTGAAAATAATATACATGCTACTAATTCTGATTATCTAGTGATTAAGAATTTGCTTATAGATTTACACGAAGAAGTGCATAACTATAAAAGTTATTATGATAAGAATCTGGATAAGGAAGAGCTTATAGATTTCTTCTGCGTTTTAGATTCCTTATACAATACTTATTATAATAGTAAATTTGAAGATATAAATAAAACACCTTATGAAGTCTTTGAAATGTTGTATGATAAAAGAGACAATATAATGTACAGCAATTTTAAACAGGTATTTAAATATTTTAACAATGGTAAATATTTTGGTCAATTTGGAAATAGCCATACATATACAAAGAAAGTATTTAAATATTTCAATGATGGAAGGTATTTCGGACATCTAGGGTCAGATTATTATAATGAAGAAAAAGACTCTTCAAATCAATTTAAATTTTTTGCTACTCTTTTAAACGAAGATAATGAAATAAGGATATTAGCATTAAATATATTATACGAAAATTGCAAGTTTTTTTATCAAGGAATCAATTCAACTAATACAATCTACAATACTAATAATATTATTGGAAATTATGTTAATTCTGATAGTTCATTAATTAAGCTTAATGGGAAGAAATCTCCTTATTCAAAAACATTAGAACGTAACTTGGTAAGTAGTACTTATTTTGATCCATACGATAATGAATCGGTAACAACGGATTATTTTCAATATATTATTTTGGTTAAAAACTCGCAAGAAGTTACATCAAGTGAAGAGTCTAACTAAGAAATAAGGTAAGCGTCAAAGCTTGGACGTATAGATTTTAAATAAATATTGTTATAAAATAAGACCCAGTAGGGCTAACTACAACTTCTACTGGGTTTGAAATTTATTTAGCAACTGTAATTTTTACTTCCGTAGGAAGTACTTTAGACCAAGGCATTATATTAAGTAGATCTTCCTAGGTCTTTGGTTCATCCTTGGATAGTGAATTAAATTATTACGAAATACAAATAAGGCTTTTTCAAATAGATCTAGTTTTAGCTCTACCTATTTCTATTTTAATTTTCTTAGCTATATCCTGAGGATATCTGTGCGAAGAACTAGTAGAGACTTGATTATTTAAAGTTACAGCAGGTCAGAAGACTATATTTTAATCTTATTTAATTTATTTGTGATAAATTTGTGAGAGGTAAATTATACAATAAGGTTCTATAGAAATGCGCATAAGCATATATAGAAATATTGTTTCATTAAGGAGAAGAATTTAGAATGGATAAAATAGATGAGTTAAAATTAAGAGAACGAATAAAACAAATAGAAGATAATTTAAAGAAAAATATGAAGAACTCTAATGTGTTTAATAATATAAATACACTGGGATTAGATGAGATTATAACAGAAGAATAAAAGAAAATATAGAATTTAATCAGTGGTAAATGGATCGATGAAGCAAAAGAATTAACTTATAAGTTTAAATAATAAACAAAGGTAGTCTAAATAACTAGACTACCTTATTTTTTTCATAATTATAAGCATAAGTAAAAAGGCATCTATATAAATAGAAATACCTTTTACACAACGGAGTTATAATTTATTTATCGGACAAACAAATTATAACATAAAATGATAAATAAAATCTACAGTATTTTTATATAAAAATATTGGTTAAAAATTACTCCTATAAATATAAGAAATTTGAGTGTTTTATGGGGAAAATAAACAAAGTGTGAACAAATATGAAAGTGTATATACTTATTTTATAGATTTTCTAATCCTTATTATATATAATATAGTCTGAAAATAAAAATATAATTTGTAGAAAAAATAAACGGAATGTTTAAAAATTGAATAACTTGGTATAACTGAAAATATAGGATTTATCTAGGATGAAGATCTGTAAAATCGAATTTTCACGGAGTAAAAGTTATGGAGTTTAAGAATATATTTATCTTATGGGTTAGCAGATGTTATAGAAGTAGGAGAAAATAGTATTAAATTACTCTTAAAAACTATTTTTAATTTCAGTTTTTATAGTGTATTGGTTATTTGAATGGGAGGATAATAATGAATTTTTTTAATGAAGCAAGTAAGATAAGTGAAGAGTTAATACAAGTGAGAAGAGATTTTCATAGAAATCCAGAATTGGATTATGATTTACATAGAACGTCTCAAAAGATAAGGGAGTATTTTCAAAATGAGGGAATAGAATATAGTGTTTGTGCAAAAATGGGAGTAGTAGCAATTGTTAGAGGAGATATTCAGGATGATAATAGTAAGACCATAGCAATTAGAGGAGACATGGATGCACTGCCAATAGTAGAGAAGAAAGATACCTTATATTCTTCGAAGCATATTGGTAAAATGCATGCTTGCGGCCATGATGCTCATATGACTATGGTTCTAGGAGCAGCAAAGCTTTTAAATAAGTATAAGAAGAATATCAGAGGAAATATAAAGTTTATCTTTGAGCCTGCAGAAGAAACTACTGGAGGAGCTAAGTTAATGATAGAAGAAGGGGCATTGAAGAACCCTGCTGTAGATGCTATAATAGGATGTCATGTAGATGAAAGCTTTAGAGCTGGCACTATTGGAATAAAGAGAGGTGTGGCTTATGCTGCCTCAAATCCATTTAAAATAGTTGTAAGAGGAAAAGGAACTCATGGAGCAAGTCCTCACAGAGGAGTTGATCCAATAGCAATATCAGCTCAAGTGATAAATGTTATTCAAACTTTAATAAGTAGGGAATTGTGTCCTACATCTCCTGGAGTAGTGACCTTTGGAACTATAAATGGAGGAGTAGGTGGAAATATTATTCCTGATGAAGTAGTGATGACAGGAATAATCAGAACTCTTCATTTAGAGGATAGAGAATTTATTGTAAAAAGATTTAAAGAGATGGTTGAAAGTCAAGTGAAGCTTATGAGGGGTAGCTGTGAAATAATAATTGAGGAAAGTTATCCTTGTGTGCGTAATGATGACCATATGTTTGAATTTTTATACAAAACAGCTGTTGGAGTTTTAGGAGATGAAAATGTAATGCTAATACAAGAACCAACTATGGGAGTTGAAAGTTTTTCTTATTTTTCTTTAGAAAAACCTTCAGTTTTTTATCAACTGGGGTGTGGAAATAGAGAAAAAGGCATAATTCATCCATTGCACAGTTCACTATTTGACATAGATGAAGAGTGTCTTAAAATTGGAGTTGCATTGCATTGTGAGGTTGCTATACAATATTTAAATGACTAAAGAATAATTGATTTTGGAGGACAAATAATGAATATAGAAATTGGAGTTAATGAAGCGGGGCAAAGATGTGATAAGTTCTTAAGAAAGTTCTTAAAGGATGTTCCATTAAGTGCTATTTATAAAGGGTTTAGAAAAGGTGACATAAAGGTAAATGATAAAAAAACTAAGGAAAATTATGTGATTCAAGAAGGAGATATAATATCAATTAAATACATACAAACAAGTGGCGAAAAGAAAAAATTTCAACGAATTGATAATAAACTTAAAATAACTTATGAAGATGAAAATATATTAATGGTTGAAAAATGGCCAGGAGTTTTAGTTCATAGTAATAGTAAAAATGGAGAACCCACATTAACAGATTACGTATTATCTTATTTATATGATAAAGGAGATTATGAACCAGAAAAGGAGATTACATTTACACCAGCTCCTTGTAATAGATTGGATATGAATACCTCTGGGATAGTTATATTTGGTAAGAACTTTAAATACCTTAAGATATTAAATGAGACTATAAGAGAAAGAGATATAGAAAAATACTATATGGCTTTAGTAAAAGGTAAGATAAAAGATGGCATATATAAGGGCTATATACTAAAGAATGAAGAAAATAATGTTTCAAGAATCTATGATAATCCAGTTAAGAATAGCAAAGAGATAGCAATGGATGTTAAATCTTTAGAGAGTTGTGGAACTTTTTCGTTGATAGAAATTAATCTACTTACAGGTAGAAGTCATCAGCTTAGAGCACATTTAGCTCATCTAGGGAATCCAATAGTTGGAGATTCTAAATATGGAGATAAAAAATTAAATAGCTTTTTTGTAAATAGATATGGATTAAATTATCAATATTTATATGCTTATAAAGTTATAATTAAATCGGATTTAGAAGAGTTAAGTTATGTTAATAACAAAACCATTGCTGAGTCTTTACCACCAGTATTAAAGAAAATTAAGAATGATGTATTTAAATTTTAATGGGGGGGTAATATGAAAAATAACTCGCATTTAGGTCAGCAATCTGTTGCGAAGGGTTTTGCAATTTTGACTGTATCTATGATTGCTGTAAAGGTATTATCTATATTATATGTTCCATTTTTAAGGCAGATATTAGGTGACGAAGGTATAGGAATATATAATTCAGCTTATACAATTTTTTCATATGTTTATGTGTTAGCTAATGCTGGAATTCCAGTAGCCATAGCAAAGATAGTTTCAGAGTTAATAGCTTTAGAAAACTATAGAGATGCATTAAAAACTTTTAAAATTGCACGGTTTATACTTATTATATTTGGAGCTGTTGTTTCACTTATAATGTTTTTCCTTTCAACACCTTTAAGTATTTCCATGAATAGTATAGAATCAACCTTAGCTATAAAATGGTTGGCACCAGGAATATTTATAACTACTATTTTATGTGCATATAAAGGATATTTTCAAGGGATAGGGAATATGACACCAACAGCCATATCACAGGTGTTAGAGCAAATATTTAATGTGATTTTCAGTCTAGTATTTGCCTATGTTTTTTTTGGATTTGGCATGCAATATGGAGTGGCTGGAGGGACTATAGGAACATTGGTGGGGGCTTTAGTAGCTGCTACTTGCCTTATCTTTATTTATGAAAAAAATAAGCATGGTGAATTGTTTAAAAGAAGTAATGGAGCAAATGTTAAAAGACTTAGCAACAAAAGCATTGTAAAGTCCATATTTAATTATTCTATTCCAATAACTTTAAGTGTTGCTCTTCAAAATGCTGGCATGATAGTAGATTTAAAAATAGTTAAGGCTAGGCTACTTAATAGTGGTTTAGCACAAGCTATTGTAGATACCAATTGGGGATATTTAGCTCAATATAATACGTTGATATCAGTACCCATGGCATTAATAGGTTCACTAGCTATATCTATTCTACCAGTAATATCTAGAATAAATGCTGTAAAAGATAAAAAGAATTTAAAATATAGTATTAATTCTACCTATAGAGTTACATTGATTATTGCTGTTCCTTGTGCTATAGGACTTTCAATTCTAGCAAATCCAGTATTAACCTTAATAGGATATAGTGATGCTGTAGCACCGCTATTATGTTTTGGTTCCTGGGTATTAATATTATCGGCTATATCTTTAGTTCAGACTTCCATACTCCAGGGTATTGGAAAAGTGAAGTTAGTAACAATTTTTTCTGTTATTGGACTTATAGCAAAAGTGATAGTAAACTACTACTTAATTCCTAAAGTTGGGGTTATTGCAGCTATTTTTGGCAATGCTGTTAACTTCTTAATAATTGTATTGTTGAGCCAGTGGTTGATAAATCAATGTTTAAATATGAATATAAAAATAATTACTCATTGTATAAAACCTATGTTCTCAAGCGCTATCATGGGAATTGGAACATTAATGAGTTATGCATTATTTTCAAAGTTATTTGGAATAGTTTTAAGTGGATATATGTTAAATGCAATTGCTTCATTAATTTCAGTAGTTGTTTCAGTAGTTTTATACGGATTAAGTCTAGTTTATATTGGGGGCATTAGAAGAAGTGATCTAAATGCTCTTCCTAAAAAGATAGTTAGACTTATACCTAGCGGAATATATAATAAATTAAAATAACATAGGTTAAAAGCATCTAAGGCAATAGAATTTGCTTTAGATGCTTTTAAATTTTTTGTTCCTATGTCTTAAGAGTAGCTAATCTTACTTAAAAAATGTTCAATAAAAATTAAAGAAAAAGCCACAATTACAATTATAATGGTCTTCATGCTTAGTAAAGAAGAAGGAATAATTCTATTTAAAGTGATTAGTGCAAAAGTTATCAATACGATTAGTAATGCCATTATTATTATTTGACCAATTGGAAAATTTATATGGATAACCTTAGCTATCTCATATAGATTTATAATTAAACCAATAATAGAAGATAGGATCATAGAGATTCCATAGCCTACAATGTTAATACTTGGTATACCTATTAAAACAAATATTAATATTAGTTGAATTATAGAAGTCAGTATTGAGTTAATTAGAATAGTCTTTTGCTTTCCAAGACTATTAAGGATACTGTAAGTACATCCACTACAATACATAAAGGGAGCAGATAGGGATGCTAATTTTATGTATCCACCAAGATCATCTCTCTTGAAAAATAACTTTCCTAAAGTATCAGGACATATAGTACAAATTAGAATAGTAGATATACCGAGCAAAAAGCATATTTTAATAGCTTCGTTTACCCTGTTTTCTACATTTGCATAGTCTCTTCTACTAAGCTTTTTAGATATATCAGGTATTAGTACTGTTGAGAGGGAAGCGACTATTACCACAGGAAAATATACGATAGTTAAGGCCATGCCACTAAATTTACCAATAAGCTCTAAAGCTCCAATATAACTGAACCCCGCAACTATAAGCCTTCTAGGAATCATAAGAGTTGAAACTCCTTGAATAGCTGTAGTTAAAAAACCATTAATAGCAAGAGGCACAGACATCACTAGTATGTTGAACAAGAGTTGAGGAGATGTTTCCATTTTTTCATTATAAGTAGGTTTAAGTTTTCTACTACTTTTTTTATAAAATATGAATAAAAATATGAAACTTAAAATTTCCCCCACAGTGAAAGAAAAATAGGTAGCTGCTACAGTTGACTCAATAGAGGTTAAATTTAATAAAAAAATTACGCCAAGAAGGAGTATCATTCTAGCAGCTTTCTCAACAATATCAATTATAGCGGGAGTTACAACTTGGGAAACTCCATAAAAATACCCTTTATATATAGAAGAAATTGCAATAAAAATTAAAGCTGGTGAAATTATCATAATAGAGTATAGAGCTCGAGGATCTTTAATTATATATTTTGATAGCAATGGAGAAAGTAAAAAAACACTTATAGAAATAAATACTGACCATATTATGATAAATATTACTGAAGTATTTATTGTTTTATGTAGATTTACATGATTACTTGACCCGTGATATGAAGAAACTTCTTTAGATATGGCTGCGATAAGGCCACCACAAACTAAACAACAAAATAAATCAAAGATAGGCATTATGAGTCCATATAATCCAACGCCTTCTGGTCCAAGTTGTCTAGAGAGTATTATAGAAAACATAAATCTTAAAATTCCCATAGCAAGATTAGAAATAGTTAGTACGATAGTATCTCTATAAAAAGTATCATTTGGCATAATAACATCCTCCTAAGTATTATATTAATAGTTATGATAGTGAAGAGATTATTATTCTAGTAGTAATTTAATTGACACAAACAAAATATACATAGACTAAGAGTATTGAAGAATGAGGAGAGTTATGAAGAAATTAATAGGATGGGTAATTTTAATAGGATTATCTATTATTTGTATATTGTTTATAAAGGGGAAAAAACAATTAGATAAGGACTATCTTTATATAGATAATGGTAGATTAAATTTAGTCTATAAGGGGATTAGTGGAGCAATAGACTTTCAGGGAGATGGGGAGAATTTATATGTAGCTTTTAAAAATAAAATAGAAGTCATTCCCGATAATGCTAAACAGTATTTGCTTATAAAAGAGAGTAATATAAATATAAGTGATATAGAATTATATGAGAATAAGATATACTTTGTATCGCATAATAAAGTTATGAGCATTGATATTAATAGTAAGGAAATAAGAACCTGTATTGATGGATTGCCAAATTTCGGGGATTATAAGGAGGTGTTAATAAAAGCTCATGGGGGATATTTGTTTATCACTATAGGAGCAGTCACTAATTCAGGTGTGGTGGATGCAGATAATAAATGGATAAGTGAAAAAACTCATGGGCATGATATAGTAGCTGATGACATCATAGTAAATGAAAATAAATCAGGGGAATTTTATAATTATAATGAAGTTAATAAGAATGGAGAAATGATTAAAAAGAGTAATTTAACTAATTCATCATTAGTAATCTATAATATTAAAACAGGAGATTATGAAACCTATGCTTGGGGAATAAGAAATATAACAGGTATAGATATTACCAATGAAGGAAATATCTATACAACAGTCGGCGGCATGGAAAATAGAGGAAGTAGACCTATATATAATGATAGTGATTATATATATGAAATAAAACAGAATCAATGGTATGGTTTCCCAGATTACTCAGGTGGAGATCCTATAAATGCTCCTAGATTCAAAAATGAAAATGGTGAAACTCAAAATTTTCTTATGAAGAAGCACCCAGATAGAAATCCACCTGCTCCTATATATCAACATAGTGATGTAGGAACCTTGAAAAGTTTAATAATAGATAAAGAGGGAATATTTACTGGGAAAAAAAACTGCATGTATTTTTATGATTTAAAGAATAATAATATTCTATATGGAAATGTTGGAGAAGGTCCAAGTGTATTTTTAAAATTAACAGGGAAAAATAAAATTACAGCTATGACAATAAAAAATAATAAATTATATGTTTTAGATGGAGAAAAAGGACACATATATAATGTTGAAAAAAGTAACTTAAGTGGTACCAAAAATAACTCGATAAATTTAAATAGTCTATATATAAGTTTTGCAGTAATTGTGATAACATTTATATTATCTATAATAGTGATAAATATATTTAAAGTGGATAAAGCTAAATAACTTATTTTGAATCGCGGGTGAAATCATATGAAGAAGGTAGAAAAAACTTATAGCAACACCATGAAAAAAGTTATAAATGTTGCTAGCCCTATAAAAAGAAAAATAAAAAGGACGGATTGCTTAGTTCATAAATATATAAACGAACAAGCTATAGAAATTCTTTTAAAAAACAACTATATTGATGAGTATAACTTTTACAAAGAAAATCTTTTAATATTAAATAATGGAGTACAGTGGGCAGATTCTGATTTTAAAAGTGCTAATCATTTTTATCATCATGAAAAGGGCATAGGGTTATATGGATTTTCTAATGCTTATGCAGAGGGAATAAAATATTATAACTCAGCAAAAGTTCATGTAGACAATGGAGAATTAGAAAAAGCACTATTTTTATTGGGGGCTACATGTCATCTAGTTCAAGACACAACAGTACCAGCCCATGCTATGAAAAATTTAAGGAGACATAGACCACTGGAAAGTTTTATAATAGACAAAATAGTCAATGGATATAAGGTTGATTGCTCTGATGATTTAGTAATTTATGATGAACTAAAAGAATTCATAGTAGAGAATACAAAATTTGCTGTAAAAACAGAAATGAGCTTTAGTGGACTTAAAGATAGAAAAGAAAGATTTGACAAAATTTCACAAGTAATTTTATTAAGGGCCTGTAAAACTACTGCAGGATTGCTAATAAATTTTTATAGGAGCACAATAAGTAAAAATGTGTAATATATAATAGCACTAATATGTCATATAATTAGTGCTATTGTTTTTTAAAAAAAAGAATTTATGAGAGGAATTAGAGTGGAGGTGAAGAATAAATAATGGAAAATATTTACAAATGGGGGATTGCAGAAATGGAAAAGATTTTTTTAAGCTTTGAGAAAGAAAAATTTAATGGCAATATATTAGATATAACAAGTGGTAAAGAAGGTGTTATATATAGCCTCTATAAGCAACAAGATGATGATGAGGATGTAGACTATATAGATAGCAATTTGAGAAACAATAGTCTATATGAAGATTATTATGATAGTTGTGTAATGTTTTTTTCATTAAATAGTATAATCACTTCTAGAAAGAAAAAAAGATTATTATTAGATATTAGTAGAGCAATGAAGAAAAATGGATATATTTATATTTGGGATATAGATAAAAAACCATTTTCTATAATATCAAAGGATGTTAGGATAGGGTTACCAGATAAATCTTTTAAAGATATTAAAATAAATTCTTATAATCTATTTACAAATAACACAAAAAATAAAATAATAGATATGTTAACCTCTTATTTTACTATTATTGAAGCTAGAAGTTGTAATGAGGTTTACAGTATTATTTGCAAAAGGAAGGAAGTAAGCATATGAAGGTTATTTTAGTTGGAGTTAATTCTAAGTTTGTTCATAGTAATTTAGCAATAAGGTACTTAAAGGCATATACTGAGGATCTAAATTACACATGTAAAAATATGGAGTTTTCTATAAACGATAGGGTAGAGAGAGTAGTAGAGGAGTTATTACAAGAAAAACCTAATTTCATAGGTTTTTCTTGTTATATATGGAATATAGATTTCATTATACAGTTAGCTAATTTAATAAAATTAGTTAATCCGGATATAGAAATAGCATATGGAGGTCCGGAAGTAACTTATAATCCTAAAGAGTTTTTAAGTACTAATGTTGGAGAATATGTAATAGAGGGCGAGGGAGAAGAAAGCTATAGAGAACTTATTATTAATAAGTTGAAAGAAATTAACAATGGAGAAATTATAGAGAGTATAACGGGAATATATATAAAAAGAAAAAATAATATATCATATGGTGGAAAGCGTTCTTTAATGAATATGAATAATATAATATTTCCCTATGATGAGGATGAAAATTTAGATAATAAGATAGTATACTATGAAGGGTCTAGAGGATGTCCTTTCAATTGCAAATATTGTTTATCATCAACTATACATGGAGTTAGATTTTTAGACATAAATAGAGTAAGGAAGGAATTGAAATTTTTTATAGAGAAAGGGGTTTCATTAGTTAAGTTTGTAGATAGAACTTTTAACTGTAATAAAGTTTTTGCTAATGCCATATGGGAATTTTTAATAGCTGAAGGAGGAGAAACTACCTTTCACTTTGAAATATCTGCAGATCTGCTAAGTATTGAATCTATAGAAATATTAAAAAGAGCTCCAAAGGACATGTTCCAATTTGAGATAGGTGTTCAGAGCACCAATGAAGAAGTTCTAAAAAGCATTAATAGGACTATAAAATTTTCTGATATTAGTAAAAAAGTGAGAGAACTCAATGAGTTAAACAACATAAAGCAGCATTTAGATTTAATAGCAGGACTTCCAGGAGAGAACTATGAATCCTTTAAAAAATCCTTTAATGATGTATATAAAATAGAACCTGAAGAGCTTCAATTAGGATTTTTGAAGTTATTAAAAGGATCACAGATGCGAGATGAAAGTGATAAGTGGGGTATAGTATATTCTCCTTATCCACCTTATGAAGTTTTAAAAACTAAAGATATAACTTATGAGGAATTAATAAGACTAAAGAAAGTAGAACATATGGTAGATAAGTATTTAAATAGCGGTAAATTTAACAACATTCTTAAATTCTTTTTATGTAGCAATGTATTTGCAGAACCCTTTGATTTTTATTATGAACTTTCTAGATTCTTTGAGTGGAAGGGATATTTTGCTAGAAATATTTCATCTAATACCTATTATGAGTTGTTCATGGAATTTAATAAAGAGGTAGTAAAGGGAAATGAGTTAGTGCTACGAGACATAATAAAATATGATTATTTATGTTTTAACAATAAGAGAGGAATTCCAGAATTCATGAAAGAAAATATGGATAAATCTATGGAAAAGAATATTAAAAGCAAGTTACAAGAAGAAAAATATATTGATAACACTTCTCAAGTAGCCATATTCAAATTTATGATAGACATGCAGGAATTTATTAACAATAAAAATGTTGTTAATTGTGAAAACTTTATATTGTTTGATAAAAAACATATAAACAAAAAAATGTTTTTAAAAAGTATAATAAATGATTAAATAATATTACATAATAATAATAATAAGTAAAATTAACAATTTATATTTATAAATTGTTAATTTTATTATAGGGGTCATGTGGACCTTGAATAAAGAGAAAAAACTGATATAATAAAATAATATATAATTTACTAAAGAGTTAAAAAAAATATGTATAAAGGTATTTAATAGCTCTTTATAATAAAATTAGATTTTTGGAAAAGTATAAAATATATAGAAAAATGATTTATGTGTTACAATTAACTTCATTTTGTGGTAAAATATAAGTGAAAATATTGGTGTAATTGATAAAAGGTGGTGAGAATTTGGCGATAGAAGCAATTAATAAAATTCAAATGGCAGAAGAAACTGCAAAGAGAATAATTGAAAAAGCAGTGGAGGAAAGTAAAACTATAGTAAAGAATGCAGAATTAAGAGCACAGAAAGAATACCAAGATATAGTAAATGCAGCTACAGTAAAGAGTAAAGATATAAAAGAAAATGCACTATTAGAGGGACAATCAAAAGTGAAACCTATTTTGAGTGTGGGAGAGGCAGAGATAAATAAGATATTGAATATACCTGAAGAAAAGATTGATTTAGCTGTGAATCTAGTGATTGAAAGGATAGTGAATTTCAATGGCAATAGTTAAGATGAATAAATTTACGCTTTTAGCCTTTGATTTTCAAAGAAACATGTTACTTGAAAACTTGCAAACCTTAGAGAATGTAGAGTTTGTTGATTTTAGTAATGAGGATATAAAAACTTATGGTAAATTAAAAAGACATAGTGCAAGTATTGAAATATCTGAAATCGAAGGTGAGGTTTCAAAGGTTAAATTTGTAATTGAACTTCTAGAAAAATTTAATGATAAACCTAATGCATTAAAAGCTTTGAAAGAAGGTAAAAAACTTTTTACCTATGATGTGTTAGAGAATATTTTTAAAAAATCTAATTGGAAAAGCGTGTATAGTGAATTAAAGAAAGATGATAATGAGATCACAAGGAATAATAATAATATTTCTAAGATTAAAGGAAATGTTGATGAACTAAAACCGTGGATTAAGTTAGATGCATCTATAAGCAACATTAATTCCCTAAATATGGTAAAATCATTTTTAGGGTCAATTCCTAATGCTCTTATTGATAGATTTAAGGAAGAAATAAGTGGTAGTGTTAAGGATTATTATTTAGAAATTATAAGTACTAATGGTAAGGATACAAATTTACTGCTTCTAGTGCAAGAAGAAGATGTAGTTTCTGCGGAACAGATTTTAAAGGGAAATAGCTTTACAAGAGCAAACATAACTTGTGATGATGTGCCAGCAAAGGTTATAGATGGTTATGAAGAAGAAATATCTGCTTTGAAAAAGGCAAATGAAGAAATAGTTAAAGGTATAAAAGACCTAATTAATAATTTAGAGGAGTTCAAGTTAATATATGAATATTTTACTAATAAGTTATTAAGACTCAAATCTTCAGAGAACTTCTTAAACAGTGACAACATAATGGTTATTGAAGGATATTACCCTAGTGAAGTACATGATAGTTTTGCTAAAATAGTCAATTCTACTTTGAAGGAAAATTATTATTTAGAATCAGAAGAGGCACAAGGGGATGATATACCTGTTAAATTAAGAAATAATACAGTATTTGAAGCCTTTGAACCAATTACAGCTATGTATAGTGTTCCTAAGTACAGGGAGATAGATCCTACACCTCTGTTTGCACCATTCTATATACTATTTTTTGGAATGATGCTATCAGATGCAGGTTATGGAGTTGTCATGTTTATAGGTACACTTATAGCATTAAAATCCTTTAATTTAGATGAGAGCATGAGGAAAACTGTAAAGATGTTCTTTTTCTTAAGTATATCAACTGTCCTATGGGGAGCACTTTATGGAAGTTATTTTGGAGAAGAGCTAATCCCAGCAATTTGGATGAAACCAGATGCGAATGTTAGTTTACTTATGATTGTTTCTGTAGCCATGGGGCTAGTGCAAATATATGTTGGTCTTGGAATTAAGGCATATATGCTTGTAAGAGATGGAGATCCTATGGGAGCAGTGTGGGATTCAGGGCTCTGGTATATTACTTTGACAGGTTCTATTTTATGGGTATTATCAGCCTTTGGGTTATCCCTGCCAAATATAGTGATAACTATTGCAAAGATAATGACATTATCAGGAATGGTGCTTATTGTTGCGACACATGGTAGGAATGAAAAATCCATAGGAGCTAAACTTGGAACTGGATTTTACTCACTTTATGGAATTACATCCTATGTTGGAGATTTAGTTTCTTATACTAGACTAGCTGCACTTGGTTTAGCGACTGGATTCATTAGTTATGCATTTAATGTAATGACTGATATGGTATCTTCATCACTACTTACTCTTATATTTGGAGCTCTAATATTTATTGTAGGTCACACATTCAATTTATTTATAAACGCATTAGGGTCCTATGTGCATACAAGCAGACTGCAATATTTAGAGTACTTTGGAAAGTTTTATGAAGGTGGAGGAAAGGCATTTGCGCCTTTGAAATACAATTCACAATATTTTAAAATAGTAAAGGTTAAAAATGAGGAGGAATAATTTATGTTAGAGTTTGTATTAAATCAAAGTGGAATAATTTTAGGTGCCATAGGAGTTGTATTAGCAGTTGTATTACCAGGTATTGGTTCAGCTAGAGGTGTTGGAATGGTTGGAGAAGCAGCAACAGGACTGTTAGCAGAGGAACCAGAAAAATTTGGTAAAGTTCTTATTCTTCAATTATTACCAGGTACTCAAGGACTTTATGGTTTTGTTATTGGACTTTTAGTTTCCTTACAATTAGCGGCAGGCATGTCACTAGCTAATGGTGGATACTTATTTATGGCTTGCTTACCAATAGCGTTTACTGGATGGAAATCAGCAATTTCTCAAGCTAGAACAGCTACAGCAGGAATACAAATATTAGCTAAGAGACCTGAACACAATACTAAAGCTATCATATTAGCAGTTATGGTTGAGACTTATGCACTATTAGGTTTTGTTATGTCTCTACTACTAGTAATGAATGCTAACTTTTAATTAAGGAAGTGAATTATATGTCTAACCTAGATAACATGACTTCTAAGATTATAAAGGATGCAAAAGTTAAGGCAGAGGAAATATTAAACGAAGCTAGGAATAAAGAATCAGTTCTTGTAAAGAAGAAAACTGAGACAGCAGAAGAGGCTTCACAAGTAATCTTAGATAGTGCAAATTTAGAAGCAAAAACTATTATAGATAGAATACTATCAAAAACTGAATTAGAAATGAGAAATAAAAAATTAAAATCTAAGCAAGATATTATAACTAAAGTATTTAATTTAGCACAGCAAAGACTTAATAATATGAAGTTAGAAGATTTTAGAGAATTTATAACTAATGCTATTCTATCCCTAGATATAGAGGGAGATGAAGAGATATTAATAAGCAGTAAAGATAGAGCTAAATTACCAGCAAATTTTCTTGAAGAGTTAAACAGTAGTTTAAAGGCTATAGGGAAAAGTGGAACGATGGTCTATGGACAAAGGAAAATAGATATAGAAGGTGGATTTATCTTAAGTAAAAACGGCATAGAAATCAACAATTCTTTTAATTCATTAGTAGAATCTTTAAGAGAAGAACTCGAATATGAGGTTAGTAGAATATTATTTGAAGATAACTAAGGAGGTATGCATATGGACAGAATGGATTTTAACCATGCTGTGGCTCGTTTAAGAGTTATGGAAAAAAGACTCCTTGACAAAGTAAGAATTGAAAGATTAATTGATAGTGAAACTCCACAAGAAGCTCTTAAAATATTACAAGAAACCGCTTATGGAGAAAGCATTAGCAATACAAAATCTGTTCATGAATACGAAAAATTTCTTAAGGAAGAATTAAGAAATTTATACAAGAACATGTATATAATATCTCCTGAAAAGTCAGTAGTTAATATTATGACTTTAAAATATGATTATCACAATATTAAGGTTTTAATAAAAGAAAAGTTTTTAGACAAAGACTTTTCTTTTATGATAATACCATGTGGAACTATACCAATAGATGTTCTAAAGGTAAGTGTGACAACTGGTGATTTAAAAGCTCTTAATAGTATAATGGGTGAAGGTATCTTAAGGGCTGAGGATGAATTTAATAAGTCTAAGGACTCTCAAGTTATAGATATTATACTTGATAAGTACATGTTTGAGGATATGTTTAATAGAGCATCAGAAATGAATATTGATTTTATATCACAATATGTTAAGCAGTCAATTGATATAACAAATATAAAAACTATGTTAAGAGTTAAAAAACAAAAAAAAGATCCTAAATTTTTAGAAACTGTGCTATTGAAAGGCGGAACCATTGAGGAAAATATTCTTTTATACGGATTAAATGATACGCTAGAAGCATTCATAGCTAATATTTCTAAAACTGCTTATTCAGAAGTATTATCTTCAATATTGGAAGAATATTCCAATAAAGAAGATATTTCAGCACTTGATAGACTTTTTGATGATTATATAATGAATCATGCTAAAGAAATAAAAAGAATTAATTTTGGACCAGAGCCTATAATTGCATATATACTCGCTAGAGAAACAGAGATAAAAGTAATCAGAATTATAATAGTAGGAAAAATAAATAATGTACCTGCAGATATTATAAGGGGAAGGGTGCGTGAATTATATGTATAAGGTAGGAGTAGTAGGCGACAAGGACTCCATATTAGCATTTAAGGCACTGGGAATTGATGTTTATCCTGTGGTAGATAGTGAGGAAGCAAGGAAAACAGTTGATAAAATGGCCTTTGAGAACTATGCTGTAATATTTTTGACAGAACAGCTAGCTCAGCATTTGGGAGAAACTATTGAAAGATATAATAGGAAGATGATACCAGCCATAATCTTAATACCTAGTAATCAAGGTACATTAAATATTGGAAAACAAAGAATAAATGATAATGTTGAGAAAGCTGTAGGTGTTAACATCTTATAGAAAGGTAGGTAAGAAACTTGAAGAGTGGTACAATTGTTAAAGTATCGGGTCCATTAGTTGTAGCTATGGACATGGATGAAGCTAATATATATGATGTTGTAAAAGTTGGAGAAAAAGGCCTTATTGGAGAAATCATAGAGATGAGAGGGGATAAGGCATCAATACAGGTTTACGAAGAAACATCAGGTATAGGACCAGGAGACCCAGTGGTTACTACTGGAGAACCACTAAGCATAGAATTAGGACCAGGATTAATAGAAGCAATGTTTGATGGAATACAAAGACCTCTTAATGCATTGAGAGAAGCATCAAATTCATCCTTTTTAAAGAAAGGTATTTCTGTTAAATCATTAAATAGGAATAAAAGATGGGAGTTCAAACCTACAGTGGAAGTAGGAAGTGAAGTAGTAGCAGGGGATGTTATAGGTACAGTTCAAGAGACCGCAGTAGTGCTTCACAAAATAATGATTCCTTATGGTGTTAATGGTAAAATCAAAGAAATTAAATCAGGAGAATTTACTATAGAAGAAGTTGTTGCTATAGTAGAGACTGAGAATGGTGATAAAGAACTTACTATGCTACAAAAGTGGCCAGCAAGAAAAGGAAGACCATTTAAGACTAAATTAAAGCCTATTGAGCCTATGACTACAGGCCAAAGAGTTATTGACACATTTTTCCCTGTGGCAAAAGGGGGAGCTGCTGCAGTACCAGGACCTTTCGGAGCTGGGAAAACTGTAGTTCAACACCAGATTGCTAAATGGGGAGATACTGAAATAGTGGTTTATGTTGGTTGTGGAGAGCGTGGAAACGAAATGACAGATGTTCTTAACGAGTTCCCTGAATTAAAAGATCCGAAAACGGGTGAAAGCTTAATGAAGAGAACAGTGCTTATAGCCAATACATCTAATATGCCAGTTGCAGCTAGAGAAGCTTGTATATATACAGGTATAACTATTGCAGAATATTTCAGAGACATGGGATATTCAGTTTCAATCATGGCTGATTCTACATCAAGATGGGCAGAAGCACTAAGAGAGATGTCAGGAAGACTTGAGGAGATGCCAGGAGATGAAGGATATCCAGCATATTTAGGGTCTAGACTAGCAGACTACTATGAAAGAGCAGGAAAAGTTATATGTTTAGGTAAGGATGGTAGAGAGGGTGCAGTTACAGCAATTGGAGCAGTATCTCCACCAGGGGGAGACTTATCAGAACCAGTTACTCAATCTACTTTAAGAATTGTTAAAGTTTTCTGGGGACTTGATGCTCAACTTGCATATAAAAGACACTTTCCATCAATTAACTGGTTAAACTCTTATTCATTATACCTAGATAGTATGGGACAATGGATGGATGAAGAAGTTGCATCTGACTGGTCCTCTTTGAGAATGGAAGCAATGACATTATTACAAGAGGAATCAAGTTTAGAAGAAATAGTTAGACTTGTAGGTATAGATGCTTTATCTGAAAGAGATAGATTAAAATTAGAAGTATCAAAATCAATAAGAGAAGATTATCTTCAACAAAATGCTTTCCATGATGTTGATACATATGCTTCCTTAGATAAACAATACAGAATGTTAAAGCTAATTTTATTATTTAGGAAAGAAGCTGAAAAAGCTTTAGAAGCTGGAGTATACTTAGATAAAATATTATCCTTAAAAGTTAGAGATAAAATCGCAAGAAGTAAGTATATACCTGAAAAAGATATCAATACTATGGATGATATCGCTGATGAATTAAGAGCTGAAACTGATAAGTTAATCAGTGAAGGAGGGGTTCTCTAAATGCTTAAGGAGTATAGAACAGTAACAGAGGTTGTGGGTCCTTTAATGGTAGTTGAGGGCGTTGCAGGAGTTAAATATGATGAATTGGTTGAAGTTGAACTTCAAACAGGGGAAAAGAGAAGAGGTAAGGTTTTAGAGGTTAATGGATCAAGAGCTATGGTTCAGCTTTTCGAAGGTTCTTCTGGCATAAATTTAAAGGGAACAAAGGCTAAGTTTTTAGGAAGACCTCTTGAACTTGGAGTGTCTGAGGATATGTTAGGAAGAGTTTTTGATGGTATGGGTAAACCAGCAGATGATGGTCCTAACATTATACCAGAAAAAAGATTAGACATAAATGGAGAGGCGATAAATCCGGTTTCTAGAGATTATCCATCAGAGTTTATTCAGACAGGAATATCAGCTATCGATGGGCTTAACACCTTAGTTAGGGGACAAAAATTACCTGTGTTCTCAGGTTCAGGTCTCCCTCATGCTCAATTGGCAGCCCAAATTGCAAGACAAGCGAAAGTTTTGAATTCCGATTCTAAGTTTGCAGTTGTTTTTGCAGCTATAGGTATTACCTTCGAAGAAGCTCAATTCTTCGTAGATGAATTTAAAAAGACTGGTGCTATAGATAAATCAGTTCTATTTATGAACTTAGCATCTGACCCAGCAATAGAAAGAATAGCTACACCAAGAATGGCATTAACTACAGCTGAGTATTTAGCTTATGAAATAGGAATGCACGTTCTTGTTATAATGACAGATATTACAAACTATGCAGAGGCCTTAAGAGAAGTATCTGCTGCTAGAAAAGAGGTTCCTGGAAGACGTGGATATCCAGGATACCTATATACGGACCTTTCAACGTTATATGAAAGAGCAGGTAGATTAAAAGGAAAAGAAGGTTCCATCACTCAAATACCAATATTAACTATGCCAGAGGATGATAAGACTCATCCGATTCCAGACTTAACTGGATATATTACAGAGGGTCAAATAATACTTTCAAGAGAATTATATCAAAAGGGAATTATGCCTCCTATAGATGTGTTACCATCACTATCAAGACTTAAGGATAAAGGTATAGGTAAAGGTAAGACAAGAGAAGATCATGCAGATACCATGAATCAATTATTCTCAGCATATGCACAAGGTAAGCAAGCAAAAGAATTATCAGCTATATTAGGGGAATCAGCTCTTTCAGATACTGATAAGAAATTTGCTAAGTTTGCTGAAGCTTTTGAGAATCAATACGTTTCACAAGGCTTTAATGCTAATAGAACCATAGAAGAAACATTGGCATTAGGATGGAAACTACTTGAAATTCTTCCAAGAACAGAGCTTAAGAGAATAAGAGATGAATACCTTGAGAAGTATATGTCAAAGGGAGATGAAGAGTAGAATATGGCAAGATTAAATGTCAATCCTACTAGAATGGAACTTTCGAAGCTAAAAAAAAGGTTGGTAACAGCAACTAGAGGGCATAAGTTATTAAAAGATAAACAAGATGAGCTTATGAGAAGATTTATTGAACTTGTAAAATATAACAATAAATTGAGAGGAGAAGTAGAAGATAAGCTTCAAGGAGCCTTTAAAGACTTCTTAATGGCGTCAGCTGCAATTTCTCCAGAGTTTCTAGAAGAGGCTATATGCTTTCCAAAGGAAAATATCTCTGTAGAGCTGTCTCAAAAAAATGTTATGAGTGTTAATGTACCTGTAATGAATTTTGTGAGGAAGCTAGAAAGTGATCCTGGAAGTATATATCCTTATGGATTCTATAGCACTTCCTCAGAATTGGATAAATCCATAGAGCAACTCTATTCTATACTTCCTAAATTATTAGAATTAGCTGAGGTAGAGAAATCTTGTCAATTGATGGCTGATGAAATTGAAAAGACGAGAAGAAGGGTTAATGCACTTGAATATATGACAATTCCGCAGTTACAAGAAACTATAAAATATATAAGAATGAAGCTAGATGAAAATGAGAGAGGTGCATTGACAAGACTTATGAAAGTTAAGTCTATGTTAGAGCAAAAAGCTTAGTTTTCTGAAATAAGAGTGTTAAGATACAAATAAAAGTATTTTAACACTCTTATAATTTTGTATAGAATTTTGTATAGTGCATAAACTAATGCTAAAATATGATTAGGAGAGATACTTATGGAGAAGACAAAGGAAGAATTATATGGAATTGCAAAACAGATGCTCATAGATGGCGAAGATTGGAATAAAATAATGGATGAAACTAATTTGAGGCTTAAGGATTTAAAAAGAATTGAAAAAAATGATATAACTCCAAAGATGAATAGTTTGATAAAATGATAGAAAATTCTACTGTGATTAAAATTACAGTAGAATTTTTGTCTTAAAAGGGATGAAAATTTTCTGTGAATATGGTTTAATAGAAATATATTTGATTT
Source organism: Clostridium sp. LXY-7 (assembly GCF_056172015.1). Taxonomy (NCBI): domain Bacteria; kingdom Bacillati; phylum Bacillota; class Clostridia; order Eubacteriales; family Clostridiaceae; genus Clostridium; species Clostridium sp. LXY-7. Next base: position 899,665 of record NZ_JBLLJL010000002.1, on the reverse strand, counting down.
TGGAGGGAGATTTTTAAATGGCAGTTAGAAAAATTGTTCAATTTGGAGATGAACATTTAGATAAAGTTTGTGAACCAATAACAGAAGTAAATGATGAAATAAGAAATTTAATTCAAGATTTAAAAGATACCTTAGCTACAGTAGAAGGTGTTGGTTTAGCAGCACCACAGATAGCTGTAAATAAAAGGATTGTATATATAGACTTAAGAATGGGAGACGATCCAATTATACTTATAAATCCTAGGATTGTAGAAGCCTCTAAAGAAACTATAAAGGACTATGAGGGATGCTTAAGTTATGTAGATCATGAAGGGCTTGTTGAAAGGCCAGTAAGAGTAGTAGTAGAGGCTCTAAATGAAGAGGGCAAAGGTGTTAGATATGAGGCTCAGGATTTTATGGCAAGATGTTTTTGTCATGAAATAGATCATTTAGAAGGAATAATGTATATGTCTAAAGCAGAAGAAATGTATGAATTAGTAGAGGAATAGTAAAAAGCCAAGAACTTTATATGAAATTGGAGTTCTTGGCAATTTATTAAGATTCTATATTTGCATTGTTAAAATCTCTTATTAGATTTTTAGGTATTTTTTGAATTATTAATACAACTAGTAAGCAAGTAAGAGTTTTATCAACAATGTTACTAGCTATTCTAGGGAAAAAGGCAGAGGCAAAGATACTGTTTCCAACTTGAGTCATCCAAGCAATTAATAAATCAGCACCACTGCCACTAAGACCACCGAATAGTAAAATGGAAATTGGAGTGCCGATAAGAGGGCAAAGTATTGATAAAATCAATCCACATATAATAGCTTGTTTAAAGTTAAATTTATACTTTTTTGATACAAATCCTATTAAAATACCTACAGCAATATTTACTAATGCAAAAGGAATATTAGTTGGACTTGAAATAACTCCTAAAACTAAATTTGTAGTTCCACCGATAATTGCACCATATAATGGTCCAAATAAAGCAGCACCTAAAACAGTACCTACAGTATCAAGAAATAATAATGGAATTTGAATTATTCCCATAATTAGACCCAATACAATATTTATTACTATACAAAGTGCACTAAATGTAAGTTGTTTTGTTTTCAATAGAATCACTCCTCATCATATAATTTCATCTAAATTATAATTAACCATAGTGACTCTTGTACAATAGTAGTTTCAAATACTGAAAATGGTATTTATAGAAATTTACAATAGAAACTTTACTTAACTTAGTTTTGATATAATCAAATTGACAAGAATAATTTCATCTAAATTTGTAATTATAGAGTAGTTGTGTTTTTAATGTGTTTTTAATTGATAAATCTTCACTTTAATATGGTGTTTTTGGTAATATAGGTATAATATAAATATGTTATATTTTATATTATTAAGTAAATAGATGGAGGGATTAAGCAAATGAAAGTAACTGAATTAAAAAAAGATGTTTACTGGGTTGGAGTATTTAACCCAGAATTAAGAGTGTTTGACATAATTATGGAAACTAAAAGGGGAACCACATATAATTCATACCTTATAAATGATGATAAAGTAGCAATTATAGATAGTGTAAAGGATGGATACTTTGAGGAGTATATAACTAACATTAAATCTATAATAGGAGATAAAAAGGTAGATTATATAGTTGTACAACATACAGAGCTTGACCATAGTGGTTCGTTAAAGGATTTATTAGAAGCATATCCAGAGGCAACAGTAGTAGCATCTAAAGCTGCTATTAAATATTTAGGAGGAATTTTAAATAGAGAATTTAACAGTATGCCAGCAGATGGAGAACTATCTTTAGGAAGTAAAACATTAAAATTTATTTCAGCTCCTAACTTACATTGGCCTGATACCATATTTACTTATGAAATAGAAGATAAGATATTATTTACTTGTGATGTTATGGGATGCCATTATTCTCCTGTTAATTGCATTACTGATCAATGTTCAGGTGATTATGAAGATGAAATGAAATACTATTATGATGTAATTATGAGCCCTTTTAAAAGGTTTGTTAATATGGCTCTAGATAAAATAGAGAATATTGAAAAAAGCATAGTAGCGCCAAGTCATGGACCTATCCATATAGATGACATTGAGAGATATATAAATCTGTATAGACAATGGGCAAAAGACGAACCTATTTTAGAAAAGAACATACAAATATTTTATATTTCCGCCTATGGAAATACAGAAGCCATGGCTAAATACTTAAGAGATAAGATTAATGAAAAAGGAATAAAAGCTGAAGCTTATGAAATTACTGAAAATGATTTAGGTAAACTTGTAGAGTTAGTAGATAAAGCTAGTGGAATATTAGTGGGTTCACCTACAATAAATCAAGATGCTGTGGAGCCAGCTTGGAATTTATTAGCTCATGTTAGTGCTATAGTAAATAGAGGTAAAATAGCAGGAGCCTTTGGATCTTTTGGATGGAGTGGAGAAGGTGTTCCAATGATGACTTCTAGACTTAAGGATTTAAAATTTAAGGTGGTAGATGAAGGATTAAAATTTAACTTTGTTCCAAGTGAAGAAGAGCTTAAAAAAGCAGATAAATTTATAGAAAATTTTCTAGATTTAATGAAATAAAAATAAAAGATAATTAGTGGGAATTTCCATCCCACTAATTATCTTTATAAATATTTACTAATATGTTCTAACAGGTCAAGTGAAACTTGTAAAGTTTCATTTGAGTTATCTAATTTACTATTGAGCTCAACAAAATCCATAGATTTAACAAGTCTTGTATTTAATAGAACTTTTAAAATCTCTTTGCTCTCTTCTAGATTTAAGCCTTTAGGTACAGGTGTTCCAGTACCAGGAGCATAAGAAGGATCTAAGGAATCTATATCATAGCTTAAATGAACTGCATCTACTTTATTTGTACATAATGTAGCCTTGATTTCCTCTAATATATTATGTATACCACGATTTTTTACATCTTCAGTAGTATAGACATTAAGATCTAGATCATGGATTAGTTTTAATTCTCCTGCATCTAAATCTCTAGCACCAATAATAAAAACATTTTCTTTTTTTATTTTAGTACCAGGAAAATATAAATTTGTTAATGATTCATGTCCTATACCCATAAGTGCAGATAGAGGCATACCATGAACATTTCCACTAGGAGATGTAAGGTGAGTATTAATGTCACCATGTGCATCAATCCAAACAATGGCCAAATTATCATAAAATTTGCTAACTCCTGAGGCAGAACCGGTAGCAAGAGCATGGTCACCACCAATTATTAATGGAAATGAACCAGATAATAAACTACAATATACACTATGAGCTAGATTATTGGTTACATCTAGAATTTCATTTATATATTTCATATTCTCATGATGAGCAAATTTTTTATCCTCAGATACTTGTTCAACATGTAAATTTCCCATATCATAAACTTCATGATTATATTTTTTTAAAATATCGATCATACCATTATTTCTTAATTCATCAGGGGTAAGATGCACTCCACTTTTATCACATCCATAAAAAAGTGGTACACCAATCAAATTTATTTTCATTTAATAATCCTCCTTTGGAAATCAATTAGACAAATTATTATATAATGAGAATAAAAATAATACAATAACTTTCAAAAATAATGCAGGATATTTTTAATTTATAATGATATTATTATTAAAATTAAAGGAGATAATAATAATATATCGAATTTATTATATGTATTAAAATAAGTAATATACATTGGAGGAATGAACTTGAACAGAAAAAACATTATAAACTTTATTGTAGAAAATGGATTAGATGATATTGAAGAAATAAAGAAAGACCAGGAGACTTTAATATTAAAATTTAAATATATTTTTGATGACCTAGAGATGGAAGGCGCAGAAGAATATGCAGAGGATGAGTGTGGAGACATAGATAGTCCTGAATATAATGAAGAATATTTTATACCATATTTAAATGATATGGCTATGGATAACGTCAAGGACATAATAGATGAAATCAGTGAAGATAATGATTTGAATTATGAACTTCTATCTTATGAATTAACAGAAGACCAATATGAATATATGGACTTTTTAGTTGTATTTTATACCGGAGATCTTAGTCTATCCATAGATGAGTTAATATTAGAGATGTAATTTAGATAGAAATCAGAGAACAACAACAAAGAAAATCTATATAATAGCTACTATTATTAAAAGGGTTTAGAAATATATTAGATGAATATATAGGACTTCAATTTATTATCATTACTAAATAATATTTAGTTTAGAATTACAACATAATTAACTTAAAAAGATAAAAAGGGATTATCATTTAATTAGGCTCCCTTTTTATTATGTGGAGATAATTTTTGATATTGAACTATATACTCATCTAGTTGTTGAGAACAAAATACTACTAAGTTGTCCGTAGGTTTTTTAAAAGTTAGCAATATGTGTAAAAGCATTTTGAATGATTTAATTTTTTGATTTAAAACCCTGATTTTTAGTAACATAATTTTCAACTCCTATCCAATGATTATACATTAATTTTATCAGAGATAAATTTAAATGTTAAACATAATCGGTAGCCAAATTGGTTTAAAATTTTACAAAATATTGCAGTTTATAAGACGTTTATAAAAAGAACAACATGTAAAAAAATACCATTTATCTCAAACTATGATAATATGGTAAATAAGACTATTTATTGAGGCAATATTTGAGGAAAAATGTAAGTGAATTATAGGGTTTATTTAAGCTATGATTAAATAAATGATGAAATCACAACAAAAAACACCAAATACAGAAAGAGTGATAAAATGAACATAGATATGATGTCAATAGAAGAAGTAATAGAGAAAATTAATTTTTTATATAAAAAGAGTCAAGAAGAAGGACTTACAGATTCAGAAAAAGAAGAACAAAGATTACTTAGAGAAAGATATATAAATAACGTTAAAAAGAATTTTAAGACACAATTACAAGGGATAAAAAAGGTAGATAAAAAGAAAATGAGTTAATAGCTAGTTTATTAACTTATATTTAATTAATATTGGTATTAGGAGATAGATATGAGTGTAAGAGTTATAGATTTAATTAAAAATTATAATCTAGAAATATTGGTAGAAGGGGACCTAAGTTCAGAAATAACTATTAGTGATATAAATAGACCAGGGTTACAATTTGCGGGATTTTATGAGTATTATGATAATGAAAGAATTCAAATTGTAGGAAAAACTGAGTGGAGTTATTTAGATTATTTAGATAAGGATACTAGAGTAAGAAGATTAAGAAAGTATTTCTCATACCATATACCTTGTTTAATAGTAACAAGAGGATTAATTCCACATGATGAATTCTTAGAAGAAGCTAGAAATAATAAGGCTATAGTATTAAGAAGCAATATAAAATCTACAAGGTTTGTCAGTAAAATAATTAATTATTTGGAGTCGGAGCTGGCACCCGAAACTAGGATGCATGGTGTACTGGTAGATGTATATGGTATAGGTATTTTGATAACAGGGGAAAGTGGAATTGGAAAAAGTGAGGCAGCTTTAGAGTTAATAAAAAGAGGTCATAGATTAGTGGCTGATGATGCTGTAGATATTAAAGAAATTGATGGGTATCTAAGAGGAACGTGCCCCTATATAACCTTTGGGATGTTAGAAGTTAGAGGTATGGGAATAATTGATTTGGCTGCTATTTATGGAAGTAGCTCAATTATAAGCACAAAGAAAGTGAATCTGGTAATTTCTTTAGTTAACTGGGATGGGAAAGATGATTATGATCGATTAGGATTAGATAAAGACTATATAGAGATATTAGGTGTTAATATTGAAAAAATAGTATTACCATTAAAACCAGGAAGAAATATTGCTGTAATTATTGAAGCAGCAGCAGCAAATTTTAGATATAAAGCTACTTCTAATTTAACAGCAGTGGAAACTATTGAAAAGCGCATGGAGAAAATTAATAACATATAACACATTTTGGAATAAAAATACTTTTCAAAATATCAATTGTAATTAGAGTGAATTTTTAGTAAAATAACAATATGAATAGTAGGTAGAAGGAGGGAATGGCATGGAAAAATTAAAAAATTTAGAAAAAAAGTATACCTTAGCTTGGGATAAATACTCTAAAGAGGATTTAGAGAATGTATTTCAATTATCAGATAGATATATAGACTTTATGTCAAAATGTAAAACTGAAAGAGAATGTGTAGATGAGTTTATAGTTCTAGCTGAAAAAGAGGGTTATAAGGATGTAAATTCTTATATTGAATCAGGGAAAAAACTACAGCCAGGTGATAAAGTATATGCTAATTGTATGGGGAAAACTTTAGCATTATTCTTAATAGGTAATGAACCTATTGAAAAAGGATTTAAAATATTAGGAGCTCATATAGATTCTCCAAGATTAGACTTAAAACAAAATCCCCTTTATGAGGATTCTGATATAGCATTACTTAAAACACACTACTATGGTGGAGTTAAAAAATATCAATGGGTTACTATACCACTGGCAATACATGGAGTTGTTATTAAGAAGGATGGACAAAGTGTAAACATTGTAATTGGAGAAGACGATAAAGACCCTGTAGTTGGAATATCAGACTTATTAATTCACCTTTCAGCAGATCAAATGGCAAAAACTATGGCTAAGGGTATTGAAGGGGAAAGTTTAAATGTATGTGTTGGAAGTATGCCTATTGAAGATAAAGAAGAGAAAAATAGAGTTAAGTTAAATATCTTAAGAATGCTTAATGAGAGATATGGTATAACAGAGGAAGATTTCGTTTCTGCTGAGCTTGAAGTGGTTCCAGCAGGCAGAGCTAGAAGTTATGGATTAGATAGCTCTATGGTTATGGCATATGGACATGATGATAGAATATGTGCTTATACATCTTTTGAAGCAATGATGAAAATAAAAGAAACAGATAAGACATGCATTACATTATTAGTAGACAAAGAAGAAGTAGGAAGCCAAGGTGCTACTGGTATGCAATCAAGATTCTTTGAGAATGTAGTTGCTGAAATTGTGAACTTATCAGGAGAATACAGTGATTTAAAAGTTAGAAGAGCATTAGCTAATTCTAAGATGTTATCTTCGGATGTAAGTGCTGCTTTTGATCCAAATTATCCATCAGTAAGTGAAAAGCAAAATAATGCGTTCTTTGGTAAAGGAATAGTATTTAATAAATATACAGGTGCTAGAGGAAAAGGTGGCTGCAATGATGCTAATCCAGAGTTTATAGCAGAATTAAGAAGAATTATGGATAAACATAATATATCATGGCAAACATCTGAGCTTGGAAAAGTAGATCAAGGTGGCGGTGGAACTATAGCTTATATATTAGCTGAGTATGGAATGGAAGTTATAGATTCTGGAGTAGCTCTTCATAACATGCATGCACCTTGGGAAATAGCTAGTAAGGCTGACATATATGAAACTTGTAGAGGATATGAAGCTTTCTTAAAAGAAATATAAAGAAATAGGATAATGGAGAAATCCATTATCCTAATTTTTTTATGAAATTATCAAATTGTGTTGGAGTAAGTGAATATTGACCAATAAGTCCATGGGAATTATCATTAGCTATGCCATGAAAATCAGAGCCTCCTGTTATCACAAGGTCATGGGCTTTAGCAATATTAATAAATTTAAATTCATCTTCAGATGAATTTTTAGGGTAAATACCTTCTAATCCATCCACTCCAAGGGATATTATATGATCCAGGGAAGACTTTTTTATTAATACAGGGTGAGCTAAAGATACCACAGCATTATATGATTTAAGAAGTTGAACCCCTTGTTTAGTTGAGATTTTTTTGTTTGCCACATATGCAGGGCTTTCTTCATTGATTATATTTTCAAATATGTAATCATGAGAGAAATCATAACCACTATTAATGATTTCTTTTGCAATATGTGGTCTTGCAACTACATTATTATGTATTAGATTATTATAATCTATTTCAATGTTAAAGTGGATTTTTAATTTTTTGCAAATTTCTTTAGCTCTATATATTCTAAAATCCTTTAACTCTTTAAGGTAATTTTGTAAAGATGGCTCTTTGTAACTTTCATCTTTAAAGTAACCTAATAAATGAATACTTTCATTGTTTTCTAAAGTTGATAACTCAATACCGGGGATTACTTTAATATTACATCTATTTCCCAAAATAATGGTTTCATCCACACCTTCAGTAGTATCGTGATCTGTTAAAGAAAGAACCCGTACATTATTTTTATTACATAGGGTTATAAGTTCTTTAGGAGTATAGGTTCCATCAGAGTATGTGCTATGACAATGTAATTCAGTTTTATACATGCGATACCTCCTATAAAAGTCATTTAAAAATCAAGAAATTCTAATTTTAAGATGATTATTGAGCTGCTATTTATTAGCTTGAACAATCAGTGAAAGATGATAAAATAAGAATTTCATTTTACAGGACTAATAAAAAAGTCCCAAAAAGGACTTTTATTCTTTAGTATAGTATTTACATAGACCATATATATTATAAGCGAGGGGTATATTACTAATGTCTACATAATCCACAGAGAATTCTCCATCCCAGCTATATATGCTAACATATTTTTCATTATACACATTGACTACATATTTACAGGTATTTAGAGTTATAAAAACCTTATATTTAGAGGTCTCAGGTAGATCCTCAGGCCTATTAATAACATCTTCATTTTTTATAGAAGTTATGAAATTTATTATATCCTCATAATTTTCAGTTTGTATAGTAAATTCCTTGAAAAATTCTCTATAAAAGATAGAAATATTTTTTATATCATTGTCTTTAATTGAAGTTTGTAATGATTGAGTATAAAAATTTTCACTAGGTTTAGGCTCATTTAAAAAGGTTTTGACTCTATTGCAACCACTGAAAATTACTGTAAATATAATTATTGATGCTATTAATTTTAAATATTTTTTCAATTTTATCATCCCCTTTATTCATTATAACCTATGAAATTAAGAGGAATTTTAGTACTATTAATTTAGGAATTTTTTTAAATTTAAAGTGTACTGTGGTATAACATGATGAAAAATTATTTAAAATATTTATAACCTATGGATAAATAATAGGAAAAATATAATGAAGTGGGCATTTAGTGATTTTTATATAACGATTTATTAGCCTTTAATGCTATATACATACAGTATAACATAACTTTTAATATTTATATTAAAAAATTTAATATATTACTTAATAATAGTATATAATCTTATTATAAATAGTCTATGAGAGGTGATAGTAATGTTTATAATTGATCGATTTGAGCACATATATGCTATATGCGAAGATGAAAACAAGACTATGCATAATATCTTAAGAGAAGAATTACCTAAAGATGTTAAAGAAGGTGATTGTATAGAGAGGGTTAATGGAAAATATACTGTGAATGAAGAGAAGACTAAGTTATTAAGACAAGAAGTAGAAAAGCTTATAGAGGACATGTGGAAATAAATATTTTAATTTTAACATATAACTCTTTATTAAGTATTTTTCAGATTTTTTCATATGAATCTTTACAAATCTATGATGGAGGTGAACGGTGAAATCTAAATAGGCAGCTTACTCAATCATTGATGTAAAACTGCCATATATTAAAAAGCGCTATTATACAAATATAGGTGCTTCAATTAAGGTTGCAAAAATAAACTGATGTACATGATCATCAATACAGGTAGTAGTTCCAGATACAAAGTGAACATGTCTTCCATCACCAACAGGAATTGCAGGACCAGTTGTAACTTCAATTTGGTGAAAATGATCAAAGAAGTCTGTTTTTGTTTTTATAAGGTGAACGTGACTTTGACCTAGAGGAATTGCTTCGCTACTAATTCCTGCGAAACGGTGGTTATGAGCATCATCTGATTCAAGTTCAGCCAACCTAGTACTACCTAAGAATTCATGGACATGAAGTTGCTGTATTTCAGGACAAGTCATAAAATCATCTCCTTCATTGTTTTCATAGTATATAATATCTAAATAGAGATGAAATGGTGAAGCTTTGTTGTATAAAATGTTTTACACGAAAATTTCAAATGTAAGTGGATAATAATAAAAGTTAATAATGAGGAATAAAAAATGTATAAAAGAACATGATAAAACTAAAGAGGTGAAATTATGACTAACAAACGCAAGGTTACAAACAAACAAATGGCTGCATTAGGTTTGAGAAAGACAGAGAATGGAGACTATGACTATATTGATCCAAATGAAAAGGAAAGGTCGAAATATAAATCTGTAAGAAAGGAGTCTAAGTAAGACTCCTTTTTAATATAAATTACAATTAAGTTTCTAGATTATTACAATATATATAAACCAATATTAAAAAAACCTCGAATTTATCAAGGTTTTCATTATATTTATATTAAAATATGTGTTATTAGGTCAAAATAGATGCAGGTAACATTATGCTCATTATCGGGACACGGCATTATGCTGGCGAGTGTATACAAAGAATGTAATAGAAGCAGTTAATAGCGCCAATGAGATCAAAACTGTAAAAATACTATATGTTTGCCAAACAAGTAACGTTGACCAATCGTATCTGAAGAGCATTGGGAAAACCCAGCACATAATGCATATGGCAACAGTAACCATTAGCCAAACAACGGTTATGAGTATTCTCTTTTTTGTTATTGATTGCCGCTCATTCATTTTCTTTCTGCGTAACCCCAAAATAAAGAAAATGATAGCCAACAGGCAAACAATAATTGTGGTAAACGAAAGAATGATGTCCAAAAGCTGTATGCCACTTATTTTATACGACTGCGTAAGATTGCCGTCCAATATATCTTTAATGCTTTTTACCAGACCGATATTGGTATTAGCGCCGTTGGTTAGCAGGCAGAAGGCTGTTCGTTTATTTGGAAGTATTACCACTTCGGTTGAGAAATTGGGATTGCCCCCCGAGTGCTCAATAATTGTTTTGTCAGCGTTCACAATCCATCCAGCTGCATAATACATTCCATTGACATCCGGAACAGATACGTCTCCATGATGTGATTTCATGATAACCGCTTTAAATACTTCAGGTATATCCTGTACACCACCCATCTGTATGTTCATCCAATGCGCCATATCCTTTGTACAGGACATGATATATCCCGCCGGTTTGTTACCGGCATAATCCGGCGCGTCATATGGGCTTGTTATAAAAAAAGAAGATCGGTAGCCCTGCGCCAGTTGCCCGGTTGCTTGGGCTTCTTCTTTATAAACATAAGTATGATATAAGCCCAAGGGGCGAAATACCTGCTCCGTCATAAAGCTTTCATAGCTTTGACCAGACACAACCTCAATAACCAAACCTAATACATCATAATTGACAGTTCCATACTCGTATTGCTCACCGTGAGGAAATGCCAGTTCAGCATCCACCAATGCTTCCACGGTTTTTCGCAACATATCTGGCGTACTGCCTTGCGGGATGCTTTGAATATGCTTTCGATTTGTCAAGCCGCTGGTATGGTGCAGAAAGTGATTGAGTGTAAGGCTCTGCATATCAACGGGCATCCCTTTATACTCCATCGTAAGCCAAGGCAAATATTTCTGAACAGGGTCGGTCATGGACAGTAGTCCCTGCTCCTCTAACAATAAAATGCCCACACCAGTAAAAGCCTTACTAACCGAAGCCAGCTCGTATAGGGTGTTTTCACTCGCAGGCAACCTTTTCTCACGGTCTGCGTAGCCAGAGGAAAAGTAGAACATTTCATCTCCGGCGATTATAGAAATTGACATACCCGGTACACCAGATATACGACAGGCATCATCCAGCAATGTTTGTATTGCCACAGATTGTGCGTCCGATAGCGCATAAACCGGTGTTGCGAATCCTGTGAATAGTATAAGTGATGCTAGCATGGTAACGATGATCTTTTTCATTGAGACCTCCATTATAAAAAATGTCTGTACGGATAATATAAATTATCTTCAACTTAGTATAACATAAAAAATTAGGACAAAACATATGCCATTTTGCATCTGTTTTGTCCTATCATTCTGGTGCCGATGGCGAGATTCGAACTCGCATGGTTTCCCGCTTGATTTTGAGTCAAGTGTGTCTGCCGTTCCACCACACCGGCTTAGTACATTAAGAGTTTAACATATTTTTATTACTTTTTCAACATATTATAGAAAATTTATTTAATATATTGAAAAAGTAATAAAAATTCTACATTTAACAAGACTATATTATGAAATTAAGTTGATTAGGACCTCATATTAGTACTGGTGACTTATTATATAAAATTATTTCAGAAGTTAAAAAGTTTATTTGATTTACATAAATACACGTATTGAATTTTAATATGTATGTAATATAATAGGGATGGACATATAATTTTAAGGTTTAAAGTTATACTATGAAGAAATGGGGAGTATCAAATGCAAAGAATACTAGAGAATATCGTTGATGAGTGTAAAAAGTGGACCAATAGAGGTGAGGTTGCATCCTACATTCCTGAGTTAGCTAAGGCTAATTCCAATGTACTAGGTATTTGTGTAACGACGCTTGAAGGAAAAGAGTATTTTGCTGGAGATTATGATACAAAATTTACTATACAAAGCATATCTAAGGTAGTAACTTTAATGCTTGCTATTTTAGATAATGGTGTAGAGTATGTATTTTCAAGAATAGGGATGGAACCTACAGAATCTGGCTTTAATTCTATAATTAACTTAGAAACCCATGAGCAGAAAAAACCACTAAATCCTATGATAAATGCAGGTGCTATTGCTACTGTATCTTTAATTGGTGGAGATACTGCAGAAGAGAAGTTTGATAGAATATTAAACTTTACAAGAAAGATAGCTGGTAATGATGATATTCATATAAATACTGAGGTTTATACCAGTGAAAAAAACACTGGGGATAGAAATAGAGCCTTAGCATACTATATGAAGGGCAATGGAATTATTGAAGGGGATGTAGAGGAGATTCTAGAAGTATATTTTAAAGCTTGCTCCATGGAAGTAACTTGTAGAGATATAGCAAGAATAAGTGCAATGTTAGCTAATGAAGGGTTAATACTTAATAATGAAAGAATAATATCAAGAGAAGCATGCAGAATAATAAAAACTATTATGGTAACCTGTGGTATGTATGATGCATCTGGAAAATTTGCAGTACATATTGGAATTCCGGCTAAAAGTGGAGTTGGTGGTGGCATAATGGCAGCAGTACCAAGACGAATGGGAATAGGGGTTATTGGACCAGCTTTAGACAATAAAGGAAATAGTATAGGTGGAATTAAAGTTTTAGAAAAGCTTTCTCACGAATTAGATTTAAGTATTTTTTAAAATGTTATATAATATAATTAAATACGCCTAATAGGCGTATTTAATTATATTAATGTAATACAGAGAGATTTACATAATAGAACTATTGTAAATAATATAGACAATAATTATAGGAGTTAACTAAATAAATATTCTATGTTAAAGTTTATTAAATGGTAACTGAGAATTTATTGAATTATGAGAACTAAATATTTAAAGGAAGTGATAATATGAATAAACCTAAAGTAGTGATCTTAGATGGGAATAGCTTACTTTATAGAGCCTTTTATGCAATACCTGAACTTACAACTAAAGAGGGTATTCATACAAATGGAGTATATGGCTTTTTAAACATGCTTTTCAAAATTAAACAGGAAATAAATCCGGATTACATAATTACTGCTTTTGATAAATCTAAAAAAACCTTTAGACATGATGAGTATGAGGACTATAAAGCAGGAAGAAAGAAAACACCACCAGAATTGGTCATGCAATTTCCAATAATTAGAGATGCATTGAATAAAATGGGAATAAATATATTTGAAATCGATGGATATGAAGCAGATGATTTAATTGGAACAATATCATTAATAGGTGAAGAAAAAGACATGGAGGTATATGTAGTTACTGGAGATAAAGATGCTCTTCAACTAGCTAGTGATAATGTTAAGGTAGTTATAAATAAAAAAGGCATCACTGAAACCGAAATATATGACAAAAATAGGTTTATAGAAGAATTTGGAGTGACACCTACTCAGTATATAGATGTAAAAGGTCTTATGGGAGATAAATCTGATAATATTCCAGGGGTACCTGGAATTGGGGATAAAACTGCCTTTAAACTTATAAAAGAATATGGATCTGTGGAAGGAGTATTAGAAAATATACCTTCTATTAGCGGTAAAAAATTAAAAGAATCCTTAATGGAGTATAGTGAGCAAGCTATACTTAGTAAGAGATTGTCAACCATAGTTAGACATGTGCCCATTGACATAAGTGAAGAGGATTTAATGGCTAAAGGAACGTTTAATTATAGACAAGTGAAAGAATTATTTTTAAAGCTTCAATTTAAATCCTTATTAGACAAGATTGATAGAGAGTATGCAGAAGAGATTGCAGAAAATAAAGAAGAGAGTAAATTAGTAGAATATACTAGTATAAATACTATAGAAGATTTTGAAAAAATAATATCTACTATAAAGGATAATCTATTTATAAAAATATACACAAATGGAGACCATACTTTCTCAGGAATATCTATGGTTAAGATAGGAATTAATATTGATGGTAAGGTGTTCTTAATAGATTTTAATGAGATAACTAAGAATAGCGAAGTGAAATTTATAGAGTCATTAAAGAGGATTTTAGAAAATAAAGAAATTCCGAAGATAACTCATGAGGCTAAACAGGCATATACTTGCTTATATAAACTAGGTATAGACTTAAACACAGTACAATTTGATTGCGAGATTGCAGCCTATCTTTTAGATTCTTCTCAAAGCGAATATACTATAAAAAATATATTGTCTAAGGAAGTTGGAAAAGACTTTTCTGGAGAAGGAGATGAACTTATTGCTAATGAAGTATACTTCTTACCTGCTATATATGAAGTGTTAAATAAGTCTATAAAAGAAGAGCAGATGGAATACTTACTATTTAATGTGGAGCAACCTCTTACTAAAGCTATTTCTCAGATGGAGTGTGAGGGCTTTAATATTAATAAACAAGAATTAGAAGATCTAGCAACTAAATTTAAAGAAGAAATAACTACTATAACTCAAGAGATATATAATTTGGCAGGAGAGGAGTTTAATATTAATTCTCCAAAGCAATTAGGAAAAATTCTCTTTGAGAAATTAGATCTACCAGTAGTTAAGAAAACTAAAACTGGATATTCTACTAATGCTGAAGTTTTAGAGACTCTTAAAGATAAGCATGAAATAATAGAGAAGATATTATATTATAGACAGATATCAAAGTTGAATTCTACTTATGTAGAAGGGCTTAAAAATGTTATTGATAGCGATGGAAGAATTCATTCAAATTTTACTCAGACTGTTACAACTACAGGAAGATTATCTAGTACTGAGCCTAATCTTCAAAATATACCTATAAAATATGAAAATGGTCGTGCTATAAGAAAGGTATTTGTGCCACATAATGAAGATAGTGTAATTTTATCTGCGGATTATTCACAAATAGAATTAAGAGTACTTGCCCATATTTCGGGAGACGAAAATCTTATTAAAGCATTTAATAGTAGCAAGGATATTCATACTTCTACCGCATCAGAGGTGTTTGGGGTTCCTATAGATCAAGTGACAAAGACCATGAGAAGTAATGCTAAAGCTGTAAATTTTGGAATAGTGTATGGAATTGGAGATTTTAGTTTAGCTCAAGATTTAGGAATAACAAGAAAAGAAGCGAAGGAATACATTGATGCATATTTAGATAGATATAAAAAGGTTAAGGATTATATGGAAAATGTTATAGAAGAAGGAGAAAAAAATTCTTATGTAACAACTCTACTAAATAGAAGAAGATTTATTCCAGAGATAAAATCTTCAAATAAAATACTTAAGGCTTTAGGTAAAAGATTGGCAATGAACGCACCTATTCAAGGTACTGCAGCAGACATAATAAAGCTGGCTATGGTAAATGTAAATAATAAAATTAGAGAAAATAAGCTTAAAAGCTCTTTAATACTACAAGTTCATGATGAATTGATACTAAATGTTTATAAACAAGAGTTAGAGGATGTAAAAAAACTTATTAAGGAAGAAATGGAAAATGCTTTAGAGTTGAAGGTTCCTTTAGAAGTGGAAATATCCACAGGAGATACTTGGTATGAGGCAAAATAATATTTTGAAAGTAGGGCTTACTGGGGGGATAGGATCTGGTAAGAGTACTGTAAGCAATATATTTCATGAGAAAAAAATACCCATCATTGATGCAGATAAAATTGCTAAAGAGGTACTACATAAATATCCTAGTATATTAAAAGAAGTAAAGGCAGTTTTTGGTAGTGAATTTTTTAATGAAAATGGAGAATTTATAAGAAAAAAATTTGGCAACTATATATTTTCTCATAAGGATAGGAAAATAGAATATGAGAAAATAATTATGCCCTTTATTAAAAAAGATATATTTCATAGTATAGAAGAATACAATATAATGAATGAAGGTATATGTGTAATAGATGCCCCTACACTTATAGAGAATAATTTACATAAATTTATGGATAAGATTATAGTGGTAACTACAGAGAAGCAGATACAACTTCAGAGAATAATGAATAGAGATAAGTTTACAGAAGAGGAAGCTAGAATTAGGATAAATAGTCAACTTCCCATAGAGTATAAGTGTGAACTTGCAGATTACATCATATATAATAATGGAACTATAGAAGAAGTTTATGAGGAAGTAGATCATGTTATAAATGAATTACTTAAATTTAGGGGGAAAAATGCTGAATAGAAATAAAAAAGTAGTATGGATTTTGATAGTTTTTTTAGTAATATTAGTGGCTAATTTCAAGAGTTTAGCAAAAGCTGTTTATCCCATAAAATATAAAGAGCATATTTTAGAATATAGTGAAAAGTATAGTTTAAATCCTAATCTAGTAGCTGCCATAATAAAAGCAGAAAGTAAATTTGATGTAAATGCTAAATCCTCTAAGGGAGCAATGGGGGTAATGCAAATAATGCCAGATACTGGAGAATGGATAGCAGAGCAACTGGGAATTGAAAACTTCACTATAGATATGTTGTATAACGAAAAAATTAATATAGAAATGGGCTGTTGGTATTTAAATAATTTAAATACTGAATTTAAAGGGAATTTTCAACTAGTGGTAGCTGCGTACAATGGAGGCCCTGGAAATGTAAAAAAATGGTTAAAAAATGAAGAGTATTCTAGAGATGGAGTTAGTCTTCAAAATATACCATTTAAAGAAACAAATAAATATGTGAAAAAGGTTAAGTTAAATTATAAAATATATGATTTTCTTTATAAGTTATAGAGTTTTGAGCTAAGGATTAGAAATTTTATCATAAACTTAATATAAAGTTAACTATAGGTTAGATAAAACAATTATATTTAATCATGGTAAAAAGTATATATTTATGATATAATACAGCTATATATACAATAATAATTTAAAAGTTTTACCGATTGGTAAAACTTTTTTAATGATATTTGGGAGGTTACTTATGATTAGTACTACAGGTGTTAGTTTAAGATACGGTGGACGTAAATTATTTGAGGATGTAAATATTAAATTTACAGAAGGTAATTGTTATGGTTTGATTGGAGCTAATGGTGCAGGTAAATCAACCTTTTTAAAAATTTTATCTGGAGAATTGGAAGCTAATTCAGGGGATGTATCTATTACTTCAGGACAAAGATTAGCAGTGTTAAAGCAAGACCATTTCCAATATGATGAGGAAGAGATTTTAAGAACTGTTATGATGGGGCACCCTAGGTTAATAGAGATTATGGATGAGAAGGAAGCACTTTATGCTAAAGAAGATTTTAGTGATGAAGATGGTATAAAGGCTTCAGAACTAGAGGGAGAATTTGCAGAGCTTAATGGATGGGAAGCTGAAAGTGAAGCAGCCACATTACTACAAGGGCTAGGAATAACTGAAGATTTCCATTATAAAAAAATGAAAGAATTAAATGGATCAGATAAGATAAAAGTATTACTTGCACAGACTCTATTTGGTCATCCAGACATACTACTAATGGATGAGCCGACAAACCATTTAGATATAAAGGCTATAGCTTGGCTTGAAAACTTTTTAATGGATTTTGAAGGAACTGTAATAGTAGTATCTCACGATAGACACTTTTTAAATAAGGTTTGTACCCATATGGCAGATATTGACTTTGGAAAAATTCAAATGTATGTAGGAAATTACGATTTCTGGTATGAATCAAGCCAATTAGCTCTTCAAATGGCAAAAGATCAAAATAAAAAGAAGGAAGAGAAAATTAAGGATCTTCAAACCTTTATTGCTAGATTTAGCTCAAATGCATCAAAAGCTAAACAGGCTACTAGTAGAAAAAAACAATTGGATAAATTAACTCTTGATGATATAAAACCATCCTCTAGAAGGTATCCTTTTGTTGGATTTAAACCACAGAGAGAAGCTGGAAATGATCTATTAACTGTTGAAAATTTAACTAAGACTATTGATGGTGTTAAAATTTTAGATAATGTCAGCTTTATGGTAAATAAAAATGATAAAATAGCATTTTTGGGTGATGGTATAGCTAAAACTACACTATTTAGAATATTAATGGGAGAGTTAGAGGCGGATAGTGGAACTTTTAAATGGGGAATAACTACATCTCAATCATATTTTCCACAAGATAACTCAGAGTATTTTAATGATTGTGATTTAAATCTTGTAGATTGGTTAAGGCAATTCTCAGAGGAGAAGGCAGAAAGCTTTATAAGAGGATTCTTAGGTAGAATGCTATTTTCCGGAGAGGAAGCGTTAAAACAGGCTTCTGTATTATCAGGGGGAGAAAAGGTTAGATGTATGCTTTCTAAGATGATGTTAAGTGAGGCTAATGTACTAATACTTGATGAACCAACTAACCACTTAGACTTAGAATCGATTACAGCCGTGAATAACGGACTTACCAATTTTAGTGGAACTATTTTATTCACATCTCATGACCATCAATTTATCCAAACAGTTGCAAATAGGGTAATAGAACTTACACCTAAGGGCATTATGGATAGAACTATGAGTTATGATGAGTATTTAGAAAGTACTGACATACAAAAGCAATTAGAAGAAATGTATAAGATCTAAAATTATTATATATTATTAATAAGTGCTCGTTTCTATAGTAGAAGCGAGCACTTTACTTATAAGAGATTATAATATAAAATTTAATTTAGAAATTCATAATGGTGTAGATAGGAGCGAAATAATGGAACATAAAAGTCATGTAATAGATATTTTATATGAAAAAATAAATATAGATAAAGATATTCTATTAGAAATTATAGAAACTCCTTTAAATGCAAAGATGGGAGATTATTCTATACCATGTTTCAAAGTGAGGTGTAACTGTTACACGTCACCTATTGAAATTGCTAGGAGTATTAAAGATAAATTGCAAGGTCATGAATATTTTGAAGAAGTTCAACAAGTGGGAGCTTATGTTAATATATATATTAATAAAAATATCATTATTAGAAATATCATAGAAAAGATATTAAAGGAAAAAGAGTATTTTGGAAGTAGTGAAGAAGGTAAGGGAAAAACTATAATAATAAACTATGGAATAGGTAATGGAGTTTATGAAGCTCCTATCAATTTGGACCAAGAGCATTTGGGAAGAAGCCTTGAAAAAATGTTTGTGTTTCAAGGATATGATGTCATTGATATACACAATGAGTGGAAGAATAGTGAAAAAAACATATTAGATATGGTTTTAGAAATAGAAAGAAAAGGATTATTAAGTGAATATAATAATTTTAAAGTAGTAAAGCTTAAAGAGTATAATTTGCCTCCATGCATTATTATTAAAGAAAATGGACATTTTGCTCATGGAATCAAAGATCTAGCACTTATAATGTATATGATAAATAAGTATGAATGTTATAAATTCATAAACTTAATAGAAAGAAATAAATGGATTTATATAAATCAACTTAAGGGTCTATCAAAAGTTTTAGAGTATGATTTGGAAGGTAATAGAGTTTTATTCACTTATTATAACTATAAAAAAGAAAATTCATCATGGGGTGAACATAGGATAGAAGAGATAAAAGCCTATGAGATTATTAGAGAAATTTATAATAAATTAAGTTATATGTTATTTGAATCATATAAAAATTGTCCTGACAGGAATCTATGTAAGCGCAGAATTACTGAGAAAGAATTCGAATATGTAATTAAGTTAGGAAATTTTCCTGATATAATAAAAGCGGTAATCGTAGAGAGTAATCCTGTTAAACTATTGGATTATCTGTTAGATATTTCTGTAGAACTTAAGAATATATATATGATGTTAGAAAACAATGATGACGCTTTTGAAAATTATAATGTTCAATTAATAGAGGCTTCTCTTCAAGTCTTAAAAAATGGAATGATTTTAATGGGAATAAAAAAAGTCTATTGAAATTTCAATAGACTTTTTTGAGTTTTAATTTATTATGCAGAAACTGATTTTTCTTTAGATGTTGTTTCACTTGTTCCAATATTCTTCTTTAATCTAACTTCAGGCTCCCTTGGAAGACCAAAACCAGGTATAAATCTATCCCAACCTGTTAAAGTTAACAGTAAGACAGAAAATACTGTTACATATGCCATAAAGTTATATTTAATTACGTCAAAGGCAACGAAGTCATATAATGGATAAATTGCTGTTAATATACCAACATAAAATCCTATGTATACGTGCCAAGGAATTAATTGAGAACCAAATACTCCAAGAGCAGCATTAAATGTAGCATTTCTAACTCTTAAGTTATAGATATCTTCTTCGCTACCTTCAACATTTTTCTCAACTAGTTCTTTAACTATAGGTCCTACAGTAACTATTTGCGCCATTTCATCAGAAAGGGCAGCATTACCAGCTATACATAAAAGACCATTCATAAACATTAATTGTCTTACATTTTTAGCTAACTTTAAAACTAAGTTTGAAAGTGGTTCGAAGGCATTCATTTTTGACATTATACCACCAAAGGCACCAAACCACATCATCATAACAATAACCCATGAACCTGCATCAGAGAATCCCATATACATTAAATTTAAAAATGATGATATAGATTCTACTGTACCTGCAAACATTCCTAATATACATGAAGAAACAATTCCAACTGCTAAACAAGCTAGAGTAGGTATACCTTTAACTGCAGCTATTATAACAAGTAATAGTGGAATTGCCATATAATAAGGAACTCCTTCTTTAACTTGATTTAAAAGTTCAACAGCTGATGGTCTTGCCTCACCAAGAGATGTCCAAACTTCAGATGGAATAGCATTTATTGCAGTAGATGCATTAGCTAGATCTGTAGGCAATTTCATCATTATACTTGCAACATATATCATTACTCCTGCAATTACAAGGCAACCAACAGACCAAGCTGTTTGTTTCTTTATTCTATCAATTATTTCAACTTTTTGAATTCCTGAACTAACAACTGTGGTATCAGAAATAAGTCCTATATTATCACCAAAACAAGCACCACCAGCAATTGAAGCAGTAGTTAATAGTACATCTCCACCAACGATATGATTAAGCCATAAAAAAATTGGAGCACATGCAGCAAAGGTTCCCCATGAAGTACCTGTTGCTACAGAAAGAACACATGTAACTAAGAACCCTACTAATGCCACTGTTCTTGCAGTTAATCCAAGTGAAAGTGCCATATTAACGATAGAAGCACCAACACCAGTGGCCATAAATGCTTCTGCCATACCATAAGCAAACATAAGTATAAAGAAAACTAAGTTTAAATGCTTAACGTTTTCCATAGCACAGTCGACTAAATCATCAAATTTAAGCCTTTCTGTGATAGATGCTACAATAAGTGCATAAATAGTAGCTATAGGCGCAGCTATTAAAGCATCCATTCCAGACATCATAAGGCCAGCTAATAAGAATACTGGCGAGAATTTAAAAAATCCGATAAAAAAATTCATTGTTTTAATCCCCCTACTTAATATTGAAACAATATTGAAACAATATTTAAAATTCTCTTAAATTATAAAAGAAATTTGTCAAAATTTCAAGACATTTGTCAATATTTTATCAATAAAATTTGTGAACAATTTTTATTATACTTATTTATATCAAAAATATTAGAATAATTTATAATATTTAGAAAATTGCCTCACAAATTTAGAAAATATTGTAAGTAGAAATTAGTCATATTATGAGGGTAAATAATATGATTAGATATTTTTTTCACATAAGTAAGAATAATATATTTATTAGCATTATTTAGATTATTCACATAAGTTTTTAAAACTGGCAGACATCCCTTATTATAAACATTCGATTAAGCAGGTATAGACATATGGCTTTCGTGTAACTAACCAAAATGAAGCGTAATAAGTGCAGGTGGATACAGTTACAAAAAGTTTGACGGTAGGATAGCAAATTATGAAATAGATAATTGGTTTAAAATGATTCTAGTACTCCATTCACCAAAATGATAGTACAAGAAGTAGTTTCTAAGAATCTATTATGTTAGAATAAAAGAAATTTATACAATGTAAAATTCTTTTTAAATACAATACTAGTAAGCGGTGTTAATAATGAACTATTACTTAAAACAAAGCCATAATAAAAAAGAAAGCGTAATTGCTGCTTACGCTTTCTTTTTTTATTATGGTTTTTTTATCGGATCCCGCCCTTATGCGGATAAGTTATTATTTTTATTAGCAGAGCCACCCTTTTTTAATCTTACATCTGGCTCTTTTGGTAATCCAAATTTAGGAATGAATCTATCAAGTCCAGTGAATGTTAAGAATAATATTGAGAATACCGCTACAAATGCCATGAAATTATATTTAATAATATCTAAGGCTACAAATTTATGGAGTGGATAGACTGCAGTCAATATTCCTATATAAAAACCAATGTATACATGCCAAGGAATTAATTGGGAACCAAATACTCCAAGTGCATCTGCAAAGGTTGCATTTCTTAATTTAAGCTTGTACAAGTCCTCTTCACTACCTTCAACATTGGTTTCTAGAATTTCTCTAGTTATAGGACTAACTGTAACTATTTGAGCCATTTCATCTGATAGGGCAGCATTACCAGCTAGACATAGAAGACCATTCATAAACATCAATTGTCTTACGTTTCTTGCTATTTTAACTACTCCTCTAGAGAGTGGTTGGAAGGCATTCATTTTAGACATAACACCACCAAAGGCACCAACCCACATCATCATAACAATTACCCATGAACCTGCATCTGAGAATCCTGTCATCATTAAGTCTAAGAAAGCAGTAAGTGATTCTACAGTTCCTGCAAACATACCAAGAATTAAAGAGGAAACAATACCTACAGCTAAGCAAGCAAGGGTAGGTATACCTGCAACTGCAACTCCTATAACTAATATTAGAGGAATTACCATATAAAGAGGAACTCCTTCTTTAACTTGATTTAAGAGGCTAACAGCAGATGGTCTAGCTTCATTTAATGAGGCCAATGCATCTTTAGGTATAGCATCAATTGCTGAAGCAGCATTTGCAACTTCTGTTGGAAGTCCCATGGATACGCTTACAAAGAAGATTATAATTGCAGCTATTATCAGGCAGAGTAAAGACCATACACCTTGACTTCTAACTCTGTCTATAACCTCTACACCTTGCATACCAGAACTAACAACAGTTGTATCTGATATAAGACCTATATTATCACCAAAGCAAGCACCGCCAGCGATTGAAGCTGTAGTTAATGCTATATCACCGCCAACTATGTGATTTAACCAAAGGAATATAGGTGCACAGGCAGCAAAGGTTCCCCAAGAAGTTCCTGTAGCTACAGAAAGAGCACAAGTTACTAAGAATCCAGCAACTGCAACTGTTCTAGCATTTAGTCCTAAGGAAAGAGCTACGTTAACTATAGAAGCACCAACTCCTGTAGCCATAAAAGCTTCTGCCATTCCATAAGCAAACATAAGTATAAAGAAAACTAAGTTTAAGTGTTTAACATTGTCTACTGCACAATCAAGTACATCGTTAAATTTAAACTTCTCTGTAATAATAGCTACAAAGAATGCATAGATAGTAGCGAGTGGTGCTGCAAGTAGAGCATCCATCCCAGAAATCATTAGACCCGCCAGTACAAATACTGGTGAGAATTTAAAAAGTCCAATTAAAAAATTCATAATATATATGAACCCCCTTCATATAATGTTGAAATGTTTCGAATTATCTAAATTATAATAGATATGTGACGAATTTGCAATAAGAATGTTAAAAAAAAATGAATAATCATGGTTAAAAAAATAGTAAATAATGTATTAAATACTATAAAAAGCGATAAAAAGTGTACAATTTTACTTAAAACAGTATCAAATATTGATTTAAACGGTATTGATAATGATAAACTATGAATTAAGTGTTAACAAATTCATAAAAAAGTAATGAGTAATATTTCCAATACATTATTAAATGCTATTAAATAAATTTTGAAATAGGAATAGATAAAATTAAACATAATTAAATATAAGAGTTTATAGAGAGATGATTGTTATAAAAAAATAATAAGGCAATTTCTAACTTTAAAGTTAGAAATTTAATTTAAGTTTTATTATAAGTTAACATAAAAATAAAGAGAGGAGATAATATGAGATCTCCTCTCTTTATTTTTATATGGTTTAATAATTAGATGATGAATTATTTGTTCCTTCTACGATGGCGATAGAAGCACTAGCACCAATTCTAGAAGCACCAGCTTCAATAAGGTTTAATGCATCTTCTTGAGTTCTAACTCCACCAGAACCCTTAACACCCATGTTAGGTCCAACTACCTTGCGCATTAAAGCAATATCACTAGGTGTAGCACCACCTGTACTAAATCCAGTAGAAGTCTTAACAAAATCAGCACCGGCTTCTTGAGCTAATTCACAAGCTTTAATTTTTTCATCTTCTGTTAATAAACAAGCTTCAATGATAACTTTAACAATAGCTTTTCCGTTAGCAGTATCAACTATTTCTTTAATATCATTTTTTACGAAATCAAAGTCCTTATCTTTAAGAGCACCTATGTTAATTACCATGTCAACCTCATTAGCACCTAATTCAATAGCTCTTGCAGTTTCAAAAGCCTTTGCCTTAGTATCCATGGCACCTAGGGGAAACCCTACTACTGTACATACTAGAACATCACTATCTTTTAGTTCTCTTGCTACTAATTCTGTATAGCATGAATTAACACATACAGATTTAAATTTATATTTCTTAGCCTCCATACATATCTTAATTACATCAGATTTTTGAGCATCAGCCTTTAAAATAGTATGGTCAATCATTGATCCAATATTCATAATTATACCTCCACAGATTTATATATAAATTGTAATAATATACTATTAGTATAACTCTTAAAATAAGTTATTACATATATTTATTATAGTAGTATTAGATTTTATTATATATTAAAAGTTCTTAATCCTACTTTTCATTTTAAATACGTAATTATCATCATGTTTATTTAGCTTTTTACTTATTTTAAATGATAATACCATAGCTATAATAGCAACAATAACAGAGTATAACTCATAGTATTTAAAGTTATTAGCTTTAAATACTACCATTGAAATTGAAAGGGCAATTAAAGTAATAATAGAAGGAAATACATAAGCCAAAAATGTTAATCTTTTAAAGGTATCATTTTCTATTTCTACAATTACTTTTTCACCAATTTTTGCATCAGCAGTGTTTTCAATATCCATTAAAATAGTGTCTTTAGGACATCCTCCTTTGCAAGAAGAGCAAGCTCCACCACATCCACTCTTTTTAATGAAGGCAACTGTAGCCATGTTACTATTTATCTTTTTTACTACACCTTCTTGTTCCATTTTATCACCTCTAAACAAATATAGAAGGCCTAAGCCTTCTATATTATATCATACTAATAAGTTGTTTTAAACATATTACCTTTAAACTTCAGTAGCTGGAGAATCAGTTTTAATAGCTTCTTTAACTACTGGCTTACGGAAGTTATCTATAGATTTTTTTGGACATTTATTTGCACATATTCCGCAATTTACACATTTATCATAATCAAATACAGGAATATTGTTAACTAATTCTAAAGCATCCTTAGGACAGTTTTTAACACAGATAGAACAAGATATACATCCTACAGAACAAGCATCCATAACATCTTTACCTTTGTTCTTATTATTACATGTAATTCTAACCTTAGATTTTTTAGGAACAAAATGTATAAGGGCTTTAGGGCAAGCTTCAATACAAGCACCACAAGCAACACATTTTTCCTCGTTAACCTTTGCAATACCATCTACTATGTCAAGAGCACCAAATTGACAAGCTCTAACACAAGAACCTAGTCCCATACATCCGTACTCACAAGCTTTAGGTCCGCCGCTAACTACTGAAGCTTGGTGACAATCCATAGCTCCTTGGTAAGCAAATTTATCCTTTGCAACTTCACAAGTACCTTTACATCTAATAAAAGCAACTACTGGTTCAGAAACTTCATTTTCTAGTCCAAGGATACTAGAAATTTTTTCTGAACAGGTAGCCCCACCTGGACTACAAAGATTTGGTTTTGCATCTCCATTAACAACAGCTTCAGCATAAGCATCGCATCCAGCAAATCCACAACCACCGCAGTTTGCTCCAGGTAGTGCTTCTCTAACTAGAGGAATTCTTTCATCCACTTCTATTTTAAATTTATCTGTAGCATATCCTAATAGTGTACCAAATACTAAGCCAAGGCCTCCAAGACTTAGTACAGGACCTATTAAGTTTGAAATTTCCATTAAGACCCCTCCTTAAACTAAACCGCTGAATCCGTAGAAAGCGATTGCCATAAGTCCAGCTGTAATTAATGATATAGGCAATCCTCTAAAAGCCTCAGGCATGTTTGTGTTTTCTTCCATTCTTTCTCTTAATCCAGCAAGCAACACAATAGCAAGCATATATCCTAGAGCAGTTCCAAGGGCATTAGCTAAACCTTGTGCTAAGTTATATTCTAAATCCATATTTGTTATAGCAATACCTAAAACTGCACAGTTAGTTGTTATAAGAGGTAGGAAGATTCCTAGAGCTCTGTAAAGACCAGGTTGAATCTTCTTTATTACAATTTCAACAAATTGTACTAGAGACGCTATAACTACTATAAAGGCTAAGGTAGATAAATAACCTAAATCTAATGGCATTAATATAAAAACATTTACAACATAGGTGATAAGTGTAGCTAATATCATAACGAAGGTAACTGCAAGTCCCATACCTTTAGCGGTTTCAGTCTTTTGTGAAACTCCAACGAAGGAACATATACCTAAGAATTTTGATAAAATTACGTTATTAACTAATAGAGCACCTATGAAGATGGTTATTAATTCTTTCATCTGTTCTCACTCCTTCTATTTAGCTTGCTCAGCTTTTTTAGCTTTTGAAATTTTATATTGGTTAAGTCCGGCAAGGATCATACCAAGAGTTATGAAAGCACCAGGTGCTGAAGTCATAACCATTGCTGGTATATAAGACTTAGGTAATACTTGAAGTCCATAGAAAGTACCGTTACCTAATATTTCTCTAAATGTAGCAAGAATTACCAAGGCAACTCCAAAGCCAAGACCCATTCCAATAGCATCAAAAATAGAAGGAAGCACCTTGTTCTTAGAGGCATAAGCTTCAGCTCTACCTAAGATTATACAGTTAACTACTATAAGAGGTATAAATATACCAAGAGAAGCGTTTAGTGCAGGTATATAAGCTTCCAATAAAAATTGAATGATAGTAACAATAGTAGCTATAACTACTATATATGAAGGAATTCTTATTTTATCAGGCACTAATTTTCTAATTAATGATATAACTGCATTTGAGCCAATTAATACTGCTGTAGTAGCAAGAGCCATTCCAACAGCATTTTCTACACTACTAGTAACTGCAAGGGTAGGACACATAGCCAATACTTGAAGGAATACTGGGTTCTCAGTAATAATACCTTTTTTTAATCTATCACCAAATATATTCATAGTTATTTTCCTCCCTTCAATTCATTATTATAGTATTGAATTGCAGTGTTAACACCGTTTGTAACAGCTTTAGAACTTATAGTAACGCCAGTGATGGCAGTTATATCTGATCCTAGAGCTAAATCCTTAGTAGCATCTTTATCTTTATATTGATCAGTAAATGCTGGTTCAGTAGTCTTTGTACCCAATCCTGGGGTTTCTGATTGGTTTAAAATTTTTATTCCTGTAACTTTCTCATCTTTTGAGATACCAACCATCATTGTTATCTCTCCGCCATAGCCTTTAGAACCAACTTCAATTACATAACCAGTAGATTCTCCACCGGTTTTTGCTTCAAAAGCGCTTTTAACTGTTTTGTCTTCAGGAAGTGTTAATCCTTCAAGTTCAGTGAATTCATCTGCAGGTAAAACCATCTTTAATGCTGCAGCCTGATCCTCTTTTTGTCGCTTTTCAATTGGAGCTCTTGTAATGTCGTAAGCAAAACCAAGTAATGCACCAGCAATAGCTGTTATTATTAATAGGATTGCACCTAATTTTAAATTTCTCACTATTTTGCACCCCCGAATACACGTGGACTTGTGAACTTATCAATAACTGGTACGAATAAATTCATTATTAATATAGAATAAGATACACCTTCTGCATAACCGCCATACAGACGAATTACACTAGTTAATATACCACAGGCAACTCCAAATACCACTTGACCTAATCTAGTAGCAGGAGTAGTAGTATAATCAGTGGCCATGAAGAATGCTCCAATCATTAATCCACCAACAAGTATTTCATAAATACCATTTCCAGTCATAAGACCATTTCTACCTAAAACCGTAGTTATTATAAATACAGTACCAATGTATGTAACAGGTATATGCCATGAAATTACCTTTCTATATAAAAGATAAGCTCCACCGATTAATAGTGCTAAGGCAGAAACCTCTCCTATACAACCAGCAGTATTAGCGCCTAAAAATACATCCATTGAACTTGGAAGGGCAGCACCACCGTTACGTAGAATTCCAAGTGGAGTAGCTGCAGAAACTCCCTCTAAAGTCCAAGCAGTCATTTGTACTGGGTAAGCAGCTAACAGGAATGCTCTCGCTGCTAAAGCTGGGTTAACGATATTTTGTCCGATTCCACCAAAGAAGCACTTAACAACTATTATTGCAAAAGCACTTCCAACAGCAACCATCCATAGTGGAATGGTCACAGGTAGGTTAAAAGCAAGCAGTACACCTGTAACCACTGCGCTTAAATCTTTTATATTATCAGGTCTCTTAGTTATTTTGTTAAATATATATTCGCTAAGGATTGAAGCACCTACTGCAGTTAATGTAACCCATAAGGCACGAAGGCCAAAGAAATAAACAGCTGCAATTAAAGCTGGACACAATGCAATTAAAACATCTCTCATAATCGTTGATACAGTGTCTTTTGATTTTATATGAGGAGATGAAGATACGGTATATAATTTATCTGACATACTATTCACCTCTAACTTTTCTTTCTATTATTCATAACTCTTTTTTTGCCTTCTTTACAAGTTTGAGTTAAATGACGTTTAGCAGGACATGAAAAACTACATGCACCACATTCTAAACAGCTAAGACCATTGAATTTTTCAAAGCCTTCATAATCTCCTCTAACTACCATAGAGTTTAACTTATTAGGAAGTAAGAACATTGGACATGCTTCAATACATTTACCACATTTTATACAGCTTGTCTCTATAGTAGGGATAGCTTCACTTTGTGATAGACATAATAAGCCAGAAGTTCCTTTAACTGCAGATAAATCTAGAGTGAATAGTGCAGTTCCCATCATTGGTCCACCACTGATTATTTTAGCAGGTTCTTCGTTAAATCCTTGACAATAATCAATCAATTCTTGAAGATTTGTACCAAATTTAACCAATAAGTTTTTAGGGCTTTTAATAGCGCCTCCTGTAACAGTAACTACTCTATCTGTAAGTGGTTTTCCAAGTAATACTGCATTTCTAATAGCATATATAGTAGCAACGTTTTGAACTATACACTTTGCATCAGAAGGCAATTTACCAGTAGGTACTTCTCTTTTTGTTATAGAGTAAATAAGTTGTTTTTCAGCACCTTGAGGATATTTTGTTTTTAATTCAGCAACTTCAACATTATTGATATTTGAAACTGCTTGCTTCATTTTTTCAATAGCATCTTTTTTATTATCCTCAATTCCTACATATATCTTTACCTTAGGAAACATATGACCTAGTATTTTTAAACCTTCAGCAATTTCTGTTGATTTTTCTAACATTAATCTATGGTCGCAAGTTAAATAAGGTTCACATTCTGCTGCATTAATAATTATTGTATCAATATCAGCATCTTTAGGCGGGTTAAGTTTAACGTGAGTAGGGAAGCATGCACCTCCTAAACCAACGATTCCAGCCTCTTTAATTAATGTAAGTAGTTCCTCTTTTGATAATTTTTCATAATTGTCATGATTTTCATAATTCATCTCTTCATAAGTATTATCGTTTTCAACAACTATACTCATAACTTTAGCACCAGTAGCAGTGGTCATTGGGATAATGTTCTTAACAGTACCTGATACACTTGAGTGTATAGGTGCTCCAAGCCCCTTTGTAGCATCCCCAATTTTTTCACCAACTAATACCCTATCCCCTTTTTTAACAATAGGTTCGCAGGGTGCTCCGATGTGCTGGCTCATAGGAAATACTAAATCGCCTTTTGGAATATAGGCTTCAATTTTATGAGTTTCAGAAAAATTTTTTCTGTGAGGTGGATGAATACCTCTTTTGAAAGTAAAAAGTCCCATAATTATCCTCCGTTTCTTAATTATATTAAACAATAAATATAGTACATGCTATATTATACAACCAAATTTAACACGGTGCAACATAACTAGCCAAAGGTTTGTTAATAAAATGACATATAATTTGAAATAATATATATAAAATGAATATTTTTTATCTTTAATCTTGTAAAATTAAAAATGAAAAATAAATGTTATAAAACTATTGTAATTTAAAATGACATTTGATACAATTATCACAAAATAAGCATTAGCTTATAAAATAAGCAAATACAAATAGGAGTTTATTATGACTAACAGAGAAGAAGAAGTTTTACAATTAATAAAAAAAAATCCTCTCATATCTCAAAATGAATTAGCAGATATTTTAGGCATAACTAGATCTTCTGTAGCAGTACATATTACAAATCTAATAAAGAAAGGATATATAATTGGAAGAGGATATGTATTAAATTCCTCAAACTTTATATCAATAATTGGAGGAAGTAATATAGATATAGTTGGATTTAGTACTAAACCTATGAGATTAAATGATTCAAACCCAGGTACAATAAAAATTTCATTAGGTGGAGTAGGTAGAAACATAGGCGAGAATTTAGCACGTATGGACGTAAATGTTAAACTTATTTCTGTTATTGGAGATGATGTTTATGGTAAGAAGATTGTGGAAGAAGGTAAGAGCATAGGCCTAGATTTAGAGCATAGTATTAAACTTCAAGGACAATCTACATCTACATATATGTCAGTATTAGATGAAAGTGGAGATATGAAATTAGCTATTTCAGACATGGACATTTTTGATAACATGAATGTAGAATTTATTAAACAAAAAAAAGAGATAATAGAAAGTTCTCGTATCTGTATAATTGATACAAATATTCCTAAGGAAGTTATTGAATATGTAGTAAATAATTTTAAAGGGCCAAAATTCTTTTTAGATACTGTCTCAACAGCAAAATGCATAAAGATAAAGGATTTTATAGGAAAATTTCATACTATAAAACCAAATAAATTTGAGGCAGAAATATTATCGGGTATATCTATTAATGATGAAAAAGATGTTCACAGAGTTGGAGAATACTTCATTAAACAGGGTGTAGAAAATGTGTTTATTAGTTTAGGAAAAGATGGAGTATATTATAATTCAGGGGATCAATGGGGTTTTTATAGAGCACCTAAAATTAATGTATTAAATGCTAATGGAGCTGGAGATGCATTTTTATCAGGACTAGTGTTTAGTGCTTTTAATGAATCTTCCTTAGAGGAGACATTAAGGTATTCGACTGCTTGTTCTATAATGGCCATAACATATAAGGAAACCATTAATCCTAATATATCAGAAGAAAATATTAATAAAATTATAAAGGAGTTAGAATTATGTTAGAAAAATATTTAGATATTAAAGAAGAAGTAAAATTAGCATTAAAGGAAGGTAAGGCAGTAGTTGCCCTTGAGTCTACAATTATATCTCATGGAATGCCTTATCCTAAGAATGTAGAAACTGCATTAAAAGTTGAAGAAATTATTAGAGAAAATGGAGCAGTTCCAGCAACTATGGCAATATTAGATGGAAGATTGAAAGTTGGATTAACTAAAGAAGAGATTGAAAGACTTGGTAAAAGCGGTGATGTAATAAAAACTAGTAGAAGAGATATACCTTTTATAGTTGCTAATAAGTTAAATGGAGCAACTACTGTAGCAACTACCATGATTATGGCAAACTTAGCAGGAATAAAGGTTTTTGCGACAGGGGGAATAGGTGGAGTTCATAGAGGAGCTCAAGAAACTTTTGATATATCAGCAGACTTAGAAGAGCTGTCTATGACAAATGTGGCTGTAGTTTGTGCTGGAGCTAAATCTATCCTGGATATAGGATTAACCCTTGAGTATTTAGAAACTAATGGAGTTCCAGTAGCTGGATTTAAAACAGAGGAACTTCCAGCCTTCTATACAAGAAAATCTGGATTTAAAGTTGATTATAAAGTAGATGATGAAGCTACATTAGCTAAAGCATTAAAATGTAAATGGGATTTAGGATTACAAGGTGGGGTTGTAGTTGCAAACCCAATCCCAGAAGAGTATCAAATGAATTTTGATGAAATAACAGAGGCTATAAATAATGCAGTTAAAGAAGCAGAAGAAAAAGGAATAAAAGGAAAAGAAAGCACACCATTCCTTTTAGGAAAAGTAAAAGAGATAACTAAAGGTGAAAGTCTAGAAGCTAATATTCAACTAGTTTACAATAATGCTAAACTTGGAGCAAGATTAGCTGTCGAATTAAGTAAATTATCATAATAATGTTAAAGAATAGGCAATATTTATTGTCTATTCTTTTTTTATTTTTTCTAGTACGTGTTTTTTTAATATGATATAATAATTCAGATTGGGGGAGAAATAATGGAATAAATTAGAAAATAAAGAGAGTTTTTTTTATAGGTTTATAAAATTATATTATTGTGATAATATAATGTATATATTTTTTTAAGGAGGTGGAATGATTTGTTAAATAGAAGGAAAAAAAATCAAAGAAAACTCTTAATGGTATCTGCTACATGCTTTTTGATTGCTTTATTAGGATTTTCTTTAATTGGAAAAGAAAAGGAAGATTTAGATGAAGGTACTTCAACAAAGATTTATACATATGATGAAGTCTTTCCACATGTTAAAAGATTAAAGGAATTCAAAAAGATTATATATTCTTACGCTGGAATAACTGAGAAAGATATCAATGATATGAAAAATGTTATTACAGAATATTTAGGAGATAATATTAATAAGGTATCCATAAGTTATTACGATATAAATTCCCAACTAGGGTTTGATATTAATGAAAAAGTAGAAGTAAGAGCAGCTAGTACTTTAAAAGTACCTGTATCTATGATGTTATATGATGAGATAAATTCTAAATCTGAAAAAGCTATAAAAGAAACTGACACTATGATGTATAAGGAACAAGATTTTGAAGAGAGTTATGGTGGCATTGGATATGAAGACACATCTAAGCCTAAAACCTTTAAACATATTAATGAGAGCATGATAAAATATTCTGATAATGTAGCTGTAAATATGCTATTAAGACATTTCGGAAATGATAAGAGGTATAATTATATAGAGTCTATAGTAGGTCATCCTATAAATAGAAGTGGTAATTATACTACAGCTGAAGATACAATGAAAATATTAAAGAAGCTGCATTATAATCCTGAAAATAATCCAGATTATCCCCAAATAATAGATTTAATGAAAAATACTGAATTTCATGAAAGATTAGATAAATATTTGCCCTATGAGATAGTCGCTCACAAGATTGGTGATTTTTCAGATTCTACAGGAAATTATATTCATGATGTGGGAATAATCTATGGTAAAAGATCTTATATATTAGTTGTTTTAACCAATAATCTTGATGATGCCTATGATGAAATTGCAAATATATCTAAGATTATCTATGATGTTCAGAGCAGATAGGGCAAATTTGTAAATAAAGACAATTAATTTATAATATAATAAAAGAAACAACATCTATTGACGTTGTTTCTTTTATCTTTTATCTATATATCAATAATTATTTTCTCAATATCAGAAGCATAAAGAGTCTCTTTAGCTATTAATTCTTTTGCTAAAGAATGTAGAAGGGTTAAATTATTACTAAGAACACTCTTAGTTTCTTCATAGAGTTCATCTAAGGTAGTTTTACATTCTAGGACTACCCTATCCATAAAACCACTCTCATAGAGATTATTCATTTCTGACAATCTTAAAAGTCCTAGAGAGGTACCCATTCCATACTCACATACCATGTTATTAATTATATTAGTAGTTTTTTTCAAATCATTATAGGCACCTGTGGTTATATTTTTTTCTCCCAAAATTATTTCTTCAGCAGCTCTTCCTCCTAGTAGTACCATTATTTTTCGTCTTAAATAATCAACATCATGGTAACAGTTATCCTCTCCAATGGTTAGGGTATATCCACCAGCACCTTTTGAGGTTGGTATAATAGTTACCTTTGACAAGGTCTCCTCTGGAACTTTTAGTAGAGAGAGTAAAGCATGTCCTATTTCATGATAGGCAGTAATTTTTATATCTTTATCCTTTAAAGCTGTTCTGTCTACTTTGTCATAGCCAGCAATAACTAAAGAATAGGCTCTATTAAAATGTTCATTTGTTATAAAAGGTGAATTATCCTTACAGGCTAAAATAGCAGCTTCGTTGGTTAAACTTTCTAACTTAGCGCCTGAAAAGTAGGCGGTACTTTGAGCCAGTGCCTTTACATCTATATCTTCAACAGGTTTATTTCTTAAGTGTAGATTTAAAATCCTCTCTCTTGCACTTACATCTGGAAGGGATACTTCTATATGCCTATCAAATCTACCAGGTCTTAAAAGTGCTGGATCTAGAATGTCTAATCTGTTTGTGGCTGCAATAACAACTATACCATAGCTCTCATTAAAACCACTCATTTCAGTAAGAAGCGCATTTAAGGTTTGATCCTTTTCATCAGAGTTTCCATTTTTAGTGTTAGAACGGGCTTTACCAATAGCATCTATTTCATCAATAAAAATAACTGCTTTGCCATGAACTTTAGCTTTTTTAAATAAGTTTCGTATTCTACTAGCACCGACACCAACATACATTTGAACGAAATCAGAACCACTTACAGCATAGAAGGGAACCTGAGCTTCACCAGCTATAGCTTTTGCAAGGAGAGTTTTACCTGTACCAGGCTCTCCATATAGTATAATTCCTTTTGGCATTCTGGCACCATAGGAATTGTATTTTTCTGGATTTTTTAGAAAATCAACTATATCATTTAAACTTTCCTTAGCCTCTTCGTTACCAGCAACTGAATCAAAACTATATTTATTTTTCATAGCTTCTTTTGAATTAATATTATCAATAGTTGACATTTTACCATTTCCACCAATATTTCTCCTAATAGCCATATACAGAATTATTACAGTTGAAATAGTAATCATAGCAATAGGTATTCTCTGTGTTTTAGAAAAAGTTGGGGAACTAGTAACTTGGACATTTTTCTTTAAAAGATCTTCTTTAAAATTTAAACTATTAGGATTATCTGTAGTATATTTATTTCCATCTTTAAGTGTAATTAGTATTTTAGATGATTGAGATGTCTCTACATTCTGTACAATAGTGTTATTTATATCCTGCAAAAAGCTATTATAATTTTTGTAGGGAATTTTCGAGTTAGAGTAATTAATAAATATCAAACTAAATATAGATACAACTATAATTAGTAGCGGAATAATTATGAAGTTATCTTTAAGTTTTTTTATCAAAGTTAATACCTCCTGAACTATATTAGGCATCCAAAATAAAATAATTAGCAATACCGTTAGAATATAGTTACTTTGGTGCTAATTATTTTTTAAGGATATCAAAATCAATGATAATACAGAAATACTTTACTATGATTATACATGTTTTAAAAATAAAATCTATTTTTTTTCATAGAAAATGGAAATGTAAGTTATGGTATAATTGACAGTGAAATTATATATAGGCATCTTAAAAAATTATTAATCAATAGGCTATACTATTTTATTTAGGATGGCTAGGAGTTATTGGAGGGCATAAAATGAATAAGAAAAAGGTAATAATTGATTGCGACCCAGGAATTGATGATGCATTGGCTTTGGCATTAGCATTGAGTTCTAAGGAATTAGATATATTAGCTATAACTACAGTAGCTGGAAATATTTCTTTAGATTTAACCACAAATAATGCTCTTAAAGTACTTAAAATATTTAATAAATTAGAAATACCAGTATACACTGGAGCTGATAAGCCATTAGTTAAGGAACTTAATACAGCCACTGAGTTTCATGGCAAAGATGGATTAGGGGATACAAACCTTGAAAAGGTCATGGAAGTTACCCCTAAAACCAATGCTGCCGAATATATTGTAAAAACCTTAAAAGAAAATAAGGATGTATCAGTAGTTGCTCTTGGGCCACTTACCAATATTGCTAAGGCTATTCAACTAGATAGAGAGTCATTTAATAATGTGACAGAGCTAATATGTATGGGAGGAAATTTACATTGTACTGGAAATGTAACTCCTCATGCAGAGTTTAATTTTTATGTGGATCCAGAGTCAGTAGAAATAGTGCTAAATAATATAAACAAGCCAATGCATATGATAGGGTTAGATGTGACGAATAAAATATTATTAACTCCTGAACAAATCGAAAAAATAGGAGAGTATAATAATCCTGTGTCAGAGTTTTTTCTTAAAATACTACATAAATACAGAAAGAGTTATCTAGAGCAAGAAGAAATTGACGGATGTATATTAAATGATCCTTTGGCAATTGCTTACTTTATGGATAAAAGTATCTGTAGTGGAGGAGAGTATTGCTTAAACATAGAAAACAACGGTAATCAAAGAGGAAAGCTCAATATTGTAGAAGGAAAAAGTAATATGGTAGTTTTAAAAGAAGTTGAATATAATAAATTTATGAATTTGTTTATTAATACTATATTTAATAATTAGGAATGTAAAATTTAAAACTATAAAAAATTCCACCTATAAAGGTGGGATTTTTTATTTAATATTGTCTATTATTTTAACATATTGGTAAAGTGTCTAGGTGGAATTAATCCTTTTTTTATACCTTCAATAACGCATAGATAAGTACATGTAGTATCATATCGAGCATCGTGATAATCATAGCAATCCTCAAAGAGTTCACTACATTTTTCCTCAATAAATTCTTTAGATAAATTTAAATAATTTACTAGTTCTCCCAAAGAAGGGTTTTTAGCCATTCCTCTGCTATTAATGAAGTTACATATATCTTTATAATAGTTCATAGTACAGAATATATGCTTTGGATTATATTCTCCGTAATAATACTCTAATTCATTTTTTAAAAACTTTATGTCAAAAGAAACGTTATGACCTATTACTATATCAGCAGTTAAAAAATCATTTAAAAAAGCCTCATAAGTATCTTCAAAGTATAACCCATTACTTAAAGTATATAACTTTTCAAGGGAAAAACCATGTATTTTTTCAGCACCTTCACTCATTTCTTCTACAGTGAAAAAATAGTTTCTACTTGTAGTCTTTTGAGGAGAACAACTACAATCTACTAATATGTAAGACAATTGACATATATTTCCTGGTCGTATAGCTGTGGTTTCTGTATCAAAAAATAATAATTTCATATAAGCACCTCCTAGATTGTAATTTCCATATATAAATAATAGCATAATAATCATTCTTATAGAATGATTATTTATATATGCACAGAAAAAACAATAAGTTAAAAAAAGAATACAGACATTACTCAATTTATATGGTATAATATACGGAAATATACATGGAAATATGGAGGGATTGTAATGAGTAGGGATTTAATTTTCGTCATACCCAAAGAAAAGCATAATAAAGAGGATTTATCAAATATATTACAGGAAAGAAAAGAGATTAAATTTGTGTCTTTAGTGGGTATAGATTTTTTAGGCAATGATACAGATGAAAAAATACCTATCAATAATTTTATTGAAGATATAGATGTGTATCTTTATGGAATAGCGGTGCAGACAGACGGTTCCTCTGTTATACTACCAGGTATAGCTACTTTAAATAATGCAAAGGTAGATATGAAGGCAGATTTAGATTGTAATTGGTATATAGATTATAATTATGATAATGTAGATATTCTTACAGGAAATCCAGTGGGAACTATTAGAATACCATGTCACTTATATCATGAAGATAAGGCCGTGGATTCAAGATTTATTCTTAAAAATTCTATAAAGTATTTTACTGATTCTATGATGACTTTATTTAAGGAGAATAGCGAATATCTAGAAAATTTCAATGTTAAATATGAGGATATTGAAGATATTTCTATTACATCAGCTACAGAACTAGAGTTTTGGGTAAACACTCCAAACGAATTAGCAGAAATAGAAGAATTATCTACATCAGAAGTTCTTAAGGAACAATATTGGAAAAGAACAAAGGGGCCAGTTAGAACAGCTCTCGAAAAATCTCTCGAAAGATTAGAAGCTTATGGACTAGAGCCAGAAATGGGGCATAAGGAAGTAGGGGGAGTTAAAGCAAAATTAACTGAAAGCGGTACATTAACTCATATCATGGAGCAGTTAGAAGTGGATTGGAAATTTTCAACTGCACTACAAACCTGTGATAATGAACTATTAGTAAGAGGATTAATAAAGGAAGTATTTAGAGAAAATGGATTAGAAGTTACTTTTCAAGCTAAACCAACAGATGAAGTTGCAGGAAATGGGGAACACTTACATGTGGGTGTAAATTTAAAATTAAAGAATGGTAAAAGACTTAACTTCTTTCATAACTACACAGAAAAAGATTTCTTAAGCGAAGTTGGATATGGAGCAGTAATGGGAATGCTAAAAAATTATGAGGTTATTAATCCATTTATATCTAGTAGTAATGATGCTTTAAAAAGATTAAAACCGGGATTTGAAGCTCCAGTTTGTATAGTTACATCTCTAGGTCACAGCAAGGAAAAGCCATCTAGAAATAGAACAATCCTTATTGGATTAATAAGGGATATGAAGAATCCAATGGCCACTAGATTTGAATTACGTTCACCAAATCCAAATACTAATATTTACTTAGCATTGACTTCTGTTATTTTAGCTATGAGTGACGGAATTAATTATGTAATAAATCATAAAAAGCATAGAGATGAACTGTTAGCAGAACTTTCTAAGGAACCAGGTATAGAATGTGATTATTTAGAAAAGCATAGATGTTATAGAAGTGAAGAAGATGTATTTGAGTATTATACAGAAGAACAAAGAGAAGAGTATTTTGGAAGGGCGCCTAAAACAGTTTATGAAAATTTATTAGGTTTTAAAGATAAAGAGAAGCTTAAAACTTTAACTGACACTGGGGTTATGGATGAAAAAATCATAAATAGCTACAAAGAAGCTATTTTAACTAGATGGATTACAGAAATAGAGCATAGAGTTATTCCTAATTATACTAATGAAATTAGAGCTATAAAAAAATTATCTTGTGATGATTTTATGGAGTACGATTTAGAAAAATGGAATGAAATCAATACATTAAGAGAGTATATCATGAAGGATAACTATGTGAGAAAGAGTTTATTTACTCAAATAAGAGAAGCTATAATTGAAAAAGATTATGAGAAATTATCGGAGTTATATGTATCTCTTGATGATGAAATGAAAAATCTAAAAGGATTATATGCAGATTATAGAAGAAATCTTATGGACATATAATTTATTACATATAGATTCTTTCAAGTTATATTAGTGAGAATTTTTTAATGCTATATAAAACTATAAAAACGAGGAAATCTTAAGATTTTCTCGTTTTTATTACATTAATATTAATTTTAGTAAGAAAGTCATGAGAGATATACATTAAAATAAATTTATGCAATTGGAGATTTTTATAATTGAGGAGTTATACAAAGATAATTACAGGGATAATTTCCATAAATTTACCTATATTATCCACATCATAATTAGTAAGTTTTGATTTAAGATTTAATCTGTCATAAATACTAGAATGCAAGGTATTTTTTTTAGTTAAACAAGAACAATTGGCTATATTATCAAAACAATTAACTTTACCAATTACAGTGAAGTTTTTGCCTGTGTAAAATTCCATATTTAAAAGATTGAATTCATTAATAATAGGAATAATAGCAACATTATTAGTCTGAAACAAAGGTTCAGTTATATATTTCATAACTTTTTCATTTTCAAGTATCTCTCTTTCTTTGGTTAAAAAATCAATCATCATATTCTTATCTATGTCTTTATCAAGATTTAATGTAGAATATGAACCACCTAAGGTTTCGAATAGAACTTCTGATCTTAATAAATTGATAGCTTCGTTAATATTTTTTAAAGCTATATTTTCTTTAAATATACAATTTATTTCAACCAAATCTCCTATTTGAATATTATTAAGGTCATTAGAAGTGGTTAGATTTTTAATTAATTTATTATTATAAAGAAGGTCTCTTAATTTTAAGTATACTGAAATTATTGAGGTTTCAATTTCTTTTATATTACGTTTAGTAAAACCCTTAGATATTTGTAAAGTGGCACTTCCTTGAGTTATTTTTCCACAGGTTAACTCAGAAAGGGGAAGGTTAGTAGTTAATACAAAATCCTCTCTAGATGTAGTTGTTTCAATATCTACAAATCTTTCTATAACTATTCTAAATAAATATAACATTAATTTTTCATCAATATAATAAGGTACAAATAGGTTATTCATATAAGGTACTCCTTTAAAAATTTCATTATTGAAATCTATATATAAAATACTTAATAAAAATTAAATTTATGTCAAATATAATTATATATATCAAAAGTTTACTGAAATATACTAAATAAAATATATGATAAAGTATAGAAAATTATGACTTACATATATCATGTACGCTTAACAGCTTAATGCGCATACATTTTATACCATAGACTATTTTAAATATAAATAATATACTATAATTGTGTGAATTTTATATCATTTAAGGGGGGAATAATATGAATATTCTAATCGCATTATTACTAGGTATGATAGTAGGATATTTTATTAAACTAAGTGACAAAGGAAAAAATATCAATGGGAAACTTCAACAATTGGGAGTGATTTTTTTGT
Source organism: Clostridium sp. LXY-7 (assembly GCF_056172015.1). Classification (NCBI taxonomy): domain Bacteria; kingdom Bacillati; phylum Bacillota; class Clostridia; order Eubacteriales; family Clostridiaceae; genus Clostridium; species Clostridium sp. LXY-7. The sequence goes on along the minus strand of NZ_JBLLJL010000002.1, from coordinate 858,187 downwards.
TATTTTCTATGGGAGCATCTATTGGTGCTGACGAGAAAGTAATTAAAGAACTTCCAATAATTGGATTTAAAGCTTTTCTATTTGCAGTATTTACTATTGGTGTGAGTATAATTTTAGTTTATATACTTACAGAAAAGTTTATGGTTAAGAAAAAAGAATGTCACAAGGAAGAGAAAGAAAATAGTACATATATACAAAGTGGGGAGGAGATTTAATATGACATATATAATTTTAATTTCAATATTATTAGGTATTGGATGTGGATATTTTGTATTTCCTCCAGAGATAGTTAGTAAATTAGATATGGTAGCACCATGGTCTTTAGTTGCTCTTATATTTTTAGTTGGTATTGATGTAGGTGGTAATAAGAAAATATTTAAACAATTAAAAGAACTAGGGCTTAAGATACTATTAATCCCAGCTGGAGGGATAATGGGAAGTCTGCTTGGAGGGCTAGTTGTTGGAGTTTTTTTCAATATGGCAATGAATGAGAGTTTAGCTATAGCTTCAGGTTTTGGATGGTACAGCCTTTCTGGTGTAATGTTAAAGGAAATGGGTGGAGATACTTTAGGAGCAATTGCATTTTTAACTAATGTATTTAGAGAAATAATCACAGTAATATTAATACCTATTTTAGCTCAGAAGTTAAATAGTTATACTGCAATTGCACCAGCAGGAGCAACATCTATGGATACTACACTTCCATTAATTTCAAAAGTTACTAATCCAGAAGTTACAGTTATGGCATTTATTAATGGGGTATTATTAAGTTCACTAGTACCAGTGTTTGTTACATTTTTCTATAATATTTAGAGCAATTTAGAATTATGTCTGAACTTCTAGAGATTGTAATATAAGATTATTTTAAAGCTATGTATTCATTTTTAATTTTGGATTTATAGATTTCTTTATTTACAATGGTAGGAGAAATTTTGTTATATCAAATATAAAAATACCCTATGGAGTAGACTTTTTTTATTATCTACTCTATAGGGTATATTTTATAAACTTTAAGTGTTTTTATATTTTAAAGTAATGATGTTATTTTTTAGATTTATTAATATAGTGAGTATGAAGTAGGTGATGAGCCTTCTCACCATTAGGTTCTCCAAGGAATTCTTTATAGAGTGTTAAAATTTCTTGATTTTCATGAGCTTTTCTCTTCTCTTTATGCTTGTCTTCATCATATAATATTTGCATTCTTTCTTCAACTAAATGGTATTGATCAGAAGAATAAGGTTGACCACCACCATTTATACATCCACCAGGGCAAGCCATTACTTCGATGAAATGATATTTTTTACCGGTTTCCTCTATGTTATCTAAAAGATTTTTAACGTTTCCAAGTCCACTAACTATAGCAACATTAACCATATTACCATTTATATCGAAGGAGGCCTCTTTAACTCCTTGAAGTCCTCTTACGTCAATAAAGTCTAATTTCTTTAAAGAAGTTTTAGTAATCCATTCATAAGCAGTACGTAGTGCTGCTTCCATAACTCCGCCACTGGCCCCAAATAGAACCCCAGCTCCAGTAGATTCTCCCATGATTCTGTCAAAGTCTTCATCAGGAAGGTTAGCAAAGTCTATACTAGCACCTCTAATAAGTTTTGCTAATTCTCTAGTAGTAATTACTATATCTATATCCTTAATTCCGTCATTAGAGAATTCATCTCTTCCACTTTCATATTTTTTAGCTACACATGGCATAACTGATACTACTACTAGTTTTTTAGGATCTACTCCTAATTTTTCTGCCAAATATGTTTTAGCTATAGCACCCCACATTTGCTGAGGAGATTTACAAGTAGAAAGATAGTTCAAGTAATTTCCATAATGTTTTTCTATAAAGGAAATCCAACCAGGGCAACAGCTAGTCATCAGTGGAAGATTTTCTCCACTAGTGAATCTAGTGATAAATTCTTGGGCTTCTTCCATAATAGTTAAATCTGCAGCGAAATCTGTATCATACACTTTATTGAATCCTAATTCCCTTAGTGATTTAACCATTTTTCCAGTAGCAGATTCTCCACCGATTCCAAATTCTTCTCCTAGAGCTGCTCTTACAGCAGGAGCTGTTTGAACAATTACCACTTTATTGGAATCATTTAGTGCCCTTATAACCTTTGAAGTGTTATCTTTTTCTAAAAGCGCACCAGTTGGGCAAACGGAAATACATTGACCACAGAAGGTGCAATTAGTTTTAACTAAATCATCACCAAAAGCAGTGGATATGGTAGTATCAAAACCTCTATTAATAGAAGAAATTGCACCTACCTTTTGAACTTCATTACAGGCAGCTTCACATCTTCTGCAAAGAACACATTTGGCGGTATCTCTAACTATAGAAGGATTATTTTCTTCTTTAATAGGAAGAGATTTTTTACCAGTATACTCAACATCTCTTATTCCATAGTCACCAGCAAGTTTTTGAAGTTCACAGTTCATATTTTTACCACAAGTTAAGCATTCATTTGGATGATTAGAAAGTAAAAGTTCTATGATTGTATTTCTAGCAGAGATAACCCTAGGAGTATTTGTCTTAATAACCATATTGGGAGCAACTTGTGTGCAGCATGCAGGAGAAAGATTTTTTCTTCCTTCAACCTCTACAATACAAACTCTACATGAACCGGGCTTATTTACGGTTTTGTTATCATGTAGTTCTAAGTGACAAAGGGTAGGGATGTTTATATTAAGTTGTTTTGCTGCTTCTAATATAGTCGTACCTTGTTCAACTTGAATTTCTTTATTATTTATTTTAACTGCAATTGTACTCAAAATTTTCACCTCTCTATATTAATACTATTAAACCACATCAATAGCATCTACAGGACAGCAAGATTTACATGCACCACATTTTATACATTTCTCATTGTCAATTACATGCTTATCTTTAACTCTGCCTTTGATACAATTTACTGGGCATTGTCTTGCACACTTAGTACAACCAATACATCTATCGGTAATTACAAATTTCATAAGATCTGTACATACTCCAGCAGGACAAATTTTGTCGACAACGTGAGATTTGTACTCATCATAGAAGTATTTCATAGTACTTAATACAGGGTTTGGAGATGTTTGTCCAAGACCACATAAAGAAGTATCTTTAATTACAGTACTTAAATGTTCTAATTTTTCTAAATCATCTAAGGTTCCAGAGCCTTTAGAAATCTTTTCAAGAATTTCTAATAATCTAGTATTTCCTATTCTACATGGAGTACATTTTCCACAAGATTCTTCTTTAGTAAATTCAAGATAGAATTTTGCTATGTCTACCATACAATTATCTTCATCCATTACTATCATTCCGCCTGAGCCCATCATAGATCCGATAGCAGTAAGAGATTCAAAATCGATATGAGTATCTAGGTACTCTTTAGGTATACAACCACCAGAAGGTCCACCAGTTTGAACGGCTTTAAATTCTCTATCAAACTTAATTCCTCCACCTATTTCATATATGATTTCTCTTAAGCTAGTACCCATAGGAACTTCAACAAGGCCTACATTGTTTATTTTTCCAGCCAGTGCAAAAACTTTAGTACCCTTAGATGTAGCTGTACCTATAGAATTATACCATTCCCAACCTCTATTTATAATTGCTGGAATATTAGCAAGAGTTTCTACGTTATTAACACAGGTTGGTTTATTCCAAAGTCCTGATTCAGCAGGGAATGGTGGTTTATTTGTAGGTTCACCACGTTCACCCTCAATTGAGTGAATAAGTGCAGTTTCTTCACCACAAACAAAGGCTCCAGCGCCATATTTAATTTCTATGTTGAAACTAAAATCTGTACCTAATATGTTTTCGCCAAGTAACCCACATTCCTGAGCTTGTTCAATAGCAATTCTTAATCTATTAATAGCAAGAGGGTATTCAGCTCTAATATAGACACACCCAATACTTGCACCGATACAGTATCCAGCAATAGCCATGGCTTCTATAACACTATGAGGATCCCCTTCTAGGATAGAACGATCCATAAATGCACCAGGATCTCCTTCGTCTGCATTGCAAATTATATATTTTTGATCCGCATCATAGGATTTAGCAAAGCCCCATTTCTTGCCTGTAGGGAATCCACCGCCACCTCTACCACGTAGGCCAGATTTTGAAATAATATCTATTACCTCATCACGGCTATGTTCTTTTAAACATGTTCCTAATGCAAGATAACCTTCTTCCGCAATATATTCTTTTATATCTTCTGGGTTTATTAATCCACAATTTCTAAGTGCAATTCTTACTTGTTTTTTATAAAAAGACATTTCATCTTGAGTTTTTACTTTTTCTTTAAGAGTAGGCTCTTCATATAGAAGTCTTTCAAGTACTTTATTATTAACTAAATGCTCGTTTACAATTTCTTCAGCATCATCAGGGGTTACATGTACATAAAATACATCATCAGGTGCTATTTTAACAATAGGACCTTTTTCACAAAATCCGAAGCATCCTGTAATGGAAACATAAACTTCATTTTCAAGGCCTACATTTTTTATATGCTGCTCTAAGTTTGCTTTAATTAAATCACTTTGAGCTGATTTACATCCAGTACCACCACAAATTAAAATTTCTCTTTTATGATCCTCAGGTTTATAGGTATAGCTTTCAATACTAGTAGCTTTTCTAATGTCAGTTGTTGATTTATACTTAAGATTAAGTTGTTTTAACTGTTCAAAGGAATTAATTCTATCCAAAATTTTCCCTCCCATTACTATTGAGCATATTCAGCTAAGATTTTTTTTACTTGTTCAGGAGTACAATGGCCATAAACTTTATCATTTATAGTAACAACAGGTGCCAGACCACAAGCTCCAACACATCTTAAAGAGCCTAAGGTGAATTTCATATCTTCAGTAGTTTCACCTGATCTAACTTTAAGTTTTTTTTCAAACTCCTTAAGAACATCTCCAGCTCCTCTAACAAAGCAAGCAGTACCCATACAAACGTTTACAACATATTTCCCTCTAGGTTCTGTGTTAAAGAAGGAATAGAAAGTAACCACGCCATAAACCTTTGATAGTGGTATATCCAATTTAGTAGCAATAAAATCCTGTACTTCTTTTGGCAAATAACCAAAAATATGTTGTGCTCTGTGTAGAACAGAAATTAGAGCACCTTCTTTTTTGGGCAAAGAGTCGATGAAGCTCTCTAGCTCATTAAACATTTCATTTTTTTCTGCATTAAGACACACTTAAAAATTACCCCCTTGACTAAAATATAAAATATTCTATATTTTCTGAATATAAGATTATTCATTAAAAAGTATAATACTTTTTTTGAAACCTGTATAGATTTTTTACAAATTTTCTTATGAAGTTACAGAGGAATTTTTCGGCATGTTTTTTATTTAACAAAACACATTTTTAAAAATGAAGAATATAATATAGTGAATAACAATTAAGGGGGATAGGCTATGAATTTTAGTAGATTTAAAAACTATGGATTATGGGTATCTATCCTATCTTTTATACCATTATTTCTAAAGGGATTTAATATAGATATACTCCCAGAAAATTATGGTGAAATGGTTACTTCTCTTTTAGGAATATTAGTATTAGCTGGTATAGTAAATAATCCAAGTACAGATTCAAAATGGTATTTAGATGATAGAAAGATAGATTAATTTATAATTGAATAAATATTAAAAATAGAAATACTTGGGGTAAACTCAAGTATTTCTATTTTCTCTATTATTTAAATTAAGAGAGTGGTAAAATATACCTATAAATTCTAGAATAATGGAGGAGATAAATAGTGTATGATTTAGGTATAATCAATGGTCGTATATATATGGAGGGTAATTTTAGCCACGGAAATTTATATATTAAAGATGGAATTATAGAGAAAATAACTAATGAATTTCTTAGTTGTAATGAAGTCTATGATGCAAAGAATAATTATGTATTACCAGGATTCATAGATCCTCATGTGCACTTTAATTTAAATTGTGGTAAATATACCTCTGTAGATGATTTTTACTCTGGTACAAAAGCTGCTGTTTTTGGCGGAGTAACAACTATTATAGATTTTTTGGATCCTGTGGATACTATTGAAGGGTTAAATAATGCTTATATGAGAAGGCTCCACGAAGCAAAAGACTCCTTAATAGATTACGGCTTTCATAGCACTATAGCTAATTTAAGGGACGATAAAATAGAATTTATAAAGGAATTAAAAAATAGAGGAATAAGTTCTATTAAATTTTTCACCACATATAGTTCATCAAATAGAAGAACAAATCTAGCTGTTATAGATGAATTACTTAAAGTTTCTAAGGAACAAGGAATAGTACTGGTAGCTCACAGTGAAAACGATGAATTAATAAAAGAAGGTCCTTATAAAATTGAAGAACATTCTAATAATAGACCTGTTATTAGTGAAATAGTTCAAACACTTACCTTGGCAGAAATGGCTAAATATAGAGATGGACTAATGTATATTGTACATTTAAGCTGCGGTTCCACACTTGAAAAACTTTTAACTCAATATGAGGATATACTAAATAAAAATTTATTTATAGAGAGCTGTCCTCAATATTTTTACTTGGGAGCAGATAATTATAATAAGCCACAAGGATATTTATACACTTTGTCACCTCCATTAAGAACTGAAAGTGAACAAGTGCTATTAGAAACTCACATAGATAGAATAGATACTATAGGAACAGATCATTGTACTTTTTATTCAAAAGATAAAATTAATAAGTTATTGAATGAGATTCCAATGGGAATAGGTGGTATAGAATATTCATTTAGGCTTATGTATTCACTATTTGGAGATAAAATCATTGATAAGTTTACAATTAATCCAGCTAAAATTTATGGATTATATCCTAAAAAAGGCACATTAATACCTGGCGCACAAGGGGATATAGTTATTTTTAATCCTTCATCAGGGAATTATATTAAAGAAAATCATTCTAATTGTGATTATAATTTGTACGAGGGAGTGAAAGTAAAAGGAACCATAGAGGCAACTATTTCTAAGGGGATTTTTGTAATGAACCATGGAGAATTAATCAATGAACCTAGAGGAGAATATATAGAAAGAAGTGAATTTCAATTAAATTAAAATTATTTAAGGAAGATATAGCAAAGTTATATATATAACAATAACATAAACTTTACTTATTAATACCTAATAAATGATTAATAAAAAATAAATTTTTATTTAATTAGAAATCTGGACGATAGGATTATAATAGACGTTTTAAAAATATTCTCATAGTAATATTATGTATTATTTACAATAAATTCTTGTGATGATAAAATTAGATTAATTAGTTAGTTAATTTAATTGTAGAGTAAAATATACAGTATAAAATTTTATTTGGAGGTGCAAAATGACATACAAAGTAATAGGAAATAGTGTAAACAGATTAGATGCGGTTGCTAAAGTTACTGGAAGTGCAAAATATGCTGATGACTATTTTGAACGAGATATGTTAGTTGGCAAAGTTTTGAGAAGTCCTTATGCTCATGCTATAGTAAAAAATATTGATGTGAGCAAAGCTAAAGAGTTAAATGGGGTAGAAGCAGTAATTACTCATAAAGATTTGCCTAAAACTAAATTTGCTACCGCTGGTCATCCATGGTCGTTAGAAGCTTCACATAGAGATATAGAGGATAAATTAATTCTTACAGATAAAGCACGGTTTGTAGGAGATGCTGTAGCAGCAGTAGTAGCTATAGATGAAATAGTTGCAGAAAGAGCAATAAAGCTTATTGAGGTAGAATATGAAATTTTGCCTCATGTACTGGACCCTGAAGAAGCTATAAAACCAGGTGCACCTATAATCCACGAAGAAAGACCCGATAACATATTAAGTTCCTTTGGATCAGAAATAGGAGATATAGAAAGTGAACTTAAAAATAGTTACAAAGTTTTTGAAGGAGTTTTTGAAACAAGCATTGTACAACACTGTGCCATGGAGAATCAAACTGCCTATGCTTATGTAGATGATGAAGGAAGAATTGTAGTTGTATCTTCTACTCAAATACCTCATATAGTTAGAAGAATTGTAGGACAGGCATTTTGCATGCCTTGGGGAAAAATTAAAGTGATAAAACCTTATATAGGTGGAGGTTTTGGTAATAAACAGGATGTTGTCATTGAACCACTTACCGTAGCTATGTCATTAGCTGTTCATGGAAAGCCAGTTCGGTATGCATTAAATAGAGAAGAATGTTTCATTGATACTAGAACTCGGCATGCTATGAAGTTTAAATTAAAAACTGCTGTTTCTGAAAATGGAAAGTTACTAGGAATAAATGTGGAAAATATAGTGAATAATGGAGCCTATGCTTCCCATGGCCATTCAGTAACTATGAGTTCGGGGACTAAGTTTAGACCACTATATAATTTTAGAACCATTAAATATGATCCCAAGACTATTTACACTAATTTACCAGTGGCTGGAGCTATGAGGGGGTATGGAGTACCGCAAATATTTTTTGCACTTGAAAGTCATTTAGATGATATAGCTAGAGAGTTAAATATAGATCCAATTGAATTTAGAAAAGAAAACTTTATAAGTCTAGGCCATGTGGATCCGCTTAGTAAAAATGTTGTACGTTCCTTTGGGTTACCACAATGTATTGAAAAAGGTAAGAAATTAATAAATTGGGATGAGAAAAAGAATCTATACAGAAATCAAGGTGGAGATAAAAGGAGAGGCTTAGGAATGGCATGCTTTAGCTATTTATCTGGTACACATCCTGTAGGTTTAGAGGCAGCTGGAGCTAGAATAGTGATGAATCAAGATGGATCTGTTCAACTACAAATTGGAGCAACAGAAATAGGGCAGGGAAGTGATACTGTATTTGGTCAGATGGTGGCTGAAGTTTTAGGATTACCAATGGAGATGGTTCATGTTATATCAACCCAAGATACCGATGTCACTCCTTTTGATACAGGGTCCTATGCTTCAAGGCAGACATTTGTAACAGGAGCTGCAGTTAAAAAAGCTGCTATGGAAGTTAGAGATAAAGTACTTATACTTGCTGCTAGAAAAACCGGATTAGATAAAGAGGAAATGGATATTCGAAATGGAGAAATTGTTGAAGATAAACTAGGTTTAAGGATTTGCTCTATAGAAGATATTGCAATGGAATCTTTCTATGATAGGATAAATTCTTGCCCTATTACTAGCGATACTTCTGTTAATGTTAGAACTAATGCAGCAGCTTATGGAGTTACTTTTACTGAAGTTGAAGTAGACATGAAAACTGGACAAATTGAAATTTTAGAAATATATAATGTTCATGATTCGGGTATAATAATGAATCCTAAATTAGCTGAAGGTCAAGTTCATGGAGGAGTTAGTATGGCTCTAGGTTATGCACTTTCTGAACAGATGTTGTTTGATAAAAAAACTGGAAAACCTTTAAACAATAATTTACTAGATTATAAGCTACAGACTATTTTAGATACACCTACAATAGGAGTAGATTTTGTAGAAATACCAGATCCAGCAGGAAGCTTTGGTCAAAAATCTCTAGGAGAGAATCCAATTATTTCTCCTGCGCCAGCAATACGTAATGCAGTTTTAGATGCTACAGGAGTTGCATTTAATAGAATACCAATGAATCCACAAGCAGTTTTCGAAAGATTCAAACAATGTGGATTACTATAGGAAGAGGTGATATTGATGTTTGATATTAAAAATATATTAGAACCTGAAACTCTTGAAGAAGCATTACACATGGTTGGAAGTAATCCAAATTTAAAAATCATAGCAGGTGGAACAGATATATTAATACGGTTACATCATGGAGAAATGGAAGGTGCAGAGCTTTTAAGTCTAAGAAAAATAAGAGATTTAGATTACATTAGTGTGAAGGATAATGGAACTATAGAAATAGGAGCAATGGCTGTATTCTCTCAAATATTTAGAAATAATATAATTAATGAATATATTCCAGTATTAGGAGATGCGGCAGTTTCTATGGGAGGACCTCAAGTAAGAAATATAGCTACAATTGGTGGAAATGTGTGTAATGGGGCTGTTTCAGCAGATAGTGCTCCAGCTTTATTTGCATTAAATGCTAAATTGAAGATTCAAGATATTTTAGGAAAAAGAATAGTACCTATACAAGAGTTTTATATAGGGCCGGGGAGAGTAAAACTAGAACCAAATGAAATACTAACTAGCATAATTATTGAAAAAGAAAATTATGAAAACATGCATGGAAATTATATAAAGTATAGCAATAGAAAAGCTATGGATATAGCTATGTTAGGAGTTTGTGTAATGTGTTCTGTAGAGGACGGTAAGTTTAGAGATTTAAGAATTGCCTTAGGAGTAGCAGCACCAACTCCAATAAGATGTAAAGATGCAGAAGATTATGCTAAAGGATTAGAAGTAAATGAAGAAAATATTAAAACTATCGGAGAATATGCATTAAAATCTTCAAAGGCAAGAGATTCTTGGAGGGCATCTAAAGCTTATAGAGAGCACTTAATAGAAGAATTAACTCAACGTGCAATTAAGGAAACTATTAAAGTAGTTGGAGGTGAAAACATTGGATAATGGAACTATGAAAAAAATATCTATGATAGTAAATGATAAACCTATTAGTATAGAAATTGACATAAGAGAATCTTTGCTTGAGGTGTTAAGAAATAGATTATATTACACAGGAGTTAAACAGGGATGCTCGGTTGGTGAATGTGGCGCATGTACTGTTTTAATTGATGGTACTCCAGTAGATTCATGTATCTACATGGCGGTATGGGCAGATGGTAAAACCATTACTACTATAGAAGGTATAAAAAAACATGGTAAATTATCAACGGTCCAACAAGCATTTGTAGATGAAGGGGCTATTCAATGTGGGTTTTGTACTCCAGGATTAGTGTTAACTACCACAGCCCTTGTAAGCAGTGGAAAGAAATATAGTGATGATGAGATAAAGAAAGAAATATCAGGACATTTATGTAGATGTACAGGATATCAAAAAATCTACAATGCAGTAAAAAAGTTATTAGATGAAGAAGATTAAGAAGGAGCTACTGCTCCTTTTTCTATTAATAAGTTAAAAATATAGTATGTTTTAGAAAAGATTGAAGTGATTAAAGTGCTAGATATTAATACTTTATAGATGTAATTATAGCTAGTAGAAAATTTTAAGTTTTCCACTAGCTATATTAGTTAAAGCTTTTACAAATGCTTTCCAACTTTAGATGATAAATCTTCTTTTTGAACAAATCCAACTACTCTCTCTACTGGATTTCCATCTTTGAAAATCATTATGCTAGGAACTCCCATGATTTTATATTTACGTGCTATAGCTGCACTTTGATCTACATCCACTTTTAAAAAATTAGCTTTGCCTTCCATTTCAACACCCAACTCTTCAAAAATAGGAGATAGCATTTTACATGGTCCACACCAAGGTGCAAAAAAATCTACTACTGCAACACCCTTACTGCTCTCTACCTCATTTATAAATTCATTATCATTTATTATTCTTGCCATTAAAAAAAACCTCCTAAATTTATTTTAAACTTCATATTAGTTTTATAATTTGTTCTCTAATATTAATTATATACATAAATAATAATATAGTCTGTGATTAAGTCACAAAAATATAAGAATTGCTCAATAATTAATATATAATTTACTTTTAAAACATATGAATAAATAAAAGTATAATTTGAAACTTTAAGATGATTTATTGAAAAGATTGTAGAAAAAAATGGAATATTATATAATTCTTATGCTATAATTGGTATTAATAATGGAGGTGATTACATAAATATGAAAAAAGTTAAGTTTTTTATTTGTACTTTTTTCTTTATAAATTTATTAATATTTAAAAATATTTCAGTTGACGCAATGGAGATAAAAAATGTGTTAGTATTACATTCCTATAATGAAGGATTTTCTTGGACAGAAACTATCTCTAAAGGAATTAAATCTGCTTTTAACGATGCCGATATAAATGTTAATATAAAATTTGATTATATGGATTTAAAGGAAAAATCAGATGATACTTACTTACAAGGCTTTTTTAATCTTCAAAAGAGTAAATATGCGCATATTAAATTTGATGTAATTATAGCTTCTGATAATGGTGCTATGAATTATTTATTAAAATATGGACAAGAACTGTTTCCAAAGATACCAGTAGTTTTTTGTGGGATAAATGAGATTAACTCCGCTATTTTAGAAAATAATTCTGAATATAAAGTCATATTAGAAAATATTGCAATAGATGAAATGTTAGAAAACATAATATCAATGTTCCCTAACATCAATATTATTAATGTATTTGGAAATAATAGTATCTCTGGGAAGAGCGATTTTGATAATATAAAGAAAAGTTCACATAAATTTAGTAATTATACATTTAAATTTTATGAAAATACACCTATAGAGGATTTAAAACTAAAAATAGAAAGTTCAGATGAAAATACTGCTTTTGTATTTGTAACAGATCCATTTATAGATAGTACAGGTCATTATAGATATATTAGTGATTCAAAAGATGAAGTATTTAAAAATTCGTCTTCTCCACTGTTTTCATTTTGGGATTTTGAGTTAGATAATGGGATTCTAGGAGGAAAAATAACAAGTGGATTTTACCAGGGAGAAGAAGCTTCAAAGATAGCTTTAGAAATACTAAGTGGAGGTTCTATAAATTCTATTCCGCAAATATCTGAAAGTCCTAATAAATACATGTTTGATTATGACCAATTAAAAAAATTTAATATAAACTCAAAGGTACTTCCAGAGGGAAGCATCGTAGTTAATGAATCAGTTTCTTTTTTTGCTAAGTACAAAGGCTTAGTAATTATAACAACTATAGTTTTTTTATTTCTTGTTACTATAATTTCTTTCTTATCTATAATAATTAATCAAAAAAGAAAAAATGAGATAAAGTTAAATGATAGTTATGAGGAATTATCAGCAGTTTATGAGGAATTGACAGCTACAGAAGAAGAGCTTAGGGCTCAATATGAGGAGTTAAGGGATAACGAAGAGGTGATAAGAAATAGTGAGGAAAGATTTAGACTTGCAATAGACGGTGCAAATGATGCGATTTGGGAATGGGATATGATAACTAACCAATTTTTTATTTCTGAAAAATGGACGGAAATAAGTGGATATGATGAGCCACTTAACTTGAAAGATATATTTAAAAAATATATTCACCAAGAAGATAAGAAAGCTGTAAAGGAGAACTTAGAAACCTGCATAAATAATAACAGTATATTTAGAAGTGAATTTAGAATTATAGGTAGGGATGGTTCTATTAAATGGATATTGAATAGAGGTAAATTATTACTTAATTCTAAAGATAAAGCTATAAAAATGGCTGGTTCTATCACGGATATCACTGAAAGAAAAATAAATGAAAAGCAAATTAAGGAAATGGCTTATTTTGATGATATCACAAAGTTACCAAATAGAAATTATTTCATGAAAAAACTTACGAAAATCTTGAAAACTAACTCTATAGATGGTAAAAATACAGCATTAATATTTTTGGATTTAGATGAATTTAAAAAAATTAATGATACTAGTGGACATGATATAGGAGATTCTGTATTAAAAGAGATTGCTACAAAGTTAAAGACTACACTACCTTTAAGCTCAATTGTTGGGAGATTTGGAGGAGATGAATTCTTAGTTTTAATTCCAGAATATAGGGATATAGAAGATTTAGAAAGTATTTGTAATAGATTAGTGCAAATGTTTAAAAAATCCTTCATATTAGATGGTTCAACTAATTATGTCACTGCAAGTATGGGAATTGCCATAGCACCTGTGGATGGTGAAGAAGCAGATATTCTTTTGAAGAATGCTGATACCGCTATGTACAGAGCAAAAGAGCAGGGGAAAAATCAATATTGCTTCTTTAATTATGCTATGAGAAAAGAACTTATAAAAAGAGTATCAATAGAAAATAATCTTAGACGTGCCTTAGAAAATCATGAGTTAAAAATATATTATCAACCTCAAGTAAATTTAACTAATGGTAAAATTGAAGGTATGGAAGCCTTAATAAGATGGAGCAACAAGGAGTTAGGTTTTGTTTCTCCAAGTGAGTTTATCCCAATTGCAGAAAAAACGGGACTTATAGTACCTATAGGTACCTGGGTACTAGAAACAGTGTGTAAGCAAAATAAAATTTGGCTTAATAAAGGTTTTAAATATAATTCTATAGGAGTGAATGTATCTTGTATTCAATTTGTAAGGGATGATTTTATAGATATAGTAAAGGACATATTATTCAAGGAAGAATTAGAAAGCGATTATTTAGATATTGAAATAACAGAAAGTTTATTAATCGATTCTACAGAAGATAATATTAATAAGCTGAGAGAGCTAAAGTCTATTGGAGTAAAGGTTTCTTTAGATGACTTTGGAACGGGGTATTCTTCGCTAAACTATCTAAGAAAGCTACCTATTAATGTATTAAAGATTGATAAATCCTTTGTACAAGAAATCTGCGATAAGGCTGAGCAAAGACTTATAATTGAAGTCATAATAGATCTTTCCCATAGCCTAGGATATAAAGTTGTAGCTGAAGGGGTAGAAACAAAAGAGCAGTTAGAGTTGTTAAAAACCATGAAGTGTGACATAGGTCAAGGATATTACTTTAGTAAGCCAATTAATGTAGAGGAAATGGAGCAATTGCTTGAAAATTTATAAACGAATGATGATCAATTTTTATTGTAAATTACTTTGAGTAAAGTAGAATTAATAAAATTTGACATTTATAATAGACAAAATTTTAATTATATTGCTTTGATATATATTTTGTGTATTGATCACAGAGATATGAAATTAAATGAAACAATATTATGATGTTATTTATGGTAAAAATATAGAAAGTTGGTTGACATATGAAAATTGCTATTTTATCAGATATTCATGGAAATTTAACAGCGTTGAATTCGGTTCTTGAAGATGTTGAGAAAAATGGTATAAGTAGGATAATTATTGCAGGAGATAGTATAAGTGATGGCCCCGAACCTAATGAGGTAATTGAAAAAATTAAGAGTTTAAATCCATGGATAATTGCTGGGAATCGTGAAAAATATATTATTAACTTATTGAGATATTATATTCTCTTGTTTCTGATCCTAGGTGGAGAACCCGAGAAGGAGTTGCAATGGCATTACAACTCTATGGGGAAACTCATATGAATGATTTGATAGAAGAGATGGAGTGTATAGAAAGTATTAATAATATATTTGTCAACTAATAACCTTGATTTAATTATAATTAAATCAAGGTTATTAGTTGGGTATACATATATGTTTACAATTATATAAATGTAAATAATTTCCTAGTGGAAAAGACCTATAATATCATCTTCAGATAAGCTCATCAAACCTTCACTATTGCATACTTCATCTCCTAATAGCTTGGATATAAGCTCTCTTTTTTCTTCTTGAAGAGCTACTATTTTTTCTTCTATAGTATCCTTTGCTATTAATTTAATTACTTCTACAACTTTATCTTGACCTATTCTATGGGCTCTATCTGTTGCCTGATCCTCTACGGCAGGATTCCACCAAGGATCAAAATGTATAACTACATCTGCAGAAGTCAAATTTAATCCAGTACCTCCAGCTTTTAAGCTTATTAAAAATACTGATGCTCCTCCATGATTAAATTCTTCTACCATTTTCATTCTCTTTTCAGAAGAAATGGAGCCATCTAAATAACAGTGATTAATATCCTCGCACTGTAATCGTGTTTTAATATTATTTAGCACGGAAGTAAACTGAGAAAATACAAGTGTTTTATGATTTTCCTCAATACTTTGAGACAATAGCTCAATCAATGCTTCCATTTTACCATTTTCTCCTGTGTAGTTTTCTATTACTATAGATGGGTCTAGACATAGTTGCCTTAGTTTAGTTATGTAAGCTAATACTTCTATTTTACCCTTATTAAATTCCTCATCTCTAACTTTCTTCTCTATAAAGTCCACTACATGTTTGGCATAAACCCCATAATATCTTTGTTGCTCTAAAGGTAATTTTACTTCCAAAACTTTTTCAATCTTATCAGGAAGTTCCAGTGCTACATCCTTTTTAAATCTTCTAAGTATAAAGGGTTTTATAAGTTTATTTAATTCTGTTACAATCTCTTGACTTTCTTTAAGCTTTCTATGGTAGCGTGATCTAAATAATTTTTTATCATATAGATATCCTGGCATAATAAAATCAAAAATTGACCAAAGCTCCATTAGCGAGTTTTCAATAGGAGTACCTGTTAAAGCAAATCTATTCTTGCTATTTAAAGATTTTATAATAACTGCATTCTGAGAGTTAGGATTTTTTATATTTTGAGCTTCATCTAAAATAATATAATTAAATTGTATTTTGTTGTAATGCTCAATATCATTTCTTATTAAATTATAAGTGGTAATTAAAATATCATAGTTTTTATAAGTTTTAATTAGTTCTTCTCTCTCTTCTTTCGAAGAGTTAACTAGTGCAATTTTAAGAGAAGGAGCAAATTTTTCAATCTCCATCTTCCAATTATAAATTAGAGAGGTAGGTGCTATTATAAGACTATGAGTTCCACTATTAGATAGAAGAAAGGTGATGGTTTGGAGGGTTTTACCAAGTCCCATTTCATCTCCTAAAATTCCACCAAAGCCAAAATAATCTAAGGTTTTAAACCAATTATAGCCAATTTCTTGATAAGGTCTTAAGGTTGCTTTAAGTTCTTTAGGAACATCATATTTCATCTTAGGTATGGACTTGAATTTTGCTTTAAGCTCTTTTAGGTGATTTTTTCCCTTTATATATTTAAGTTCTTTTTCATTAATATAATTATCAAAGTATAATCCTTTACTCTTCGAAAATTCAATGATATTATTTTCTATATTTGCATCTTGGCTTAAACTATCTACTAATTTTAAAAATTTATTAAGTTCAATTTCTTCAAGATCGAGAAATTCACCTGTTTTTAATTTATAGTATTTTAAGTTATCTCTAAAGGCTCTTAATATATTTGAGGTTTCTTCCTTTGGAATATCTCCAAGCTTAAATTTTAATTCAAAGTATTCATATTTACCTGTAGATATATCTCCTATAATACCATTACTGCTTAAGCTTTTTATGCCTTTAAAGTTCTCTGAATAGAACACTTCACCAAGTTCTTGTAGTTTGTTTATTTCATATTTAAAAAATTTATATGTATAATCTTCGCCAAAGATCAAATAAAACTTATTATTTATTTCACTAAATCCAAGAGTTCGTAAAAATGATTTTATTTTATCTTCTTCTTTAGTGTTTCTGTATATAATTTTTTCACTACAATCATCAAAAATATTAAATTCATATTGATTGTATTTAACCTTTAAAGTTAAAGAAAAACTTTCATTATCTTTATCAAAATAAAAGGAAAACTTAGGGTTGGCTATAACTACCTTCTCTCTTATGTTTTTAGAAAGATTCAGATATGAAGTTAAACCATTTAATTCTGGTATTAATTCTCTCAATATCTTCTCTTCTTCACTTTTAGATAGAGAAATTGAATTTACTCCATTAAATACCTCATAATAGGGCGACACTTTAAATATAAAGTCCTGAGAGGGAATATATATATTTTGTCCACATAGTAGTACATCCATTCTTCCATTTAAGCCTTCAGGAAGAATGGAATTTAACTTAAGCTCATAGCATGAAGGAAGGAGTTTTAATTCAAAATCTAGATCCGGATTATCAATTAGAATTTCACAATCAACAGTTCTATGATAAAACCCTTCATTTAAAAAGACTCTATGATCTTTTATTCTCGTAAAAAACTCTTTAAGTAAATGGTTAGGAGGATAGATATACTTACCATCAATTAATTTATTCTGTTTTCTAATAGAAGATAAATGAGTAGACTCCAACTCTCTTAACTCCTGCATAAAATTTATTAAGTTACTATCCTTAGAATTAAATCTTTGTGTTTTTATATCAAAGGAAAAATCCTTACCATATTTTATAGGAACTCTATTATCATAATAAGTTAGAAGTTGATTGATATCTTTTACTACATAAAGTTTATTTGTGCTATAGCTCTTTAAACCTATTTTAAATTCAGCCGCAAGGATATTCTTATATCCTATTCTGTTTAAGTATACATCTATCTTGAGTTCTTCTTTACTTTTAGAATCTGATAATAAGATATCTAAAAGATTATTTCCATGGTTTTTAAATATCTGGCTAGGAGAATTAGTGCTTTCATCTAGAGCTAGTTCCTTAAGTACTGATGATTTTTTTACAGTAAATTCATAGGTTTGCAAGAAATAATAAAAGGTAGCCATAATGTGTTTACAACAATAATTACTCTTTTTAAATTCATTTTTTTCAAAATCATTACAGGTACAGGAAGTTTTAAAAACTTCTCTAGAGTTTAAAGCTATTTCAATTTCTGTTTTATATTCACTAAAAGAACTTTCAGATAAGACATTTCCAACTATATCTACTATTTCATCTTCAAACGTAGTAGTTACACTTGTTATAAGATCATTATTTAAAATTCTTTTACCTTTTATACCATTGTTACCGCTAGTATTTTTATTAAATACCTCAATGACTAATTCCTTATTCATATATGTTCCTCTATTCTCTTAAGTTGATTATTATTATAACATAAAATAAATTAAATATTTTTATTAAGAATATAAATGCTTAAACATAGTGTAATAGTGATTAGATATTATTTTATGGTATTTATAATTTTACTTAAATAAGTATTTGATGAAGTAAAATGTAAACAAATAATCTTATAATTTAATTATATATTTAATAAAATTTATTAAACATTTTTTATAAAAAGTGTTATAATTAAATCTTGTCTAGATAATCTTTAGAAAGAAGGGTACATATGAGTAAGGAAAAAGAGGCTTCACAAAAAAGAAAAACACCAATGAGTGGAGGTAAAAAAGCATTAATAATTACTCTGATAGCTTTAGTGTTAATAGTAGCTTGTGGAGGAGTATACGCTCTTAATCTACTAGGAAAAATAAATACTGTAGACTTTAAGTATTCCGATGAAGAATTGAATGTGACTCCCAAAGATATAGATAAAGAAAAAGGGGATATTAAAAATATAGCTTTATTTGGTATAGATACCTTTGAGGGAGATGTAGGACGTTCAGATGCTATAATTATAGCAACTGTAGATACAATTCATAACAAACTAAAACTGACATCTCTAATAAGAGATACATATGTAAGTATTCCAAATCATGGATACACCAAATTAAATCATGCATTTGCATATGGTAAGGAAAAATTAGCGATACAGACTATTAACCAAAATTTTGGACTTGACATACAAGATTACGTTAAGGTTAATTTTACCGGGCTAGAGAACATTATTGATGAAGTTGGAGGAATAGATATAATTGTTACAGAGGATGAAATCGACAACTTCAATGAACATATAGAAAATTTATCAAAGAATAAGGGAATTGAACCAGAGTACATAGAAACTGCAGGAGAACATCATTTAAATGGACTACAGGCAACAGCTTATTGTAGAATAAGATATGCAAATGGTGGAGATGTAAAGAGAACTGAAAGACAAAGACATGTACTAACTCTATTATTTGATAAAGTAAGTAATGCCGGAGCTATAAAGCTATCCTCTATAGTTTCAAAATTCTTGCCCTATGTAGAAACGAGCCTTAGTTCCAGTGAAATAATATCCTTGGGAACTAAAGTATTATCCTCTAATATGGGAGAATTACATCAAGAAACCTTTCCACATTTAGACTATAGTGAAGATGCTAAGATTGATGGTATTTACTATAGAACCTATGATGAAGAGGTAACTAAAAAGCAAATTCATGATTATATTTATAATGATATAAAGCCGCAACCTAAAGCTAAAAATCAAGAGTAGGATTTTAATGCTATAGAGCTTGACAGCAATAGAATAGATGTTAGTTTATTTAAAGTAAAATTAGAGAGGTGTAGTGAAAAGAAATTCACACACCTCTTTATAATTATTATTTTTAAACTTTATGACCTTCATTGAAGGCCTTTAAATTTATTTCTAAAGTCTTTTCAGGTACGTAATTTTTAATTACTTCTAGCCAAGTATTTTCATTGAAGGGTAAGTATCTAGATAGAACCCCCATAAGATATATGTTGGCTACTTTAGGATTTCCTAGCAGTTTAGCTTTCTCCTTAGCATTAACAGAAATAACTTCTAAATTTCTAAATGAAATTTTTTCATTTATATCTAAAGGAAATTCCTCCTTTTCGATTAATACTCTGTTTGGAAATATTACTTCCTCATTAATTATAACTTTGCCACTAGGAGCAACTAAATGACACCACCTTAATGCCTCTAGTTTTTCCATAGCTAATAATATGTTTGTTTCGCCTTCAGGTATCATTGAGGAATGTACACATTCTCCAAATCTAACGCTACCCCAGATCATTCCACCTCTTTGGGATAATCCTATTACATCACTGGTCTTAATATCGAAGCCTTCTTTAAAAGCAACTTCAGCTAATATTCCAGTAGCTAATACCAATCCTTGGCCACCTACGCCACTTATTAATATATTAGTAGTACTCATATCAAATCCTCCTGTTCATTCATAGCGCTTCTTTTAATTGCTCCTACTGGACATACCTGAGAACATACAGAGCATCCAACACACATATCAGGATCTATATAAGAATTCTTCTTTTCTTTACCTTCGTATTGTTTCATTGATATAGGAGGACAGTTAGTTCGTATACAATTTCTACAGCTGATACAAATATTTTCATCTACATAAAAATGAGGTTTTACTATTTTAAAGTTTAGTGCACAAGGTCTAGTAGTAACTATAACTGATAAACCATTTCGTTTCATAGCACTTATAATAATATCTTTAGTTTCCTTGTACTTAAATTGATCTACCACAGTAACATCCTCTATCCCAAAGGATTTGATTACCTCAGGTATACTTACTGAATTAGAATCCACTTCTTTAAAATATCCACTAGTAGTAGGAGTAATTTGTCCACCAGTCATAGCAGTGGTTCTATTATCCATAACTATAACAGTGATATTTTCTTTACAGTTAACTAATTGTAAAAATCCAGTCATCCCTGAATGAAAGAAGGTTCCATCACCAATGGTAGCTACAATAGGTTTTTTAATTCCAGCTTGACTATTTGCTTTAGCAACACCTAAAGCCATACCCAAAGATGCACCCATACTTATATTGGTTTTATGAACTTCAAAAGGTTCCAAGATTCCAAGAGAGTAACAGCCAATATCTCCAATTACAGTGGCATTAGCCATTTTTAAAAGATGAAATATTGGTCTATGAGGACACCCAGAACAGAGCATTGGAGTTCTAGGAACAACTTTCTCCTGTGTTATATTATTAGAAGGAAAATCTATAATTTCTGCTTTTTTTAGACCTTCTTTAATTATGTCTATAGAAATCTCGCCTGTAAAAGAAAAATATTTTTTACCTTCAACATTTATATTATGTGATTTGAGTTCTTCTTCAATAAATCCTAAGGTTTCTTCAAGAACTAATACTCTATCATATTTATCAGAAAGGTTTTTAATATATTCAATAGGAAGGGGCCAAACCATAGCCAACTTTAAGATATCTACAGGTGCAGCAATTTCTTTTAAATTCTCATAACATAAGCTACTAGTTATAACTAAAATTTTAGAGTTATTATTTTCTAATACATTTTTGGGATTATCATTATTAAATTTTTTAAGCTTTTCTATTCTCTCTTTCATAAAATGCTGAGCTGCATTAGCATATGGAGGCAGCATACAATATCTAGACTGATCAGGAGTAAAGCCTTCAACTTTCACAGTTTCTCTTTCGTCTAGTTCTACTACGGCTCTACAATGGCATAATCTACTTGTAAGACGTATAAGTACAGGAGTGTTAAATTCCTCACTTATTCTTAATCCATCTTTTACATAATCTTTAACCTCTTGGGGATTTGAAGGATCTAATATAGGTATATTAGCAAATTTACCCCAAAATCTACTATCTTGCTCATTTTGAGAAGAAGTAAGTCCAGGGTCATCACCAACTACTAATAGAAATCCGCCTTTAGTCTTAATCTGAGTAAAAGTCATAAAGGGGTCTGAGGCTATGTTAATACCAACATGTTTCATAGAAACAAGAGATCTAGCACCAGCAATACTACCGCCCATAGCAATTTCCATAGCTACTTTTTCATTTGTTGCCCATTCAGAATAGATTTCATCATAGGTTTTCATACTTTCAAGAATTGATACTGTAGGGGAACCTGGATAACTAGAAGCTATTGATCCTCCAGCTTCCCAAAAACCTCGACTGACAGCTTCATTACCAGTTAAAACTACTTTGCTCAAAACAGCACCTCCAAAATTTAATAATTTTACACTATTAAGTGTATCGTATCATAATACTCATTTATTTAATTTTTATGTCATCAAATGCTAAATTTCCAGCACTCTTGGTGAAGGTAAATCTAATCTTCCACTTATTTTGTGGCATGGTTGTTAATTTTAGAACTACATATTATTGAAAAGCAAACCATTTGCAGGAAGATTAGATTTACTTTTATTTTATGATAAGGTTTTTAGCATGACAGCAAGCTATTAAATCTTCTTTGGTTTCTATAAAAAATGGTATAAACTTATCATTACAATCAATAGTTATTGAATCTATTTCATCCTTAAGAGAGAGGTTCTTTTCAGATTTGTATTTTCGTGTATTTGCTACGATTTCTTTTAATTCTTCTCCAAATTTAAGGATAGTATTATCAATATAATCACTATTATTCCAGCAATGGCTATGGAGAGAAATAGTTTTTTCAAATTCTCTAAAGAAATTTTGATATATATATTCTGTAATATGAGGAACATAAATTGCATAAAGCTTAAGAATTTCAAGTAAGCAGTAATATAGAGCATACTGTGCTGATTTACGTTGCTCAGCTCCATGAATCTCAGGTTTATAAACACGATCTTTTACTATTTCAAGATAATAATCACAGAAATCCTTCCAAAAGAAATCATCAATTTCATGTCGAGCTGAACCAATCTCATACTTATTTAAAAAATTTCTGGCTGCATTTGTAGTTTCTTTACATTTTTCTATTATCCATCTATCTACAGCCATGAGGTTAGGAGTAGATGTATTATCAAAATCATTTAGATGACTTATAGTAAATTTTGAAGCATTCCATAGTTTAGTAATAAATCTACTGGAGATTTTAAGTTCGTCCTCCGAAAACATGGTATCTGTACCTAGTTTTGAATTAGCCGCCCAATATCTTATAACATCTGCTGAATAAACTTCAATTAATGCCTTAGGTGCTAACTTAGAATTGCTCTTTGACTTGCTGATTTTCTCACCCTTTTTAGCCATTACAAAGCCACATATCATAATATCCTTCCAAGGTATTTCTTCAGTGTGATATAAACTCTTTACAATGGTGTAAAATGCCCAGGTTCTTATAATCTCATGAGCTTGAGTTCTCATACTCATAGGGGCAAGAGGAGATGATATTTCATCAGATTCTCTCCATTTTTTATTTATCTGTGGAGTTAGTGAAGAAGTAGCCCAAGTATCTAAAACAGCTGATTCAGGTATAAATTCATTACAGCCACAAGAACATTTTTCTTTAGGTGAGGTTTCTAATGGGTTAACAGGCAACATATCTTCACTACCTGTAATAACCTTTCCACAGTCCTTACAATACCATATTGGGAAAGGAACACCAAAATAGCGTTGACGAGATATACACCAGTCCCATTTTAGATTTTCAACCCAAAGTTTATAACGAGTCTTCATATATTCAGGATACCAATTAATCCTATCCGCGGCTTCTAAAAAAAGTTTCTTATCTGTTAACACATCGATATACCATTGTCTAGATGGAATAATTTCTATTTCTTTATTACACCGTTCATGAATTCCAACATTATGAATAAGAGTCTCAACTTTTATTAAAAGATTTTTTGTCATTAATTCCTCTATGATGATTTTTCTAGCTTCATTTATTTTAATGCCTCCAATTAAAGGTACATCTTCATCTATTCGTCCATCTGGAAGTATTATTTTTCTATAGGGTAATTTATACTTTTCATACCACTCAACATCTGTAGTATCTCCAAAGGTAGCACACATAACTACCCCTGTTCCCTTATCTATACTAACCTTTTCATCTCCTAATATGGGAACTTCATAATTATATATAGGAACCACGGCATTTTTACCTATATATTTATTGTAGCGATGATCTTCAGGATTTATAAATAGACATACACATCCATATAAGAGTTCTGGTCTTGTTGTTGCAATAATTAAATTCTCTTCTCCTACCTTAAAAGGAATATAGTTGAAGGTAGTTTCTCTCTCCACAGCATCTAGTTCAGCTTGAGCTATAGATGTGTGACATTCTGTGCACCAAAGTACAGGGGATTCTTTTGAATAAGCCTTTCCTCTTTTAACTAGTTCTATAAAGGATCTTTGGGATATACGCTGACTTTGAGGACTTATTGTTTCATATTGTAATTCCCAATCAACACTAAAGCCTAAACTTTGCCATAGATTTTTAAACTGCTCTACGTATTGAGAGGTAGTCTCTAAACATCTTTTATTAAATTCACTTCTGGTCATATCCTTAGCAAGGATATTTTTTTCTTTTTCTACAAGTCTTTCTGTAGGTAGACCATTATCATCAAACCCAAAGGGATAGAATACATTCTTACCTTGCATACGTTGAAAACGAGCAATCATCTCTGCTTGCGTATAGGAAAAGATATGACCAATATGGAGACTTCCGCTAACAGTAGGTGGAGGGGTGTCGATAGAATATATTTCGGTTGAGCTTTCATTATCAAAAGCATAAACTTTACTTTCACTCCAAAGCTTTTGCATATCACTTTCTACCCTTTTAAAATCATATTTTTTCTCTAACATAATAAAACCTCCTATTCTAAAATTAATAATTTATTTACTGAAATATGATGAGCTCTATCAAACTTCAGTGTAATATTGGAAATTCAAAAATAAAAAAACCTTCATCCTAATAATTAGGACGAAGGTTATATTTCGTGGTACCACCTAAATTCAGATTATGTTTTCATATAATCTGCACTCAATAACAGTACGGGAGTAAAAATTGTTATAATGATCCGATACTGTTTTCCTTTTAACGGTGGAAATTTCCGTTGAAGCCTACTTCTTATTAAAGGTTCGGTTCACAGCTCAAAGGCTACTTCCATACATCTATCATGAAGATTTACACCATCCATCTTCTCTCTAGGCTTTAAGAGTGTATGTACTCCTCCTTATCAATGCCAATTTAATTATTAAATTAAAGTTATTATATGATGTCGTTTGAATATTGTCAATATTCATTCTATAAAATATATTGTTTCTGATTAATTCTTATTATCACGATAAATTGAATTTATAACAATTACAACATAATACGTTATTATTTTAACATATAAGATACTAACATTTACCATGTTATAATTAAATTATTTTAAACTATAAGAATTTATAAATATTATTAATCAAGAATTTTTGATAAAATTCTTGAATTATAAGCATAGTAGGATATAATATGATTGGATACTTTAGAAAAAAATATTTAGTGAAACAAATAAAAAGGAGTACGGTATGAGAAAAGTTTATAAAAATCCAAAAGAATTAGCAACTTGTTTAAAGGATTTAGTGGACCTATATTTAGATGGGCTTATGACATATGAAAAGCTAGAGGAAAAACTACTAATTCTGGTTGATGCTAATGAAACTGAAGTTTATAAGCATGGTAAAATATCTTCAAAAATATCTAACATAATAGGTAGTTCAAGAGAAGACATTATCAGTAAAATAGTAGAAGACAGGAAGTAATCTGTGGAAATAGTTTATGTAGGAACATAATCCTTCTATAATTTATATGTATATTTTTAATATAATTAAAATTCTAACTGCTCTACCTATTTAGGTAGAGCTTATTTTTTTTACCTAGCTATTTAATAAAAAAGAAATTTTAAATTTAAGAAATTTCATTTATAATATATACCTATAAATATAAAAGAAAAATTTATAACCCTTGAAATTTCAACTTTTCTTTAATATTCAAAGGAACTTTTTATTTTAAAAAGTAATTTATAATATAACGGAAAAAACTGTAGAACTTTGCAGTGTTAAGTAAAAAATTACATATTAGATTATTAAAATCAAAAACCGTATTAATAATGGTGAAGTGAAATGCAATAAAAATCACAATATTTTTTATTATTGTAATGTTCAGAATACTTTTATAAACTATATATGCGATAAAAATTTAACAATATTTGTAGGGGGGAAAAAAATGAATACACCATTTAACTATAGTAAAGTAGATGAGATATTAAAAAATAATGAGTACAAATCTAGTAATATTATTGCCATATTGCAGGATATTCAAGAAGTATATAGGTACTTACCTAAGGAGATATTTCCATATCTATCAGAAAAACTTGTGATAAGCAAAGCAAAAATATATAGTGTAGCTACCTTCTATGAAAATTTTTCTTTAGAACCTAAAGGAAAATATATAATAAAAATTTGTGATGGAACAGCTTGTCATGTAAGAAAATCTATTCCAATATTAGATAAGCTAAGAAAGGAATTAAAACTTTCAGAAGTTAAAGTAACAACGGATGATTTACTATTTACAGTAGAAACTGTTTCATGCCTTGGAGCTTGTGGTTTAGCACCAGTTATAACTGTGAATGAGAAAGTATATCCTGCTATGAATCCAGATAAAGCTGTAGAGCTTTTAAATACTCTTAAGGAGGATAAATAACATGCTACTTAATAGAGCTGATTTAATTAATATTAGAAATATATATAAAAATAGTCTTGAAAAACAAAATATAAAAATTCTTATCTGTGCTGGTACGGGCTGTGTTGCAGGTGGATCTTTAGACATTTATCATATGTTTGTAAAATTAATGGAAGAAAAGGGAATAAATTGTGACATTAGCCTTGAAAAAGAACCTCATGATGAATCAGTAGGAATTAAAAAAAGTGGATGTCATGGTTTTTGTGAAATGGGACCTCTTGTAAGAATTGAACCATGGGGATATTTATACATAAAAGTAAAACCTGAGGACTGTGAAGAGATTTTAGATAAAACTATACTTAATGGACAGTGCGTCGAAAGGCTTTCATATAGAAAAAATGGAGAAATATACAAATCTCAAGAAGAGATACCTTTTTATAAAAGGCAAACTAGACTTGCCCTTGAACATTGTGGTCACATCGATGCAACCTCAATAGAAGAGTACATTGCTATTGGTGGATATTATGCTCTTGAAAAGGCTCTATTTGTTATGAGTGCTGATGATGTTATTAAGGAAATAGAAGAATCAAGCCTAAGAGGCCGTGGTGGTGGTGGATTTTCTACTGGTCGTAAGTGGTCTCAAGTAAAACGTCAAAATGCAGATATGAAATATGTTGTGTGTAATGGTGATGAGGGTGATCCAGGAGCATTTATGGATAGAAGTATAATGGAGGGAGATCCTCACAGAGTACTTGAAGGAATGATGATTGCTGCTATAGCTTGTGGAGCGCAGGAGGGATACATTTATGTTCGTGCTGAGTATCCACTCGCAGTTAGTAGATTAGAAAATGCTATTAAGCAAGCAAAAGAATATGGACTTCTAGGAAATAATATTCTAGGTACAGATTTTAGTTTTAACATTAAGATAAATAAAGGAGCAGGTGCTTTTGTATGTGGAGAAGGTAGTGCTCTTACTGCATCCATTGAAGGAAAAAGAGGAATGCCAAGAGTAAAACCACCGAGGACTGTTGAACAAGGTCTTTTTGCTAAACCAACAGTACTTAATAATGTTGAAACTTTTGCTAATGTACCTTCAATTATTTCTAGGGGAGTACAGTGGTATAGAGGCATCGGAACTGAAAAGAGTCCTGGAACAAAAGCCTTTGCAATAACCGGAAATATTGAAAATACAGGACTTATTGAGGTGCCTATGGGTACAACTTTAAGGGAAGTAATATTTGATATAGGTGGAGGCATGAGAGGAGGTACAGATTTTAAAGCTGTACAGATAGGTGGACCATCTGGAGGATGTCTTACAGCGGCTCAGCTTGATTTACCACTAGATTTTGACTCTCTAAAAAAAGCAGGTGCTATGATAGGTTCTGGTGGACTTGTAGTTATGGATGAGAATACATGTATGGTTGAAGTTGCAAGATTTTTCATGAATTTCACTCAAAATGAATCCTGTGGTAAATGTGTACCTTGTCGTGAAGGTACTAAGAGGATGTTAGAGATTCTAGAGGGTATTGTAGCTGGACAAGGTACTATTGATGATATAGATATGCTTCTTGAACTTGCAGATACTATATCATCCACAGCATTATGTGGACTTGGAAAGACTGCAGCCTTCCCAGTGGTGAGTACTATTAAGAATTTTAGAAGTGAATTTGAAGAGCATATACTTGATAAAAAATGTAAGTCGAAAACCTGTCAAAAACTTAAGAGGATATATATTGAAGAGGAACTTTGCAAGGGCTGTTCAAAATGCTCAAGAATTTGTCCTGTAGGAGCGATCTCTGGTAAGGTCAAAGAACCATTTAAAATTGATGAAGATAAATGTATTAAGTGCGGTGCTTGTATTGAAGCTTGTACTTTCAAAGCTATAAAGGAGGATTAGTAGAATGAATGGACAGTTTATGGTTATAGACAATATTCCAGTAGAAATAAATGGAGAAAAAAACATTCTCGAGTTGATTAGAAAAGTTGGTATAGAATTACCCACCTTTTGTTACTATTCAGAGCTTTCCGTTTATGGTGCTTGCCGTATGTGTATGGTAGAAAATAAATGGGGAGAGATTGAAGCGGCTTGCTCTACTCCTCCTAAAGCCGGCATGGAAGTATATACAAATACACCAAGGCTAAGAAGATATAGAAAAATGATTCTTGAATTATTACTTTCAAATCACTGTAGAGATTGTACTACCTGTGAAAAAAATGGTTACTGTAAACTACAAGAGCTAGCACAAAGATTTGGAATAAAAGATATAAGATTTAACAACACTGCTGAAAGTGGAGAATTAGATAAATCCTCTGTATGCATAGTTAGAGATAAAAGTAAGTGTATTTTATGCGGTGATTGTGTAAGAATGTGTGATGAAGTACAGAACATTGGAGCTATAGACTTTTCTAAGAGAGGTTCTGAAATGTGTGTAAGTACAGCCTTTGATGAACCTATAGCGGAATCAAATTGCGTGGGATGTGGACAATGTGCAGCTGTATGTCCTACTGGAGCCATTGTGGTTAAGGATGATACTTCTAAACTTTGGAAAGAACTTAGTGATAAAAATACAAAAGTAGTAGTTCAAATAGCTCCTGCTGTAAGAGTAGGTATAAGTAAGGAGTTAGGACAAAAAGATGGGGAAAATGTGATGGGAAAAATAGTAGCATCACTTAGAAAAATGGGATTTGATGAAGTCTTTGATACAACTACAGGAGCAGATTTAACAGTTTTGGAGGAAACAGGAGAATTCCTTTCTAGACTTAATAAAAATGAGAAACTGCCACTATTTACATCTTGCTGTCCTGCATGGGTAAGCTATGCTGAAAATACTTATCCAGAGTTAGTTGATAATATATCAACTTGTAGATCTCCTATGCAAATGTTTGCTTCTGTATTAAAGGAACATTATAGTCATTCTAATAAAAAAATTGTAGTAGTTGGAATTATGCCTTGTACTGCGAAAAAAGCTGAGGCACAGAGGGATGAATTTAAAGAAGATGGGATACCTTATGTGGACTATGTAATCACAACTCAAGAGCTTATCCAAATGATAAGGGAATCAGGAATCATATTCTCAGAGGTAGAACCTGAGGGAGTTGATATGCCTTTTGGAGTTAACAGCGGTGCAGGAGTTATCTTTGGAGTAACAGGAGGAGTAACAGAAGCTGTTATACGTAGGGTGCTAGATGATAAATCTACATCTACACTTCGTGCTCTTGCTTTTAATGGAGTAAGAGGAATGGAAGGAATTAAAGAAACTAACATTAATGTGGATGGGCGTGAAATAAAAATAGCTGTAGCAAGCGGACTAAAGAATGCAGATAATCTTGTACAAAGAATAAAATCAGGAGAAGCTCATTATGACTTTATTGAAGTTATGGCGTGTCCAGGCGGATGTATTTCTGGTGCAGGACAACCATTTACTAAGCTTGAAGGAAAATTAAAACGTGGTGCTGGGTTATACGAAGCAGATAGAATGAGTAATATAAAACGTTCAGAAGAAAATCCAGTAATTATGTCATTATATTCAGGTCTTCTAAAAGGTAAAGTTCATAAGCTTTTACATGTAGACTATAAAAGGAAGGAGTAATTTTTGTGATAAATTTAAGCGTTTGCATAGGAAGTGCATGTCATGTTAGAGGTTCATACAATGTAATCAATATCTTTCAACAAATTATTGAAGAATATAAGCTTTCAGATAAAGTTGAACTAAAAGCAGTTTTTTGTTTAGGGCATTGTACGGATGCAGTGTCTGTGAAGATAGATGATGGTGAAGTATACAGTGTTTCAGGAACAACTGCAAGGCAGTTTTTTGAATCACAAGTATTACCTAAAATAGCAGTATAAAATTGAGCTTAGCAATAGTTGAGATTTTCTAAGAAGTTGAAAATATTCCCCATAGATGTTATAATGAGTTGACATATTATGCGAATATTCTGAAACGAAATCAATTATTAGAAAATGTGAGGATTTGCTATGAGTATTATTCAGTTTAAAAAAGCGAACTGTAAAAATTGCTATAAGTGTATAAGACAATGCGATTTAAAGGCAATAAAGTTTTCTGATGATCAAGCATATATCCTTGAGGATCAGTGTATACTATGTGGTAAATGCACATTAATATGTCCTCAAAATGCAAAACAAATTAAGAGTGATATTCCTTTAGTTAAGAGTTTTCTAAAAAGTGGAGCAAGGCTATTTGTGAGCCTTGCCCCTTCCTACGTGGGGGCTTTTCCAGGAGTAACATTTACACAGATGTCTACAGTGTTAAAAAAACTAGGATTTTCTAGGGTTGAAGAAACGGCTATAGGAGCCACGCAGGTTTCTAAGAAATATGGAGAGCTTCTTAAAGAGAAGAAAATGAAAAATATTATTACAACAGGTTGCCCTTCAACTGTCATGCTTGTGGAGAGATATTATCCTGAGCTTGTAAAATATTTAGCACCAGTGGTATCTCCAGCCATAGCTCATGGAAAAATGCTTAAAGAAATCTATGGAAAACGAAATAAGGTAATTTTTATAGGACCATGTATTTCTAAAAAATATGAAGCAAGCACTAGTAATAATCTTAATGCAGTATTGACCTTTGATGAGTTGAAAAGATGGATGGATGAGGATGGAATAATCATAGGGGAAGAAGATTTAGAAGCTGCTGAAATACATGCAACTTCAAGTAGATTATATCCTCTACCTGGGGAAATTATTAAGGCCGTACCTACTAAATTAAGAAGTAATTATAAAAGTATATCTGTTGATGGTATAGACAGATGTATACAAATCCTTAACTCATTAAGAGATCATAATATAGAAGGATATTTTATAGAGATGAATACTTGTGCAGGTTCATGTATAGAGGGTCCAGGTATGCACAATTTAAAAGTACCATTTTTAGTTTTTAAGGACCTACTATTTGAAAATAGCAATAAAAAAACTGTTACGCCAATTCCTATGACTGAAAACTTAGCGTTAGATTTATCAATAGATTACAATTACAAAAAAACTAGGCATAATGCACCTAGTGAAGAAACCATAAGAAATATTTTAGTAAGTATAGGAAAATTTAGTGAAGAACATATGTTAAACTGCGGAACTTGCGGGTACTCTACTTGTAGAGAAAAAGCCATAGCTGTATACCAGGGTAAAGCTGATTTAAAAATGTGTTTACCATATATGCGTGAAAAGGCAGAGTCCATGTCTAATATTATTTTGGAAAACACACCCAATGCAATTTTTATGGCTGATAAGAATTTCAATATATTAGAGTACAATAAAGCAGCTGCAAATCTGTTTAAACTAATAGATAAAAATGTGGTTGGGCTTCCAATTGAGCTATTATTAAATTCAGAAGAATTTAATAATATAAAAATATCAGGTGAAGAACCCTATGATTTCTCATGTAAAAGTATAGATGAACAGGTTATTGTTAATTTGAATATAATAGCAGCACCTAAGGGCGATTATATAATAATTGCAAAAGATGTAACAAAGGAAGAAGAAAAAAATCAGGAAATTGAAAGAGTTAGGAAAGAGACTATAGAAACAGCACAAAGGGTTATAGCTAAACAAATAAGAGCTGCACAGGAAATTGCAAGTCTTTTGGGAGAAACCACAGGTGAAACCAAAGCTGTTTTAACTAAGCTAATAAAAATATAGTACAGGGTGAGTATTTATGAGTTTATTTTTTGAAACAAGTTATGGTAGCTTAAATAAAAAGGGTGAAGAGCTTTGTGGAGATATGGTGGAAATTATAAAAAATGGACATGATACTATAATGGTTCTTGCAGATGGTCTTGGAAGTGGAGTAAAAGCCAATATCCTTGCATCTTTTACCAGTAAAATGGTAGCAACCATGTTAGCGGAATCCACAGATATACGTGATGTTATAGAGACTGTGGCATCCACACTACCAGTGTGCAATGAAAGAGGTATTGCATATTGTAGTTTTAGTTTTATACATATAAATAAGTTAGGAGATGCTCATATTGTTGAGTTTGACAATCCAAATATTGTTATACTTAGAAATGGAAAATTCTATGAGTTTCCTAGAAAAGAACTTATTATTGCAGACAAGAAGATCAAGGAGGCACATATAAAGTTAAAGTCAGATGATATTTGTATTATGTTTAGTGATGGAGTAATTAATGCAGGAGTCGAAAAAATGTTAAGTTTAGGATGGCAACAAAAAAATGTGGTTAAATACTTGGAAAATGCATATAAAAAGAATAGTACTGCTTATTCAATGCAGAATTTATTGTTAGCGGCATGTAATAATCTTTATGGAGAGGAACCAGGAGATGATACCACAGTTGCAGTCTGTAGAATTAGAAAATCTGATAAGGCCTATGTTATGGTTGGGCCACCTATTAATCATGAAGATGATAAAAGAATTGTTGATGAACTGATGAATTTTAAGGGAACAAAAATTGTTTGTGGAGGAACAACTTCTCAAATAGTTAGTCGTATTTCTGGTAGTGAGCTTAAGGTATCATTGAATTATATCTCTCCAGATGTGCCCCCAGTGGCAGAGATGAAAGGTGTTGACCTTGTTACTGAAGGAGTGGTTACACTGAAAAAAACTCTTGAAATTATGAAGAAATATGAAAGAAGTGCAGTTGATAGACGTACTTATGAAAATCATCAAGGTGATGCTGCATCTTTATTAGCTCAATTTCTAATAAATAAATGTACAGGTGCAAAATTTATAGTAGGTAGAGCACTAAATCCTGCTCATCAAAATCCTAATTTTTCTATGGATTTGAGTATTAAACTTCAATTAGTTAATGAAATATCTGAATCTATGAAAAGACTGGGAAAAGAAGTTCAGGTTGAATATCATTAAAATGTAGTTATTTTAAGGAGTAGATTGGATGCCATATAAGACCATATCCATAAAGCTATTAGAACCAACTAAAACAAAAAGTAGAATTCTTGAAGATGCATTAGAAAGATATACTGAAGCATTTCATATAATTCTTAAAGAATTGGGTGAAATAAAATCTATAGATTCAAAGATCACAAAGAACTATATTCTAAAGCTTTTAAATAAAGATATAATGGATAAGGTGGATTTCTTAAATGTAGAACCTTTTAAGGATGCCTTGAGGATGGATGTAGCTATGACACTATCTACTTATTACAATAGAAAATCTATTTCTGCAAAAATAAGTTATCCTGTAATAAGAACCACTGATGATGACATTGAGAGTATACTAAATGGAGCAGATAACTTAAGTATGGTAAAGATTAATTCTATGTTTAATAAGTATGAGAAACATAGACCATTATTATTTAGTCGATTTGCTCACAATAGAGATTACACTTTACTTAAAGATATTGAAAGTAATAGATATTATGTAAAACTTTATCTGTTTAATCGTAATAATGCTGTAGAAAAAGTAGAAGAATACTATAGAATATTAAAATATCTTACATTTCCAGAGGAGTTCTTACAGAAAAATACCAAAAAAATAAGATATGAGCTTTTTCCATTATACATAGGTAAGTGGCAGGAACATCATTTAAACGAAATAGAAGCTGGAATAGCTATGCCTAAAAGTGCACAACTTATAAAAAGAGGAAGTGATTTTTATCTTAACTTGAGAATTTGGTATGAATCCCCTAAAAAAATAAGCTGTAATAAATTTTTAGGAGTAGTAAGAGGAATAAGTAAAGAGATGTTTTATGTAATATGCAATGACAGTGGTGAATTAGTTAAAAGTGGACCAATATCAGCTGTAAATGTGAATGGTAAGAATAAACTTCATGAATTGTCAAATACAGTTGTAAGGTTAGCTAAAGAAAATAGATGTGTTATAATTTTAGAGAATTTAGTAAATAAAAATGATAGGCTTAAACAAAGGGATTTTAATGTACCTATAAGTATTGGTGAATATAATCTATTTGCTGATTTTGTGTTATATAAATCTGAGTTTGAGGGTATTGGTAAACCAGTTAAAGTGAGTCCGAATTTGATTTTTTTTCGCTGTCCAATATGTGATACTGTGAAATTTATAAATCGTTTTGAGAAAGATAAATTCTTATGTATAGGTTGTGGTAATTCTCAAAAACTAGAATTGGTAGGAGCTAAAAATCTAGCAACAACATTAATTAGATATAAAGATAATAAAATACGAGTTTATTATAGAAGAGTTGAAGGACATATTACCTTTATATTAAAGCTCCTAAATATAGAATATAAATGTAGCGATGATGAATTTGCCACTGAGAAATTTTACATATTTTTAAAGAATTTCATTAATAACTCTACAAATACTTTTAATAAAAAAGAAATTAGTATTATTAAAAAACTTCAAGCTGAAGAGGATATAAAAGATTGTATAAGTTATACTGAAATCTCATGAATTGGAAAGGTGTAGCTACCGCACCCTGTACTACAAAATAGGAATAAACCTTTTTGTGGGCAAACATCTGCAGTGCAGAGTCTGTTATATACAGATTTAGGTAGCTATTAAATATAAGGCTGAAATGATTAGTTTCAGCCTTTTCTTATGGATTTAAAGTCTTGATGAATTAAAGGGTTTAATTACGGAAAAAATGTTGACAATATTTTGAATCTTGTGATATCATAAGATGAAGATATAAAATACATTTATATGGTACAAGAGGATAAATTATGTTTATAATGAATGTACCAGCTAAGATATCAGGACTCCGCTTCGAATAAAGACCATAAGTTTATAGGTGAAGCTTTATCCGGAGCTAGTGTCTTTTATATCACCGCTGGAAGATATAAAACAAAATAAATGTAAATAACATACTTATTTGAAAAGTTGAATTTTTGGTATGTTTATTAGTTGTATAAGATAATAATTAATGATTTTATATATGGGTATAAAATTTATTATTAGATTAGTTTTTTTGTTGTGTAAAAATTTCAGCGATAATATAAGGTTTTAAAATTATTTATTCCATTTTCCATAGGCATCTATAATAATTTATAGTAGGCTATTATGGTATAGCTATTATATAAGAATACTTATATTGTTAATTTAACATGTATTAAAATATGTC
The DNA here is from genome assembly GCF_056172015.1 of Clostridium sp. LXY-7. NCBI lineage: Bacteria > Bacillati > Bacillota > Clostridia > Eubacteriales > Clostridiaceae > Clostridium > Clostridium sp. LXY-7. Next base: position 822,365 of record NZ_JBLLJL010000002.1, on the reverse strand, counting down.
TAGTAATTTTTCTTATATAATATACTAAAATCATGGATATAAATATACTTAGCTTAAGAACTATTGCCACGGATAATAGCATCATTATCCGTGGCTTTTATTTTGAGGTAAGACTATATTGTGTATGTATGCAATAAATAATTATTTACTACTATTTATTTATTACAGACCTATTAATTCCTCACAAATTATAGACCATGGGTATAATACTTGTGGTCTTTTAGCGTATCAAAATTTAAATCATAATTAAGGAGGAATTAATAATGAGTTTATTATCATTAGAAAATATTTCAAAGGAGTATAGAAACCAAAAAGTATTAGATAATGTTAGTCTAAGAGTAGAAAAAGGTGAGAGAGTTGCTTTAGTTGGGCCAAATGGTGCTGGAAAAAGTACTTTAATTAAAATTGCATTAGGTATGGAAGAAGCTGATAAGGGAAATATAATTCTAGCAAAGGCAGCTAAAATAGCTTATTTATCTCAAGATATGATGGAATTAAGGGAACTAAATGGGGAAACTGCATTGCATTTGGAACAAATTATAAGATTGGAGGAGAAGCTTAAGATATTAGAAAAACAAATGGAGGATATATCCATTCAAATGGATTATGAAAAATATGATCAGGTTCTCAAGAAGTACTCAAATACCTTAAATGAATATGAAGCGATGGACGGATACGTTATAGAAAGTGTAATTACTAAAATTCTTTTAGGGCTAGGTCTTAAAAAAGAAGTGCTTTCAATTCCTATAAATAATTTAAGTGGTGGAGAAAAGATGAGAGTACTCTTTGCTAGAATGTTGATTAATGAACCGGATCTTATTATTTTAGATGAACCTACAAATCATCTAGATATAAAAGCCATTGAATGGTTAGAGAAATTTCTAAAGAAATTTAGTGGTGGTGTGCTCATGGTATCCCATGATAGGTACTTTCTAGATGAAGCTTCTACTAGAATTGCTGAACTTAATAATGGAACGCTATGTGAAAGAAGCTGTAGCTACTCTAAATTTGTTGAAGAAAAGAACAACATGAGAAATCATTATATATGGGATCAAAAAGGCTTAGAATTAGAAATTAAAAAAGAAAGAAAGGTCATAGAAGAACTTAAGTCTCATAGGAAAATCACTGCCTTTAAGAGTCGAGAAAAGCGGCTTAACTCACTTATAGAGCAAAAGAAAAAAACTCAAGAAAAATTTAAAAGTAGTAATCATTTAAATATGGATAATAAACCAAGAATCAGGTTTAATAATATAGATCATGTCAGTAAGGATATAGCTTGGGGAAAGAATTTAAATAAGTCTTTTGGAAATATAACTATTATTAAAGATGGTAATTTTCACATAGGTGGTGGTGAAAGAGTTGGAATCATAGGAGATAACGGTTGTGGTAAAACTACTCTTTTAAATATATTATTAGGAAATGATAAGGATTATGAGGGTGTGGCAACCCTAGGGAATTGGGTAAGATATTCATATTTAGGCCAGGATGTAGAATTTAAAAATGAAGAATTGACTATTCTAGAGGAAATTATGAGTATTAAAGAATTCACAGAAAAGGATGGAAGGCTTCATCTAAGTAAGTTTCAGTTTTATGGAGATGAAGTTAATAAACAGCTAAAAGTATTAAGTGGAGGAGAGAGAGTAAGGGTCTATTTAGCCGAAATACTTCTTTGTGAACCTCACTGCTTAATTATGGATGAACCCACAAATCACTTAGATCTAGCTGCTAGAGAGTCCATAGAATTAGCTCTTAGAGAGTATAAAGGAACGGTTATAGCAGTTTCTCATGATAGGTATTTTCTAAAAAATTCTATAGAAAAAATTATGGAAATATGTAATGGTAAAGTTAGTACTTTCTATGGTAACTATGACTTTTATAAGAGTGAAAAGAATAAAAATAGTGAAACTGTGGAGGAAGAAAAAAATGAGAAAGCAGTATCAAAAATAAATAAAAATTATTCTATAAATAAAAACAACACTATGGTTACAGCTAGAGTTAAAGAAGAGAATTACAGAGAAATAGAAGAAAAAATAATTGAGTTAGAATACGAAATGCAAAAATTAGAAGATAATTTCAATGAAAAAACTAATTATGAATGTTATGAAAAATATGGAGATTTAAAAAGAAAAGTAGATAATCTCTATGAGAAACTGGTCTAATTTTTGTTATGGACAAAGATTTACTTTAAAGATGATTTACAGCAGTCCTCTCACGCTGATAATTTTAACTAATAAATATGCACTAAGTATGTGTTTCTAAAATAAAAACGTATAAAATTATAACTGTGATAAAAAGCTGATTCTCTGAAGAGTCAGCTTTTGTTTTGCGAAACATTACCAAAAGATTCTATTTTTATTTAACATATTTATACGAAACCTTAAGAGGATAAATGAAAAATATTTATATATATTTTAATATAAAAAATATATAATTATAATTTAATAATAAATTATAATTATGTATATTTTTTACAAAGGTAAATTATAAATTAATATTATAAATAGTAATTTTATTACAATGAAATTATTATTTAAATGTGAATTATACATAAATTAAAATAAAAGCAAATTATAATACATGTATTGACATATAATACTAATTAATGTAAAATCTGATTAATTAGTCAGTAAAAAAATAAAAGATTTTTTAAATATATTAAGGGGTGGCTATTTATGGAAGAAATAAAAAACTTAATTGAAAAGCTAGATAAGTTAAATTTTGAAAACATGCACAATAACGACTTCTTACTAACTTGGGAAAAGACAGATGATGAACTTCAGGCTGTATTTACTGTTGCTGACATACTCCGTAACATGAGAGAAAACAACATATCTACAAAAATATTTGATAGCGGATTAGGTATTTCCGTATTCCGTGATAATTCTACTAGGACAAGATTCAGTTTTGCCAGTGCTTGTAACTTACTAGGGTTAGAAGTGCAAGACCTTGATGAAGGAAAATCTCAAATTGCTCATGGTGAAACTGTTCGTGAAACAGCAAATATGATATCTTTCATGGCAGATGTAATTGGAATAAGAGATGATATGTTCATTGGAAAAGGTAATGCTTATATGAGAGAAGTTTCATCAGCAGTACAAGAAGGACATGTGGATGGAGTATTAGAACAACGTCCTACATTAGTTAACCTACAATGCGATATAGATCATCCAACGCAAAGCATGGCAGATTTACTACACCTTATACACCATTTTGGAGGAGCAGAAAATCTTAAAGGTAAAAAAGTTGCAATGACTTGGGCATACTCACCATCTTATGGAAAACCACTTTCAGTGCCCCAAGGTATTATTGGATTAATGACAAGAATGGGTATGGAAGTTGCTCTTGCTCATCCAGAAGGATACGACTTATTACCTGAGGTAGAAGAGATTGCAAAGGGGAACGTTGAGAAAAATGGTGGTAGTTTTACTAAAACCAACTCAATGAAGGAAGCATTTGAGAATGCAGACATAGTATATCCAAAGAGCTGGGCTCCATATGCAGCTATGGAAAAACGTACAGAACTATATGGAGAAGGCAAGTTTGATGAAATAAAGGCTTTAGAAAAAGAATTACTAGCAGAGAATGGGAAACATAAGGATTGGGAATGTACTGAGGAAATGATGAAGTTAACTAGGGATGGAAGTGCTCTTTATATGCACTGTTTACCAGCTGATATCACTGGTGTAAGTTGTGAACAAGGTGAGGTTGAGGCTAGTGTGTTTAACCGCTATCGTAAGCCATTATATCAAGAAGCAGGATTTAAACCATATATAATTGCAGCTATGATGTTCTTAAGTAAGATTAAAGATCCAGTAACTACATTTGAAAAACTTTTAGAAACTAATAAACCAAGATTTTCTGGAAAATAGTATTTAATATATATAACTAGGAGTGTCCCTCCATAAGGGTCACTCCACATTGCTATAATATAGCAGATTTGTTGGAACATTATATATGTTCAAGGGGGAATGTAAATGAGTGATAAAATGCGACCAATTGATTTCCAAAAGTTAGTGACTTGGATTTTTGAAGAACTAACTGAGAAGGAAACCATTTTAGGAATTAAAGAAAATAAATTTTATTACAATAAAAGCAAGAGCAATATTGCCTTTTTAGGAGAAAAACTTGGTTCGCCAATAGGTCCTGCAGCAGGTCCTCATTCACAATTAACACAGAATATTATTGCATCATATCTAACTGGAAGTCGATTTATTGAATTAAAAACAGTTCAAATTTTAGATGGAGAAGATTTACCTGTTTCCAAGCCGTGTATTCGTGCTGAAGATGAATGTTATAATGTAGAATGGTCTACTGAATTAACTGTTAGAGATGCCTATGATGAATATGTTAAGGCTTGGTTTTTACTTCATGTTTTAATGAAAGAACTTTCTTTTAGCGAGGAAAGAGATTTCATATTTAATATGAGTGTAGGTTATGACTTAGAAGGGATTAGATCTCCAAAAATAAACACCTATATTGAGGAAATGAGAAATGCCTCTAGTACAAAAATTTGGAATGAATGTAGAGAAGTTCTTAAGAATAATTTAGATAAATTTAGAAATTTTACTAAAGAGGATTTAGATAAAGTATCACCTACTATATGCACATCAATTACCCTATCAACGTTACATGGATGTCCACCTGAAGAGATTGAGAGAATTGCTAATTATCTATTAACGGAGAAAAATTTGCATACATTTATAAAGATGAACCCTACTTTATTAGGAGAAAAATTTGTAAGAGAAACTTTTGATACTATGGGTTATGATTATATAACTTTAAATGGCCATCATTTTATTCATGATTTACAGTATGATGACGGGGTATCAATGTTAGTCAGGCTAAAAGAATTAGCGAAGACTCTACAACTTAAACTTGGAGTAAAACTTACTAATACCTTGCCTGTTAAGATATTAAATAAGGAATTACCAGGAGAAGAAATGTATATGTCAGGTCGTTCCCTTTATCCGTTAACTATGACTTTAGCTAGTAGATTAGCTAAAGAGTTTAATGGAGACATCTATATATCTTATTCTGGAGGAGCTGATTTCTTTAACATTGATAAAATATTTGAAACAGGAATTTGTCCTATTACCTTTGCTACTACAATTTTAAAACCTGGGGGATATGAAAGAATTACTCAAATAGCTGAAAAGTTAGAACCACTGCTTAATAATAGAAGTGAGATTATAAATACAGAATTATTAGGAAAAGTTGCAAAAGCTTCCATAATAGATGAGCATCATTTAAAAGAAGCTAAAACTGTGGAAAGCAGAAAATTAAGCTCAAAGCTACCTATATATAAGTGCAGCATTGCGCCTTGCAGTATAGGTTGTCCAATAAATCAGCAAGTACCACAGTATATAGCTCTAGTAGGAGAAGAAAAATATGATGAAGCTTTTTCAGTCATTGTTAAGGATAATGCATCCCCAGCCATAACAGGAACAATTTGTAACCATAATTGCCAATATAAATGTACAAGGCTTGATTATGAAAAGTCAGTACAAATAAGAAATATGAAAAAAATTGCAGTAATAAATGCTCAAGACAATTATATAAAGCATATTGAGCCAATGGAACTTAAAAGCAATAAAAAAGTATGTATTGTAGGTGCTGGTGCATCAGGGTTATCTGTGGCTCTATTCTTAAGAAGAAATGGTGTAGATGTAACTGTAATGGATAAGAGAGACAGAGCTTATGGCATCATTGAATATGTAATTCCAGAGTTCAGAATATCTTCTGAGATCATAAAAAAAGACTTTGAGCTTGTAAAAAGTTATGGAGTAAAATTCGAATTTGGTGTAGAGAAAAATTTCAATATAGAAGAATTAAAAGAAAAATATGAATATATTGTGCTAGCTATAGGTGCATGGAAACCTGGAGAAATATCCTTAAAAGAGGGCTCAGATAAATCACTTAATGCTATTACTTTCCTAGAAAATTTTAAATCTAATGAAGGAAAAGTTTATTTAGGCAAACATGTATGTGTTATAGGCGGTGGAGATGTTGCCATGGATGCTGCCCGTGCTGCAAAGAGGACTGAAGGAGTAGAAAGTGTTTCTATAGTTTATAGAAGAACAAGAAAGTTCATGCCAGCAGACCGTGAAGAGATAGCTTTAACTCTTTCAGAAGGAATTTCAATAAAAGAATTACTTTCACCAGTATCACTAAATAATGGTAAACTCCTTTGTGAAAAAATGACCTTAGGAGAAAGAGATGCTTCTGGTAGAAAAAGTCCAATAACTACAGGAACTTTTATAGAGTTCGATGCAGATACTGTCATTGTAGCAGTAGGAGAAAAGGTAGATACTGAACTATTCACTAATAGTGGTATAGAAGTGGATTCAAAAGGTCTACCTAAGGTTAATTTACAATGTGAAACTAATATAAAGAATGTATATGTTGCAGGAGATGCCAAGAATGGACCTAGCACTATTGTACAAGCAATTTCTCATGGAAAATCAATTTCTAAAGATATACTTAATAAAGAAAATTTAGAGTGTGATTTTCATAGCATAAATATTTCAATAAACGAAAATTCATTATACCAACGTAAAGGTATTTTGATGGAACCTATTTGTTGTGAGGGTGAAAGTAAGAGATGCTTAGGCTGTGATAGCATTTGTGAATTATGTGTGGATGTGTGCCCAAATAGAGCTAATGTAGTTATAAAAGTTAAAGATGGACTTATATCCAACCATGAAATTGTTCATTTAGATGGTATGTGTAATGAGTGTGGTAATTGCGGCATATTCTGTCCTCATACTGGAAATCCATATAAGGATAAGGTAACTGTTTTTTGGAATGAAGAAGACTTTAACAATAGTACTAACATAGGATTTTTGGTAGAGGATTTCTCCACAGGTCTATGTAAAGTAAGAAATGAACAGGAAGAGATTATTCAATGTAAGCCTTCTGAAGAAAATACTATATCAAAGGAAATGAGAAATATAATAGAAACTTGTATTGAAGATTATAGATTTATGCTATAGTACATTAAGTTTTAGGAGGTGTAACTATGTTACTTGTTGGAAATGGTAAGGTTATAACAAGAGATGATTCAAGGCCGATTATAGAGAATGGTTGCGTAGCAATATATGGCAATAAAATCGTTGAAATTGGCACAACTAGTGAATTAAAGGATAAATATACTAATAGTAAATATATAGATGCCAAAGGTAAACTAATAATGCCAGGATTTATCAACACTCATATGCATTATTATAGTACCTTTGCTAGAGGAATTCCAAATGATAGTCCACCAGCAACAAAATTCTCTGATATACTTACAGGATTATGGTGGAGATTAGACAAAGTTTTAACTTTAGAAGATGTGTATTATAGTGCTATAGTTCCAATGATAGAGCAAATAAAAAATGGTGTGACTACATCCTTTGATCATCATGCTAGCCCCTATGCTATACAAGGAAGCCTTTTTAAAATAGCAGAGGCCGCAGAAGAAATAGGTATTAGAAGTAATCTATGTTATGAGACATCAGATAGAGATGGTGAAAAAATAGTTGATGAAGGTATAAAAGAAAATGTAGAATTCATTAAATATTGTAATAATAAAAATGATGATATGATTAGAGCAATGTTTGGATTACATGCTTCTATGACCATAAGCGATAAAACCCTTGAAAAATGTCTAGATGCTATAGAAACTCTTGATACAGGCTTTCATGTTCATAGTGCAGAAGGAATTGAAGACTTACAGGACGCTAAAGCGAAGTATGGAAAAGGTGTTGTAGAGAGATGGTACAGTTCAGGAGTATTATCAGAGAAGACCATAGCTGTTCATTGCATACACATTTCAGAAGAAGAGATGGGCATGATTAAAGAGAAAGATGCCATAGTAGTTCATAATCCAGAATCTAATATGGGAAATGCTGTAGGAGCTTCACCAGTACTATCTATGTTTAAAAAAGGAATTTTACTTGGACTAGGTACCGATGGATATACAGCAGATATGATGGAATCTTATAAAGTAGCTAATATTATTCATAAACATGTTGCACAGGATTCTACTGTTGCATGGGGAGAAATACCTGAGATGTTATTTAAAAATAATAGACTTATTACTGAAAGATTTATCAATAATCAAGTAGGAATTTTAAAAGAAGGCGCTTTAGCTGACATTATAGTAGTTGATTACAATCCTCCAACACCAATTATAGGAAACAATATAAATGGTCATTTAGTATTTGGAGTTAATGGAAGACATGTAGAAACAACTATAGTTAATGGTAAAGTAATTATGGAAAATAGAATTTTAACTGGGATTGATGAAGAGAAAATTATGGCAAAAAGTAGAGAGTTAGCCCGAAATCTTTGGGGAAAATTTTAATTTTCTAATTATATTGTTACAACTAATTGACTGAGATTACATTTTATTGAACTATTCTATTAAGTAAAAAAATGTAAAAACATGTTGTGATAATTCTATGCTTAATTATTAACATAGAATTATATGGCATATATATAGTTTCAAAATTATGAATATTTAAATAAGTTAGTCGTATTCGCTATTAATAGCATGGAGGTATATATGAGGCTTACAGAAATTATTGATTTAAATAAAGGTCAAATTGTATCTATAGTTGGTGCAGGTGGTAAAACTACTCTCATGTTTACTATGGCTAAAGAGTTAAGAAAGGGAAATAAGGTTTTGATTACTACAACCACAAAGATATATGTACCACCAATAAATGATTTTCAATTTATGTTCTTTGAAGGTGATAACATAAATTTATTTAATAGTTCTGTAGATAAAGGAATTTATGTATATGGAAACTCTATTAATAGCGAAGATAAAATAATCGGTACTTGTGATAATGAACTTCAGAAATTATTACCACATTATGATTACATTTTTATAGAAGCAGATGGTTCTAAAAGAAAACCCCTTAAGGGATGGAACTATAATGAGCCTGTTATAAGCAAATATACAGAGGTTACTATAGGAGTTATTACCGTAGAAGTTGTTGGAATGATGATAAATGAAAGCAATATACATAGAATAGAAAAGTTTATGGCTTTGACAGGTACAAAAGAGGATCAGAGAATAACTGAAAAGAATATTATATCTTTAATTTTCAATCCAAAAGGATTATTTAAAAATTCCTTAGGGAAAAGGATACTATTTATCAATAAATTAGACGTGGAAAAAGATTTTAATTTGACGTCTAACTTACTAAAATGCATTGCATTGAAAAACCGTGAATATAAATTAATAGATAGCATAATATTTGGAAGCTTAAAAGATAAAACTTATGAATATTATGAGTTGCCTCAAGGAGGTCTATAAAGTGATTAATGCGATAATAATGGCTTCTGGTTTTAGTAGTAGAATGGGTGAAAATAAGCTACTTCTTAAATATAAGGGATGTGCATTGGTAGAATATGTATTAGACAATATAAGTAAAAGTGATTTTTCACATAGATTAATAGTTACAAATAGGATTGAAATTATTGAACTCAGTAAAAAAAGAAACATAAATGCCGTTATGAATTTAAATGCTGATTTGGGACAAAGTGAATCTATAAAATTAGGAATATTAAATTCACCAGAGGCATTAGGCTATGCTTTTTTTACAGGTGACCAACCACTTATCAATGAAGAAATAATCACTGAGTTAATTAATGAATTTGAACAGTATCCTAATAATATAATTGTACCTATCTATAAGGGCAGGAGAGGAAATCCAGTAATTTTTCCTAAGAAATATACTGAGGAACTATTAAAATTACAGGGGGATATTGGTGGTAAAACTGTTATCAATAAGTTTATTCATCAGGTTAGATTTATAGAAATACATGAGGAGCTTCCGCTTTGGGATATTGATACTATGGAAGACTATAATAAACTTCTAAAATTGAGTTATCTATAAATAGGGAGATGATATATTCATGGTTAAGGATAGGGTAATTGTAAAAGGTGGTGGGGATATTGCCTCTGGAACTATACAAAAGCTTCATAAAAGTGGGTTTAATGTGTTAGTTCTTGAAATAGAAAAACCTACTGCTATAAGAAGAAAAATATGTTTTAGTGAAGCAGTGTATGATGGTGAAGCTATAATAGAAGATTCAAAATCTGTACTTGTACAGACCTTAGAAGAGATATATGATGCTTGGGAAAATGGAATTATTCCTATAGCTATAGATAGTGAAGGAACTCTTATTGATAAAATTAAACCCTTAGTGGTAGTGGATGCGATTTTAGCTAAAAGAAATACGGGTACTAATATAAATATGGCTCCTATAACTATTGGATTAGGTCCAGGCTTCAATGCTGGAAAAGATGTGCATATAGCAGTAGAGACTATGCGTGGACATAATTTAGGAAGGTTAATATTTCATGGATATGCACTTAAGAATACTGGTGTCCCAGGAAAAATAGGAGGATATGATAAGGAAAGAGTTATATATAGTCCATGTGAAGGCATTATTAGTACTTTTAAAAATATAGGAGATATAGTAACAACTAAAGATATACTTGCTATAGTTAATGGGCAAAAAATCTATGCATCAATAGATGGAGTTTTAAGAGGAATTATACGATCTGAAAGTTATGTAAATGAAAGCTTAAAAATAGCCGATATTGATCCAAGATATGATGAATTGGATAATTGTAATACTATCTCGGATAAAGCTAGATGTATTGCAGGTGGAGTTTTAGAGGGGATTTTATACATGAAATCTTCAAAGATATAATTTTTTACTTTATCCTAACTGATTAATTAGTAAATCTCAATAAATTGATTGCTATATTTTAGATATTATTCAAATGTAATCATATATAGGGGGGATTTAATATTATTGATAAGGCCTAAAGTAAGAATAATATTCTAAATTATAAAAATATATAAGTTTGATTTGGAGGTATTTAAAATGTCAATGAATATAAATAAAGAAGAAATATTAAAATTAGCAGAACAATATAAGGATGATATGTCAAAGTTCTTAAGAGACATGATAGCTATTCCAAGTGAAAGTTGTGATGAAGAGAAAGTTGTATTAAGAATTAAAGAAGAGATGGAAAAAGTAGGCTTTGATAAAGTTGAAATAGACCCAATGGGAAACATTTTAGGATATATGGGACACGGAAAACATTTAATAGCTATGGATGCTCATATAGATACCGTTGGAATTGGTGATATAAATAATTGGAACTATGATCCATATAAGGGATTTGAAGATGATGAAGTAATATTTGGGAGAGGCGGTTCAGATCAAGAAGGTGGAATGGCTTCCATGGTTTATGCTGGAAAAATAATTAAAGATTTAGGATTAGAAGGGGATTATACATTACTAGTTACGGGTACAGTTCAAGAAGAAGATTGCGATGGATTATGCTGGCAATATATAGTTCAAGAAGACAAGATTAAACCAGAATTTGTAGTAATTACTGAGCCAACTTCTCTAAACATATATAGAGGACATAGGGGCAGAATGGAAATTAAGGTTACTACTAATGGAATTAGTTGTCATGGTTCAGCACCAGAAAGAGGAGACAATGCAATATTTAAAATGGCTCCAATATTAAATGAATTAAAAGAATTAAATGAAAGATTAATAGATGACCCATTCCTAGGAAAAGGAACATTAACAGTTTCTGAAATATTTTTCTCTTCCCCATCAAGATGTGCAGTTGCAGATAGATGTACAGTGTCTATAGATAGAAGACTTACAAATGGAGAAACTTGGGAGTATGCATTGGATCAAATTAGAGGATTACCATCAGTTAAGGCTGCAAATGGTAAGGTTGAAATGTACACCTATGAACGACCAGCTTATACTGGACTTGTTTATCCAACAGAATGTTATTTCCCAACTTGGGTATTAGAAGAAGAACACCCAGCTTGTCAAACTCTAGTAAAATCTTATAGAGATTTATTTAAATGTGAGCCACTTGTTGACAAATGGACATTCTCTACAAATGCTGTATCCATCATGGGCAGGTATGGAATTCCATGTGTTGGCTTTGGTCCAGGTCATGAGGACCAAGCACATGCCCCAAATGAAAGAACTTGGAAGGATGAGCTTGTAAGATGTGCAGCTATGTATGCACTAATTCCTATTACTTATGTTACAGAGTATGTAAAATAGTGGTTTTTAATTTAATGGGTGAGGTGAAATCATGAAAAAGATTAAGCACCTAGTATGCTCTAAATGCAGAGCTAAGCTAAGTGAAGAGGTTATGTATCATTGCCCATATTGTGGTACAGAAGGAACCTTAGATGTAATTTATGACTTAGATTTAGTGAAAAAAGAATTAACTAGAGAATATCTTAAAGAAAATAGTAAAAAAAATATATGGAGGTATCTACCTATATTGCCACTAGAGGGATTAAATGGAGTAGCTCCATTACACATTGGGTGGACACCATTATATAAAGCAAAAAGATTAGAGGAACTTTTTAATATTAAGAATGTATATGTAAAAGATGAGGGAAGAAACCCAACAGCATCTTTTAAGGATAGAGCTTCAGCTGTTGGAGTAGCCAAAGCTATAGAGCTTAAAAGAGATATTATATGTGCAGCTTCCACTGGAAATGCAGCTTCTTCACTATCAGGCTTTGCAGCATGTATGGGGATAAAAAACTATATATTTGTTCCTAAGAGTATACCAGAAGGTAAATTAGCACAACTTTTGGTCTTTGGAAGTAAAGTTATTTTAGTAGATGGTGATTATGATACAGCCTTCGATTTTTGCTTAAAGGCAGTAGAACATTTTGGATGGTATAACAGAAGTTGTGCTATAAATCCATATCTAGTAGAAGGGAAAAAAACTGCAGCTTTTGAAATCTGTGAACAATTAGATTTTAATGTGCCAGATAAGGTGATTATGTCTGTGGGAGATGGATGTTCTATATCAGGGGTTTGGAAAGGTTTTAAAGAATTCTATGATTTAGGGATTATTGATAAACTTCCTACAATGGTTTCTGTACAAGCAGAGGGGTCAAATCCAGTTAATAGAACCTATAGAAAAAATAGTAGGGAATTTGACTATATACCACCTGATACCATAGCAGATAGTATTTCAGTAGGTATTCCAAGAAATGGATACAAAGTGTTAAATGCGTTAACAGAAAGTAATGGTATTACGGTTGATGTCAGTGATGCAGAAATTTTAGAGGCTATGACAACTCTTGCAAGGTATACTGGAGTATTTGGAGAACCTGCTGGAGTAACAAGTTTTGCAGGACTTAAAAAACTAGTGGAACAAGGAGCTATAGGAAGAGATGAAAGTGTAGCTATAGTTGTCTCTGGTAGTGGATTAAAGGATGTAAAATCTGCACAAAAGGCAGTAATAAGACCAGGTATAATAAAGCCAGATTTAGATGCGTTAATAAATTATGTAGGTGAAATAAATTAATCAAGGCTTTAAATGAAAGATGTCAGTTTCACTTGAAAGAAAATTGTTTTGGGTTAAATTTTATAAATAATATATAGTAAAAGGAGGGTTTCTAGTGAGAAACTTGATAGATTTAAATATAAATGAAGAACAACTTAATAAAACGGTAAAGAGCGCTAAAGAAAGAAATATAGTTATCCCAACCTTAGCTCAGATGAAGGACCCTAACAAAATACCTGAGCACGTTAAAGAAAAATTAAAAAATATTGGATTATGGGATATTGATCCTATCAATTTATTTAGGATTTCTTGGAAAAATGAAGCTGTAAAAGATGGCGGATTATACAATGAATTACCTAACTACATTGAGATTCCTTCTGAAATATCAGGTGTAAAAGCAAGAATTTTTGCTATGGCAGGAAAATATTTCCCAATCGGTGCTCATAAGGTTGGAGCAAGTTTTGCTTGTTTAGTTCCTAGACTAGTAACTGGTCAATTTGATCCTAAATATCATGAGGCAGTTTGGCCTTCAACTGGTAATTATTGCCGTGGTGGTGCATATAACTCTGCCCTATTAGGATGTAAATCTATAGCTATTTTACCTGAGAATATGAGTAAAGAGCGTTTTGATTGGTTAAAACAAGTAGCAGGTGAAGTCATAGCTACTCCAGGTTGTGAGAGTAATGTTAAAGAGATTTATGATAAAACTTGGGAATTAAGAAGAACTAGGGATAATGTTGTAATATTTAACCAATTTGGTGAACTTGGAAATCATCTATGGCATTATGAGGTTACTGGTAATGCTATGAATGATATTATCAAAGCTGAAATTGGAGAGCATGGAAAAGTTGCTGGTGTGTGCTTAACTTCAGGTTCTGCTGGAACTTTAGGAAGTGGAGACTTTATAAAAGACCAATATCCAAATGCTAAGCTTGCAGTTGGGGAAGCATTGCAATGTCCAACATTACTTAATAATGGTTTTGGTGATCATAGAATTGAAGGTATTGGTGATAAGCACGTGCCTTGGATTCACAATGTTAAAAATACAGATATGATTATAGCTATTGATGATAATGATAGTGTGGGTATGTTCCGTCTATTTAATGAACCAGCCGGACAAGAATATTTAAGACAACAAGGTATTTCAGAAGATTTAATTTCAAAATTATCATGGGTTGGAATTTCAGGTGCAGCAAACATAATTTCTTGCATTAAATTTGCAAAATATTATGAATTAACAGAAAATGATATAGTGCTAACTGTTCTTACTGACTCTGCTGAAATGTATCAGTCAAGGTTAGAAGAAATGGAAGCTGAAAGAGGAAAAAAATATGAAGTAATTGATGCTGCTATTGATCATAATAGAAGTGTTCTAGGAGTTAGAACAGATAGTATGGAAGAACTCACATATCAAAGTAAAAATAGAATTCATAATCTTAAATACTATACCTGGATTGAACAACAGATGTATGATTTAGATGAATTAAATGCACAATGGTATGATTATGATAACTACTGGGGTAAATTGCATAAAATGGGACCAGAACTAGACAATCTCATTGAAGAATTCAATAAGAAGGTTGAAACACTAAAAGACGAAGAATAGCTTTTAGTATCTACGGATTTAATATGGTTTGGGACCCTAGTAGAAGTCAAAGTGTACTCAAAGGGGTCCTATTCCCTTATGTCCTATTATTTTATATGTCTTAGCCTTGGATAAAGAGGAGGGAACTATGGTGTATCAATTTATATTAAACGGAAATAGGGTCTCAATTTCTGAAAATATGAATTTACTTGATTATTTAAGAGATGAAAAAGATTTAACCTCTGTGAAAAATGGATGTGGAGAGGGTGCTTGTGGTGCCTGTATGATACTGGTTGATGGAAAGGCAGTACGAGCATGCATTCAGACCACCGCCAAAGTCCATGATAAGGTGGTTCAAACGGTGGAAGGACTATCTCAGTTTGAAAAAGAGGTTTTTACATGGGCTTTTTCTAAAGCAGGTGCTGTACAATGTGGGTTTTGCATACCAGGTATGGTAATTAGTACTAAGGCTCTATTTAATAAGAACTTAAATCCTACAGAAGAAGAAATTAAAAATGCAATTAAAGGTAATATATGTAGATGTACAGGATATATAAAAATAGTGGAAGCCATAAATTTAGCAGCCCTTGCAATGAGACAAGGTAGTTTAAGTATTAATGATGTATTTCATGGAAAAGTTGGAGATAACCTTCCAAGGATTGATGCAGAAAAAAAAATATTAGGAACTGCAGTATATGTAGATGATGTAAAGGTACCTAATATGATATATGGTTCAGCCTTAAGAGCAAAATATCCGAGAGCATTAGTAAAGAACATAGATATATCAAAAGCGTTGAAACACCCTGATACCATAGCTATTCTTACAGCAGAAGACATTCCTGGCAATAGGTTTATTGGACATCTTGTTAAAGATTGGCCAGCTATGATTGCGGTAGGTGAGGAAACTAGATATATGGGAGATTCATTAGCATTAGTTGGTGCTAAAAATAGAAAGTCACTAAAAGAAATACTTGATTTAATAATTGTTGATTATGAAGAATTAATACCTATGACTTGTCCTACTATGTCTCTTGAAGAAGGTGCACCCAAAATTCATCCCACTGGCAATAGGTTAAAAGTTGAAATATTAAAAAGAGGCAACGTAGAAGAAGCCATAGCTAATTCGAAATATGTAGTTACTAATCATTATTCTACACCTTTCACAGAGCACGCATTTTTAGAACCAGAAAGTGCACTAGCTATGCCTGATGGAGATGGTGTATTGATATATACTGGCTCTCAGGGAGTATATGATGAGCAAAGAGAAGTATCCGAATTACTAGGGCTTCCAAAGGAAAAAATTAGATCCATAAGTAAATATGTAGGTGGTGGCTTTGGAGGTAAAGAAGATATGAGCGTACAACATCATGCAGCACTTCTCGCTTGGTATACTAAAGTGCCTGTAAAGATTACTCTTAGTCGCAAGGAGAGCATAATGATACATCCAAAGAGACATGCTATGGAAATTACTGCAACTACTGCTTGTGATGAAGATGGAAATATTACTGCATTCAAGGCTAAAATTATATCAGATACAGGTGCATACGCCTCGCTAGGAGGTCCTGTACTTCAAAGAGCATGTACCCATGCAGCTGGACCTTATAAATGTGCTAATGTAGAAATTGAAGGCACCGCTGTATATACAAACAATCCTCCAGGTGGGGCATTTAGAGGATTTGGGGTAACTCAATCAGCCTTTGCATCAGAATGTAATTTGAATCTTTTAGCGGAAAAGGTAGGTATAACCCCTTGGCAGATTAGATATAATAATGCTGTAGCTCCTGGAGACACGCTTCCTAATGGACAAATATCAGATGATGGAACAGCAATAAAAGAAACTTTAATGGCGGTTAAGGATGACTATGATGATAATAAAGTTGTAGGTATAGCATGTGCTATGAAAAATAGTGGTGTAGGAGTAGGTATTCCGGACACAGGGCGATGTAGACTTGTTGTATTACAGGGTAATGTTCATATAAGAACAAGTGCAGCATGTATAGGACAGGGATTGGGCACTATTATTACTCAAATTGTATGTGAAACTACTAATTTATCTCCAAGGGTCATAATTGTTGATTCACCAGATACCTTTACTTCACCGAACTCAGGAACTACTACAGCTTCAAGACAAACTGTGTTTACTGGAGAGGCTGTAAAGATTGCTTCATTAAAACTAAAAGAAGCACTGAGCAGTAATTCTTTAGAGAGCCTCGATGGAGAGGAATTTTATGGGGAATTTCAAGGAGTAACAGATCCAATTAATTCAACTAAGGTCAATCCAGTCAGCCACGTATCATATGGGTATGCCACACAGTTGGTAGTACTTAATGAACATGGTAAACTAGAAAAAGTTATTGCTGCCCATGATGTAGGTAAAGCTATTAACCCTATCAATGTAGAGGGACAAATAGAAGGTGGAGTGGTAATGGGACTAGGTTATGCATTAACAGAAGATTATCCACTTAATAAGAGTGTACCTACAGCAAAATTTGGTACCTTAGGATTATTTAGAGCTTCTGAAGTACCTGAAATTAAATCTATAATTATAGAAAAGAATACATCAACCTTAGCTTATGGTGCAAAAGGTGTTGGGGAAATAACTACAATACCAACAGCACCAGCAGTTCAAGGAGCTTATTATAAATTTGACAATATATTTAGAACTAAACTTCCTCTTGAGGAAACTGCATATAGAAAGAAAAGGTAGACAAAGCTAATTATTATATTATAAAGTAATATAATAATTATAATTTACAAAAAATGTTTAGATATGATAATATATACACAAAATTATATTATGTTGAAGTTAGATTATAATTTTTCTAGGTTAAAGGGGGCAATTAAATGGAAGGTGCATTTGGAGTAAAAGGAGATATTATTTTTACTAAAGAATTTGGTGAATACGAAGTATTAGAAAGTGGCTATATAATAGTCAAAGATGGAATTATAGATGGAGTATATAGTGAACTCATAGATGAGTATAAAAATATAGAAATAATAGATTATGACAACAAACTGATAGTTCCAGGGTTTATTGATTTACATTTGCACGCACCACAATTTCCTAATTTAGGATTAGGGCTTGATAAAGAACTAATGCCTTGGTTAGAAGCATATACCTTTCCAGAAGAAAGTAAATACTCTGATTTGGCATATGCAAAACAAGTATATTCTATATTAGTAAAAGAGTTATGGAAAAATGGTACTACTAGAGCTTGTGTTTTTAGTAGTGTTCATAAGGAATCTACAAAGCTATTGATGGATATATTTAATGAAGCAGGACTAGGGGCTTATGTGGGTAAAGTAAATATGGATAGGAATTGCCCAGATTATTTAATAGAAAACACCATAGAGTCTATTGCGGATACTGAAAATTTCTTAAAAGAATATGGAAATAAATATAAATTAGTAAAACCTATAATAACTCCTAGATTTATACCTACATGTACTTTCGAGTTATTGAAAACTCTTGGAAAATTAGCTAAGAAATATAATGTACCTGTTCAATCTCATTTAAGTGAAAATTACGGAGAAATAAATTTAGTTAAGGAACTACATCCTAATTATAAAAACTATGCAAGTATATATGAAGATGCTGGTCTGTTTGGTCAGATACCAACTATAATGGCTCATTGCGTATTAGTAGATGAAGATGAAATAGAATTAATGGTTAAGAATAAAGTTTTTGTGGCTCACAGTCCTAATTCAAATTCCAATTTAGCAAGTGGCATAGCGCCTATAAGAAAACTCATTAGCAAGGGAGTTCCAGTAGGGCTTGCAACGGATATATCAGGTGGTCATAGTTTGTCAATGTGTAGTGTTATTGTAAATAGTGCACAAGCTTCAAATATTAGATGGTTAGAAAGTAACAAAGTTGATAAGCCATTAAGCACTGCCGAATTATTTTATCTTGCAACTAAGGGTAGTGGCCAGTTCTTTGGAAAAGTTGGAAGCTTTGAACAAGGTTACGAATTTGATGCATTAATAATAGATGATAGTAGACTTAATAGTTTTCATTTATTATCCATAGAGGAGAGGCTTCAGAAATTTATATATACAGGTGATGATAGAAATATTTTAATTAGATATGTAGATGGTAAAATTGTAGAAGAACCTAAAATTTAATGGAGTAACTTTATAGTACTTTAATTGCATTGAAACAAGGTAGTATATTATAATGAAGGTGGCATTAGAAGGCTTATAGATTATGAGGGATGCCTTAGCATATCCCTCTTAAAATATAAATATAGAAATATATAGATTAATTAAATTATAGGTACAGTAGAAAAGAGGTTGTTGTATGGCTAAGGATATCGATAAAAAAATACTTAATGCTGCCATGGAAGTAGTATCAAAGGAAAAGATAAGTGGTACTCGTATGCATATGATTGCTAAGGAGGCTAATATGAGCCAAGCTAATCTTCATTATCATTTTTCCACCAAAAACGATATAATGATTGCTCTATTAAATAGTATACAAGAGGAATTTTCTCATAATCGAAAGAGTTATATAGATATTGAAAATAAAGATATGGTGGATAATATACGAGGTTTTTTTGAGCAAAAGAAAGATGATATCTTAATTAATAAGAAAATGGAATATACTCAAATTGATTATTGGGTACAGGGAACCGTAAATGAGGAAATAAGGGGATACTTTCAAGATACCTTTAACATATGGAGAGAAGGTATTAGTGAGGTATTAAGTAAGGGAGAACCTGGTGACTGTATAGATGAAAAATATATAGAAAATCTTCCTTTTATTATGGTATCTCTTATGTTAGGAGCCTCATTACAATATCTTATTGATGAAGAAAAGTTTAATTTAGATGATTATTTTCAGGTAGCGGAGAAAATAATTTTAGGACAATGTCTAATTAATAAATAATACCATTAATAAAAATTGAGGAATATTGATACTGGATAAAAATAGGCTCATCTATTGATAATAGTGAGCTTATTTTTGCACATATATAGGCGGTGAATTTAGTGCAAAATCCTAGTGTGAGTATTTGTAAATACTTTATGATACATTAAAATTTAAATCAAAAATATAATATGAAGAGCGTTGATTAACTGATTAATAAAGACAAACATTTTAAATTTTCAGGAGGGTTAAAATGGAGCTATTAGATTTTTTTCAACCTAGTACTATAGAAGAAGTTAAGACAATTATATCTAAAAATCCAAATACAAAGCTCTTAGCTGGAGGTACAGATTTAGTTTTAGACATAAGGTGCAGTAAAGAAAATATTGATTACATTGTAAATTTGGAAAATGTAAAAGAATTAAAGAACATCACTGAAAATGAAAGAGAAGTAGTTATGGGTAGCATGGTTACATTTACAAACTTACTAGAAAGTAACATAATAAAAAATAATTTTAATTCCCTAATTGAATGTAGTAAACATATGGGATCTCCACAAATTAGAAATGTAGCAACTATTGGAGGAAATATAGCCAATGCTGGGTCAGCGGCAGATGTAATTCCATGTGTAATGAGTTTAAATGGCGTATTAGTAATAGAATCTATTACTGATACAAGAGAAATTAGCTGTGAAAAATATTTTGAGAACTATGCTACTGAAAAACTTAAAAGTAATGAGTTATTAACAAAAATAATAATTCCTAAGAATAATAGCTGTAGTGGATACTATAAATTAGGAAAGAGAAATGCTCTAGCAATAGCTAGAATTAGTGCAGCGATATGCGTAGAAACTTTAGATAGCAAGGTGAATAATGTTAATATTTGCTTAGGTGCAGTTGGAAGATATCCCTTTAGAGTAATAGAGCTTGAAAGACGTGCATTGAATGAAGATATAGATTGGTTATTTTCAGAAGAGGCATTGAACTATATTGAACATGCAGTAGAAGAAAGTATAAAAGGGAGAAAGACTATGCCATTTAAGAAAGAGGCTATTAAGGGTGTGTTTAAGAACGCTTTATCCATTGCTTTAAAACAGTAGAATAGTAATAAATATTAGAATATTCTGTATAAGACGAGGAGTGAGTTTATGATTAAGGTAACTATGAAAATAAATAATATAGAATATAGTAGAGAGATTAATCCGCTACTGCGCTTATTAGATTTTTTAAGAGATGAACTTAAGTTAAAGGGAACGAAAGAAGGCTGCGGAGAGGGAGAATGTGGAGCATGTACAGTTATTATGAACGGAAAAACTGTTAATTCTTGCCTTATATTAGCTTCTGCAGCCAATGGAGCTGAAATTACTACTATTGAAGGTGTTGGAATGGATAAAATACACCCTATACAAGAAGCTTTTATAGAGGTAGGAGCTATTCAATGTGGATATTGTACCCCAGGTATGATATTAAGTGCAAAATCTTTACTTGATAGCAATATTAATGCTACTGAGAAAGAAATACGAGATAATATATCCGGTAATTTATGTAGATGTACAGGCTATGAAAAGATAGTTGAAGGTATAAAAATTGCACAAAGCAAATTAAAGGATAATTAGGGGGAATATATGTGAAAGCTGTTGGGGAAGGTCTAGTAAGACCAGATGTATATAATAAAGCTCTAGGAAAAGCTGTTTATGCTGATGATATAGAATTTGAAGAAATGCTCTATGCAGGAGTAAAAAGAAGTACCATAGCTTATGGAAGAGTAGTGAATATAAATATCGATGAAATAAAAGCATTATCAGGAGTTGAATGTGTTATAGACCACACTATGATTCCTGGAGCTAAAACCCATGGTGTTGCATTTAAAGACATTCCCATACTAGTTGAGGGCATTGTTAAAAGAGTTGGAGATTGTATTCTACTAGTGGTAGCTAAAGATAAAACTTCTCTTCAGAATGCATTAGATAGAGTGAAGATAGAGTATGAAGAATATGAAGGAGTTTTTACTGTAGATGATGCACTTAAGGAAAGTGCTTCTATATTGGGCAATGAAAGCAATATTTTATATGATATAAAAATTAAAAAAGGAGATATAGAAGAAGGTTTTAAATCTGCAAAGTATATAGTAGAAAATTGGTATAACACACCTATGATAGAACATGCATTTCTTCAACCAGAAGCGGCAGTGGCTAGATTTGATGAAGAGGGTTACTTAGAGATATTTGTTACTACACAATATCCTCATTATGATAGAGAAGAAGTAGCAAGATGTTTAAAAATAGATGAAGACAGTGTTAAAATTAGAAATACAACTATAGGTGGTGCCTTCGGTGCTAGAGAGGATATTAATCCTCAATGCCATGTAGCTTTAGCAACCTATTTAACTAAAAAACCAGTAAAGATTGTCTATAGTAGAGAAGAGTCAACAGTATCTCATTGTAAGCGTCATCCTATAAAGATGTATTATAAAACAGGGGTAACAGCAGAGGGCAAGCTCTGTGCATTAGAGGCAAGAATTTATGGTGATACAGGTGCTTATGCTTCCTGGGGGATGAATGTTTTAAGAAAATCTGCTGTTCATGCCTCAGGGCCTTATGTAATACCAAATGTAGATATACGCGCATTAGCAGTTCATACCAACAATCCTTATAGTGGAGCCATGAGGGGATTTGGAGCTACTCAAGTACCTATTGCTATGGAAAGTCAAATGGATATGTTAGCAGAAAAATTAGATATACATCCATTGAAGTTAAGACATATCAATGCCTTTCAGATAGGAAGTGTGACAGCTACTGGGCAAGTTTTAAAAAGTAGTGTTGGAATAAAAAAATGCATTGAAAAAATAGCGGAAGTTGATGACATAGATCTTTAAGGGGGTGAAGTTATGAAAAGAAAAGGTGTAGGATATGCTTCTATATTCTATGGAACTGGCTATGGAAATGGTTTTCCAGATGAATCTAGGGGCACTGCAAAGCTCACTGAGGAGGGAAATGTAAAAATATTTGTAGAAGTATCCGATGTTGGTTCAGGGGGAATTAGTGTTATGTGGCAAATAGCTGTGGAAACCCTAGGAATTGGGAAAGAACTAGTAGAAATTATATGCGATAATACAAGTTTAATACATGATAGTGGAACTGCAGCTGCAAGTAGACAAACATATAATACAGGGAATGCAGTGTTGGATGCCTGTAAAAATCTAAGAAATAATATGGAACTAGCAATAGAAAAAGAAGATTTGGATTTAAATCAAAGTAAATTAAAAGAGTTATTTACTTTGATGAAAAATAATTCAATTTCTACAATTGCAGAGGGATACTTCAAGGTGGAAACTTCCAAGGTTGATTTAGAAACAGGGCAGGGAGATCCATATTGGCCGTATACATTTGGAGCTCAAAGAGTTACCATAGAAGTTGATGATGAGACTGGTAAAATCGATGTTATTGAAGTATTGGCAGTGAATGATGCAGGAAAAATAATTAATCCAGTTTCGGCTGAGGGTCAAGCTCAAGGTGGAGTTGCTATGGGTATAGGATATGCTATTATGGAAGAAATAGAGTTAAATAAAGGAAATATAAAAAATAAGAACTTCTCAGACTATATAATACCTACGAGCAAAGATGTTCCACGTGTTGAGACTTTTTTCATAGAAGAAATTGAAGAAAGTGGTCCCTATGGTGCTAAAGGCATAGGAGAACCTGTAATGATACCAACAGCCCCAGCTATATTAAATGCTATATACGATGCGGTTGGTGTAAGAATGTGTGAGATCCCAGTAACCTGTGATAAATTACTCCTTGGCATAAAAAATAAATAAACATGAAAATATCCACTAAGTTAGCTTAGTGGATATTTTCATGTTTACAACATAGGGATATAGGTGTATACTGGTGTATATACAGTAGTATATCAAGGAGGATAAAAATGAAGACTAATGTAAAAAAAATGGTCATTACCGCACTTTTAATAGCAATATCACTAATTATTCCCATAGTATTTGGGCCTTTTCTTAAGGTATACATACCTCCATTCTCAGCTACATTGGCTGCTCATGTTCCGCTATTTGTCGCTATGTACTTAGGCTCTTTTGAAGCTGGAGTAGTAGGACTTGGCTCTGCCGTAGGATTTTTATTTGCGATCCCAGATCCAATAGTGGCACTTAGAGCTACCTCCCATATAGTAGTAGGTTATGTAGGGGCAAAATTAGTGGATAAAAACATGTCTTATAAAAAGGTAGTTGCTATTACCTCACCTATACATGCAATAATAGAGGCAGTAATGGTATATGCACTTACCCAAAATATTTTTCTTGCCTTTGTAGTTACAACAATAGGAACTTTAGTTCACCATATGGTAGATGGTGTAATAGCATTACCAATATTAAAGTTGTTAAAAGATGTAATGAAGGTTGACCTTCAAAAGATTGGAGTAAAAGAACATAGAATTAGTGCATAGAGGACCTCTGTAAGGGGTTCTTTTTTATGTACCATTAAATATAGCAAAACTTCAGCTAATTAGGTATAATCATTAGTGTGAAATGTAAAACATTAAAATTAATTTAAAGGAATGATGACATGAATTTAATAACCTTAGAAAACATATGCAAAAGCTATAGTGAGAAACAGCTATTGAAAGATATAAAATTAACTATTACTGAGAAAGATAAAATAGGAGTTATAGGAATTAATGGTACTGGAAAGTCAACCTTATTAAAAATCATAGCTGGCATAGAAGTACCTGACAGTGGAAATATAGTTAAGATGAACGGATTAAGAATTGGATATTTACCACAGGATATAACATTTGAGCCTAAAGATACTATTTTAGACCATGTATTTAAGGGCGATAGTGAAGTTATTAGAACCTTAAATAGTTACGAAAAGGTCCTAGGAGAATTAAAGATAAATAGTTCTGATGAAATTCTTCAAAATAAACTTATTAAATTATCTAATGAACTAGATGCACTAGATGGATGGAAGATAGAAAGTGAAGCTAAAGCACTATTGACTAAGTTAAAAATAGAGGATTTTTATCAACCTATGGGAGAGTTATCTGGTGGACAAGTGAAAAGAGTTGGTCTTTGTAATGCGTTAATTAATCCATGCGACCTATTAATTCTAGATGAGCCAACGAATCATATGGATAATGAACTTATAGATTATATGGAGGAGATTTTAAAGGGCAAAAGTATGGCAATCATAATGATAACCCATGATAGATACTTCTTAGATAGAATCACAAATAAGATTATTGAAATATATGAAGGGGATACATACACATATACAGGTAACTATTCTACGTTTTTAGAGAAAAAGCTTGAAAGATTAGATATGATGCAATCCCTTGAAAGAAAGCGCGAAAATCTCTATAGAAATGAGCTTAAGTGGATTAGAAGAGGTGCTCAGGCTAGAAGTACAAAACAGAAAGCGAGAATTCAAAGATTTAACGAACTTCAAGACACATCATATAAAGTAAATGAAGAAAAGGTAGATATTAATACTACTTCTTCCAGACTAGGTAAAAAAATTATTGAATTATACAACATAAACAAATCTTATGGCAGTAAAGAGTTAATAAAGGACTTTAGTTATATATTTACCAGAGAAGACAGGGTGGGAATTATAGGCAATAACGGAGTAGGAAAATCTACTCTACTGAATATTATAGCAGGATTAATAAAACCCGATAAGGGAGAAGTAGTTATAGGGGATACTGTTAAAATTGGATATTTTACTCAAGGAAATCAGGAATTAGATGAGGAACTAAGAGTAATAGAACATATTAGAAACAAAGCAGAATATATAGCTACTAGTGATGGAGAAAAGATTACAGCATCACAAATGTTAGAAAATTTCCTATTTAGTGGCTCTATGCAGCATTCAAAGATATCCAAATTATCAGGAGGAGAAAAGAGAAGATTATATCTTTTAAGCATATTAATGGAAGCTCCTAATGTACTTTTTCTAGATGAGCCTACTAATGATTTAGATATAGAAACTCTAACTATATTGGAAGATTATCTAGATAGATTTAATGGTACTATTGTCACCATATCTCATGATAGATACTTTCTAGATAGAATGGCTAATAAAATATTTAGCTTTGAAGGTAGTGGAGTTATAGGGACTTTGGTGGGAAATTATAGTGATTATAAAGGTGCAAAAGAATCTGAAGAAGAAGGAAAAGTAGAAGAGAAAGCTCAAAAGGAAAAAGAAGATAAGAAAGATAATAAAAAGAATAAGACGCTGAAGTTCTCTTATAAGGAACAGAAGGAATTTGAAGAAATAGATAGTAAAATAGAAGAAAAAGAAAATGAAATATTAGAAGTAGAGGAAGGTATAAATAATGCTGGAAGTGATTTTGTACTTCTTCAAGAATTATTAAAAAAACAGAAGACCTTCAATGAAGAATTAGAATATTTAATGGAGAGATGGACTTATTTAAATGAATTAAATGAACTAATAGAAACTAATAGAAATAAACAGTAGAAAATTTAAAAACTGTTTTAATTAAAGGATTGAGATAGTATGAAAAGTGAGGTTATAAATCTCTCGGTAAGAGGATTAGTAGAGTTTATATATAGACATGGTAGTATTGAAAGTGGTTTAGGAGGTATGTCTTCAGCTAGAGAGGGAGTTAAGATCCATCAGTTGATTCAAAAAGATTTAAAAGAACAAAGTAAAGCCTCAGAGAATATGGAGTATTTAAATGAGGTATTTTTAAGTCATAGTTTTGAATTTAATAACCTATGTTTTAAGGTGGAAGGAAGAGCTGATGGAATAATAATAAAAGAAGATGGAGTAACGGTGATAGAAATTAAAAGTACTTCTAAGGATATTAGAGATATCACTGAAGAATTTAATCCACTTCATTGGGCTCAGGCAAAAATATACGCATATATATATGCATTACAGAATTCCTTAGAGAATATAACTGTTCAACTTATATATTGTGATAGAGATAAGCATTATACTAAGACACTAGAACAATCTTTAACCCTTAATGAAGCTGAGGAATTTTTCACTTCTGTAATAAAAGATTACTTGAAATGGGGAGAATTAGCTAACCAATGGTTAAAGACAAGGAATATGTCTATTGAAACTATGAGCTTTCCCTTTGAAAGTTATAGAAAAGGACAACGAGAATTAGCGGCTAACATATATAGTACTATTAAAGAAGGAAAAAATATTTATATAGAAGCTCCTACGGGAATTGGAAAAACCTTATCCACCATATTTCCAGCTGTTAAAGCCCTTGGCTATGGCTATGGAGAAAAAATTATATACCTAACTGCGAAAAATACTACTCAACAGTTAGTAGAAAGTACAATATCTCTTTTAAAAGATAAAAATTTAGAGCTGAAGCTATTAACACTCACTGCAAAGGAAAAAATATGTTTAAATGATGACTTTGTTTGCGATAAAGAAAGCTGTATCTATGCAAATGGTCATTTTGATAGAGTTAATGAGGGAATATATAAAATATTAACAGAGGAAAGTTTTTTAAATAGAGAAACCATAGAGAAGTACAGCAGAGAATTTACTCTTTGCCCCTTTGAATTTTCTCTTGATTTAATTAATTTTTGTGATTTTATAATAGGAGATTATAATTATTTTTTTGACCCAAGAGTAATGCTGAAAAGAGCTGGTGCTAATGAAGGATATGTTTTTCTAGTAGATGAGGCACATAATTTAGTAGATAGAGCTAGAGGAATGTATTCTGTTGATATCATGGAGAGTAGGATATTGCTTATTAAGAAAAAACTTGGGCGGAAAGGCAAAAAACTACGAACGATATTAAATGCCTTATTGGAGATATTTTATGAGTATAGTGATAAAAGAGAACAATATGTAATTCTTGATATGGGTCCTGCAGATATGGCATTACTTATGAGGGATTTTGTAAATGAATTAGAAGGTAATATAAAATTAAAGGAAGAGTTATTTTTAGATGAAGAATTTGTAGATATATACTTTAATTTTATACAATTCATTAATATAAGTGAATTCTATAATGAGGAGTTTATAACTTATGGGGAGAGCTATAGGGATGATTTTAAAATCAAGATTTTTTGTTTAAACCCAACTAAGGTAATAAAGCAATGTATCAAAAGTAATAGAGCTAATATCTTCTTTTCTGCAACACTATCTCCTTTAAGTTACTTTAAAGAGCTTTTAGGTGGCGAGTTAAATGATTATGAGATAAAACTTTTATCTCCCTTTAAAAAAGAAAATAGAAAAATTATCATAGGTAATAATATTGATACTAGATACAGATTTAGAGAAAAAAGCTATGACCATATATGTAAATACATAAATAGAGCAGTAACTCTTCATAATGGGAATTTCATGGTTTTCTTTCCTTCCTATGAGTATTTGTTGAAGGTCCATGAAGTCTATGAGAAATTATTTCCACAGCACAAGGTTATCATACAACAAAACTCTATGAATGAAGAGGAGAGAGAGGATTTTTTAAATAATTTTAATAACTATGAAGAAAATATCATAGCTTTTTGTGTGTTGGGTGGGATTTTTTCAGAGGGAATAGATCTAACTGGTGATAAATTAGTAGGTGCAATCATAATAGGAGTAGGATTACCTCAAATATCCTTTGAGAGAAGTAGTATAGAAAATTATTTCAATGATCTAGGGAAGATGGGATTTCATTATTCTTACACCTTTCCAGGAATAAACAAAGTAATTCAAGCAGCTGGAAGGGTTATTAGAACAGAACAGGATAAAGGTGTAATATTATTGCTGGATAGCAGATATGATACTCCTTTCTATAGGAAACTTCTGCCTAAGGATTGGGAAGGATATTCCTTAGTAAAAAAATCAGATGATATGGATGAAATTTTAGAGGATTTTAAATAAATTTTAGCTGTGATAAATAAATTTCATCTGTGATAAATAAAAGAACGCTTTGAAGTAAAGCGTTCTTTTCAAACATCATCGTTTGTTTAAGCAAAGTAAAAATCTTATCAAGTTTATAGCAGCTAGTCCTATTAATAAATATATAGATCTAGCTAATATTTCTGAAAACCCAAATAAGAAATGAACAAGATTAAAATTAGTTAAGCCAATAATTCCCCAATTTAGTGCTCCTATTATAACCAAAACGAAAGAAATTTTGTCTAGCAGGCTAACTTTACACATATGAATCCCCCTTAAATAATTCTATATTTATATAGCTAATATATATGTGATATTAGGACAAAATAGAACATTATATGATTTATATATATATTAGCAAAACACGAATAAAAATTAGACAATCTAAATAATAGTATGTTATAATAGTGAATAATAAGAAACTAAAGTAGATTTTTGTACGGAGGTAGCTATGAGAAATTTATATAATTCGCCATTAAATACTAGATACTCATCAAAAGAAATGAGTTACATATTCTCTGATGAAATGAAGTTCACCACATGGAGAAAACTATGGGTAGCTTTAGCAGAAGGAGAGAAGGAATTAGGATTAAACATAACAGAAGAACAAATTAAGGAATTAAGGGATAATATAGAAAATATTGACTATGAATTGGCTGCACAAAAAGAAAAAGAAGTGCGTCATGATGTTATGAGCCATGTGCATACTTACGGAGTAGTAGCACCTTCGGCTAAGGGAATAATTCACTTAGGAGCTACTAGCTGTTATGTTGGTGATAACACTGACTTAATTATAATGAGAGAAGCCCTATATCTAGTAAGAAAAAAAGTGATAAATGTAATTGCTCAACTTAAAGATTTTGCAATTAAATATAAAGATGTTCCTACACTAGGATTCACTCACCTTCAACCAGCCCAATTAACTACTGTTGGAAAAAGGGCTACACTTTGGATGCAAGAATTAGTTATGGATTTAGAAAATATAGATTTTGCTATTGAGCAAATGAAATTTAGGGGAGTTAAAGGTACTACAGGTACTCAAGCTAGCTTTATGGCACTTTTTGATGGAGATGAAAACAAGGTAAAGACTCTTGATAAAATTGTATGTGAAAAAATGGGATTTAAGGCTTCTTATCCTGTAACAGGGCAGACTTATTCAAGAAAATTGGACTCAATAATACTTAACACTCTTTCAGAGGTGGCTCAAAGTGCATATAAATTCAGTAATGATTTGAGATTGCTTCAAAACATGAAGGAAATGGAGGAGCCTTTTGAAAAGAATCAAATTGGATCCTCCGCTATGGCTTATAAGAGGAATCCTATGAGAAGTGAAAGAATTAGTGCACTTTCAAGATATATAATTGTAAATTCCTTAAATCCAGCCATAACTGCGGCTACTCAATGGTTTGAGCGAACCTTAGACGATTCTGCTAATAAGCGTATTTCCGTTGCCGAGGCATTTTTAGCATTAGATGGAGTATTAAATCTATATATAAATATAACCTCTAGCATGGTTGTATATGAGAAGGTTATAGCATCACATGTTAACAGTGAATTACCATTTATGGCAACAGAAAATATACTAATGGAGGCTGTTAAACGTGGTGGTGATAGACAAGAATTACATGAGAGTATAAGAGTTCATTCACTAGCTGCGGCTAGACAAGTAAAGGAATTTGGAGAGAGCAATGATTTAATTGATAGAATTGTAAATGATAATTCCTTTGGATTAACTAAAGAAGAAATACTGGGAATAATAGATCCAAGGAAGTTTACTGGTAGAGCTAGTGGTCAGGTTGATGATTTTACTCAGGAAATTGTTAATCCTATATTAGAAGTCAACAAAGGATTGTTAGGGGAAACTGCTGAAATAAATGTATAATAGTAAGTATTTAATGAACACTCATAAAAATAAAAAGTTTATGCTAAAATAAATTTTAATATGCCATTACAAAAAGTGGATTCAGAAGAATCCACTTTTTTGTGCACAGTTTTATTATACAGAAACTAAAACTAGCATAGAAAGCCATATTAGATTAAATAGAAATTATCTATAGAGATATAATTGACAAAAAATTTAAATAAATATATTCTTTAAATATATCCTAATAGAGGGAGAGATAAAGTAATAATATGAATTTATTCAAAATTTTACTTGTGATTGCTTATGAAAAGAATAAACATGTAAAACGCAAGGAGTGAAAATAAAAATATATGAAAGATTTAATTGATAAACTATATGAGACACATAACTTAGAAAAAGAAGAGTTCATTTTTTTGATTAAAAATTTTGATACTGAAATTAGTGAATATCTTTTTACGAAATCAAGACTTTTAAGTCAGAAACACTTTGATAAGGATATCTATCTTAGAGGACTAATTGAGTTTACAAATTACTGTAAAAATGATTGCTATTATTGTGGAATAAGAAAAAGTAATAAGAATTCTAATAGATATAGACTTAGTAAGGAAGAAATATTGTCATGTTGTGAAACAGGGTACAAGTTAGGTTTTCGCACATTTGTTTTACAAGGTGGTGAAGACGGTGCTTTCACTGATGATATAATAGTGGACATTGTTAGTAGCATCAGAAAGGGTTATCCTGATTGTGCTATAACACTTTCAATGGGGGAAAAGAGTTATGAAAGTTACTTAAAGTATTTTAAGGCAGGGGCAAATAGATATTTACTTAGACATGAAACAGCTAATGAAAAACATTATGAAATGCTCCATCCTAATGCACTTTCTTTAGAAAATAGGAAAAACTGCTTGAGTAATTTGAAGAAAATCGGATACCAAGTAGGTACTGGATTTATGGTAGGTTCTCCTTATCAAACAGCAGAACACTTAGCTGAAGATTTGTTGTTTATTAAAGAGCTGTCTCCTCATATGGTAGGTATCGGACCTTTTATTTCACATAAGGATACAGAATTTGCTAACTTTCCATCAGGAAGTGTTGATTTAACCTTATTTTTAGTTGGTATTTTAAGATTAATGCTTCCCCAAGCTCTTATTCCATCCACAACGTCCCTTGGTACCCTTGACAACAAAGGCAGGGAGAAGGGGATATTGTCTGGAGCTAATGTACTGATGCCGAATTTATCTCCTGTAAGTGTTAGAAAAAAATACGATTTATATGACAATAAAATATGCACAGGGGAGGAAGCAGCAGAATGTAATGTTTGTTTGCGAAAGCGTGTAGGTTCCATAGGTTATAATATTGTAGAGTCACGAGGAGATTATAATGATAATATTTGTGATGATATAGATGAAGGAGAAAAAACACATCCAAAAACTATTATAAATTTTGTGCAGTAAATTCTTCAATTAAAAGTTCTGAAAAGCTCATAGATTTATAAAGATAAGAAAAACATCTAGGAATTACTTAAAAGTAGTTTTTAGGTGTTTTTATATTTAAATTATTATCCAGATATCCTATGATGAGGTAACCATTCCTCACAAGGATGTTGGAAACTCTTACAAGATGGTATAGAGTTATCAAAAGGACAGTGGCAAAGACTTGCTATTGCAAGATTACTGGCGAACCCACAGGCAACTCTATGGATATTAGATGAGCCTACAGCTTACTTAGATCCAATATCAGAAATTGAGATTTATGATATGATATATGACTTAGCAGGGGACAGAACTGTTCTATTTATTTCTCATAGGCTGGATTTTGAAAAGAGAGCTGATAGAATAGTGGTATTTAATGAGGGGAAAATTGCAGAGGAAGGAATCCATAAGGACTTATTAAATGAAGATGGTATATATGCTGAGATGTATAAAAATCAAGAATCTTGGTATGTAGCATAGTAATTATACTCTAGTATAAAAACAGATGTACGAACCTATTGGGTATTCTGAGTAGAATGGAGAAGAACTAGATAGTTTTGTGTGATTAATAGCTATATCTTAAATATTACTGGAAGTTTTATTTTCCAGTAATATTTTTTTATAGATTAGAGGGAGTAAAAGATTCTTTTAATAGCTATTGACTGAACTAATGGTTTAATTTACTATAATGATGTGATTTGTTTATAACTAGATATAAAAGAAGGTGGATATATGTATACTAAAATTTTAGTAGTTGAAGATGAAAAGGCAATCGCTAATTTAATCGAATTGTACTTAAAGAATGAAAATTTCATAGTGTTCAAGTGTTATACAGGAACAGAAGCAATGAAAGTTATAGAAACCGAGCAGTTGGATATGGCCATTTTAGATATCATGCTGCCAGATATAGATGGATTTTCTATTTGTCAAAGAATACGAGATTCTTATAACTTTCCAATTATTATGCTGACTGCAAAAGATGAAGAGATGGATAAGATTACAGGTTTAACATTAGGTGCAGATGATTATATTACAAAGCCATTTCGACCACTAGAGTTAGTGGCACGAGTCAAGGCACAATTAAGAAGATTCACGAAATACAACCAATTAAACAAATTCCAAAAAGAAAACCTAATTTCTATAGGGGGGCTAGTAGTAGACAAAAATACTCATGAATGTTTTTTAAATGAAAGACCATTGTCTTTAACCCCTACAGAATTTTCAATTCTATGGGTTTTGTGTGAAAACAAAGGTCAAGTCGTAAGCTCTGATAGACTATTCCATAAAGTTTGGGGAGATAAATATTTTACCAACAGTAACAATACCATTATGGTTCACATTAGACACTTAAGAGAAAAAATGAATGATTCAGCTGAAAATCCGAAATATATCAAAACGGTATGGGGAGTTGGTTATAAAATTGAAAACTAATAAAACTAAAAAAAATGATTATTTAGCATTCAAACGAAAAATATTTTCCCGAATATTGTTAATTATTTTAGCAAGTGCTGGATTTACGCTGTTATTAAGTTCCTTATTACAAGGTCGTTTTGGTAATTGGATTGTAAATTTCTTACGGAATACATTTTATTTATCTGAGTCAGATGCAGTGATTATTAACCATTATATATTTCGTAATAACAAAGATAAAATTATGTTGGTTTCAAGTGTGATTTTTTTCTTAATTATTTTTCGATTTGCTATTTCTTGGGTTACAAAGTACTTTGATGAAATTGATAGAGGTATGGACGTTTTAATGAAAGGTTCAGATAAGGAAATTGAACTATCTCCAGAACTGAGCTTCATGGAAACTAAACTAAATATGTGCAAACATATTCTAGAGAAAAGAGAAAGAGATGCAAAACAGGCGGAACAAAGAAAAAATGATTTAGTTGTTTATCTGGCACATGATATAAAGACTCCTCTTACTTCGGTTATTGGATATTTGGATTTAATGTCAGAAGTTCCAGATATGCCTATTGAACAAAGGGCAAAATATATGGAGATTACTTTAGAAAAAGCAAATCGACTTGAAAAACTTATCAACGAATTTTTTGAAATTACTAGATATAATCTCCAAACCATTGTATTAGAGAAAAAAGACTTTAATCTATCCTATATGTTATTTCAAATGGCAGATGAGTTTTATCCAATGCTTTCTGAAAAAAAACAAGAGGTTGTGGTAAATGCAGAAGATAATATTATGTTTTGTGGTGATCCAGATAAACTGGCACGAGTATTCAATAATGTATTTAAAAATGCAATTACATATGGTGATGAAAATAGCAAAATCATAATAGATGTCCATAGGCAATTACAGGATGTTATTATAACTTTTAAAAATTATGGAAAAAGTATTCCGCAGCAAAAACTAGATAGTATATTTGAAAAATTTTATAGACTGGATGAATCCAGAGGAACAGACACTGGTAATGCTGGACTAGGTCTTGCTATTGCTAAGGAAATTGTAATTTTACATGAAGGTAAAATTCATGCAGAAAGCAACGATTACTATACTATATTCCATATAAAAATACCGGGAGTAATCAACAACTAAGAAACACTATTCCTTTATGATATGAAAATTCATATAGGAATGATGTTTTTTTTATTTTCACTATATTTTAAAATACTGAAAATATTAAGTAGTCCTTAAGAAAATCTTAATAAGTCTATAAGCTGTTATTTACACAAAAAATACTCAATTTTATTAGAATTATGTTGTAAGGCAATATTGTAATTTACATTTAAGGAGGAATATTAAAATGACAGAGGATAGACAAAAATATAAAAGAAAAAAGAGGAAGATAAAATGTGTTCCTTCAATATTATGTGTATGCATGGTAGGTATCACAATTTTATTTTTATCAAATCATATAATAAATAAAAATAATCACAAAACAGAAGCATCTGTAAAAGCTAAAGAAACAGCAGTCCACAATGGGGTCAATCAGATTGTAGTTAATGATTTATATAGTTCAAACGCCACTCTTATTTCTTTAGAGGATAATCAGATATTATTAGATAAGTCAGGTGATGAAAGAATATATCCAGCGTCCCTTACAAAAATTATGACAGCAATACTTGCAATTGAAAATCTTCCAGATCTACACGAAATGATTTATTTGCCAGAGGATATGTTTAAGGAATTGTATTCTGAAGATGCATCTATGGCTGGTTTTTCACCCAATGAAAGGGTAGAAGCAATGGATTTGATTTATGGTGTATTA
The DNA here is from genome assembly GCF_056172015.1 of Clostridium sp. LXY-7. NCBI lineage: Bacteria > Bacillati > Bacillota > Clostridia > Eubacteriales > Clostridiaceae > Clostridium > Clostridium sp. LXY-7. Next base: position 787,100 of record NZ_JBLLJL010000002.1, on the reverse strand, counting down.
TTACCCTCTGGAGCAGAAAGCTGTATTGGATTAGCGGATGCAATGGCAGGTTCAGAAAAAAAATATGTAAAGTTAATGAATGAAAAGGCTAAAGAATTAGGAATGAACAATACTCATTTTACTAATTCCACAGGACTACATCATAGGAATCATTATAGTACTGTAAATGATATTGCAAAACTACTGGAATATGCATTACAGAACGATACTTTTCGAGAAGTGTATACCTCAAAAAGTTATACTACAAAAGCGACGAATATTCACCCCGATGGAGTAACCTTTCAAAGTACAATGTTCAAGTACATGGATACAGAAGAAGTAAATAACGGTATTATCCAAGGGGGAAAAACTGGTTATACGAAGGAAGCTAATTTATGCCTTGCCAGCTTGGCAAAAATAGATGGAAAGGAATATATTTTGGTCACTACTAATGCAGACGGGAATCCTCAAACAGATCAGTTCAATATTTTAGATGCATTTACTGTTTATAATCAAATTTCCCAAAACAATGCTTACTGAAAATATTAAGTGTTTCATAAGTAATTCTTAAGAGGTCAATAAGTAGATATATACAAAGTTTTCCTAGATTTCTATAAACTATAACTATTACCGAGATCACTTAACTTATAACAAAACATAAAACTACAGGGATTACTAAGTGATCTAACAATAAAAAAGCTGGCAAGATTATACCAGCTTTTTTTATTAATTAAATTTTAAATTTATATATAATTATTAAGAATTTATGCAACTTTTTCAAAACTCATTAGTCTAAATATTTGAGATGGCCATTAAGTGATTTTAGAGAGGAGCTTTATCAATGTCTTTATTGCAAAGAATAATTGAACATTTTCAGAATTTAGTGTTAGTGAGTGATGTATCTTTGATTATTATGGGTGTATCCATAATAATTATGTCATTAGCTTATGCGTGTAGCATCATCGTTAAAAATAACAAATATGAGAGCATGATTGTTAAAATAGGTATCTTAGTAAGAATTCTAATGATAATTGGATTTACTATTGAGTTTTCTCACCAAAAAGCTATTTATCAAGGTAACCCCATTATGGATAGGAAGTACAATGCTATGGATCAGTTTGCAAATTATCTTTTCTATGGTTATATCTTTGTTATTGGATTGTATGATATTTTTACTATAGGAATTAATAAATTTAGAGGATTTTTTCATACCTTTGATTTGACTATAATCAGCATGCCTATACTATACGGAATAACTTATTTAATTCTTAATTTTCAGTTTAATAATGATATATTAATGGGCGTAATTATTTTAGCATCATTGCTAGTACTACCATATTTGTTTTTCAACCTTTATTGGAAACAGAATGTAAAGTGGTATTCCATATTTATGGGATATATAATTACCCTATTGATAGCCTATAAGATAGTAAGGATGGAGACCTTATTTTCTTCTACACTTATTTCATATTTCTTAATTGGATGTTATGAATTTAGTAGGCACTTATTTAATAAGGCTAGGGAAGCAGCAGCCCCTAATCTATGGAAGAAACTGAAGTATACATCTATTATTTTACCTGTGGTTTTAATGTTTTCTAGCATAATTATGTTAAATAATTTACCGATAGAAATAGAAAAGAGATATTATATTGAAAGTTTTTACAAGGAAGAGGCAACCTTCACCTCAATGGAGGAAGCAGAAAATTTAGCTAGAATTGCATTGGAGGATCAAATTTCCAATATCGTACATTGGCAGGGGACTTCCGAGGATTTTAACAATAGATATATATTTTACCTTGGAGATTACTCAGTGCAAATAAACGGAGCCACAGGAAAAATATTTGAAATAAGAAATCAGAATGAAAGGGATGTTAATCCTAAGAATAGTTTAAGTGAAGAAGAAATCAGGATAAAAACTCTTAAATGGCTTCAAGCCATTGGGTTTACCTATAATGAAAATCGTCACCATTTAAAAATTGTGCAACAACTTAATAAATATGATGTTAGCATTTATAATAAATTTAGTGATGGAACCGTAGATACTAGAAATAAAGTTACAATTCAGTGGGAACTAGATGGGAAACTTAATGTTGCAGGTGTGGAACCTTTATTTTCTAATTTTAAGGATTATAAGGATATTAGAACTGATGAAATTACAATAGTTCATAGCCTGGAAGCTTGGTATAATAAGTTAGGAGAAGAAATGCCACCTTATATTATTGACAATCTTACCTACTGGTTTGGAGACATGAATCCTGAGTTCTATGTAAGGTGCAAAAATAATGATAGGTTTTCAATTGATTGCTATACTGGGGAAATATTGACCTTCCATAGAGATTATACTGATGGAAATGGTAATAAACCGAGATATTCTGAAGAGGCCTATAACAAATATAAAGATAAAGCAGAAATGCTTGCAAAAGACTTAAGTAGTAACTTGAAAGTGGTTGATTATAAACTACTGGAGAATACTTATAAAGAGAGTCTTAATTACAGTTTTGTAGAAAAGTTGGATATGTTAAATAACAGTATAAATATTGAATTAGATTTAGAGGGAAATTTAAAATCCTTTGGACAATGGAGTGATTACAAAATCAGATTCTACAGTGATAAGGAATTTAAAATTTCAAGTAGTGCAGCTTTAAAACTTGTAACCAAGGAATACAAACCTTTAGGTATTTACACCAAAAGAGTTAAACTAGCAGTGGAAGTGAAGGACAATGGAGAGGTAAATTATAAGTGGATGGTTGTGGTTATACCCTTTAAAAATGTAGAGCATCAAATATATTACGTAGATGCAGACACAGGAAAAATAACACCACTGCTAAATTATAAAAAATAATGGGGGATATTGGAATGAATGATACAAATAATTGTGCTGTATTTAGGGATTTGTATCCCTCATATATAAATGAAGAGTTGGAAGAAGAAACAATTACCTTTATGATGGAGCACTTAGAACAGTGTAATAATTGCAGACAGTGGAAAGAGAATTATAAAGAAGAGGCTACTTTAGAGGAAGAAGATACTAATAATCATATTCCACTGAGAGAAAATGAGGCTAAGGTTATAAAAAGGGCCCGTATTTACTTAATAGTAGGTATTGCCATAGTTATATCACTTTCACTTTGGATGTCCTTCTGGATAGCTAGCTGATGAAGGTGCCGAAATGACAGAAAATGTGGAAAAAATTAATGATATATACATTAAATATAAAGGCTCCATTTATGCCTATTTATATTATCAAACAGGTAATTCTGCCATTGCTGAGGAGTTGTGCCAGGAGGTTTTTCTTAAAGCTTTTAAAGCTCTAGCGTCTTTTCAGGGCAAAGCCTCTATTAAAACCTGGCTTCATTCCATAGCTCACAATACCTATGTTACTTGGTACAGAAGAGAGATAAAATATGAAATGATATCACTAGACAATAATGAAGTAAATCTACTGAGAAGTTATGAGCATCAACCTGAAGTAGCCATTGAAAAACTAGAAAAGAACAATGAAATAGTTAAAGTGTTAAATAGCCTTAAGGAAGAGCAGAGAAATGTACTCATATTAAGTGAACTTCAGGAACTATCCTATAAAGAAATTGCAAATACACTTAATTGGACACTTCCAAAGGTAAAATCCACACTTTATAGAGCTAGAATTCAATTTAAGTTAAACTATCAAAAAGCAGGTGATAAATCATGAGATGTAGCGTTATAAGGGATTTGCTTCCAGCGTATGATATTAATAAATGTAGAAAAGAAACTAGAGAAATAGTGTCTGACCACCTTAAATCCTGTGAAAGCTGCAGGGAACTTTATGAGTCTATGCATGGAGAAGTAGGGCTTAAAAATTCAATTGAGGTTATTGAGGAACCAAGTGAGGACAATGAGTTTTGGCGTAAATATTATGGTAGACTTTTGGTGAAGGGATTAGTAATATTTTTAGTGGTGTACAGTATTCTCATAGGAGTAAGTATAATGAAATAGCAACGAGTTTTTACATAAATAGATTAAGAGGGTGTTTTTATTACTCTCTTAATCTATTTATGTTTTATTTAATAAAAATTAAAGGCTTTACACTCAGCTAAGGTGCTGTAAAAGGTACATCTAAGAATAGCTATTAATAATTTGAGTAAGTATAAAAGCTCTTCTTATATACAATTTCAAAAGAAGAGAAGGATTTCACCTCTCTTTTGGCGAATATATAATGTCGTGAAATGTAAGTTTCACGACATTATATAGAGGGGATGAGTAATTTTGAGAAATACCTTAAATAATATAATTTCTAATAATTCTAAATGCAATACTTCGTTGCCTAAAATCCTAAAAGAATATTTAAATTACCTTTCTACGGTTAAAGGAGTTTCTGCTAATACTATAGAGGCATACACTTCGGACTTAACTTTGTTTTTTAAATTCCTTAAACTACATAATGGAGATGCTTCTATTAGTGATGCTGAAGAGTTTCTCACTATCCAAATTAATGATATTTCAATAGATAATTTATCTAATCTTCAATTAGTAGATTTCTATGCATATCTCTCTTTCTTAGAGAATATGAGAAATAATGGAACCCATGCTAAGGCTCGTAAAATTGCTTCCTTGAAGTCTTTTTACAATTACCTATGCCATAAGTCTAAGGTAATTCCACTAGACCCTACTAAGGAGTTAGAGAGCCCAAAACTTGGTAAGCGCTCCCCTACTTATTTAACATTAGATGAAAGTAAGGATTTACTTAGAGCTGCTCAGACTAGAGAAAAGAATTCTGAAAGAGATTATTGTATTATTACCCTATTTTTAAATTGTGGATTGAGATTATCAGAACTATGTAGTATTGATATTTCGAAAATTAAAGGCGATACATTAAGAATAATAGGTAAAGGCAATAAAGAGCGTACTATTTACCTAAATAAAGCATGTCTAAAAGCTATAAGCAAATATATGCCTATAAGAAATGAATTAATATCTAAAATCCATATAGAAGACAAAGACGCTCTATTTATCAGTGGTAAAAATAGAAGAATAAATAAAAGAACCGTAGAGAGAATTGTAAAAAAATATGTAGCTATTGCTGGCCTTGATGAAGATAAATATACTCCTCATAAGTTAAGGCATACTTCTGCTACCCTAATGCATAAGTATGGAGGTGTAGATGTAAGAACTCTTCAACAAATACTCGGTCATGAGAATATTGCAACTACCCAAATATATACACATGTAGATGATGATACTTTGAGAGGTGCTATAAATTCTAATCCATTAGTAGATGAATAGAAAAGGACATGCATTAATTTTGCATGTCTCCCCTATTTAAACTGCTTTAATTAACAGGTTTGCACACCTGAATCTTTTTAGCTACTGATTGAGGTGGAATTGATTTAGTCATAGCTCCACTTAATATAATAAATACAATATCACCTTTTGCAAAATCAACTTTATTAGAGCTTTCTACATTACAGTTAAAGACCTTTGTGTCTGGGCCTACAATAGCTACTAATTTTTCTTTATATATTTGTGGACCTTTTAAATATCCATCTACTAATAACATGGTATTTCCACTATTATCTTTTGTAACTTCTAAAATTTCTCCCATAAAAATCTGAGAATTGTCAGGTGATTTAGCCAATACTGGAACACTTATAGAAAAAATAAAAAGAGTAACTAAAGCAAATAACAGTACTTTTCTTACTTTCATAATTTTGATATACCTCCTTGTATATTTAATACAAGGTTATTTTATCACTATGAACAGAATATTATTCAGTATAAATTCACATATATATAAGTTGTAATTAAGTTTCTACATAATACAAATAGGCTTCTCTTTTATAAGCTATTTAAATTGAACTTCATATTATTTTATATTTAAGCCTATTTGTATTATGTGGTTTCATTATTACAATCTATATATTTTATTTCTTATTTACTATATATAATCCAGGGAATTTTTCTATTAGTTCTCCGGTAGAGTTAATACCTTCTTCTATTAACTCCTCTAATCCTTGAATATCTTCAATATATTCTATATTTTCATCATCTAGAGCATCTATATACTCTTCATCTATTAATTCTTCAGGATTAGATTTAATAAATTCTTCACTATTTGAATCCCCTTCTTCAAACTCTAAATCAAAATCACTAAACTCTTCAAGATCTAAATTCAAAGGATCAGTAGTTTTATTACCTTCAAAGACCTCATCAATTTTTATTGCTTTAACATCGAATCCTTCCAATTGAAGGCATTTCCCACAGTTATCGCAAAGCTTATTCTTATTATATTCACATAAATCACATTCACCACAATTGCTACATTCAAGGGTAGTATCAAAAATACACATTTTCATAACTATCACTACTTTCTTTTGATAGAATTTAATCAATACAGACTATTGTAACAAATATGAGGGTATAGTTCAATATACTATGGTAAATAAATAGTAATTTGAAAATGTGAAAGGTATTTTACGTCATGAAAGATAATTATATTTTAAAAGTTTAATTTAGCATAAAAATTGAATAATTGAGGTATACAGCGAACATACACCAAAATCCATAAGGAATTAATAAATAAGCAGAAATTTTATCCAGTTTATAAAATGAAATTATAGTTAATATTATAAATAATATCAATATACAAAGATCAATTAAAGCAAGAAATGGACTTCCAAGATAGAAAAACAAAATAGACCACAGATAATTAAGAATTAATTGAAGGGAGAACAATAATATTGCGTAATTCACATTATTACCCTGCTTTTTTAACATTAATATTCTATAAAAGCCAATAGCCATTAGCAGATATAATATAGTCCATATCACTGGAAAAAACCAATCTGGAGGAGCTAAGGCAGGTTTAATTAAACTGTTATATAGGATATTAGAGTTTTGAGTTAGTTTACCTATGATAAATGCAAAACCATTTACTAAAAGAATTGTTAAAATTAAAAGAAAATAGTCTTTCTTACCATTTACTTCTATGAGCTTTTTCATGTTTTTCCTCCTAATATTTCTATACTATATAGTTATTAGAAATTTGATGATTATATGCAAAACATATGTATATATTATTGGGTTAGAAGAAAAAATAATAAATATATAGAAGATGTTTTAAATAAATATATTATATATAATCTTTGTAAAATTATTATAAAATTATAGACAAAACTTTCAACTTAACTTAATCTATTAATAGATAATTATATATTGTATATTTAAGGAGGATAAAACATGGCAAGTAACTATTCTTTTGACGTTGTATCAGAGGTTAATATGCAGGAAGTTGACAATGCTATTAACCAAACATTAAAAGAAATAAAACAAAGATATGATTTTAAAGGCAGTAAAACTGAAATAGAATTACAAAAGGATGAAATTAAAATTGTATCTGAGGATGAATTTAAATTAAATGCAGTGATAGATGTTCTTAAGGGGAAATTTATTAAAAGAGGAATCTCATCTAAAGCATTGGAAGTAGACAAAATACAAGATGCTTCTCTTGGAAGTGCAAAGGTAAATGTAAAAATAGTAAAAGGCATTGCTATGGAAAAAGCAAAAAAAATAGTTAGCGATGTAAAAGGAAGCAAAATAAAAGTTCAATGTCAAATCATGGATGAACAACTTAGAGTCTCTGGAAAAGATAAAGATGATTTACAAGCAGTAATGCAACTTATCAAAGGAAATGACTATGGAATAGATGTTCAATTTACAAATTATAGATAAAATGCGACAAATAAGGACAATATTTAAATTTTTTTTTAATTTTTTTAAATTACCTATGTTAAAATTATTGTTTATGGTTTATAATATAACTGGTTTAACTTTTAATGTATAATTTTATCCTAATTGGATAATTTAATAATAAGATAAAACATTAAAATTTACTAAAAAATAAACTTTAACAAAAAAAAGTATAAACACTAGGAGGAATATTATATGAAATCAACAGGTATAGTAAGAAGAGTAGATGAGTTAGGAAGAATTGTAATTCCAATAGAGTTAAGAAGAACCCTAGACATCGAAATAAAAGATGCACTAGAAATATATGTGGATAAAGATCAAATAATACTAAAGAAATATGAGCCAGCATGTATATTTTGCGGAAATGCAAGAGATGTTAAAAACTTTAAGGGCAAGAATATATGTGATGAGTGCTTAGGAAACTTAGCTAAAGAAGTAAACTCACAAGAATAATACATAGTTAAGTGTAAAATAACAGGATGATTTAAATTATCCTGTTATTTTATTTCTATTATATACATAATTATTCCCGAAATTTTTTATATATTTTTCTTTTATTCCTGAAAAATTTTTATCAAGATGAGTATAAAAATATTCCCTTCTCACTTAATGTTTTAAGGTTTCAAAGTGTTTACTGGAAAGTGAAACATTAGGCTCTATTTTTCGACATAAATTATCATCATTAGTGGTTATTGAAAAAGAAATATGAACAGGAGAATGATTAGTAACTGTTTTAATTTTGTCATAGCTTTAAATTATAATTTTATATTTGACCTTCAACTTGAAGTCCACTAAAATTATAATTAAATAAATGTGATGATGAAAGGAGTACCTCTATGATATTTTACTTTTCTGGTACTGGAAATTCACTAGCTATTACAAAGGTTATTTCTACAGAACAAAATGAAAAATTAATTTCAATATCTGCACTAATGAGTAAAGGAAATGATGAATATAAATTTGATCTTAAAGAAAATGAGATTATAGGATTTATATATCCTGTCTATGCCTGGGCTCCCCCTCAAATGGTGTTGGATTTTATATCTAAACTTACATTTTCAAACTATAATAAAAATTATACATTTTCTATAGCTACCTGTGGTGAAAATATAGGAAATACCATGAAGGTTTTAAGTAACTCATTAAATAAAAAAGGTATTATCTTAAATAGTGGCTTTTCTATAAAAATGCCTAACAACTATATAATTTTAGGAAATACAGATCCCAAAGAAATAGTAGATAAAAAACTTAGAGATGCTGAAGAATATTTGAAGAAAATTAATGGAATAATCAAAGAGAGAAAAACAGAAGTATATGAGCTAGAGAAAGGTATTATGCCTTCAGTGCTAACTAATATAATAAATCCAATGTTTAATAAACATGCTATGGATACAAAGAAATTCTATGTTACCCAAAAGTGTACATCCTGTAAGCTCTGTGAAAAAGTATGTAACTGTAAAAATATAACTGTATTAGATAAACCAAAGTGGAGTAAAAAGTGCTCACAATGTCTTGCTTGTCTTCACTATTGTCCAGTCCAAGCAATTCAATATGGGAAAAATAGTGAAAAAAAAGGACGCTATATAAATCCTAATGTGTCCCCTACAGAGATGATTATAAAATAAATATATATGCCCTTGTCACTGTTGTAGTCAAAGATGTAATCCACGTGCTGATCCAGCATAAAAGTATCTTAAATCTTTAATATGAAAGGAAAGCTATCTCAAAATTTTGAGATAGCTTTCCTCACTATTTTTAATATATAAGTTGTAATGAATACAATTCATATTATAAGTATGTTTAATAGATTGTTGAAATTGAGCTTCATATTATTACAATCTGTATATTTAAATTATATTTTTAGTATCTGAATTTGGCCTAAGGCTTTCTCCTTAGCATCATTACCAACTCTAGTCATTATATATATTTCATAAAAGTTACCGCATACATTAATATTATTTATATTTATATAATCCATTATTTTTTTATAATATTTGCTAGTATCATTATAAGCATCATCAAAATTTATAGTTATGTAATCCCCTTTTGGTAAAGTTATAATTTTTTCATCATTGGAAGGAATCGAAGCTTTAAGGTTAATCATCATGTTATTGTATACTAGCTCATTGTGATTTTTAAAAGCATCATAAGAGGTTTCAAAAGCTAATTCTTTATTTGAAATATTATATTTTTGTTCTATATCAACTAAAGTTTTGCTTAGTTTTATTTCAAATTCCTCTGTATACCTGTTAGTATTATCGTACTTAATAAAGTTTCTTTCCCCATTATATTTAATAAATACTTTATTAATCCCCTCTTCTAAGGAGGATTTTATACGACTCTCAAGAAAAGTAATATTACTTTTTATACTTTGTAATTCTTTTATTTTATTATCTATTAACTCCTTTTGATTACTTATTATATTTAAAATAGAATCAAAAGAGGTATAATTATCTATGATGAATTTTATTTCCTCTAAGGAAAGTCCCATGGCTTTACAGTGTTTTATTAGATCCAACATAACAAAATGCTTAACAGAATAGTATCTATATTTACTTTTCTCATTTACATATCCAGGCTTTAGTAGTCCAATTTTATCGTAATGCCTTAAGGTCTGAATTGATACATTATGCAATTTGGACATTTCCCCTATAGAAAATCTTGTACCCATTATATCACCTCCACTCTATTATATCCTTATAAAATCAAAAAAAGCTATGGATAACTAATTCATTAACCATAGCTTTTATATTACAACACTAGTACCTATTTACATTTCTATAACTGCTTTAGTAGAAGCTTTTATATTAGTCATTAGGTTAATAGTTATAAATGTTAGCGTTTCACATATAAGTGCACTTGCCCATATTCCATTAATTCCCAATATATTACCAAGTAAGAATAAGCATATTGGTAAGAAGATTACTGATCTACATAAACAAATTATATTTGAGTATTTAGGAGTCTCTAAAGCTTGATAATATACAAGGGTATTTAGATTTAATCCTACTGCAAAATAGCTTATACTTGCTATTTTAAGGGCACTGTATGATAAGTTTACTATCTGTGGATCTGATGTAAATATACTTATTATATGTGTTCCAAATAAAAAACTCACTACAACAAAAAATCCACTAATCATTATGGAAGATATAGATGTTATTTTAAAGAACTTTAACATTTTCTCTCCATTTTTTCTTCCATAATTATAACTTATAAGTGGCTGAACACCTAAGGTTATACCATAAAGCACCATGTATATATTGGTAGTTATGTAGTTTAGTATACTATAGGCAGAAATTCCAATCTCACCTACATACTTAACTAAGGCTATATTATGCATTAATACAATTAATGAATAGCTAGCTTGAGCAAAGAAAGATGGAAAACCTATAAGTGAAAATTCCTTAATAAGAGTTTTATTAAGCTTTACATTTCCAAAGGTTAAACATCCCCTTTTATTTAAGAAATGAGGCAATAACATGCATACTGTAACTATCTGTCCTAGTCCTGTAGCTATGGCTGCTCCTTTGATTCCTAATCCAAACTTAAATATAAACACATAGTCTAAAATTATATTAGTTATAGCACCTGCAATAGTAGAAATCATTGCAAGTTTTGGTTGACCATCATTTCTAACGAAACTGTTAAGAACTATACCTATTAAATTTGGGATACAAAATATAGCATAAAATCTTAAATAATCCACAGCTAGAGGTTTTAAGCTGTCAGTAGAACCTAGTAAGGTTACTATTTCATTGGTAAATATAATGCAAAGTATACTTATCACCAAACTAGTTATTAGAAGAAATTTAAATACTTGTCTAAATATATTTACTGCCATTTCATCATTCTTTGCTCCAATATTTTTAGACACTAAAGCCCCGCCACCGATAGCAAACATTGAAGCTAATCCAAACAATATAACTGTAAATGGTAGAACTATATTTACTGCTGCTAATGCTGAATCTCCAACACCTTGGCCTACAAATATTCCATCAACAACTGTATATAAAGACGAAATAAACATAGCAAGAGCTGAAGGAACGGCATATTTTAAAAACTGTTTTATCATATGTATATACCCACCTTTAGTTTTAAATTTTACCTTTCATATTATAAACTCTATTGTTACTATAGAGTCAAGCTTTTTTTATTAATTTATAAAGGCTATAGGTACTATAATAAGAATTTAGAAGTTTTTATAACACAAATTTTTTTCTCCCTAGGATAGTAACTACACCCACTGTAATTACACTTATAATAAGCATGGCTATAATTGGAATTATACATTCAACATTGGTGGTTTTATTTTCGATGTGATAAGTAAACTGAATGAGCCATTTTGTCACTGTCACATTGCTAAGAGCTTTTATGGCATTTGGCATTTTTTCTAAAGGTAACAGTGCTCCACCAAATAAAGATACTATCATAGCAACAGAGGAAGCCATTAAACTAGCTTGTAATTCACTATTACATAGACTAACCATCAATACTCCAAAACTTGATGCAGTTACTGCTACAGCTAATCCTATTATAAAAAATTGAAACAAACTAATTCCTATGTCTATAGATAAAGCTCTTAATACCAAAGTTGAAATAGATATTTGAAAAATTGTACTTATAAGATTATATAAATATATACCAAGTATATAGATGTATAATTTTTTTGAAGATAATCTATATCTAATTAATATTCCATCTTCTTTATCTTTTATAAAATTACAAGCCATCATGGTACAGGTTATCATTAAGGTTAATAAAATAAATCCAACTCCTCTTTGAGAAACTGTTAAATTTCCCCTCTCCATTTTTGATAATATTTCATCTAATCCATTAATATTACCAGTATAAAGAAAATTTATCACCACATCTTCTATAGTAGTTTTAAGGTGAGGATCTAAACAGCTAATAAGGAAGTTTCCATCATCATTAAACTGGATTATAGTTGCATACTTAGCTAAAATCATATCTGTATAAATACTAGATCCATTTGCATCTGTGACTTTTATTCCATTGAATTGTAATGCTTTGTTCTTAAAAGATTCACCTATATTTTTACTTTCTTTATCTATAATTCCAATGTTTATAGAAGGTTTCATTATATTATTAATACCCATAGCAAAGATTACTGATATTACTGGAACTAATACCATTAATAAAAGTTTCTTCTTATTTGTTAGACTTCTAGTAAATTCATTTCTAATGATCAATAAAATTATCATTATAGAAATACCTCCTTTTTGAATTTTTTTATAGAGCCAATGGTAAATATTATACTTAAAGCTAGAGTTATAATTATGGCATATAAATATATATCCATTCTATTATCATTTAGCATCATAAAAATTCCTTTATTTATCCAGGTTAAAGGTGAAATATAGCTTATTTTTTCCACGAATTTGCCTAAGGAGCCTACGGGGAAAAAACTTCCACCGAGCATAGCCATAACCAATATAGGAGTACTTATAAAGTTTTTTACTGTCAAGAAATTTCTCGTGCAAAGTCCTATAAAAGATCCAACAGCACAAGACATAAATCCTAATATAGTGAAAAGTAGTAGAAGTTCCAAGAACCTTCCTCTAAAGTCTACTTTAAAAACTATTTTGCAAATTACCATTAAGATAATATTATATATTGTCATTGATATTGTTGAAGGTAGTATTTTTGATAGAACTATAGCAGTTCTACTAATAGGAGCTATAATAAATCTTTCTCCACATTTAAAGTTGCTTTCTTCCCTTGCCACATACACAAGAGTAACTGCACCTAAAAATGTACAAAATGGAATAGAAACTAATGAATAATAGTAATAGGATGTTATCCCATTTACCCCTGAATAATAATTAGAAGCCATATAGCCAAGGATCCCTATTAAAAATAGAGGAAAAATAATGCCATATCCTATCAAGAATGAATCTTTTATTCTTTTCTTCATTCCTAAATTAAATAGTACGATAAAGCCATTCATTTGAAACACCTCACTAATCTCTTAATGCCTTTCCTGTTAAATGTAAAAATATTTCTTCTAGGCTTTTTAGCCCATACACCCTATATCTTTCTTTAATTTCTTCTTTACGCCCTTCTTCAATTATTTCTCCGGTATCCATTATGATAAGTCTAGAGCATATTGCCTCAACTTCCTCCATATAATGAGAAATATATATTACTGTAGTACCTTGTTCTTTTAGTAATTTTGTAACTTCTAGGATATTGTTCCTTGATTGAGGGTCTATACCTACGGTAGGCTCATCCATTATCAATAGTTTTGGGCAGTGTACTATGGAACAAGCGATATTAAGTCTTCTTTTCATTCCGCCTGAGAATGAGTTAGGATAATCATTTTTTCTATCAAGAAGTCCAACAGATTCTAATGCTGAATTGGTTTTTTTCTTTAGTTCAATTCCTTTTAAGCCATATAAGGATCCAAAAAACTTTACATTCTCATAAGCAGAAAGATCAGAAAATAATGCAATATCTTGTGGCACAAGGCCTAATGATTTTTTAAAATCATCTTCATTGCCTCTTATATCCTCCCCTTGAAAAAATACTTGCCCCTCATCCATATCTAAAAGTGTGGAAATCATATTTATAGTTGTGCTCTTACCAGCACCATTAGGACCTAAAAAACCAACTATATCACCTTCTTCAACATGAAAGCTTAGATCTTTTACAACCGCTCTATCTTTAAAGCTTTTTTTCAATGATTTAACTGTTAGAATATTTTTCATAATATTTCTCCTTTATAAAATATTTTATATACAACGTTGGATATAGTTTTTAAATAAAATACAGTAAAGCCTACTGCATTTTTATTTTATTTATTTTTTGACATTAAGTTAATTAACTGTTCCAAGGCATCCTTTGAGTTCTCAGGATTATTTAATATAACTTCTCTTAATTCATTTATTTTTTCGTTATCTAATTTTTCATCTTGAATTTTTACTTCATTTATATCATCAAAATCAAAGGTTTTAATCATCAACTCAAGCTTTTTAGCATCTTCGATATATGTATCATATTCATTTATGAGCGCTTCATGCCATTTTATAGCATATTCAATATTAGTTATGGTCATATCAAAGGAAATTTTATCTACTTCTGGACTAGAGTCATTAACCTTGATTTTCTTCCAATATATCCAATAATCTAAGGTTTCTTTAAGTTCTTTAATATGCCTCTTTATAATTGGAGTTGCACTTTCTTTACTTAATCTATTAAAGGTCATAGGTATAATAAATTTTTCAGTTCCTATAGGTATTAGCTGCTTTCCTAATTCATCTTCAATAGTTTGCTTAAGTTCTTCTCTCCCCTTATCTGTAATCTTATATATTCTTCTAACTCTAGAACCATGGGTTTCCTCTATAACCAACTCAACCTCTCCATTTTTTTCCATCTTACTTAAGGCATAGTAAATAGAGCCAGATTTAACTTTTGCCCAGATATCAAATCCTGTGGTTTGTATAAACTTTTGTATTTCATAGCCATGGGTAGATTTTATATTTAAATAATAAAGAATAATCAATTTAACCATATTGTCTCCTCACAAGTTTATTTAAAAGTTGTTCTTATTATTATGATATAACCGACCTTGGTTATTGTCAATAATAATACTCAACGTTGGCTATGTTTATTGTTGTTTTATAATTTCTGACTTACGATAGTTATTAATTTTAAATTTCATATTTTTCAAGCAAATTCTTTAATTTTTATAAAGATATATCTTCTATTTAAAATTATATCTAGTTTATTATCAACAATATATTAAAAAAAGTCTATTAAAAAAAGCTATGAGTTGCACCTAAGTGTAATTCATGGCTTAATTCTATAATCTTATATATTATTATATTTTTATAAGTAGATGCTAATTGGCCATTTTCAAGGAATTATATTTGTCTATTTCTTCGTCTGGTTGTGAGAAAATAGATGTTTTAGGATCTACACTAAATGGAACTCTACTATCCAATCCATTAGCTATAGCTTGTCCTAATTTATCAACACCAACTTCATTGTATAAGTTAGTATCAAACATACTTTCTAAAAAGAAACATTCTATTATCATTGCTTCACCGTTAGTATTATCTAACTCAAATAAATTTTTAGAATATTTTATACCTCTATTTTTAAATCCTAATTTCTCCAAATTACTTAATATGGCTTTACCTCTTTTAATTGCTTCTGTAGAGTTTTCATCATAAACCCATACTTCACTGCCAATACCACGCTCTTGTATTGTATTATAGGCTTTATTTAAATGAATTGAAAAAAACAAATCCACATTGCTACTATTTGCTTTGTTTACACCATACTTCAGATCATCCTGTTGGTTTGATGGATTATGATATGGTGTACAATCAACTATATTAGTAACAGGTTTTAGGTAATTAAGAGAACTCTCAAATATTTTTCTAGTCTCAGTAGCCTCATCTAGTATCGAACTTGATCCTACACAATTGAGATTATGGCCTGCACGACCTCCTATTATGTTAATTTTTTTATTATCATCAGGTATGATGGAACTTAATCTTGCAAATAGTTTATTTGCAAAATCAATTGTATCTTCATCATTACTAACTTTTAAAACTTTATTGATGGCTTTTTTTGCATTTTCTATGTCTACAGTCTTTCTAGTTGTTTCCGCGGTAGTTACAAGTTTAACTGCTTCTTTCTTTAATAATTCTTGATCTACATCAACTATAGCATTTACTCTTGCCATTAATCCATTGGCAAAATCAATTATATCTTGATTATTACTTGCTGCTAGAAGTTTATTAATCGCTTTTTTAGCATTTTCTATATCTACAGCTTTTTTAGTGGATTCTGCAGTAGTAACAAGTTTAACTGCCTCTTCCTTTAATAGTTCTTCCTCTATGTCAACTATAGCATTTACTCTTGCCATTAAGCTATTAGCAAAGTCAATTACCCCTTGATTATTTTTTGCAGTAAGAAGAATGTTAATGCCCTTTTTTGCACTTTCTATATCAGCAGATTTTTTAGTGTTTTCTGCGGTAGAAACTAATTTAGCTGTATCTTCTAGTATCATTTGTTGGTACTTATCTACTGCCGAAGACCAAGAAGCTGTATAGGGTTTATTTCCCTTATATGTATCAAAACTAATTACTAAATTCTTGGCCCTATTTATATCAGCTTGTGGCACGCTAGGTTTAGGCTCATTATTTTTAGTAAAAAGCAAACCCATAAATTCTTCAAATAATTTTTGTTGAACCACATCTGTTTGCTTTGAAAATTCTCCAATAGCCCAAGAAGCATTTGTTCCATTTAATGCCTCTATTGTTCCTCTAGCATGGTTAATTGATTGTTGAGTATTGCTATTTTGACAAGTATTTACTGCATTAAATGCATTAGCATAGAGAACATCGGAGTTTGTAGTAGCTCCAACACTTACAATTGTACTTGCTAAGAATGTTATACATAGTATCATAATAATTAGTATTCTTTTAAATTTTGTGTGTGTCATGAACTATCACCCTTCTAAATATACTTATTTACATATTAATATATTAACATTTAATACAACATTATACAACAAAGTATACATACCTATATGTGAATTTCTAACAAATGTTTATTTAATTTTGCTATATATCCTATTTATTTACAAAAATCATGATATAATTAGAGTAAACTACTAAAAAGTAATTTATGGAATGAAAATTTCTAAGGGTTTCACTATAACTTTGTGAATAAACTAAGAATATAAGATTTGAAAATATTAGGAGGAAAATAATTATGGAAAAATCTAAATATGCTTTTATGCTTATGGGACCTGGATATAATCCAGAGCTTCACAATTCACATTTCGAAACTGAAACTAGACATACATACATCGTAACCGTAAGAAACTTTGAAGAGGCATGCTCAACTGTACAAAAATTATTAGTAATGGGTGTTGGTGCATTAGAAGTTTGTGGTGCTTTTGATTGTAAACTAACACAAAAACTTATTGATATTACAGAGGGTAAAATGGCCATTGGGTATGTAACTCATTTCACTAGTGAAGATGAGAAATTTAAAAATTTTTTTGGTAAATAAATTTTCTTTTACTCCATATAACAAGAGCACCGACATTTAATTTATGCCAGTGCTCTATATTATTAAAGAAATTTAACTATTTAGTTAGGGGAAATTGACTGTTATAAAGCTTTGAATAAGGACCATTAGCTCTTAATAAGGCTTCATGGGTTCCCTGCTCTATAATATCCCCTTTCTCCATGACTAAAATCATATCTGCTTCTTTTATGGTAGAAAGTCTATGGGCTATTATGAAGCTTGTTCGTCCCTCCATAACTTTCTGGAATGCATTTTGTATACGAAGCTCTGTTCTTGTATCTATATTGCTAGTTGCTTCGTCTAAAATAAGCATAGGAGGATTAACAAGGATTACACGAGCTATGGTCAAAAGCTGCTTTTGTCCTTGAGACAGATTATCCCCTGCCCCACTTATTATAGTGTCATATCCATTAGGCAAACGTCTTATAAAGTTGTGTGCATCAGCTGCTTTTGCTGCCTCAATAATCTCTTCTTTTGTAGCATTAGGTTTACCATAGGCAATATTATTTTCTATGGTATCTGAAAATAAGAAGGTATCTTGAAGAACCATACCAAAATTTTGCCTTAGACTATCTCTGGTAATATCCTTAATATTTATACCATCAATTAATATGGACCCACTATCAACTTCATAAAATCTCATTAATAGATTTACAAGAGTTGTTTTTCCTGCACCAGTTTTCCCTACAATAGCAATTTTACTCCCAGGTTTTATATTAAAGCTTAAGTTAGTGATTAATTCTTTTTCAGGAGTATATGAGAATTTCACATTATTAAAGTGAATATTTCCTTTAATTACTTTAAGTTCCTTAATATTTTCTTCATCTGTAATTTCACTTTCCATATCAAGTATAGTAAAAATACGTTCTGCTGAGGCAACAGCTCCTTGTATTTGTGTAAAGACCCCTGTTATTTCATTAAAAGGTTTTGAAAATAAATTAGAGTATATAAGGAAGCTAGATATGTCACCGATAGTGATTTTACCCATAATGGCTATTACACTACCTATTATACCTATTATGGAATAAGTAATATTATTTACCAATCTAGTGGATGGATTTGCAAGAGAACCATAAAACTGAGATTTAACTCCTGCTCTGTATAATTCATCATTTATAGATTTAAACTTATCAAAAGAATAAGTTTCATAATTAAAGGCTTTTATTGTTTTTTGCCCTGTTACCATCTCTTCCACATATCCATTTAGTGAACCCAATTTATTAGCCTGCTCTCTAAATAGTTGCTGTGACCTAGTAGTTATAAAACGTGCCACTACAAAGGTGAATGGAGCTGACAATACTACAACCATTGCCATTATAGGATTGATCCATAGCATAAATCCTATGGAACCTATAATGGTAACTATGCCTGTAAGTAAGGCTGCTATACCTTGGAGCATACCATCTGCTATGGAATCTATATCATTTACAAATCTACTTATAATATCGCCATGGGAGGTTTTATCATAAAATTTTAATGGTAATGTGTTAATTTTAGTAAACAAATCATGGCGCATCATATTAACAGTTTTATAGGAGATACGATTTGTAAAATAGGTAAGTAGCCAAGTAAATAGTGAACTACATCCATAAACTATTGCCAATATAATTAAAATATTAAATATGGATTGAAAATTAACTTCGCCTGGTCCAATCATATTATCTATGGACTTCCCTATGAACATGGGACCAATTAAACTTGATATCACACCTATGATTGCACAGAGGATTGAGCCAAGTAAAAGTCCCCTATTCTTTCCTATATACTTAGTGATTCTTAACAATGTTTTCTTCTTCATTATTTACTTGCCTCCTCATTTGAAAGTTGAGATAAGCAGATTTCTTTATATACTTCACAGTTATTCATGAGTTCACTATGTGTGCCTATTCCAACTATATAGCCATCATCAAACACAATAATTTTATCTGATGTTTTTATTGTGCTAGCCCTTTGAGACACAATTATTATGGTGGTATCCTTTAAATTTTCTTTAAGGGCAGCTTTCAATGCTGCATCTGTTGCAAAATCCAGCGCACTAGAAGAATCATCAAGGATTAATATAGATGGTTTTTTAACCAATGCACGAGCTATAGTTAGACGTTGTTTTTGTCCTCCAGAAAAGTTTGCGCCTCCACGAGACACCAAAGTGTTATATCCATCTGGTAGAGTGCTTATAAATTCATGAGCTTGTGCAATTTTTGAGGCTTTCATAATTTCCTCTTCTGAAGCATTTTCATTACCGAATCGAAGATTTTCTATTATGGTACCAGTGAATAATTCAGATTTTTGAGGAACTATACCTATTTTATTTCTCAATTCTACTAGTGACTGCTCTTTAACATTAATATTATTGATGTTAATCTGACCTTTACTTACATCATAAAACCTTGGTATTAAATTAATAAAAGTAGATTTACCAGACCCAGTTCCTCCTATGATACCTATAGTATCTCCTCTATTTATAGTTACTGAAATATTCTCAAGAGCCATATCACCAGTAGAGCTATAGCTAAAGGACACATCTTTAAATTCAATAGCTGGAGTTTCTGTATTATTACTCAATGATGGTACTTTACAGCTATCTTTAATAGATGAAGTAGTCTCCAGTACTTCATTAATACGATTTGCTGAGGCAGATGCCTTTGTAAATATTATAATTAAGTTTGATACAACTATAAGAGCAAGTAAGATTTGAGTAATATAATTAACAAAGGCTATGATGGTACCTGAGGATAAGTTGCCTGAATTAATTTGATATCCACCCACCCATAATAGAACAATAATGGCAGAGTTCATAACCAGTGAAGTTAGAGGATTTAATAGGGCTGAAATCCTGCCAACACGGATGGCTGTCTGGGTTAAATCTTCATTAGCATTTTTAAATCGGCTCTTTTCCGTGGGTATTTTGGCAAAAGCTCTTATGACCCTTACACCAGAGAGATTTTCACGAATTATTAAGGAAATTCTATCTAGTTTTTGTTGATATAATCTATATATAGGAGAAGTTTTAGTTATAAAAAAGTATAGTATAATTGCAAAAAATGGAGTAGTGGCAATTAAAATTAAGGAAAGTTGAAAATCTAATATCATGGCCATAATAATAGCACCAATACATATAAATGGTGCACGTACTACAAGACGTATAAGCATTGCAACTGCAAGTTGAAGCTGATTTACATCATTAGTTATTCTATTTATTAAGGATGGTGTTCCTAGGTTATCTAGCTCTGTATAGGATAGTGAAGATATATGTTGAAATAGTGTATTACGAAGTGTTGTACCAAATCCTTGAGAGGCACGTGCCGCAAAATATTGACACACTAAGGAGCTTCCAAAACCTAAAATCGCCATAAATATCATTAGAGCACCCATTTTTAATACATAAGATGTATCCTTGGTAGCTACTCCATTATTTATAACCAGAGCCATGATTGTAGGTAAGAGCAGTTCTAGAATTGCTTCAAATAATTTAAATAATGGTCCAACAATACATTCCTTTTTATAAGGCTTTAAAAAGTGTATAAGTTTAAACAAGTTCATCATAACCTTTCTTAAAATACTTTAGATATCTTTAAAATGTCTGGAGATATAAAATATCAAGGTATTACTACTTATCATATCCATAAGATGCTCCATTAATTTAAAGATATCTTAAATTTATTGCATATACTTTAATTCTCAATTATCATTGTACCATAGGGTTTTCCATATTAATAATATCTGATTAGTATGGTTAATATATGTAAAGAGTATATGGAGGAAGTCTAATATGGATATAAAGCAATTGAAATACTTCTTAACAATAGTGGAGGAAGGACAGATAACCTCAGCTGCTAAAAGACTTAATATGGCGCAACCACCTTTAAGTCAACAGCTTAAAAACCTTGAAGATGAACTTGGGGTAAAACTAGTGGAAAGAGGTGCTCGACATATTAAATTAACTGATGCAGGGAAAATGTTAAGAGATAGAGCTCAACAGATATTGGAACTTTCAGATTCAACTATAAATGAAATAAAGGATTTTAAAAAAGGCTTAAAAGGTACGCTGTCTATAGGTACTGTATCATCCTCTGGAGCTATGCTTTTAAATGCTAGAATTTCAAATTTTAGAAAAGATTATCCTAGTATAAAGTTTGAAATACACGAAGGAAATACTTTTAAAATGGTGGATCTATTAAATAAGGGTATTATAGAAGTGGGAATTGTAAGAACTCCGTTTAATACCTCTATGTTTGAGTGTAGATATATGGACCCAGAACCAATGATAGCTATAATGAGTAAGGAATATGCATTTAGATCAGATAAGGACTATATATATGTAGAGGAATTAAAGAATAAACCTTTAATCATTTATCGCAGATTTGAACAATTAATTTATGAAACCTCCTTAGAAGCAGGCTTCGAAGCAGAAATATTCTGCAAAAATGATGATGCAAGAACCACAGTATTATGGGCAAATGCAGGCTTAGGAGTTGGCATAGTCCCTAGATCAGCCTTCGCATTAGCAGATAACGATAATCTATTGTATAAAGAGATAAAAAGTTCTAGACTAAATACTCAAATAGCTGCAATTTGGCTTAAAGATAGATATATCTCATCTATGGCAAGTAAATTTGTGGAGTATTTTAGTGGAAAAGAGTAAAAAACCTTATTTGGGATTGTTCCTAAATAAGGTTTTTTATAATAGATTTAACAATTTCCTCTATCCATTCATTAATTCTAATACTTCTTTTTCTGTAAGCTTACGCCAGTGTCCAACATCTATGCCTTGAACCAATATATTCATAATTCTAATCCGTTCTAATCGAATAACTGTGTATCCAAAAGTCTTACTCATTCTACGAATCTGCTTATTAAGTCCTTGAGTAAGGATGATTCTAAAAGTGTCTTCATTAATCTTTGTGACTGTACAAGGTTTTGTTTTAACCCCGCAGACTTCAACACCTTCAGCCATACCTGTAATAAAAGTATCATCAAAAGGTCTATCAAGAGTTACTATATATTCTTTTTCATGATTGTTTTCTGATTCTAAAATTTTATTAGCTAAATCCCCATGGTTTGTCATCAATATTAAGCCTTGAGAAGCCTTATCCAATCTACCTACAGGAAAGATGTACTCTGGATAATTCATAAAATCAATTATATTGTTTTTAACTTCTCTTGCTGCAGTACAAGTAATTCCCACTGGCTTATTCAAAGCAATATAAATTTTATCCTTTATTGGTACAGGAGCATTATCAATAAGAATAACATCCTCCATTTCGACCCATTGTCCAGGGTTACAGAGTTCTCCATTTACCATTACTCTATTTTCTTCTATAAGTCTATTGGCTTCTCTTCTTGAACAAAAGCCAACATTGCTAAGTAGTTTATTTATTCTCATCCTAAAATTATATCCTTTCGTTTATATGTATGACCTATATAATATTAGTTTAATGTTTTTTTTGCAAATTGGCTATTATAAAGTTTTTCATAGAATCCACCCTTTTCCATTAACTAAGGTATACAGTAACTATATAGTTAAGAGAAAAATAATAAAAAATTGAATATATAGTTCAAAACTAATAATAATAACTTTATAATTAGGTTATATATTTTTAAAAATATTATTAATAAAAAGAAGGGATAATTTTATGGAAATATATACAATAGGGCATTCTAATTATTCAGTGGAGAGATTAATAGATATGCTTAAAACATATAATATAACTTGTGTAATAGACATTAGAGGTACACCATACTCTAAGTATAATATTCAATATAATAAAGAAACTATAGCTAAAACTTTAACTGAAGCTGGGTTTACATATCTCTATATGGCTAAAGAATTTGCAGCTAAAAGAGTAAATAAAATATCTTATAAAAGTGAAGGTTATTCAGATTTTGAGAAAGTAGTACAAGAAGAAGATTTTTTAATTGGTATTGAGAGATTAAAAAAAGGATTAGCAATGGGATATAACATAGCTTTGCTTGGGGCCATGCAAGATCCAATAAGATGTCATAGAAGTATTTTAGTAGGAAGAGCACTAAGAGATGATAAATTTATAATTAAACATATATTAGATGATTATTCTATAGCTTCTCAGGAGGATATTGAAGAAAATATCCTGGATAAATACTTTAGTGAACGACATCAACTGACAATAGATGGGCTTCTAGGCACTGGTATGACTAAAGAAGATATGATAAAAGAGGCTTATAGGATGGCAAATAAGGAAATAGGTTATAGGATTGAGCACTTAAGTTAAGACTCAATTCTAATAAAGTATAGAAGAGAATATTTAAAGCTATTTAAATAAAATATTATATCTTTATTTATCATAGTTTTACCAAAGATTATATAAATAATATCCTCAATGTGATATTATTAATTGGTTATACTATTTTAATATTAGATTTAGATTATAGTATAAGTAAATACTAACTTAAAATGTGTTAGTGTTAAAATAAATTTAATTATGAAAGGTAAAGAATAATGAATTTTAAAGACTTAGGAATTAATGAGGATATAGTTAATATATTAAAAAACTCAGGTATTATTACACCCACACCTATTCAAGAAGAAAGTATTACCCTTATAAAAGAAGGAAGAGATGTTATAGCAGAAGCACAGACTGGTACTGGAAAAACCCTTGCATTTTTGCTTCCTATTTTTGAAAATATATCCACGGATATAAACGCAGTTCAAGGTTTAATCATAACTCCCACAAGAGAATTAGCAATTCAAATAACTGAGGAAGCCATGAAATTAAAAAAAGCTGTGGATATAAATATCTTAGCTGCCTATGGTGGAAAAGATATAGGTGCACAGTTAAAAAAATTAAAAGGCAATATTCACTTAATCATTGCAACACCAGGTAGGCTTTTAGACCATATTGAGAGAAAAACAGTAGATCTTAAGAAGCTTAAGACCTTAGTATTAGATGAAGCAGATCAAATGATATTCATGGGATTTAAAAATGAAGTTGAGGCTATTATGAAGGAGACTTCTAAATCACGTCAAACTCTTTGTTTTTCAGCAACTATGGATTCTGGTGTTAAAAAACTGGCTTATAGATATATGAAAGACCCTGTTGAAGTTATTGTAAAGAAAGAAACTGTTACTCTTAACACTATTAAACAGTTTGTAGTAGAAACTACGGATAGAAAAAAGCAAGATGCATTATGCAAAGTTCTTGAGGAAGATAATCCATTTATGGCAATTATATTTTGTAGAACTAAGAGAAGAGCTGATAATCTTGAAGTAGCTTTATATCAGCGAGGATTCAAATGTGAAAAAATTCATAGTGATGTGATTCAGTCGAAGCGTGAACGAATAATGAAGGCCTTTAGAAATGCAGATATTCAATATTTAATTGCTACAGATGTGGCTGGTAGAGGAATAGATGTTAGTGGAGTTACTCATATATACAATTATGATATTCCAGAAAACCCTAAAGACTATATACATCGTATCGGTAGAACTGGAAGAGCTGGTGAAGAAGGATATACCTGTGTATTTGTAGATCCAAAGAACGAGAAAACTCTAGAAGAAATAGAGAGTGTTATAAAGTTAAAGATACCTAGAAGAGAAGTTAATATATAAAATGAAGATTAAATTCTAGTACACCTACTTATATATAATCATATAATACAATAGGACTCTAGAAAAAGGGTTGAAATTTAAACATTTATACAACATAGTTGAGGTTTAAACACAAACCATCTCTAAGTTAAAGTTTAAACTTCAACTCTTAGGTGTCTATTGAGAATTGATTATTGTAGGAGGAGTTATGAATTATATTACTCTAATATTCGATATTAAAGATTCACATAAGTTGCTTAACAGAAATCAGGTGCAAGAAATTTTAATAGAAGCACTTAAAAGATGTAATGAGGAATTTAAAGATATAATTGTGTCTCCCTTTTTAATAACTATTGGTGATGAGTGGCAAGGGTTATTAAAAGAAGATGCTGAATATAGAAAAATTATAGAATTCTTTCGCACAAAGCTACCTTCTTATATTAATTTTTACATAGGTATAGGGGTAGGTGATGTATCAGTCTATAATTTTGAATTAACCGTAAATCAATTAGACGGACCTAGTTTTTACCTTGCACGAAAGGCGATAAAATATGCTAAGAAAAATAATTGCTCTATGGTTATTTTAGTTAGTTAAGTATCATAAATAAAAAATGGAAATTATAAGAGATATTTTGGGAGATATGATTTAATCATATAAATAGACTTCTAATTATTACACCCCCTAGTATTGCTGCTATGAAGCTTAAAAAAGTACCTATAATAAAATATTCTGCGAAATTATCATTTGATAGCTTTTTAAGACGTGCCACTGATTTTGCAGTTAGCACAAAACCAATCATTGCAGGATAATTCATGATAATACTAGATATAATAAAGATTCTTTCAAGGATTCCTATTATAAATCCACCATTCTTTGCCTCTAATGGAGTAGCAAAAAGTGCCTTTCCAGACCTGTCCACAATCATATTTTTATTATAGTCTGATATATATAAAAGGTTTTCATCGCTGGTAATATGCCTAACTAATAGTTTTATAAATATCCCTACTGCCCAAGTAGCGATAAAAAATATTATTAATACTATTAGAAGCTTCTCTATAAAATAAAATTCTTTAGGATAATTTGAAAATTTATATTTAAGTGTATTAATTATAACTATAGTATTGAATTTAAAGGTAACTAATAGTATTGCCAGTAAATGAAATAGCTGATCCAATAGAAATATCCATAGATTGTCCTTGTATCTTTCCTTATATAAATAGACTAAAGATTTTCCTTCATCAATAATAAAATGGAGTATTGAAATAACTATGAGCTGGCTTATGGAAAAATGAATAGCTTGTCCTTCAAGCATATTTATAAAAAATATTATCATATAAATTCCAATGAAATGAGTTAATGCATGTACTCCATTACCTTTTAAAGTTTTAATTATAGTACCTTTAATAATAGATTTTTTCTTATTAGAGGCATGTTTAGGAAATCTATTAATTAATATCCACTTATCTTGAAAAACAAAGTCAAAAATAACATGACTTAATAAAGCTATTAAGAATAATTTAAACTCCATAACTTTGCTCCCTTAATGTTAGTGAATATGTTCTAAGTAATTCCCTTATAATTTTCACATTATGAATAGTTAAAAAATAATTTGAAGCTGTTAACTTATGAGATATACTAGATTTTGAGAATTTTGGGTGTGTGTTTTCAATTTCCTTATAAGAACCCAGTTTTTCGTAAAGGTAAATTATCTCTCTTTGTTTCTCAGTAAATTTGCTTTCTATGATTTCATTGTTTTGTATTAGAGTATTAATTACATCTAGCATACTGAACTCAGAGGTAGTAGTAATTGCAACTTCTTCTAATCCTACTTCATTCATTGAAGTGTTAAAAGATGAAGTTAATTCAGGTATATCTATATGAGTTCCCTTTAATACTACTCTACAATCCTTTGTATGAATTTCTTTACTATGAAATCTATTATTAGTTTTAGCTGAATTTATAGCCTCTCTTGCATAGATAAAAGCACTTCCATCCATTTCTCTTGTATCCATAGATTCAGCGGTACTTATGGTTCCAACTCCTATGCCACAATAGCATTTAACTTTTCTAACATGAAGAAATCTATTTATTTCTATAAACAGGTTATAGCTTTCTTCAACCACTTTTAAAACTATCTGCCATTCATCACCTAAAGTAAAAGTAATAGGTGCAATCAATATATTTTTATATTTATCATCTAATTCTTTGAAGTATTTTTTTAGTTCATGTTGAAATTCTATTCTGTTTTGAATTTTTCTAGAGCTAACTATATCCATATTTATTACACTATAAATATTCATCTTTAGTTGCCTCCTTCCCTTTAATTGTAGTATAATCCATATTTTGTGTTATATTATTAATTATATCTTATCCCCTACTGTTTAAACAATACATTGTTTAAATTATTGACTTTTATTTCTACTATTGGCTATATATTATCAAAATCTAAAATAAAATTACTTTGAAAATTAAGTGTAATTATCTTCATATTACTTTCCTCAATGGCTATATAATTTGTCTCTTACGCTCTAGTATATTATATAACAATAAAATTAATATTATGTACAATAAATAACAAACCGCACACTATAAGAATTTAGTGTACGGCTTGTTAAAATTATTTATTATCTTCTATTAATATTTCAATTTTTGATTTACATCTACCACCATGACAGCCACCAGCAGTTGCACCGGTTTTCTCTTTTACAACTTCAATAGTATTTGCTCCTTCTTTTATTGCAGTTACTATTTGCTCTTCTGTAACACCTTTACAAAGACACACCTTTGACATAACGTCATCTTCCTTTCCTATAAGAACATTATGGTTTGTTAGTATTTATTTAAATATACTATTCGTCTATGGATATTGCTTGCAAAGGACACATATCACAAGCTTCTCTTACATCAGCTTCTGATCCTGAAGGTACATCCCCTGCCACAGCTACTCCTGTATCAAGAGAAAAGACTTCTGAACATATACCTTCACATAATCCACAAGATATACAAACATTTTCATCAACATGTGCTTTCATCTTAAATTCCTCCTCATTGGTTCTAAATCTTTTTCATATTCTCATTAACAATATGATAATATTATTAACGAATAATTACTATTTGTCAATAATTTATATCGTATTTTGCGAAGGGAATTTTACCCAATAAAAATCTACATATGAGTACTCTTTAAGAATGTTCTTAAGAATGCTCATATGTAGATTGAAGTCCAGGTCAAAAACTATTTATTTAAAAATTTTTTTAGTTTATTAATATCATTAAAAGGTGCTAAGCAAGCATTATTTTCACATAAATAATAAGTAGATTCTCCATTCTCTAAGTTATATTCTGCTATAGCAGGAATAAGGTCCTTCATCTCGTTTTTATTTTCATTATTAATAATTAAGGTAGTTAAATTAAATTGATTCACTTCCCTAAGAGTATTCTTCACCATTTCTAAATTAGAAGTATCCTTAATAACACCTATTAGTTTTTGTGATGGAGCCAGAATAAATGTGGCAGCTATTAGATAGAAGGAATAATTTATAGCACCTCCATATAGTCTGCTAGATATGAATTTAAGCTGTTTATCTGCCAGCTCCTCTAAGTCAATATCTCCAGTTAACTTCGCAAGTCTCAATAAATTATAAGCAGCTACAGAGTTTCCAGAAGGAAGTGCGCCATCAAACAATTCCTTTGGTCTAGCAATAAGTTTTTCTCCATCTTCTCCATAAAGGAAAAATCCATGATTATCATTATCCCAGAAGAGCCTAATCATATCATTATTTAACTTTATTGCACGCTTTAAATAATCAATATTGAAAGTACTTTCATAAAGTTCTATTAATCCTAAGCATAGATAGGTGTAATCTTCTAAGTATCCTGGATAGGAAGAATCACCATCTCGATATCTTGCCAATAGTCTTCCATCTTCATTTACTAAATTATTGAAGATAAATTCTACAGCTTTGTTACCTTCTTGTAAATATTTTTCATCTCCTAGGATACTATATGCCTTTCCAAGGGCAGCTATCATAAGACCATTCCAAGAAGTCAATACTTTATCATCCTTATGAAGTTTCGTTCTATGATTTCTATAATTCAAAAGTATTTTACAAAGCTTTTCTATTTCTGGATTATCTATATTGAAATTCTTATTATCTATAAGATTTGGTATGTTTTTACCTTCGAAGTTTCCATCTGGAGTTATATGGAAATACTCATTAAAGTATACTCCATTCTCCTCACCTAAAACTTCTATAATTTCTACAGGGCTGAAGACATAAAATTTACCCTCTTCTCCCTCACTATCAGCATCCTCTGCTGAATAAAATCCACCTTCAACACTCTTAAATTCTCTAAAAACATATTCTAAAGTTTTTATTGCTGCATTTTTATACAGTTCTTTTCCAGTAACTTGAAACGCTTCTAAATATGCTATGATTAATAATGCATTATCATAAAGCATTTTTTCAAAATGTGGTACTAACCATTTTTCATCTGTGGAATATCTAGAAAAGCCAAAGCCAATATGATCGAAAAGTCCACCCACATACATAGATTTTAGTGTGGTTTCCACCATATCCAAGGCATGTTTTTCTCCTGTCATCTTATAATATCTAAGTAGGAACATAAGCTTATGAGGAGTTGGAAATTTAGGAGCTTTACCAAAGCCACCATATTTAGAATCAAAATTATCCTTAAGAAGATTATATCCTTCCTTTAAGATACTTTGACTTACACTTCTATCTGTAGCTTCATTTCCATAATATTTTTCTAATTCTCCAGCTATGTTTTCACTAGAACTAATTAAATTTTCTCTATTATTTTCCCACTCTCTAACAACCGCATTCAATATATCCATAAGGCCTGGCATATTATATCTTGAACGCTTTGGAAAATAAGTTCCCGCATAGAAAGGTTTCTGATCTGGAGTCATAATTATAGTTAGAGGCCATCCTCCACTTCCAGTTAAACTCTGACATACTGTCATATATACACTATCTACATCAGGTCTTTCTTCTCTATCAACTTTTATAGATATAAAATGCTCATTCATGAAATTACCAACTTCTTCGTCCTCAAAGGATTCCTTCTCCATCACATGACACCAATGACATGTTGAATAACCTATACTTAGAAATATGGGCTTATCTTCTTTTGCAGCTTTCTCAAAGGCTTCTTCAGACCATGGAAACCAATCTACTGGGTTATGTGCATGCTGTAATAGGTACGGTGATTTTTCATGTATCAATCTATTGGGCACTTTGTTTGAGTTAGTCATTTTATCACTCCCCTTCATAAGTATAATAATTTAGTATACCCTAAAAAATGAAGGATACTACTTTTATATTAGCAGTATCCTTCATTTTACCTAATTCAAACTTCCACCCTCATATACTCCTTCCGAAGAAAATTTTCCTTCTCCCTTTAATGTGTCATCAAAAAAATCCAAGATCAGACTGTTTTCAAGCTCAATACTCTCTTTAGTATTCACCTCTGCTTCCTCTCCATTTAGCAGATTGGCGAGAAATGGGGATACTATGGAAAGATCTGTGAGAGTCAGGTGCTTCGCTCCCTTTAGATATACATCATAGACTTCCGTACATATTTGATCAGATATTTTATTACCTGCATAGACTCCTGTATTGGTGCCGTCCTTAAGTTGTACCCATACCTGATCGGAGTAAATATTTAAAATAGGTGTATCATATTGTTCTTTGGTCGCAATAAATTCATCTATATTCGAATCATAAACCATTTCACCAAAATATGGGCCATCAATATTGATGACTGCACCCACGTCCTTTCGCTCTCTTCCTATCTGTACAGTTGCGGCTGCTCCCATAGAATGTCCAAATACACCTATTTTGTCGCAATCTATGAGTTGGTACAGCTCCATTGTGTCGGATTGTTGTGACTGTGTTATGTTTGTTTCATCTGATTCAGAAGCATTTTTATGATCTGCTTGTGCCACATATTGCAATATGGTGTCAATTGTGAAATTGATATCATCGGTACGGATTTTCATCCATTTTTGTATTAAGTCATAGGTCTTCGCTTTAGTATAGTAAGCATCTATGTTGGAATAGGTGACTTCATTCATATATGCCTTATCAACTAATACCACCTGTCCATCTTCTGATTTTGTATAGAAAGAATGTCCCGGATGATCAATAGAGCAAACCACATAACCATGACTGGCTAACTCTTCATATGAAGAAATGTTGCTATTTTTAATACCAAAAGCTCCGTGTGAAAAAACGGCTAGAGGATATTTTCCATCCGTATTCTTTGGATACCAGAAACCTACATTTACCTGTCTTTTGCTGCCAGTATAATAATCTGTTATGGTATCACTGGTATACGTATATTGCGCAGTGACAACGTCATATTTTCCTGTTCGCTGTGGTGCTTCATATTGTGAGAAAAGAAATGCAGGGATGAGTACAATTGCATAAACTAGAATCATACCGATTGCTTTAAAAACAACACTTCTTTTACGAAATTGTTTTGTATTTTTTTTTGTTGAAATTAGAACGTATACTCCTCTTACGGCAAGTACTAATAATAATGTCCCTAGTAAATACCAACGCAGGCCCCACTTTAAAATTTTCAGGATACAAAGCATCATAAAAATTCCCAACTCCAGCAGGCGTGCATAGCTTTTAACTTTAAGGTGTGTAGAAACTGTATAGATACAATAAGATGCAAATACAATTTCAAATACTACTAATAAACTTAAAATAATACTAGTCATAATTTCCCCCTCTATTTCTTTTACTTTTAAATTCTCTATACATAAGGTAACACACACTAAATAATACGTAAATAGAGGCAAAAGTATGTTACCATCATAGATTAGTAAGTGGTATAAAAATAGCGGCAAGTTGTAAAACCTACCGCTATTTTATACTATAATTATTCTTTTTTCGCTGATCTCATATTATCTAGCTTTTGGTTAATGTCGTTGGCCGTTTTACGATCGATTAGCCAAGAAAAGAAGCCGACCAAAATATAAATACCTAAGATTTCTAATCCAAATAGTGCGGTCTGTTTCACTCCCGATACTTGTCCCATGATATTTCCAAAGGTCAGTATTACGACCTCTAGAAGTAGAAAATGGATGACCATTCGTATGTTTCTATTTTTATTGGATAATTCCTTTTTAGAATAAAATACTATTGATGGCAAATCTCCTGCTAATGCAAATAGTGCTGATAACATGATTTCCCTAAATGTAAAGGAATGCGTTGGATTTAATAGTGCCGTTCCTAATATAATTATTGTAAAAATAATGAAATAATTTCGAATCACAGTACCCAAAAAATCTATTTTTTTCATCTTATCATCCTCCCAACCCAAGCTTATTCTTTAGCTTTGGTACATACTGTCTAGATACAATTACAGTTTCTTTATTATCCAGTACTGCTTCAAATCTGCCACTTAAGGATGGGCGAATTAGTGTAATTTTCTCGATATTCAATATGGTGGATTTGGAACAACGAAAAAATCGTCGGCTTTCGCATAACTGCTCAAGCTCATATAGTTTCTGTTTGGATTCGTAAACCTTGCTTTCACAATAGATAAAAACCTTATTGTCTACCGCCTCAAAATAGTACACATCGCTAAATGACAAACGATGAATATCGATTTGGTTATAACCTATCAGCTCATTGTCCTGCATCTTGAGACTATTTACATAGGAAACAATCTCATCCGTCACTTCATGACACCGGATGAGTATTTCTTCCACTTGATCCTTTCCAATGGTCTCGATGGTAATTTTCATTTTACTATTCCTTCTTATACTTCCTTTTATAAATTGATAACCATTTTGGTACAAACTAACTACATGGTTTTATTATATATTGAACGCATTAAAGCCTAGTGGCTCAAAAATGTGTTCATATACATAATCATCAAAAGATTGTCCACTGACGCGTTCAATGATGTTGACGCACATAATACAAAGGTAAGAATTATGCTAAGTAATCTTTTCATAAATGAACTATCCCTCCATTTGATATAACTGAAAAAAATAAATAATTACCAAGAAATACAGCTATCCTTTGATTTTAGCTTACTATCTTTAGTTTATTTTACATTAAAATGCATATCAATCCAAGTTAAACTTTGTGATTCGTGAAGATAAGTACATTTATATAGATTTATTGATAGGATAATTAAAAATCACTTCAACTTCTAATTAATATTATGACATGCAACAAAGTGATTCTTTGAAACTTCCTTCAATATTGGCACCTGGTTTCTACAAATTTCATTTGCATATGGACATCTTGTGTTAAACTTACATCCTCTTATTTCATTATCTCCACTTGGTATTTCATCCTTCATTATTATTCTAGTCTTTTTTTCTTTTGGATGACTTTTAGGTATTGATGAAATTAAACATTTAGTATACGGGTGTTTAGAATTTAAGAATAGTTCTTCTCCTTGAGCTTCTTCTACAATTTTTCCAAGATACATAACCCCTATTCTATCGCAAAAATACCTAACTAAACTCAAGTTATGAGATATGAACAGATAAGTTAAGTCCATTTCTTTTTTTAATGTATCCATAAGCATAAGAATTTGTGCTTGTATAGAAACATCTAAGGCAGCTGTTGGTTCATCACACAGTAAAAACTTTGGTTTAAGAGATAATGCTCTGGCTATAACTATTCTTTGCCTTTCTCCTCCACTGAACTCATGTGGATACTTATTGATACTTTCTTCCCTTAACCCACATAGATTCAATATCCTTTTAATTTCATCTCTTAAATTTGCTTTATCTACAATTCTATGTTTTATTATGCCTTGTTTAATTATATTTTCTATAGTCATTGTGGGGTCTAGTGATGAATAGGGATCTTGAAATATCATTTGCATGTCCTTTCTTAAGTTTTGCATATCCTTCTTATTTATGCTATATTCATTTTCTACATCATAAATAAGCTCCTTATTAAACTTTAAAGAGCCTCCTGCTTTAGGTATCAAGTTTAGTATTGCCCTGCCAGTTGTAGATTTACCACATCCTGATTCTCCTACAAGTCCATATACTTCACCTTTATTAATATTAAAGGATATTCCATCCACCGCTTTAATTATTTTATTCTCTCTATTAAATAAATTCCTACCATAATTAAAATAGCATTTTAAGTTCTTAACTTCTAATAGTTTTTCTTTATTAGATTCTGTGTTATTCATTAAAGTTTACCTTCCTCTTCCAAATCATATCTAAAGCATCTAACTTCATGTCCATTTTTTATGATTTTTAAGTCAGGTTTATGTTTCATACA
This sequence comes from Clostridium sp. LXY-7, assembly GCF_056172015.1. Classification (NCBI taxonomy): domain Bacteria; kingdom Bacillati; phylum Bacillota; class Clostridia; order Eubacteriales; family Clostridiaceae; genus Clostridium; species Clostridium sp. LXY-7. The sequence goes on along the minus strand of NZ_JBLLJL010000002.1, from coordinate 752,464 downwards.
TTTATCCATAACATAATCACACCTATCAGCAAATGGACAACCCTCTAATATATCTAAAAGGTTTGGCACTTTACCCCTAATACATTTAAGTGGTTCCCCTTTTTTAAAATTCTCTGGTCTTGAATTGATTAAACCTATTGTATATGGATGAACAGGGTTATCAAATATTTCATCTACAGATGCCTTTTCCACCATATTTCCTGCATACATAACCATTACATCATCTGCAACTTCACATATGACTCCTAAATCATGAGTTATAAAAACTACCGACATATTTAACCTATCTTTAAGATCATTAATTAAGTCTAATACTTGAGCTTGGACTGTTACATCCAATGCTGTTGTGGGCTCATCCGCTATTAAAAGCTTAGGAGTACAACATAATGCCATAGCTATCATAACCCTTTGACACATTCCCCCACTAAGCTTATGAGGGTATTCGTTTATAACCTCATCTGCTCTTTTAATTCTAACAAGCTTCAACATTTCTATAACTCTTTTTTTATTCTCATTACCTTTTATATTTCTATGTACTTTTAATATCTCACCAATTTGATCTCCTATTCTAAGTACTGGATTTAAAGATATCATAGGTTCCTGAAATATCATTGAGATTTCATTTCCCTTAATACTATTCATGTCTGAATCACTGAGCTCTAACAAATCTTTTCCATCAAATAAGACACTTCCCTTTTCTATCAATCCATTTTGAGTTTCAACAAGTCTCATAATAGACATGGCTGTTACACTTTTTCCACAGCCTGATTCTCCAACAATACCCAATACCTTTCCTCTTTTTAAATTAAAACTAACTCCATCTACTGCTTTAATTTTTCCTTCATTACATTTAAAACTAGTGGTTAAGTCTGTTACTTCTAATATATTATCTTTCATAATAATTCCCTACTCCTTTGTCCTTGGGTTTATAATACTTCTTAATCCGTCTCCGATAAGATTAATAGAAAGTATAGTGAGAAATACCATTATTCCTGGTGGTGCCCATTCCCACCAATACCTCATAAGAGACTTCATATTTCTAGCAGTAGAAAGCATATTACCCCAACTAGGAACAGGCTGTTTTACTCCCATTCCTAAATAACTTAAGCCTGCTTCTGCTAATATAGCCCCGGCAATTCCTAAAGTAGCATATACAATTATAGAAGATATAATATTAGGGATTATGTGTTTAAATATTATTTCTATAGAATCCATACCAAGGCATCTTGCAGCTTCTATAAACTGTCTCTCTTTTATTGCAAGAACTTGTCCTCTAACTATTCTAGCAATAGTTGTCCATCCTAAAAAGCCTATTATTATAACTGAATTCCACATACTAGGACCTATTAAGGAGGCTAATATTATGGCTATTATAAAAAAGGGAAGGCACATAAAAACATCTACAAGAATCATTATTAAAAGATCTATCTTACCACCGAAATATCCAGCAATGGCTCCTAAAAAAACTCCTATTGTTAAGGATATAAAAGTGGCACCTATTCCAACTGCTAGGGAAACTCTTCCTCCATAAACTAATCTTACTAAAATATCTCTCCCTAAATCATCTGTTCCAAGTATATGTTCTAAACTTGGAGGTTTATTTGCTATAGATGTGTTTATTTCATCTCTATCTTTTGTCATTAGCAATGGACCCAATATAGAAGTTAGTGTAATAAACCCTAAGAAAATTAATCCAAATACTACACTCTTACTGCTTAATATTAATTTAGCTTTCTTATTAATTATATTCATAAAATTTCACCGTTTTTAATTAACCTTATTTAATATTTATTTAAATCTTATCCTTGGATCTACAAGGCAGTAAACAATATCTGAAATTAAATTTGCCAACAATATACAAGACGATAGTATCATTGCACACCCCATAACTAAAGGATAGTCTCTATTAGCTATGGATTGATAAAATAAAGTTCCCATCCCTGGCCAAACAAATATAGTTTCAATTAATATTGTTCCAGCTACTATATAACCAAGAGACATACTTAATAAAGTAACTATTGGTATTAATGCATTTCTAAATGCATGTTTATATATAATAATCCTTTCATTAAGTCCCTTTGCCCTAGCTGTTCTAATATAGTTTTGATTAAAAACATCTAACATAGAGGATCTAGTATACCTCATAAGGGATGCAACTTCTAATAAAGTCATTGACATAACTGGTAAAATCATATGCTTTACCACATCAATAAATTTATTAAATCCTGTTAACTTCTCCCCAACAGTGGATAGCCCTGATATTGGAAACCATCTTAAATTAATAGCAAAAATCTTTATTATTACAAGAGCTATAAAAAATCCTGGTATTGATATACCTATAAGGGCAAGTATAGTAAGGATTTTGTCTTTAAATGAATATGGTTTTATTGCTGATGCTATACCTAAAGGTAAAGCTATCAATGTAGTTAAGATTAATGTGACAATAGATAGCAGAAATGTGTTTGATATTCTTCTTTTTATTATGTCTACAACGGGTTCATTATATCTTATAGAAGTGCCCATATCCCCTTTTAATATTTTCCCCATCCACTTTATATATTTTAAATATATAGGATCATAGTATCCTATAGCATTTAGGGCAGTTTCTTTATCAGAAGCTGAAATACTAATTTGCCCCTCAACTATATTCATATAAGGGTCTCCAGGTGCAGTATTTATTAGAACAAATATAATTATAGATAATCCAATAAAAACTGGAATCATTGTTAGAATCCTTTTTAAAAAATATTTTTTCATCTTTAAATAACCTCTGAATTCTTAATTTACTCTAAACATAAAACAATTGCCTTCCTAATAGAAAAGTTTCTCTTAGCAAGGCAACTTAGTTTTTATTTTAAAATGCTATTTTGTATTTTCATCCTCTATATACCAATCCTTCACAAATTGATAATATGTTGGTTGCGCATTTTTAAAGTTTTTAATCTTAGGATTCATAACCATTAAACTATTCCAATGATAAACATATATAACTGGCAATTCATCATTTAACTCTAAAGCTATTTCATTAAGTATAGGTTTTCTCTCATCTTTTGTCATATGTTTTGAAGATTCCTTTATAAGTTCGTCAACTTTTTCATTTTTAAATCTTGCATAGTTATAACCATTTGGTGGAGTTAATGTTGAAAGATAATTTGCTGATAAGTCTCCATCATAAAAGTTAGCGGTTCCCATTAAAAATCCATCGAACTCTCCTTTTTTAACATCAGAAGTCATTGTTGCAAATTCCATAGGCTTAAGTTCTAATTCTATACCAATGTCTTTAAAGTTTTGTTGTAATATTAGTGCATACTTATTTTTAGATTCGTCTCCTGAGGTATACTTTAAAGTAAATTTAAATGGTTTACCCTCATAATACATTTTCTTTTCTTCTTTTTTATATTCCCATCCACTTTCTTTTAAAAGCTCTATAGCTTTCTCAGGATCATACTTATATTCATTTAATCCATTTGGATGAGCCCAGTTGTTTGATGGGAATGGATTGTTTGCAACTTCTCCATGACCATTTAAAACATCTTTTACAATAGATTCGCGATTTATAGCATAGGCAAATGCTTGTCTTACTTTTTTATCACTAAACTCAGATTTCTCTAAATTTAATCCAATATATTGATAGGCATTATTTGTTATCTCTTCTAAATTAAAGCCTTGTTTTTTGTAATTTTCTACCTCTTCTTCTCCAATACTTCCTACACCAGTGATGTCAATTTCATTATTTACTAATTGGGCATCAGCGGTTTCTTCACTAACTAATTTAAATATATATTTATCTATATTAGGTCTTCCATTCCAATAATCATCATTAGCAGCAAGCTCAACACTTTGGTCTGGTGTAAAGTTTTCTAGCTTGAATGGTCCTGTTCCTATTGGATTTCTTATTAAATTAGTATCTTTTTGTATAGTTTCTACGTCTCCCTTATTCCAAATATGGTTTGGCACTATTTTTATCATATAACCAAAATTAATTAAAGCTGAAGCATAGATTTCATTAGTTGTTATTTCTACAGTTTTATCATCTATTTTTTTAACACCTTCAAGTTCCTGAGCTTTACCTGACTTAAAGTCATCATAGCCTTTTATATTCTCAACATACATTGTATAAGGCCCGTTATACTTAGGATTACAAGCTAAATCAAAAGTAAATTTTACATCATCAGCTGTAAAAGGTGTTCCATCATGCCATTTTACTCCTTCTCTTATTTTAAAAGTTATAGTTTTTCTATCCTCTGATAGTTCATAGGATTCAGCAAGTGATGGTTCAATGTCTAGATCTTTATTTAAAGAAAGTAATCCCTCGTAAATCATAGTATTGATAGTACCATCATAGTTAAAAGTAAAAAACGCTGGCATAAATACACCTTCTGGTGCTATTGAAAGAGCTTGTTTAACAACTCCTCCTTTTTTAATCTCCTGTTTTTGATTTTCATTTACAGTATCTTGATTTTTACTACTACAACCAGTGATCATTATAGATCCTATGGTTAGTATAGCTAAAATTTTACATAAAGTTTTTTTCATAAAAAAAGTCCTCCTAGGATTATATGTAATTTCTTGTATTATTTTGGCGATGTTCCATGTTTTATTATAACATCTTATATAATTTTGTTAATACTCTATACTTAATTTGAAGTTTTGTTTTTCAAATAATACTCTTAGTAATTATAGTTTTTTCCAATAGCTGAAAATATCTATTATTAACACCAAAAGGCCACCAAAATTACAACGTATTTGGTGGCCTTTTTAGGTATAATCAATATCACTTGAAGTTAATCTTTATATTTATTACTTAAATAGATGAAATATTTACACAATAATAGTTGATAAAATCATTTATCGATTGAATCATAGTATTATCTTTAAAAGATTCATAACTTAATTTAAACAATTTTTTCTTTACCTTATACTTTAGTTCATTATTAGATATTTGTTCTAATTCGTATATCTTATTACCTGATATTAATCTTTGTAAAATTTCATTAGCAGAAAACTTTATGGTCTCTTGAAATACATCCTTCATATAATTCTCTAGAAAAGAAATTGGAGATAGTAATTCTTTACTTCCATTACCTTGATTTAAATTCATAAATTCTTTTTCAAAATATATCCAAATACTTCTTATACTTGAAGCTAAATAATTCTTATAGTCATTCTTTTCTATATTATTTGAGATTTCTACACTATTCCAATACCAATAACTAAATATATAATCTGCTATTAAACTACCTAAATCAACAGAGATTGGTCCATAGGTTGCAAATTCATGATCAATAACACGCCATTCATCTTTTCCAACTAAAATAGAACTTGTATGAAAATCTCCATGAATTAATGCATCATTTCTAGTTAAATAAATATGATGTAAATTATCTATTTCTCTTAAAAAATCTTTATCTTTCCACAAACTATGTATCTCTTTCTTTAATATTGGATCTATTATAGTGCTTAAAGACTTTTTATATGGCATAGAGAATAAAAGTTTTTCTTTCATTTGACTTAATTCTATATTAATAAATTGAGCCATAAGACATTTATACTCCTTAAACTCTAATCCAAAATAAGAAGTGAAAAATAAAGTTCTGGCTATATATTCTCCTATCTGTTTAGGTAAATCCTCAAACCTAGCCTTGTTAATTAAATCTTCCCTTAAAAGACACATAGATGTATAATTTTTCATTACGAAGGAAGTCATTTCATTATCGTAATAAAAAATCTCTGGTACAAAGTTTGAATTAAAGCCTTCTTGAATTTTTATAGCTTCATATTCTATTCGATTTCTTTCTATGGTTAATGGATACATTGCACCTGCTATCTTTAAATAAGGCAATGCTTGTTTTACAATGAATGACTGTTTATTTGATAAATATGTTACACGAAACACTTGATTAACATTTCCTTCTTCTATTTCATTAACTTCAAGATCATGATTCAAATATTTTGGTGTAACATTAGATCTAACATATTCCCCAACTGTATTTTGAGAAAGCTCTTTATACATAATAAATCACATCATCCCCTATCTAGGCTCATCCATAATAATTTCTACTCTTTTGTCTATCTTTCAGCACTTGGATATCCAGAGTTATTATTTTTGCTGCTCTTTATCTTGAATAAGTACAATGGACATACATACCATACTTATTGCCATTAGAGTCACAATGCTATTATTAGCCTCTTGTTTTAGAATTAATAACACAAGTGATCCCACTGATAATCCTAGGGCTACTGCTCTAAAAATTAAATTAACTAATTTTTGAAACTTCATTTTATACTCCTCCTCATATATCATAGTTTAAATATTTACCAAGTACCTTTCAGTTTTTACTACAAATATTCCAATTTCACCAACAAATCATATTATTTCATCATAAGTAATCTTTGATTTAGCTGATTCAATTTTTTTCCAAAAGTTTTCCCCCTATTGTTGATAGTAAAGCACCAATAATTACTGATAGTACTATACAAATGACCACTCTTTCTAAGTGTTCATTTGTAATTGCCGCCTCTATAGCTTTTAGACACCATTTTTGTGGTGTTATATATCCTATTTTATTAATAATTGGAGACAACCTACTTTCTGGAATAAAGCATCCTCCCAAGAGACAAGTTGGAGTAATAATTGTAGCAACTATAATTGTAGGGTTAATATAATTTTTAGCTATTGCTGCAAGTAAGATAGCCATACCTGATGTAACAAAAATTAGGGATAGTAGTGCTAGAAAAATAACTATTATTTGCGTAATATTATATAGCTTATAGACAAATATAATACCAATCATTGCTATACCAACCTGAATTATACCTATAATAATACTACTCAATAAATACCCTAGTGTAATTTCCCATCCCTTCGCACCAAAAACTTTTGTTCTCATTATTATTAGAGCCTTTTTATCATTTATAATATTTTCTAATACAATAAATATCATGAGCATGATAAACATCATTCCAAAACCTATAGCGGTAATAAAATCAAAGTCAATGCCATTTTTTATATCGTCATTAATCGTATTAGCTGCTTGATCACTGTATTTAATAGTTAGCCTTTGTGTTTGTAAACTATCGATTATATTTTGCAAACTATCATTACTATGGATATCAAGAGATGGGTATATTTCATATGCAATTATAATCGTTCTAATATAATCATCAACTATTGTTTTAAGTTTTTGTATCTTAAGATTCATTTCCCTATACTGTAGCTGAGCAGATATAGGTTTTTGATTTTTTATATATTTTGAAAAATTCTCGGGAATGATTAGTACTGTATCATTGGCATATTCTTTTTTGTTTGCTGTGAAATAATCAATATCCAATATCTTTACCTTAAATAAGGTATCTTTTTGAATTTCAGAAATAAGTGTTGTTGCACAGATATTTTTATCATAATTAATAATTGATAATTCTATTACTTCTGAATGTTTTACTGTCAATAAATTTCCGAGAATTAAAAGAGAGATCAGCGGTAAAAATATCATAATTATAAATTCTCGTTTATTTCGCATTTGCCGCATAATAGTATTTTTCATTACAACAAAACTATTCATAAATATGCCTCCTATTATAATGAATAACAATAATTGTAATAAGAACTATTGATAATCCTATTAATAATAAGAATTGTACTATTACATCATTTATATTACCACCTAATATAAAATTCGTGACAAAATCGTAGCTCCAATTATAGAAATTAATCTGATTTAGACTTTCTATTCCTATACTAGACACAAATCCACCACCTAAAAAAGTAACTAACCATACACTAGCAATCATAACTATACTTAATGTTTTAGACGTTTTAAATATGAATGAAGCAACTACACCCAAGCTACAGGAGATAATCATTACAATAAATAAAGATAGAAGCAACATAAAAGGATTGTGTCCCCAACTTACATCAAAGACTACATGGCTAAATCCTATAACAACTAAACATTGTAGCATACCAATTAACATGACCGCTTCGGCCTGTCCTAATAAAAACTCTAATTTATATACAGGTAATGATTCTATTCTTTTACCTAATTGGTTTTGTTTAAAATGAATAAGATTATTACCTATTCCAACACCTGTAGTTAAGAGAAAAAAAAGTAACATAGTTACAGCATAATATTCATAACTTGTTATATTAAAACCTTCTTCGTTGGTTTGTACTTCACTTAGAAAACTAGTATCATAAATATTTTGTAATTTTGTATTCAATTTATCTCTTTCATCAATAGACCATGCAGAGGTACCTTGAATTTTCTGTACTGCCGAATTAATATTAAAAGGCTCAATAATTTTATTCATTAAGGTGTTTACATAAAAGTTCTCTACATCATCTACCTTATTAGAAAGTACTTCTATCTCACTACTTACAACTGATTCTTCGATAGTTTGTGGAATAATAATAACTTGACTTATTTTCCCTTCCTCTAATATTTTTTCAGCTGCATGTCGGCTTTCGATATCTATATACTTTATATTTTCATCTGCAGTATCAAAAATTGAACTCTCTATTGATTTACCTATTGTACCTAGTGATTCATTAACTACTCCTATATTAATTTTATCAATAACTCCACTATGTTTTGAACTGGATTTCATAACACTTCCCATTAACGTAATCATCAGGATAGGCATTACAATAGTAAGGATAAATGAAATTTTTTTACGCACTTCTAGTTTAAACTGATTTTTTGCTATACAATGGACACTTCTTATATTTATCATAGTACCCTCCATTTAATCTCTTAGGTTCCTACCTGTTTTCATTAAGAAAATCTTTTCCAAATTTTCTTCTTCTATCTTCAGTTCTTTGATTGTTTCAAGTGGTATAATTTCCCATAGATTTTGAATAATATCCTCGCTTTTACCAGTAGTTATTTCCAAGAGATTATTTACATACTCTACTTTATTAACTTTGTCTATATTCTGTATTTGATTTATTATTTTTTCATCTATTTCAGTTAATCTTAAGATTATTTTATAATCTAAACTTTCTAGCTTACTAAGTTCTTGCTTAGTTCCTAATGAAATAATTTTTCCTTGATCCATAATACCTATTTTGGTACATATGGCTTCGATTTCCTCCATATAATGACTTGTATAAATAATAGTAGCACCCTGTTTATTTAATTCTTGAACAGATTCTAAAATATGAGTACGAGACTGAGGATCTACACCTACTGTTGGTTCGTCCATAATAATTAATTTAGGCTTATGCAAAATACCACATGCTATATTTAATCTTCTTTTCATGCCTCCCGAAAAATATTTAACTAATGTCTTATCTTCTATATTCAATTTAACAAACCTCAATGATTCGTCAATTCTATCTTGTAACAATTTTCCTTTAAGATCAGCTAATGTTCCAAAATACTTTACATTTTCATAAGCTGTTAAGTCTTCAAATACAGCAAGTTCTTGAGGAATATATCCAATATCTTTTTTCACTGCTTTTCCTACATGAGTCATTTCATTACCCCAAAGTTTAATAACACCTCTTGTTGGTTTAAGTAATCCACAGCACATATTGATAAAAGTACTCTTTCCTGCGCCATTAGGACCAATTAGCCCAAAGATTTCTCCTTCTTCAATTTGCAAATCTAACTGATTCACAACTGATTTTTCCCCATATTGTTTAGTTACACCTTCTACTTGAACCAAACTCATATAATTCTCTCCCTCTCACTAGCTTTGTTAAATATTATTTTTTGTTCAATAACATCATGAAAAACTTCGCTGCTTCATGAAATTCTTTATTTTGAAGTTTGTTTATAATCCCTATTTTTCGTTTATTATCATTCAAAATCTTCTTATATTCTCTTCCATCAATCTCATTGTATCCATACAATCTAGAATTTGATGGAATGTTTCTCTCATGTTCATTCATAAAATAAAGTTGATTTTCCTGTGTTATTTTTTCATAAGACACATTTGTTTTTAATAATTCAACCCCATATTTTCCTGGTAAACGTCCAATTAGACTATTTGGTACAACAAAATACTCATTTACCCAAAAATAATTGATATACTCTTTATTACGTCTAATGAAATTACATGTATCAATGAAATCCTCTTCGTATTCATGAGGTAATCCTATAATTACTTCGATATCTGCCCATATACCTACCTCTTTACACCATTTTAAAACTTGTTCAGCCTGATTAAGATCTATTTTTTTATCAATTAACTCTATAATCTTTTTACTACCTGATTCAAAGCCAAAAGTTAACTTAACACATCCTGCAGCTTTCATTAATTTTAATTTTTCAAGGGTCAAACCATTAAATCGACCACAGTCTGACCAGTATATTTTTATATCACGTTTAATAGCTTCATTACAAAAAGCTTCTATGAAATGAGTTGAATAATTAAATGCATTATTTAAAAAATAAAAATAAGGTGTATCATATTCCTCTTTTAACGCTATTATATCTTCAATGACTTCATGGGCGTTACCGCCTATAATTTTTCCTCTATCATAATCACTTTGCGTGCAAAAAGCACAGTTATATGGACAATTGTAATTAAAAATATAAGGTATTATTAATTTAGGATTTACTTTTTCAGCCTTCCTTTTATTTACTAAATTTATTAATTGTCCAGCACTATTTTCAATTGTGTCTGGCCATTTATAAAAATAAACAAGATTTTGATCATTAATATTTTGTTCATCTTTATCTTCTAGCATATATCTATAATAATAGTGAAAATCAGTAATAGGCCAATAAGGTTTTATAATCTTAGGTTGAATTTCATTATTAGCTACAATCTCACCATGTTTTAAATGAACTAGCCCACCAATATCCTTTAAATTATTACTTTCTTGCCCTTCATTAAGCCTTGTAATTATTTGATATATAGCTTCTTCTCCAGGACCTTTTATTATATAAGAAAAGTTATCAAGCACACACTCCCATAAATTTTTAAAAACATCTTTGAAAATATAAAGATATGAAATATTATTGCCACCTAAAAAAATAGGCTTCTTATATTTCTTCTTTAAATATTTTCCTAATAAAAAACCAAGATGTATTTGAAAAAAAGAAAAATCTGCTCCTAATGAAATACCATATGCATCAGCTTGTTCAATTCCAACCTCTAAAATCAGTGATTCCAATAAATTTTCCAACTCAAGATCTTCTTGTCCATTCATATAAGACATAAATCTACTGACATCATAAACAATTCCAAATTGGTTGCGTTTTTCTTTAAAATTCTCTGATAAAATCATGTTAACATCTGTTAAAGTCGTTTTAATATCTCTTTCATCTAAATAGCCCGCTATTACCCCTGCTCCCAAACTCAACGATAATCTAGACAGTTTCTCTGGATATCTAAAGCAACTTTCATCAGGTGCTATAAATATATGTATCTTTTTTATCATTTGAACCCCTCCATAACTATTTTAGGTATCACTTTAACATTAAAATTTCATTCATAATTTCATATGGTTGTTTTAGACCATTCAACATTTTTATATAAGCTAATCTATTTTCTGTTAGACTATATTTCATTGGACTATTTGTAATTAATTCATCAATAGTTTTCATAACAGCCTCTTTGCAAAAAATTTCTTCTGTTTTAATAATTCCCATATAAGGATTATTAATTAAAATAGAATTTAAAAAAGTATGCCAGCCTACAGGAAACATTTGATATGTGTAGTATTTATCAAGATTATTAATTTCATCATATAATTCTTGTGAAAGTAAGCCCTCTTCTTTAAGATGTAAAATTTTCTTTCGACTCAATGAATTCTTAAGCATCAACGTAGGTATTCCTGAAATCGCAAGTCTGCAGGCTGTAGTTGAAGTAATATTTCTAGTTATTAGCAGATCGCTAGCAGTGGCATATTGGTCAAATTTACTTGAATCAAGTGAAGGAATAAACAAACAATTATTATGCAGTAAATTGGCCTTTAAGACCATATCTTTTCCAACACAAATGATTAAATAATCTCTATTAGCTAAAGTTTGTAATATATCTATAAACCTTTTATTAACAAATGTAATAAAAGGTTCAATTCCTGGGTAAGCCTTATAAGTATCTTGCCATACAGCCGATGTGATTAAAATTATAGGTTTTGTTTGTGTAAGATTCAGCTTATTTCTTGCAGCTAGTTTTTTTATAGGTGTATAATCAATAAAATCTGTAGTTAAGGCATAATAGTATTTATCAACACTGTTATTTTCATTAATCACGTTTCCTATTGGACAAGGAACTAATTTAAAACTATATAATGATGTATCTAAATCACTTAAATATTTCGCTTTAAATCCATAGGTATCCATTACTCTTTTTTCATAACTATAATCAAAATTATCAAATGTTCCAATCTCTGTTTCAAACAATTTTAAGTCATCTAAAGTAAGTCCATAGTGTCTTTCACAAAAATGATAGTTTAAGAAGTCTGCTAATATCACACATTTAGGATGATGCTTCATGGCAAAATCTTCGAATAAAATACGATTAATTTTTCCACATTTAGGAATTAATACACTGTATGGGATCAATTGTTCTTTTAATATTTTTTCATGTGAAGGTGGAATAAAAAAATATGGTTTATACCCATGTGACTTGAGATTTTTAGCAAATTCAATTGCTATTAGTAGTTCCCCATAGGCCCAATAACTTGTTGTTATAAAAGCTATCCACATACGTTATCATCAAAAGAATCATCAAATTCTTTTGAACCATAATACATTAAATATTCTTTATAGATACCTCCACACTTTTCTGCATCAGGGCAGCTCCTGCATTTCTTAATATATTTGCAAGTCTGCTGTGTCATAAAATCTGCATAATCTTCTAAAACGGTTTTTCTAAATAATAACTTGAATTTTTTTTCATCCCAGTTAATCATATATTTAACATAATCATCTAGTACACAATAAGGGAATCCCTCTAAAGTAACTATTATATTTTTTGCTTTTAGGATATCAACTGCAGCTTTAACATTTTTTATTGATTCTGTATAAGTAGGAGTAACTTTGAAAAAATTTTCAAATGCTTTTCCCGCTGGATGAAGTGCTGAAATATTAACATGTTGCACACCTAATTCAGTTATAAATTCTACTATTTCACAAAGACTGTTCATATTTAGCTTTGAAACAACTGTATTTGTACGCACTTTTTTATTGAGAGCAAGTACATTTTTTATACCTGCTACTGCTTCATCGAAACTTCCATGAACTGTGGTAATAGCATCATGCTCTTCTGCATTTTTCCCATGAATTGACACAACAAATAAATCTACTCCACCATCTACCACTTTTTGAGCAAAATCTATGTTACTCAATAATCTAGCATTAGTTTGAAGTGAAATACTGGGATAATTATACTCTTTTATCCAACTTAATACGTCTAAAAATTCAGGTATAACTGTGGGTTCTCCTCCATGAATATTTACTGATTCATAGCCTTTATCTGCATTATCTTTTAAATACTTATATATTATTTTTTTATCAACTTTCTCCTTACTTTCAATATGTGAATTAACTACACAAAATTGACAAGAATTATTACATTGATCTGTTAGATGAATACTTAAACTTTTCATTAAAAAATACTCCCTTTCTCATTGACTTATTTAAATGAAAACTCATCTTCTATTTTCCTCTTTAATGCTACAAATTTATTTATATCTCCTAAATCATAACAATTTCCTGTATCAAAATAATAGCCATATGTTCGTAAACCTTGCTTAATAGCCTCATTAAAAATATCAGACAACAATAGTTCATTAGAATATTTCAAACTATGATGGTTAGCATATGTCACATATTGATGTAATAATTCCGTAAACTTATCATTCCATATACCTATATTCCAAGTATTATATAAGGTTGTTTGACTTGGTTTATCATATATATTAATTATTCTTCCATCCGATCCAATTTTAACAGGTGCCAACTTTTCCGGAAAATTAGTTGGATAAACTCCTAATGTTAAATCTGCATTTTTTTCTTCATGATATTCTAAAATCTTGCAAAAACTATCATTAGGAAATAGAATCGTATCGGACATACCCATTAATACTGTTTTATTTTTTAACCATGTATATGCCGTATCGATAGCAATAGGCATACCAGTTAACTTATCTACTTCTTGGCATAAATAGGCAATGTTTATGCCATACTCACTACCATTACCATAATATTTTATAAGTTCACTTTTATTTTCATTGATAACTATTATAAGGTTGTTTACACCAACTTGTTTAATTTGGTCAATACAATAATCTCCAAGTACTTTTGGAACTATTTTTTCTTCATCTCCCACATAAACCCTCTTATATCCAATATTAGTTAATTCCTTTAAACCTCTAAATGGATACATTCTAGTTCCTTTCCCACCTGCTGGTATCAGACCAATATATTCTTTATTTTTACTTACCATATGATTTACCTCTTTTATCTATTAGCTTATTTCTCATTATCTTGAATCACTATATTTATTTCACGTCTAATATTATGTTGTTTATTTCCTTGTTTAGCTAAATAATGTTCTATCATAGTTCCCATGACTACCATTCTGTTACTAGCATCAAAAAGGACGATTCCTTCGTAACTAGAAATTCCTTTCTTACTTACTTGCACTTTACTGTCCTTCATAGCAACCTGTGAATTATTGCAACAATAATTGTAAATAGAGCATATCCGATTTTTATAGAAGGTATATCCTAAAAAGGTTGCAAAAAACTTACCATTTTTAAAACTTGAATCTTCACTGTATAAACCTTGTCCTATCCCATGTTCTATTAGTGATATATCTGTTAACTCAACGGTTTTACCAATATTCTCTTCTTCTAATGAGATTTTAAAGAAGTAGTTAGAAAAAACATCAAATGAAATTATATCGTAAATCTGCATACCTATTAAATAACTACTTGGTAATTTAGGAAATTGAGCAAGACACTTACTAAAACTTTCTGCTTGAGCGGCAATCTTTCGCAATATAATTCTTCGTTCATCTCTGTCTAGTTCATTGATAGATTCCAAATCCATTAAGAAAAATGGGATTTTACACCCCACAGGAAAGTTCCACTCAATAGGTTTAGCCGACACATTTTTAACAAAAGTAACTTGATTTATAGTAAACATGGTTGATACCATAAGATTTGAAATGGCCTCTTTAATATATTTCGTATATACTGTGGTTAAACTCTCATTTTTTACAGTTTCTCCTTGGTCATTAAAATAGAAATTATTCATTTCAATAGCATAAGTTACATTATCCTGAAAATTACTCAATTTTGGTTGGAAATTTGTTTGCTTATACAAATCATTTATTTTCATTGTTGGCTCCTCTATGCGTTATATGCTATTTCACTCATAATCTCATTTGGTGATTTCATGGCTAAAATTTGCTTAACATAAGCCATTTGCTGCTCCTGTAATTGTTTAATCTTATCTTCATGGTATAAATACGTTTTTAGTGTTTCAATAACTGAATCTTTTTTAGCTATTTCAACCTCTTTATAAGTACCATTATAAGGATTATTTTCCATTACAGGATTTAAAAATCTATTCCATCCCCATATACTTACTTTAAATGGATAAATCACCTTAACATTTTGAGCCATTTCTTGATACCAATTAGGAAATACTTGCAATCTATCCACAAGTTTAGAAAAATCTACCTTTTTCTTATTCTGAAAAACCACACTTGGAATAAGTCCAAATATAGCCTTTGATAGCGTTACTGAAACAAGATTCATAGTGATAAATAAATCTGATGACAATAAATATTCATCAAATTGTTGTGGTAATAAAGTATCAAAATGAATATACTTTAAAGCTTTATTTTCTGTTGTCCATTTGTTAGGTCCTACATGAAGTATTACAATATCTTCATCTAATGATAAAAAGTAATTTTCAAATATTTTTGGAATCCATTTCATAAGGTTAGCTGAAGCTGGAATCTTATCACAATTAAGAAGCTCCCATTTTGAAGAAGCATAAAATACAAGCTTCTGAGAATCCTTTATACCCAATGCCTTTTTTGTTGCTAATTTATCCTCTAGTGAACGTACAAAAAACTTATTATATAACCCAAAATGCTTAATATAATTATATTCATTACCACGCCTTGTATTTAGAGGGCAATTTCTTATAATAAAATCACATTTTTCTAATAGTGATGGTAAAGTTTTAGAAATCCCTGCGTAGTAGTCTATTTTATAATCGGTATCAGTATATTGATATTCATCTGAGCCTATGATCTTAATTCTATATTGCTTCAAAAATTCCATACAGATACCAGACCAAGATTTTGAATACTCAGTAGTAAAAATATCAAACAGTGCTAAATAATCTGGAGAAAACTCCTTTATAAAAATATCTATAATATCCTTATTAACGCTGGGTCCATCTACTAAATTAAGAACTAAACATTTCATATCTCTTGCTTCTAAATACGCTTTATGATTAGTAGGAATGATAAAAACAACATCGTACATTTGGGGGTTCAATCTACTTCCAAACTCATAAGCAATCGTTAGCTCTCCAGCTGACATATGACTCATGACAAACATTGCAATTTTTATCATGTTAATCCCCTTCCATTGATTTAAATAATTGATTTCTAATATATATAATTTTTTTATAGATATCAATTTTATGTGATTTCTTAATATTTTCCTCAATTTGCATGCAAATAAGCATAAGAAAATCTGGTATTTGTTCTATATAACTTCTTGGTAATTCTTCTGCTTTAGTGGATACTTCTATAGCTTCTTCTGTACGCTTATGATCTATAAGATATTCTGTTAACATAAAATATGGAATTATATAATAGGGTTTATAATCTGCTTCTTTTTGCTCAGCAATGATATATTTTAGTTCCTCTTCAATTTTATCTGACATAGCCACATTAGTAGGGAGGATCATCCACACTCTGACTCTATATAGCCGAATAGCCCAATGGTCAGGTCTTACTTTCAATATATCTTCGAATAAACTTAATGCTAAATTAGTATTAATAGGTGTAGTATATTGTGTAGCTAAACTATTTTGCAATAGAGTAAACAAGGCATAAACAGCCACAATATCTATATTTTCGCTGTTATTTTCATACTGCATTTTCAGTTTTTCTTTGTACTTGCCGCCTTTTTGATTGAGTTTAGCCATCATTGAAGCAATACGAAACAATTCTTCATCTTTTTTCGTAATACACCACTTTTCTTCCCCCATTAAATATCATCCTCTCCAGCTTCTTCCTCATCCAATTCAGCATCATAGTCTGGTGTATAGATAGCAGAGTCAGCTGAGAAATATTCCTCTAAATTATCAACTGTTAACTTCTCTAAGTCTTCTGCTTCAAGACAGCTTAATAACATCTTTTGTACATCTGTTAGCTTATATGATTTCATAGCCTCTTTTGGGTCATCAATAAGTAATTGTTTAAAATCAGGTTCATTTATAGCACGAATAATCAGCTCCTTTATTGCTGTATTTTCGTTGTCTACTTCATTTCCTTCTATATTTTCAATAATATTCTTCTTATCGTCCATAATCAAAATCCTCCTATATCTATATATATTTAGCCCTTAATTCTTTTATTGTATTTAACATTTCCTTTTCTCTAGAAATCTCTAATTTCTTACATATTTCTTCAAAGCACATATCAAAATATTGTCTTAGTTCTTTGATTTTTTTAACTTCTAATTTATTAGCCTTCTTAATTATTTCAGCAGCCTCTTCTACTTGCCCATTGGAATAACAAAGTTCTGCTAATAATAAATAAGTAATTACAAAATATCCTTGATATTCACTTCTCTCATGAAGATTAATTAGATAATGTAGTTGTTGATACATTTTTTGCTGATTCTCTACTGTGCAGGGTATTATAAGGCCTGTCTTAACCCAATAAATAGAAATAATCCAGTAATTGGGTTTTCTTTCTAAAATATCTTCAAAAATAGTATAAGCTTTTAAAAGATAGTCTTGATTTTCCAATATGTCATTGCACTTTTTATTAAGTAAATAAAATAGACCTTCTGCTACGAACATTTCTTCTGATTTCTCATTTTTTTCAATACATAGTAATTTTTTAATACGTTGATGAGGATTAGGTGTATGTGTAATAAATACTATTGTATTAAATAACTCTATATCACTTTTACTAATAGGAATAATCATATTGTCTTTCTCTGATTTTTCTATAACTTTTGTATACATTCTTCAACTCCTTTGTATATTTTTTCTATATCTATGGTAGTAAACTTCCCATCTTTATAAAGAATCTCTCCATCAACCATTGTTAAAATCACATCTCCTCCTTGTGAGCAATAAATAAGGTTATCTAATATCTGATGATATGGTTTCATATGTGGTTGATTTAATTCAATTACTGCTAAATCCGCTTTATACCCTTCTTTTATAACGCCTGTATATTGTCGTCCTTGTTGCTTAGCTCCATTTCGAGTTGCCATATCCATTAGTTGATTATTTGATAGCAGGCAAGGGTTATGATTTACTCCTTTATGCACTAATGCTGCTAAATGTAACTCTTTTAATATATTGAGAGTGTTATTACTAGCAGCTCCGTCTGTGCCTAAAGAAATATTGATACCTTTTGATAACATTTGTTCAATAGGAGCTATACCACTGCCTAATTTCAAATTACTAGAAATATTATGTGCTATAGATACTTTCTTTTGAGTTAAAATATCTAAGTCTTCTTTTTCTAAATAGACACCATGTGCTGCAAGAACAGGAACTTCAAACACACCACACTTTTCAAAGAATGCTGTAGGTGTTAATCCATTTCGTCTTTTTTTACACTCTATATGTTCTCTTTCCGTCTCAGATAAATGTAAATGTATTCTCATATTATTCTCAAGAGCATATTCCGCTATCTCTCTAATTACCTTTTCTGTATTACTATATTCAGCGTGAATAGCTGCATCAATTATTACCTTTTGATCTTCATTACTATATGTCTGATGCAACTGCTCTAATGTTTTAAATTGATGTAATGAATTTAAGCTTTCTTCGTGGCGACTAAATATAACCTCACTATAATTAATTTTTATTCCTGCTTCTAATGCTGCCTTAATAACACTCTCCCCAAACATATACATATCGCTAAAAGAAGTTATCCCACAAGCTAACATTTCTGCAATACCTAATAAGGCTCCATGGTATACGCTTGTAAAATCAAGTTTAGCTTCTGCTGGAAAAATCACTTCATTAAGCCAACGATCAAGTGGCAATCCGTTTCCCATTCCTCTAAATAAAGTCATTGAGACATGGGTATGTGAATTAATAAGGCCAGGAATAAGTAATTTATTTAAGCCATCATACTCTTCATTCGCATAATTTCTTGGCATTTCTTCTGATATACTTTTAATTAATCCATTTTCAATTTTAACAAAGCCTTTTTTTATTTCATTATTTTCATCAACATAAAATATATTCTTAAATAACATTTTTCACCATCTCTCTCTTAATACTTAAGGTGCAAGTTCTAATAAAATTTCTTCTATAAATTTTATCCACAAACCTAAATAACAGTTACTAACTTCAGAGATTTCCTTTTCTGTAGGTTTACTATCTTTTATTCCTGATGCCATATTAGTAATACAAGACAAACCTAATATATTTAAATTACAGTAAGCTCCCATAATAACCTCTGGTACAGTTGACATACCTACTGCATCAGCTCCTAAAATCTGTAGCATACGAATTTCTGCTGATGTTTCAAATTGTGGACCTGGCATAAAAGCATAAACACCTTTTTTCAAAGGATAATTAATTTTTTCTGATACTTTTAATGCAATACTTTGTAAATTTTCAGTATAAACTTCTGTCATATTGCAAAAATAATTACTTTCTTTATTTTTAAGGTGTCGAAGAGGTGACTCAGAAAAAAACTTAATATGATCAGTAATCATCATTAACTCACCTACATGTAAGTTTTCATTAATACCACCTGCAGCATTAGTAATAATAAGTGTTTCAACTCCTATCTCTTTTAATACTTGAATGGGATATGCTATCTCCTCCATGCTAAATCTTTCATAATAATGGTATCTTCCTGAAAGAAGTATAACATCTACTCCAGCTATTTTACCTATATATAATTTTCCTTCGTGCATAGGATTTATTGTAGATTTGAAATAAGGAATATCTTTATAATCAAGGATTATTTCATCCTTGATTAGTTTAGTGAGTCCTCCAAAACCAGAGCCAAGAATAATAGCGATATTAGGAGTTATGACGGCTTTATTGATTATATAAATACCACTTTCTTTGATATGCGTATCCATTTTTTTCTCCTTCTATTTAGTATCTAAAAATCAAAAGTATTATAATATATTTTCATTTTGAAAAATTCATTTTAGATTTCATATTATATAATTATATATATTATATATAAGGTATAATATTACATTATTATGATTTATTTGGTATAGTAATGCTTACTTTTGTTGATTTATACTTAAAGTTGATTCTATTGCATATTGAGTTATACTTATCTATAAATTATTTAACAATAATTTATAGATAATTATCGTATTAAAAAGTGTTAGAAGAAAAAAAACTGTTAGTTAGATGGTAAATCACACGATTTTTTTGTTTTTAATCTGATTTATTGGAATTTAGCAATGTTTTTTCAAAAATAATTAGGTTTAGATTTGAATAGATGTGAAAAAATTAGCAGAGATTTTTAGATGCTCATAAAAGGAAAGATAATTTTATCTTTGCAGATTTTTTTAACATGATGGTATAATAATAAAGATTTATTATCTAGTGGAAAGAGGTATTATAATATGAGTTTAAAGGAAAAATTAAAGGACATTCCCTCATCCCCTGGAGTTTACCTTATGAAAGATTCTTCTGATGACATAATTTATGTGGGAAAGTCAAAGGAACTTAGAAAAAGAGTTCAATCTTACTTTCAGAATTCAAAGGCCCATTCTCCAAAAGTTAGAAAGCTTGTGCAAAATTTAAAGGATTTTCAATATATAGTTACTGATACGGAGTTTGAAGCTTTTATGCTAGAATGTGAATTAATAAAAGAAATAAAACCTAGATATAATAAATTGATGAAGAGTCCTCAATCTTATAAATATATAGAAATATCAATAGATGAAGACTATCCTAGGATTGAAATTGTCAATAGGAAGGAAGAAAATGAAAACAGGCTATATTTTGGTCCCTATACAAATAAAAGTACTGTGGAAAGAGCTATTTCTGGTATAAAAGAGCATTGTAAAATAAACTGTAGTAATACATCTAAAAAAGGTACTTCATGTTTAAACTACTCCTTAGACTTGTGTATTGGGACATGCATAGGAGAACCTAGCGTTGAAGAGTATCATAGCATAATTAATGAGATTATAGCCTTACTTAATGGTACTGACAAAGGTATCCTTGAAAAAATGGAGAAAAAAATGTTGGGATATTCCGAAGATTTTAATTTTGAGGCTGCAGCAAAGTATAGAGATTACATAAGTTCAGCAAATTATCTTATAAGTAAAGAAAAGATTATAGATTTCGCAGAAGAGAATAAGAATATTGTAATGATTGAGTATTTAAGTGAGTGTACATTTAAACTCTTTCTTATTAAAAGAAATAAAGTCATTTTTAGTTATATGTATAGGATAGATAATTTAAATATTGAAGATGTAAGAGCTTTGATAAAAATAAATATTTTAACCTATTTTAGCACTAAAACCTTTAATTTCTCTACAGAAATTACTAGAGATGAAATAGATGAAGCGCAAATAATATATAGTTACTTAAAGAGTAACAATTGTAGATATACTATAATTCCTGAGAGCTGGCTTAACTCTGAAAATCATGTCAATATGGATATGGAATTAAATAAATTATTGAATTAATATAAAATATTCTCTTATACATAAAAAAGCTATCTCACAATAATAGATAGCTTTTTCATTATAAGAAGCTTAATTCTAATATTAGTTATTGGCCTTGGAGCAAATAAGATATTGATAAATATAATATTGGATTTTAAAGCCTTCATTAGTTATTTTGCATAAATTATCCATTAAAGCTGTTTCTTCTTCATTTGTAGATATAGTATTTGCTAGCTGCTTAACTATAGTGTGTCCAATGGATGCAAACATCTGTACTATTTCATGATAAGTAAAGAATCTTAGATGAGTTTTATCTAAAAGTCCTTGATCTGTATATTGAAATCTTCCACGTATTAAATTATTAATAACACTTATGTGCATTACATTAGGAATACTTGCCAAAATGAATCCATCTTTTTTTAAATATTTTTTAAGCTTTTTTAAGGTATTCCAAGGATCAACAAGGTGTTCTAATACGTCTCCAAATATAATATAATCGAAGATTTCTTCTTCATAGGATAATGCTAAAGTTTCAACATTCCCTATAATAATATCATTAGTTATTGTTAGTGCTTTTGCTATTTTGCCTACCTTTTCAATATATTCAATGCCATATAGAGAAGAGTTTTTATATTTATTTTTTATAGCCATTAGAGTTCCACCCACTCCACATCCAACTTCTAACACCTTAATTGGATCCTTTTCGTCAGCTACCATCATATTAATTATGTCAGATCTTGCATTTCCATAGTAGTGTATATCAAATCCCCATTTTTCTTTTAGCTTACAGTGATTTATTATCATTGTGTGATTAAATTTATTTATATTCTTTTTAAAAGAAGTACCACCAAAATGATGAATAAAAATATCTTTACAACATAATAAAGTATATCCTTCATTGATTATCCTTAAGGATAAGTCATCATCTTCATAGTTTCCAGGGGTAAATCTTTCATCTAATAATCCAATTTTATCTAATAGCTGCTTTTTTATTAAATAACAGTACCCAATTAAGTTAAATTTATATTCATATAAGTCTTTATTTAGAGCGTTAAGTGATAATGAAAACTGAATCATCTCTAACAGATTTTTATATGAACAGGAAACTTCTTGATGATTACCATAACTATTAGTTATAGGTCCGACTGCACCTATATCCTCTTTACTATATAAAGCTTTATTAAGATCATTTAGCCAATTTGGAGTCACTATGGTATCGTTATTTAATAGTAAAACACTTTCCCCTGTTGCAATCTTAATGCCTTGATTACAGCCAGCAGGAAATCCCCTATTCTCTTCATTGTAGATTATCTTTAAATCTTCTTGAGAATTTAGCCATTCCACAGTTCCATCTGTGGAATTATTATCTACCACAATTATTTCATAGTAATCCTTTTGGGTAAATTTTCTAATACTCTCTATACATAGCTTTGTATAATCTAATTGATTAAAAGTTAAAATTATTATACTAGTATATTTCATATTCTCTGCATTAGGGGTATGGGGATATTCATTTAGTAAATTTAATGAATCATTGCCTATTTCTATATTTCCATTCATTTATTCTTACTCCTATAAACTTTTTAATATACTATTACAGTTTATAGGAAAATATTAAATAAAGTTCCTAAATAAGTTACAATTATAGAAATACATGTCTTAAAATATTATTAATTCAAATTTTTATTTCCCATGAAACTTAATCCTATCATACCAGCACCTGTATGGGTTCCTATGATAGGGCCTATTTGGCTTATAATAATTTCTTTAACAATAGCTCTTTCTCTAATAAGTTCCGCTAAACTTTCTG
This sequence comes from Clostridium sp. LXY-7, assembly GCF_056172015.1. NCBI lineage: Bacteria > Bacillati > Bacillota > Clostridia > Eubacteriales > Clostridiaceae > Clostridium > Clostridium sp. LXY-7. The sequence continues at coordinate 728,816 of NZ_JBLLJL010000002.1, read as the reverse complement.
CATTTTCGAGGCTATCTCCATGTCCTATAATTACTGTCTGGTTATTTAAATCTATTCCATCCTCAATCATTCGTTCTATTAAAACTTCTAATGATTTTTTTTTCCCTCTTACTTTAGAAACAGTAATCAAGTGTCCCTTATGGTCAACGCTTAACACAGGTTTTATTTTTAAGGCTGTTCCTACAATAGCTTCCACTGATGAAATTCGTCCACCTCGCTTTAGATGATTTAAATCTTCAACGGTAAACCAATGACATACCTTGTCCCTATTTTGTTCAATCCACTGTTTTAACTCTTCTATGCTCATACCTTCCTGCTTTTTTTGAACAGCATTATATACTAAAAGCCCTTCACCTATTGAAGCAGAAATAGAATCAACGCTTATAATCTTTCTTTGAGGATATTCTTCTAAAATATCTCTAATAACAATTTGTGAATTATTATAAGTTCCACTTAATCCAGAGGAAAAAGCTATATATAATATATCTTTTCCTTGTTTAAGTATGTTTTCAAAAAAGTTTTTGTAAGTAATATAATTAATTTGAGTTGTAAGTGAAGTTTTTCCATCCCTTAATTTTTCATAGAACTTATGGAAACTCATTTCTCTTTCATCTGGATAATGTAGATAACTAATATTTTCGATTTCGAAAGACATAGGTACGACATGAATATCTAACTTCTCAATTAATTCTAATGGTAAATCTGCGGTTGAATCTGTAACGATAATATAGTCCTGCATATATAATAATCCTCCTAAAATTCTCTTAATATTCATATAATATTTTATTAATTTGATAATTAGATATAATTTTATCATTGTCTATATAGGCTGTATATGCACAAAATTCTTATTTTGTGTAAATATAATTTTCTGCTAAGCTAGTTTTGCAAATCTTTCTAATGCTTGTCTCATAGAGCCTTGTATTGTAATTAAAACTAATTCTGTTATATTTTCAGGTTTTTCCTTCATGCCATTTTGCAGCCATTGAATAACAATTCCTACTAAGGATACAGTATAGTAATGGGCAACAAAATCCTTATATTTATTTTCCACTGTTAAATCAGTTGTTAATTCGTCTATTATTTCTCTTGATACACGATAAGTTACAGAATACATAAATTTTTCTAAATGTGTTCTTCCTAATGAGCGAAAAGCACATAATGAAACTTTTTCATCCTTTTGTATATAATTAAATAAATGTAATAATCCCTCTTGCCAGGTAATATAATTATTATGAACTTCTAATTGATTTAATGCCTCTTCTTTGTAAACCCATTCTAATAACTTATAAATATCTTGAAAATGATAATAAAAAGTTCTACGATTTAAATTACATATATCCGCAAGCTCTTGAATAGTTATTTTTTCTAATGGTTTTATACTCATTTGTTGTTTTAATGCTTTGCCTAATAATGTTTTTGTATTATTAGTTGAAAGACTTTCAGTCAATAATATCTTTCCTTTCTTTTTTACTTTTTATATATTTTAATTTTTACCCAATACCATTATAAAAGTATCAATTTTGATAACTTATTATAGCATTTGCCTTTTACACCTGCAATAAATCACTTAAATTGATACAAATATTCTAGAACATCAGTTACAAATATTGCATTTCAATTTACAAAATAGCATTTTGCTTTACTATTGAGTTTAATTCATTATTTGATTTTCTATAGTCAATAATATTTTATTGTTTTTCAATAATATATTATTTACATACAATAATTATTGTGGTATTATTTATATATAGAACACACATATTTTGAATTAAATTATAAAAAGTGATTTAATTTAGGAGGTATTTACATGAATTATTATGGAAAAAAATCATTGAGTAGTGCTATTAAAATAGTATTAGATATTGTAAGTATACTAGGAGCAATACTTGCTGTAGTCATTATTTATCAAGGAGTTTCTAGTAAAGGTATAGATGTATCTACACCTACTAAAATCCTAATTGTAGCGCTACTTATTATAGGTATTGGTTCTCTATTTTCTATTATTTTTGATATTAGAAAAATACTTATTTCTTTAGTTAATACAGACCCTTTTACCATTGAGAATGTAAATAATTTAAAAAGAATGTCTTGGAAATGCTATGTAATTAGTGGAACCTATATTTTAAATATGATTTTTAATACTAGTCTTAGAAACTTTAAACTTATATATCTTGATTCCACAGGAATACATACGGATATGGAATTTATAATTTTTTTATTTGCAGGTTGTTTCCTATATATCTTATCTAAAGTATTTGATCAAGCTGTGAAATATAAAGAAGAAAATGATTTTACAATTTAACTTTAGAATTAAGGATGTGATAAACTATGGCAATTATAATTAATTTAGATGTTATGATGGCTAAGAGAAAAATTTCATTACAAGACCTTGCACAAAAAGTAGGAATAACTAATGCAAATCTATCTATACTTAAAAATAATAAGGCAAAGGCTATAAGGTTTTCAACTTTAAATGCCATATGTGAAGCTCTAAACTGTCAGCCTGCTGATATCATTGAATATGTAAAAGGAGATATGGAAGATGAAGAATAGTGAATTTTCAAATGATATAATGGAGAACTCTATTAATACTTCTAAGTTAATAATAACTTCTATATTATTGGGTCTATTGTTTTATATTTTTATGTTCAAATATCTTGGTGTGTCCATGGCTATATATTGTTTAATAATATTTGGAGTATTTATAACAATTAATAAGTCAAGGATCATTACTTCTTTTGAGGGATATTTCTTTTTAATAATTTCCCTAGCATTAAGTATTACCTATGGAATCTTTAATAATCCTGTTTTTAGAATGCTAAATATTATAATAATACCTATATGTATATTAACTTCATTTTTATTCTTTACCTATGGGAAAATCCCATTTACCTTAGATAATATTCTAATTAATATTTTTAAGCTTGAATTTATTAATTCTATTAGAATTAGTACTAAAATACCTATTTATATTATAGATATAGCTAAAAATTCAGGTAGTGAAAAGAAAAGAACTATTACTAAGGGTATTGTAAAAGGCCTTATAGTGGCAATCCCATTATTACTAATTACCTTATCATTACTTTTAGGTGCCGATGATGTATTTAGATATTATGTTGAAGACTTTATTTATGTCTTTGGAAATTTTGATGGCGGTGAGTTATTTAAATTGGTTTTTTCTATAGGTATATCCTTATATTTTTGGGGATTATTTAAAAGTTTAGCGGAGAATGAGAAGCCATTAGAAAAAGGTAACTCTAAAAGCTATAATATAGATGTTATATCTATATTGACTTTACTAATAATCATCAATATATTATATACAGTATTTACCTATATACAGGTGACTCATCTATATACTATGAATTCTTCTAGTTTACCCTCTAGTTTTAATTACTCTGAGTATGCAAGAAATGGATTTTTTCAACTAGTATTTGTAGCCTTTATGAATATAGTTATAATTACTGTTCTGAAATTTATTGTAAAAAGTGAGAATCTAACTATGAATAAAGTCCTTAATATACTATACACATTGACTACATTGTATACACTTAATATGGTTGTATCTGCAATGTATAAGATGAATTTATATATTGATTTCTATGGATATACAAGACTTAGAGTTCTAGTGCAATGTTTTACCTTATTCTTAGGGGTACTTTTAGTACTACTTTCTATATATATTTGGTACAATAAGAGTATGTTTAAATATGGTATTATTATAGGAGCTATACTATATGTGACTTTAAATTTTGTCAATATAGATAATTATATAGCTAAAAATAATATTACACTTGGTGCTAATGATACCTATTATTTAACATGTCTATCTTCAGATGCGTATACTTCAATGATGACTGGGCATAAAAATGGAACTATTGATGACACGACTTTTGCAGAATGGAAAATGTATAATACTAGAGAGATGAAACATTGGTACCAATATAATTACTATTCTTCACAGATAGTTAAATAATAGTTGGATTTGTTTTAATATAGTGTTGATAATGAACTAAATATTATTACTCACAGCTTTGCATAAGTTCACCCATCCGGGTACAGGCAACTAGAGACTCCTTTGCTCTGCAGGAATCTAAGTTTACACTTAAACCGTTTAAAGCAAATCTTAATATTTATAATTCTGTTAGAAAAGACTTCATATTATGATCAAAATCATAATATGAAGTCTTTTATTTTACGTCCAAGTATATCTACTAATTATATAAAGTGATACTATTGTTTTGAGAACATTATATTTGCTATAGCTATAAAAGGCTTATAGAACACCCTATTTATATCATTTTTAAAGAGCTTCTGAGCTGAGGAGGATATTTCTCTATCATTAATTATATCCTCTATGGCTATATTTAAAGCTTTAATCATCCTTACTCCTTCTCTTCCAGCTCCCTCAAGTGGCTTTGATTCTATTCTGATGGCACCACCATAGGAGAGGCTTCCAAGCCACTGCATATTAATTTGGGTACAAAAACATTTTCCACTTTGGATTAAGGGCGTTATTCTTCTACTTTCTGGAAAATTACATTGACCAATTACGAAAAAACTCTTTCCTATTAATAGTTCTCTACAATCTAATTCCATGGTTTCTAAAAAATCTATCACTGGATAAGGAAAGCCATCAACATATAAAGGGCACACTAATCCAATTGTATTACTTTTACTTATAACTTCTCTTAAAGCTTTAATATCTTTATTATTGAAATATTGTTGAATGTTTAGTATATCACAAGGCACACCATGATTAGAGCATAGGGTTTTAAAAGAATTACAAATATTTAAGGAGTTTCCTTTTATTCTTGTACTACCATTTAGTAATAATATATTTTTATCCATTTACTATGTCCTCCTTAAATAATTCTTGAATTTCATTTAAGTGGCTTGAAGGGTTTTCACTATAAATAAACAGTGTTTTATAGGATTTTGCATCAAAATTAATGTAATTAGCTTTTACTAAAGTTTTAAAAGCTTCTTCTTCCATTTGAGAGTGTTTATTACCTATACCTATAACAAGAAATATTTTATTATTATAAGGCATTTTGTGGATCATATACCCTTCTTTTATTTGGAGAAATGCAGAACCTATTGGTAACAATCTATCCACTGCTTTTTTTAGGTTTTTAGAATATGCTCCATATTTTATAGGTGTAAGAAATATTATAACCTCACTATCTTTATAGGAATTAACTACTTCTATACCTTGATCTTTTAGCATACATTCACCCTTTGCACATAAGGCACAACATCTACAATAGCCAATATCCATATCTCTAAGCTTTAATTGAGTTAATTCATGATGTTTTAAATTATCTATTACTATATCTTCTATATCATTTGTATCATCCATACCATTAAAAACACATATTTTCATATTTACCCCCAATATTACAATAGACATTACTAGAAACATTAACAAAGTTTAATAATTAAACAGCGTTTAATTTAATTATACTCTTTATGATTGTATTGTCAATTGTATTAATAGTCTTGATAGTAGAAGGTATAAATGCTTTTAATAGTCTATTTTTATAGAGATGAAGCATACTTATATTGGAAATAAATCTATACAAACAAATATTCTTTATGAAGCACCCAAGTGTTATTTACCCATTTATAAATACTCACATTATCAAAGTCACATTGAAAATCACAAGGATATTTATTTACATAATCCCAAAGTTCATGAAAAATGTTATTTATTCTTTTAGAGCTCACAGTAACATGAAATATCTTATCTTTTCCATCCTTTTTGTCAAAACTCATATAAGGTATAGAAGCTAAATTATCAATTAAGCCATCATGAAGGGCCTTTCCACCAGTGCTCATTTGTACAGCCATGTATATAACTCTATTATCAAAGTGATTGTAGCCTTTAATACTCATAGGTTCTTTTTTATGGTTAGCACAATACCTTTCAATGGTCTCTTCTAGTAAGCATATATCTTCGTCATATTCAAAGGGTGCTTTTATAGTAAAATGAGCTGGCAATTTTGAGGATTTAGCTCCAAACTCGCTATAAACTTCTTTTCTCAACCTATTATTAAATTCTCCAGCATTTCCTTTTACTACTGAAACAATTACATATCTCATAATTAGCTTAGTGAAAAAGCATGTGATATACTCTCTCACTAATTCACCTCCAAGTAATATTCTACTATTTTAATGAATGTATATATTTAAATTATTATCTTAATACATCTTCTCCAACCCATTTTCTTAATACTTTTGGAATTACGATGCTGCCATCCTCTTGCTGCATCTGTTCAACTATGGCAGGAAGTAATCTGCTAGTTGCTAAGCCAGAAGCATTTAGAGTGTGAACAAATTCAGTTTTTTTACTATTTTCTCTCTTAAATCTAATCATTCCACGCCTAGCTTGATAATCTTTACCATTTGAAGCAGAACTTATTTCTTTATATTCATTAATACTTGGAAGCCAAACTTCAATATCAAGGGTCTTAGACATAGAACCACTACAATCCTTAGCTGCTAGTTTTGACACTCTATAGTGAAGTCCTAATCCCTGTACCAATTTTTCAGCTTTTTGAATCAATTCTTCTAAAGCTGCAGCTGAATCTTCAGGCCTTGTGTATTGAAACATTTCAACTTTATTAAACTGGTGACCTCTTATCATTCCTCTTTCAGAAGCTCTATGACTTCCAGCTTCAACCCTATAACAAGGGGTGTATGAGAAATATTTTTTAGGAAGTTCTTCGTCCTTTAAAATCTCACCTCTGTGTAAATTAATTAGTGCAGTTTCTGAGGTTGGAAGCATGAACTGCCCTCCTTCTGTACCATCTTCATTAACTCTATAAACCTCATCTGCAAACTTGGGAAATTGACCAGATGTCACTCCACACTCATTAGTTAGAATGTGTGGTGGTAGAATAAACTCATAACCATCCTTAATATGCTCTTCTATAAAGTAATTTAATAGAGCCCATTCCAGTATGGCTCCAGTTCCTTTATAAAGCCAAAAGCCATTTCCACCTAATTTTACTCCTCTTTCATAGTCAATTAAATCATGTTTTTTAACTAATTCCATATGGTCTTTGAAATCAAAGTCTAAGGTAGGCTTACGTCCCCACTCTCTAATAACCTTATTATTTTCTTTTCCTCCAGCCAATACATCTTCATCAGGCAGGTTTGGTAATTCTATTAAGAAGCTGTTGATTTTTGCTTCGTAGCTATCTAATTCATTTTCTAATTCATTAATTTTATTAGAGAGCTCCTTCATTTCTGTATAGTAGGTTTCAACTTCTTTTCCTTGCTTTCTCAGTACTGAAATTTCTTTTGATACTGAATTTTTCTTATTTTTCATAGCCTCTACTTGAACAATTAAATCTCTTCTAGTACGATCCCACTGAAGTAATTCACTAAAGTCTATACTATCCATCCTTTTAAGTAAAGCAGCCTTTACTCTATCAGGATTTTCTCTAATTAAATTTAAATCTAACATAATAAAACCTCCGTTTTTACTTTAATATAATAAATATGTCCTAGAAATAATAAAATTTTCATACACTATAAGTTGTTTTTAAAACATAACTTATAATTAATTATTTAAATATATTTCTGAAAATGCATTTTCAAGTAAATAAAAAAACTCCCGTCTCTGTAAAAATACAGAGACGGGAGTTGGATTCCCGCGTTGCCACTCTAATTGCTATAATAGTATATAATTATAGCCTCTCAATTGTGTTATACAGGACACAAACCCTTAACTCATCGCTAAATGCTCAGGAAGTGGACGGACTACTTAGTATACTAGTTCACACCAACCACTAGCTCTCTTAATACTTACATAATCTTTTTTTCCATCATTGCTTTAATATATATATTGCTATTTATACTAGCAGAGGTTTTAAAATGTGTCAATAGCTTACAAAAAATTATATGCAAACTAAACTTTCTAATATGCTTATTATCTAAGTCAATATCTTAACATTACTCAAGTCTGCTTCCATTCCTTTCAATGCAGCATAAGTCAGTTTATCCATCATATCAAATCTGAGTATATCAAATCTGTTTCTATAAATGTACACTTATCAAACTGCGTATTTCTTAAGTCAAGCATTCTTAGTTTTGTTTTATTAAGTGTAGAACCATAAAAAACTCCCCCTATCAAATCTGACTTATCAAAACATGTATTTTCTAATATAGCATTTCTAAAACTACAATTCTTTTTCATATCCATAACGGTCACTCTCGAGTAACGGCTTTAAAATCATCGTATCTGTATGTCCACGTAAGAGATCAGAGGACATTTTTTTTCATTCATTTTCTTCACCTCATAAATACATTGCAACTCACATTACTATGACTGTAAAGGTACTCTTTCAGTCAGACTACAATAATCATTGTTATATATATTTTGTTTATAATGAAATATATATTTTATTTTTCACCTAATCTATAACTTCTAAAGTAAATGCTTTTCAAAATAAAAAAAAGTCCCTGAAAACCCCGTAAAATGGATATTTCCAAGGACTTTATATATTACTTTTTAACCAGCTTTAATACCGTCTCCACGTGTGTCGGTATTAGTTACCTGTTATTTTATCAGGGAGTTCTATTAGTAGCTAGGCGGAGAATTTTTGATGCTTACATCCAATTCACACTTAGAACCAATTTCTAATTCAATTTATATCATATTTATTAGTGAGAAGTATTGAATATAGGCTACTTATTAGGTTTTATATTTTTATTCTTTTTCCATACATATATATTCCCAACTAGTTTAAATCCAACCGATTCGTAAAGTTTATTAGGAGCCGGATATCTTTCTGGCATAGCAGTATATACAGTAGCTTTATCTGCACCTAAATCTTTAGCAATACTTAATTCATGAAATAGCAATGCTTTACTAATGTCTCTTCTTCTATATTCATGATAACAAGATACAGCTTCGATAGTTGCTAATTTGTTCTTTTCATCATATCTTCCACTACATAACGCTACTACATTCTTATCAGGACCAATAACTACTAGGTCTAACTCTTTTCTATAAGTTGATGTTTTATAAAAATTTTCAAAAATATTGTTATTGAATAAAATTCCATAACATAACTTATAAGCCTTATATACTTCATCATGCTCTTTAAGATTAGAAACTGATTCTATATAAAATCCCTCAGGTAAATCCATATTTATTAATGTGTTCTTTAAGTCGAACTCTCTTCTTACCCAATATTCCTCTGTCTTACAATACCCTCTGTTTAATAAAACATTTTCGTAGTCTCTATCATTTTCATAGACGTTGAATTCAACATTGTTATCTTCATCGGAATAAAACTCTTCTGCAACTTTAACAGTTTCATTAAAGAGAAATCTATAATCCATTGATATACATGAACTTCCCTCTTCGAGTATTCCAACTAATTCATCACCATCAAACCAAAGAAAGAATTTATCTAACACTTCATCAATACTCTTAACAGGTTCTTCTAATCCACATGCTAGTGCACACTGAAATTCAAATAGAGTTAAATTATCATAAAACCTTGTCCCATAAGACTCATAACTTTTTTCTAAGAAAGTACATATTATTTTATAATCATTTATATCCTTATATCTTCTATATGTTATTGCCATTTTTTTAACCTCAACTTTCTAAATTTAATTTTAATATCAATCAGTAAACATAATTCATTTAATTTTTTTCACTAATATCAGAAGTTTTCACATCATATATTTCCATAAATCACCTTATAACATTTCTTTGTGCTATAATTCTATTTATTATATTCTATATTTTTAGATTCCATCATATAATTTACCAATAAATCCATTATAATGTATTAAATTACATTTTAAAACTATATTGTAAAAATATATATTAATCTAAGTTTATTGTAAATTTTCAATAATTGTAAAAATATATGTAAATTACTCTTTTCAGGTTAGAGACTAACTAGTATATGCATCTAAAACCTATTATCGATAAATTAATTTATATAATCTTTCAATATCCATGAAATATATCTTAGACTATATATTCCATGGAGGATCAAATTGTCGCACTTCCTATGACATTGCATATTAAGCATCAGATTTTTACAATTTATAGTTGCAATTACTCTATTATCACTTGTTTTATAATCTAAAAAAACTTACTGTTTTTATTTCTTCACAGTGATCTAATTTTTGCTTTTCTTCAGTTTTTACTACTTCTTCCTTAATCTCTTTTTTACATTCATCCTCATTATTTTGCAAAGGATACACCACTGTATAAAGGTTTGAAGTCTGTCCTCCTTTTTCTCTAAATCGGCTGTCTTTCTTTACTATTCAATATGGGATGGATCAAACTGCATACCTGTCCGTTATAGAAGATGGGGTTCATTTTAAAAGTTGTAAAACACTTGAAGAAGCTATTGAAAAAGTTGATAACTACATAGAATAGTACAATTATCATAGATATCAATTGGTATTGAAAAAGATGATTCCTATTCAATATAGAAATCATCTTTTAAGTGCTACTTAAACCCTTTTTTATTGTGTCCTTGACAAGGGGTCCATTTTAGTTTGCTATTTTCTTTACTTGTTCTTCTATTAATTAACACATATCTTTAATTGGAAAAAATTACACATTTGAAGCGCTTGTCATCTCAACTTTTGAATTTAGCTGCAAAAACATAATTCCTATACCACTAATGAGTATCATAAGATAGAAACTGATTCCTCGACTGAGTAGCATAGCAGAGCTTAGTATATGAACTGGAAACAGAGTCCTAAAGAATACTAAGAATCCTCCCTCTCCTATTCCCACTGCACCCGGTAAAGGTAATGCTGCACCTGCAATGTATAAGGCAGATTGAATTAGAATGAAGTGAATTAAAGATGCAGAAGACATTCCAAAGGCTTTATAAACCCAAAATGGGATGCTATGTAACGCTGAAATCTGTATTGTGGTAATAAGGATAGTCTTAATTATAAATATTTTATCATTTTTAATATAATCTGCCCCTTTTTTATACTTTTCTATCTCTATCAGGGCATTTTCTTTGAAAATTACAGATTTTTTAGGATTAAAATGTTCTAAAATTTTAACAACTAAATTTACAGCTTTAAAAATAATTTTTTTCGAAAAAATAGCTGTCAATATTAGCACTAATAAAATTACATTCAATCCAATCCCTAAATATAGTAACACACTAAACTTCCCAAGGGTTTCTTTAAAAAAATTAAATTTTATTATTAAACTCATAATTGCCATTGATACAGTAATAAATTGATAGGATGCAAGACATATTAGCAAAGCAAGCATAGAATTGGAAATATTTATCTTTTTTTTATGCATATAATACACCTGCATTGGCTGGCCACCTGTAGCAGACGGTGTTATAGAACTGAAAAAAATTCCTACCAATGAATACTGTATACATTGAAGTAAAGTTGACCTTTCTTTAAATACTCCTAAACTACGCCTGATATTTATGGCTTCACAGAGAACCACAACAAGCATAAAAACTATACCTATAGCGATATATACTAAGTTTACTTGTGACACTGTTTTTATAATATCTTTAAAATCAGCATTGAAAAAAAACAGCTTGAATGTTATAGCAACAATGATTATAAACAATCCACCATTTTTCATTAAATTCCATAGTTTTCTACCCTTACTCATAAAGCTCCTCCACCGTTCCAAAGGTAAACCCTTGTGATTTCCAAATTGGGAGAACTATTTCTAATGCTTCAACAGTTCTTTTGGGCGCATCATTTTTACCTCGTCCATCATGAAGACAGATAATATCCCCTTTTTCTGTTTCACGAAGCAATCTATCTGCTATAACCCTTGCCTCTATGTTTGCCTTCCAATCTCCCACAATTACGTTCCAAAGAACAATATCTAAATTTTCTTTCTTTATTTCTTTTATAGCTGCTAAACTAAAATGCCCCCAAGGAGGTCTGAAAAATTTTGGCTTAATCCCAAGTTCTTTCAATATCTCCATGCTTTTCGAAAAATCTTTTCTTGTATTCCTCGGTGTTTGAAGAATTTCATTCTTGTGTTCTAGTGAATGTAACCCTATAGCATGGCCATCTTTTTTAAGTTTTTCAATAATTTTCGGGTTATTTTTAGCAAATTCTGCTACCACAAAGAAGGTCGCTGGAATTTGGTAAGTTTTTAGAACTCGAAGAACCTCTGTTGTATATTTACTATCCACGCCATCATCAAATGTTAAATATATATTTTCTACTCCCATTCCTTTTCTTTGCTTTTTCAGTTGTCTATTCCACCTTCTGTAAAGCAATGTGGGAATAGCTCCATATATCATTAAAACTAACAGAATAGTGGTTAGCATTATTATAATCCACATCTTTTCGCCCATTCCTCTCGTAAATTTTCTTTAGTTTGAATTCCGAAACTTCCCTTCTCAAAAGCTGCATGTTATATTTCATTTCTCCAAGCACCCTCGCATTACTTATTAAAGCTATTATATCCTCTGATATATCAAAATCATTTCCCCAAGCAATTTTCCCTATGTGCATTTTTTCAATAAAATTCGCATTTCCAACCTCTTGACATAAAAATGGTTTAATAATATATAAAGGAGTGGTACTATAAATCGCTTCAAAAGTTGAAATTCCTCCTGGCTTAGTGATTAATAAATCTGCACTTTTCATATATCTGTATACCTGATTTGTATACCCAATTGCCTCTATTTTAGGGTAGTCTTTTTTTAGTTTTTTTAATAATTTTTTATTTTTACCAGTTATAATTGTAATATGAACATTGCTTGTCTCATATAATCGTTCTAATATATTATCAAGGTCTGGTATTAATCCCAATCCCCCTCCCATTATAAGGATTTTCTTTTTATCCTGGTGGGATTTAACTTGCAGTTCATTATTATCATCAATGGACTTAAATGATAACACCCGTCTATTATCGTGGGATTTAAACTGTAGATCCTGTTTAAATGTCTGCCTTACAGGTATGCCGCTTACAACAATTTTTTTACCATCAACCCCTTTGGCTACAAGGCTTTCCTTTGTACTTCTCGTGGCTACAAAATACATATCAGTCATGTTAGTAATCCATCCATCATGAGCAGTAATGTCAGTGATATATGTATATAGAGGAATATTAACTTTATATTCCTTCTTGTAAGTTGAAATAAATCTAGAACTTGCAGACCATGTAGATATTATTAAATCTGGATCATATTTCTCAATTAAAGAATTTATTTTATTTAAATTTCGTCTCTTTAAGCAAGAATCTCCATGTTTTGTAGCAAAACTATTTATAAAATTATACACACCTGAAAATCTACATATAAAAAGATTAAAGAATCCATAAATTAGTTTAAAAATAATAGGAAATAATGCTTTAACACTATCCTGAATTTCAATGGTATCATTAGAATCCGATACAAGTAGTTCTTCCTTAATAGCTTCTGCAGTACAGTAGTGTCCCATTCCAAAACGACTTGTTAATATTAATATTTTCAAATAATTACTCCCTTTCTTTATTTTCCCTCACTGTGTGGCCATAAGAATTGAAAATGAACATTCCTTTAACCTACTTCTGTCTTAATGATACTCTTCAATTATTAATTTTAACTTCATAAAATCTTAAGATTTTATGAAGATTTTATACAAGATTTAAGAAAGATTCTACATTTTGGTTTTCATCTTTACTTTCAAATACCATTTTCTTTATAATATGATTTTCTAAATAATCTCATTAAACTTCATGATTTCTCCTGAAATCTGGCATAAAAATACCCCTAAAGTAGTTGAAACATACTCTGGGGTAGTTATACTATATCATTTTAGTTTTTAATGATAGTCCTTCACTAAAAGCAGGATACTTTCTATCTCTTTCAGATGTTATAATTTTCATTCCTTCTGAAATGGGCCAGTCAATATCTATTGTTTTATCGTTCCAAGGAATACCACCTTCATCTTCTGGATGATAATAGTCAGTAAGCTTATAAACAAATTCAATAGTATTTTCCCACTATGTTTTACTAACGCTTATACTATACAAATGACAATTCCGTGTCAAGCCAAGTTTCGATATCATTTCTTATATCAATAATTGAGTCCTCCAGTGAAAAACGAAAACCTTGGCAACCTCCATTACAATGATCGCTTATCCCTCTTTTTATTCCACAGCCATATCCCTTTTCAATCATTTCTTGTATAAATGAAGGGAATTTTTCAATGGTATCAGCGTATTTATGGGTGTTCTTCGCTTTGATGTTTATTTGATAACCATTGTTAAGTGATACATTAATTCCCCATATCTCTTTACTTTTATAAGAATACTTAATCTTTATCCATAAATCTTTTATTTCCATATTACATTTAAGCCCTTTATCCAAATAACGCTTATGTAGCTGCAATATAAAATCTTGTACATTGGCAGATAAAGGTTTCATAGTATCTTTTAATATAGAAATAATCTCATCTGTTTTATTGTTTTCCAATACTCTGTAATCACATCGCAATAAAATATCGGAGAAGCGGCAATAACTGATTGTATTAGATTTATTGACCTTGGATTCCTTGGCGTTTCCACCAAATTCTATCTCTGCTATTGCCATTACCTTGAGACCAGTCAACATATCAGGATTCTCAGGATAGGAAATTTTTATTCTTTCAGCTTTTAATAAATCTGGTTTTTTATCATTCAAGTTTATACCTTCAATCACTATGCCGCAATCAGTCAAGAATCGCAGGGCCTCAACGTATTTTGAAACGGGGGTTTTCGTGTTGAATATATTGCTTCCCACGGTAAGAGATTGGGCACTTTCTGTTAGTGCCCCATGAAAACCTATATTCAATAATAAGCATTTCACATTGTGCAGGAATGGAAAATATACGGAAATAGTAACGCGGTCATCAAATTCGTGAGCATTCTTTTTATGATTATCATAGGAATCGCCTTCAACAATCAAAACATCGCAAAGCTTATACAAAAAGTTTCTGAAGACAAGAACTCCTTCTCGAATGTTTTCCTCCTTTGAAATATCTTCAAACATAGGATTAATTGTATATGTTTCAGGTATTTCTGACGTAATAACATTCTTTAAGTGTTTTGCCATATCCTTCAGTGTCTTTTGCATTTATTTCACTTCTTTCTTCGCAAAGTCAACTTTATACTGCCATTCACCGTATTTTTGGTCATTATCAGTTATAGTTCCTTCCGTAAGGGTTATACGCAGAACGATTGAGTCAGGGTTGTCTTCGTCGCCATGTGCATCGAACCATGTGAAGATTTTTTTCATCTTGGCTCTTATTTCCGCGTTCCTCTCGTCCTTTACCCAACCGAGATTTTCAGCCCTTCCTTGAGCAACAAACAAGTCTAGCCCACAAATGGAAACCTCGTTATTTTTCCCAATTTCCAGCGTTTTATTTTTATTAGTGTCTGTAGAAACATAAAACACACCGTCTTCATAATAAGCATCAACCATACGGACAGAAGGACGGGGACTTCCCATGGCATTCGGGTACAATGCAATAGTTGCAAGAGCAATAAGGTTGTCCTTTCCGTTTCCGCAGTATTCTTCCATAAGCTTCATAGCGTTTTCATACTTGTTCATAATAATTCCTCCATTTATTTTTTATTTTCCTATTGGTTCTGTCATACTTTGCATTTCGCAATTACCTAAATAATACATGGGAACTTCCTTATATTTTTATATTCCTTCTTTTAGCTTGATGGGAAAATATCTTTGCATTTGTTTATAGCCAAGTCCCTTTTCTATGTCTTTATAGGCAATATCTCTTCCATCTTCATATAAATAAGGCATATTGAACATAACATTGCGGCCTTTGTCAAGCTCAAAATTTGTGCTTTCAATCCATCGGCGAACTTTATCTTCCACTTTGTGTATGCTCTCGTTATCTTCGTCAATACTGACTGTCATAGCGTATAAGCCTCCCGGAAAATCGAACAATTTAAAAGGGCTTACATCCGCATTGGTAACACCATCTTTAACGGCACATATCCATTCAGCTTTGTCATTTTTAGACAGCAAAAAATCAAAACAATCGAAAATCACACTCTTATACAAATGACAATACTGCCACAACTGGTACATATATCCTCCTTCTTTGAACATTTCCCCCCACGGGTGGTTGCCGCACGTTACCGCCTTGAATTCCGGTATCCTGACAACCATTATATCAGGAATTTTTTTATCTAAATTTTCCGTTATTTCAATCAAGCGGTTTATATTGGAGGGCTTGCCGATATAGTCAACGCTTATCAACTGTGTTTCAATCTCTTTAGCCTTGTTATACAGCAGTTTTATGTCGGAGTTGTCTGCAAAGTTCACTTGTTCGATTTCGCGTATAAAATCCAGCACGATTTCTTTCAACTCATGCAAAAGCGCAACCTCGTCGTCTATGCTCTGTACTTTTTTCCCCAGCACTTCTAAAACTACATCGGAACCGGAAGTGTTGAAAACACGTTGAATGTCTTTTATGCTGATATTCAGCTTGCGTAAAATGAGTATTTGTTCAAGCCGCCTAATAGCGTTTTCGTCGTACATTCTATATGTGTAGTCATCACTTCGGGTGCTGGACAGCAATCCCATGTCCTCATAATAACGCAGTGTACGGGCTGTAATGTCATATTTGCTTGACACATCTTTGATTTTGATTAGGTTGTTCATTTGTTTCGACCTCTTTTCTAAATTATCAGGGATAACCTTAGTATAACGGATTCCCCAAAGGAAGAGTCAAGAGGCTAATGCCATTTTTCTGTAGAAAATACAAATTTTCTCTATTATTGAGAAACGGCATAACACCGTATATAACATTTTCTATCTGCTACAAGCAAAGAATATCCTCTTTCATCTAGAAATATTTTAGACTCTATGGTATAAAGTCCTTCTATGGTCAAACATTTTTTAAACTTGAATTGACCCATTTTTTGACTTCCTTATATTACTCTAAATCACAGTTTACAAGTTTCACTTGGTATACCAGTCTATAGTTTTAACTATTCCAACTTCAAAGGTAGTCTCCGGAGACCATCCAAGGTCCTTTCCAATTTTACTAGGATCTATAGCATATCTTCTATCGTGTCCTTTCCTATCTTCTACATAAGTTATTAGAGAATCACTTATACTTTTATCATAATTTTTATTTAAATAATCTATTATAATTCTAACAATGTCCAGATTAGTTTTTTCATTGTGGCCTCCTACATTGTAAATTTCCCCTACTTTACCTTCATTTATTACCATATCAATAGCTCTACAATGGTCTTCGGCATATAGCCAATCTCTTACATTTAAGCCATCTCCATATATAGGAAGAGAATTTAGAGTAAGGCAATTATTTATTAAAAGAGGTATTAATTTTTCAGGAAATTGATATGGTCCATAATTATTAGAACAGCGCGTTATATTTACAGGCATTTTATAAGTATCGAAGTAAGCTTTAACCAATAAATCAGCAGAAGCTTTACTTGCTGAATAAGGGCTATGGGGATCTAAGGGAGTTGTTTCTAAAAAGAAACCTTCTTCACCAAGGGAACCATATACTTCATCAGTGCCGATTTGGAGGAATTTTTTACCTGATTTCCATCCATTGGAATTATGCCAAGCTTCTTTTGCACAATTAAGAAGATTAAGAGTGCCTAAAACATTGGTTTTAACAAATATTTCTGGATCACTAATACTTCTATCTACATGAGATTCAGCAGCAAAATTCACTAGATAGTCTATTTCATAAACTTCAAACAAGTGACTTACTAGTTCACTATTACCGATATCTCCTAATACAAAGGTATATCTTTCATCCTTTTCTATATCCTTTAGGTTTTCTAAATTACCTGCATAGGTTAGCTTATCTAGGTTTATAATCTTGATATTTTTATATTTATTTAACATATATAGTATGAAATTTGAGCCAATAAAGCCGGCTCCACCTGTAACTAAATAAGTTTTCATAATATAGTTATCCCCTTCCAAATTTAATTTAATATGTGAGTATGAATATATATAAAAGTACGGTACCAATACTCTTAATTTGTATAAGGAATTTAAGTTTTATTATTCATTAGCTTTTTTACATATAAACATTCCAGCTTCTTTTTCAATAGTCAAATTGCCTGTTTTTTCAAACTTACCTCTAATGTATGTTTCAAAATCTTCATATCTATCCTTTAGTATTTCATGTTCATTACCATGACAGGATAATATATAATCAAGTAGAGGCTTATAATCATCTACAATTAAGGAATCCTTATGAATGTGTAAAGTTATATCCTTGAACCAAGGTTCCAGTTGAGCTGTTCCATTTTCTAGTCCAAAGATCTCATAGAGATTCACTTCTGAAAGGGATATTCTACTATCATAGCCTTTAGTAATATCCTCTATTTTTTTCATATGTTTTTTCCCATAGGTACTACAATAGAAGTATCCGCCTGGTTTTAACACTCTTTTAATTTCAGATAGTGTCTTTTCTCTATCATTTATATAAAAAAGCATATGATTAGCTATTATGATATGAAAGCTTTCATTTGGATAAGGTATATCAGAAGAATTAATAGTTTCAAACTTAAAAGTTTTATTTAAAGATTTTAATCTTTCTTTCGCGTCATTAAGCATGCCATTAGATATATCTGATAGAATTATTTCACTAGGGCATGGAAGATTATCACCATTGCATTTCCAAAGCTCACCATTGCCACAGCCTAATTCAAGTATACGAGGATTTGGAGGAATAGTGTAATTTCCAAACATCCAGTTAAACCACCCTTGTTTATTTACACTATATTTATCATGTAAGCTGATTCTTATATCAACATTGGTTGAATCTTTATATTGATCTACTAAATCCTTTTCCATATTTAATAAGTGAATGATGTTTATTATTTTCTCCCAAAGGAATTCATCATCCCTTTCAAAGATCTTCTCAGCTTCTTCTATGGATTTTTCTATTCTTTCCATATGATTGATTTTATCCCTAACAATTTGTTTTTGTTGCTGTAAGGAATGCTTTAAATAATCAGTGGTGTTATTACTTGTTATAAACATAGTTATATCTTCTAAGGAGAAACCTAAGTACTTTAGAGTTAATATTTTTTGGAGCTTTGCAAAATCTAAATCGGTATATAATCTATATCCAGCCTCAGTGAGTTTTGAAGGCTTCAATAAACCCTTGTTGTCATAAAACCTTATAGTTCTAATGGTAACTCCAGCTTTTTTTGCAAACTCCCCAGCAGTATAAAATTTTTCCTCTCTCATTTTCATCACCCAACTTCATTATATCGGGTTACTTTAGGTAAGGGTCAATAGGATAATGCAAATATTTTCAAATAATATAAAACCCCCAAAAGCCATACACAAAGAAAATGTGAAATTTCTATGTAATACCTTTTAGGGGCTAACTATTATTTATTTTTCATATTGCTCTTCATCTAAAATTTTGTTTAATTTATTTTCAGTGATCCAGAGCTTCTTTTACTTTCGATTATAAGCAACTAAGCTATTCCTATTATTCTTATGTAAATCAATTAATTTGATATATTCTTTATCAGCAATTTTTAATGCATCTTTAATTACTAAAAGTTCGTCCTTGGTAAACATTTTATCCACCCCATTTATTTAATATCTTGGCTTTGTTTTAATGATTGTTGATTATAGAACTACATATTAAAACAAAGCTAATATCTTAAATTATATCCATATTTATAAAATAATTTATTATTTAGATTTGTGCTTTCAACTAGTTTAATGAAATACTAAGCTAAGTTAGCTTTACTTTTTTATAAGTTTAAGAGCTGTACTAACAGGAGTTTTTATACTAAAGATAATATTGTCATCAATTATTAATTTACATTCATTTTCATTTACTTTAATTTCATCAGGTGCTGTACTTTTAGGACCCAACTCTCTATATTTTGCTGCATCTACATTAACATTGAATTTCTTGCTTTTAGCACCTGTAAGTTTAATTATTGTTCCTTGGTTATTATTATCAATGACTTTAAACTCTATAGTATTATTGCGCATAGGATTACCGTTTAAAGCTACAAGGGCTGGACTCATTTCGATAGTAGCTTTTCCAATGAGTGTCATCCAACCACCACTTAGATTCAGACGTATTACTACATCTAAGCCGTAGGCTTTCTCAAGAGCAGTTAATGCTTGGCCTAACTCATATATTGTTAATTCATAATTCATTATGTTTTACCTCTTTTCTTATTAACAATTTATAATCTATTACATAGAATTTGATATGTATGTAACTACAGATATAAATTGTTAATTAAATAGTATCTTTGCTAAATGTACAAAATATTATACTACTATTATAGCAAAATTTAAATCTTAGCAAATTAAATAGCAATAATTAATATAAATCATTAGTTAAATTTTCATTAATTAAAAGAGATATCTCAAAAGAGATACCTCATATGATTTATTATTCTTTTACTGTGGGAAGGTCACTCAAATTGTTGCTCTCATTATCATCTGGTAGAGTTCGTAAATATTCCTCATGGTTTCTTGTAGCAATAGCAACACTTGCAATACAACCTTGTTTAGCTAAGGAAATCCCTTCTTCTTTAGAGACTTGTTCTCCATTCGATAGTTCATAGCCTACTACTTTCCCGTTCTCTTTAACTAATTTAGTAATAGTGTTTGCATCTAACTTAGGAGTTGATACTTCTTTGTTAATGTTTTTTGGTAATCCACCTATGGTTCCATCATTCATATTACTCATACTATAACCTCCTAATGTTTATTTACATTAGTTTGTCTAGTTTTAGTAATAATATTCAATGAATAATTTTAAAAAGATAGTCATATTTAATGATTAGTGAATAATCCAGCCCCTTCAATGATTTCCTGATCCCTAAACAAACTTGAGACGACTTCATTGTAATCACTTAGTTTTTGTGCTTTTTTTATTTTCTTGGCATGTTTTTTATTATCTGAAAATATGTAAATCATATAGCCCCATAGTTCTTTCATTCTAAACAGTGTAATTCTATCATCATTAAATAATTCTATGTATTTATTTAAGACCTCATCATGAAAATCTTTTAATACTTCTTTATTTAGATTAGTAGTATTTTTTATCTCATTGATTAACCCTGGATTAGCAAGTATACCTCTGCCTAGCATTACTGTATTTACTTTTGGGAAAGCTTCTATTAATTTATTATGGCCAATAGCAGTGAAAATATCGCCATTATAACATACTGGACTTTTACTTAAAGATAATGCATCTTTAAACACCTCTAAATTAGGTTTATTTCCATAAAAATCTTTTTGTGTTCTAGGATGAATAATTAATTCTTCTAAAGGATATTTATTGTAAATTTTTATTAGCTCATAAAATTCTTCTGGACTCTCTTTTCCTATTCTAGTTTTTATAGAGATCTTCATATCATCCATTTTAAATATTTCATCTAAAAACATATGAAGCTCTTCTCTTTTTGCTAGAAATCCTGAGCCTCTATTTTTTGAAACAACAGTTCCAGAAGGACAGCCTAAATTTAAATTAACCTCATTATAACCTAATTGTTGCAATTTCCTAGAAGTAGCAATAAAACCTTCTGAATCGTTAGTAAGTATTTGCGGCACTAGGTTCATCACTTCATTATTTTCAGGCAAAATATCTCTTAATTCTTTAGTTTTAAGACTTCTACTTTCATTTGGAACAATAAAAGGTGTAAAGTATTTGTCAATGTTATAAAAAAACTTTTCATAAGAATTTCTATATATGTATCCCGTAATTCCTTCCATTGGTGCTAAATAGTATTTCATTTAATAACTCCTTTATAAACATTCTAAAAAATATTATATCAGCCTTCTTTTTCCTTATCTACTTAATATTAAAATAAGATAAAAAAGATAAATAAGATGTTATAATATTAAGGTATATAATCTATGTTAAGTGGTGAAATCTATAAGTGGGAGGATGTATTTAAAGATGGAATCTATTAGAGAATTATTTAATTTAAAAATAGGATTAGTATTAGCTGGTGGCGGTGCTAAAGGTGCCTATGAGGCAGGTGTTCTTAAAGGGCTTTGGGAACTGGACATAATACGAAGAATTTCTGTTGTTTCAGGTACGTCTATTGGCACCATTAATGCACTTATGATTTCCATGGATGATGGTAAAATTATGGATGAGAGTTGGTCCAGTTTAAATTATTCAAGATTCATTAGTAATGAGATTAATGTTAAAAATTTAAAAATTTCTGAATTTATTAAGAAAGCTAAAAGTAGAGATATATCAGCTATTAACCTAATAAAGGATAATGATATTGGTCTATTTTCTCAAAGTGGAATTCGAGAGTTTATTGAACAGTATGTTGATTTAAAGGTTATAAAGGAATCAAAGAAAATATTTTATGCCTGTGCATATAACATAGATTTGAAAAGGCCAGAATATTTTATGTTAAATCAATTTAAGGAAGATGAGATAATAGATATTGCCCTTGCTTCATGTTCAATACCATTTATGTTTAAACCAATTAGAATAAATGAATATAGATATTCAGATGGTGGAATAAACAACCCTAAGTATTCATGTCAAAATGCTGATAATGTGCCTATAACACCTTTAAAAGAGCATAATTGTGATGTTATTATTGTGGTGCATTTATCTTATAAGCAACCTATAGATAAATCTAAGTTTGAGAATACACCTATTATAGAAATATACCCATCTATACATCTTGAACCAATAAATGGAATTGGAACAGTAAATCTAATGACAAGTACAGTAAATCAACACATAGATCTTGGTTATAGGGATACATTAGCTGTGTTAGCACCAATGATAATAGATATGTTAAAGGGTAAACCTATAGACAAATTAGTTAAAAAACATGAAGAATATAACAAGGAACTATTAATAAAAAATAGGTCTATTTTCTAAAATTATTAAAACTCCTATGCTAGTTGAAAAGATGAAAAAGCTTGGACATATCGCCAAGCTTTCTATGTTAACCGTCCCCTATTCCTTGCAGGCGCTAACCATAGCCTGTACATTCACCAGTGGTGTTCTAGTTCCAATTCCACATGCAGGAGATAAGATATTGACTCCAGATTCAATACAATATCTAGAAGCTTTCTTTATTTCTTCTGGAGTATTTTTTTCTAATGACAATGTACTTACATTGCCCATTATTGCTTTGTTGTTAACCGTCCCCTTTACTTCTTTTACACTTGTGATTGAATCGAAACTTATAGCGTCGCTTTCTAGTTCGTTCAATTCATCGTAAATACTTTTTAATCTTCCACAAATATGGACAATAAGTCCTGTTTTACAAAGAGGTCTAAGTTCTTTTACTATTTTATTTATGTATCTTACCCCGTATTCATGGAAAAGTTTTGGTCCTAAAATCTCCCCTGTAGCACTTGGATCGGAAATAGCAATAACATCAGCGCCAGCGGCTATCTGAGCTTTTCCAAAGATTATCAAATTCTCCGTTACAAATTCCATAAATTCATGGCACAGTTCTCTTTTTTTAATTATCTCTTTATAAAAAATTGTAGGCTCCACAAGGGAGGAGGCAAGAGAAACAGGACCTGTCAGGTTGCCTACTATTGGCACTGCATTATTTTTGTTTTTTAATATGCTTATAGCCTCTAAAGTAACATTTATTCGCTTATTGTCCTCTACCTCTATTCTCTTCAGTTTTACCCATTCTGCAACAGAACTTATAGGATATCTATCTATTCTTGGTTCATTTACCTTGCTTCCCATAATAACTGCTGCCCCCATAGCCTCAGCCTCTACTGTCATACAAAAAGGTACCCCGTAATTCTCAAAGCCTCCAAACTCATACATTCCTGCTGAAAGCTTTGCCATAAGCACCGCATCTGAATGAGCATCTGGCCACTGACAACCAGTCTTGTTCATTATATCTTCGACTATCATATTCATCATGCCGCCGGGACATATACAAGGAATTCTATCCACTTCTTGCTTTCTAAGGGACTTATACAGCCGTTCCTTAGGTGTTAACACGGAATCACCTGCTTTCTTATTTAAAATCTATACGAAAAATATCTGTACCAATTTATATATCAAAAATTCAATTCACTTATAAAATGCTCCTGAAAATCATCTTTAGTTGACAGTTCGATAACCTTAAGTTTTTCTTTTATCTCTATCATTTTATTCAAAATTCCGTCATTAATAGCTGCCAATGCAGCACCTTCCACAGATGAATTTCCTACAAATGAAATTAGTCCATTAAAACCTTTCGGAATAAGACTTATAATTTTTATACTTTCAGCATCAATATGATAACCAAAGGCTCCAGCTATAACTACTTCGTCTATGTCTTCAATTTTAATATTAAGCTCCTTTAGAATCATAATTATTCCAGCAGAAATAGCACCTTTAGCTAACTGTATCTGCCTGATATCCTTTTGGGAAACATATATTTCTTCTGTAATATAAAACTTTTTATCAATAAGTCTTTCTTTAAACTTTTCATGCATTTTGGGATTAAATCTTCCGCTTTTCTCTACAATTCCAAAGCTTACTAAAGCTGCTGCAACATCCATTAACCCACTTCCACATATTCCTTTAGCCTTTTCTCCGCCAATAGTGGAATAAGTGATATTGTATTTCTCATCAATATGAAACTTGTCTATAGCTCCATTAATTGCTCTTAAGCCACAAGAAATATTCATTCCTTCTAAAGCCGGACCAGCTGCAGTAGAAGCTGCAACAAGTACACCATTACAATTTGCAACTATCTCACCATTAGTGCCGATATCTATAAATATAGAGTTGTTCTTTTTGTTAATAAAATCTGTAGCAACTATACCTGAAATAATATCTGCTCCCACATATGCTGACGCTGAAGGCAGTAATATTACCATACCTTTTTCATTTATTTCTAAGCCTAAGTCTTTTCCTAAATGCTCCCGTTTATCTAAAAATACGGCCTTATATGGCGACTTTGCTATGGATTCAGGATTTTCTTCAGCAAGTAAATGAAGCATAGTAGTATTGGCAGCAACAGTTACTATGTATATTTCTTCTCTATTGATGAGACCTTTAAGTAATTGTTCGATAATATGGTTCAGCTTTTTACGTATAGAGTTAGCTAATATATGAGCACCATCCTCATTTTCCATACAGAAGGTTATTCTTGAAATAACATCTCCTCCGTACTCTGTTTGAGGATTCAATGCTGAAGCTATATTTAAAACCTCTCCACTTCTTAAATCCATTAAATATGCAGATAATCCAGTAGTTCCTATGTCAAAAGCAACTCCACATAATCTCTCTCTATCTTTATTCTTATTCCTTATCTCGCTATTAGCCTCTGCATTAATAGAATAACCTCTATTAATGGTTTTTAAGGTTTTAAAACTTTCAAAAAATTCTATATCTACATCGCCTTGTACCTCTGCAGTACAAGCAAGCCTTACATTTTCCTCATTAATAAAAGCAGCCTCCTCCTTCGAAATAGGTGAAAGCTTCCCAAATGCTTTAACTTTACACTTGCCGCACAAGCCAACGCAATTACAAGGAGTTTCTAGTGACAGTCCACATTTTCTAATTGCCTCAATAAGCTTTGTCCCAGCTTCCACCTGTACTTTCTTACCTATTTGGGGAAAATTAATAACTACCTTCATAATATTATTTCCCTTCACTTAAGTTCTTGGCAATTTCAACTGCTACCTTAGCCGCCTTAGTAGCATCGCTAGTATAAGCATCTGCTCCAATTTTGTCAGCAAACTTTTGTGATATTGGTCCTCCGCCTATCATAACCTTTACCTTATCTCTTAAGTTCTCTTCTTCTAATATTTTTATTACATCCTCCATTACATTCATTGTTGTAGACATCAAAGT
Source organism: Clostridium sp. LXY-7 (assembly GCF_056172015.1). Lineage (NCBI taxonomy): Bacteria > Bacillati > Bacillota > Clostridia > Eubacteriales > Clostridiaceae > Clostridium > Clostridium sp. LXY-7. Next base: position 702,995 of record NZ_JBLLJL010000002.1, on the reverse strand, counting down.
TGATAAAACTATTATGCTTGCCCTTACTTCTTTTGCTTTCTTAACAAAGTCCATTGGAGGAACATCCCTGCCTAAGTCATACATTTGGAATCCTGCTGTTTCCATCATTATCTTAACTAAGTTTTTACCTATATCGTGTGTATCACCTTCAACAACTCCAATAACAGCCTTAAACTTAGTTTCACTATTCGTTTTAAGATATGGTTTTAATATGTCAATTCCCTTATACATTGCCTCCGAACACATTAAAAGCTCAGGTATATAATACTCTCCCTCATCATAAAGCTTCCCAGCCTTCTCCATACCTTTTGCAAGTCCTTCATTTATAGCAGTTAATACATCTACACCCTTTTCTATGCATTCCTTAGCTAATTCTTCTGTTCTCTCTTCTTCCATTTCTACTACTGCTTCTGCTAAAGCATTAATCAGTACATATTTATTGTTGTCCATCATTAATAGCCTCCCATTAATTAACTTCAATAATCCAAATCTTATTTTTTTTCATTCTTTTATTAAGTCTTTTTATGCAGTTGTGACCTACAATCTTTATACTGCTGTTTTCTGTTACAGCTTTTTTTAAAGCTTCACTATACGTCATCTCTCCATCTATTTCAACAAGTGTTGACTTTGTAAAGCCTGAATTATGCAATGAAGCTGAGGTTACTCCACAAACATGGATAATCTCATCATTTAAATCCTTAGATACCCTTTTTAATACATTATAGTTATATCTTCCACTTAACTCGCTGTACATTTTCGGCCCTAATATATCTAAAGCTCCACTAGCATCCCCATAGGATATAATCTTAGCCCCTCGTTTTATTCCTTCCTTTATATAACTAACAACTATATCTTCTATAACACTTAAAAACTGTTCTATCCTATATTTTTCCTTCCTTGCAGCTTTAAAAATCAATTTTGGATCTATCAGTGTTTGAGCTATAGAGTAAGGTCCCTGTACACTTAAAGTAACCTGTTCTCCTTCTCCAGATAAAATCTCAACAGCCTCTAAAACCTCTTTGATTCTATTTCTTCCATAATCGATACCTCTAATATTATCCAATTCATTAATAGAATTAAATGCATATTGGGATACCCTTGGTCCAATTTTATGATCTCCTAAATTTATTTTTCCACCTAAAGACTCTGACTCAACAGTCATACAAAAAGGCAGCTTACAATATTGGTCCATTTTATACCTCTTTATTAACTTTGAAAACTCAGCCATATCTTTTGCATTTAGATGTACTTCTGGAAACAAAAACTTATATTTTTCAGCTACTTCTAAAGGTATTTCCTCAATGTCACTATTAGTACATTTAAAGTTAAATAGTTCTTCCATTGCAGCCTCCTTAGCAATCTCATAATTGCAAATTTAATAGCATCATTTAAATCATGTGATAATAACTCACAAATCTTATTTCTTATTTATGCTTCTTTATTTATCTAATAATGCTAAATCTATTGGATATTTTCCATAAGTTCTACCAGCTTCCATAAACATTTCAATCTTTTCTATTGGCGTATTCATTGGAATTTGGCAGCCTGTACTTAACATGTAACCTTTTTTAGAATCATGTCCCTTTCTAATACATTCTTTAACTGACTTAAAGATATCTTCTTTACTTCCTGAATGTACAACATCTACTGGCGGAACATTTCCAGTAATAACCACTCTATTACCAAGTATTTCTTTAGCTTCTTCTAGATCTTCTTCATTATCAATACTGAAATTAGAAATACCTGTATTTACAACATCTTCCCAAATGCCCTTACTTTTGCCGCAAATATGTATACTCGGAGCACTTCCTGTTTTTTCTTTTATTTTGTTAATATTTTTTTGAAGGGCAGGTAGTGAAAATTCCCTAAACTGTTTTGGACTTATAACACTATTGGATGAAACTGGATCTGCAATTCCAATAGAAACGCCTAATTTAGCCACTTCTTCTATATACCTATTGTTAGATTCTGCTACTATTTCCATTAGAGTATGAATTTTTTCAGGATATTTAATCATCCATTTTAATAGATTTTCTGTTCCTACTACTGAAGCAGCAACACTAAAAGGTCCTGACATAGCAGCACCAACATCTACCTCATCCATAAGTGCATTTCTAGTAAGTCTTATTGCTTCAATTAAAGTTGGTAAGTTGCCATCCTTTAATGGATCTACAACTTTAAGGGACTCTATTTCATCTACAGATTTAATAGCTGGCTCTATTAAATATGAAATACCATAATCAGGATAACCTACTTTAGATCCCATAGCTTCAGCAACTCCTCTAAGACTAGTAGATATACTTGCCCCATCATGACGAAGCCTTTTAAATAAAGCTACTTCTAAATTAGCCATAAGCTCTGCTGAATGATAATATTCCTTAGCTGTCACCCCAATAAAAGGTACCATAGTAACTCCCATATCAGGAATACAGATTAATCTATCAATTTCCTCTCCTCTAGAAAAAGCCTGTACTCTTTCTTTTGGTGTCATTTCTTCTTTAATCAATTGTAATCCGCTCCTTCTTTACTTTTGCGTACTGCTTCGCAGCTCGCATAACATAAAAAAATTATAGCATTGTAATAATCCAATTTCCATAACTATATAAAACTACAATTGATAATATGAATCTTATAAATTTTTACAATAAAATAATGGGATTTTAAAATATTTTATAAGCTGATAATTGTGCATAGAACTATGAATATTTAATGTATAAATTATATATTACCAATTGCAGATATAAAATCATGATTCCTACAAAAATTAACCTGATAACTCTAACGCATATATACTTTAATTTAACTTATAATAATCTTATAATTAAACTATATAAGAACTGATTATAAGTTGAGGTGTTATATATGAGTAAGATGTATGAAAAAAAATCAAAGGAAATGTTGAAAGAGGAGCTTTCATCTATGGAGTATTATGTTACTCAAGAAAGTGGAACAGAACCTCCTTTTAAAAATCCATATTGGGATTTTCGTGAGGCTGGAATTTATGTTGATATAACTACTGGAGAGCCATTGTTTACTTCTATAGATAAGTTTAAATGTGATTGTGGATGGCCAGCTTTTTCAAAGCCTATTAATAGACAGGTTATAGTGGAAAAGGTTGATAAAACTCATGGAATGATTAGAACAGAGATCCGAAGTAAAAATGGTGATGCTCACTTAGGCCATGTATTTTGTGATGGCCCTTTAGAATTAGGTGGCCTTAGGTATTGCATTAACTCTGCTGCTCTTAAATTTATATCAATAGCTGAATTTGAAGAGAAAGGCTATGGAGAATATTTAACTTTGTTTAATTAAGTGTTTCATCTAGATTAGCGAATAAAGAAATAGGCTATAGAGTTGAGCATTTATAGCACACAACTCTATAGCCTTATTAATTTTCAGAATATGTTTTAATTAATTTATGAATTTATTAGCTTATTTTTCAATAGTTTAAATTCATTCTCTGTAATGGCTCTTAAGTCTAATAGATTTTTTAATTTAAGTAGCTCATCTGCAACATCAAAGTTATATGGAGCATTGTTATTGTTACTACTATTACTTTCAAAGGATGTTTCATGTGTTTTATCTTTTTCAACCACATAAGAATTCTTCTTTAAAAACTCTTCTTTGCTTAGCATTATATCTCTAGGAGTTATAATATTTATTTCCTTTGGAGAAAGCTTTTCATCATATACTCTTACACTTTGAACTCTTATTAATTTATCTAAGTAGTTTTTTATCATCAAGCTATTTTTTAAACTTAAATTCTTATTTTCAAATAGTTCATTTATTGCTTTGTTTAATAAGTGCTCCTCATCTTTATTGATAAGGAAACCCTTGTTCTTTAATAAATGTAGTGCTATTTGGAATAATTCTTCCTCAGTATAGTCTTCGAAATCAAGCCATTGAGGGAATCTATAATTAAGAGAAGGATTAGCTAACACTAATTCCTTTATACTATCTTTTTCTCCAGATAAAACTATGATTATTTTATTCTTATTTTTATCTATGAATCTTATTAATGCGGCAACTATCTCTCTATGATTTTTTTCCATAAGAATTAAGTGAGCTTTATCAATGAATAAGACTTTGCCTAAAAATTTATTAAATATATCCTCTAGTTTTATTCCATTATTAATCATTGAAATAATTTCAGTATTATCTACTTCTACTATACTTTTAGCTTTGACGATTCCCATACAGTAATACATTTCAGATAATATATCCAATACAATCTTTTTACCAGTTCCGATTTCTCCAGTAAAAATTATATTCATGTACTTATTTATATCAGTACGTATTCCAAGCTTCTCTCTCTTTTCTTTAGCTTTTATTAACTTGTATTGATTCCTTAAAAATTCCTTTGATTTTTCACTACTTATTAAAGATTTTAAGCTATTTTCTAAATCAAAGTTATTATCATATTCAGAAACATTTATTTTTTCTATATCCTTAGTAGTTATTAAATTCATTTCATAAACACTAATATCTTCTTCAGCTATTCGTATACTCTGGTTTCTAATTAGTGTTTCTACATAATTTCTTACCATCCTACCGTTACCGGATTGCGAATCTGAGCTTTCATAAATATCTATAAAGCTCTTTTTTATGGCTATATGGGCATTTCTAGATAATTTAAAGCCCTTTGACTCTATTAATTTTAGGGCCATTTCGCAAAGCTCATTAGGATTGTAGTCTTCAAAATTAGTCCAAAGAGGGAACCTAGATCTCAAACCAATATTAACATCAAAGAAGTCTTCCATTTCCTTATCATATCCGGCAAGGATAACTATTACTTCCTTTGAATAATCTTCAATCAGCTTAAGAAGAGTCTCTATAGCTTCTATACCTATAGAATCATTTGCAAGGGTATAAGCTTCATCTATAAATAAAATTCCACCTATAGCTTCTTTAAACTTCTCCTCTGTTTTCTTTGAAGTTTCGCCAGGGACTTCTGAAACAAAACTAGACCTATCCGTTTCAACTAATTGTCCAATCTTTAAAAGTCCCATACTATTTAGCATTTCAGCTACTAATCTTGCTATGCTTGTTTTACCAGTACCTGGATTCCCTGCGAAAACCATATTTAAGTTCTGATCTATTTTAGTATTAACTCCTGCTGATTTTCTTTTTTCTTGAGCAGCAATTAATTTATATTGACTTCTTAAAAGTTTTTTAACTTCTTCAAGGCCTATTATCTCACTTAGCTTTTCTTCTAAATCAAATTTAGAATTGACTTTGAAATTGAAGTTATCTCTCTCTAATAAATCAATTTGCTTATCACCATCAGTTAAATACTTTTTAGAAGCATCCATTATGGCGTTTTCAACTATATTTCTTACAAATCTAGCATTACCTAAATCATTTTTACCAGCAATTTGATTTCTTGTGAATAAGTCAATTAAACCCTCTTTTACATTGCTAGCTATTCTGTATCCTTTAGATTTAGCAATATTAATAGCAATTTCATACATCTCCACTGGATTATAATCTTCAAAGTGTATAAAGTTAGGAAATCTAGATTTGAGTCCTGGATTGAAACTTAGGAATCTTTTCATGTCATTTTCATAACCTGCTAATATAACCACTAAATTATCCCTATTATCTTCTATTCCTTTTAACAATGCATCTACTATTTCCTTACCAACTTTATCATCTTCACTTTCGCACAATGAGTAGGCTTCATCTATAAATAATAATCCTCCTAGTGCAGACTCTATAATATCATTAGTTCTCTTAGCAGTATCATTTGTATTTTCGGAAACAAAATCAGCCTTACTAACCTCTCTAAATATTCCCTTAGATAAAACACCTAGAGCATTCAAATATTCAAAGGTAACTCTAGCTGCATTAGTTTTACCTGTACCTGCATTACCAGCGAAAATCATATTAAGAGATACATTTGATGTCTGTAAACCAAGTCTTTGTCTTATTTTTTGAACCTTGAAATTATTTTGTACATTTGTCATAAAGTCCTTTAATTCCGTCATACCAATTATAGAATCTAACTTATACTTTGCTTCTTCAAGAGTTGGAGTTGAATAGTTACTTAAATTAAATATTCCATTATCTGTTTTACAATAAATTTCATCATTTTCTACATATAATAAAATTTTATCTTCAGCTTCAATGCTTTCTTCTCTTAGTAAATTTTTTACTGGTTTATAGATTTTATATGAAACATACTCTGCAATTCCAAAGCTGCTATCATGTTTATAACTTTCTTGTAAAAATTTACATAATCCAAAGTCTTCATGTATCTCATTATTTTCTTTTATATCTATCAATACATTTATGTTTAAATTAGCCTCTATATTTTTAATAGTGTCTAAGAGCTCTTTCCTTACAACTATATTTCTTTCACGCTTATTTAATCTTCTTGTATGTAAGGTAATATCAACCTTATCTAAAAAAGGTTCATCAAAAAACTCTGATATATCAAAAGCCTTTTTATTAGAAGTAAATATAAAAAATTTATTATGACAAATAAACTGGCTTATTTTATTAGTGTCATTATTATTAGCTTCTACTAAGAATTTATTTTTAATTATATACTTCTCATCTAAAGCTATACAAGTATTTGGATATATATTAGATAGTACTTTTAATATACTTTCACTTGCTTTATCAACATTCTTAAATAATAGGCATTGTGAAGGGGTATTAAGTTTTTCATATAAGTCTGTCAAAAATGCATTATAACCTAGATTAAAATTATAGGAGGCTAAATTTATTTCATCAACCTGACTATTATCTATTAAATCAACCTTCTTTAGATTTTCAAAAAGTAATCTGATACTAGTTTTTTTAGCTGTATCCTTTTCCCCTACTAAAAATAATATTCCTTTTTTATCTTGTGAAATTTTTTCTTGGAAATAATTACATAGTTTATTCAAGAAATCTGCTTGTCCTATTAACTCCTTATTTAACCTTTTTTCTATATATGAAAATTTATCTATTATATCATTAAATTTATTATCCATAGTAAATCACCTCTTTAAATTTTCTCCTTAGTTATCTAATTTTTAGATAATTATTATTTAATTATACTTTATATATTATATTTTGTATATTCTAGATTAGATTTATATTTCATTTAATAGCTTTTGTTATTTGTATAAAATTATTCTTATTTAGTCATCTGAAGAAAAATAACTAGTCAGTCTACTTGTATATTTCCCTAGTTATTTTTTTGAAGATGCCTTATCTTAAAGAAAGTAAAAGAGAAGCACCAGTTATATTTCTTGTGCTTCTCCACAACCTAAAGTTATCTAATTCTGATTTTTAAATATGTTTTGCTTCCTTACCTTCTTTATCAGCTTTTCGCTCTTCTACAAAGTTTTGAAGAACACGAGTTAAAGTCCACTCCTTAGAAGTTTCAGTGACAACACCCTTCAGAGTAGGAGGTATTCGCATCTTTTTCATATTATCTATAAAGGTACTTACTTTAATAGGAGGAATGTCATTAAAAATAATAGCTCTATCTTTAATTTCAATGACACAATCTTCAAGTAAATTTCCTTCTAAGACATCTTTTATTAAGCTATCTCCATTTCTCCATGTAACTACAATTTGATCCTTTAACCCCATCATGGTGCCATAGGTTTTTATTAGCTTTAACTCTTTATCTTTAAAATTGCATAAAATCATGCATGGTCTTTCCATACTATGTCCTCCTTTACTTTGTCTATAGTATACCTTTATATTCATCTTCTTTAAAACCCACAAGAACCTTATCATCCTTAATTAAAATAGGTCTTTTTACTAACATTCCATTAGTAGATAAAAGTTCTGCAGCTTTCTCTTTACTTATATCTTTAACCACATCCTTAAGGTTCATCTCTTTATAAAGTTTACCAGAAGTATTAAAGAATTTTTTTGTCTCTAATCCACTCATATCCATCCATTTTAAAAGCTCTTCTTTTGTAGGATTTGCATCAACAATGTGCCTATCTTGAAATTCAACACCATTATCTTTTAAAAACTTATTTGCCCTTTTACATGTTGTACATTTTGGATATTCTATAAAAATAGTGCCCATAAAACACACTCCTTATTAATTAATAATCATTATTATCTATAATAGCACATAATTAACTATTATCCAAGACTATTTATGGAACATATAAGAAAAATTCAATAGTTTAGTTCATCTTAATATCTCTATATTTTCCATAATTATTATTTTCAATTAGATGTATTTACACTAATACATCCATTTTTATCTTATTTAAACGATGTTCTTGTAATTTTTCATACCTGTTACTTCTAGTAAAGGTTCCCCATTCTTTGCCAAGAGCCATGGACAACATGGTATCACCACCAGTTTTAGCCACTGAAGCATCCCCAGTATCTACATCAGAAATAAATGTAGCTTGAGTTACTGATTGGTGTAAGTCTCTCACTTCAGCTTTTGACTTACAAGCTCTAAGTTTTCTTTCGAACTCATCACGTTTTTCTTTTATTTTTAAAGCTTTTTTATATAGTTCTGGACTCTTAACTCTCAAATACTCAATATCCATAGGTGATAGCTTTTCACCTTGATTAAGTCTACCGATTATACCAGAAAATCTATAATCTGGCTGCTTTTTTTCATTGTCCTTTGGTTTTACTCTATCTACTAAAAGTTGAACTGGATTTTGATTTGTTTTTCTTAAGAGTTCAAGTTCTTCTGATGATAGCTTCTTATTCGAGTTCATCTTACTAAGTATTATGGACATTTTACAATCTGATTCAAATTTTTCATTAGATTTATCAACAATATTTTGAATCAGCTCTTCATTAGTTATTATATTACTATTGTATCCATCTGCTAAGTATCTTAAATCATCCTCTGATAATGTCTCTCCTTGATTAAGTTTTTCAATTATTTTGGTTGTTTTATCTAAGGATGAGGTTGCTTGTGTACTTTTTTCATTTATATTAGCTTTCTGATGATTATCTTTAGTTCGGTGTATATTTTGATCTCTTGTATAAGTAGTTGTATTTTTTATATTTGATATCATAAAATCCACCTCTCAATATACTATAGTTATTTATCGGCTTACTTATAAAGAATCTTTAATTTGGAATAAATTTATAAAATGTTAATTTAATGTTTATTGACCTTGCGGTCTGTTTTATGGTATTCTATAAAAACAAACTACACGGTCAATTTTCTAGTTTTCTTACATTAATAAGAATAGGAGGGGTTTATATGCCTTATTTTAGACCATATTTAGATCCAACAATGATTATACTTTTACCCGCATTGATAATCTCATTTTGGGCACAGTATAAAATTCAAAGTAGTTATGCAACTTATTCAAGGGTGTATAGTAGAAATGGATATACTGGTGCACAAGTAGCAAGAATGATTTTAGATAGTTATGGACTTTTTGATATACCAGTAGTGATTACTTCAGGTAAACTTAGTGACCATTATGACCCAATTAAAAGAGTGGTGAAACTATCTAATGATGTATATAATGGCACATCATTAGCGTCTATAGGGGTAGCTGCCCATGAAATTGGTCATGCAATACAACATAAGGAAGGATATGCTCCTCTAAAAATAAGAGGGTCTCTTGTACCCATAGTAAATATAGGGACTAAAGCGTCTTGGATATTATTTTTTATAGGAATTATTATGTCTAATGCCTTATTTATAAATTTAGGAATAATTTTCTTTTCAACAGCTGTACTTTTTCAATTAGTAACACTACCAGTGGAGTTTAATGCTTCTAATAGAGCAATAGCTATACTCGGTGCAAGAAATATATTATATGAAGATGAACTAAAAGGTGCTAAGAAGGTTTTAGGTGCTGCAGCTCTTACCTATATAGCGGCGGCGATAACAGCTATTGCTCAGCTTTTAAGATTAATAGCAATAAAAAACAGAAACGATGGATAGAGTTATATAATCAAATAGAAGTAATGAAGGTATAAAAATCAATGGTTAGTGTAAAGGGTTCTAAGGTATCACTTTACACTAACTTAAATTTCATAAAAAGCTCTTTTACCACTTTTCTGTCATCAAAGTATATTTCTTCTGTTCCTATAATTTGATAAGTTTCATGGCCCTTTCCTGCTATGACTAATAAATCCTCATCACCTAGCAGTTTTATTGCCTTTTCAATAGCATCTCTCCTATCAACAAACTTTTCATAAGGAGTTTTTGTAGCTTTTATTCCTTCTTCAATATGAGAAAGAATTATATTTGGATCCTCAGTTCTAGGATTATCAGAGGTGATTATACAATAATCTGAAAGAGCGCTAGCTATTTTACCCATGATTTTCCTTTTTCCAATGTCTCTATTTCCCCCACAGCCAAAAACAAGAATTATTTTTCCATTAGTTATTTCTTTTGCCACAGTTAGTAATTTTTCTAAGGAGTCTGGAGTATGTGCAAAATCTACTAGTACATTTTTATTTAAGTGGTTTTGAACCATCTCTAATCTACCTGGAACTGGCTTAACATCAACTATTAATTTTATTATATTATCAATATCTATGCCTAATCCATATAATGTTGCTATGGTTGCTAAGATGTTATAAATTGTGAATTTACCAGGAATATTAATTGTTATTTCTCTACATATTTCTTTAAAGTTTACTTTAAAAGTTACTGAAGTGGAAGTCAGTCTTAATTCTGTAGCTTTAATATCCGCATCTTTTTCTATACCATAGGTTAATATTTTACATGTAGCTGTATTTATTATCTCATCAGCAATTTCATCATCTTTATTTACAATTCCTAATTTACATTTATGAAATAGCTTCATTTTTTCATTTTTATATACTTCCATGGTTCCATGCTCTTCAAGATGATCTTGTGATAAATTTGTAAATACACCGATATTAAAATCACAATAATCTACCCTATTTTTAGATAATGCAGAAGATGTGACCTCCATTATTATATCTTCTCCACCATTAGCTATAATCTCTCTGAATGCAGCTTGGAGTTCTAAGGATTCTGGAGTTGTTGGTGTTGTTTTATCTATAGCTATTTCTTTATTTTCAAATTTATAGCCTAAAGTACCTATTGTACCTACGCGTTTTCCATATGATTCTAGCACATCTTTAATATAATTTATCACTGAAGTCTTACCATTAGTTCCTGTTACACCAATTAATTCTACTTCTTTAGATGGTTCTTTATAAAATAGATTAGCTATACTTGCTAGAGCTTTTTTAGAGTTTTCAACTTTTACTAATGTAATGTTGATATCTTCATAATTAATTTCATCTTGAAAAACTATGGCTATTGCTCCATTTCTAATAGCCTCATGTAGAAAATCATGCCCATTCATTTTAGTTCCCCTTACACATACAAATAAAGAGTTAGCCTTAACTTTTCTAGAATCATAGCTAACACTACTAATATCTATATCTAAGTTACCTTTCAATAGACTATAGTCGGTATTTTTAAGTAAATTATGCAACTTCATCAATATTACATCCTCAAATTTATATATTATAATTTCATTATATACAAATTTTTAGCAATAAATATTGTATTTGTTGCTTGATATATTGTAAAAAATGCTCTATGATTTAATTTATATGCTTTGTTTTTAACAGTTGTTGATTTTAGAACTACATATCATTGCGAAGATCACTCTGTGTAAGTTCACCCATCCGGGTACAGGCAACTAAAGTTTGATGATAACATCAAACTAAGTTTACACTTAAACCATTTGCAGGAAGATTATATTTTAAGAAAGGTTTCTATTTAAAATGCATGATAAAGAATCTAGTAATAAAAAAGGCTATTTAAATAAAGATTTTCAACTGTTTCATTTAAAAGATAAGACAAATCAAGAGTTTGAGTTTCACTACCATGATTTTAATAAAATTATTATATTTTTATCAGGGCAAGTTACTTATATTATTGAGGGTAAGGCTTATTTTCTAAAGCCATGGGATATTTTACTTGTAAATAGTAAAGATGTTCACAAGCCTATTATTGACTCTACACAAACCTATGAAAGAATAATTATTTGGGTTAATTCAGATTTCTTAGAAGCTCATAATTATGATAATTGTAATCTTCTAAACTGTTTTACTTTAGCAAATGAAAGAAGTTTTAATCTTATTAGGCTTGAAGATGAGTTGCAGAATGAATTAAAGTCTATACTAGTTTCATTGAGATCATCTTTAAATTCATTAGAATTTGGGAGCAAACTTTTGAGTAACTCTTTATTTATTCAGCTAATTGTGTATCTAAATAGAATTTATCTTGGGAATATGTATGTCAATGATGAAAATGCACTTAAATATGATAAACAGATAGAAGATATTTTAAGATATATAAATAACAATTTGTCTGAACCTCTTTCAATCGAATTTTTATCAGAAAGATTTTATATTAGTAAATATTATCTTATGCATAAATTTAAAAAAGAAACAGGATATACCCTCCATAATTATATACTTCAAAAAAGACTTTTAATGGTGAAAGATCTTATAAAAGCAGGAGAACCAATTGTTAAAGCTTCAATTCAATGTGGGTTTAATGATTATTCTAGCTTTCTAAGAGCTTTTAAGAAGTTTTTCAATAAATATCCAAGAGATTTTCTGAACTAATAACATAAGCTGTATGTTTTAAGATAAGGCTTTGTTTTAAATGATTGTTGATTTTAGAACTATATATTATTGCGAAGCAAACCATTTGCAGGAAGATTAGATTTACTTAGGCCATATGAAAGTGAAAAGCGTTAAGAAATACAACCTGTTCGAGAGAATCGAGTTGTTGTATTTTAGCTTTTTACTTGAATAGGACCTTAGTAAATCAATCTTTCGAAACGGTTTGTGAGTAATAATATATAGTTCATTGTCAACACTATATTAAAATAAATCGTAAGATAAAAAAAGAACTAGGACATATTATTAAAATATAATAGTATGTCCTAGTAATTGAGTGTAACACTTAGTAACACTTTACATTCCACTTACAATAGATATGTAATAAATTATCCTTAAGCTCTCCATATATCTCTCCACCCATCTTTTCCATAAGACTTTTTGAAATAGATAATCCTAATCCTGTATTTTCATTGCTTGGATTTCTAGATTTATCACTTATGTAAAATTTATTAAACATTAAATCTACATCCTTATCAGTGAGATTAGTGGCTGAGTTAATTATTGCTATTACTGCTTTATTATCTTCTACACTAAGTTTTATAGTTACCTTTTCTTTACCATGCTTTAATATATTAACTATAAGATTTTCTAATATCCTCTTTATAGCAGATTTATCACCAATTATTATAATATCTTCCTTAGATAAATCTATGGTTGGAATTATAGCTTTATCCATGAAACTATCATAAAATGCTGCAAGTTCATCACATAGAATATTATTTAAATGTATATATTCAAATTTCAATTCATAATCTGGAGATTCAACAACAGATAAAATAAAAAAATCATTTAATAGTTTCTGAAGGTCTCGAGCTTTATCTTCTGCTATATGAAGGTATTCAAATTTTTTCTCTTCGGACAAAGAATTATTTTTTAGCATTTGAAGAAATCCTAAAACTGATGTAAGGGGGGTTCTTAAATCATGAGCTATATTAGCAATGGTTTTCTTAAGTTCATTGTCGGATTGCTTCTGTTTTACTTGTAACTTATTTAGTAGATCTATGTGCACATTGATGCTCTTTCCCAAGGCCTCAATTTCATCATTAAACAAATTCACATGAACTTTTTTACGTGTTTTTAAACTATTATAATCATTTAATTGGTTTGTAATATTTCTGAGCTCTTTTTTTATAAGAACTAAATGGGTAAGTAAAACTAGGGTAGTAATAAAAAATATTACCGCCAAATAACCCATTCTACTCACCCCTCTCATTATTTAATATCTTGATTAGTAACTGTTATACATCCAAGTATGGTGGTTGAGAAAATTATTATTATAGAATTTATTAAAAAAGAAGTTAAAGGCGTATTAAAGGAAGGAGAACTACATAGGTCCATTAGCATAAGTATAGGAACTTTATTTATAATCTTACTGCTACCAATACATATTAAGGTCATCGATAAAACTGATAAATTTAAAATACCTAGCCCTATAACAATACCTTTATTTTTACTAATTGTAGCAAGAAAAACATAAATGCTTGTCATAGCAAATAGTATTATAAGCCATACTGGAATAATTTTAACTATAAGAAGCAATTCTTTCTCTAATATTTTAATTCCTGGATGAAATATTATACTCCACAAAATAAATGGAATTACTAAAGTAAGTATAGCCATAAATAAGATTGCTATAAATATGGAGATTAAATTGGATATATAAATTCTACATCTATCATGTCCATAGGATATTGAGTTCTTCAATATTCCACAATCATACTTTGCTATAACTACATTTCCTACTAGAAATAACGTAAGTAAATATATTATAAATGTAAAGCCAAGGGAAGAAGTAAATAAATCAAGGTACCAATTAGTTAATGATGGACTTTTAATGTGAAAACCATAATCTTTATTATCTATAGCTATGCTAATCAGAGATAAATTTCCACCTAAAATCGAAAATCCAATTATTGAGATAATCATAAATACTAACAATATAATTATAGATTTTCTAAAAGTCTTACTTTTTTTTAATCTAAATAGATCAGATCTTATTAAATTAATCATCATTTTTACCTCCCATTGAGTTCATAAAATAATTTTCCAGCTCATTACCCTTAACTGATATTTGTTCAATTATAATATTTTCCTTAACAAGAGCTTGAGAAACTATGCCTGGGTCGTCTATATATTCATAAATATTTATATAGTTAGTAGGTGAAACCTTATAATTTCTAGTTTTAAGTATATTCTCCATAACCCAAACTCCTCTATCTGTATCATTAACCTTTATTTCTAAAAATTTATTACATTTTTCATCAAGTTCTACTTGGGTTATTTCTTCAACTAATCTCCCATCATTAATAATTCCGTAACAGTTGGCTAGTTGGTGTACTTCACTTAACACATGGCTGGATATTAGTATTGTTACATTATTTTCTCTATTTAGCATTTCTAAAAGATTTCTTACTTCTAATGCGCCTATAGGGTCTAAGCCATTAGTGGGCTCATCTAATATGAGAAAATCTGGATCTCCAAGCAGAGCCATAGCTAATCCTAATCGTTGCTTCATGCCTAGAGAAAAGTCTTTAACCTTCTTTTCTCCCATATCACCTAATCCCAGCAAGTCCAACTTTTCTTTAATACATTCACGACCTGGAATTCCTTTTTGAATCCTTAAGAATTCCATATTATCGTAGGCAGTCATATCTGGATAAAATGCTGGAGTTTCAATTAGTGTACCCATTCTTTTCCTAGCATTAAATATTTCGTGAGATGTATCAATTCCATAGAGTTCAACATTGCCTCCTGTAATATTAGTCAATCCCGTGATTAGTCTCATTAAGGTGGTTTTTCCAGCACCATTTTTACCTATAAGACCATAAATATCCCCTTCTCTAATATGCATGGACACCTTATCAACGGCACAATGGGTCTTATATATTTTGCTTAACCTATTAGTTCTTAAAACATAATTGCACATTTGTTACTCTCCTTTCCATATGGTTTAATATAAGTATAAAAGCTAACTTCTAATTAACCATAAAGAAATTCCTAAGAAAGTCTTAAGTCTTAAAATTTAACATCAATATATTCATTTAACATTCATTCTAAAGGATTCTCAAATAGAGCCTTGACTTAATTTATACCCTATTCCCCACACCGTTTGTATATAATCCTGCTTCACGCCGCATTTAGCTAATTTATTTCTTAGATTACTTATATGAACTGTGATGGTATTATCATCACACATATATTCATTACCCCAAACACTTTCGAATAAATTAGCCTTTGAAAATACTTTTTTGGGATTTCTTATTAAAAGTTCAAGGATGTCAAATTCTCTGGTGGTTAGCAATACTTCTTGGTTATTTACAAATACCTGCCTATTTTCTATATTGAGAGAAATTTCTTCAAAAGTTATGATTTTGTTCATATTATCCTTTGAGGCGAAGTCAACGTATCTTCTTAAATTACTTTGAATTCTGGCTAAAACTTCATCTATATCAAAAGGTTTGGTTATAAAGTCATCGGCTCCAGATCTAAGCATTTCTACTTTAATTCCCTTTTCCTCTTTAGCTGAAATAATTATTATAGGCATTTTTTTATCTTTCCTTATTTGAACCAAAAGTTCCTCTCCGGATTTCCCAGGTAGCATTAAATCCAATAAAACCATATGCCATTGGTGCTGTTCTAAATATATCAGTGCTTCTGTTCCTGAATATGCTGATTTTACGCTATATCCTTCATTAGATAACATTTCGTAAAGCAATTTATTTATATCATTATCATCTTCTACTACTAATATTTTAATATCTTTATTCATATCAAATCTCCATAGTTATTATTTATTAGATTTCATAACAAGTTCATTTAATTTTATGTAAAGTTCTTCTTTCTCTTTTAACAATATAGATATTCTCTCTTCATATTGAGTTTTTAAATTCCATATTTCTTCCCTAAAATAGGTTTCTTTAGCTAAAGATTCTTTAGCTATTTTAAAATCAAGCTCTTCTTGTTTTTTTCTAAGTTCCTCATTATAGTTTTCCTCTAAGGAAGCTATAGTAGCTTTAAAGTCTTTTTCTTTTTTCGAACTTTCATCCTGATCCAAAATTAATTGATTTTTAAGACTTTCATATGTATTTCTTATATTGGAAATTTCTTCTTTAAAGTTGATAATTTTTTCTTCCAATATCTTATTTTCCTCTTGGAAATCTTCAAAATTAGATAATTGACCTTGTAGCATTTCATTTTTGTCCTTAAGAAGTTTATTTAATTCTCCAACCTCTTTAGCTATATCCTTTTCTTTTTTTACTTCCTCTTTTAGTTTTGTGATTTCTTTATTACATTCTTCTAGTTGCTTTTTAAATTCCTTTAGCTTCTCTTCAACCTCTTGTTTTTCAGAAGATAATTTATTAAATAATTCTTCTTTACTAGTAAGATCTTTTTTATATGTATTATCCACTTCTAAGGACTTAATTTTATTTTTCTCTAATAAGTTAATATAAATATCTAATACACGTTTGGTTATGCTTTGCAACTCATCTATATCATTTTGAGCATGATTAAAACTGTCTTTAGCACCATTTAATTCATAGTGTTTAACCATAACTTCCATTAAATCTTTATTATTAATTCCATGATCTTGAGCCATTTTAAAGAATTTTTCTTTTAATTCCTCATTTATTCTAACGCTAAAAATTGAATCCATTCATATTCTCCTTTTTTAAACTTATAAAACTTAATTATTCACTTTCATATTATAACATTTTTGGCTTTAAAAATCTGTATACATACTGTAAATATAGTATACTATATGTATACATTGAATATACTTAGGTATACAAAGTAAACTTAAAGTATACAATAAGTTTTTGGAAATGAAATGTGAAATTTGGATAATATAATAACACCATTCAATATAATAAAAGTTATATTGAATGGTACTTTTTAAAAGTAGTATATATGAAATTTAGATTTTGAAATTTGAAAAAATAAATAAAGGAGGAAATATACCTTTGAAAATTTTTCAAAGATTTAAAACTCTAGAAAATGAGGAAGAGTGTATATAGCAATTTACAATAAAGTTATAGGAATAAAAGATGAATGAATGGATTTACAGATATTTTAATATATATATAATGGTTAAAAAGAGGAAGGGTTAAAAATAAATGATTAATTTCCATAAGTTATTTATAGATTTTTAATTTAAAGCTGATATAATTATAATATAAGGTAAATTATTTTATATGGAAGGTGATTGTATGGAAAAAATGGTATTAAAAGGCGGTTATGTTAGAACTAAGATTGAAGATATTCATGACTACCATCAAAAAGTGAATAGAGGTGCTGGAGTTGTAAAAGCTAAGAAAGGTAAAGGGTCTTATAATAGGAAGAAAAAACACCAGAAATCAATGGATTACGGTTATTATCATTGATTCTGGTGTTTTTTTATTTCACTTTTTCTGGATCATTATATTTAACTCCAAAGGTTTCCACAGAAACACTTTTCATTTTAACATCAGTGGTTGGTTTATCATTTGCACCAGTCTCAACGCTAGCGATTTTATCCACAACCTCTATCCCTTCAGTAACTTTACCAAAGGCAGCATATGTATTATCTAAATGAGGTGCATCTTGATGCATTATGAAAAATTGAGAGCCCGCAGAATCATTATCTTGAGATCTTGCCATTGAGATAACCCCTCTTACATGAGCTATATCATTGATTTCAAAACCATTAGAAGTAAATTCACCTGCTATAGAATAATCTGGGCCTCCCATACCTGTACCTTGAGGATCTCCACCTTGAATCATAAAGCCAGGTATAATTCTATGGAAAGTTAAGCCATTATAGAAACCACTATTAGCAAGAGAAATAAAATTTCTCACTGTGTTTGGTGCTTTTTCTGGATAAAGCTCTAGCTTTATTATAGAACCATCTTCCATTTCTATAGTAGCAATGGGATTTTTATCCTCTGGTTTTTTCTCAGTTTCTTTACTTGCGGTTGGTGTGTTTGAATTATTTTCTTGTGATGAATTGTTGTTATTTTTGTCAGTTGAATCCTTATCTTTAGAGCCGCAACCTACTAAAAACATAGCTCCTACTAAGATAATGGATAATACTGAAATTATTTTTTTCTTCATTAATTGTCTCTCCTTTTAGCTTATGATTTTTACTATGTATACTCTATAAAGTTTATCATTTATTAGTATAGATTAAAATATAAAATATATGAAATTTTTGTTATATTTACATATATAAGTTGTAATTAAGTTTCTACATTATACAAATAGGCTTAAATATAAAATTAGATTAATTAGAACTTCATAAAATAAAAGCCTATTTGTATAGTGTAGTTTCATTATTGAAATATATATATTGTAAAATCATAGGAATTAAGAATTTAATTTAGAGAGATGGATTTTTTAAATATTACATTCAGGATTTATTAAACCACTCACTGCTTAAAATCCCATATTGTAATAAGTCAAATCTGATGCCATCTCGTAATACATATTCTCTTAGGCATCCCTCTTTTACAAAACCAACCCTCTCATATAGT
Organism: Clostridium sp. LXY-7; assembly: GCF_056172015.1. Taxonomy (NCBI): domain Bacteria; kingdom Bacillati; phylum Bacillota; class Clostridia; order Eubacteriales; family Clostridiaceae; genus Clostridium; species Clostridium sp. LXY-7. Next base: position 683,859 of record NZ_JBLLJL010000002.1, on the reverse strand, counting down.
TTAATGGCACTATGATTATATTCAATAACTGTCAATTGTATTTTATGAAGATTTAATTCTCTAAATCCATAATCAAGGGCTAAGCACATAGCCTCTCTCCCAAGACCAAGATTTAAATAAGAACTATCACCTATACCAATAAATATACTTGAAGTGCCACTACTCCACCTTATGTTTTCAAAGCCAATCAAACCGATGATATCTTCATTTTCCTTAGAAAATATTCCTAAAATTATTTCATTATGATGTTGTTCTTCGATGCCTATATAGTTTTTAATATCTTCATAGTTGAAAGGAATCGCCGTTACATTATCAAAATATCTTAAGAAATTCATATCATTAAACCATTTTTTTATGGTAGAAAGATGTTCTTCATCAATGGCACATATTTTAATTCTATCTGTATTAAATAATTTTTTTATGGGTTTAGTTTTTGATATAGAAGTTTCTTCAAATGAGGTGATCTTTAGTTTATCATCTATAGTTTTTGTATAGTTTTCCATAAGTTGTAGCCCCCTTATAAAATATTGTAAACAGTATATTTTTTCTCTAAGCGTACAGGTCCATAGGACATTTTTGCTATCCTCAAACCCGAAAGTCCCATATCATCCTCTCTATTTATAAATGGAATATTGTTGTATAAAATCTCCGTGGATTTTTGATTTATAAAGGCAAATACTCCTGAATAGTTCTTATCTCCTTTTTCAAAATGAATAATTGCCATATCTTCATTTACGATTTCCCCTATACTAAAACCTGCTATTACATCATCTACATATACAGCTAATCCCTTAAGATTTAGTAATTCTATATTATCTAAAATATAGTATATTGCTAAAAGCTCAAACTCTGTCAATTTATCATATTCACCATAGCTTTTATACCAAGTGTAAGCTACATCTTTACAATGTTTCTTCACCTCTTCATCACCTATTTCAGTTAATCTATAATTATAGCTTTTTTCAAACTTATTATAATGATTTCTTTTTTTATGAAGTATCTTTCCCTTCATAGTTATTAAATCTTCACTTCTATAAATATAATCAAAGTTATCTCTATCTTCTTCATATATTAACTTATCTCCATAGATTTCTAATAAATCTAAAATGAAAGATTCTTCTACCTCTTTAAAAAGGTAATCCATATTATTTTCTTTGAACTCCTTTTTTAACAGTTCTACTATATTTTTAAGGTTGAATTTATCATAACCAAGTAGCTGCATGAAGTGACTTTTATTATGGTAGTCTTTTTTCTTGATAATAAGAGCATTATCTTTGATAGTATATTGAATATCAGATGCATCTTTCCATATCATTAAAGTGGAGAAAGAAAATTCACAGGTTTTAAAGTTATAAGGAGTAATATAAGGTAATATATTGTCTTTATCTAAAATAGTTATTTTTCTAAATTCTAGCATAAAATCCTCCGGTTAATCTACAAATATATTGCGTAACTAATACCAAATAATATTATTATATCACAAATTATTTATGTATATTAGTATTATAGATTTTAATATTTTCCTATAGTATAATTATATTTTAAGGGGGGATATACATGAAATTTATCGATTTAAGAAGTGATACAGTTACAGAATTAACTGAGGATATGAGAAAAGCTATGTATAGCGCTAGTGTTGGGGATGATGTATACGGAGATGATGAAACAACTATAGAATTAGAGAAATACGCAGCAGAGTTAGTTGGGAAAGACGCAGCTCTTTTTGTACCAAGTGGTACTTTTGGTAATCAACTAGCGTTGTTAACTTATTGTGAAAAAGGTGATGAAGTTATCTTAGGTGAAGATTGCCATATAGTTTGTCACGAGGTTGGAGCAGCAGCAGTAATTGCAGGGGTTCAACTTAGAACTCTTAGAAGTAATAAAGGAGAACTTTCGCCTTCAGATATCGAACGTACAATAAGAAAAGAAGAAGATATACACTATCCGAATACTGCATTGATATGTTTGGAAAATGCTCACTCTACTGGAAGAACTATATCCTTAGAGAATATGGCTGAAATTAGAGAAGTAGCTAATAAATATGGATTACCTATACATTTAGATGGAGCAAGATTATTTAATGCTGCTACATACTTAGAGGTAGATGTTAAGGAAATTACTAAAAATGTAGATTCCGTAATGTTCTGTTTATCAAAAGGTTTATGCGCACCTGTAGGGTCAATCCTTGCTGGAGATAGAGAATTTATTGATAGAGCAAGAAAATATAGAAAACTTATGGGTGGTGGACTAAGACAATGTGGAGTTATAACCGCAGCTGGATTAGTAGCTCTTAAAGATATGAGAGAGAATTTAAAATTAGATCATAGTAAGGCTCAATATCTAGCTAATAAATTAGCTACGATTCCCGAAGTGACTATTGTTGAAGATTGCCTTCACATAAATATGGTTTTCTTTAAATTAGATGAAAAAGTAGACTCTCAAGGACTTGTAGATTATCTATTAGAAAATAACATAAAAATCTCTGGTGAGGAAGATGGTCTTATGAGATTTGTAACTCACTATTGGGTTAGTGAAGAGAATATAGACTTGGTGGTAAAAACCATGAAAAAATTTATTTCAAAATAGTACTAAAAAGGGCTGCAATAATATGCAGCCCTTTTTAACATTATTTTGAAAAAATACTCTTACTAATCTAGATAATCAATTAATTCTTCTATACTATCTATTAGATAATCTGCACCATAGGCCATTGTTTCCTCGATAGGTAATAAGGAATAGCTTACTAAACAGGTTTTAGCATCAGCATTTTTACCACATAGAATATCATTATGACTATCTCCTACCATTATAACTTCCTCTGGTTTAACCTGTAGTAATTCACAGGCCTTCATAACAGGCTCTCCATTTGGTTTATGTTTTTCTGTATCTTCTGGACTAACTATAACATCAAAATATTTAGTTAGATTAAATAGCTCTAATCCTCTTAATGCTGTATTTCTTCTTTTAGAAGTTACAACTGCCAGCTTAATTCCTTTTTCACGTAAAGATATTAAGCCTTCTTCAATTCCATCAAAGGATTTAGTATATTCATCATGAATTGAAAGTGAGTATTTCACATATTCATTAACAATTTCCTCTACGTTGTCAGGAAAATACTTGCCTAGTACATCTGATAATGGAGAACCAAAAGTTTTAATTATTTCTTCCTTTGGAACCTCAATGTTTAATCCGTTTTTAAATACATGTTGAAAGGAAGTTATTATTAACTCATTAGTATCAATTAAGGTGCCATCTAAATCAAAAAATATTGCTTTTATCATATTACATCTACTCCTTTTCTTTAAGCATACTTAAAGGCACATACCACTTAGAATGCAAAACACCATTCTTATCTCTATATATACCATTTCTATCTTTAACCATCACAGTGGCTCTCTTATTGATATTGGTAACTATACCAGTTTTCAATGAGCCTTTATGAGAAAAATAAACGACTTGTCCATAATTTATATATATAGGTTCTTTATCATAAATATTCTGCTTTAATAATTCATGATAGCTACTTTTATGACCAAATATATTATTAGCAATAAACTTAAATCTATTCTTTTTACAGCTTGAAGAACCATAATTATAGAACTCAATTACGTGGCAAAGCTCATGTTCTAGTATAAGCATAAGTGCATCTATGAAATCATAGGCATCTATACCACATACTCTTTTCACATCATCAGTTCTATTAAAATTCATTAAAAGTACATTACTTACTTTAATTTCATAGAATTTTCTATTATTTCTTATAGAGTATATGGTTTTGCCTCCACTTTTAGTCATTTTATTAGAGGCTGAAAACTTAATAGTATCCTTAAGGGCATATGAAATTTGATTTTCAAAAAATCTATGGTCATAATATTTAAATAATACTTCAACATGCCTTACATCTATGTGTTTTATATCCTCAATGACAAACTCTTTAAGAAACATAGTTCTAATATCTTTTCTTAATGATTTTATATAAACTTCATCATATTTTTTGAAAACAATCATATTATCCCCTATACAAATTTAATAATAATTATCTAATTTATAATAACATTATTAGCTGTATAATACAAATAGTGCTCCTAGGTCATTGATACCTAGGAGCACCATATTAATCTTTAAGAATATTATTAATAATATTACTTAACACATCATTGTATTTAGAACTTTCCATTAAATCTTTTCCTTTATTATCTATATCTTCAACATCTACATTAAGTTCTTTTAATTTATCTTCAATAGAAGAAATTATTGAAGATATAAATTGTTTTCTATCACTCTTAATTACCCCTCTACGCAAACAAGTCTTAAGGGCCAATAAAGAAAGAATTAATCCTTCATTTTCTCCTAAGAAGTTCTCATGATTAGCTACTACATAATTTACTGCTTTTAAAAGTAAATTTTTATATAAGGATATATCTTCCTTTTGAGAAGTAAATGCTAAAATTACTTTTAAGGTCAATAGGAATTTTGTATAATCATCTTCATCAGTAGATTTTGCAAAAGCTCCATCCGCAAGTTGTTGAGTAGCTAAAATTCTCAAAAGTTCCTTTTTCTCTACGTTATTTATATCCAAATTATTAAATAGTGATTCGTCTAAGTATTGATTATAGTAGAAACTTGGAGAAATAATCTTATTCTCCCCTTTATTTAAATCAATTTTTACTGGTAAGAATTTTTTCATAACTATACCAAGTACTGGTTCATAAATTTCTTCTAATAATATGAAGGAAGTATCTTCACTAATAATACCTACTTCTGTAGATATTTCAATGATTTTTTTCTTCATTGCCTCATATATTTCTCCTCTTTGATAGGTTAATCTATTTTCTAGAGATTCAATTCTCTTTTTATACCATACTTTTTCTATTAGATTTGCGTTCACTTCTAAATCTAATTTAGTTAGCCCTATTCTTCTTTGTATTCTTCTACTGCCAACTTTACCTCTTAAAGTAATTACCCCTTCAGTGTTGCCCTTAATTTTTGCAAATATTGAGAAAGGTTCTCCATCATACATATATTCAATAGTTCTAGGATATGTCCTTTCTACATCTATGTTTCCCCAATCTATGTCTATATCTGTTATTTGTAGTCCTCTAATTCTATTGAATTGTCTTAATACTACATCTTCAATTCTAACACTTCTATTAATAAATTCTGCTTTTCCATAGGTAATTCTTGCTAATCTATTAATGAAGTAGGTATTTACTGAGGCATCCATACCGAATGGGAAAATTCTACTTTCTTTACATACCTCATCTACATAATCTAAAATTTCATTTTCATCATCTGCTAAATCATCTGTAAATAGCAATATAGTATTTTCTTCACCAGATTTTTCGTTTTCAAAGGCATACTTAATACCATCAAATATTACAGCATCACATTCACATTTTAATTCATCTATCCATTTTGAGGCCAATTTTAAGTTTTCGTCATTAAAGGGTACTTTTCTTTCATTTGTAAAGTAATGAAGAGTGTCACCCAAAGCAACTATGTTAAAGCTATCCCCCACATTTAAATTTCTTAAACAAAGTTGAAGGGCAGTTTTAGCTTCTTTTATCTTATCTCCATCCATAGATTCTGAAATATCTATTAAGAAGATATATTTACCTGGTTTTTTCTCTGTATCTTCATCAATGTCTGGAAAGAATTTAAGATATACAACCCCTGAATTTTCCTTATAGTTTTCATACATTATACCTGAGGTTTCACAAGTTTCATTCTCCTCAAGATATATAATCATATCTTTATTAAGTTGTTGATTATCATCTTCAAGGGTCAATTTATAAAGGTTATTTTCCCCTTCCTCTACATGAATCTTATGAGTGTCACAAGAAAAATTTGTACTTTCAAAAGTTTCCACCAGTAAATTTAAGTTTAATTTATAGCTTAATTCTTCTTTTTTAAGATCTTGATTTGAAAAATTATTTATAGGAGGGATTATTTTAGGTATTATTAATTTTAGTTTACCATTATGATAAGATAATTCTTCTATATATGAAATCTTTATTGTTACTGTTTCACCAGGTAAAATTGTGCCAATAGATATTCTAAAGTTATCCTTATTTAATTCCTCTAATAAAAGATTACTTCTTTCTTTCTCTACATTTTTATATATTTTTTCTATTTCTAATTTATCTTCTACTAGACCTTTTATTACTCTTCCACCAATGTTTGCTTCAAATCCTGACAATACCGCAGTATCTGGTATTGGGAAGTTATAGACAGCTTTAAGATCATCTTCACCTCTATTCAAGTAAACGTGGCTTATGGTAAATTCAACAAATTCACCACAGATGTTACCATCTATATCTACCTTTTTAAAAGTAATTAAATTTTCTGAACTTTGTCCTTGAACCTTTTCGTATTCCATATTATCTCCCCTTTTACTTACACATAAATTTTTGTGTAGATATATTTATTGTATCAGAAATGAAATAAAAAATGTAACTTAAAATTAAAAATTTTAAAATTATTAAGAAATAAGGCTAAGGGGAATCCTTAGCCTATGAACCTTTAGCAGAGATAATTACCAGAGGTGTTAATATATTTTTCACATCCATTATGAATTACCTTACATATTCCCCCGTCAAAATTATAAACCTCATCAAAAATAGGATCTATAACTATCTTATTATTTATATCTACAAATCCCCATTTATCCTCTATTGCCACTGCAAAATATCCCTCACTGTAATCTAAAACATTATCATATTCAGTAGGAATTATTATGTTACCATCACTATCAATAAAACCATATTTATCTTCTACTGCTACTACTCCATAATTATTATTAAAACTATCAGCCCAAGTATATATAGGAGGGATTTTAAAATCACCCTGTTTGTCTATATAACCCCAACCTTCATCTGTACATACACAGGCTAACCCCTTGGAAAATTCACAAGCAAATTCAAAGTCACCATTCAATGCTCTTTCAAATTTTTCATTAATAAAAAAGTAGCTCTCTCCTATTGAAACTGAAGCAAGATCTTCACTAAAATTATTTGCATAATCATAGATAAATCCACTTATACATTGTCCATTGGTATCTATAAAACCTAATTTATCACCCTTTTTTACTAAGGCTAATCCAACTTCTTCAAATTCATTGGCATCTTCAAAAGTATATGGAATTATGACTTTCCCACTGCAGTTAACATATCCCCATTTTCCAAATAATTTTACAGCAGCAAGTCCTTCAGTAAATCCCTTTCCCTCATCATATTTTATAGCAATGACTTCTTCACCAAGTTTATTTATATAACCATACTTATGATTTAATTCTACAAGGGCCATCCCCTCATTAAAATAATTTATATCATCATATTTAGGTTGAATTAAATATTCACCTTTGGAATTAATAAAGCCACATAATCCATCTACCTCTACAAAGGCCATTTCGTCTTCAAATTCATCTGCATAATCGAACTTAAAAGGTATTATTATATTTCCCTCCATATCAACATAACCATATTTATTTTCTTCTTCTGCTGGGTATAACTTCATTATATATCCTCCTACTTTAAATACATTAAATTATATATAATAATTATATACTATAATTATTATATTTTTAATCATAACTATACTATAATAAAGTTAAAATTATTTCCACACATTTAATTGTTACATATATGAATTTATATTATAATTAAAAAAGTATAAATTTTGAAAAGGGGTGCTTAATATGAAAAACTGTATAGTGGCTCAATCAGGAGGACCAACTTCAGTTATTAATGCCAGTGCTATGGGAGTGTTCAAAGCTAATAAAGAATTTAAATATTATGACGTAGTATATGCAGGGGTAAATGGTATAGAAGGAGTATTAAACGAAAATTTTATTAATCTTTCTGAGATGGATGCTGAAGTTATAGATAGATTAATATACACTCCATCATCTGGATTAGGATCTTGTAGATATAAATTAAAATCTTATGAGGATAATAAAGAAGAATATATAAAGCTTTTTCATATATTTGAAAAATATGAGATAAAGGCCTTCTTCTACATAGGTGGAAATGATTCTATGGATACAGTTCACAAGCTTAGCAATTATGCTAAAGAACATAATATAGATGTTAAATTTATAGGAGTTCCAAAGACCATAGACAATGACCTACCAGTTATGGATCACACTCCAGGTTTTGGTAGTGCTGCTAAATTCATAGCAACTACAGCACTAGAAAACAAATTAGATGCTAGTGTGTATGTTGCTAAAAATGTATTTATAATAGAAGCTATGGGTAGAGATACAGGATGGCTTGCTGCTAGTTCCTGCGTCGCAACATTAAATGGAGAATCAGTCGTAGATTTAATATACCTTCCAGAAGTAGCTTTTAGTTCAGAAAAATTTATAGCAGATATTGAAGCTAAACTTAAAGAGAAAAGCTCTGTAATTGTGGTAGTATCTGAAGGAATAAGAACGGCAGATGGGACTTTCTTAGGAAAACTTGGAGGAACAGGACTAGATAAATTTGGTCATGCTCAGCTAGGCGGAGTATGTAGCTATTTAAAAAACCTTATAACTGAAAGCGGAGTGTGTAAGAAAGTAAGAGCTATAGAACTTTCTACCATGCAGCGTTGTGCAATGCATTTTGCATCTCAGACTGATATAGAAGAAGCCTTTAGTTGTGGATATGAAGCTTTAAAATACTCTTTAAATGGTGAGAATGGATATATGATAGGTATTAAAAGAATATGTAACACTCCTTATAAATCAGAAACCTTTGCAGTTCATACCTCAGAGGTGGCGAATGCTATCAAATACTTCCCTAAAGATTGGATTAATGCAGAGGGTAATAATGTAACTAGAGAAGCGTATGAGTATACTTTACCATTAATCATAGGAGAACCCAAAATTCAGTATGAAAATGGTCTTCCTAAGTATGCTTGCATAAAATAAATGATAAAAAAACTTTATCTTTAAACATAAGATTTTAAGAATTAAGGGACTACCTATGATTGTAGTCCCTTAATTCTTAATAAAATTCCAAAACCTTTAATTAAAAGTTAACGGAATAAAATCAAATTTATCATAATGGAATAATCCCTTAGTAGTTAATTTCAATTCAGGAATTACAGGTAGTGCCATAAATGACAGGGTTATAAAAGCATCAAATCCTAGGTTTAATCCATAACTTTTTATTATGTTATTTAGGTTTTTAAGCTTGTCATATACAAATTCAGCGCTACTATTAGTCATAATGCCTCCTATTTCTAAGGATAGTGAATCAATAACTTCACCTTTACTTACAACAACAATTCCTCCACCAATTTCTATGAGGGTATTTACAGCTACTGTCATATCTTTATCATTATCTCCAACTACTATTATATTATGTGAGTCGTGGGAAATAGTTTGTGCTATGGCACAGTTCTTTAATCCCAAGCCTTTTATAAAACCTACAGCACTATGTCCACTATCTTTATGTCTTTCAATTACTCCTATCTTCAGTATATCCTTATCCTTTGCAGTAATATAGAAATTCTCTTCCGTATTAAAATTTTCAACCAAAGCTTTTGTTTGAAGAGAATGAGGTTCTACTCCAATTATATTAATATATTTATCCGTAGATTTTATACTAAATAAGCTCTCATCAATTGGAGTAACATTAACAGATTTCTTCATATTATTAGTAGTGATTTCTTGAGAAATATTTTCAAATAATTTACCACTTTTAATAACACTGTGAATATCTACGGATACTAGATCATTAAGTATTACTAAATCAGCTTTATATCCAGGTGCAATAGCTCCTTTATCTTTAAGTCCATAACAGTTGTAGCCATTATAGCTTGCCATAGTATATGCTTTAATCGGATCAACACCTTCCTGTATACTTAATTTAATAGAATTATTAATAGAACCTTCTTCTATTAAATCTTCTAAATGCCTATCATCACTACAGAAGAGAAATCTCTGATAATTATTTTCATCAATAGCAGGAAGTAACGCTTTTAAATTCTTAGCGGCAGATCCTTCTCGAATAATTACATACATTCCCCTCTTAATTTTTTCAGTAGCATCTTCTAAGGTAGAACACTCATGATCAGTTTTTACACCGGCTGTAATATATGCATTCAATTCTTTTCCGCTTACATTTGGAGCATGACCATCAATATATTTTTTTCTAAAGCACATCAATTTTTTCATCATACCATCTTCTGTATTTAATACTGAGGATACATCCATAACCTCCCCTAATCCAAGGACTTTAGGGTCATCTAGGAATTTTTCTAAATCTTCACTATTTAAAGTATGTCCATTATCTTCAAAACTTATGGAAGGGACACAAGAAGGCATCATATAATATACATCTAAATCAGTATTATATGAATTATCAATCATAAACTTAATTCCATTACTACCATGTATATTTGCTATTTCATGGGGGTCCGCGATAACCGAAGTGACACCATTCCTAAGAGCTAAATTGCCGTAAATTTGAGGAATTACCATGGATGACTCAATGTGAACATGAGCATCAATAAAACCAGGGCTAATAATCTTATCACTGCAATCTATTTCTAAAAAGCCTTCATAATCACCTATTCCTACAATAATATCATTACATATACCGATATCTCCAATTTCTAAGCTTTGAGTAAATACATTTATAAATGTAGCATTTTTTAGTACTAGATCACATTTATAAGTTTTTAATGAAGCCATTATACTTTTTTTAAAACCACACATACATCCAACCCCTTAAAACTAAATATAAATATTATAATTCTTTTCATTAAATTTACAAAACATATATATATTTGCCAAATAATCTTATACTAATTATATTAATTAATCAATAAAAAAATCAACTTGTAAAAGATATTTATTAACCTTTATAAGTTGATTTTCTATAAATTTATTTGTTTTATTAAATTAATTTAGTATTTTACTCAATTTTTTCTTCATCTATAGGTTTAGACTCATTGTGAATATGACTATTCCAATTTATATAAATATGAAACAAACTAACTACATCTTGCATATTATATAAGAGAATTTTTTCTTTTTTCTCATCAGGCATTCTATTAAAATATTCACTATCCTTCATTACTTTACCAAAGGTCTTAGCTAAAGTAGAGCCACTTATTAATTCACTTTCCCTTACAATTCCAAATTCACTCTCTAATACCTTTAATCCAATAGATTTTTTCATTACTTCTTCATATTTCTTTTGTAAATCTATCTTCACAAAATTTTTGTCAAAATCAAAAGGAAGCTTATATTTTTTTAATAAGTAATCTATTACTATAAAATCATTATTACCTGAAAATGTGACAATACATTTTTTATTTAAACCAAACTTCATATATTCAAAATATTTTTTTGAGTGAGTTAGCATTTCTTTCAACTCATACTTATTTTCAAGCATAAATTGAGTTATCTTCAAACAATTTTCGGCTTCATTATAGTATCCAGCGCCAAAAACTCCAATACATATAGGCTTTTTATAAACATAGTGTTCTAAATCAAAGAAAATGGCATCCTTAAAAAATTCCTTATTTCCTTCTATATCTAAGCTATTACTAAAATCTATTTCTTGTAATTGAATACTAGAATTTTTAACTATCACCTTACCACTCTTTTCCGTATATCAAGTTATTAAACATTTAAGATATTTTATAAAATTTTAATATAATCATAAACACATAAATTAATTATATCACATTTATATTCTACATTACTATAGAAACCTTTTAAATACTTCCAATAATAACTTATTGACAATATTTATCAATTAGAGTATAATTAAATTAAATAAATGAGAATAATTGTCAACAAGGAGTGAGTTTCATGAGTATTTACGATTTAAAACCTGGGACAAAAGGTTTTATTAAATATTTGGATTGTAATGAGAAACTTAGCAAAAGATTGTTAGCTTTAGGTTTTGTTGAAGGTACTGAGGTATTAGTTAAAAATACTGCACCCTTAGGTGATCCAATTATAATAAGTTTAAGAGGGACAAACCTAGCCATAAGAAAAAAAGATGCTAAAAACATTCATATAATGGAGGCAGTATAATGAAGACAATCGCTTTAGTTGGTAATCCCAATGTAGGAAAGACAACTTTGTTTAATGCACTTACGGGTTCTAATCAATATGTTGGAAACTGGGCTGGGGTTACTGTAGAGAAAAAGGAAGGCTTTATTAATAAAGAAACAAAGCTTGTAGACCTTCCTGGAATCTATGCAATGGATACTTTTTCTAATGAAGAGAAAGTATCAAAGGAATTTTTAAAAAATGATGATGTTGATTTAATTGTAAATATAGTAGATGGATCTAATTTAGAGAGAAATCTATATTTAACCTCTCAGCTAACAGCATTTAATAAACCCATTATATTAGTAGTCAATATGGTAGACGTGGCAGAAGCTTCAGGTGTATATATTGATTATGATACTCTATCAAAAAAATTAGGAGTGTCAATATTGCCTATTTCTGCTTCCAAAGGAATAGGAATTAAAGACTTTCAAGAATTTTTAATTAAAGAAGATTTTAAAGATTTAGATTTAAGAATAAATAGTATTCATAAATTTGTGAATATGGATGAGAAACAAGCTTATAGTTATATTGAATCTATTTTAAAAGAATCAGTAGTTGGAAAAAAATCAGCTACTAATAATTCTACAGAAAAGATAGACAAGTTAGTACTAAATAAGGTTTTAGCTTACCCGATATTTTTAGGAATTATGTTTTTTATATTTAAGGTTACTTTTGAGTGGGTAGGAGCTCCCCTGCAAGAATTACTAACTGTTTTTTTAGAAGGTTCAATAATACCTTTAGTGGAGAGTGTGCTATCTAGTACCTCACCTTGGTTTCAATCCTTAATAATAGATGGTATCATTGGTGGAGTTGGTTCAGTTATAGTGTTTTTACCAATAATTTTGACACTATTTATATGTATTAGTTTTTTAGAAGACAGTGGTTATATGGCTAGAGCGGCTTTTATAATGGATAAGCTTATGAGAAAGCTTGGTCTTTCTGGAAAGGCCTTCATTCCACTATTAATGGGTTTTGGATGTTCAGTGCCAGGCATAATGTCAGCAAGGACACTTGAAAGTGAAAAAGATAGGAAGCTCACAGCATTAATAGTTCCTTTCATGTCCTGTAATGCAAGATTACCTGTATATGCTCTATTTGCTAGTGCTCTATTCGTAAGTAATCAATCTTCAGTGATATTTTTTCTTTATTCCTTAGGTATATTAGTTGCCTTTATCATGGCTCTAATCTTTAAAAATACACTATTTAAAAAAGATGAAGAACCATTTATCATCGAATTGCCTGAGTACAAGCTTCCTGAATGGAAAAATTTGCTTCTTCATACATGGGAAAAAGGTAAAGGTTTCTTGAAAAAAGCTGGGACTATAATATTTGCAGTTTCAGTAGTTGTATGGTTTTTGTCTAACTTTAACACTTCAGGTATGACGGATATAAATAGTAGCTTCTTAGCTAGTATTGGTGATTTTATCTCCCCAATATTTAAGCCTTTAGGCTTTGGAACTTGGCAGAACTCTGTAGCATTACTTACAGGACTTATGGCAAAAGAAGTAGTTATAGGGACCTTAGGAGTACTATATAGTGGAGATTTGGTAATGCAAATTGCTGAAAATTTCACTGTTGCCAGTGGAATTTCTTTCCTAGTATTTACATTGTTATATACACCTTGTGTTTCAGTTATAGCTGTTATGAAGAAAGAATTTGGAAGGACCTTTGCTATTTTTTCAGTGGTATATCAATTTCTTGTAGCTTGGATTGTGTCCTTTAGTTTTTATAGCATATTAACCATTTTATTTTAGTATATAGGAAGGTGATAATATGGTAGAAATTTTAACAACTATTTTTATAGTTTTAATAGCAAGTTTTATACTATACAATAATTTTAAGAAAAAATCAAAGGGCGATTGTGGATGTGGTAATTGTTCATCGAAATGCTCAAAGTACGAAAAAAAGGATAATCTTTGAAAATTATTAAAAAAGTTTAAATATAAATACAACATCATTAAGAAATTAATTGATGTTGTATTTTTTTTATTGAAAATATTCAAAAAATGTTGAATTTTTTGAAGAATCGTTTTATAATGAACCTATTAAATCGTATACATTACATATATTATACGGTTAAAAAAAGGGGGTCTCATTTTTATGGGTTTTTGGATTGGATTGTTTAAATTTTCACCAGTATTTGTACTAGCCGGATTAATGATTTCTGGTATGGACTGTTTACTGGCAGCACCGATTGCAACTATATATGCATTTGTTGTTGGTGCGATAACTGACAAATTGAAGTTTGATGAACTTCTTGATTGTGCAGTTAAAAATGTTGCGCAATTAAATTTAGTTTTCTTTATTCTAATGTTTGCTTATGCTATGGCAGAAGCATTTATGTCTACAGGTGTTGGAGCGTCTATAGTTAATATAGCACTTACTCTTGGATTAACAGCAAGAACTGTTGCAGTTGTTGGCTTCTTAGTTACAGCAGTACTTTCAGTGGCTACAGGAACTTCTTGGGGAACATTTGCTGCATGTGCTCCAATTTTCCTATGGCTTAATCATATAGTTGGTGGAAGTATATTATTAACTAGTGCGTCTATAGCTGGAGGAGCTTGTTTTGGAGATAATATAGGTCTAATATCAGATACAACAGTTGTAAGCTCTGGTATACAAAAGGTTGAAGTTATTGATAGAGTAAGAAGCCAAGGAGTTTGGTCAATTATGTGTCTATTAATAACTGCCGTAATTATATTTGGAATTAGTCTTGGTATGAAACTACCAACTGAGGTTGCTAATGCAAGTGTAGCTATTGATGCTATACCAGCAGAAGCTATGGAAGCTCTAGCTATAGAGAAACCATCTGCAGTTGACTTATTAAATCAAGTCAAGGAAGGAGTTCCATATTACATGGCTATACCACTTGTATTAGTTATAGCTGTTGCAGTTAAAGGTATACCTACTTTAGCATGTCTAGCCGTTGGTATTGTTTCATGCTTTGTATTGGGACGTTTTGCTGGAACTGTAACTGGTATAAAACCATTCTTAGAAGATATAGTTTTTGTAGGCTTTGAAGGTGCTGGTTCTTGGGTTATAGTAATGATGATGTGGGTAGGAGCCTTTGGTGGAATAATGTCAAAGATAAAAGCCTTTGACCCATTATCTAAGTTAGTACTGAGAATTTCTAGAAATGTAAGACAATTAATGTTCTGGAATGGTATTTTATGTTTAGTTGGTAATGCTGCTCTTTCTGATGAAATGGCTCAAATAGTAACTGTTGGACCAATAACAAAAGAATTAGTTGATAAGAATGTTGAAGGTAGCCCAGAAGATATGTACAAACTATATTTAAGAAATGCTACTTTTGGAGATGCTCTTGGAGTATTTGGTTCTCAATTAATTCCATGGCACGTATATATAGGATATTATGTAGGAATTTTAACAGTGGTTTATCCACTACATAAATTTGGTCCTATAGATATAATAAAATATAATGTAATGGCCTTTGTAGCTGTTATTTCTATCTTATTATTAACAGTAACTGGTTGGGATAGATTTATACCTAAGTTTGGATTACCAAGAGAACCAAAAGTTAGATTAAAAAAAGGCAATACATCATCTATAGGAGATGAAGGTAAAGCTAGTACTACAGCATAAAATAAATGAAATACCTAGGAGATTTCTCCTAGGTATTTTTAGCTACTAACCATAATACCACCATTTACATGTATAACCTGACCACAAATATAAGTACTGTCTTCGCTGGCTAATAATACATATACTGGAGCTACTTCAACAGGTTGACCTGGTCTTTTTATAGGAGCTGTACTGCCAAATTGAGCTACTTCAGTTTCAGTAAAGCTTGCAGGAATTAGTGGAGTCCATATAGGCCCTGGAGCTACTGCATTTACTCTTATTCCTTTATCTATTAGATTTAGGTGAAGGGATCTAGTAAAGCTCACTAGTGCTCCTTTAGTCATTGAGTAGTCAATTAAAGTCTTATGACCTTCATAGGCTGTTACCGATACTGTATTAATTATAGTGCTTCCTTTTTTCATATATTTGAGAGCTTTTTGAGTCATGTAAACTGCACCAAATACATTGGTAGAAAAAGTTCTATTTAATTGTTGTGAATTGATTTTGTCTAAAGAATCTTGAGGATGTTGTTCTGCTGAGTTATTTACAAGAATATCTATAGTTTTAAATTTATTAATGGTCTCATTAATAGCAACCCCACAGAAATTTTCGTCACCTATATCCCCTTCTATTAAAATACATTCACCACCGTATTTCTCTATCTCAGATTTAGTTACTTTAGCATCTTCTTCTTCATTCAAATATACTATAGAAATTTTAGCCCCTTCCTTAGCGTAAGATATAGCTACTGCTCTTCCAATACCACTATCTCCACCAGTAATAAGGGCTACTTTACCTTTGAGTTTGTTTGTTCCAACATAAGTAGTATCATCATATACAGGAAGTGGATTCATACTTCCTTCTATTCCAGGTTGCTTATTTTGATGCTGCGGTGGCATAGATTTCTTAAAATTATTGGTATCTATCATTATGTATACCCCTCCTTTAAAATTATAATATATGTTGTGCAATTGCTTATAATTTTAAACATAGGTAAATAAAAAATAACCCTGCCAAGGCAAGATTATTTAAAATGCTATTTGCTCATCTCTTCATCAAAAAGCTTATCGTACTCTGCAACCACTGCATCAAACTCATTCTCATCTTCTACCATCTCATAAGTAGCAGATTCCCCTTCTCCAACAATTTTATATACATAAGCCTCTTCTTCATTTTCTAATGGCGCAAGAAGTAAGTATTGAGTGTCCTTAATTTCAATTTCTTCAATAACTTCTAGTTCTACCTTTTCCATTGTTTCTGCATCTGTTAATGTTATAATTTTCTTATCTTCCATGTGAATATCTCCTTTTTTATAGTAAAATTTAGCACTAGTTCTAATTATATAGTATGCCCTTTACTTTTACAATAATCGTATAAAAGTTCTATCAATGTTTCTTTAGTATTTAGTTTTGGATTTTCAATAACTAAGGATAAAAGATAATTAAGAACCTCTCCAATGAATTTTCCCTGAGGAATGCCCAGTTTTAACAAATCACTACCCTTAATAGGTAAATCCTTTATACAAAGAGGATCTCCTCTTTGTATAATATCTCCGCAGATTTTTTTTAGTAAAAGTATTTCACTTAAATTGATATATTCAGAAGCAGAGGCCTTTCTATCAGCAATAACCAACTGAAATAAAGCATCTAGATTATCTATTCCAACATTTGCTATGAACTTCCTTATAGCGACTTGTTTTTTATACTTAGGGAGGTTATGATATCTAACTAGAACTTTTACCCTGTTTATAGTATTATTATCATACTTTAATCTTTTTAGTATGATTTCACTAAGAAGTTCTCCTTCTATTTCATGGCCATAAAAATGTCCAAAGCCTTTATTATCTATAGAGAAACAATTTGTTTTAGCTATATCATGGAGTAATGCGGCCAGTCTTAAAATCATATTATTAGGTACTTCATCTAATACCTTTAGAGTATGATTAAATAAATCTAAGTTGTGATATTTACTTCTTTGATCAAAGTCAATTTGAGGAAGAAGTTCTGGAATTATATATTGTAACAAGTCTACTTGGGAGAGTTGTCTAATACCGTAGGAAGGCATATTATTCAATAGAATTTTATTAAATTCCTCTCTTATTCTTTCCTTACTTATGTTTTTAATAAGTATGCTATTTTTCTTAATACTTGCTTTAACGTTATCATCCATAGTAAAATTTAGTACAGATGAAAATCTCACAGCTCTAATCATTCTAAGTCCATCTTCTTGAAATCTTAAATCTGCATCCCCTACGGTATTTATAGATTTATTATTTATATCTTCAATTCCATTATGATAATCAATTAGCCCTGTATCATGGTTATATGCCATGGCATTAATCGTAAAATCCCGTCTACATAAATCCTCCTTTAATAATGAAGTAAAAACAACTTGTTTAGGTCTTCTATTGTCTTCATATTCCCCATCTATTCTATAAGTTGTAACTTCATAAGAATCTTTATCAATTAAAATGGTAACAGTTCCATGGCTTATACCGGTATCTATAATTTTATAAAATGGAGAAAATATATGTTTTATATTTTCGGGTTTAGCACTGGTGGTTATATCCCAATCACTGGGAGTTTTTCCTAGCAATGAATCCCTAACACAACCTCCAACTGCAAAAGCTTCATAGCCATTTTCATATAATATGTTTATAATGTTACAAACATTTTTAGGTAAATCTATTTTAAAATTCATTTCCATCTATTTATAGTGAACACTATTCACCTAAACCCTCCTAATTTATGTTATTTTATTTAAGATGCCTTAATATATAAATTATACATTAAAACCTCTCTCTTATTATATGAAAATACTAAGATTTGAAAATAATCTTTAAAATAGACCGTATAGCATTACTTTTAACGCTCCTATATGAAAACAGCTTTTAAAAATGCTATCTCCAAGAGGCTTTAAAGTAATATTATACAGCCTTAATTTAAAGTATTACTAAGTTTTAAATTCGCCATTTAGTACTGGGATCTATTAATTTATCTTTTATATCTATTCCAAACAAACCCTTGGCTAAAGTTCCACTGTCTATAGGGTGGGCATCTACGACTTGATTATTTAGCTCCTGTATACCATCTTGAAGATTTATTCCCTTGCCTTTGGATCTATTCTTTTTATTTTTCATAAATAGTCCTCCTAAAGCTTTTAGGAATTATATTTTTCCAATACTTTATCGAATTCTTTACCCACACCTATGGATTTATATTCAACTTCACCATTACTTCTGTTGATTACCTTATATGCACAGGCTTCATTAGAATTTTTAGGTCCTGCTATGATATATTCTGAATTATCCACTTTAACTACATCTATTAGCTCTAATTGTACAGGATTTCCTTCTTCGTTATATACTGTAATAAATTTATTATCCATTTTAAAACCTCCAAATTTTATTATATTTATAAGATGTGCTAAAATATCGAATTTTATTTATTAACTTATAAACTTTATTATTTATTTTCTATTTATAAATAAGACGTAAGAAAAGGACAAAGATTTTAAAATCATCTTTGTCCTTTTAAATAATCCATTCTCTCTTTAACTTTCTTCTCGTATCCTAAATTGGCTGGAGTATAATAGATTTTATCTGTTAGTTCATCGGGTAAATATTGCTGGTATACATAGTGATTTTTATAATCATGTGGATATTTATAATCACTTCCAGGATTTAAAATCTGTGCACCACTATAGCTTTTATCTCTTAAATGTACAGGTACTTCCCCTATTATATCTTTTTCCACGTCATAAATAGCACTATTGATAGCATTATAACAAGCATTACTTTTAGGTGCAGTGCTTATATAAATAACTGCTTGAGCTAATGGAATTCGTGCCTCTGGCATGCCTATATGCTTTACAGCATTTAATGCAGCATTAGCTAAAAGTACAGCATAAGGGTCTGCATTTCCTACATCTTCGGATGCGGCTATAAATACTCTCCTAGCTATGAATTCAGGGTCCTCTCCTGCATATAACATCCTTGATAAATAATGAATGGCGGCATTGGCGTCACTGCCTCTCATACTTTTAATGAAGGCAGATATAACATCATAGTGACTGTCACCGGATTTATCATAGCTAACATTTTTTTTTTGCATGCACTCTTCAATGACTTCTAGGGTTATGTATATAATTCCATCCTCATTTCTATTAGTAGTCAACACAGCTAGCTCTAAGGCATTTAAAGCCCTTCTTCCATCACCATTAGAGTTAACACATATAAAACCTATAGCTTCTTCATTTATATTAATCCTTATATTTCCATAGCCCTTTTCCTTATCAGTTAGAGCTCTATTTATAAGTTTTCTTATATGCTGGTCCTCAAGTAAATTAAGTTTAAATATCATTGAACGAGATAAAAGAGCCTTATTTACTTCAAAGAAAGGATTTTCAGTGGTAGCACCTATTAATATTACGGTTCCCTTCTCTACGTGAGGAAGTAGTGCATCTTGTTGGGTTTTATTAAATCTATGTATTTCATCAATAAATAAGATAGTTTTTTGGTTTCTCATTCTTTGATTTTCTAGAGCCTTTTCCACCATTTCTTTAATATCTTTGATTCCTGATGTAACTGCATTTAGTTCATAATAGCTACATTTAGTTGTGGTGGCAATTATTTTTGCTAAGCTAGTTTTTCCGACCCCAGGAGGACCATAGAAAATTAAAGATGTTAATCTGTCCCCTTGTATAGCTCTATATAATAATTTATCTTTAGATAAAATATGTTCTTGACCTATAAACTCTTCTAATGAACACGGTTTCAATCTTTGAGCTAAGGGTGCATTACTTATTGTTGTATCACTAGATTTATCATCATAAAGGTCAAAGAGCGAAATGTTATTAAAGTTATCCCCCATGAATCACGCCTCCTAAAGAATTATAGAATTAGTATATCATATTAAAGTCTAATATAAAAATAGACTATGTATCTAAGTAGCTTTTTACCTACTAGAATTATAGTCCACTTTTATAAAGATATATAATAAAAAACATATATTCTGAATAAATTTATATTGTATCAATTTATTGGAGTTTATTATGCAGGAAATACTTAAATTACTTCAAGTTTTCTTGACTATTACTGATGTAGGAATTGCGGTTATGTTCCTAGCTCAATATAATGCCAGCTTTAAAAGACACAAGAAAAGAAAGCTAGAAGAAAAGCAAAAGAATACTGAAATGGTGGAACTTAATAGAATAAAAAAATTAAAAGAATCCTATTACGAAACACAAATAAAGGTGAACAATGCTATTTTGGAAAGGGAAAGAGAGAAGTCTAAGTAAGATTACATATTACATTTTAAACGTCTTAAAGAACTCTCTAACCTTATAATTATACTTGCAACTCCTATTAACACCATAGGAGTTATAATAATGCCGCTTAACGATACCAGTGTAGTATTCATATTTAATCTCCTTCCCTATAATACTATTTTAATTCTATTTTGCTTAATATAAACATTATAACATATATTGAGAATAATTATTACTATTTATTGAAAAAAATTATTATAATCGATTCATTTATATATAAAAAATGGCTCACATTGAAGAAATTTTCAATTCCTCAAAGTGAACCTGTTTTTAGCTTTATAATCTCATTTAAAAGTATTTTAGTTTAGGATATATATTCATCATGATTTTTTTCAAAGGTTTTAATTTGTTCTACTAAGTTTTCTTTGCTAAGATCATCTAGTTTTTCAATAAGATTATCTGTAGCTACTTTAACTTCTAAATCCTCTTTATCATATCGATGTAGAGACGCTAATCTAAGTAATCTTAAGATGTTTTTTCTGTTAGGTCGATTTTTATACTCATTAAGATACATATTTACATTACAATCTTTCTTAAACAAGTGAAAAACGCCACTACCTATTGCATAATAATAATCATTTATTAGGTATACAAATGGTTTCTTGCCATTTAATTCTAGAACAAGTTCTTCATTATCCATAACATAACGGCTCCTTTCTAAAATACCAAATTATATATTATATATCATATATTCTATAAAGAAAAATTTATACCTTTAAAACTATATAAATAATATGTAAACTTTATCTACTTTCATTATAACAAAAAGGAGTGTAGATATTATTAACACTCCATCGATATTTAAAATCTTCCATTGCATTTATATTATATTTAAAATTTGTTAATTATTATAAAAGTCTATATCCATAATATATTTTATTCACATTTTACTTTCCCTAAGAAAAATGTTGACCCGTCTCTATTTCGGAACCTAAAAATTGCTTGTTCTATCTTAATAGAATTTGTTTCCTCTTTTGCAATAAATTCAACTTTCATATTGTTAATATTAACTACTGGGTACCAACTACTATCATGAAGATTTATAACTTCTAACACATTCTAACACCTCTCAATTAATTATTTTAATTATATTAATATATATGTTAATTCTTTAATCTTTACATCATATTCTTTTCAATTTTTTATATACTTTATATGGACATAAAAGATTGAAAATATGTTCATTATCAACACTATATTAAAACAAAGCCCAAAATTTAAAAGAAGGGTTGATTGTTTCTTCCCTTCTTGTCTATGAATAAGCTATAAGAATTACCAGTTAATTGTTAATATAGATGTATCTTCATTTACAAATTCACACTCAATGGTAAATCCATTTTCCTGTAATTTTTCAGATATTCTTTTGATTATATTGCTGTCAACTTTATACTCGATTACTAAATTAACACTATATTTACCCTCTGAAGATGAAAAGTCAATTGCACTATATATATCATCTAATGTATCTTCAATTAATTGCTGAATATTTACTATTTCTGAATTCTTCCTATCTGCTAATTCTCTATAAAAACTAGCCATTTTGTATCCATTAGATTTTATAGCTGTAATATTTTTGTCAACCTTAATAACAATGTTATTACTTAAACCTTCTACATAATAAGTGTTTTTAAACAATTCTAAGTATCGAGATATTATAATATCTTTCGTAAATTCGGTGGGTACTGTTATCACTATATTTTCATCATTATCTATATAAGCATTTTCTATAAATCCACACCACGTTTTAAAATTAGATTCAGTTAGTTCTTTTTGTAAGAACTGTAGCACTCTCTCATTAACTTCTTGAATATTCATTCCCATACCTCCTATGCTTCCTGTAGAAGATAAGTTTAACACTTAATAAAATAAAAAAATAGAGAAAAATCTATTCTATGTATTTAAAATATATAGTTATACCACTACAGCTCATGATTTAATGTTTCATTAGAGTATTTATTAATTAGATCATGTTTTAGCATCCATAAATTTTGTGATAAATCAACATAATATTGATGAGGATTTTCAAACCTTAATACTTCATCCCATAATGTATTTACTTGCTCTTTACAATACTGTTTTATTTCTTCAATATTAGGAGACTTGTAGATACAATTACCCTTATCAAATATTTTTACTTGAAGTTCTTTGATATGATAATCCTTTAATACTGTCTTTTTCCATGTGTGTATAGGGTCAAATAATACATAGGGTTTACTTTCATCTATTACTTCATCACTTAAAGTCAATACATCTGCCATTGCTTTATTTGTTTTATTATCATAAAATCTATAAACTTTCTTATATCCGGGATTAGTTACTTTCTCAAAATTTTCACTTATTTTTATTCTTGGTTTTATATTATTATCTTCATCTATAGCAACAAGTTTATATACTCCTCCAAAGACTGGTGTTGATTTAGATGTTATGAGATTCTCTCCAACCCCAAAAGTGTCTATCTGAGCTCCTTGCTGTAATAAATCCCTTATTATATATTCATCGAGTGAACTTGAGGCAGTTATTTTGCAATCTTCCATTCCTGCTTCATTAAGCATTTTTCTTGCGATTTTTGATAGATATGCTATATCTCCACTATCTAATCTTATTCCTTTTAATCTCTTCCCCATTGGCTCTAAAATTTCTTTTGTCACTTTTATAGCGTTAGGGACTCCGCTTTTTAGAGTGTTGTAGGTGTCTACTAATAACACACAGGATGATGGGTAGGTCTCTGCATAAGTTTTAAATGATTCATATTCTGTATCAAAGCTTTGAATCCAACTATGAGCCATAGTTCCTACTGCTGGGATGCCAAACAATTCTTCAACTATAGTACAGGCAGTTCCCGCACATCCTGAGATATAAGATGCTCTTGCTCCTAATATAGCTCCATCATATCCATGAGCTCTTCTTGAACCAAATTCTAAGATTCCTCTGCCTTGGGCCGACCTAACTATTCTATTTGCTTTTGTAGAAATTAAACTTTGATGATTTATTGTTAATAATAACATTGTCTCTATTAATTGAGCTTGGGGAAGTGATCCTCTTACTGTTATAATTGGCTCATTAGGAAACACAACTGTTCCTTCAGGTATGGCCCATATATCACATTCAAACTTAAAATTTCTTAAGTAATTAAGAAACTCTTTTGAGAAGATTTCCTTAATTTCAAGATATTTTATATCATCTTCTGTAAATTTAAGATTATTTATATAATCTATAAATTGCTCTAATCCTGATACTATTACAAAGCCTCCATTATCAGGAATACGTCTAAAAAACATATCAAAATATCCTATAGTATTTTTCATACCAGTCTTTAAATAGCCATTTCCCATAGTTAGTTGATAAAAGTCTGTTAACATACTTAAATTTCTTTTTATATCAAATTGCTTATTATTCATAATATTAACAACTCCCTTTATTTTTTACTTATATATTCTTCGCTATTATTTAAATATCTATTCTTATAGAAATCCTTCTATTTTAAGTACCATCACTTATAAGAATAGATGGATTTTTAACAATTATAAGATTGCCATAGAAATGAAAACAGCGGAGTTTACAGAAAATCGTAAACTCCGCTGGAAAAACTATTGTATCAATCATACTATTGCTTCTCCATAACTCTTTTATACATGAAAAATCCTAAGATATCCGATAGAAACCACCCAACAACTATGGCCCAACAGACCCCAAAAAAACCAATTGATGTTCTGGCAAACCCATAAGCTAACATTACTCTTGTTCCTTGGGAAACAACAGTCAGCAAAATGGATATCTTGACAGCACCGACTCCTCGAAAGAATCCATAGAACATAACAATAAAACCGAGCAACACATAAAACACACTAACAATCCGCAGATAACCGACACCTACAGCAATAACGTCCAAAGATTCTTTTTTTACAAAAATAGAAATTAAGTTTGGTGCAAAGATAACCACCACAATGCTAATTGCCACTGAAATAGCAATAATTATTTTTGAAACTGCACGAAATCCCTGTCGAATCCGTTTTGTGTTACTGGCTCCTTTGTTTTGTGCCACATAGGTGGAAAAAGCATTACTTAAATCCTGCAAAGGTCTGTTTGCAAACTCATCAATTTTAGAACATGCAGCAAATGCAGCCATAACCGTTGCCCCAAATGTATTGACGAGACCTTGTATCAGCATCATACCGAAGCTGGATGACGATTGCTGTACTGCTGTCAAAACCGAATAGCCAGCTACTTCTTTAAATATAGATCTACTAAATACAATATCCCTACTTTTAAATTCAAGGAACTTCATGCGTTTTGCTGTATAGAGAGCACAACATAGGGCTGCAAGTCCTTGTGCAATAAATGTAGATGAACCCACACCAGCAACACCCATATCAAACACCATAACAAAAACTAAATTTAGAATAGTGTCTAGTATACAGGAGCCTATTAGAAAATAAAGAGGTGACTTTGAATCTCCAATTGAACGAAGCAAAAATGCACACGCATTATAAATGACCACAAATGTAAGTCCTGCAAATATATATTTTAGATAATCCGATGCATAAGCTGCAATTTCTGTTGGCATCTGATAAAGATCAATGATCTGTGGCATAAATACAGAAGTCAGAACAGTGAGTGCCACGCTTACAATCAAGATAAAAACAAAGGAAGTAGAAATCGTTTTTTTTAGTTCATCATATTTTTTCGCGCCATAAAGCTGTGAAAACAGTGCTGACACGCCCATAGCGAGACCTGTCAAAATAGACGTTATAAACGCCATCACTGCACCTGCTGAACCAACAGCCGCAAATGCATCTTTTCCTACAAATTGTCCAACCACAACTGCATCAACAATGTTATATAATTGCTGAAATAAATTACCAATAAACATAGGGATAAAGAATCGGATAATGATCCGCATTGGTTTCCCTTTTGTCATATCAAGTTCCATTTAAAGACCTCCTTTCTGATACAGTACATTTATTTATCCGTCGGTATATACGCGATTGCTAAGTCTCCCGTTATTGGATTGGTGTAAATCCCGCAATCTACTTCATATGTCCCCTTTATCAATTCTTTTGTTAAGATTTCCTCTGGTTCACCAAAAGCTACAATCTCACCGTTTTTTACCATATATATAATATCGCAGTAAGCCGCTGCCATTGACAGATCGTGCAAAGCCGCCAGTACACCGATATTTAACGACTTGACAATTGACAAAATCTGAAGCTGATATTTAATGTCTAAATGATTTGTTGGTTCGTCAAGAATTAAGAAGCTTGGTTCCTGGGCAATGGCTCTAGCCAGTATCACTCGTTGTTTTTCACCACCAGACAATGTTAAGTAACTTCTGTCCGAATATGTATCTAAATCAACTTTCTTAAGGGCATCCTCTACAATTTCGTAATCTCTAGCATTGTCAGATTCCATTAAGTGTTTATGGGGTGTTCTACCCATCATTACCATTTCATTAACTGTAAAATCAAAATTTAACTCATTAAATTGCCCTACTACACCCATATCTCTGGAAACAGTACGAGCTGTGGATTTTAAAACATCTTTATTTCCTAGAAACACAGTTCCTTTTTGAGGTTTAACAACTTTATAAATGCTCTTTAGCAACGTTGACTTTCCGCATCCATTTGGGCCAATAATTCCAACAAATTTATTGGATTCGACATGAATGCTAATATCTTTTACAATATCTGTACCTGATAGAACTACAGATATATGATCTGCTTTTAAATCCAATTTACTTCCCTCCAAACCCATAACTTTTTTTAACTAGCATATACATAAATACAGGAGCACCAAGGATAGATGTAACAATTCCAATTGGTAATTCACCGTTTGGAATAATGATACGAGCAAAAACATCTGTCCAAATCATAAATAGCGCACCAAAAATAATAGAAGCAGGAATAAGCCTTTTGTGATCTGAGCCCACAACACTTCGTACAATATGAGGAACAATGAGCCCAACAAATCCGATGATTCCGCAAGTTGCCACAAGGACACCGGTTACAACAGCTGAAATTGCCATATATAGTCGTCTATAAAAAGTAAGATTAACTCCTAATGTAGTTGCTGTTTCATCCCCCATAAGCATGGTGTTCATCACTCTGGACTGAAATAAAAAGAATATAACAGCCAATGTCACAACAAATACAAGTAGCGGAAGCATATCCCATTGCGCTGAAGCAAGACTACCCATTGTCCAAAAAGTTACGGAACGAATACCTTCAGCGTTTTTGGCAAAATAAATAATAAAGTTAGAAAAGGCATTGCACAAAGCATTAATCACTGTTCCAACTAAAATCAACTTCACAGAGGATGTCTTTCCTCCAATGCTGGCTAGTCCCAAAACAAGAAATGCTGCTCCCAATGCTCCAATAAATGCCCATGATGCAACTCCTAGTTTTCCAAGAATACCAGTGGTTCCAAAACCAATCATAATTGAGAAAGTGGCTCCTAGAGAAGCACCGGAAGAAATGCCCAGTATGTATGGATCTGCTAGTGGATTCTGAACGGATGCTTGCATGACAGTTCCACACAGTGCCAATCCTATTCCTGTAATCATCGCCAGTAAAATTCTAGGAAAACGTATTTGCCAAATAATATCCACAAACATCCCACTTAAGACCTCGTTACCGTTACCAATTTGAAGTCCAGTTAATTTATATAGCAATATCTGAAGCGACTGGATAAAAGGAATAGATACTTGTCCAATTGATACGGAAATTACGATAGATATAACAACAGTAACAAGTAACGCAATAATGATTCCTAAAAATATTAATCGCTTTCTCAAATTTCTTTCATAATTGTGAGAGATGCCATTTGCGGCACCTCGGTTTTGTGTTGATATCATGCTTATTCTCCTTTAAACAATTCGGGATGAATGAATTCTGCAACATCTTTATACAAGTCGGAACATTCAAGACTTCCACGAATAGCATTGGTATAGTCTGCAGTCATTACATTTCCAGTTTTTATTGCTGTAACATTTTGCAAATTTTCATTCAATAACAGTTTATTTTTTGAGACTTCACTGTCGGATTTTTGAAATTCAGTGACAATAATTTTATCCGGATTGGCTGCAATAATAGACTCTGCAGACATTTCTATATAAGTATCCTCTGATAATTTCATATATTCTCCACCTGCTCCCTCAATCATTTCATCAATCACACAAAGGGAGGGAGAATAATACTCATAGGTTTCCCGTCCACTGCTGGCTACCAGCAAAACCTTTGGCTTATCTTTTGCTTTTTCAATGATCTTTTGAATTTCACTGATTCTCGATTTCTGCTCTTCCACATATGCGTTGGTCTTGTCTTCAATATCTAATGCAGTACCTAGATTCGTAATATCTGTAAAGAATTCTTCAAGGCTACGACCAATTGTAAAGTTTATTGCCGGAAGCACCGAAATTCCCCGTTCATTCCAAAAAGAAATATCACCTAACCGATCTTCCTGAAATGCAGAAGACATAGAAATGATAATATCCGGATTTAATGCCAGAACAGCTTCTTTGGATGGCCATAAATCGGTAAGAATGGGAAGCTGAGAAATTTCCTTCTCATATTTAGAATAGGATTTATCAAGATAGCCCACGCCAACAATCTTGTCTTCTTCTTTAAAAGTTATCATCAGTTCAGCTAATGCTTGTCCAATGACTACAACTCGTTTAGGTTCTTTTTCAATTGTTTGAGTTATTTCTTTACCTGCATCTGTATAGACACTAAGCGTTACAGGGTAATGAATTTCACTTTCATAGGGCTGTTCTTGTGTCTTTATAGAATTATTTGTATTGTTATCACTTCTCGTATACGCATATTGTGAACAACCGGAAAAAATGACTAAACAGATGCTTGCCCCCAACAGAACTGATATTGTTTTTCTTATCATTTTCTTTCCTCCTAAATTTTATTTATGATGCTTAACCTAATTCATTTATATAGTATTTATTAAGTTAGTTATAGCTAACCCTAATGCAAAAATATTTATGTTTCTCATAAACACCTATGATTATATAGTGAAGCATCTTGAAACTATGCTGATAGACATGCGAATTTATGTTGAAAGAACGACTTTTGAATTTTTATCGAAAAATAAAAAACCACAGGCAAACGCCTGTGGCATAAATAATTTGAGATTTATAAATGGATCTTAATTGCTCTTTTGAAGCAAAGAGGATGTCCTATATTGTAAGGGAGTAACACCATATTGCCTTTTAAATGCGTAGCAAAAATTGCTGGGATTTGCATACCCTAGATCATAGGCAATTTCATTCACCGATTTATATGTATCTAATAACATAGAAGCAGCGCGTTGTAAGCATAATTTTCGATGATAACTGAAAATTGTATCTCCGTAAATAAATTTAAAACCCTTTGCAAGTTTTTTTGGATTAATTGCAAGCTTTTTTGATAAAGTATTAATAGTAGGTAATTCATATACATTATTCATAAGTATTTGTGGAATTTCTTTAATATGCTGTGTCTCATATTCACTTAATGCAATTATTTCTGGGGTGTCAATACCTAAAAGTTCATTTGAAACAATTTTTGAGAAAACCTCCATAACCTTGCTTTCGAAGAACAATAC
This sequence comes from Clostridium sp. LXY-7, assembly GCF_056172015.1. NCBI lineage: Bacteria > Bacillati > Bacillota > Clostridia > Eubacteriales > Clostridiaceae > Clostridium > Clostridium sp. LXY-7. The sequence continues at coordinate 654,302 of NZ_JBLLJL010000002.1, read as the reverse complement.
TCTTGATTTTTCTGGAAGACGGCAATTGTAAATCTGATGAAAAACATTGGCTATTTCAGGAGAAGTATTCACACCAAGATAATATTCAGAACGAATCTTATTCTCTAAATTTTCTATAGTATCCTCCCAAATTTCAATGCCTGAACTTCCAAAGTAGGAAGAAATAGCATTTTTTTCGGCTGTAATTGAGACACCCTGATACTTTTGATGTGCACAACGTCGCACCGTTCCATATGTATCACTAGACAGGGACACAGAAAGATCGTTAGTCCCAAAACATGTACTTCCTGTTTTTTCTTCCTGTATATAAATACATCCATCTACACAATACTCTATTTCAAAGTACTCTTGTGTTAAATCGAATACAGTTACTAAATCTTTAGAAAAAATAATATCAAAAATCAACAACATTACGTTTCCTATCAGATTGTAAACCTGTATGGAACCTTTTCCATACTCTGGTTTTATGTCATAAATAATGCCTTTACTATTTTTACTATTTGGTAAAAATCGAACTGTACCAATCTTCTCATGCATTTTTGCATACTGCATTAGCATATCTGTATAACCATTTTTAGAATTTATATAAAATTTATGTTCCATTTACAGGCTCCTTTCTTATAATTAAAAACCTATTCGGTTGCCGAATATTTTTAAGTTAGAGTATGCTAACTATATTTTATCATATCATATTCTTAGTATCACTTCCACTCTATATTGTTAGATTTGTAATACTATTAAAATCTAACTACAACAATTTAAAATTACTTAAATAAGCACCAATTTAGTACTTTACATCAGTGAAAAACCATATTTTTCAACATCAGACTTTCTAAGTAGTTGGTCATTTTATACATCTCACCGTAAAAAATAAACCACACATCTAGTAGCTTTTATAACTACTAGACGTATGGTCTAAAATTTCACTCTTAATATAAACTTCTTAAATATTGGTGCAGGTGAAGGGAGTCGAACCCCCACGCCGAAGGCGCTAGATCCTAAGTCTAGTGCGTCTGCCAATTCCGCCACACCTGCATAATATAAGTTAGTTATTTGGTGCGAAAGATGAGACTTGAACTCACACGGGGATACCCCACACGCCCCTCAAGCGTGCGCGTCTGCCGATTCCGCCACTCTCGCATATGATAACTAACAAATAAATTATATCACTAACTCCTATTAAATTCAATAATTATTTAGTTAAGTAAATAATCATTGAATTTGATTATCCATATTATTTTCCTAAATGAGCTAGAGTTCCTTTATTAGTTACTAGAGATATCTCACTAAGAATACTTAGAGCTATATCTTCAGGTGTTTCTCCACCTAAATCTAAGCCTATAGGTGTATACAAATTAGGTATATCTAAAGAATATCCATCTGCCTTTAGATTTGCTTTAAGCTTCCCTACCTTATTTTTACTTCCAATCATTCCTATATAATTTGCCTTTGAATTAATTACAGCTCTTAAAGCAATCTCATCATAAACATGACCTCTTGTAATTATAACCACATTGGATTTTTCATCTATAGGATAATTAGTTAGTTTTTCATTGATATCCCCTAAAATTAATTCATCAGCATCTTTAAATCTTTCCTTATTACAATAATCTTCTCTATCTTCAAATATAACTACATGATATCCTAGTATATGTGCTATGGAATGTAGTGGTAAGGCTACATGTCCTCCACCAACAATAAGTAGTTTTTTCACAGGAGCAAAAATCTTTATATATCCTTCAACTTCTCCACCACAGGCCATTTTTAATCCCTTCTCACTTTCAGTTAAACTAAAGGAAAATCTTCTATTGCTATTTTCTTTAATACACTCTTTACACAGGTCAATTAAATTTTTTTCTAATGCTCCTCCACCTATAGTACCAAGAACTTCTCCGCTCTGTACAACAGCCATCATAGTTCCTTCTCCTCTAGGAGAAGAACCACAAGCTTTGGTTATAATACTCAAGGCCACGATTTCTCCCTTTGCTACTTCTTTGTTTATTTTATCTAACATTAAATTTTCCATAATCTCACCTCTATTTTCCAAATGGGCATATAGGATAACGACATGTTTTACATTTTAAGCATAGCCCACCATGGCTTAATTTAACTATATCTTTTTTTGAAATTTTATGGTTACACATTATTCTAGGTAGTAAAATATCAAATACTGTGGTCTTAGAAAACATGCCACAGGCAGGTAATCCAACAATAGTTGCATCATCTTTATAAGCTAGCATAAACATAGCACCTGGAATTACTGGGGAGCCATAGGTTATGACTTCATTGACACATGCTGCAATTGCCTTTGGAGTAACATCGTCAGCATCTACGGACATACCTCCACTGGTTATAATAAAATCACATCCTTTATTTATTAATGATTCAATTCCTTCAGTAATAAGTGTTAAATCATCAGGTGCAAAGATAGTCTCATATACCTTGCAGTTATAGGCTTCTATTTTCTCTTTAATAATTGGGGCAAATTTATCCTTAATTCTACCTTCATAGACCTCTGTTCCTGTAACCACCATTCCAACTTTTTTATCTTGAAACTCTTTAACACTTATAACACTATGGAATGTTTCCATAATATCTTCAACTTCTATAATATATTTTTCCTCTAAAACTAAGGGAATTACCTTACAGGCAGCTAAGATGTCTCCTTTCTTCACCACAGAATTATTATGAATAGTACTCACTATTATGTTATTAATATTATTTATTTTTTCTAAAGCGTCTATATTAATTTTAACAATTCCATCACAGTTAGAAATTATGTTTACCTTTCCTTCTCCTACAGCAACGGGGATGGAATTTTCCCCATAGATAGCTTGTCCTATTCTTTCTGCACATTGCTCTTCGTGAAGAATTCCTTCTTTTAATTCTAATATATAAATGTGATTTTTCCCCATGGATTTAAGTTCAGAGATATCTTCTTCCTTTATAATATGACCTTTCTTAAATCTAGCTCCTTTAAATTCTCCTGGAACGATTTTAGTTAAATCATGAGCTATTACCATGCCAAGAGCATCTTCTACTCTAACCATTTTCATATTAATCACTCCAAATGCATTTTTTACCATTATAGCATTTTATGTAAAAAAAAACCACTAATTTAAACTTAGTAAATTAGTGGTTTTATAATAATATTATTTACTTTCTTTTATTGTTTTAAAATTAATTACAGCATTAAGTATTACGCCTGTTAAAGCTGCTAAGCTTACTCCTGTTATTGTGACAGTACTACCTACAGGTATTCCAATAGCTATGCCTGTGTACCTTTGTAAAGTAGTAGTTCCTAATCCTATTAATATTATAGAACCTATGACTAAAATATTTTTTCCATTTAATTGAACTTTATCATTTTTTAAAGTTTTAAGACCTATTAATGCAATCATGGAGAACAGCATTATGCTTATTCCGCCCATTACTGGGTTTGGTATAGATAATAATAGTCCACCTAGCTTTGCAACAAAGCCCAAGATTATTGCAAGTACTGCAGTTATTCTTATAATCGCTGGATCATAGTTTTTAGTTAAGGCTAATACCCCTGTATTCTCACCATAGGTAGTGTTAGCTGGTCCACCAATGAATGCTGAAAACATTGTTGCAAGGCCATCTCCTAATAGGGTTCTGTTTAAACCTGGATCTTCTATGAAGTTTTTACCAACCACTTGTCCATTTGTAGTAATATCACCAATGTGTTCCATTAGAACTGCAAGAACCACAGGTGCAATTATAAGTATTGCTGACATATCGAATTTGGGTAATGTAAAGTTTGGGATTGCAAGCACTGCTGCATTCTTTATAGTAGCTGTATCTACTAGTCCTATTTTAAGAGATAGTAAATATCCAATGGTAACTGCTATTAATATAGCTAATTGCTTTATAAATCCCTTACATAGAAATGTTATACTAAGTGCTAAGGCTAGAGTAATTCCAGCTATAATAAAGTTACTACTGGCCATATCTAAAGCTGTTGGAAGTAAATTCAATCCGATAACAATTATCATAGGTCCTACAACCTGTGCAGGAAGAAACTTCTTTATATTATTAACGCCTATCTTTTTCACCGCCAACGAAAGTATTACATAAATAAGTCCTGCTATAATTAAACCGCCTTGAGCATACCTTAAATCTCCACCATGAAGCTCTGCTGCAGTAACGATAACTGAAATAAATGCAAAGGAAGAACCTAGAAATGCGGGAACTTTTCCCTTAGTACATAGATGAAATATTAGTGTTCCACATCCTGCTGCTACAAGTGCCACTGAAGGATCAAGACCTGTTAATACTGGAACTAACACTGTAGCTCCAAACATAGCTATTAAATGTTGAAATGCTAATACCAATTTTTTAATACTTGAACTAACATTAGAGATAGATGAATTCCTTGATTCTGTAATTAAATTTTCTGCCATAATAAGACCTCCTGAATATTTTTAATATTAGGAGAAATTTCTTTCTCCCTTTCAGTATCTCAGTACTGATTAAAAGGTTAATAATTTAATATATAATATACTAGTATTGTAACTAAGCACTTTTCACAAATTCTTAGTTATAAATAAAAAAACTTCTCGCAAGCTCGCAAGAAGTTTATATAAATATAAAATATATTTACATATTTATTATACTCTTGCTAGCCTCTCTGGACTAAATTAAAGAATTTTATTTACTGCTATTCATTATAACTCATATATGCGATTTTCACAACCCGTTTTAAAAGTTTTTAATAACTCTATTTGAAACTTTCTCATTATTCTAAAGTCACTTGAAATAATTTCTATGTATACGTTATAATGAGACTAAGATGTATTAAATACAGAATATTTTTTATATTCAATTTTCATTTTTAGATGGGGGTGTATGTATGAACATACGTTACGCTGATAGGATTGGTAACCTAAAAGCTTCAGAGATTAGAGAATTGTTGAAATTAACTGAAAAACCTGAAATTATATCCTTTGCAGGAGGACTTCCCGCTCCAGAGCTATTTCCTGTTGATAATATGGAAATTATAATGTCTAAAGTATTGAAGGAAAAAGGACAAAGTGCACTTCAATATGCAGCAACAGATGGATATACTCCTCTTAGAGAAGTAATTGTGAATCAGAGAATGAAGCCTTCCGGTGTAGATTGTGATATTTCAAATATTATGCTTACTAACGGCTCTCAGCAAGGTTTAGAATTTTCTGCAAAGCTTTTCATAAATGAAGGTGATACTATAGTTTGTGAAAGCCCAACCTATTTAGGGGCTATTAACGCTTTTAAAGCTTATAATCCTAATTTTATAGAAATTGATATGGATGAAAATGGAATGAAAGTTGACAAGCTTGAAGAATTACTAAAAAATAATAGTTCCATTAAGATGATATATACTATTCCTGATTTTCAAAATCCTAGCGGAATAACTATGAACTTAGAAAGAAGAAAACGTTTAGCAGAATTAGCTAATAAATATGAAATTCCATTGATTGAAGACAGTCCATATGGTGAACTGAGATTCGAAGGAGAGAGATTGCCAGCAATTAAATCCTTTGATACCAATGGATATGTTATTAATTTAGGTACCTTCTCTAAAACCTTCTGTCCAGGTCTTAGATTAGGTTGGATAACAGCTAATAAGGAAATAATACAAAAATATATTTTAATTAAGCAAGGCGCAGATCTTCAGTGTAATACTCTAGTTCAAATGGCTACTGCAGAGTATATGCAAAAATATGATTTAAATCAACATATTTTAAAAATAGTTGAAGTTTATAAAAATCGTAGAAATCTAATGCTAAACAGTATAAAAGAATATTTCCCTGAAGGTATAAAATATACATATCCTGTTGGTGGATTATTTACTTGGGTAGAATTAAAAGAGGATTTAGATGCAGCAATTATAATGGAGGATTCTCTTAAAGAAAATGTGGCTTATGTACCTGGTGGCTCTTTCTTCCCTAATGGTGGAAAGAAAAATTATTTCAGACTTAATTATTCAAATATGTCTGAAGAAAAGATAGTTGAAGGTATTAAAAGACTTGGAAAAGTACTTAATAAGTATTATAATTAATAGATAAATTAATCATAAATCGTCTCATTTTAGGGAATAATATCTAAAAGGAGTGATTTATATGTATGATTCAAAGAATAAAAATGAAGAATGTTCTAGTAATTTAAAGGGTGATTGTATAAAAGATAGAGGATATTTTAAAACAGAGAATTATGGTTATGTATCAGCTAAAAATTCATATATACCTATAGAGAGTTTAATAGCTGATTTAAATAATAATTATTTAAATTAATTAAATTAATTAAATTAATGGGGGTTTTGTTAAATGAAATTTTCAAGCAGAATATCAGCAATGAAGTATTCTCCAATACGTAAACTTGCTCCTTACGCGGATGAAGCTTCAAAAAAAGGAATTAAAATTTATCACTTAAACATAGGGCAACCGGATATAGAAACGCCAAAAGAGTTTATGGATGCTATTATAAATTTTGATGAAAAGGTTCTTAAATATGCACCTTCTCAAGGATTAAATGTAACTATCGATAGCTTTATTAAATACTACAAACAATGGAATATAGACTTTCATAGTGATGAATTACTTATTACTAATGGTGGTTCTGAAGCCATTCCTCTAGTACTTACAGCTATCTGTGATGTTAATGATGAAATCATAATCCCTGAGCCATTCTATACAAATTATGAAGGATTTGCACAGAATGCAAGTGTTAAAGTTGTACCTTTTATAACTAAAGCTGAAGAAGGATTTCATTTACCTAATAAAAATGTAATCGTAGAAAAAATTACTGATAAAACTAGAGCTATAATGATTTCCAATCCAGGAAATCCTACAGGAGTGGTATATACAGAAGAAGAAATAAGATTATTAGCTGATATATGTAAGGAATATGACTTGTTTTTAATTGCTGATGAAGTATATAGAGAGTTTGTTTATGATGGATTAAAATACACTTCTGCCCTTTATATGGAAGATATAAAAGATAGAGTTATTTTAGTTGATAGCATATCAAAAAGATATAGTGCTTGCGGAGCAAGGATAGGATTAATTGGTTCTAAAAATAAAGAGCTTATATCTCAAATAATGAAGATTTGTCAAACAAGATTATGTGTACCAACTATAGAGCAAATTGCAGCAGCTAACTTAATAAATACACCTAAAGAGTATTTCGATAGAGTTAAGGCAGAATATGAAGCTAGAAGAAACATCCTATATAGTAAATTATCAAGTATTCCAGGAGTAGTTTGTGAAAAGCCTACAGGAGCCTTTTATATAGTTGCTAAACTTCCAATTAAAAACGCAGAGAATTTTGCTAAATGGATGTTAACTGACTTTAACTATAATAATAAGACAGTTATGGTTACTCCAGCAGATGGTTTCTATGCAACTAGTGGCCTTGGTATTGATGAGATTAGATTATCTTATTGCCTCAATACAGATGCATTGACAGATGCAATGGATATAATTGAAAAAGGTCTTAATGAATATATTAAAATAGAAAAATAATATAAAAGCTTAAGGTTGTAAATGACCTTAAGCTTTTATACTTTTCTTTTTAAATTCATGATAGGTATTTATTACTTCAAAACCCTTAGACTTATATAAGTTAAAGGCTATAATATTAGTATCCTGACATTTCAAATATACTTCATTATATCCTAAACTATAAATTACATTCATTAGATGATTTAATAGTACATCTCCTAACTTTTTATTTCTATGTCGAGGAAGTATACCTAGATTGACAATGTACATTTTGTTATCTTGTTTAATTATCTGACCATAACCCACAGGCTCATTATAATAGTTTATAAATATGCTCCCCATAGGAATATAATACTTTTGATATTGCTCAAATATAATATCCTCTTCTCTAATTTCCGTTCTATCTATTGAACTAAAGGCCAAGTTTTGTATCGTACATCTTTTTTTCTCATCCTTTCCAGCTCTAAACTGTTCAAAAGAAATTCCTCTTATAGGTACTTCACATTCTCCATCAATAAACTTTTTCATTTCAAAGATAACTTTATCTGGTATAACTCCTATTTCTTTTAATTGATTGATATCAAAATAATTTTCATTATGGCACATTATAAACTTAGCATTACCATCAAAAAAACTAAAAAGTAATTCGTAATATTCTTTATCTCTATATGATGGGAGAAGATTAATACAATGAATTCTATATGAATTTTTACCTATTTTATTGAACCATATAAATCCAATATATTTACTATTTTCTTTTAAAAATCGGACTTCTTTTCTAAATAAAAGCTTCTTAATGATGTTCTTATTCCTATAAAGCTCTTTTAATTCCTTCTTATGTTCCGTAGGTACATTCAAATAATCCATAAGACTTAAGTTAATATCATTTAGACTCTCCAATTTATACATAAGCAAACACACCTTTTTAAAAAACTACATATATTATTATTATAGTAAAAAATAGTAAATATACCTATAAAAAAATAAATCATCTAACAAATTTATTGGATGATTTATTTTTTATAGGTATATTAAAAATAATTAAACAGCTTTAATACTAAGACCTACTCTTTTTGATTCCTCATTTACATCAAGAATAACAGCCTTCACTTCTTGGCCAATCTTAAGTGCTTCTTCTACTTTTTCAACCCTTGCATCACTAATTTGAGAAATATGAACTAATCCATCAATGCCTTCTTCTAGTTGTATAAATGCACCAAATTCAGCAATTCTCACTACTTTACCAAGAACTATGTTACCAACTGGATATTTCTCTTGGATATTATTCCATGGATTATCAGAAAGCTGTTTAACGCTAAGTGCTAGCTTATTATTTTCTTTATCTAAATCTATAATTAAAACTTCTATTTTATCCCCTATTTTATATAGTTTAGATGGGTTGTTTACTTTATTCCATGACATCTCAGAACTATGAAGTAATCCATCAACTCCATCGATTTCTACAAAAGCACCAAAAGAAGAGATTCTTCTTACAATACCCTTTACAACTTGATCTTTCTCTAATTTTTCCCAGGTTTTTGCTCTAGTAAGTTCCATATCTTTAGATAATAACTCTCTTCTAGAACCTATGATTTTAAAACCATTTCTTTGTTTTGAAAATTCTATAATTTGAACTTTAAAGGTTTCTCCCACATATTTTGATAGATCTTCTATTTTTGTTAATTCTACCTGAGATGCTGGGATAAATACTCTTTCTCTCTTAAATGTAGAAACTAGTCCTCCCTTAACAACTTCTTTAACTACAACTTCAACTATTTCTTTATTTTCAAAAGCCTGTTTTAATAATTCTTGATTTTTTTCTCTATCTAATTCTGTGTTAGATAGTACAACTAAACCATCATCATTTTTTCTATTGATAACTTTAGCTTTTATCATATCTCCAATTTTTATCATATCTTTAAGAGAACTATTTTTATCCATTAAAAACTCACTAGCTGGTAGTATAGCTTCAGTTTTAGATCCTATTGTCAAATAAGCTTCATTATCATTAATTTTAAAAACTTCCCCTTCTAAGATTTTACCTACAGATATATTATTAGCATCTTTGGAATATTGATTATATAATTCCATTTCTTCGTTATTAAGATTTTTGTCAATTTTCATTTTATTAATTGCCTCCTTAATTACACTATCTGGAGTTGAAGCACCAGCAGTAACACCTATTTTTATTGTATCATCACCTTTTATTAAATTCAAAAGGGTATTATCAAACTTTTCTACATGATGTGTATTAGAACAGTTACTCTTGCAAATTTCATAAAGTTTAGTAGTATTAGAACTATTAAATCCACCCAATACTACCATAACATCAACTTCTTTTGAAATCTCTTCAGCTGCTTTTTGCCTAACCTCTGTGGCACTACAAATTGTATTAAAAGCAACAATTTCTTTACTAAGGGTAATAATTTTATTCAATACCTTCTGCCAATTTTCCTGTTTTTCTGTGGTCTGAGAAACTACACAAACTTTTCTAGAAATATCCTTTATATTATTACCATCCTTTGAAATAAGCGCAGTATTATCACACCACCCATTTATTCCAATGACCTCTGGATGATTCTCATCTCCAACAATAATTATATTATATCCTTTATTGTAGTGCTCCTCAACCTTTTGTTGAATATTACTCACATAAGGACAGGTAGCATTCTCTATAATAAGGTTAAGTTTTTTTAATTTATCAATTAAGAAACTAGAAACCCCGTGGGACCTAATAACTATTACATCTCCAGGATTTAGTTTTTCAATATCATCTACGCCTATAGAAAATATTTCGTTTTTTTCTAATTCTTCTACCACATCATTGTTATGAATTAGTGGTCCTAAGGTGTATATGGGCTTATTATATTTTTTTTTAAGCTCCATAGTCTTATCTACAGCCCTTTTAACACCAAAGCAAAACCCAGCTTTATCTGCTAATATAACTTCTTTCATCGTGATCACCTCTTAATTTACATTGTCAATAACATTCTGCACATGCCTTGATATCTCTTCCACAACATCTTCTATAGTAAGATTCGAAGAATCTATTTCAATAGCGTCTTCTGCCTTTACAAGAGGATCCAGTGGCCTACTGCTATCTATATAATCTCTTCTTTTAATTTCAGATAAAATATTTTCATAATCCACCTTTAAATTTTTCTCTACAAGTTCTTCATATCTTCGCTTAGCACGTTCCTCAGCCTTTGCAGTTAAAAATATCTTTAAGTTTGCATCTTTCAGTACCACAGTTCCAATATCTCTACCATCCATAATCACATTATATTTTTTTGCAATCTCCTGTTGCATATGCACTAATTTTTTTCTCACTTGAGGAATAGAAGCATAATTAGATACGTTGTTGCTGATATCTGGATGAGTTAATTTACTAGTAACATCTTCACCATTAACTATAAGGTTTTCACCTTGAAAATGCATTTCTAAAGTTGATAATAGAGAACATAATCTATCTATCTCCTCAGAATTTATATTTTTATTCATAGCAAACAATGTTACTGCTCTATACATGGAACCTGTATTTATGTACATTAAATTAAACTTTTTCCCTACAAGCTTTGCTATAGTACTCTTGCCAGCCCCCGCTGGTCCATCAATAGCTATAGATATTTGCATGTTTATCCGTCCTTTCTAAGATCCATAACAATAGTATATTCTCTTAACTAATTGTCATTAATTTTGCTTCCTGCTATAAATCCTGTGGATAATGCTATTTGAACATTATACCCCCCAGTATAGGCATCAACATCTATGACCTCTCCAGCAAAGCTCAAGTTATGAACTATTTTTGATTTCATAGTAGATGGGTCAATCTCTTTAGTATCTATACCACCTGAAGTAACTATTGCTTCAGCCACAGGTCTTAGAGATTTTACAGTCATAGCTAAATTTTGTGTAAGCTTTACTAGAGTTTTTCTCTGTTCTTTGGTTATGGAATTAACCTTTTGATTCTCATCAATACCACTTAACTTAATTATTATATCAATAAGTTTTTTAGGATATAAATCATTTAGAGAATTCTTAAAGTCTTTATTGGCATATAATATAAAATCATTCTGAACACGTTTATCTAACTCTTTTTCATTTAATGCAGGTTTTAGATTTATATGTATAGTATAGTTATCCTTGCTTTTAATTAAACTACTAGCACTAAGAACTAATGGACCTGATATACCAAAGTGGGTAAATAACATTTCACCAAGGTCTTTAAAGAGAACCTTATTCTTTTTATCTCTTAAAGTCAATTCTACGTTCTTAAGTGATAGACCTTGAAGCTCTTTAACCCAACCTTCGCTAATCTCTAGTGGTACTAGGGAAGGTTTTATGTCTATTATTGTATGTCCTAACTTCTTTGCAAGGGTAAGTCCATGTCCTGTAGACCCAGTTTGAGGATAAGATGCTCCCCCTGTACAAAGAATTACATAATCACCTTTAATCATTTTTCCACTATTTAATATAACTCCAGTAATCTTATTATCTTCATTCTTAAAGTCTTTAACTCCATCTCCTAAAAGAATTTCTATATTTTTTCTTTTTAATTCACTTTCCAGTGCCTTTATTATATCTGAAGACTTATCGGACATAGGGAAAACTCTATCCCCTCTCTCAACCTTTAAAGGAACTCCTCTTTCATTAAAAAAGTTCATAGTATCTTCATTGGTAAAAGTATATAATGCGCTATATAAAAAATGTGGATTTGTAGGTATATAGTCAAAAAATTCGCCTATATTTTTCCCATTTGTAACATTACATCTTCCTTTTCCTGTAATAAATAATTTTTTCCCTAATTTTTCATTACTATCTATTAAAATAACCTTATTACCTTTATCACTACTAGCTATGGCTGACATCATTCCCGCTGGTCCACCACCAACTACTATAACTGTTGCCAAAAAATCACCACCTGAATAATATTTAAAATTCTTCTATAGTATAATTTAATACAAAACTACATTTTATTCAATTGATTTTGTAAAATAAAGATATTTGAAATAGCAAAAAGGGTCAAAATGTGAAATATATCCAAGTAAAAAAGGAGAGAATTTTATAATTCCCTCCTTGTATTTATAGTAAATTATAAGGATTAATAGTTTCCTTGAGCGTGCATAGCTTCAGCAACTTTTACGAAACCAGCTATATTAGCACCAGCTACTAAGTTGTAACCAAATCCATAATCTTCAGAAGCTTTTTTACAATTGTTGTAGATATTAACCATTATTCCATGAAGTTTAGCATCTACTTCTTCTGCGCTCCAAGCTATTCTCATACTGTTTTGTGCCATTTCAAGAGCTGAAGTAGCAACTCCACCAGCATTTGCAGCTTTAGCAGGTCCTACTATAAGACCATTAGCTTGGAAGTATTGAACTGCTTCATTAGTACATGGCATATTTGCAGCTTCACATACATATTTAACTCCATTTGCAACTATTTGTTTAGCATCTTCAATTCTAATGTCATTTTGAACTGCAGCTGGGATTACTATGTCCACTTTAACGTTCCATGGTTTTTCTCCAGCATGGAATTCGCAACCATATTTATCTGAATAATCTTGTACTCTTGCACCTTTGTTTGCTTTTAGCATTTCAACAAGGTAATTTATTTTTTCACCAGTAACTCCAGCTGGATCGTAGATGTATCCATCTGGTCCTGATAATGTAACAACCTTACCACCTAAGTCTGAAACTTTTCTGCAGATTCCCCAAGCAACGTTACCGAAGCCTGAAACTGCAACTGTTTTTCCATTTAAATTTGTGCCTTCATGTTTTAACATTTCTTCGCAATAGTAAGTAACTCCAAATCCTGTAGCTTCTGGTCTTACTAAACTTCCACCATAAGATAAGCCTTTTCCAGTTAATACTCCGTTTTCAAAAGCTCCTCTTATTCTTCTATAATGTCCATATAAATATCCTATTTCTCTTGCGCCTACTCCAATGTCTCCAGCTGGAACGTCTACATCTGGTCCGATGTGTCTGTACAGCTCAGTCATGTAGCTTTCGCAGAATCTCATGATTTCAGCATCTGATTTTCCTCTTGCGTCGAAATCTGCTCCACCTTTTCCTCCACCTATTGGAAGACCAGTTAATGAGTTTTTAAGAATTTGTTCAAATCCTAAGAATTTAACTATTCCGATGTATACTGAAGGGTGGAATCTTAATCCGCCTTTGAATGGTCCTATACATCCATTAAATTGTACTCTGAAACCTCTGTTAACTTGAACTTTACCATTGTCATCAACCCATGGCACTTTAAACATGATTTGTCTTTCTGGTTCACAGAATCTTTCTAATAAATTAGCCTCTACATATTCAGGATGTTTTTCTAATACTGGTCCTAATGAATATAAAACCTCTTCAACCGCTTGGATGAATTCTGGTTCGCCAGCATTTCTTTTCTTTACATTTTCCAATACTTGTTCAATATAAACTTTAGTATCCATAAGTAATACCCCCTAAAAATTGAAGTTGACTTTAATTTATGTACTATAACTCCACCTTTTAAAAATGAAGCTATAATAATATCATGTTAGTTATATATATTCTACACAAATGAGGTTTATCCTTCTATTTTGTGACAATCGCGAAAGAAATTTTTCGTTTTAGAAAAACGATTACATTAACATCTCCATATTCATAATAAGACATTTATGTGTTTAAATCAACACAATTTTTAAAATTTTCCACTATCTTTAGAATTTTCCATCATCTTTAGAATTTTTATAAGAATAAACCTGATATTGTTGCCAAACAGTTTCTAAATCATTAAAGGTTTTAGAAATTTTATTTTTCTCTTTTAATCCTACTGAAATGATTAGTGAGTTAATCACACTTAAAGGCGCAACTAATGAATCCACAAATGAAGCCATATTGCTTTCTGCAATAAGCGTGTGATCTGCTCTAGTAGCAAGTGGAGATAATACACTATCAGTTATTGCTATTACATCTGCATTTCGAGATTTAGCAAAAGTAAGCACTTCCACAGTTCTCATGGCATATCTGGGAAATCCTATTCCAATTAAACAATCCTCCTCTGAAAGAGTTAGCATTTGTTCAAATATGTCACTCATACCATAGGATACAATCTTAACATTATCTAAAATTAAATTTAAATAAAATCCTAAGAAATCAGCAAGAGCTGCTGAACTTCTAAGTCCTACTATATATATCTTTTTAGCTTTTAATATACTATTCACCGCATTTTCAAAAGCATCATAATTAATTTTTTCTAGGGTTGTTCTTATATTGTCAATATCTGATTTCAATACTCCTTTAAGTACATTATTATGGCTCATGAAATCATTAGATAATTCAATCCTTTGAGCTGTAGTTAATTTATTTTTTATCAATTCTTGTAGTGCCTTTTGCAATTCTGGATATCCATCATATCCTAATTGGTTTGCAAATCTTACTACAGTAGATTCACTAACCCCTACGCTGTTTCCTAGTTTTGCAGCAGTCATAAAAGCAGCCTTATCATAATGCTTTAAAATATATTCAGCAATAAGCTTTTGTCCCTTGCTCAATCTCGGAAATTTCATTTGAATCATCCTCATAAGATCAAGATTGTTATTTTCCATTTTAACACTCCTTTGTAAATATATGTAGAAGTAAATATTTCACTTTATATTATTATGAAATTTTCACTTCATTTTAACATATAATGAAGCAGTATTCAATACAGATTTCATTTTATAGAGTTTTAAGATATTTCATAGAATCCTTTGTTCCGCCTTGGTATTTCTCCAACCTATGTAAAATTACACATAATTCAAAATTTATTAACAATCTCAGTAATGAAATTGCTAATAAAATCACATTCATTTTAAAATACTTATGTTAAAACAACTAAAGAGGATAGTTATTAACAACCACCCTCTCTATAGATATGCATTTATTTTTTTTCTATGACTAGCAAATAAGGAGATTTTTCGCTCCTGTTGATAAACTTATGTGACATCACTCCATATTTACTTTTAGGAAGTGATGAAGTGAATTTTAAAAGCTCTTCTCCCTCTATAGCTCCTGCTTCATGGCCAATATATACAGCAATTATTACAAAACCTCCACTATTTAATAAATGGAGAGCAGCTTCAATACTTTTTATAGTTGAGCTGTAGTTAGTAGTAATCGATTTATCTCCACCTGGAAGAAAACCGAGATTATATATTGCTACATCAATATTTTCCCTAACATACTCTTTTAAATTCTCATGAGAATCTTGAATTAACTCCACATTACTTTTATTCTTTGCTCTATAGTTTTCAATGGCTATTGATTGAATGTCAAAGGCATACACTTTTTTAAAGTGATCACTTAAAAAGTCACAATCAAAACCATTACCTAAAGTCCCATCTACCGCTATTATTTTATTGTCCACATATTTTTCTATTATGCCATGAGAAACTACACTAATATCTCCAACATATTTAAACATCTTTAGTTCCTCCGCTCCTTAAGTACTGAATCTCATTATTGGTTAAATTTCTCCACTGGCCTTCTTTTAAATTTCCTAGGTTTATTTTACCTACAGAAATTCTTTTTAAAGCAATAACAGGATGCCCCACAGCATCACACATTCTTCTCACTTGTCTATTTTTACCTTCATGAATTATTATTTCTAAATCACAATTATTTTTACCTTGCTTTAATATTTTACACTTTCCCGGAGCTGTTACATAATCACCAATATCAATACCGCTGGTAAACTTATTAAGTGATGATATAGATGGAAATCCCTTTACTGTTGCTATATAAGTTTTATCAATAGCTACTCTAGGATGAATTATACCATTATAGGCATCTCCATCATTGGTCAATAAGATAAGCCCTGAAGTATCATAATCCAATCGTCCTATAGGGTATATTCTCTCTTCTATTCCAATCAAGTCAATTATAGTTTCTCTTCCTTTTTCATCCTTTACAGAGGAGATGTATCCTTTGGGTTTGTTTAATGCTATATATATTTTATTTTCTACAGGAGAAATCAAATTTCCATTTACATATACTTTGTTTACATTTGGCAAAACCTTTGCACCCAGTTCTGTAATTGTAGTATCATCTACCCTCACAACTCCGCTAAGTATAATCTCTTCACATTTCCTTCTTGATGCTACTCCACATCTAGCCATATACTTTTGTAATCTTTCTTCCAAAATACCACTCCTATAGTTATTTACTTACCATTTTTTCTATTTCATAAATTGAATTATAAATATAAACTTATAAAAAATCAACTTTAAATAGCAGTTAAAAGGTTTAACATAAATATTTTAAAATCTATAATAACAATACTTAATAAAAAAACAGCTCAAATTCAGAGCTGTTTTTTATTTGGCGTTGTTTTAAATCATTGTTGATTTTAGAACTACATATTATCAACGCTATATTAAAACGAAGCCATTTATTTAAGTTGATTTTGTTTAGAGTTTTGAGTATTCATATATCCAGTTTTTGAATTTCTACTGTCAGCACTATTGTCTATCATAGATGTGATTTCTGCCTTTTCTTTCCCATATCCCTTTGGTTTTTTATCTTTATTTTTAGCCATAGATACCACCTCCTATATTATTATTTTTTCTAAAATCCTCCAACTTATTCACATAACATAGAGTGTTTATAAATATTTAACTCTTTTATTTTTGTGAAGATGACTTATATAATGTTGATAAATAACTGCATATTATTAAATAATCTATTTAACTCTATATTTGTAGAAATTAAAGGAAAATGCTATAGTAGATGATAGAATATAGCAATTTAATGCAAGGGGGATTATTATGGGTAATTCAATATTTTTTATGCCTACAAAAATAATTTGTGAAAAAAATGCTCTGAAAAATCATGGAGCTATTATGAAAGAATTAGGTAGTACTGCTTTGATTGTAACTGGAAAAACCTCTTCAAAAAATAATGGTTCACTAGATGATGTTTTGAATACATTAAAAATAAATAATATTTCATATGTAATATTCGATGAAGTTGAAGAGAATCCATCTACCGAAACCGTTAAAAAGTTAGCCCTTCTTGGTAAATCTAATAAGGTAGATTTTGTAATTGGTATAGGAGGAG
The DNA here is from genome assembly GCF_056172015.1 of Clostridium sp. LXY-7. NCBI lineage: Bacteria > Bacillati > Bacillota > Clostridia > Eubacteriales > Clostridiaceae > Clostridium > Clostridium sp. LXY-7. The sequence continues at coordinate 636,718 of NZ_JBLLJL010000002.1, read as the reverse complement.
GCTCTCCAATTGATGCCGCTAAAGCTGGTGCTGTATTAATTAAAAATCCTGATTGTTCTATAGATAACTTGTTAACTCAAGGAGAATTAACAGCAATCCCTTTAATTGCAGTGCCAACAACAGCAGGTACTGGAACAGAAACTACTCCATACTCTATTGTTACTGATCATAGTGTAAAAAATAAGAGAGCCATACCTCAAAAGGTATTTCCATTAGTTTCCTTTGTGGATGCTACTTATTTAATGCATACGCCACATCATGTAACCATAAATACTGCCATTGATGCACTATCTCATTTAATTGAAGGATATCTGTCTACTAATTCGAATATATTTAGTAATTGTTTAGCTGAAAGTGGGCTGAAACTATTTAGTCATTGTATGAGTGCCCTTTTACAGCAGGATTTTTCTTTCCAAATACGTGAAAAACTAATGGTTTCCTCCACTATTGCCGGAATGGTAATTGCACAGTCAGGAACCTCTCTTCCTCATGGTATGGGATATCCATTGACCTATTATAAAAATGTACCTCATGGCATGGCTAATGGAGTATTACTAGGTGAATATATGAAATTTTATGAACTAAATGATAGAGCTAAAATAGATGTAATTTTATCTATTTTAGATATGAAATCTCTAGAGGAGTTTAAAGGCTTTATAGATAAGCTTATTAATAAAGATATAGTTAAAATTTCTCAGGATGAAATTTTAGAGTATTCTAAAGCCATGGCTAATAATGAAGCAAAGTTAAAAAATCATCCTTGGAAAGTTAAATTAGATGATATTATAAGGATATATACTAACAGTTTAAACTAGCTAGTTATATGAAATAAGAGGCTCTATAGCTGTATAAAGCCTCTTTTACTCAACAATCTTCATATCATTAAACATTAGTTTTTTTACCCATGCATGTAATTTTACAAAACTATTATTTTCTAATATTTCCATTTCCTTTTTTAACTCTCCAATGCTAATAATTGGCTCTAATAGCTCCATAGTATCCTTAAATCCTTCTTTTATTCTATTCTCTTTACAAATTTGATCTAAGTTTAAGGTACCTGTAATGGTGTTTTCATGTAATCCTCTAGGAATTATTTCTATTATTTTACAATTAGGATATTGTGATTTATCTATATTACTTTCTTTAGAAAGTAATACCACGATTATAATATCGCATCCTTCTTCATATACTGGCCGTATAGGAGTATTATCTGATATTCCACCATCTATGTATTTATTGCCTAATACCTCGGTGCAATCATAAATTCTAGGAAGAGATGCTGAGGCCACCACTATATCTTTACCTATCCTGTCATCATAATCATTAATCCTAAAATATTTAGGATTAAAATCAGGTAATTCTGTGCATGCTGCATAACATATCTTACCTCTCCTCTTAACTACATCCACTTTTAAATATCTATTTATTATGTCTATTGCACCATTCTTAGATGCAATTCCACACTCCAATCTCTTACACATATATTTTTTAGTGAAATTTATATATCGCCACCCTAAAGCCAACTCTACACCTTTTGTTATCAACATTCTTTTACTTATTGGTACAAGCTGCTCCATAGTAACTTCTTCCCATAAATCTTCTGCAGCTTTCATATCGTCTTGTGCAAATAGTATAGCATTAAAGGCACCTATGGAAGTTCCAGCAAACACATCTATATATTTATCTATTTTCAATTCTTTTAGTGCTTTCCAAACTCCTAATTCGTAAGCTCCTTTTCCACCACCACCTGATAGAACTAAACCTAGCTTCATAATTACACATCCTTATATACAAAGTAATTTATAAGTATTTACTATTCATTATTTCCATATTTTTATTTTCTATTAATCATCTGAAGACAAATGTAGAGTCAAATATGTAAAGGATATCTGATATGATACAAGGAATGGATTCTGTTAGTGGAGATTTTCAATAATATTCATAAACTCTTCTGAATGCAAATGATATCGTTTTCATATATCCAGCTATAAATAATTTAAGGAGCATTCTATAATTTAGATTGCTCCTTAATATATTTTATTTCATATTCTTAAAGCTTTGCTATAGAAGTACCTTTAATGAGGTGAAGTATTATCCTCTACCACTTTAAGAGGTCTCATCATATCATGATCCTCGTGCTCTAATATATGGCAGTGCCATACATAGTCTCCTGCATGATCCTTAAAATGCATAATAATTCTTGTAACCATTCCAGCTTCTGCTCTAACTGTATCCTTCCAGCCTTTTTCAAATTCCTTAGGTTCCACCGCAGGACCTATATATTGAAGAATTCCTTTTTCTTGAAAAAGTTGAATGTTAAATGGAATTCTATCTAAAATTTTAAATTGTACTAAATGCACATGAATAGGATGGGGAAAATTAGTTAGATTAATTATATTCCATATTTCTATGCTATCTAAAGCAGGCTTCTCTGTAGTTGGGTCATCCCACATATGATTATTTAACATAAGCATAGGCCTGCCATATTGGTCACCACTAGCACTTAAAGTCAAATTCCTTGTTTTTTTCGCCATGGATTCATCTAGCATAGTCATAGGTCGTAGAGTTTCTGGAATCTTGCTATTATCGGTAGATTTTAAGGGAAGTATAACTCTGAATTGCATTATTAAGCTTGTGTTTGGATCAATATCATTATTTACTAAATTTATATATGCATCTTTTAGTTTTGAAAAATCTATAATAATATCTGTCCTTTCTGCTGGTTCTAAAGTTATGGATTTCAGTTCTACAGGTTTATCAAGTAATCCACCATCAGTACCTATTTGGTAGAATCCTTCTCCGTTAGATAAGCTTAATGTATAAGCTCTAGTATTTGAACCATTTAAAAGTCTAAGTCGATATTTTCTTGGTTCTACTTTTAAATGAGGCCATATCTTTCCATTTACTACAATAGTATTGCCTAAAAAAGCAGGGACTACAGAAGGTTTTACAGATACAGGAAATGGTGGAGCATCAGGGTAGAAAAGAGAACCATCCTTATTAAAACTCTTATCTTGAATCATAAGTGGTATATCATAATCCTTACTAGGCAGTTCAAGTCGATTTTCAAGAACATCTTCTATTATATAAAAACCCACTAAACCTGCATATACATTTAATCTAGTAGTTCCTAAACTATGATCGTGGTACCATAAAGTTGTACCAGGCTGATGGTTAGTATATTTATATATTTCTCTTTTAAAGGTCTTTCCCTTAAGCAAATAGTTGTTTGTAAACCAAGCATCTGGGTGACCATCACTATCTGAAGCCACATTAGCACCATGAAGATGAACCACAGTTCTTACTTCAGGAGAATCCATGGCACCATGCAAGGTAATATCCACAGGAAGAAAATGCTTATAGGGTAATTTGTTTATCCATTTCACTAAGATGGTTTGATCCTTAAATACTTTAAGCGTAGGGCCTGGATAACAGCCATTGTATCCCCATATAATGCTGCAAGGAAAATACTTGTGAAAGTAATGGATAGATTGTTTCATACTTATTTCATAATATTCTATTCCACCGAGAGTTGCTGTAGGTTTCAGTACATGAGGCTTTGGAACCTCGTCTACAAATTTAGGAATAGTATTAGGGTCAGAGGGGTCTACTTTATTATTAAAAGAATTATTAAATTCATCATCTTTACATTCATAACCATGATCTTTCAAATATATCACATCCTTATTTATGGTCATCTAGTACATAATATGGGAATAGAATTGAGGTGATACATTTCTTAGATACATAATACATGAATTTAAACTCTGTTTTAACATATAAACAAGAATTTAAAACAGAGTCTAAATTTAATCTACTAACACCCTTTTATATAGAAATATCAAGACTAATATTGCTACAACACCTATAGCTAGTAAGGGCATTAAGGCGGTTAAGGTTATTTCATTTAGGCTAGTTAAAATCTTCATGGCATGGGTGGCTGGTAAAACATTACTTAACTTTCCAAAGAAGTCTGGTAGCATATCCGATGGAAACATAATGCCACTAAGGAGCATGGTTGGTAAAAAGAACATCTGTGAAACCATAGTCATGGTGGAAGTTTTCTTGGCTAGTATACCAATAATTAGTCCTATGATTATGCTTACACTAATAAACAAAATTAAAAGTAAAAAATAACTTATATAATGAACTGGATACTCTACCTTAAATATAATTGGAGCAGAGATATAAATAATAATAGACACAATTAAAATATGGATTAGAGCAGATACAAAGTTTGTAAAGAGCATTACCCAAAGTGGAATGTTACCAACCTTATAGGTCTTCTTAGCATCTGATGCAAATAACTCTACCACAGGACCTGGTGATCCTAAAAGTGCTGCCATGGAAATTGCAAATATGGTCATAGATTGCATTATAGTGGCTTTTGAAAGTGGATTTATGCTTGAGAATACTGAGCCCATTACCACATAAAAAATTAGAGGTATTATATAATAGGTAAGTAATATTCCCTTATTTCTAAAATCTAGCTTCCACTGTAAAAATGTACTGTATATTAATGCCTTCATATTATTCCTCCTCCTTTTCCTCATTGATAATCTCAATAAATCTTTCCTCTAGTGAAGATCTTTCTACTTTTAAATCTACAATCTTATCTCCATTTTCCTTAACAATATAAAGTATTTCTGATAATGCCTCTTCAATGTCACTGGCAAGTAAGGTTATATATTCTTCTAAAAGATGTATTTTCTTGCTATGCTTAAGGAATATTTTGTTAAGAAGGGAATTGTTTAAAGTTTTTACACTTATTTTTATATCACTATTTGTAGACTTGATTTCACTAGGAGTTCCTATGGTGGTAATTTTTCCGCTTAAAATTATTGCAATTCTATCGCACAGAGTTTCTACTTCAGCCATATCATGACTTGTTAATATAATAGTTACTCCTCCTTGCTTTAACCTCCGAATTTCCTTGTGTAAGCTAACTCTTCCCTCTACATCTAATCCTGCTGTAGGTTCATCTAGAATTAAGAGTTTAGGTTCATGGGCTATGGCAAGGGCTAAATGTAGTCTTCGTTTTTGACCTGTGGACATATTTTCATATTGCTTTTTATAGCTCTCTCCTAATCCAAAGGTATCAAGAAGATCCTTCCTAATTGGAATGTTCTTCCACTTACAGAATAAAGTCATGGCTTCTAGGGCAGTAATATTACCTTGTAAGGAAGAGGATTGAAGTTGAACTCCAATTAACTTATTAATATCCACATTTTCTTTTACATCTTGTCCAAATATCTCAATGATACCACTATCATAAGACTTTATACCTTCAATACACTCAAGAGTGGTGGTTTTACCAGCACCATTAGGACCAAGTAATCCAAAAATCTCCCCTTCTCTTACTTCAAAATTAATATTGTCTACAGCGGCAACTTTTCCATAGGATTTCTTAAGATTCTTAACTTTTAAAATTATGCTCACAATTTACTTCCTCCTTGCTCTATTTATATATTCTAGATTTTAATTAGATTTTGTAATGATTAATATATATGAAATTTTTCCATAATTTATCATCTTAAGTTTATTATAATATATTACGACACATAGAATGCAATATATATTTGAAAAAATTTACTTTTTTTTAATAGTCCTCATTTTAATAAAGTGTTGATTTTAGAACTACATATTATTACGAAGCAAACCATTTGCAGGAAGCTTAGATTTACTTAGGCTATATGAAAGTAAAAAGCGTTAAGAAATACAACTTGTTCGAGAGAATCGAGTTGTTGTGTTTTAGCCTTTTACTTGAATAGAGCCTTAGTAAATCAAGCTTTCGAAACGGTTTGCGAGTAATAAGATGTAGTTCATTATCAACACTTTATTAAAACAAAGCCTTAAAATAAAAAGCCAGCGATGATATAAATTCATCTACTGGCTTTTTCAAATTTTAAGGCAATAGGTTATAATGGTTTAATTCTGATGGAATCACTACTATTAATATAATCCTTTATACAGCTCATAAATCTCTTCCTTACTAAGAGCTACATAGTTATTTGCTAGAAGCCTTTGTTGAGTCATAATTACATTCTCAGCAAATTCACCTATCTCTTTTTCTTCCATACCGTAAGCTCTTAATTTTTTTCTGCTAATTAAATTATTTAAAAGCTGTTCTAGTGAATGATACACATCTTCTCCCTGCTTAATCTTCAATAAATCTGCAAGTAGGGCATTTACATCCTTTATTTTCCCCTCTGGATTTTTCTTATTATAGTATTTAAATATTTGGATAAAAAATTGATAATTTGCTTCTCCATGAGGAACATGATATCTTCCTCCAAGAGGATAGGAAAGTGCATGAACAGCTCCAACTCCTGCATTACCAAAGGAGATTCCTGCATAGTTACTAGCTATTAAGAACTCTTCTATAATCTCTGTTCTATACTCTTTTCCCTTTTCTATTATTTCTTTATAACCCTTTATTATCATTCTTATTGCCTCTCTGCTATACATCTCTGTATAGGGTGTGGCCTTGGGTGAAACTAAGGATTCCATGGCATGGATAAGTGCATCTATGGAGCTATAGACAAAGAATTCATAAGGCAATCCTTTAACTAGCTCTGGTATTAAAACTGCATAATCCGCATAGAGTTCTGGCACTGCTAATCCCATTTTAGTTTTTTTAGCTTTTATTTCAGCAATGGATATATTAGTAACCTCACTACCTGTACCACAAGTGGTAGGTATAATTATAAGCTCTTTGTTTTTAACTGCAGCTACCTTCTTTTCAAATAATTCACTTACCTTTTCCACCTCTTTAAGTGCCAATAATTTTGATATATCTATTATTGAACCTCCACCTATAGCTATGACTCTCTTAAAACCTTTAGGAGCAATTTCTTTCATTATTTTATCTATTATATCATCGGAAGGCTCTTTTAAATTATAATCTTCTTGAAAAATATAAGAGCATCTTAGGTTTAACTCTTCAAGGAAAGTTTTGTGTAAGAATTTATTTGTAAATATTAAATCATATTCTCCAATAGAAAAATTCTCAACAAAATTTCTACAACTATTAAATTTTATAATCTCTGGTTTAATCTCTAATAACATCATAAAATCACCCTCTTATTATATATTATTGTGCCCATATTTCTTCATCGGTAGGTACCTTTGCATCTTCATTATAAAAACCTATCCTTGATACATTTATTAAATGTTTATAATCTAAGTTTTCTGATATACTGTTATTTCCCCAAGAGCCACAACCTAAGGTTGTAGTTGGTGCAAAGCCATTATATAGGCTTCCTCCTGCAGTGGTTGAAGAAGGTTGATTGACCACAAGTCTACTTACAGTTAATTTTCCTCCTGCATATTCTATATGCTCTTTATCATTTGAGTGTATAGCACAAGAATGCCCCTTTCCTTCTACATTTAAGTTAGTCTGAGCTATTTCCACTGCTTCTTTAAAGCTATCATATTCAAAGCTAACCATTACAGGGAACATTTTCTCCTTGCATAATGTATCATCTATACCTTTTCCTCTACCCTTTAAAATTATTACCTTAGTATCCTTTGGCACTTCTACTCCAGCTAAGGCTGCAATAAATTCAACGCTTTGCCCAACAATTTTTCCATTTATACTTCCTTGTATGAATAATACCTTTTCAAATTTTTCTATAATATCACTGTCCTCAGTATAATAAGCTCTATTTTTCACAAACTCATGCATTATTTCTTTATAATTTTCCTTAGGAGCTATTATACTCTGTTCGCCAGAGCATATTATGCCGTTGTCAAAGGTTCTTCCTGTTATTATTTTAGGAACTACCGCCTTTATATCTACATCTCTATCTATAATACACTGTACATTTCCCGCGCCAACTCCATAAGCTGGTTTCCCACTACTATAAGCTGATTTAACCATTCCCATACCACCTGTAGCGATTACTACATCTGTCTGTGTCATAAGCTCTGAAGTTAAGTCTATAGAGGGTTCTTCTATAGTTTGTATCAAATTCTTTGGAGCACCTAACTTTTTTATAGCTTCATTAAAAAGCTCTACCACATATTTAGCACATTTCTTTGCTCTAGGATGAGGTGCTATAATTATGGCATTTCCCCCCTTTAAAGCAAACATAGCATTACACATAGGAGTAACTATAGGATTTGTACAAGGGGTAACGGCTCCTACTACACCCATAGGTTTGGCTACTTTAATAAGTGCTTTATCTCTTTCTTCCCCTATAATTCCTATAGATTTTTTATCCTTTAAATTGTTCCAAATAACCTTGGACTTTCCTTTATTCTTTGTGACTTTGTGGTCGTATACTCCCATTCCTGTCTCTTTTATAGCCATTTTTGCTAATTCTTCAGCTCTGTCATATATTATTTTTCCAATTTCTCTAACTATCTTATCTACTTGTTCTTGAGTAAAGTTTTCATACTCCTTTTGTGCAACTCTTGCTTTATTTACTAAATTCTCTATATATATTTTGTTCTCCATCTTAAGTTTCTCCTTTTCATCTATTTTAACCTTATCTAATATTTCTTTAACATATAAACTATTTCCCATTTATCACTTCTCTCCTTTTCTACTTAAAATTAACTTGCTATCACCATGTTTATTCCTGCATTGAAAGCCAATAGATTTTTTTTAATACTAGCTTTTGGCACATTATCACATATAGCCTTCTCTAAATTTTCATAATCTATATCCTTAGTTAGTGCAGCTAGTATTCCAAGGCACAATATATTTATGGCTTGAGCATTATCAAGAACTTTTTCTGTACAATCAAAGATATCAAATTTTCTCACATTTTGTCCTTCAGAAACGTCTATACTACTATCAGTTATAATCATGGTATCCTCATCACAGAAATTTTTAAATTTATCTAAACCACTTTGACTTAAAGCCAATATTATATCCGCTTTTTCTACTCTTGGGTAACATATATCTTCATCAGAGATAATCACGTCAGCTCTACAACAACCGCCTCTAGATTCTGGTCCATAATTTTGAGTTTGAACTACATGCTTTCCTTCTAATACTGCTGCTTCTGCTAAAATTACTCCTGATTTTACAATTCCTTGTCCACCTAATCCAGTGAAGATTATTTCTTTTTTATTCATTTTCTTATCCTCCTAAAACTACTTTACAGATATTTGACATAAAATAGACATTAGTTATTTCTTTTGAAACTGCATTATATATTCTTCTACATATTCAGGTTCTACAGTATTCTTAAATATGCCTATTTCATATGTTTCCTCCTGCTTCTCACTGACCTTTTTTCTTAAATTGTCTATCATGTCAGAAGGTTTTCGTAGTGAATTTCTTCTTCCAAATTGAACGGGACAAGGTGTTAAAGCTTCTATTATAGAGAACCCCTTCTTATCAAAAGCCTGTTTTATAACATTTACTAGATGTTTATAATGTGCTACAGTACTTCTTGCTATATAGGTTGCTCCTGCTGCTTCACACAATTTGCATATATTAAAATCCCTACATATATTTCCACTTTCCGTAGTAGTAGTTCTAGCATTTAGTGGTGTGGTTGGAGAGCATTGACCTCCTGTCATTCCATATATGTTATTATTAAAAACAATAACCTTTAAATCTATATTTCTTCTACAACCGTGGATAAGATGATTTCCCCCTATAGCGGTACAATCTCCATCTCCAGTTAAGACTATTACCTCTAACTCAGGATTTGCAAGCTTTATGCCCTCTGCATAAGGAATTGCTCTTCCATGTAAGGTGTGTACTGTATCGAAATTCATGTACTGAGCAGCTCTTGAAGAACAGCCTATACCTGAAACTACACAAATCTTATTCTTATCTATATTTAGAGAATCTATGGCTTCAACTAGTGCACTTAATATTATTCCATTACCACAACCTGCACACCAAATATGAGGAAGATGCTCTTCTCTCATGTATTTTTTAACTAATGCTTCTTTCATATTTTCCCTCCATAATTGCGCTTTCTAATTCCTCAGTTTTAAAGATTTCACCACAATATTTATTAATACCTACAACCTTGCATCTATCTCCAGCGATTCTTTGAATTTCAAAGATTAATTGACCAGCATTCAATTCTGGTACAAATATCTTCTTAATGTTATTCTTTTCTATGATTGATAGTAATGCACTATCTGGGAAGGGCCATATGGTATAAGGTACAAATAGTCCAGTAGTGTTTTGCTTATCCTTTATAACTAGTTCTCTACATACCCTAGCTGTAGAACCAAAGGCAACGATTAATGACTTGCATTTAGCAGTTTTCACTTCATCATATTTAGCTATAGTATCATTATTTTTCTCTATTTTATTTAATAATCTTGAGGTTAACTTCTCTGCAACTTCATTGGAGTTAGAAGGATATCCCCACTGATCATGATTTAAGCCAGTTACATGAAATTTATATCCTTCACCTATGATAGCCATTGGAGGTATTAAATCTTCTGTATTTTTATAGGGTGCAAAGCCTTCTTTTACCTCATCTAAACTAGGCTTCTTTCTATCGATAATTTCTATGTGGTCCTTTAAATAAACACTTTCCCTCATATGTGCTATGACTTCATCAAGTAGTAAAATTACAGGTACTCTATATTTTTCTGAATAATTAAAGGCTTCAATAGTTAATTCATATGTAGAAGCCACACTATCTGGTGCAATTACTATAACTGGATGATCCCCATGGGTTCCCCATTTACTTTGCATTACATCTCCCTGAGATACAGAGGTTGGAAGTCCTGTACTTGGGCCTCCTCTCATTACATCCACTATTACACAAGGGATTTCAGCCATGGAAGCATATCCAATGACCTCTTGTTTTAAGGAAAATCCAGGACCGCTAGTTGCAGTCATTGCTTTAACTCCAGTCATAGCTGCCCCAACTACAGCAGCCATTCCTGCAATCTCATCCTCCATCTGTATAAATTTTCCGCCAACTTCTGGTAATTTTACAGAACTTATTTCTGCAATTTCACTGGCTGGACTTATAGGATATCCACCATAAAATTTCATTCCAGCCCTTATAGCACCTTCAACACAAGCTTCATTTCCTTGTATTAATACCAATTTACTCATCACTGTCTCTCCTTATATTTATAGCAAAATCAGGACATATATTTTCACATATACCGCACTTTATACACTTTTCTTCTTGAACAACTATAGCCTTCATATTCTTTTTTCCAAGTACCTTCTTTGGGCAATTATCTATGCATAGTTCACAGCCCTTACACCACGCTTTATTTATATATATCATTGTTCTAGCTCCTTTAATTATTTATGAATTTTATGATAAATAAAATAGTTAAATTGCTTATTAAATCTCTTCTCCCATTCTTCTATAAGTTCAGCTCTAAATTTAGGATGAGCTATGTTAATTAAAGCTCTTGCTCTTTCCTTTAAAGATTTACCTTTAAGTCCAGCTATTCCATATTCGGTAACGACATAATGTATATCATTCCTAGAGGTGGTTACTGCGGCACCCTTCTCTAAAAATGGAACAATTCTAGATATAGTACCCTTGGCTGCGGTGGATGGCATTGCTATTATAGATTTTCCACCCTTAGATATATTGGCACCTCTTATAAAGTCTACTTGTCCCCCTACTCCACTAAATTGCTTTAACCCCATGGATTCAGCAGCTACTTGGCCCATTAAATCTATTTGTATACAGGAATTAACAGATACCATGTTGTCATTTTTGCCGATAATATAAGGGTCATTTACATAATCTACAGGATGCATCTCTATCATTGGATTATTATCTATAAAGTTATAGAATTTCTTTGTTCCCATGAAAAAGGACACAACCATCTTATCCTTATGAAGAGTTTTTTTCTTGTTATTGATTACACCTGCTTCAATTAACTCTAAAACTCCATCTGAAATCATCTCAGAATGTATGCCTAATTCTTTTTTATCTTTTAAAAATAGTAGTACCGCGTCTGGAATTGAGCCAATTCCTAATTGAAGGGTAGAACCATCATCTATAAGCTCTGCACAATTTTTACCAATAGCTTTTTCGACGTCTCCAATTTCACTAGGTTTTATCTCCATTATGGGATAATTAACTTCTACTATATGATCAATATCTTTTACATGAATAAAAGAATTTCCTAAAGTTCTCGGCATATTAGGATTTACTTCAGCTATGACAATATCTGCACACTCTGCTGCTGGTTTTGTGTAGTCATTAGATACACCAAAGCTAAAGAAGCCATGTTCATCGGGGGTAGAAACTTGAATTATTGCTACATTTACCTTTAAATACTCTTCTCTAAAAAGTCTAGGAATTTCTGAAAAGAAACAAGGGGTAAAATCAGCTCTTCCATCCGATATAGCAACTCTTGTGGATGGACCAGCAAAAAGAGAATTATGTTTAAAGTTAAATTCCTTTTCCTCTTGTACATATCCACCTGAACCCATTCCTATCATGTGAACAATTTCTATATTTGAAAACTTATCACTATCCCTTACCATTTCATCTATAACTGCTTTAGGTTCTCCAGCTGCATGGCCTATTACAACTCTATATCCACTTTTAATTTTTTCTGTTGCTTCGCTTGCAGATATAATTTTTTGTTTATATAATTCTCTCCAATCCATTGTTTTCTCCTTGTGCTCTCAATTATTCTTTTATCTTCGCAATATTTTTAGCTAAATTCTTTTTATCCTCAAGTTTTCCTTGTCTTGAAATCATAATTCTCTGTGCCTGAGGGGAACCAGCTCCATGCATAGATTCTGTTCTATAACCTACTGCTGCAGTTCCTAAGGTTATGTTTTCTATAAGCCTTAAAATCCTCATTCTGTCTTCAGTCGATACACTTGCAACACCTTTTAAATACTTTTCTACATAAGGACCTATTTTGGGATCTCTAAGATCTTTTTCTGAAGGCATAGTTACCATTAATCCTCCTGCAATATCTTCTGCTAATCTAGCTATTTCATAAGGAAATCTAGTTATATTTTGCTTACATACATTGGCAAGTAATAAATCTATTTGATAGTTTCCAGATTTTGTTTTGTGCCCTTCAGAAGAGCATGCTATCCCACAGCTATATAGGGTTTCATTCAAATGAATCATCTCTATAAGCTTATCCTTTATGTGAGATGCTTTGTTTGCACCATTGTAATCTGCTGCTGTGGCTGCAGCTCCAATAAGCACATCTCCTACACCAACTTTACATCCGCCATAGCTTTGTCTATGATAACCTGCAAACCTTTCTACTAACATTCCTGCAAATTCAGTTTCTCCATTTAAGAAGATTCTTTCATTAGGTACAAAAACATCCTCAAAAATAGTTAAAGTTTCATGGCCTCCAAAATTTGAATTTCCAATATCTATGTCAGCATCTTCTTCAATTTTTCTTGTATCGCAGGATTGACGTCCATATATACTAAATATCCCTTCTGTATCTACTGGTACAGAAAATGCCACTGCCCAATCCACATCCTCTGGCCCCATAGCTATGGTTGGCATAACAAGTATTTCATGAGAATTTATCATTCCAGTTTGATGAGCCTTTGCTCCCCTTACTACTATTCCATCTTCTCTTCTCTCCACTACTCTAAGATATAAATCAGGATCTGACTGGTTGCTTGGAGATAACCCTCTATCTCCTTTTGGATCTGTCATGGCTCCATCCACCACTAAATCATTTTCTTGAACATATAACATATATTCTTTAAATTTTTTATGATAATTAGTTCCACATGCCTGATCAATTTCAAAAGTAGTGCTATAAACTGCATTAAAAGCATCCATACCTACACAACGCTGAAAGCAAGAAGCAGTTTTTTGACCACATAATCTCTGCATTTTTACTTTATTTATTAAGTCTTCAGCACTTTGATGAATGTGGCAAAACCTATTTATTTTTTTCCCTGTGAGATTTGATGTGGCTGTCATAACCTCTGAATATTCATCATGTTGTGCTAATTCATAGGTCATAGCCACTGAATTTAGGGATGGTCTAATCATTGGATGATCCACTGGATTTTCTACTAATTTCCCAAATAGATAAACCTTAGTTTTTAGCTTCCTCAAACTTTCTATATATTCTTCTCTAGTCATTAATCCCATAAAAATTCCTCCCTTTCATTTATCTAATAATATTAATAGCAACTTCCATGCCAATTTTTAATATCTGTACAAACTCCCTATTCCCCTCAATTCTTTCAATAAAAAAAATCATATAGCCTAAAATTATCACTGAAAAATTGCAATAATTGTATGCTATATGATATAAACCCTATATTTATCAACACTCTCCACGGTGATATGCAATAATGCAACTATGCAGCATTGCATGTGAAAAATTTATTTATTTAAAATCATTTTCTGATCTAATCCTCATATATTTTTGTCTCTTCCTAATTAGGGTTGATGGATCTATTTTTAAGGCTTTTGCTGCAATCTTTATATTTCCATATCTTGTTAAAGCATCTGTTATAATCTCCATTTCCACCCTGTCCATAATTTCCCTTAAACTATATCCCTTTATGGAATAGTTACTTATGCTAAGTATGTAATCCTGTTCCACTCTTGTATTGCTAATCTCCTGTGGTAAACTACTTTCTTGTACCATGGTATTTTCGTTAATTATAATTTGTCTTTCTATAACATTTCTAAGCTCTCTAACATTTCCTGGCCATTCATAGTTATAAAGATATTCTAAGGTATCTTCACTAAAGCTACATTTAGAATTATATTTCTTATTTATGCTCTCTGTAAAATGTTCTATAAGTAGTGAAATATCCTCTTTTCGCTTTCTTAAAGGAGGTATTTCTATAGGAAATACACTAAGCCTATAATATAAATCTTCTCTAAATAGCTTCATATTTATTAATTCCTTTAAATCTTTATTGGTAGCTGCAATTATTCTTATATCTATAGAAAGTGACTCTGTGCCACCAACCTTTTCGATTTGCTTTTCTTGAAGCACTCTTAAAAGCTTAACTTGGGTGGTTAAAGGAAGCTCTCCTGCCTCATCTAAAAATATGGTACCTCCATCTGCTAATTGAAATAGTCCTATTTTTCCTCCTTTGTTAGCTCCTGTAAAAGCTCCTGGCTCATAGCCAAAAAGCTCAGATTCGATAAGACTCTCTGGTATTGCTCCACAGTTTATTGTTATAAAGGACTTGTCCTTTCTTGAGCTATTATAATGAATGTACTTTGCAATTCCCTCCTTGCCTACTCCAGTCTCCCCCAAAATCAATGCTGTGATATCTGTTTTTGAAATTTTTGTAGCACTCCTTAAAACCTGAACCATAGATTCATCTTTTATGACCATACCGCTAATGTCATATAGCTTTTCTTTCATCTGATTTATCCTTTTATCTTCTATAGAATGTCCAACATAACATTTATCCTTCTCCATAATACACCTCCTCTAATTAGTGAGTAATACTTTTAAACCCGTAACCAAATACCTCATATACATTATTTACTGTTACAAAGGCCTCTTTATCTGTTTCATTGATATAACGCTTTAATTTTGCAAACTCTCTTCTTCCTATAAGTACCACAATTATATTCTTTTCCTTATTTGTAAAGCCGCCTTTTCCATTGTAGAAGGTGGATCCCTTATTTAAATCCTTGATGATAAAATTGTTAATTTTATCATATTCATCACTGATTATAGTAACTTCCTTAGAAATGTTAATTCCCTCTATAACTGAATCTATGACAAATCCATTTATGATTACTCCTAGCATTGCATACATGGATAGCTTTGGTCCAAAAGCAAAGGCTGCAGCTACAGTGATGCTCAAATCTGATAACAATACACCCTTTCCTAAATCAATATGAAAAAATTTATTTAAAATCTTGGCTATGATATCTGTGCCTCCAGTAGAAGCATCTTGATTAAATACAATTCCCATGCCCGCACCAGATATTAAGATTCCAAAGACAAGTTCCAAAAATAGATCCCCTGTAATTGAATGTGTCAAATTTACTGTTTTCTCTAAAATTAACACCATAAAAGATACTCCAAAGCTAGAGTATATGGTTTTAATACCAAAATTACTTCCGATAAAAATGAATGCTACTATAAAAAGCACTATATTTATAATTATCATTATAGTCCCCACTGAAATATTAGGAATAAAGTAATTAATAACTAGAGCTAATCCATTAGCTCCCCCTATAGCTAAATTATTAGTCATTAAAAAAAAGTACATTCCACATGCTACCATGATAATTCCTAGATTGATTAACATAAATTCCTTAATTTTTTTACTCATAAAAATCCCTCCATTGATATTCTGTATTTGATTATGAAATATATTGCCCAAAAAGAAGAAAACCTCTTAACTCAAGAGTTAAGAGGCATAAAACCGTACAGATAAAACCTATATAAAAGTACAATAAATAACGCTTTTATATAGCTATCTTTTTATGACACCCCCCATCAACCGTAGAGTAATTAGTGTATCAATAAAGGCAGGTCTTCTGACTCTGGTTCATAGTTGCTTCAGCCTTCCCAATATAAATCAGTGGCATCTGTTAAGAAGCTTCTCCCCATTACAGCGGCGGGACCGTATAAGATTTTCACTTATTTCCCTTTTAAACAAAGCATTTAAAGCTTTGTACCTCTATCTGATATATTAAATTTTCCAATTACAACTTAATAGAAATTTTTAGAATTCAAAATTTTCTAATAATTATCGAAGTTGAAACACATACTTTTAAAATATCTCACCAATCTGAGTATATCTCTTCCATTAGTTTAATTCAAGAGGAGGTTTAAATCTAATTAAGTATTTTTACATTTTAATACATAAGCTGGAGGTACATTAACAATAACTTTCTCTAAACTTATGTCTCTAAAATAAGTATTAATATACTCCTTTTTAAATAGAGTATATTGAAAAGTTATAAATAAGCCTTCTTGCTTTAATACGTCCCTAGTTTTGTTTAATATGTTGTTAGAAACATCTTTAGGCAAACTAGTAAAGGGTAATCCTGAAACTATATAATCTGCTTTTTCAAATTTATATTGTTTTAAATATTTATCTATATTTTCTGCAGAATCGTTTACTACTATAATATTATTAAAATCAATGTACTTTTTCTTTAATTTTTCACAGAAATTTTCATTATATTCCAGTAATATCAACATTGTATGTTCTTTTTTCTCCTTTACTAGCTTGTCTGTAAATATTCCAGTTCCAGGACCGTATTCTATTATACATTCTGCACTGTCAAAATCTATGGAGCTAACCATCTTCTCTGCAAGCTTTTTAGAACTCGGAGCTATGGCGCCTATAGTTCTTGGTGATTTAATATATTCTATTAGAAATTTTATTGTACCCATACTAAAACCTCTCCCATTATTTTAATTTACTTCATTATTTTAGTATAAAATACAATTATTAAAATTTCATGTTAAAAATTCTTAATTTTTTCTAAACTTATTGTTTTCTGACTTTCTATTACTTATGACTATAGGTCTTTAAATACTATCCTAGTACCTCTTTAGCAATTTTTACTGACTCCTTAGCATCCTTTGCATAAAAATCTGCCCCTATGTTAAGGGCATATTCACTATTTAATACTGCTCCTCCTACCATTACTACGCAGTTATTACAGGATTTTTTCAAATCAACAATAGTTTCTTCCATATTCTTCACTGTAGTAGTCATAAGCGCACTAAGTCCTATTAGTTTCACATTATATTTTAGTGCAGTTTCTACTATTTCTTCCTTTGACACATCTTTACCCAAATCTATAACCTCATAGCCATAGTTCTCTAATAATACTTTTACTATATTTTTCCCGATATCATGAATATCTCCTTTTACAGTGGCTAAAATCACCTTATCCTTTAGAATATTAATATTTTTATCCTCTTTTAAACTTTCTTTAATTATTTCAAAGGATGATTTTACTACCTCCGCCGATTGTATAAGCTGTGGAAGAAATATTTTCCCCTTTTCATATTTATCTCCAACAAAATCTAAAGCAGGTATTATGCTCTCATTGATAATTTCTAAAGGCTCTTTGTTGGATAAAAGCAGCTTTGTAAGGGCTTTAGCGTGTTCCTTTGTGCCTTTTATTATCACCTCATAGAGATTACTCTCCACTACTTCCTTTGAAGTAGTGCTCTTTGATATCTCCTTATCTCCACTATTATAATTTTTTACATATTCAGTGGCTCCAATATCTTCATTAGAAAGTACTTGAAAGGCTTTTATTGTATCCATCATGCTTTTATCTAATGGATTTATTATTGGTAAATCTAGACCTGCATATAAACTGTTAGCCAAAAATGTCCTGTTAATCAGCTCTCTATTAGGTAATCCAAAGGATACATTAGAAACTCCAAGCAAGGTTTTAACGCCTAGTTTTTCCTTTACCATAGTAAGTGCTTTTAAGGTCTCATTGATCTCTTTTTGTTGAGCTGCCGCAGTGAGAGTTAGACAGTCGATATAAACATCACTCTTATCTATTCCATACGCCTGTGCCTTTTTTACAATTCTTTCTGCAATTTTAAATCTCTCTTCCGCAGTATTTGGTATTCCCTTTTCATCTAAAGTCAATCCCACCACTGCAGCTCCATATTTTTTTACTATGGGTAGAATACTATCTAATACCTTTTCTTCCCCATTCACTGAATTTACAATAGCCTTACCGTTATAAACTCTTAAGCCCTTTTCTATAACCGCAGCATTGGTAGAATCTATTTGAAGAGGTGTATTTAATATGGATTGTAGTTCTTTAATTATTTTTACTATTATCTCTTCTTCATTTATATCAGGAAGCCCTACATTTACATCTAAAATATCCGCCCCTGCCTCTACTTGAGCTATAGCTTCTCTTAAAATATAATCAATGTCTCCCTTTCTTAAGGCTTCCTTAAATAGTTTTTTTCCTGTGGGATTAATTCTTTCTCCTATTACTTTTACTCCATTAATAAAGACAGTTTCTGAAGGAGTACATACAGCATTTAAGGGACTACATTCTAAGAGAGTTTGCTTTACATCTTTAACTGCCCCTGACAAATCTCTTATATAATCGTCGGTAGTACCACAGCATCCCCCAATTATGGAAACACCTTTTTTAATAAATCTACGTCCATAAATGGCGAATTCCTTAGAGGATACGTCGAAGATAGTTTTACCTTCTACCACCCGTGGAAGCCCTGCATTGGCTTGAACCATAACGGGGATTTTTGAAAATGACAAGATTTCATCAAGGATAGGCTCAATATCTCTGGGTCCTAAGGAGCAGTTTATACCAAGGGCATCTACTCCAAGCCCTTGAAGTACCATGACCATGGCAGAGGGACTGCAACCAGTAAAGGTTCTTCCATTTTTCTCAAAACTCATGGTACAAAATACAGGTAAGTTGGAGTTTTCTTTAGCTGCAAGGACAGCAGCTTTAGCCTCATATAAATCTGTCATAGTCTCAATTAATATTAAATCTACTCCACTTTTGACCCCTTGAGTTACTTGTCTTTCAAAAATTTCATAGGCTCTTTCAAAAGATAGAGTCCCCATAGGTTCTAATAATTCCCCAATAGGTCCTATATCTAAAGCTATAAGTGTTTCTTCATCCACTATAGCTTCTCTAGCATTACTTATTGCTTTGTGAATTACCTCTTCTACAGTAAATTCAGTATTCTTAAGTTTTATTTCATTAGCGCCAAAGGTATTTGAAGTTATAACCTGTGCTCCTGCTTCAACATAACTTCTATGAGTTTGAATTATTTTCTCTGCTTCTCTTATATTTAAAATTTCAGGTAACTCCCCAGTTTTAAGTCCTATCTTTTGGAGCATTGTACCCATAGCTCCGTCAAAAATTAAAATTCCTCTTTCCAATTGTTTTTTAAGCTTCACAACCCTTACCATCCTTTCTAAATTCGCAGGTAGAATATTTATTACAATTTAGACAATTTCTCTTTTTACTTTCATAGGTATTATCTATAATCCCTACCACTGCAGTTACTGATTTCCTAGGAAGTAATATGCTGTGGTCTGATACTGTAAGTCCTATGGTCTTATTGCCTTCAAGTACTGAGATAAAGTCCTTCTGTGAATCAATAGGTAAATCTCCATAACCTGGGCTAAATCTCCAAGTCAGCCTTTTGTTTTTAGCTATTAGCTCTTTTTCTATAGTCCCACAGATTTCATCACAGGCTTCCTCGATAGCAGTGGTAGCACAGGCATCTAATATAAGTGCCTTGGTCATATTTATTTTTTCATAGTATCTTATTTTCATATCTATCTCACTACCTAAAGTTACTGCTATTAATATGCACTGCTGTGATTTTTCTAAATGCTTATATATATCCCTTCCTAATAATTTCATCTTGGTATCTAGTAAAATTATTTCATCTTTACCTCTATCTATATTAAAAGGTTTATACACATACCTTACTTTTGCTAAATTTCTCATTTCTTCTATGGTTTCTTCAATTAAATTATTCATATCTTTTTCTAAGGTTTGATTTTTAAAACCTAAGTATCTTAGTACTTCTTCTTTTCTAATTGTTAGATATTTCATTATTCTTCACCGTAAATATTTAAACTAAACCCCTTCTCTAATATACATCTAGTATATTCTTTAGCACCAGATAAAGATAGGTCCATATAATTTCCACATTGAATTTCATTAGCAGCGGGAACAGCTTCTTTATTATTTATGGATTTCAATAGTGATGCAACGCCTTCACTTATCTTGGTTGCCACATAGGGATTATTCATTGTGTAAAGATGAATTCCTCTAACACCTGTGGAAATTAAATCTACTATTTGATCGATGGCATAGGCAATTCCAGCATCTCTTAGTGCTTCTTTGTCATGCTCATATCTATTTATTATCTTTATAAATTTTTCTGGGAGAGTAGCTCCACAAAGGGAAACTACTCTCTCAATTTGTTTTTTATTAGTTACAGGCATTATGCCCGCCTGTATAGGTAATTTAATCTTCTTTTGCTCCACTTTATTAGAAAAATCATAGAATAGATTGTTATCAAAAAACAGTTGAGTAATAAGATGATCTGCCCCTGCATCTACTTTCATCTTTAGAAATTCTATATCCCTGACTAAATTTCTATTTTCTATATGACCTTCTGGATAACAGGCAGCTGATAGATGAAACTTATTCTTTGATTTTATATATTTTATTAATTCACAGGCTTGATTAAAATCACCAATGTTTTCACTATCCCTTGAAATATCCCCCCTAAGTGCTAATATATTATGCACAGAATTTTTCTTTAAATTTTCTAAAACATTATCTATTTGCTCTATACTAGAGTTTATGCAGGTTAGATGTGCTAGTGGTTCTATTCCATATTTGTTTTTAACTAAAGAAGTTAATTCGCAGGTTCTATTATCATTAGTACTTCCTCCTGCACCATAGGTTACACTTATATAATCTGGGGTAAGACGACTTAAAGCCTCTATTGTGCTATAAACCGTCTCTATTGGGGAAGTAACCTTTGGAGGGAAAATCTCAAAGGATAGTACTACTCTTTTTTCTTCAAATAAATCTTTAATATACATGTTTTATCTCCTTTGCATTATCTTAATGTACTTATATAGTTCTCATATTATCTAGATGAATTCTGCACTATCTAGTTTTATTTAGGGCTTGGTTTAAGTCGTATATTATATCTTCCACATCCTCTATACCAATTGACAATCTTATCATATCTGGGGTTACACCAGCGGCCCTTTGTTCCTCTTCATTAAGTTGGCTATGAGTGGTGCTTGCAGGATGAATAACTAAGGATTTTGCATCTGCCACATTGGCAAGATGAGAAAATATTTCGAGGTTTTCTATAAATTTCTTTCCTTCCTCTACTCCACCTTTAATTCCAAAGGTAAAAATAGAGCCTGCACCCTTTGGTAAGTATTTTTGTGCTAATGTATAATATTTATTTCCTTCTAGACTTGGATAGTTAACCCAAGATACAAGAGTATGACTATTAAGAAACTCTACTACCTTTTTTGTATTAGCTACATGTTTTTCTATTCTTAGGGATAAGGTCTCTAGCCCTTGAATGAATAAAAAGGAATTAAAAGGACTAATAGCTGCCCCTGTGTCCCTTAATAGTTGAACTCTAGCCTTGGTAATAAATGCAGCTGGTCCTACATCTTGAGCATATCTTATACCATGATAACTAGAATCTGGTTCAGTAAGACCTTTAAATCTACCACTGCCTATCCAATCAAACTTTCCTGAATCTACAATAATTCCTCCTATGGAAGTTCCATGACCTCCAATAAATTTAGTAGCAGAGTGAACAACTATATCTGCTCCAAATTCTATAGGTCTTATAAGATAAGGAGTGCCAAAGGTATTATCAACAATTAGTGGAAGTCCATTTTCATGAGCAATTTCTGCTACTGCTTCAATATCTATTAAATTTATCCCCGGATTTCCTATGGTTTCAATGTAAATTCCCTTAGTATTCTCATTTATAGCATTCTTAAAATTTCCTGATTCATCTGGATTAACAAAAACAGTTTTTATACCATAGTTAGGAAGAGTAGTTGAAAAAAGATTATAAGTGCCTCCATATAAAGTGCTGGCAGCAACTATTTCATCTCCTGCACCTGCAATATTTAAAATTGCATAAGTTATTGCTGCAGAGCCTGAAGCCACTGCTAAGGCACCTATTCCACCTTCTAGAGCAGCAACTCTTTTTTCAAATACATCAGTGGTAGGATTCATGATCCTTGTGTAAATATTTCCTTCTTCCTTTAGTGCAAATAGGTTTGCTCCATGCTCAACACTATTAAACACGTAAGAGGTAGTTTGGTATAGTGGAACTGCTCTTGAACCTGTAGTTGGGTCTGGCTCTTGTCCTCCATGTACTTGTAATGTATCAAATTTTAACTTTCTTTCACTCATTTTAATCTCTCCTCAATATATTAATTTTTAGCTTTGTTTTAAATGGTAGTTCATTATCAACACTATATTAAAATAAAGCCTAATTTTTGAATAAATTTCATTTAAATTAAACAATTCAGCGTTGAAAATTACTTTTTATTTCCACTGATTAAATAAATTTTAACCTTGTAAATCTATAATAAATATTCATCTTTAAAAATAAGAAAAGCCCCCTTTCCCAAATAATTTTGATGAAAGAGAGCTATATTAATTAGCTTTATGAAGTAAATATCTTCTCCCTCATCTTTCTTTAGGTAAAACACCTAAGTAGGATTTAGCACCTTTTCAGACAAATGGGTCTGAAGGTTGCCGAGGTTTCATAGGGCCAGTCCCTCCACCTCTCTTGATAAGAGTATCTTATTAAATTTTGTATAACTTTTAATTAAAACTTCATAGCTTTAATTAAAATAAAAAAAACTCTTTGCTTGAAAGAGGTTTAATAACAATTATTCCTTATCTTTCAGCATTGCTGTAGGATTTAGCACCATGTATAATTAAATACTGGTTGCTGGGCTTCATAGGGCCTATCCCTCCGCCTCTCTTAATAAGATTTTTATTAATTTTCTAAAATTATAACAATTATCTGATAAATTGTCAATGGTAATATTTCATAAATGTCTTCTACAATAATTCAAACAATTCATATTCTTAATAATATTACTTAATATCCTAAATTTGTATTTACTTTATTACTTTAATGTGGTAATGTTTTTATATGCTGTACTTTCCCTTTAGAATTGAGTTCTTTACCGTTAATGCATTCAGAAAATCCTAAAAGGTAGCTCTTAGACAAGAGCTACCTTTCCTCCTTTATAGAGACTTATGTTTTTGATGCGTTTTAAGTTGTTATTAGTATTTACTCATCTCTATATCTTGTTACTCACATGGGATCTAATATACTGTACTAAATAAGCTATTTTCTTAAGAATATTCCATCTATTAAACCGTATTCCTTTGCTTCTTCTGCTGACATAAAGAAATCTCTCTCCATATCTTTTTCTATCTTTTCCACAGGTTGCCCTGTGTTTTCGCTATAAATTCTATTTATTTTGCTTTTTGTCTTTAATAACCAATCTGTGTGTATTTTTAAATCTGTAGCTTGACCTTGCATTCCTCCACTGCTAGGTTGATGAATTAATATTTCACTATTTGGCAATGAAAATCTCTTTCCTTTTGCACCAGCAGCTAACAAGAAAGACCCCATACTTGCAGCTAAACCCATACATATGGTGGAAACGTCTGATTTTATATATTGCATTGTGTCATAAATTGCAAAGCCAGCGGTAACTGATCCACCTGGACTATTTATGTAAAAATAAATATCCCTATTTGGATCTGCAGATTCTAAATATAACATTTGAGCAATAATTAGACTTGCAGTAGAATCATCTATAGTATTACTCAATACAATTATTCTATCATTTAATAGCCTTGAATAAATATCATAGGAATACTCTCCACGGCCAGTTTGCTCTACAACAACAGGTACATAACTCATTAAAACTCACTCCTCATTTACATTAATATATTAGCTAAATATTATACATTTATTAAGCGGCCATCTTCATTGTGCTTTCTATTCTAGTAGGAGATGCTACATCAACTTTTATAACATTTGCCTTTTCATAATAAATAATCTTCCTCTCAGCATTTCTGCATTCCCTAGGAGTTATACCATAAATCTTCTTAAAAGCCCTTGAAAAGGATTCCTCTGAACCAAAATTATATTTTAGCGCAATATCAGTAATCTTATCCTTTGTTTCAACTAACTCTACTGCTGCCTCCGCAAGTCTTCTTTTTCTTACATAGGTCATGATAGTTTCTCCAACTATACTACTGAAAAGCTTATGAAAATAAAACTCTGAAAAATAGCATTGCTTAGCTAGGTCACTCAATTTTATTTCATCACATAAATTATCTTCAATATACTCAATAGAGTTTTGAATTCGTGCTTCATAATCCATGATATATCCTCCTTGTGTGCATCTTTATTAATTATTATATTACATTGATAATGAAAATACCTGTCATTCCTTGCTGTGTTTATTTATTATGGTAATCAATATTTTATGAGAAGTTTTTCTATAATATCTAGGGTAATTATACTACCTACCATTAAAATGATACAATAAATTTCGTGAAAATATTCATGATAAATTAAGCCTAAAAATAAAAAAAGACTCATAGAGTCTCTTCAAATTATATATGTATATATTCAAACTAATTCTTATAGTTTTCCATTTTAATCAAGAGATGTCTATTATTTAGTCTCAATGCTAAAAGGAACTCTATTATCCAATCCATTGGCTATAGCTTGACCTATTTTATCAGAACCTAATTTATCATATAAATCAGTATCAACCTTACTATCTAAAAAGAAACATTCTACTATTATTGCTTCACTATTAGTGCTATTTAATTCAAATAGGTTTTTAGAATATTTTATACCTCTATTCTTGAAACCTAATTTCTCTAAATTACTTAATATAGCCTTTCCTTTTTTTATAGCCTCGGCAGAATTACTATCATAAACCCACACTTCACTGCCAATAGCATAATCTTGAACTGTGCTATAAGCTTTATTTAAGTGCACTGAATAAAAGAAATCTGCATTATTGTCATTTGCTTTATTTACACCATATTTTAAATCATCAACTTGATTCGGTGGATCATGGTATGGTGTACAATCAATGATGTCAGTAACAGGGTTAAGATGATTGAAAGAGCTAGTAAATATTTTTCTAGCTTCCGTAGATTCATCCAGTATTAAACTTGAACCTACAGCCTTAAAATTATGCCCTGCACGACCAGCAAGTTTGTAGTTACGGTCTATTGGAACAATGGCATTTACTCTTGTCATTAATCCGTTAGCAAAGTTAATTACGCCTTGATTATTTTTTGCTGTTAAAAGGCTATTAACACCTTGCTTTGCAGTTGCTATATCATTAGTTTTTTTAGTACTTTCTGCATTAGTGACTAATTTAAGCACATTTGCCATTAACATCTGTTGATATTTGTCTACTGCTGAGGACCAAGCAGCAGTATAGGGTTTGTTTCCTTCATATGTATCGAAACTTATTACTAAATCCCTAGCTTTGTTTACATCAGTTTGAGGTATACTAGTCTTAGGCTGATTATTCTTATCAAATAACAGTCCCATAAAATCTTCAAACAATTTTTGTTGCACCATATCTGTTTGTTTTGAAAATTCACCAATAGCCCAAGAAGCGCTACTGCCTTTTAATTGATTAATTGCATATCTTGCCTTATTTATAGATTCTTGAGTATAGCTATTCTTACATAGAGTTACAGCTTCAAAAGCATTTGCATATAGCTTGTCCGCACTTGGAGCAGCCGCTATAGCATTTGTGAATGTACTTAATAAGAATAGAACGCATATTACCATGCTCATTACTGTAATTTTTAGCTTTTTATTCTTCATCAAATTCCTCCTTTGTATAATTTAATTCCTCACTATCTTAACATTTAATAAAAGATTATACAATAAATCATAAATAATATATAAACCTATAATATATGTTTAATATGTAATAGATTTATATATTATTTGCATTTTTATAGACTTTCATATGGTTACATGATACTATAATACATAATAAGTAGTATTTAAAACTATTTTTGAAAATCCAAAAATATCAAAAGATCCTTTTATGTAAAGGTAGTACTTTAATAGTACTACCTTTTCCTTTTATATTACTAGCCTATAATGTCTTGTTTAACATCATATAATAGTATAGTTATAGTATCTTTTTCCCTTATTTTCGTCTTAGGTTTTACTGTAGTATTATTCACAAGTATTCTTCCGCTCTCTATCCAATGTATTATTTCTCCTCTACTCTTATCACATATTCTCCCTCCTAAAAATTTATCTATTCTCACGCTGTCAGTAAGCACATTAAGACCAATTTGTATTTCTTTAAAACCTTCAGTTATAAGCTGATTTATTATCAAAATTTCTTGAAGACTTAATCTGTTTTCTATATACTCAGGGTTGTTCTCCAATTTTGGGATAGCCTTAAATATACTAATTCTTTTGTTCCACGTATGACCATTAACACATTTGTAAATAGCAAAATAGTGAATATTTTTTCCATTTGCATTTTGTCTTCTTTTTAGTGAATCTTCAAAAATCACCTTTTTACCACAATTATGACAGTATCTTTCCTCTTTTTGTACCTCTATATTGAATATCTCCCAATTTAAAGTTAATATATTTCCCATATTCCTTACCTCCATATATTCTAAATTCATGGCAAGGAATATAAATATTATTTATATTTATTTGTTGTTTTGGTAATGATTTCATCTTTAAATTTTATACTCCTTCCATTTAACGATTACAATTCATTACCTTATTTGATGGTGTCATATAGTGCTTCCCTCCTCTCTTGTAGTGCACTATTTAGTTAATAAAGCTGTAAAATTAAAAAGGCTGTAAGAAGGCATATCTTCTTACAGCTCTTAGTATTGTTTTTGAAATTTTCTACCATAGAATCATTACTAAATAGACCATAGTTATCTAGAATTTCTACTCTTAAGAAGAGTTCATAATCCTAGAATTCCTTGGTAATTATAAATTTTCTATATTAAAAGTAGAAACCATCTATAAAATCTAATACTGAAATGCAAGTTATCTCCTACATTGCTTTATTTCATAAAAGAGTACACTAAACTAACCTAATTAGCATTAGTCAAAAAGCTCTCTTAGAAAATTTTATTCACTTAAGTTTAGCGAATATTAGCAATGTGCTGGTTTCATAACCTACACTCCTCCTTTACTACAACATTATTCTTATAGTAACATAATTAAATAGAATATTCAATATATTTCAAAAATAACCTTCAGTGTCTAAATTCACACCAAAGGCTTTAAAGTATTTATCTTATTATGTTTTAATCTTCAATAAACTTTACTAGCTCTCTATTAAATTTCTCCTTCTCTTCCCAAAATAAACCATGGCCACTATTTTCAAAAGGTATAAGTTTAGAATTCTCAATTTCTTTCTCCTGTGCTATTGCTAATTGGAAGAAACAAACTTTATCATGAACGCCATGGAAAATCACAGTAGGAACATGTATTTCTTTTAAATCTGAGAATAGTGTCTCATCTCTCAGTGAAATTGCTAATTTTGCTGTGGACCATCCTGCTGCTTGCAATCCCATTTGGAAGAACCAATCTGAGAATGGTGCTGTTATATATTGAAAGAAAAACATATCTCCAAATCCTTCTAACATTTTAGGTCTGTCATTATAAGTATCTTGAATCATCTTATCCACAGCTTCTTTATCCTGTCCATAAGGAAAATCTGAACGTTTAGTAAAACTTGGAGCTGCTGCAGCAAAAAGAGCAAGCTTTGATACTCCATAACCATTGTGACGAGCCATATACCTAATAGAAATAGCTCCACCTACAGAATGTCCTGCTAATGTAAAATTTTTTAATTTAAGTGTTTCAACTATACATCTAATATCGTCAGCTAGTCTGTCATAATTGTATCCTGACCAAGGTTTATCCGAATTCCCAAAACCTCTAATATCAATTCCTATACATCTATAGCCCATTTTGGGAAGTTTATTAAATTGATATTCAAAGAGATTATGGTTTGCTGGCCAGCCATGTATAAATAATATGGTTTTATCTGCATCTGGATTAATATCCTCTACATAAATTTTTACTGTTGGTTCTACTTTAACATAGTATCCCAAAGGTATTCCTCCATTAATAAAATTCTTTCATTAACATGTTATTCATTAAATATAAATAGGTGAGCTATTGTAAGAATATTTCCATATGTCTTATAGCGATTTTAACCTAAACAGATTACCCTGTATCAACAGTTTAATTGGTAAGAAAATTATCTTTTAGTTTACAAAATCTTTGTTATAAATACGAAATTAGTCCCTTGTTACTCCTTCCATATAATTAATTCCTCATTTAAATTGGAATACTGAGGGTAACATCAGTTCCCTCTCCCTCTATGCTTTTAATTGACAGCCCTTGTCCATATTCATTAAGTAGCCTCTTATTAACATTTTTCAATCCAATACTACCTGTTAAGTTGTTATTATCTAGTAAACTTTTCAACTTTTCAGTGGATATCCCTAATCCATCATCATGAACAATAATTTCAAGAGTATTATTATTAATAGTTACAGATATCCATACAGTTCCTCCAGAAATACGATTCATGAGGCCATGACGTATTGAATTTTCAACTATTGGTTGGATTATTAATGCAGGTATATGGTATCCTAAAACTTCATCTTCAACATCAAATTCAACCTTAAGTCTATCTCCAAATCGTGCTTTTTCAAGTTCTATATAGGATTTAACGAGAGATATCTCCTTTCTTAAACTGATATATGAATTATATGGGTCAAGGTCAAGGTTGCAACGTAAATAATTGCTTAATTCGCCAATGAGCCTTCCAGCTCTCTCTCCATCACTATAGCACAAGAACATGATTACACTTAAGGCATTATATAAAAAATGTGGTTTTATTTGAGATTGTAAAAATATTGTCTCAACTTTAATAGCTTCCTTTACGACCTCTTTCATTTTTTCAAGGGTCCCTACCCTAGCCTTTAACTCTTTACCATCAAAAGGTTTAACCAAAAAATCATTTGCACCAGCTTCAAGTCCAGTAGCTATATCCTCTGAAGTATTTCTCACAGTCATAAGCAGTATAGGTAACTCAAAAATTCTATATTCTTGCCTAATCTTTTTACACACCTCATAACCTGAGAGACCAGGCATCATCACATCAAGTAATACTACGGATATATCTTTATGAATTTTTATTAGTTCTAAGGCTTTAAAGCCATCGTAGGCAATTAATATCTCATACTTCTCCTCATTAAATATCTCCTGCAGCACTTTGATATTAGAAACCTCATCATCAACAATTAAAAATTTAACCTTTTTAAGATTAACTTTATTATAGTTATCCTTCATTTCTACACTAGAAAGTTCTCCATTACCATGCCTAGCATTGATATTTTTACTTTTATTCTCTCGCTTTTCTTCATTCAGTTTTTTCCTTTGGTCTTCATTAGCTATAGGAATTTTTACAACAAAGATTGAACCTAAATTAGGTTTTGACCACTTTAAATACAAATCTCCATCTAGATTTGAAGCAAGTAATTTTGAAATAGAAAGTCCTAGTCCTGAAGAAGTATATTCAGTAAAATTTACATCTTGATTACATTTATTTTCTATAAAAAGTTCCTTCTGAGCATTTTCATCAATTCCTATACCCGTATCTACAATACTTATATGTATGAAATCGTCTATCCTCTCTGCACTAATTTCCACATAGCCTTTTTCAGTATATTTAAGAGAATTGCTTATGAGATTTACAATAATTTGCTTAAATCTATTTTCATCTGTATAGATGTAATAAATTCCTACTGGTATACTATTTATAAGTTTTATACTATCATCTTTTCGCATGTATTTTAAAACCTCAATCATAGCTTGTACAGTCCCATTTATATCAAATATCTTTTTATTTAATCTAATGCTTCTAGTTCTCAAACTTTGAAAATCAATTATGTCATTTACTAGGCTAGAAAGCCTTGTTGCCATAGAAACTATATGAGATAAATTTTCTTCTTGCCTTTCTGTCATAGAACCTTCATTGGAAGTCAATGTAGCTTCAGCAATGTTTATTATGCCATGCAAAGGGGTCTTAAATTCATGAGAGGTATTTATTAAAAATTCGTCTTTTATTTTATCTGCGGCTATTAACTTATGGCTCATGATTTCTAACTCTATATAGGCCTTTCTGTATTGCCCTAGAAGCATAATAGCTATTCCAATCAATAAGAACAATAAAGTAAATAAGTGTATGATATTGTTAGTTATTATAGAATAGTAATAAAGTATATTGCTAACATATTGAAACATAATAATCATGATTCCCACCAATATAAAGAAGGCATTTTTTCTATTTAAATAATTGTATTCTTCATAGATAACAGCTCTTAAAATTAAAGCTGCTATGAAAAAATAGGTTGATACACTTGATAGTGCTGTAATTTTTTCTATTATATAAGTTATGTTTATAGGTGATAGTAAAGCTAAGGTAATATTGATGGACATAGTAATTATTATAAATCTAAGAGTTTTAATAGGTATAAGGCTTTCATCTATTTCACTTATAAATAAACTTGTTAAGATTAAATTCAAACACACAGCGGCTATCTTTACTTTTATAATTATCATAAAAGGAATCATAGTAAAAATCTGATTAAAGATTTTTTCGTTACTGGTAGCAATAATATAAGCATAAACCATACAGGAAATGCTGAAGTATAAAAACCTCTTATCATCCTTTTTTTTAGTGTAAATTCCAAGATAATAAATACCTGTTAATAAAAGAAAGGATATACACATAGTATCCAAGGTATTTAACTTAAATTTATAATCCAATATATTTTTATCATTTCCCAAATAGATACTCTGTATAATTCCACCATTATAATAGTCTAGATTAGCTACTTGAATGATGATATCTATGGTGCTTCCTTCATAAGGGAAAAAATTAACCTGCGGTATTACATTTCCTATATACCCTCCTTCAAAGCTTGAAGATGGATTCCCACTGCCGCCTATCTCTTTTCCATTTATAAAAATCCTATTTGAGGTTCTTATGTTTATTGTCTTTAGTCCGTACATCTGAGCATTGTGATTTACTTTAATCTTAAGTCTATATGTTCCCACACCTTTATCAGAAATTATATTCTTCATCTCTTTTGTGTGCCATGGATTGGGAACCTTTATATAGAAATCTGGTAATAATAATTTATCCTCAAAATCTATGGGAGCTAAAAGTTCATTAGGATAAAATTCCCAATCACCATTAAGCTTTACATTTCCATTTTCACTAAAATTCCAATTAGTAAGATCCATAACTCCCTTTTCACATAAGGGAGCCCCAATAGTAGAGTTCTTGTTTATAAGGTGACCTATAATTATAATAACTACGATTATTGATATAGTAATAATTTTTCTTATAGAATTATTTTTCATTTTCTATGAATCCTCACTCTCTTAGATACAGATGTATCTTAAATTTTTCAATAAACTTTTACTAAAACTATCTATATTAATGTTTATATTGAAATTAAATACATCATTGCATATATTATACAAAGTTGTTGTTCTATTGTACATACTAGAGCTTTTTTTAGGCTTCCTATATGAAACTGTAGCTAAAAGTTGTAAAGTTATTTACTTATAGAGATAAGTTTAAAAAGGACAGTATCATTTTTTGATACTGTCCTTTATTCTTCATGTCAGAAAAGTGTAAAATTTCATTATAATTTTGCTAAATTAAAACTTAGTTTTTATTTTATAAAATTCTTAATTCGTCTGTGTAGAACCAAAGAATTAGTATCTACATCGAACTATAGTTAGCTAACTATGGGTTTATTATTTCAATTTGACATGTGCTTACGAAATCTACGTTATTACCACTGGTAAATACAACGACGCCAAATTCACTAGCAACAACAGTACCTGTAGCTACACTTTGACCACCAGCCCTAACATTGTTAACATTAATGCCTACTGGAAGTAAGCTTCGGATAGCTGCTTCGCAATCTGTATCACAACCTGGTGGTAGTGGATCAGGCACAGGGATATATTGAATTGTTGGATCATAAACAGCACTAGTTACCTTGATAGCTGCAATTCTACAAATATTATTTGAAGATGTTACAGTAGTTCCAGCAGCATTAGAAAGTTGGAATACTCCTGGATTAGCAGCTGTTACAACTGCAAATGGACGACCAGTAGAAGTGTTACCACTTTCCATAGTAACAACAACATTATCTGCACCATATCTTGTAATTATTTGCGGTAAAAGATTTTGAAGCTGTTCAATACAAGGACATCTTTGAGCGGGACCAGTCGGGCCAGTTGGACCAGTCGGACCAGTTGGACCTGTCGGGCCAGTTGGGCCAGTTGGGCCTGTTGGGCCAGTTGGGCCTCCTGATGGACCAGTTGGACCAGTTGGGCCAGTTGGACCTGATGGACCTGATGGACCTGTCGGGCCAGTTGGGCCAGTTGGGCCTGATGGGCCTGATGGACCTGATGGACCTGTTGGACCAGTAGGACCTGTTGGGCCTGTCGGACCAGTTGGTCTTACAAAAGCACAAGCATTTGGACAAAAGGATTCATTTCCGTTACTTATACACATTTATTTATAACCTCCTGTTGATTTCAATGAAATATGGATAGAGTTCAATCAAATATGAATATGGGTTTCGTTATAATATATTCTCAAATAAGTAAAAATGTTCACTTTAAAAATCTACCGTTGTTTTAGGTTTTTAAAAATTTCCATTATACTTTATTTCTAATACATAGTCGACACTATGGTCGCTAAAATATTATAAGAAGAACCACAGATAGTTTTTAAATATTATATAGCCTTTGTTTTGGTAATTTCTTCATTTAAGTGAAATTAAATATAATTACTAATATTATTGTTTCAGCAATTATCAGTTTAATAATTATACTTAAGTTAGAGCAATAATATTTATAATAGGTCCAATAATTTTTGTAGGATCTGTCTGACCAAAAGCTACTTGGAAAAGACTAGGTCTTCCATTACTTATACATATTTATTCATAACCTCCTATTAAACTTTAGATGTCATTATAATGTATTTAAAGAGTCATATTGCATAATTTTTTGTTATGAGTTAAATTTGCTTTTATTATAATATATTCAGATGTAGAAGAACTGTTAAAAGAATATATGATTTTATTTCAAAGTTGTTCTCTTAATCTTATAATATACTTTTTCAAAATCAATGTCCTTTTGTTTTATTTCCTCAATCTCTTCTTTATAATCAGCAAACAAATCCTTATAAATAAAAAGACGGTATGTTTCCATACCATCCCTATAGTTTCATGTTAAAGAAGTATAAATTTTATTATAATCTTAATAAATTAAAACTTAGTCTTTATTTTATGAAATTCTTATTCTATTGTAATTCCGGCACTTGCAAATCCTTCAATATCATTTAGAACTGATACTCCTGTAGCCGTTGCAGAAAATACTATTAATACACGTGTTTCTGCAGTAACTGCTATTGACAAGCCTGTGGCAATGTCACTAGTTATAGTTGCTATAGCAAGTGGTGCTGGAAGTGTTGGACTTAAAGCTAGAGTTGTAGCTAGTGTAAAGGTATTATTTGGTGGAGGTGGTGATACAAAGATGCTTGCACTAATAGTAACAACTCCAACTCCTACATTTACTACTGTAAGTGCGTTAAAGAATGCTGCAAATGCTGTTATTGTACCATCACGAGGAACTGAAAAAGCAAAGTCACCTGCGGCTACTGTAAGATTTAGTGGGTTTGCAAATGCTATAACACCTGAATTACCAAAACCTATTAATCCAGCAGTACCTGCTACTCCGCCAGCAATTGTTGATAGTGTTACAGGTATTGTACCTGATGCAAATGGCATTATTGCTCCTGTACCATTTGGGCCAGTCGGACCTGTCGGGCCAGTTGGACCTGTTGGGCCTGTTGGGCCAGTTGGACCTGTTGGGCCAGTTGGACCTGTTGGACCAGTCGGACCTGTTGGGCCTGTCGGACCAGTTGGGCCTGTCGGGCCAGTTGGACCTGTTGGGCCAGTTGGACCTGTTGGGCCAGTCGGGCCAGTTGGACCTGTTGGGCCAGTCGGACCTGTTGGGCCAGTCGGACCAGTTGGGCCAGTTGGACCAGTTGGGCCTGTCGGACCTGTTGGGCCAGTCGGACCAGTTGGGCCAGTCGGGCCTGTCGGGCCTGTCGGGCCTGTTGGGCCAGTTGGACCTGTTGGGCCAGTTGGACCAGTTGGACCAGTTGGACCAGTTGGGCCTGTTGGGCCTGTTGGGCCAGTTGGACCTGTTGGGCCTGTCGCGCCAGTTGGGCCAGTTGGACCAGTTGGGCCAGTTGGGCCTGTTGGGCCTCCTGATGGACCAGTTGGGCCTGTTGGACCAGTTGGACCTGATGGACCTGATGGACCAGTTGGGCCAGATGGACCTGTTGGACCAGTTGGACCTGTCGGGCCAGTCGGGCCTGTCGGACCAGTTGGACCAGTTGGGCCTGTCGGGCCAGTTGGACCTGTCGGACCTGTTGGTCCTGTTGGGCCGCTTGGTCTTACAAAAGAACAAGCATTCATACAAAAGGACTCATTTCCGTTACTTATACACATTTATTTATAACCTCCTGTCGAGTTTCCAATACGGATAGGGTTTTCATTATAATATATTCAAAGATAAGCAAAAATGTTCACTATCAAAGTCCCGCATTGTATTTAGTTCTTTTAGAAAACTAAATATTACTTAGAAATAAAATCTTAAAATTTAGGGTATTTTTATTATCTGCCTTTGACTAACTTACTTGCAGAGAAATTTACAAATATAGTTAGCTTAGCTTTTGAATCAATATAGAGGCATTGGCATTAATTCTAGTTCCGCCTGCTAGCGTTTGCAAGGTAACTGCCGCAGCACTTGTATGATTTTTCAAGGTTAAAACATCACCTGAGGCTGCAGTTATAATTACCATACCTGGGTTTGGCTGAGTTCCAGCACCGGAACCGTAAATAGCCCCGGCAACAGGAGCTCCATTTTGGAAAACTGCAAATTGGCTTGGTTGTACACCAGAAGCATTAAACCAGACAGCATAGTCTCCTGCAGTGCCAATAGCAATTGTAGATGTTCCAGGTGCATGGGCAATGGTACCTACAATGACACCGTTAGTGCTAAAAATTACATCTGCTTCTAATGCAACAACTTGGGCTAGTACATTATAAATATAGGCATATTCAGATAATCCCTGAGAGCCGGTTGGACCTGTTGGCCCAGTGGGACCTGTTGGGCCTCCAGCTGGTCCTGATGGACCTGTGGGTCCAGTGGCACCTGTGGTTCCTGTAGCGCCTGCCGGACCTGTTGGTCCTGTGGCGCCCGTAATTCCTGCCGGTCCTGTTGCTCCTGTGGGACCTGTTGGGCCTCCAGCTGGTCCTATTGGACCTGTTGGTCCAGTGGCACCTGTGGTTCCTGTAGCTCCTGCCGGACCTGTTGGTCCTGTGGCGCCCGTAATTCCTGCCGGTCCTGTTGCTCCTGTGGGACCTGTTGGGCCTCCAGCTGGTCCTATTGGACCTGTTGGTCCAGTGGCACCTGTGGTTCCTGTAGCTCCTGCCGGACCTGTTGGTCCTGTGGCGCCCGTAATTCCTGCCGGTCCTGTTGCTCCTGTGGGACCTGTGGGTCCTCCAGCTGGTCCGATTGGGCCTGTTGGGCCTGTTGGTCCTGTTGGGCCTCCAGCCGGTCCGATTGGTCCTGTTGGCCCAGTGGCGCCCGTAACTCCTACTGGTCCTGTTGGTCCTGTGGCTCCCGTAACTCCTGCCGGACCTGTTGGTCCTGTGGGACCTGTGGGTCCTCCAGCTGGTCCGATTGGACCTGTTGGCCCTGTGGCGCCCGTAACTCCTACTGGTCCTGTGGGTCCTGTG
This sequence comes from Clostridium sp. LXY-7, assembly GCF_056172015.1. NCBI lineage: Bacteria > Bacillati > Bacillota > Clostridia > Eubacteriales > Clostridiaceae > Clostridium > Clostridium sp. LXY-7. The sequence goes on along the minus strand of NZ_JBLLJL010000002.1, from coordinate 600,308 downwards.
GCTCCCGTAGCTCCTGTTGGACCCGTTGGACCTCCTGATGGTCCTGTTGGTCCTGTTGGGCCTGTTGGTCCGCTAGGTTTTACAAAGGAACAAGCACTACAAAAGAACTCATTTCCATTACTTATACACATCTGTTTATAACCTCCCATTGAACTTTATATATTTAGTAGGGTTTTCATTATAATATATTTAAAGAGTCATATTTCATAATTTTCTTTTATCTGGTTAAATTAACTTTTAATATAATATATTCAAAGATAGGCGAACTGTTAAAATACATAGATAATTTTGGTTCAAAGTTCTTACATTAATCCTATAATGTAAGATTTAAGTTCCTGTATTAACATATTGTTGATATAAGAAAAATCGGTACTTTGAGATCATTTATATTGATAATCTCAAAATACCGATTTGTATTTTTACTATAAAATAATTTTTAGTTTTCTGTTTACTAACCCATATCAAGAACGAACTACTTAGATTAGATTGTCTACTAAGAAACTTATCAAAATAAATAGATTTCATTTATTTGCTTGCCATAGCACGCTTTATAGGTGATAGCTTCAATATGACAGAAAGTATAGAAGCCATGGCTCTATGACTATAAAAGGCTTTATTATCAAAGATCAGATCTTGAAGGGTTCCTTTTTCTATTGCCATAAGTACTGTTCTATGTACAGTATTTGCTGGGGTTAAAATTCTTTTTTCTCTTGATACAAGCTTCATAGCTTTTGTAGGACAATTTCTTACACATACCTCACATCCAAGGCATACTTCCTCATTTATCACTGGTTTTTTATCTATTAAAGAAATAACTTCAACAGGGCATGCCTTAATGCATTTTCCACATCCAACACATTGACTGTCCTGAATCTTAGGAAGGGAATTAGTAGTTTCAATAGGGTGAAGAGCGCCAAATTTTTTTACAGCTTTTAATCCTTCACAACAGCATCCACAACAATTGCACAAAAAGCTAATTTGATTTCTTACATTTTCTCCACACTGTACTAAGTTTGCCTCATAAGATTTTTGAAGTACTTCCAAGCATTCTGAGGAATCTATACTCCTAGCATAACCGTGTTTAATTAATGAGTATGCAGTACTATCAAAAGTAAGGCAAGTATCCATAGGGGCAGTACAATCCCTTCCCAGATGATGCATTTTATGCCTGCAATAGCACATACTTAAACCTATGTGTTTTGCTTCTTTTATAAGATGGCTTGCTATCTCATAATCTAATATAGTTAGTGAATCTTCACTATTATTTACTTCTGGTAATACATCTTCAGATACAAAAACTCTTCCAAATCTTGTTTCCGTGCCTAAAAATAATTCCTTTATAAAATCTTCCTGTACATTTAAATATTGATGAAATAACTGAGAAAGTAGTTTCTGGTCCATAGCTTGGCTGGTTCTCATCAGTGTAAATTCAAAGAAACCTGCCATGGGAGGTGAAATAATAAATTTTCTTACTCCATGTTGATCAATATCTAAAATTAAAGCCTTAGCTGCAAGGCCGTCTAAGGCCTTCTCTGTCTCAGAAGAACTTACTTTCCATATCTTACTTGCAGTTTCTATGGTGAAAGGTTTTATAGGAAGCTGAGCTACCAAACTTGCTTCTCTTTCAGTATATAGAAACTTTAATATTTTATATAAAGTCTCTGAAGGTGGAGCACCTTGTGGAAATCTATTTATTCTTTCTTCTAGGCTTTTAAAAGCACTTTTTCCAACTATATGAGACAATTAAAAATCCCCCTTCTTTTGTTTAAATCTATTTGGTTTTCTTCTCATCTATATAAATATCCAGTGCTTTTATGCCCCTATGAGCAAGTTTTACAAATAAAATAAATCCATAAATACTGATACCTAGCAATATAAGAATAATAATTAAATTTAAAAGTGATAAGAATATAACTCCAACATTCATATTCATAATGTAATTAGCCTCCTCAAAAAATTTCAACTTATTTTATAACTTCAAGAAATTATTACTTCTCTTCTAATCCTCATTTGTAGAATGAAGCTTATGAGTTAAATTATACCATTAATTTCATAATTATAACAATTGAATCCATCCATAGTTAATTCTTAAATTTGAACATATTAGAACTTAAAATAAAGACTAAAAAAAGATTTAAGTAAAATCTCTTACTTAAATCTCTAACTATAATTTAATAACTATGAACTGGAGTTAGACTTTTTATCATTTCTATAATTTGATTTTTTTCAATTCCAGCCTGTGAAGTTATTGAAAAACCCTGATTATCCTGAGTCCATTCTGCCACATAAACTAAGCTATTATTGCCTTTAATCGTTATCTCATTATCTCCAACCTTGATTTTTTCAGTTGCAGGATATTTATTATAATCTCCGCTAAGAGATTCTTTACCCTGTGCAGTTCTGTATACCATATCATATTTGCCATTAGTATAGATTATAGAAACGATCTTATCGCCTATAGTGGTTAAGCTATCTTGTTTATAACCTTTAGGAATCACTGTAGGCACCATAAAGTCATATCCAACTGCATCTCTTACCTCTTTCAGATTATCATATTTCTTTATTGGATTAGGAATATATACCTCTGAAAGAGTCTCTTTAGAATTTAGGACTTTGCTACCTGGCATATTAGCTCTTACAGATAATCCCATCATCCCACAGAACACTATTACTCCAAGGAGCTTAAAGCACTTTAACATACAGTTTAAGTGTTTATCACTAATTTTTATTTTAGTCATATTTAATCATTCCTTTCTTCATATCCATAGTTTTCACTTATTATCTTCATTTTTAAGCTTAATTATTATTGGTTTATCATCTATGATAAAAATAAAAAGGCATTGCTGCCTTTTTATTTGTCTTATTCATTTGCACTATTGTGAAATTTGTCCTAGAACAATTCATTGAAACACCATCTATTCTATGATACCTTTTACCTGAAGTTCTCTTTTTGGATACTTGCTAGCTTGTATTGTTAATTCTTCAATCCAAGTATTAAAATCATTGTAGTTACAATTGATTAGTAAACTAGTATATCCTATTCTATCTTCATCCCATAAGGATTTATGTTTACATTCTAATATTACCATAATCCGGATGTATTTTTCTCCATAGGATTTTAATTCAAAAGAAATTGTAGGTTCTATGAAATCTATTCCTTTTAATACATCCTCTTTATTATATATACTTTTTAACCAATGAATAAGTTTTATCATTTCCCATGTTAATAGTGCCGGTTCTATTCTACTATATGTTTTCCCTTCTCTTACTACATCAAACTTTATGTTAAGCCAATTTGCATCATATATCTCATCTATTATATTAGGAAATTGATAACCTGTTATTTCCATGGAAAGTTCATTTCCATTTATCCCTATTAAATTCATTGGATTCACTCTTTAAATCCTTTCACTTAAATATTTTATATTTTTCATTTAAGCTATTGTTACACTTCTTTTTTCTAATATGCAATACAAGCTCTATGAGTAAAATACCAAATATATTTAGTATAAGTATTGGGGTATTCTTAAAGGAGTTAACAAATATACTCCAAATCAATATGCTGGCTGTGTTAGTATATATAATTATTCCTCCTATGGAAGTGAAATATTTTCTACTTTTTATTAGCCTTAAAGATAAATATGCAAGTGCAGCAAATAATGCCACATATATCATAAATCCTACTATTCCTAGATCCTGAAAAGACTCTGGAATAAAGGTCATAGCATTTAATCCTACTTCTGATTCTAAATGTGGTACATAGCGACCCTTACTCATTAACCAGCCTTTAAATATATCTCCTTTTCCAAGGAGGTTAGCAAACAATTTTACAAAGGGATAGAATAAATTTCCCATGAGTGTAAATCCTAAAATTAACTGATGAGCTAAGGCATAGGCAACATTTTCTAGAGTGCTTGTAAGATATACATATATCCAGAGAAGTCCTGAAGGTATCCACATTGGCATTCCATAATGCTCCCACAGAGTTCTTTTATATACTTCCTCTAATACGAATTTCATTCTCATATTTCCTATGTATCCAAAAAACCATATAAAAGCTAATATTGTTACAATAAACCCTCCATATATAAACCACTTTTGCTTTTTAGTTAATCTTTCTTCTATATTTATAAAATTAAACACCTCATATATGCCTATGGTTATAAATAAGAATGCTATAGGGCCTCTATTTAGAGTTAAATATAAAATTCCTATACTCCCTAAAAGTACTAGCAAATCTAACCATTTTCTATAGTTTCTAAATAGTATGTATTTTATTTCTCCACAGAGAACTAACATGTAGATAATATATCCTGCATAATGATCTAGTCCTTGCTTATCTATTTTATTCTCCTCTAATATGGCGAAGCCATGTTTTTTTACATTAAAAATGAATACCACCGCAGCAATTATAAAAATCATATTTGATACTAATGCATATAGCTTATAATAATCCTTATTATTAAAATCCTTAAATAAAAGATACACATCATCCTTCTCTAAGAAAGCAAATTTAGTCAGAATTAAAAAACTTCCCCAAATAATCGTAACTATTATATTTATTTGAATAGTTGGATCATACAAAGTACTCAGCTGTAAATCATAGAGCATCAAGGCTACTATCCAAAGTATAAACATTATCTTCACTTGATCCACTAATATTACTACACCTTTTTCTTTTATAAACTTTCTTATAATAACTATAAAAATTAATAATTGTAATAGTGCTAATAATTGATACACATCTATTCCCCCTTTCTATACATCCACAATGGAAGTGCTTTAATTATAATCCATTATGCTTTTCATAAAGCACTTCAAACTCACTTATAGTAAACTGGTTTTCATACTGATTCTAATAACTAATTTTCCTGTATATGTATATGTTACCATATATTTTTTCAAAATATAATCTTAGCATATAGAATTAATAATATGTATCTTTAAAATCAGCACTATATTAAAATAAAGCCTATTTTTGAAAGCTGTTAAATTTTATTGTGATAGTTATATTTCATATTAATTGGACATTAACAAGGAGGCTTTATTTATAAAATATTGAAATAAAGCCTCCACAATTTATTTATTATTTTTATTTTGTAATATAGTTACTAATCTCATATTAATATTGTCCTAATAGTCCTTTTTTCTTTGCTATTTTACTACATTGATTAAAAATTAATAATCCTATAGTGAAATATATAGCAGAATTCCCAATTATAATTCCAAAGTCACCCAGTGAAAAATCTATAAGGGTTTCTCCACCTAGAGTTATATCGTATATTTTTTCAATGGCTGGCCTAAAAGGAAGTATTGATGATGCTAATGAACCTAATTGATTGCTCCCTAGAATAACTAAGCCTATTAAAAAATATTGGGTTATATTTAATAGGGATTGAACTTTCTTAAATATAAGAGCCAACCCTCCAAATATTAGTCCAATTCCCAGTATACTAAAGATACCCATAAATATTACAATTGTCAGCTCAAATACATTTATATTTAGCCGTAAGTTTTCCATATTTTTTAACTAAATTATTGACTTCTATAGCTTTCATCTTGCCATCTTCATCTCAATTATTTAACTTTTTAGGAATTGTACCATGTACAAATTTACAATTAAAAAGTAGAGTTTATTAATTTAGCTTCTACCCATACAAAATTCAAATATTTCACATCTTTTAATTAATCTTAAATTAGCGGCCTTAACTTTATAGCTTGGCAAGTTCTTCTCGTAGCTCTTCTAATAATTTTTCTTTTTCTATAGGGTCATTATGACCTTCTATAGCTATGTTAAATTCTATTCCAGATAAAATACGGATGGCTTCTTCTAGCTTAGGTTTATCATAATGAGCTTCACCATGATATAAATCCTCACATACACTGTCACCAAGAAATAGTATTTTTTCCTCTGGTAAATAAAAGATTGTAGAATCCTCACTGTGGGTACCGCCAATTCTCAATATGGCACAGGTAATCCCCCCTAAATCTAAAGCCATAAAATCCTTAAACACTATATCCGCACTAGTAATTTTAATCTTTTCTCTTTTCTCATATTCCTTTTTAATCATACTACTGCAAAATTCGATCTCCTCACCTGAGTATACCCGCTGATCCATGGAGTTATCATCCCATCTCCAATTTCTCATCTTGCATAGCTGCTCATGAGTTAATGAACTTGCAATTATTATTGCATCTGTGGCTGAGAGTCCAAAAGTATGATCCCAATGCCAATGAGTAACTGCCACAATCTCTGGGTGTGGTAATTTCCTCTTATCTAACTCTTCAATATAAAGCTCCACATGTTTGTCCGAATTACCACCATCTATCATTAGGCAATATTTATCTCCCTTAATATATCCTAAAACAGGTCTGTCCGTATGTGGGTTGTGCTCCAAATAATAGACCCTTTCACTTAGTTTATTAAACATATTATTTCCCCTCCTATGACTTCAACTTTTTGAACATTTTCTTTTTAATTTTAAAGAATCATTTATATGACCAACTTGATGACGTGTTATAGGCATAAGTAGTATTCCTGCAATGTCTTTTCTACTCCAGAAGTCCAAAAGCCATCTTGAATCATCAATTTCAAGAACACTACCTTCATTTAAAATACGTTGTAATCTTCCAGGTTCTACTTTCTTTTTTAAATCTTCAGGTTTTAGCCTTGCTATTATCTCATGAGTTTTTCTTCCAACAGCTATTCTATAATTTCTTAACTCTTTCATATCAATAGATGAGCTTAAAGAAATAATTTCCTCATCACTCATAGCGCTTCCAGTGTCATAAACCTCAACATTCATTTTTTTATCCAATTATTGCTGTTTATTATCTGCTCTTCATCACTAATAAGTATATTTGAGGTTAAGTCTTCTATTCGTGTTATATGCCAAAGATTCCAAGCGATAGTTACATCCTTAATAGTTGGCATAGTTCTAAAAGCTTTTTCCTCTAATCCGTCCCAAATCTCATCTTCAAGGGTTCTAATATGGCTATGAGACATTTCAGAGGTGTGTACCATAGAGTGTAAATCCAGTAATAGCATCCTTGACTCTTCAAAATTATCTAAATTTCTAATTAAGCTTTTTAATAATGCCTGCTTAGGATTCCATTGTTTAGCTACACTAATCATATTATTGTAATATCCTTTCTAAAACTTATTTACGAACATTTAATTATATATTTCACATTTCTTTATTAATTCTAAATATTGAATATCACCTAGTCCATATTTAGAAAATCTTTGAAATAAGTTTTGGAGTAAAAGATCTTTTTTTAGCTGTCCATGCTTCTTAATATATGAAGCAATCTCATTTTCATTTTTCAGATATTCAAGATAAAGTTTGATTCCATTATACATTACAGGCAGAGGAACGTTACTTGGGAGTTGTCTATAAAGCATAGCCTGCCTATATATTTCTTTATAGCCTTGTATATCCACTTCAAAACATTCAAATTCTTTAATGGTCTCCCTCACTAGGTGGAAAACTATTTTCCCACTATAATTTGTTTCATCTAAATAAGCAAGAATTGTAAGAAGGTTTATTTGACAAAACATATCATCACCAAACCACACTGCAATATAGTCATATTGGCTTTCAAATAAACCTTGTAGGGGTTTTAACACAACCTCCCTGTATTGCTCCAGAGTTACACTATGTGCCTCACAACGGCATGTTATAAACTCTTCAGAAAAAACACTTTCACTAGCCTGTCCTACACACATTGCTTCATTAAAAGGAATATATACCCCCTCTTTCATCAGGTTATTTTCCTTAAAACTATCATACATACATTGTCCATTTAATATATTTAATAGGTTTTTACCATGTTTCTCATATACCTGTTGTTGTGCCTTTTGTATAGATACCTTTTCCTGTTTATCCATTGCATTCTCCACTCCTTCATTAATATTTACTTTAAGAAAGATAACATTTTGTTTATCATAAAGCTGCATTGGCTTTGGATTTTTTGTATAGTATAATTCCACTGTTCCAACGGTTAGCCCTCCTTGTAAAGATAGTATAACAGAATAAAAAATCAAAAATTTGATATAAGTTGTGAAATTATTTTAGCATTATTCTTTGCTTTCCCATTCACTTCTTAAAATTCCCATTTTCACTCTATCATAGAAAACACCTTTTACTTCACACCCATTTCTAATTCTTCCTTCTTCAATAAATCCTAGTTTTTCTCCTAATTTAATCATTCCTTTATTAAGTTCCCAGGTTTCAAAGCCTAATCTTGTAAAATTTCTTTCTGTAAAAAGATAATCTATCCATAAGGTCAAAGCCTCTTCACCTATTCCACATCCCCAAAAATCGTCTTCCACAATATCTATTCCAATCTCTGTCATATGTGGATCTAAATCATTATGATATACATTCACCCATCCAATATGAATTCCATCCTTGGTTTCTATCTCCAAGAATTTATATGGAGGTTTTTTATCTCCCATAATCCATTTCTTATTTCTATTAATAACTGCACTTAAATCCTCATTGTACCATGGACCATCAAATTCCCAGGCTCTTAAGTCTGAACTGTTCCATCTTTTATAATCCACAATATCCTCTTCTACTATGGTCCTAAGATTAATATTCTTTCCTTGAATTTTAAAACCCTTATCCATATCTGTTATCTCCATAATTTTTTATTTTACATTGTGGTCTAAAGCTTAAGCTTTATCTCTCTCTCAATCCGAATAATATAATTTCTCATAAATTCTACAAGAGGAATAGCTATATCAGCCAGTTAAGTAATTTCACATATTTAAAATAATTCATCGAGTAAAATATAATAATTGATCTTTTCATAATTAGTTCTATATCTAAATAATAGAAGAATAAATCTATGTATTTCTTACTTTGAAAATTATGCTCTAAAGAACGAACACATAGAGAAATAATCTTTTATTCCGTATTTTCTTATAATGTAAGAATTAATTTTAAGAAAATTATACCATATTATACTATATATCCATCTATAAATTTGATAAATTTGGTAAAAGAATATTTCTAATACCCTATTATTCAGCTTTCAAAGAACCTTATTTTCGTATTTAATAGTTATATATTTTCTTGTATTGAACTAGTTCCATTCAAATATTCAATCAAAATTTCGTATTTTTCCTCTGCTGTATATTTAGTTCTTCTGGACATAAAAATACTCCCCTTTACAGTGACAGATTTTTATTTTTTAATCTGTCTACTCTAAGGGGAGCATATCATCATGAATAATACGGTATTAATCAACTTAATATTAAACTTTTAAACGCAGTACTTTGTATAAATTATAGATTATTGTCCAATTTAGCTTTAGATTTTACAAGCCAGCTTATAGCTATAAAGTAGCCAATAATAGGGGAAATGCCATATCCCATTAAAGAAACTGGAAAATTTCCAAATTTTGTAGAGATTAAAACAATTATATAATAGATTCCAACTCCTATTGACGCTATATTGGAATCCTTTGGTGGAAATAATATAAATGGTAGTGGTAATATAGAAAGAGAAATAACTCCTAAAATAAACCACACTAATCCCATATTAGCAACTAAATTAAGTATTTCTTCCACATAAACTACAGGCGGCAACTTGTCTAAAAATATCCACGTAGAAATAACGAAAGCCAAAAGTAGAACTGTAATACCAAAGTGGTAAATATTATTTTTAGCCTTATATCCTAGAATGATTATCATTGGAATGATAAATGCGGTTGCTTGTGATGCATCAGGTTGAAACACAAGTAAAAGTGATATTCCTACTGTTAGAATAGCTGAAAACCACCAATCTAGTACTTGTAGAAGTCGCCATAATTCTATGATTATAAATGGTAATATTATGCTTGATATATAGAATCTTAAAGGTCCAATAGATATCCATCTATGAATTCCTTCCATACCTGAATCAAAGAAAGTAAGTATTAAAAATATTATTGAAACAATAAAGGCAACAAATTTACTTCTCCTATTTTTCTGCTCATTTGACAATACAAAATAAGAAATTAATCCTGATATAAATAAACAAGCGACATTTTTACCCCAAATAGTTATTGGAACTTTATTGAGGTGCATTGCTATTGCACCAATCATAACCGATGGCATTGCTATAATTAGTGGTATAAAATTCTGTAACTTTAATTTTTTCATCTTTAACTCCTTGTAAAAATATCAATATGATAGCCTTCATTCTCTTCAAAAATTAATATTTGTTCTCAATGCAATTTAATGCTTAGAGGGAACCTTTCAATAATATACTCATCAAATTTCCTCATATTTACTAACAGATAATATTATTTAATTCTAAACCTCTTTATAGTTTCCAGTTATTTCAATAGTATTGCCATCCGGGTCATCTACTACAAACATATAGTAAGGTGATGCTATATTCAAATACATTATTTCTGACACCTTTCCTATGTTCAAATTTACTAGTCTTATACGCTCTTTTTTTAAATCTTCTATCCAAAAATTTAAAACCATGTTATTTCCGTAGGTAATGTTACGTTTCTTGATGTATTCTAAATAATTGTTATCATAATGGTTTTCTAAATCATCATTTTTTTCAATCATTCTTTCATCAAATTTACTATTAAATAAGGCAATACACTTATTATCAAAATTAAACTGTGCCCAACGATCATAATTTTGTGATGATACTTTCATCTCTAATAATTTTTCATAGAAATCTATAGATTTTTCCATATTTTTAACAATAAGATATGTTGAACCTAAATATAACATTTCACTGAACCTCTCCAATCTTAATAAAGATATATAAATATCCTGTACTTTTCCTTATATTTGAAAAGTTTATCTTCAACTACTTAGAAGTTTTTATATTTCTTTTTTGAAATATATACACTACTATTAAAGCAAGTAATGAAATTATCAATATATGTAGAATTATATGGTATAAATCTGGTATCAGTATACTATCAGACGATGGGATAATATGGTATGTATTAGCAAAAAAATTATTATATCCCCTCAACTTTATTTCAGTTGCACCAAAGATTGTGTAATTCCAATGTGAAAAATATTGAATTATAGCCCAAGCTGTGAGAAATACTGACAATACATATTTCCCTTGTTTTTCTTTTAAGAAAAATAATATAGAAGAAACTACAAAAATTACCCACCAAGCAGTATCAACACTCAGTATACCAGGACTTTCAACTAAGCAAAAGTTTCCTAAAGAAAATCCTGTAATATCTAACGTAAACCAAAAAAGTAAAACACATAATAATATATTTATATTTCTTTTCATAAATCCTCCATTTATATAAACAATTTTCATAATTTAAAACTGTTATGTTACAATTTCTTAAAATTATTCTGTTCTATAGTTGATATACCTTATATTCAGGTTATGACTTAGTCCACTCTTCTCTTAAAATCCCCATAATAATTTTGTCATGAAACCTGCTATCTCTATAAAAGGCTTGTCTCATAATACCTTCTGTTTTGAAATTAGCCTTATTATAAGATGATTTATCTAATAAAAGTCCATCAAACCAATTTGATATTTCATCATTACTTTTCATTTTCTGAAATATAGATAAGGAATATCTTATTACCTCTTTGTCATTTATCCAGGAAAAGAAATATTTTTTATCAGATGGCTGTAAATCTCTTAATTTAATATTCATACAACATCTCTCCTATCGGTATCATACCAGTCTCTATTTAGAACGAAATATCTTACAATGTAGGATTAGCATTAAGAATATTGTACTAAATACATATCAATATATTTGTAGGACGAAACAAAAATACCGCATATTCACGTTGAATAATAATGTGTTACGCCTTATAAGGAGATAATGAAGCAATTCTGTTGTGTTTTATGCTCATGACCTCTATTTGTTGTTGAGTATATAATAGATTTCATTGTCAATCCAAATACCGTCTTCCATAATAAATTTTTCTCTGATACATTCAAATTTAAATCCTGCAGAGAGAACAACCTTTTTTGAGATCTCATTATCTATATTAATGTGTGCTTCCAAACGATGAAAGTTTAGGTCTTCAAATCCAATTTGGACAATTGCACGGATGGCCTCTTTTGCATATCCTTGTCGCCAAAACTGATTAAAAATCGTATATCCAATTCGTGCATATTGAAAATCTTCTCTCATATGAGTAGTTATATCACAGTATCCAACTGATGCGCCATTAATTTTTGAAAAAATGTTCAACATATAGCTGTAGTCTTTTTCACCAAGTTCCTCACGCTCTTTAAGCTTGTTTTTAAACCATTCCTCTGTTAAAGAGGATGTATCAAACCACCCATCATCAAACTTTGTTTTAGATGGTGATTGTCCATTAAACCCCTCAAGCCAGTTTTTGTAATCGTCCATATTTAATGGTCGTATTTGCAGACGATTAGTTTCCTTGCAAATATCCAAATATTTAATCATATAAACCTCCCAAACTAATGTAAATAATCTTTGCTCACTGTTTTCTATAATGAAGAATCAATTATAGAGAAATTGTAATATATAATCGAAAATGTTGATTTGCATAATGTATGTCTTCTACTGGAATATCAAGGTCATAATATTCCTTCCATATTTTTGAGAGTTCTTTTCGTTGGTCATTATCTTTTAAATTTGGTGCAAATGCTTTGCATAAATCACAACAATACCCACATCTTGTTATATTCATCATAACTACACTCTCTTTCTATTTGGTTTTTTCTTTATTAATAATAATCTTTCTATATCTTTGATTAATGTGTCATTTATTATATCTAAATATAACCATTTCCCGTCATGATACTGATGCGTATTATCATAGAAGTTATTAATATGTTCAGAGAAGTCTCTCCTTGATGTTTCAAACTCCTCCCGTTCACTCTTTCAAAATATAATTAAAACACGTAGACCTTTTTCTCTTGGATACAACGCACAAAATGTTTTCGCACTTTTACGATACTTTAGTTCAAAAATACCTGTTTTTCCACCATTATCCCATAATATATCCATATTGTAATTATTATTTATAAAATTATTGATAGAACACCAAGTTTTAAATGCATTCTCCCCCATTAATTGATTCAATTCTTCTTCTGTGGGTAGCTTTTCAAGCATAAGTATATCCCCCTTTAATGAATTTAAATAATTGAAGATTATATAATCATAGCTGCCCCTTGCGGATAATTATGTATATTAAATAACCTTTATTTAGTTCGAAATTATATACAATTGTAATTTAGATGCGTTTATTTTATCCATATTATAACATTATTTCAAATACTGTACTATTCAATTTTCAAAGAATGATTTATATAAGGATGGAAGGTTGTCCTACACCCTTAGTTATTTCTATTTATATTTGTATTACGACGTAAAAAAATATCGCAAATTCATCTCTGGATAATGCGATACTCTAATATGCTATTTATCTTTTTAATTTAATAATGTATGAACTAATAAGCTCATCAACAAACTGGAATTTATATTTATTGTTTAACCTTGAAGACCATTGGACTGTCGTTCCATATTTTCTACAACAATATCATGAATATCACCTAATGAAGCACAATACTCAAGCACTTTCCATGGAGTATTTGTGTGAAAATGAATTTTAATCAATTCCTCATCACCAACCGCAAGTAAGCAATCGCCTTCAATATTTTTTGTAATATACTCGTTTATTTTATCTTCTGAAAGATTTTCTCCTTCAATCAATAACTGCGTATCAAATCTGTATTCAAGCATAATTATTCTCCTTTTCCGTTTTACAAATTACAATTTATCTTTTAGTTAATTATAGCATATCTTGTAAATATCACACTATTCAATTTCCAAAGGACTTTTTTAAAATTTACTTCATCAAATATACATATTGCATACTTTATTTGAATTATAAACTACTTATTTAATAATTTTGCTCTATCTTCATCTGTATCAACTTCAAAGATTAACCAATCTTCATCTTCCTCAACAGATGATTTTTCATATTTATTTAGAAATTTCTTTTATTTCCAAACCTTTTTTTATTACTTCTTGTATAATTGGGCTACAGCATTTTCCTAAAGGATTTTTAGTTTCGCATTCACCATTTTTCATTGCACCTGTTAACGCTATTATATCCTTAATATTTTTCGCCACCTTATTAATAACTGCTTCTATAATTTGCTCTTCAGTTACTTTATTACAATAACAAATATATTTAGGATTAGAGTTACTTTTAAACCAAATAGGTTCTTTTAGATCTTCCACGTTAAATTTAATATCAGATTCTCGACTAAAATATGTTACACAACAAGCTTCATTCATACATAAATAATAGTCATTATCCCCAACACAATCTTTTAATAAATTAAGTACCATGTTCTTTACAGTAATATTTTTTACAAATTTACCTTCTTCTTTACATACTGGACATAAGCTGTTTATTTCTACCATACTGATAGATTCTGTTTTGCTTCCTCAACAAGATTTATTTAGAAAGTTATTTTCCATTAGTGTTCTTTATCTCCTTTGATTTGATAATTTTATTTTTAAATATTTCACAAGTGCATATTTTATCTGTATTTACTTCTGCTATGGATTGTCCTAATTGAATAGTCGCTATTATTCTTTCATCTTAAATAGAATAATAAATATTTTTTTCTCCATTTATTAATGAAAGAATAATTTTATCTCTTGTTTAATCTCCAAGTTAGGCATAAAATTCTTTATTTTTTCATAAGTTAATTAATAGGGTCTCATCTATGTTTGCAATTAATAAATTTGTTTAAATTAACGCTTCTGCTTATTCTAGTCCTAATATAAACATTAAGATGAGCAACTTAAACCCATTCAAATTCATTTTAAGTAGCATTCTTCTTATTTACATTAGAAAGGAGTTTAAAATTATGAATCATTTATCTTTTAATCAACAGACACATCCTTTATATATAACTACAATCCCCTCTGCATCTGCTCAAATTGGAAATTATCATACATTAACAGATACAGTATCATCTTTAGCAAGCTCTAACTTTTATTCTATAAGGCTAAATAATCTTAGTGGAAGTGGTAAAAACATATTTATTGCAGATTTATATATAGCTGATAATCGTACTACTGTATCATCCAATATTACACTATATAAAAATGCCACATTATCTGGTTCACCCACTAGCCTAACACCGCAAAACACCAACTTTGGGTCTTCAAAGTCTTCTGTAGGAACTGCCCAAAGAATTAGTGGAGCAGCTAATCCTATAAGTGGTGGAACTGCTTTTGAAGCTATAATTCAAGCATCTCCTATCTATAGTGTTTCATATAGTGGTAACTTAATTCTTACACCAGGAACTTCATTAACTATTTTAGTACAGAATCTAACAGGGGTTGCAACTATAAATATTAGAATAAGTTATTGGGAACAGTAAATGTTATTTATTATAATAAATAGAGGATAAGGACTACATAGATTTTTAATATTTACAGTCCTTATCTAAAGCCTCATTAAATCAATATAATTAACTCATCTTTTAGATAAACATATTTAAAATCTAAGTTTACTTCATATCCATATAAAAAACACGTCAAACTTTAATTCGCCCTATGATGCAATTGTGATTTAAACACGCTGATTTTACCCACATTATAATATATTTTCAAATACATTACTATTTAATTATCAAAGAACATCTCTATTACTTATTTCGTTCTATAACCATATTGCGTACTTTTTTTGAAATACGACATAAAAAATACCGCAAATTCACTCATGAATACTGCGGCATTTTAATATATTATTTTATACTTATTTTTTAAAATTGAAATTTGTCTAGCTTCGAATTATACTCATAATCTCATCGAAAAACTGGAATTTAACCTCTTTTACTAATTTCATCTGTTATTAATGATTTTGAAATATACATCGCTTTTATTATGTTATTAAAGCGCTTGTGATGAGAGGTACCCTCCTCAAATTTTAGCTGTGCTTTTTCACATTTGCTGATAACTGAAGATACGGGGCGTAGTGCTTCTATCAATTCTTCTTTTGTATATTTGTCCATAACATTTCACCTCAAATTCATAATTTATCTAGTTTGTATTATAATACAATTGTTCTTAATGAAAAATAGCTCACTGACAAATTCCTATTTATCTATATGTCTTATAAAAATAATTTTTACTTAAGATTATTTTACTATCACAAATCAATTATAACATATTTTATAAATACCACATTATTCAATTTTCAAAGAGCCCTTCTATTAATTCGTCATAGCATCATAAGTGAAGTAATAGTTGTTTCTCTCTTTATTTGAATTGCAACGTAAAAAATATCGCAAATTCATTTCTGAATAATGCGATATTTAAATATGTATTTATTTTTACTAGACTTATTGATAAACTGTAATTTTTATAAACAACACTTATAATAAAAACATTGCTGTATCATTTCAAATCTACATTAAAATTCCAAACGCATATCATACCAGACTGCACCAGCAAGTTTAGATTGTGATACCCCCTCATTTTTATATCCAAATTTTTTATAATAATGTATTAACTCCTCTTTGCAAGTTAAAATACAACCTTTTCGTCCTTGCTTTTTCGCATCCACTATAACCTGTTCCATCATTTTAGTGGCATATCCACACTTTCGGTATTTAGGAACTGTATTTACTCCAAATATAGCCTGCCATGCTCCATCTTCCTCATGCAAAGAAGCATTTTTAAACATTACATCTCGAATTTTTGTCTCATTTGTTACCATTCCATTGATAAAACCTATTAATTCTCTATTATTTTCCAAAATCCAAAAATGATTTGGATACACTTTCAATCTTTGTTCAAACTCCTTCTCTGTCGCTGCTTCTTCAGGTGGAAAACACAATTTTCCGATTTTTGTAATAACAGATAAATCATTTAATGTAGCGGTACGGATTTCCATACATTAACCTCCTCTTTTCTAAACTGCTGATTTTTCAAGTGCTTGGGTTTTCCAACACCCTCATCATCACTTCAAATTCCAATTTAACCATCAACTTTAAATAAATTATAACATATTTTGCATATCACATTATTCAATTTTTAAAGAACACTTGTATCACGTCAAATCTAAGTCTTTCATCATAAAATGCTAAAATCATACTTTTATTTTGAATTCTCTGTAGTGCCTTAAATACTTTACTTGCCAACTAAATTTCACCATAAATAAATTTACAATTACTATCTTTTATAAAATATCTTATGTGTTAAGGTTTTTATAAACATCAACATTTTTATGCTTATTAATAAATAAATTATTCTGTTTTATGGTAAGTGCTTATATTAAGTTTGTTCTAAACATTATTCTCAATTTTTTCTCATCAAATCCCACTCTCTTTTAAGAACTGCATATAAATAGCTGTTCACATATATCGAGTTTCCATAACTATCGTCTTTGAAAGTTACATCTTCAATAAAATGACCTTCTCTTCTCATGCCTATGCGCTCTAATAATTTAATTGATGAAAAATTATCATCATTGCACTCTGCATATACTCTTCTACCTCCGACTTCGTTAAAAATGTGATCAACCATGGCAATACATGCTTCTGTTGCATATCCTTTATTCCAAAATTTTTCATTAAAGTCATAGCCAATTTCGTAAGTTCCATTCTCTCCTTCTTCTGAGAAGTTCACATCACCAATCATCTTTTTCCCATCTTTCAAAATAACAGCCATTACGTTGTCCAACGGAATTCTTCGTTTTACAGAATATATACACTCTTCATATGTCAACGGCTCAAAATCTTCATATTTCGCCGTGCTTTCTAAACTCATATATTCATAAAAGTCATCAATGTCTATCTCACTGAAATTTCTCAATATCAGCCTCTCTGTTTCTAACTTTATCATATACTTCCCCTTCCTCATTAAAAGAAGATGATACACCAATCTAGTTTCCTCAAAAATGCGTCTTCATAGTAAAATCATTTAATAGGATACCATCTTAAATTTTCTTTTTTTATATAATTAGTATCTTTTTGATATCTATATTCATAAAGTGGTACTCCTTCTTTTGAATATGCTATACCATTAAAATCATTCCATCTTATAGATTTATCCCATGAAAATATTATTGGATTACCTTCATTTGTGTATCTTCTAATACGATCTGACTGAATTCCAATTTCTATGTATGAAACTTTTTCATCTTTTACTTCCACGGCATACGCAGTTGCTTTATCACCAAAACTCGCCCATCCGACTGTTTTTATTAAGTCAGAGTTCTCATACATATAGAAAGAACTCCTTGATCTCCAAAGTAATCCATTTCTTTCTGATATTGCTGTTCTATATCCCTTCTGTGTGTTAAAAAAATATATAGTTCCCCATTTATAAGATACTTTCTCCAGAAGTTGAGCGCCACTATCTATATCTGAATGTATCTTTGCAGCCTGAATACCAGTAAGTCTATATCCTGAAATGAACAAAATAGCCAATATAAGTATGATTATAACTCCTACTCTTTTAAACGTATTTTTATTTATTTTCATAAAATGCTCCTATATCAAAATCTTATTTAAAAATGTGGATTTTAGGTTTGAGATTACTTCATTTGCAAGGTTTTTCTAAGTGCTGAAGGTGTATTCCTATATGACCGATACCAAGAATTATTATAGATATAATCAGCCAAATTACTTTCCCATATATTCCTAGAAATAAAAATGCAATAACTGGGAGAGTGGCACCGGGAACAGGTATGCCATAGAAACTACCATAGAATTTTTTTAAAGTATGTTCTCCTCTAAAGTACCTAATCCAATACATTTCGTATAGAATCATCAAAAGGAAAGATATAATTAACCATAAACTCCATAAAGAAAAGGAAGTAAGATTGAAATCAGAAAAAATCAAAACACAACATGTTACACACACTTGGCCAATACGTTCAAATAGCAACAATAATTTATTTTCATTATTATAAACATAACCTGATGGCTGATGCTGTGTCCATATAATGTTTGGTATAAATAACATCAACAAATAAACTAATCCTATATATGAAAATCCTAAATGTCCTAGCATAAAAACTCCTCCAAATTCCAATTTATCTATCTATTATATTATCTCAAGATATTATAAGTAATTTATGGAGATAGGTGATTGATAGATTCCTTTCAATAAAAATATCTTCATCAAGGTTATATCCAAATCTCTATCACTTTACAACAGGATTCTTTTTAAAAGCCAACAATCGTATTATTTCTGCAATATCTTCATCTGCCTTAGGTCTATAATTAATCCATCCACCATCACTACAAGGATATCTATTTCTCCATGCTTCTTTTGTTAAAGATAACCCTTCAGTAATAACTTCATTGAGTTTTCCTTATCTTTTGAACTTATTTGCATCATTATATCTATTTCACCACTTTCAAAAAAGACATAACATAAATGCTTGGTTTTATGCGAATATTTTATTTATGGTCGTTAATTCGCCTTATATTCATAATGCGATCTTATCATCTTAAAAATAATAATTACTTAAACAAATCCATTTCAAATTCAATTTCGTGTTTTAAAGATATATTAAAATCTCCGAGTAAAGGAATTGATGGCTTTAATTTTCTCGAAGTATCTAATGCATTACGATATATATTTACCATATCAAACCCTCGTTTTTGGTAAAAGCATATAGCATTTATATTATCATTTGTTGTAATCAATTTTACTTTCGTACATTTCTTCTCACTTGCTATTTCAATAATTTTATTTACAAGAGTAGTACCAATTCTTTGATTTTCATTCAAGCTGTCTAAAGACATAATCTCACATTCATTGCTCTTAATTCTATATGTAATTAATCCAATAATAGTTTCTTTATCATATATAATAAAACCGTCCAATCTTGTCATATCAACTAATTCTCCTCTAACTACAATATCAGTGGAAAACCAATGGGAACTAATAAAATCATTAGTTTGTTTTCTGTTTTCAGTAGATATTATTTTTATATCAATGTCTCTATCCCCTTTTCATAAATATTATCTATTTTATAATAATTTACCATTACAAATTAATTATAACATATTTTGTAAATACCATATTGTCCAATTTTCAAAGAACATTTTTTATTAATTACTTCGTCCCATGATGCAATTGTGATTTAAATACGCTGATTTTACCCACATTATAATATATTTTCAAATACCGTACTATTCAATTATCAAAGAACATCTCTATTACTTATTTCGTTCTATAATCATAGGGTGAATTAATGGTTATTTCACCCTTTATTTGAATTGCGAACATAAAAAATACCGCATATTCATGTTAAATAATACGGTGTTATGAATAAATTATTCGGTTTTATAGTTTAGTTGTTAAATAAGAAGGTAGTGAACCAACTTAACTTCATATTATGCTTATACTTCGAGTTTATGGCTTTCTTGCCAAATACAAAACTATTGTGTCATAAAGCTTTATATTATTGCCAAAATTCAAAATAGCGGTCTTGATTCCTGCGTAAAATTTTGATTTATACGGTTCCTGCAGAGTTATATGACAAGCATGTGTACTTATCCATGAGACATACTCGTCAGCGTTAAGTTCTCTTGTTTTGTGATAATGACGGCATTCAATATCAGTAAAGCCATATTTTTCAGTATTGTTGTAATTTAAATTGCATGTATATTCTGTTTCTGGATGAAAATATTCAGAGTATATTTCCTGTATCTTCAAATATAAGGGTTCATTAGCACTTTTTTCATCTGTTCGAGTTAACATCATCGCAAATGTTCCATTGCTTTTTAGTATATCATAAACTTTTGGAAAGCCGATTTCCTCAGGTATCCATTGGATTGTCGCGGCTGAATAAACCAAATCGAATTGATGATGCCCAAAATCATATGTTTCAAAATCAGCATTTACAATTTGAAAATTATCATATGAACTAAATTTATTCTTTGTATACTCTGTAAGATTTTCGCCAAGTTCAATCGCCAAATACGAACAGTCTGTTTTCAATATCGGTTCGGTAGCCTGGCCTGTTCCGGGACCAATTTCAAGAGCTGTTTTGCCAGAGTCGAGCTTTGAGTATTCTATAACGTCGGCGAAAAGTTCATTACAATAACGGGTTCTCCATTTGTCAAATTCTTCAGGAATGCTGTCAAAAACCTTCCTAAAATTCATAATAATACCTCCAACTAATATAAATAATTGTTAGTTCACATTTTTTTACTATTTTATCTTAACTAATAATAAGAGTATAACATATTCTCTATTTTATTACACTAATTCCCATAATTATGGTGCAATTTTAATTTTCAAGCACCATATTATTCGATTATCAAAGAACATTATTCGTAGTCTAAATCTCATTAATTACGTCGCTTTTTATTCATGTTGCGTACTTTTTTTGAATTGAGAACTAAAAAATACCGCAGATTCATTTCTGAATAATACGGTATTT
Source organism: Clostridium sp. LXY-7 (assembly GCF_056172015.1). Taxonomy (NCBI): domain Bacteria; kingdom Bacillati; phylum Bacillota; class Clostridia; order Eubacteriales; family Clostridiaceae; genus Clostridium; species Clostridium sp. LXY-7. Next base: position 578,893 of record NZ_JBLLJL010000002.1, on the reverse strand, counting down.
GCCTAGATTTAATTTAAAATTTCATATTCGTAATCCCTCTGTTACACATGTCTATTGTTGGTATTATGCTTATAATTTCTGCATGCAGCACACTGTAACATGAAACGATTCGTTACCTGGCATTACTCCAGAACATATATCAATGGTTTCAAAGCCCATTGACTTATATAAATGCGTGGCGGGCTCATTTTTTGCCAAAACTTCCACACAAAGAGGTCTTTTCGCCGTGTTTTCAACTACATACTCAACCAGACATTTACCAATACCCTGATGCTTATATACTGGGTCAACGTACAACCACGCAAGCTCATCATCTGAATATGCAACAAATCCAAGCACTTTACCGTTCACCAGAGCAACGCAAACGGTATAATCAAACAGTCCTTCGTTAAAAGCAGCCTCAGCAAGTGGAATAAATGCATCACTTAGTCCCGCAAGCCGTAGCTCAACCAGGCGGGCATTGTCGTGAATTTCTATCAAACGCGGCCAATCCTGCTCCTGGTATTCCCGAATAACAATCCCTTCCATAGATCAATCTCCTCTCTAAGTACCATGTAATAAATTCCTGTTTATATATTAGTTTAATAAAAAACTATCTTGCAATTTATTACAATTATGATTTAAACACGCTGACTTTACCCACATTATAGCATATTTTCAAATACTGTACTATTCAATTTTCAACGATACATGACTTGCTTCACAGCTGCCAATGAAAATAAAAACTGTTCTATTTTCATAGCAAAGAACATTATTTGTTTCGTCAAATATTCAAATTACAAAGCAAAAATACCGCATATTCATGTTGAATAATACTGCATTATGAATAAATATTATGTTGTTACTCTTAAATCAGCATCTTATTATTTGTCATTAGATGTGATAATACTATATTTATATAATGTTTCATTTTCCTCTTCATCAAAAATAGTCCCTAATAATTTACCATTATTCTTTTCAATAATTTTTCTTGAAAATGCATTATCTATGTTACAAGTAACCATTACCTCTTTTATACCAATTTTCTCTGCTTCAACTAATGCTAATTTTAGAATTTCAGTACCATAGCTTTTTTTTCTATAATCTGGTGATATATCATAGCCTATATGCCCATCTGTACCTACATCTTGATGCCTAACTCTTACTACTCCTACAACTTCATTATTATCAATTAACCAAAATGTTGAAGTTATTACCCATCCTTTAGGTAAATCTATTCCTTTAGAATACTTGTATAAATCATCTACATATTCATTAAAATTTTCCATTCCTTTTTTATATTTAGTAAAATAATAATTATCATCTGCATTTTTATATGCTATAACATAATCTTCAAAACTCTTTTTATATTCTTTGCTCGGCATAGATAAAAATAAATCTTTCATAAGGTTCACTCCTTTTTTAAAATACACTAATTCTCCTTAAAATACTGTTACGTCATAAGTGAATTCTATAAACATAGTTGCCATAACCCATTTCAAATCCGTTGATTTTATCTTGGTATTTATTAAAATTACTAAAATAAATTTCCTTTACTATTAAATTATTTACCTTTATTATTTTCTCCTTTGAATAGTTTATTTTCTCTTCCTAGTGAGAATATGCTAATAAATTAGCATATATCACATACACTTGCCCTCCCTGAAGTAAATAATAACTAACTTTCTTATTCACAATTTTTTTTATAACATTTCAACATATCTAGGACTTTTACACCATTAATAGTCATTCCATCTATATTACAATCTTCAATCTTTAGATCTTGAAGATTTGAATCTACTATTTTGCTATTCGCTAAGTCACATCTTTCCATAACAATATTAGCTTTTTCTTCTACATCTAAATTAATATCATGTATGTAAGCTTCTAACAATGAAACATGACATATTTCTACTTCATTCATTTTAGAATCAGCAAATATTGAGTTATTCATATTTACGTTTGTAAATCGATTATTGCCCAAATATGAATTTATATATAGATTCCCAGATAAATTTGTATTTGAAAATTTTGAATTACTAATATTAAATTGATATAAATCAGCAAATTTCATATTACATTCTCTAAAATTATTATAACTTAAGTCTTTACGATGCCAGTAACTATCTGAATCATATCTCACTCCATTCACATGTGTTTTCTCTCTAATTCATAATAATTCAAATCTAATTAAATCAAATATCACATATTCAAGCTTCGCCATTTTCTTCAAAAATCAGGTTTCCTTGGCATCTATTCTATCTGGTATCCCGTATTTCAAAATATATTGATTCAATGCCATCTTCAACAAGTGTTTCAATTTTTACAAATCCAACCTTCTCTAATAGACCTATTGATCCGTAATTATTGGAATATGTAAATGCTCCAATTTTTTCTATATCAAACTTATTAAATACTTCCTTTACAAAAGCTTTTGTAGCCTCTGTTGCTATACCTTTACCCCACAGCTCTTTTTCAAAAATCACAATACTTAACATAGACATTTTTTCATCATTTTCATCTATACCATAACACCAAATATCTCCAACATATTTTCCATCAAAATAGATTACTTTGCCGTAACTCAAGGCATCTTCTTTCAGAGATTCCTCAAATAATATTAATGCTTCCTCTAAAGATTCAATACTAAAGGGAAATAATTTTTTTATTTCATCATCTTGAGTCTTGTCCCAAAAAGTTACTACATGATTCTTCATTCTTATTTTTAGCATTATGTTCATAAAAATCATCCTTCCATAAAAATCCTATTCTAAATAATACCTCTGAATCATATTAAGCGTAAAATCATATAATCTCTTTCTAAAATTCCCCTCCAAAAGTTTGGTATTTTCTTTGTTTAAATAAAAATGATATAAGTCTTCAATTACTTCCAAGTCTGACTTATCTAAAAAGATGGTCTTACAGAATAAAAAAACATCATTTTTCCTTATGCTTAACAATCCTTTGCTAATGCATATACATCTAATTATTTCCCAAGTATTTTTTATTTGAGTTATAGCACCATTTTTTATATCGTAATCAGAAATCCTATCTCCTAAACCCATAACAGATTTTTGTATTCTTTCTATGCGCATAGGAATAAAATATTGTGGCTCAATTTTGGTATAGAATTCTGTTATGTCTTGTCCATATACTACAACATGGTGCTTAATGCTATCAAAAGCATATAACCACAACTTTGGATATCCCCTTGGAACATTATTTATGTTCCACTCCTTTAATACTCTTTGTCCACATTCTTTCACAGTATTAATATCTTGCCATTGAATATCATAAATTAGTGGTTTTCTTGGATATTCTCTTTTAGGCAGTTTACTTTGAATATTTTTCACTACTTCTTCTATTTGCTTCTTAACTTGTAAGTCTACATTTTTATGCAAAGTTGTAATTGTAAGGTCAATATCACTGGAAGCCTCAATGAAATCCCCTCTTACAATGCTTCCATCAATAATTACGCTACAAATTTCATTCTGTATTGACGAACTTATTTTTTGTAACTCATCTTGTAATAGTTGTATATTATCCAAAACTCTATTCAGTATCATAGCTCTCTTCCCCTTTAAATTATAAATTTTCCATACCCGTGAGTACTGGGAGTAATCTTCCAATCAAGTCCGTAATAATAAAACATTGTGGGAGTGCCGTCATAAACAATTAGGCTTACCCTTTAGAGTAAGCCTTTACTTATAATCCACAAATCAGAAACCCTTCTATAGAGTTCACTATATAAATAATTTTTATCATAGCCATCAGCTATTCCATGAAGTGAAGGTATAGATAAGGCCCCTTTTGCTGTTCCCTTAAACTCATTAATGCCAAATCCCTTTATAAACCCAGCAACTTTACCAGATTCTATTGCTACAACAAAATTATTGTTATCAACATATTCTTCAATTTTCTTTATATGCATTTCAATATTTTCATATTTATCAGATAAAATAGGTAATGCTAACCTAGCATTTTTATAATTAGTTGAAATAATAGCAGCTATTTCTTCAACATGAGAATTTTTTAAATAAGTATAGTGCATAACAATCTCCTTCTCAGGTGATAGATAATATAAAACTATACTTAATTCACATGTTTAAATAAATTAAGAAGTTTATAAAATAGTCACCTCATAGTTTTTTTCTATAATTTTAGCTATCATAAAATCTCCTCCTTTCGTAATATTAACCAATATTTATATATTAACAATAATGGTATTTACAGTCAATAGATGCTTTTACGTTTCTCTAGATATAACATAGCTTCATTTCAGTTTAACAATAGAAATATTTTATCAATACCTTATGCTCTTTTCCTTCATATGACTTATTTAATCATTCATTTGAATTACAAAACAAAAAATACCATAAAATTTATTTCTAAATAATATGGTATTCAAACTATTTATGGGCTTTCAATATTTTTATTAAGCCGTTCTACGTTGCAAAAACTTTATTCTTCAATAAAATTCATCAGTTCTTCGTTAAATTTGTTTCGCTGGTCATAGAAGGACCCGTGGCCGCTGAATTCAAATGGTACAAGCTTTGAATTTCTAATACCTTGTTTTTGTACTTCAGCTAGTGGAAATGGAACAACTTTGTCATGAATGCCATGAATAATTAAGGTTGGAACATTTATTGTTTCTAGATCAGAAAATAGTACTTCATTTAACCAAGTATTTGCAATAGCTGCAGTTGCCCACCCTGCTGCCTGTAATCCCATTTGAAATACCCAATCAGAAAATGGTTCAGTTATATGTTGAAAGAAAAATATGTCTCCGAAATCCCTCAGCATTTTAGGACGATCAGTGTATGTTCCCTGAATAATTTTGAGTATATCTTCTTTGTTTGAACCATATGGGAAATTGGGGCGTTTGATAAGGCTAGGAGCTGCTGCCGCAAAAAGAGCAAGCTTAGATACTCCGTGTTCTTTATGGCGAGCCATGTATCGAATAGCTATAGCTCCCCCAGTTGAATGTCCTGCCAGCGTGAAGTCATGTAATTTTAACGCATTTACCACGCATCTAACATCGTCTGATAATCGATCATAGTCGTAACCACAATAAGGCTTATCCGAGTTTCCGAATCCTCTCATATCTATTCCGATGCACCTATATCCCATCTTTGGAAGTTGATTAAACTGGTATTCAAATAAATTATGGCTACCAGGCCAACCGTGCAAAAACAAAATTGTCTTATTTCCCTCTGGGTTAAGATCCTCTACATAGACTTTTACATTTGGTTCTACCCTAACATAATATCCCATTTATTACCTCCAATAAATAACTAACTATATTAATAGATTATTCACTTGGTCATAAATTTATGAATGATTGAGCTGACTCTTAATTACCGTACTATTGAGTTTTCAACAAATCATGACAGGCTATCAGAGCCATCAATGAAAATAGGGTGGTTGTAATTCACATAAAAGATATTCTAGTGATAAATTTTAATTCATCTTAAATTGTATATTGAAATAAAAGTTCCCCATTGGGATCTTTTTCATTCATGTATTTAAATCCAATGCTTTTGTATAAATTATAAGCCACCACATTTCCCTCAATTATACTTAAATATATAGTATTTACTCCATATTCTTTTGAAACTATATCAATGAGCTTTATCATTGCAATCTTTCCCAATCCTCTACCTTGATATTTTTCATCGATTATTATCCTATCAATCCAAGTATGTTTATTAGGTCCAAAAGATCCATACATAGCAAACCCAACAATTTCTTCATCACAATATATGGCTACTGGGTGCCATTCATCATAAGTGTTAGCTTCTTCTAAACACTGATCTACAGTTTCAATAAAATTTTCTTGTTCCGGTTTCAATTTTATTTTTCTAACTGCATATTTATTAGTATTATCAATATCTCTAAAATGTATATTTCCCATGTTACCTCCTATCGCAATCTCTCCATACGTATTTATTTCGAACTATAATATTATGGTTTATTTTATATCTGCAAAAATTTCATGTATATTCCAACATATGTATTAATTTGTATGCAGACTATACACCTAACTTTATGCATATTTCTTTAGTGACTGCTCCATATTTCTTTTCATTGCCAACATATCTGTTAAGAAAACATCTATTAACAGTTTGCCATCCATATGATACTCTTGTCTGAACACCTTTGCGCCAAGCTTACGGTAGAAGCTATTGGAAGGTGCAAAATGATGATTGTAAATAACAATTTCTTTCATTCCATATTGCAAAAAAAATTCTAAAATATATGAAATCATTTTAAGAGAAATACCTCGTCCTCTTTGTTCTGGATACACCCATAACCCATTAAGTTCAATTCCATTTTCTGCTATATCATCAGTCTCAGCAAAACTTCCAGCTGCAAAACCAATCATCTTGTCATTTTCAAATGCTCCAATCAACAAGCGAATATCATCGTTTTCTTGGGCTGTATGCATCCAATCTACCCAGAAATCCAATTCTTCAGAAATGGAAAGAGTATTTTTAGCCTTGCCAGCCAATTCTTCAGTCCAGCAAAGAATCTTTAATTTCATAGCTTGTACCATGTCTGATTCCTTTAATTGTCTAATTGTAATCATTGTAAGTACCTCACTTTTTTAATTAATGTATTTTATAGTTTTATATTAAGAAAAGTTATAATAATTAACAATGTAGAATTAATTTCAGAAGAATTATTTTACATTATACTAAATACACACTCTAAATTTTAAAATAAAATGACCATTGCTACTCTCTTCACAGCTTCTATGCTACTAATTGGGTAGATAAAATCTTTTAAATTCAACTCCTGGAATAAATCCAAGCTCGTAATAAACCGATTCTGAAATATTTCCTATTGTTACAAACAATCGTAAAACGGAATATTTACAATTTAAAACGGTTAGTGCCTTTTTAAGCATGGTTGTTGCAAGATTCTTTCCTCTATATGAAGGATTAACTCCAATAGTATGTATTAAAGGCCACTCTTCAAAACAGGATATAAGACAAGCACCAATTAACTTTTTTTCTGCTTTGTCGTATATAAGTGTAGATGCCTCAAGTAGTATGTTTTCGGTCCAGTCGTTAAAATACTCATTTACTCCATCTAAATAATCTTCATAGGTACATTCTTGGCAATTTTGTTTAGCAGCATACTGGCAATCTATACCGCCATTAAAGCTTTCGTAAAATAGCTTAGCAATTTCTACATTATTGCTCTGTTCAGGGGTTTTTACTATTATAGTATTATCCCACACAAAATCAAAAACTTCGGTAGGTCTCATCATCCATCGTCTATTTTTATCTGGCCAAAAACCAAGCATTTCAAAATAGTGAGATTGTTCTAGAGAAATTTGATACGCATATATGTTTTTGCTGGAATCTGACCATTTAACCAATAATTTTTTTAATAATTTTACTATTTCAAATAGGTCTGTAAACGGAGGAATAATAAATAAACGTGATAGTACATTAGGTTCTATTAGCACTCCACCGATTCTAAGTTCACCAGCTTTTATCCAGTAAAAGCTTTCATCCTTTGCAAAAGGATTATCGAGACTTATTGCTAACCGTAGATCCCAATTTTTAACTGCAAATCTATTATAAATTTTATCCCCATAAACTGATTCATATATTGCAAATTCTTCTGAATTAGCTTTTACAATAGAATATTTATCTGATAGTTCATAACAATCTATATTACTTGACCAATTTCGCATATTATCCTGATTCCCCTTTTATATAAATAATTGGATTTCATTTGTACATTATAAATTGGATGATAAGCATCTCTACCATCTTTTTTCATCCTTTTCATGTTTTCATTTAACTCACATCGTAAGATAATTGGACAAAATTCATTTTAAAAAATCAAACTTTTACTTCATAACAATCATTGACACTTACTATTCTAAATCCAGAATCCTCGTATAATGAGAGAGCCTTTCTGTTTTCTGTTTCAACACTAAGAGTGAAATTTTCCATTCCCTGATTAAGTAAGTAAGCAATTGTTTTTGATAATATTGCTTTTCCAAATCCCTTTCCTCTATAACTCTTGTGCACTGCTAAATCAGCAATACTTCCCTTACCATTCTCTATTCTTGCAGAAATAATCCCAACTGTAGTATTATGAATCTTACCAATAAAATTACTATATTTAGAATTATTTAAATTTGATTCATTGTATGTTCGCTCATCTTCTTCGGTGGTTCCAAAAGCTTCCATGCCTATAGGTACAATCTTATCTAAATCTTCAAGTGATGCTCTACTCAAAACAAGATCAGTGTATTCTCCAATGAACTCTTTATAATATTCTCTATTAAACTTCATTTCATAGGTTGAGTATTTCTCTTCTCCGCCTACATAGATAATGAGCTCTCTAAGTCTAATAGCCTCTCTTTTATTAATGAATTTTAAAGTGAATACCTTATTTTCTCTACATCTATCTCTTACACCCTTAAAAAGCTCAGCGAAAATATCCTTTGCTTTGCAAGCTGGATGAATTGCACTCCATATATAGGCTTCACCCATATTATAGCTGGGTGTCATACCAAAATATGCAACTAAATCTCTTTCATCATAAAATAGAAATTTAGTAGTGTTCTCTGCTTTTTCATCAAGATAAAACTTTAGATCTGTATTATCCTTTTCATTACATATCTCTATTAATTTCTTAACATCCTCAAAATTTTCTTCACTTAAGCTCTGCTCTATAATTACTCTATTTTTGTAATTAAATTTCTCCATTTTTAGTCCCTCTACCTTTAAACTTCATATTTCCTCTTAGCAAATGCTATTATATGTCCATCAAGATCAGATCCATAAGCTACATAATCTCCCCATGACCGCAATTCTGTATTACTTATCCCTGTTCCACCAGCTTTTATAAGCCTATGATAAAACTCGTCTGGATTTTCAACAAATATATAAATTTCGCATCTTGGTATTCCATCGCCCTCTTTAGGATGAGGAATTTTATTCTCAAGAATTCTTACAATTCCATCTGATGGCATTATTCCTAAGGTAACATTTTTTGAAAGCTCAAATTCGGTCATTCCCGGCACATGTAGTATTGGGTTTATATCTAGTAACTCCTGATAAAATAATTTAGAATTTTCTTGAATTTCAACATATATAATAAACATAACTTCATTTCCAAGGTGTGAACTCATATTTATATTAACCCCCTTATAATATGACTAAGCGTATATGCCTTAACAAAAACATAAAGCTAGTGGAACTGCTTTTCAACCATTTGAGCCACAGAGACTAGTAATTTTCTTTCCTCAATATGCTCAAAATACTATTTGTGCCTTTCATTCATAATAATTATACCATTCAGTTCATAATTTTTACAATATTACCTATCTATTTCAATTTAAGCTTATTTGGAAATTAATTGGATTTTAGGCTAATAACTAGGTATCAGTTCTATTAATTATAGTATTAAAATCATACATATCTTAAAATAGTAAGGCTTTGTTTTAAGATAGTGTTGATAATGAACAACCATTTAAAACAAAGCAAATAATAAAAATCCTAAAGCTAGAAATACTAACCTTAGGATTCTTTTATTAACTAATCATAAACTTTACTATAGCTAATATCCATAAGTGTAATGGATAAAATATATAAAACATATACTTACTAAACACGTTATTTAGTCCTCTTTCTCCATTATAAAGAAGTATAAAAGGAACTACTGTTATGAATAAAAAGTCTGAGTTAAACATGAGCATATCTATAGTCATATCTAATGCTGGGTAAATAACCAAATTCATTTTAAGCAGTATAGCGAATAATAAAATATATCCGATTAATAAATTTTTATTATTTTCTCTAAAGAAATATGTCACCATTATAAATGGTATAAGACTTGCTCCGCCTTCTACAAATAATGCTCCAGAAATTAAAAGAATAGATAATATTATTACTCCTATCTTTTTATTTTCTTCACATCTTTTACTATACTCTAATAGGTTTATAATAGTAAGTCCAAGGGCTAATGTAGCAAATATGTTATTGTATACACTAATATAGTACAAACCTCATTACTCCAACTGCAATAAATGAAAAACCAATGATAAATATGGCTATTGCTCCAAGATTCTTTCTTACAATTTTACTCATTTTCTTCCCTCCCCAAATATTCTTTAAAGGACCTATATATAAATATTTCACCTCTAAATATTGCTATTTATAACTTATCAATTGCTATAATTAAATTATAAGGGATAAATCTTTAAATTTTCCTATCATAATTATTAAGAAAATCTTAAGTTTTACCTAGATTTTAATATAATATTGATTTCAAAGCCGCATATTAAAAATTTCTATATGAACACAAAAGGTGTTATCTCAAAATCAATTTGAGATAGCACCTTTTATTTGTCTAAAAATTACTGTTTATTATTTTTTGGCTTTGTTTTAAATGGTTGACACCTATATTTTTTCTATTTCTTCTTGTATGCCCAAAATACTATTACTTATATGTTGAAGCGCTAAGGATTGCTCATTAGCAATTTGAGTACTATTACGTATGCCTTCTGCAATATTTGTAATTGATGATTTTATATCATTTAAAATATTATTAATACCTTTCAGAGAATCAGCAGAATTTGTAGATAGCTTACCTATTTCCTTAGATACTACACCAAATCCTCTTCCATATTCCCCTGCTCTAGCAGCCTCAATAGAAGCATTCAATCCTAAAAGTTTTAGTTGGTCTGTAATGCCTTTAATAGTGTTTAAAACATTATTAATACTACCTAACTGACTTTCTGAACTGTTTGCCATATCTTCAATGATTTTCGAATGATTAAGACTCTCCAAACTACCTGCTGTAATCTGTTGTATTGCGGAGGTCATTTCTTCTATTTCTCTTGCAACCTTTTGAATAATCTTTACTTTTGCCTGAGTTGATAAATGTTTTGTATACTCTTCTTTTGCAATAATTGCTGCAAGCTGTTGAAGTGGTTTCATTTTATCTGGGTCTCCAGATAGTCCTATACAACCTAATCTCTCTCCGTTGTACAATATTACTCCATTATAACCTGGTAGTACTCCATTAAGTTTTTCTGCCATTTCAATACTGACTGCTAATTCATCAAGTTCTCCAGACATAATTCTTTTTGCACCATCATGAACCTTACCTAATCTTTCAGGTTGCATTGTGGCTATAATAACGCCACCTTGGGTCATGAAATTAGCATTTCCTCCTGTTACATCATGTAACATATTAACAATTCTTTTAGCTAGCTCCACAGGAAAGGATTTGCTTGAATTAGTCCCTTCATTAAATGTACTCATTTCTAATCCCCCAATTTATTTCTTCAGTTTAAATCTATAAGTTAATTAAAATATCTTTATTTAGCTTTATATGTAAATGGATACAATTTAACATTTTTTCTATATTATATCATAAGAAAAATTTTTAAACAATAAAGTGCGGTACCATGAACATCCATTTACCATGAAGTATGAAGTTTTTTTATATCCTTATAAGCAAGCTTTTCTATGCTTTAAAGTACGTATTTATAAGCATTTTACGTATATACTTATCCTCAAGTGTAATCTAGCAGCTCTGTAAACTTTGTGCACAATTTACATTTAAAACTATATATATTTGTACATGGTGCACAAAATAAAAAGCCAACGAACATATTTAAAACTGTTCATTGGCTCGGAATTTTCTAAAATAACCCAAAGAATCCTGTAAGTAATACTACAATTGCAAAGGCCATCCTATATACTGCAAATACTCTCATTGGTTTTTTCTTTAGATATGATATAAATTTATTAATTACTGCTAATGCTACTATGAAGGAAACTAGGAATCCAACCGCAAGAGCAATTATTTCTGGTGATGTAAGAGTAGCTAATCCTCCAATTTTTAAAATCTTTAAAAAGCTCATTCCCACCATAACTGGGATTGCTAAAAAGAAGGAGAACTCTGCAGCCGCCACAGTAGAAAGTCCTGAAATCCATCCTCCAATAATTGTGGAAGCAGAACGAGACATTCCTGGAATTATAGCTAAGCATTGAAATGCTCCAATTATCACTGCTTGCTTTACTGTAATATTTAAATCTGCTCCTCTACCTTTACTTTTCACCTTTCCATTGCTTCTTCTAAATTTCTTCTCAGCATATATCATCCATATACCACCAAAGAATAAGGTTATAGCTACAACCATTGGTGTAAATAAATATTTATCTGCTATATCATTTAAAAGTATTCCAAAAACTCCTCCAGGAATACAAGCAATAAATATCATAAACCAAAATTTAAAACCTGATCTTTCATAACCCACCTTTTGTGGAAAGAAATTTATAAGAGTATCCTTTATTTTCGCCCAGTAAAGTATAATTACTGCAAGGATTGCTCCTAATTGTATTACGTATGTATACATCTCCACATAATTTGGATTAGTACCTTTAAACCCCATTAAATTTTGAAAAATAATTAAATGCCCTGTAGAAGATACTGGTAAAAATTCAGTTATTCCTTCTACGATTCCAAGCACCATAGATTTTATTATTAAAAGTATTGTTTCCATTGTAACCACCCATTTCTATATTATTGACACTATTTTAATATAGTACTAATATTGAGTTCATATCCATACCATTTAAAATATTGCTATTAATTACTTGATGAGCTGTCTAATTTCTGACAGATATTTTCCTCTTATGATTAAGAAATATATTACTTGGATTAATAAGAAGCTTCCCATTACTAAGAAGGCCGCTGAAGTAACTTCTATATGGAAGGCATTTTTTAATCCTCCAAGGGCAAATAGTCCATGTATTACAGCTACTATATATGGAAGTAAAAATAAAACTCCTATCTCAATAGTTGATATCTTCTTGATTTCACCATAGGTCAATCCTATCTTATTTAGTTGCTCATATTTTTTCTTATCCTCTTCTGTGCCCATATAAAGCTTATTATATACGAAACTTCCTGTAGTTACAAAGAAAATTATTCCTAGTATTATAGCTAAAAACATCACCGTGCCATAATTAACCTTTGCGGATTCAAGCATTCCTGCCTTAGATAAAAAAATATATATAGGTTCATTTAGGGCACCGTTATATTTCTCCTGAAAGGTTTTCGATATATTTAAGGTTTCAATATAGTTCTCCACATGGAAGGAATAAAACTTTTGCTCTACTGCCTTAAGATTTATGCTATTATATAAATCATCTTTCACAATGTATACATCTTCATATAAGGCTGGCATTATTCTTTTTTCCACTTTCCCTGTGACTTTTATAACTTTATCCCCTATATCTATAGTATTTCTTGACTGCTCTTCTAATGGTCCTCCTACTAGTGCTTCACCCTCTTTAATGTTCATAGGTTCTATTCCTAGGTCATTAGCTAATTCTTTATAGGTACTTTCATTTATTAATCCCATTTTCACAACACTTCCATCTAAAATAACGGGCTTAATATATCCTTCAACTATAGAGTATTGTATATTATTATTTTTTAAAGAATCTTTTATAAAATTAATTCTTTCTTCATGTGTAGATTTTGAGTTGCTAGTCTCCTCATTTCCATTTTTATTATCTATTGAATAATAGAATGCATGAGGAAAAGCTATTTCCACTTGACTTTCTATATCTCTCCAAAAGGCATATATTCCTCCAATAGAGGTAAAAGCCATAGCTGTAGTTATTGTTATCAAGAAAAACATTCTAGTATTATCTTTTATTTTATAGTATAGATTGGAAACCCACAGTAATGTGATATTTTTCCTATAAAAGTATTTATTGTTTTTTAGTAGTTTTATAGCAAATACATTAAATTCTGAAAATAATAAATAGGTTGCTAGAATAACCATTGAAGTAATTGGAATTATAAGATTTATAACATTATCCTTAACTGCTGTAATTGCTAAATAGTATCCAATTCCTAATAGAATCAAACTACTCATAGCCAAAATCGGTGAGGTTTTTGGTTCCTTTTTTGGTGCTCTTGTACCTTTAAGTAGTTTTAAAACTTCATTCTCCTTAACTATAAAGGAAGCAAACATGGAAATTAATACTCCCATTATTCCAAAGGCAAAAAAATTAATTATAATTGCCTTTATAGGTATATAAAACTCTAATACCTTTATTCCTAGTAATCTTGAAGTAATTACTAGAAACAATTTCGAGAAAATTAGCCCTATTAGTATTCCTCCTATTCCAGCTACTGTGCTTATAATGGTATTCTCCATAAAAATCAGCTTTTTAATTTGACTTTTAGAAGTGCCAAGTATATAGAGTGTTCCAAACTCACTATATCTACTTTTTAAAAATACACTAACGGAATAAAATACGAAGAAAAATAGAAATAAATATGCAATAACTCCCGTTACATGTAGAGCCATTATTAAAAAATCAGGAATTTCATTAAAATTTAAATCTGGATGAAGTACCACCATAGTAAAGGAGAAAAGCAAAGAGGCTGATATGGTACTGCTTAAAAAATAAGCAAAGTAAGCCTTAATATTTCTTAGGACATTTTTTATGGCAAATTCTTTAAAATCCATTAATTAACGCCTCCTAATAGTGCAAGTACGTCAATTATCTCTTGATAGAATTGCTCTCTACTGTCTCCCTTATATATCTCATTATATATAACTCCGTCCTTAATAAATAATATTCTATTACAGTAACTAGCAGCTACTGGGTCATGGGTTACCATCATTGTAGTTACCTTTTCCTCACTATTTATCTTTTCAAAGAGTTCCATTACAATTTTTGAAGCCTTTGAATCCAAATTTCCTGTAGGTTCATCAGCTAGTATTATGGAAGGATTATGTATTAATGCTCTAGCAATAGCCGTTCGTTGTGCTTCTCCACCTGATACTTCAAAGGTTCTCTTATTAAGTAATTCTTCTATTCCTAGGATCTTAGATACCTTTTCTAACTTTTCATCCTGATCCTTTAGTTCTACTGCATCTAAAGTTAAGGGCAATAAGATGTTTTCACCTATGGTTAGAGTATCCAATAGATTAAAATCTTGAAATACAAAGCCTAGCTCCTTTCGTCTAAATAATGCAAGGTCATCCCCTTTGAGGGTTAGTGGATTTTTCTCCTTTATCCATATGTCTCCTGAAGTTGGTGTATCCACCGTTGAAATCATATTTAAAAGAGTCGTTTTCCCACTTCCAGAGGGCCCCATAACTCCTACAAATTCTCCATGTTCTATAGTAAAGCTTACATTATTCAAAGCATTGAAAACCCTTTGCTTTCCATACACCTTAGTCAAATTAGTTACTTTTAATATATCCATAGTATTCACTCCTTTTATTTCTACTCATTCTGACTATACTTCAATGTTATACTACCTTCTCAAAAGTAACTATCTACAAACCTTACACAAACCTTACAGCTGTGTAAGGTTTAATATTATTGTTCTATTTTCATATAGTGTTGATAAGGAGCTACATATTATTGCGAAGGAAGCCATTTGCAGAAAACTTAGATTTACTTAGGTTATATGAGAGTAAAAAGCGTTAAGAAAGACAACTTGTTCGAGAGAATCGAGTTGTTGGCTTTTAGTTTTTTACTTGAATAGAACCTTAGTAAATCAAGGTTTCGAAACGGATTCCGAGTAATAATATGTAGCTCGAAAATCAGCACTATATGAAACATAACAATATCACAATTAACCGCTAGTAAATACTATTGAAACTTTTGTACCTTCTTGTACTTTAGATTCTATATTTATCTCATGATTTAGATTGTCACATATCTTTTTTACCATATATAAGCCCATACCTGTTGATTCTCCAAAGTTACGGCCATTTTCTCCTGTGAAAAAGGGATCAAACACTCTTTTTATATCTTTTTTAGGTATCCCAACACCTTCATCAACTATATGTAAGATAATCCTCTTTTCATCTTTATGTGCAGCTATGGTTAAATATTTCCCATGGCCTTTGGAGTATTTTACTCCATTTATAATGAGCTGCTGCAATATAAACCTTAGCCATTTTAAATCACTGTACACTTCTAGTGATTCATCTATTTCTACCCTAGGCATAATTCTATTTTTTATAAACAATTTCTTTTCTTCATTTACACTATCCATTACTAATTTGTATAAGGATAGCTTTTCAACGCGGAAGTCCTTTTGAAAGGAATCAAGTCTTGCGAAGTACATAGCCATGTTTAAGCCCTTATTTAGCTTAATAACCTCTTCCCCTATGCTCTCTATTACCGCATCACCCTCATTGTCTTGAAGGTGAAGATCTATAACTGAAAGTGGTGTCTTCATCTGGTGAACCCACTGATTTATAAAGGTGATATGCTCTTTATAGATTTTATCATATTTCTGTAACTCTTCTTCATATAGCTTATGCTGCTTTTTCAATACCTCTGAAATATTTTCACCTAAGGTGGAATTTCCTAACTCTAAGAATGCCTCTTGAGTAGTATTTAATCCACTATGAAATAATTCATATACCTGCTTTTGTTTATAGTATCTAAAGGCTAAAAAACACCATAGAATAAAGGTGTTAAATAGTAATATATAGAGTCCTTCCCTTAAGTCGAGAAAATTTATAAGTCCACAATATATTACTGTAAGAAAAATACTTAAATAATATATGCCAATATATCCTCTATACTCTTTTATAAATAACTTCATCTTCATATTTCTTACCACACTTTATTTAATTTATAGCCAATACCTCTTATAGTCTCAATTCCATTTTCAATACCTAAATCCTGCAGCCTTTTTCTTATTCTACTTACATTTACATTTAAGGTATTCTCCTCAACAAACTCAGTATTATCCCAGATTTTCTCTAGTAGATAATCCCTACTCACCACCTTAGGGTACTGCTTTATAAGACATTCTAGAAGTATTCCTTCCTTCTTAGTAATAATAAAAGTTTTACCTTCAAACTCCAATTCTAATCTCTCCGTATAATATTTAAGTCCATCTAGTTCCACTACTCTTTCATCCACCTTAGGTGCATAATCCCCAAAAGCCCTTCTAAGATGGCTTTTTATCTTTGCAATCACCACATCATAATAGAAGGGTTTAGTTATATAATCGTCAGCCCCACATTCTAAAGCTCTAATCTGATCGGCTCCGCCCTCTCTTGCAGATATAAAGATAATAGGTACCTTGGACTGCTGCCTTATCTTACTACACCAATAAAAGCCGTCAAACTTTGGTAAATTCACATCTAAGAGTACTAAATCTGGATTATAGTCATTAAACTCTGTTACAATGTTCTCAAAATTCTCTACATCCTTTGCTTCAAAACCATATCTTACTATGTAATCTTTTAGTAAATTACTTATTGATAAATCATCTTCTATAACATATATTTTATAAGTCATTGTTATCTCCTATTTTTTATACAAAAATTTTATTATACATATGTTGTAATAATGATACTTCATATTAATTCAATTACAACCTATATATCTTAATATTATACCAATTTTTTCATATAACTTCAGATGATATACAAAAAAATTAAGGGATTATTTAGTAACCCCTTATTTCTCACATTGTGAACACTATTCATTAATATACTCCAAATCAACTTCATTAGTTATTTAATTCGTTTCATAATTGGATGTTTCTCATCGAATTGTATTAAATCCCATAAATTTCCATATAAATCCTTAAACACTGCAACTATTCCATAAAATTGCTCTTTTGGTTCTCTTACAAATTCTATTCCATTTGAAATCATTTCATTATAGTCTCTCCGAAAATCATCAGTGCTTAAAAACAGAAAAACTCTGCCGCCTGATTGATTACCGATGAATGGCTCTTGTTCAGAATTAGATGCTCTTGCAAGTAATACTGTAGTTCCAACTGAACCTGGTGGAGATACAACTACCCAACGCTTGTCTTGTTCAGGCTGATATGTATCTTCAATTAATGTAAAATGAAGTTTCTTCGTATAAAATTCTATAGCCTCATCATAGTCTTTGACAACTAGAGCTATATGGACAATAGATTGTACCATTTTCTCAACTCCTACTCATTTTGTGTTTTATTATTTATTATTTATACAAAATTTTACGAAACCAATAAGTGTCTTAACAAAGCTACATCTTCATGAAATTACTTCATGTTCTATATCCAAAATGATTCTAATAATTTTATACCAACGGCTACCATTCTAAGATCATGGAACAGTGGTATTATACCATACTTCAAATTATATAAATCTTTGTTGCACATAAACTTATTACAATAGATAATTATCTTATAAAAATTATACCATATTATACTAAATATTCATGTATATATATCATAATTTTAATAATAAATATTTATATATTTTTGTGCATCATTTTTTGCTCTACAAAACAAAAACACTGTATATTAATATTATGTGGTATATTTTATTTATTATTTTTATCTTTTAGGTGATTGTAAAATCCTTGTTTATCTGTCCATTGAATTAAATCAATTTCAAATCCATCTGGATCTTTTATATAGAATTGCCTCGAAAATGATTTAATTATAATTTCTTGTTTTTGTTCAACATACCCCTTTAATTTCAAGGATTCCAATAATTCATCTGCATTCTCAATATGGTAACCTATATGTCTAAAGTTCTGCTCTTCTTCTATTGTGAAATTATCTTTTTCAGAAATAAACAATTCATGTCCATCTCCCTTAAGAATCGCATAACTCTTTCCATTTGCTTTTATGCCTTTATCAATAGGTTCATAATTAAGAACATCTCTATAAAAAACTATAAATTTATCAACATTTGAAACATATCTATTTAAGTGGTCTATCATTTTCATCATATGGCCACCCCTTTAACCGTTTAATTAATCAATATTTTACAATTTTGCAATAATACTTTCACCTATTCTATCGCCTTTTTCCGCACATCGTTCTATAAAAGTTTAATCTTCATTAATGGCTTTCCATAATATAAAAATGCGTAAAATTCCCTGTTTAATTGTAACCCTGGAATAAAATATTTTTGACTTTTGCAAAGAAAAATATCATCCATGCTATCTATTAATAATCACTATCTTACAGCGTAGAATTAACTTCAAGAAAATTATACCATATTATACAGAACATTTGTCTATATATTCCATAAATTGGATGAGAAATATCTCTAATATAGCATTATTAAGTTTCTAAAGAACTTTACTTTCGTGTATACTTTATTTGTATTTCGACGTAAAAATATTCAGTTTTATGTTTTAATCGCTAAATAGAAATAGATTATAATTCATTATTTATTAGTTGTTGAGCAAATGACCTTGAATGCTCAATTTTATCATCTGTTATAAATACAGATTTATACCCAAGGTCTCTTTCAGCGAGCATTCCAATATATTTTAATTGAGAGTGTTTGCAATATCGTTTAATGCCTTCTTCAAATAAATCTGCTCCATTTTCTGGTCTATACCCACAAGTGGTTATGATAGCTAACTTTTTGCCATTCCAAAGAGAGGGACCCTTTTTATCACCATAATACTTGTTCATTCCATACACCAAACGATCCAACAGTGATTTCATAGGTGGTGTACAAAACCATGAGTAAATAGGTGTAGCTAAAATAATGACATCGCAATCATATATTTTATCAAAAATTTGCTGCATATCATCAGAATATCGACATCCAAAGATTGTCCAGTCTTTTTGGCATTTCCGACAAGCAGTACACGGTTCAATATTTTTATCATAAAGCCAAATCAAATCATACTGAACTTGATTAAGTTCAAGTTCCTCAATAAATGGCTTTAATAATTTAGATGTATTTCCATTTTTACGAGGGCTTCCCATAAGGATACAATATTTCATTTTATCTCTCCTTTGCTGATAATACTCAATACAAAATGCACACTTCTTAAAATAATAATTACATTAAAAATAAGAAGAATGCAGTATGTCACAATACTTTTTTATAATTTTATTGCTTTTACTGATGCAGACATAATATATTCTCCAACTTTTAAATTGTGTGCCCATTTTTCAGCATATTCCTTTGATACTTCTTGGGTTTCAATTCTAATATCACTAAAGCCAGCCTTTTTTAAATATAATTTTAATTCCTCAACTGAAGATGCCCCAGTAACTCATCCACAATAAAGCTTCTCATCTTGTTTCATTTCCTCTGTTAATTCTCTAATAAGAACTATATCAGAAATAGCAACGCTACCACCCTTTTTTAATACACGATAAGCTTCATTATATACCCTTTGTTTATTTGGAGATAAATTTATAACGCAGTTTGAAATAATTACATCTGCAGTATTATCTGCTACAGGAAGATTTTCAATTTCTCCTAATCTAAAGTCTACATTTCTATATCTATATTTTTTAGACATAAATCTGGATTTATTAATCATCTCTGGAGTCATGTCAATTCCAATAATGTATCCCTTGATTCCAACTTTTTTTGAAGCTAAAAAACAGTCGAATCCTCCTCCACTTCCAAGGTCTATAACAGTTTCACCTTCTTTAAGGTTAGCTATTAACTGGGGATTTCCACAACCCAATCCCATATTAGCTTCCTCTGGAGCAGTTGATATTTCTTCATCAGAATATCCGATTTTACGTGATATCTCTATTGAAGATTTTTTAATATTAAGACCTTCACTACAGCATCCATCCTCTTTTACATTTCCAATAGCTATTTTCCTATAACTATTACGAACAACATCTCTAACATCTATCTTTTTAAAATCACTCATTTTTTGCCTCCGCTAATTATTTTTATATTTACAACTATTTTCAATATAATTTTTATAATCTCTTAAATTTTCACAAGTCATTCCACACTTTTTATATTCAATTAAATTTTCTATATCTTGCTTGCATATGTCTATTTTATTTAATTCATTCTCTAGAAGTTCTTTTATAAATGTAAACTTTTCCAAAGTTTCTTTATTTAATTTATAATACACCCATTGAGCTTTTTTCTCATATATCACAATATTAAATATACTCAGCTTAGTGAGATGTCTTGAGGCATTGGATTGTGTAATTCCTAATATATATTCAATTTCACATACACATAATTCTTCATCTTTTAATAGATTTAATATTCTAATTCTATTTTCATCGCCTAATGCTTTTAGCATTTGTACTATATCCATTTCATACCTCCTCATAGTTTTATGGATTAATGCTTACACTCCTTTATGCTTATATTCACTTATACTCATATAATATGCTTATTGATTAAAATTATCAATCTATAATTTTATAATTCATATGAAATGTTCTTATTTTCTAGCACCACACCATCAGCTTTCAAAGAACACTCTTTTATTTATAAATTATTTCATAATATAATCATGTTGCGTACTTTTTTGAATTGCGAAATAAAAATACCGCTTATTCTTTTTGAATAATACGGCATTATGAATAAATTATTTAATTGTATATTGGTTTCATTATTTAAGAATATGAAGTATTATCTATGTCCTTCTAATCGTGCCTTTATGAATCCCATATATGTTAGTGTTGAACTTTCAGATATTTGAGAAACCTCAAATCCACATTTTTTATAGAAATCATAATTTTCAGGAGTTGTATGTACCCACCAATTTCCATGAGGTAACTTTTGTAAGCATAAGTCTACTAATTTTTTACCAATGCCTTTTCCTCTATATGCCTCTTTAACAGCAAGGTCTTGAATAGTTGCAGTCATAACTCTATCTGATACAACTCTTACCATTGCTATTATGTCTTCATTATCCCATACAGTGAAAACCCATGATGAATTTTTAAAGCAGATTTCGTACTTTTCATCTTGCCATTGTGGTTGATTTGAAGCCACCCAACCAACCTCGGTGTACATTCTCTTAATCATATCCGATTTAAGCCCATCTGCTCCTTCTCTAATAATCAAACCCTTATAATATTGATACATAATATTCCCCCCTAAAATTTATTTTGTCATTAAGTCGCAATTTTTTACTATTACGAACAATTTCAGATAGCTATGCCTTATTTTCTTAAATATAATTTCAATATTTCTTTAAAGATAACTCTTTAATATCTACTATACATTTCTTAGCTATTTCATCTATTTCGTTAATTACATACTCCATATCTAAAATTGTTAAAGTTCCCTCATTTTTATTGTGTTTAAAATTCTTCTGAAAGTTATTAATTAAGTCTACTAAATTTTCTGGCTTAATTTCATCTATACATAATTGCTTAGGAATAATCATATTTTCTTTAGTTAATTTGAAAAATTTAAATAATTTCATATTTAAAACATAATAGTCCTTATAACACCTCTTTATTCTTTCAGTTTTCTCTTCTTCTGATACCCCTGTCAGATATTGAAAACAAAAGTTATTAAAACTTATGGTATCTGCAACAAGATGGCAATAATATCCTAATATAAAGTCATTATATTTTCCACTCATATACTTTTCCTTAAATACAGATATATCACTTAAATCAGTACTTTTCTTTTGAAAATGGGATTTAAGTCTCCCTCCCCTTTCTTTAGAATGAGCATCTGGTGCTAAACTTCCTATAACAAATGAATTTCTATCTAGATTAACTGCTTCAAGAATCTTCTTTGATATGCAATAATGTATCATTGATGAAGGCATAGTTATCACTCCTATAATATGTTTATACCATAAAAAACTAAAATACATTTGAATTATGAAATTTCTCTGTAATGATTTGCATAAGAAGTGGAGAAACTATTTAAATTAGAATTTCTTAATCTAATTTATGTTTGAAACTCTTATGCAAGTCATGGAAGAGAAATTTCATAATTCTAGTATAGAAATATTTTTTGAGGTCTAATCATAATATGTTTTAATACTACTTGATAATACAAATCTCATTTTCTAGCCATTTTTCTAATTCAGAAATCATATCTGCATAACGACTAATGGCGTTTATTGTTTCTATTACTTGAGCAGTCCCTATGTGCTGTTCTTCTTGGTCTGTACATTCAATCCATAAAGACCGTTTTAAACTATATTCTAGCCAGCCTAGTTTGCCCCAAAAACCATTTACTAAGACCATTCTCCAATTTGCTTGTAGTGTTCCATATCTATTTTTATATCCATCTATAAAAGCCAAAAATTTTTCTTTGTTAATGTTTCCTATTTCATTTTCACACCAGTAAATAGCTGTTTCAGTTAATTCTTGCATAGAATTTATATAGCCAGCTGCCTCCCAATCAATAATAATGGGGTTGTCTCCGTTCCACATAACATTTTTAGGATCTAAATCCCTATGGCTAATAACCATATCTGAAGCAAGCAGTGTTGCTGATTTATTTGCCAGGGCATTCCAATGGTAAAGCTTATCAATGATTCCGATCAGCAGGTTAACCCACACTGCATTATTTTCTTGTCCCTTTTGCAAATAGTAATTCCAATCTGTTAGCTTTGGATTATCTGACCAATGATTAACTATGCCTAGTTCTGAAAAATCTGTTATATGGATATCAGCAAGAATAGAACCTATTTTTTCGCAATGAACTGTAGTAATTTCATTAGGTTTAAGACTTTTACCATCTACCCAATGGAACACAAGATAGAATTGATTGTCTATTTCTTGCATGAAAGTGCCATTAAATTTTTTAGCTGGAAGAGCAGGTATATTATTTGATGCAATATTAGCAATTTGCTCTGAATTAATGAAGTTCTGCAT
Organism: Clostridium sp. LXY-7; assembly: GCF_056172015.1. Classification (NCBI taxonomy): domain Bacteria; kingdom Bacillati; phylum Bacillota; class Clostridia; order Eubacteriales; family Clostridiaceae; genus Clostridium; species Clostridium sp. LXY-7. The sequence goes on along the minus strand of NZ_JBLLJL010000002.1, from coordinate 555,289 downwards.
TGCCGCAGGTCTAAGCATTATTTGAGGGTTTAATGCTTTAATTGCATATTTACCTTGCGAAGTTTCAATAGCATACATTCTGTGTAAAAGCCCACCCGATATGGCTTCAGGCATACCAATCATCTCACCAAGCTGTAAAATGTTACACAATTTTTTAAATTGTAGATTGTATTGAATATCACTCATTTTTTGTACTCCTCTTTAGGTTTCATATGAATTGTATAAATAATCCTTATTTTATGATATAGCTTTAATCTAAAGAAAATTATACCATATTTCGCTAAATATTCATTTATATATTTCATAATTTTGTAAATTATATTTTAAATATCATATTATTTAATTTTAGGAACAATATAGTGGATAGCAGTAACACCAATATAATTATAATTATTTTAAAAAAAATATATAATTATTTTTGACGAATTTTTCACGTCAAATAAAAACAGAGGACCTTTACTAAAGTCCTCTTTTAATCTTTCTATTTCATTTATTGATAGGTACCAGATATTGATGGAATAAAAGTATCTGATATTTTAAAAAATTCATTTACTTTTTTTCTTTAAAATTATATCTATATAAAGCATTAGGATAAGTTATTATTCCAAAAAATTTTTTTTCTGTAGTTCCTGTAGAAACAACAACAAAATATAACACCTCTTAAATTATTGCTTTTATAGTTTACTTTGTATACCAAACAAGCTTACTATCAAATCATTCTGTGAATGCTGGATAGAAGTCCGTAATGATTCGTCGTTTAAGAATATTATGTTCTTAATTGTTAATTCTATTTATCTAATAATCTTCCCATTATAACTGTATTATAATAGTTTCCATCTTTATGAATACGATCCTTTATTAATAATCCTTCTTCTACAAATCCATATCTTTTATATAATTGAATTGCTTTTGTATTTATTTCTACCACAGTTAATGAAATTTTTTCAATTCCCACAGTATCTGCCCATATCAAAATATTTTCTAGTAGTACTTTACCAATTCCATGAGCCCAGTATTCCTTTGATATACATATTCCAAACTCCGCTCTGTGTCTAAATCTACTTAGTTTACTTCCTTCTAAGCGAGTAAATCCAACAATTTTACCTTCTACTTCTGCAACTAAAAATATAGTTTTTTCCGCTATTGAATCTTCATAAATAAGTTTTTCAAAATCTTCTGGACTTAATAAATCTTCACCAGATTCCCTATCAAGATTTTCTGTTTCTCCATCGATTTTAACTCTTAATTTAGATAATTCAATTGCATCATATTTTGTTGGACAACGAAGTATCCATGTTAGACTTTTACCTTCTATTCTTTTGCTTTCAATAATCATACATTACCTCCAACAGTATTATTAATATTAAAATAAGTTCGTACCTAATTACGTAGATGTAACTATTAATAAGTTGCAATAAAGATAATTCATATTACAAGTATGTTTAATGAATTGTTGAATACTTATGATGTAAGTACCATAGCTGTTCCCTATTTTTAATGTAATACCCTTCCATATTACGGATATTTATATTTTTTATAGTTCCCTCAACTTGTTTTTCAATATACCATGCAATATTTTCGTCCATACTTACAGCCTACTAAAGGTAAAGTTCAAATAAATAATCTAATCTTCAATAATATCAATGAATCTCTGCACTGCTGTAGACATAAGAATATCTTTTTTAGTTGCTATACCCATAATTCTCTCTGGGATTTTTTCTTTAATAGATATTTCATATAATTGTTCCTCATCCAATTCCTTTTGAATATAATCTTTTATAACACAGGAAACTCCCAACCCTCTTTTAGCAAATTCTATCATTAGTTCTACATTACTTAACTCCATTTGTGGCACTATTTCTAGTCCATGTGAACTAAAATAATTATCTATATAATTCCTTGTATTACCACCTTTCTCTAGTAGAATAATAGGATATCTATGCACTAAATTCTTCAATGGTATCTGTTTTTTACAAATTTCCTTGTACTTTTCTCCTACCACAAAGCAATCTTGTATTTTAAATGTTTTAATAACATTAAAAGAATTGTTAGTCTCTATATGCGTATTTAAAATTCCTATATCTATCTCACCTGAATCTAATGCTTTCGCTATTTCATAGCTTGACTTATCTTTAACATAAATTTTTATATTTGGATAGTTTAAATTATAAATTTCTATATATTTAATTAGATAGTATTTGCATACTGCACTACATACAGCTATTCTTATCTGACCTAAATTAAGATTTTTTAATTCTAAAAATTTTCTTTCTGCTGTCATCATAAGACCATAGCCTTGCTCTATATATTTGAATAATACCTCACCTTCTAAGGTAAGTGAAACTCCTTTGGGAGTTCTATAAAACAATTCTCCCCCTAATTTTCCCTCTAATAATTTTATAGACTGACTAACTGCTGGCTGTGATGTAAAAAGCTCTTTTGCCGCTTTAGATATACTGCCTAATTTGGCAGTAATATAGAAAATTCTGTAAAGTTCAAGATTAATATACATATAAAAATTTAGTATACCTCCTATACTAGATATCAATTTTACTTATACCAGTATATTAATTATAATTGCTTTATAAAAGTTATTCAACAATTAAAAGCATTGGAGGTTATAGTGTGGTATTTATTTATTACTTATTATCATTAGTATCTGGATTTGCCTTAACCTTACAGGTTGGTATAAATGGAGTACTTCGTTCTAAAATAGGAAACCCTATTATTTCATCCCTTGTTAGCTTCGGTGTAGGGACTTTAGGACTTGCATTAGTATTCTTCTTTACTGTATTAAATGGTTCTAGTACATTACCAACTGCTACTCATATTAGAAATACAAGTTGGTGGATGTTCCTAGGGGGATTATTAGGAGCATTTTATATATTTACAACCATATTTACATCTCCTAAGATTGGATTTGCAAATATGTTTAGTCTTGTAGTATGTGGTCAAATACTCCTTGCTGTTATATTTGATCATTTTGGATTATTAGGCAACCAAATTCATTTATTAACTCCACTAAGAACACTAGGGATTATTTTCTTAGTCTTAGGCGTTTATATTATTCAAACTCATTAATTAGAGATTTATATTTAAATCTTAATCAATAAAACATCATTATAGGAGGTAATGTTTATGAAAAGAATCTGTATTTATTCTGGCTCTAATCTAGGTTTCCGTTCAGAATATAAAGAAAGTGCTAAACTACTAGGTAAAATATTAGCTGAAAACAAAATTGAATTAGTATATGGTGGTTCAAGAATAGGTCTTATGGGTGAGATATCAAATGAAGTTTTAAGAAATAACGGAAAGGTTATTGGGGTTATGCCTAAAGGGCTTTTCTCAGGTGAAATGGTTCATAAAAATTTGACTAAACTTATTGAAGTCGAAAACATGCATGAAAGGAAACAAGCTATGGCTGAGCTTTCTGATGGGTTTATAGCACTTCCTGGTGGACTGGGCACTTTTGAGGAACTATTTGAAGTACTTAGTTGGGCTCAGCTTGGTATTCATAAAAAGCCTATTGGCATATTAAATATATCAAACTTCTTTGACCCTCTTTTACATATGATTAAAAACACTTGTACTGAAGGTTTCATGAATGAATCAAATATTAAGCTTATTTCAGTTTCAGACACTCCTTTAGAATTAATCAAACAAATGAAAAACTATGAGCCACCTTTAATGGAAAATAAATGGCGTGAATTATCATAAAAATACCTTTATTTTCTGCAAAAGATATTTATAAGAAAAATATAGACAGTTGACTATTATGTGTAACTTGAAGTCAACTGTCCGTTTCACCTATTATAATTCTAAAATAAAAAACTACTTTTGTAATACTCATCTTTAAGCATTGAATATATAATTTGATCCAAATAACCACGTTTAGCTTTATAGTTTTGTCTTAGAATTCCATCTCTATGCATTCCAAGTCCTCCATAAAGCTTGATTCCTATGAAATTATCGGGATACACATCCAACCAAAAGCGATTAATATTTCTATCCTCAAATGCATATTTTAATAATGCAATCATAGCTTCTTTTCCGTATCCTATCCCTTTGTGAGAAATAGCAATTCTTCTTAATTCAAAAATTTCTGATTTTAAATCTAATCTAATTAGAGCATATCCAATAATTAAATTATCCACTTTTTGTCTAAATACAAAAAGCAATTGATTTTTATCTTGAATTTCTGCCTTGTGCTCCTCATACGTACCAATCCAGAGAAAGTTTCTATTATCCTCATGGCTTTCCAATTCAATAATAGTTTCAATATCTTCTTCAGTGGCGTCAAGTATATAAAGACGCTTTGTTTCTATCATACTAATCCTCCCTATTTTCTCACTGCTTATATTATATAAATGCTTTTCAATTTCTCAATATATTAAAAATTCGTATCAATAAAAAACATCCTTTTGAGAGTATGACCCTATAATATATCTGTGGTGTTTTCAGGCATTTGCATTACACGTTTCAGATATTCCATCATATTTCTATCTTCCTCATTATTATATTCAAATTCAAAGTGTTTTCCCACAGATAAAGCTAAAGTTCGAAACAACTGGCAAGTAGTGAAAATTGTGGACCATAAAGTATTATAATCACTGGTTGAATAAGTCTTTGCATACATATCCCAAAATTCTGGGGACAGATACTTTTTAAAGTATTTTCCGCTCTTTCCAGCAGAAAGGGAAAAGTCTGTTTCTACTCCAATATGCCATTCTATCATAGTATGAAGTGCTTCCCTTACAGGAGAATTGAACATCCACATAACATAGGGTAATTCATCTCTTGCAATACCTTTAGCTACATTTTGTAAACACCACCAAAATTCATTACAACAGCTTAAATAAAGAAGTTCTGTGGGCTTTTTAATCCAATAGTCCTCATCTGTGGCAGATGGAATTATTGGGAGGCAGTTGTCCTTATCAAGCAGTGGAACAGTTAATTTGTCACTTAAATATCTGGTGAGAGTTTCTCCTTTGGTCTGCAAGCAAAGGTCAATGCGATTTCCGTCCTTAAATAACATTAAGAATGTATACGAGCGGTCAAAGTTCATTTGAATATCGAAAGCCATGTCATTCTTGTCAGGCTCTTGTAAAATAAGTAGTTCACCGAAAATGGATATCCAATTTTTATCTTCAATAAAAGACTTTGTCTCCGTTACCACATATACAATATCATAGTCTTGAAAAATATCCTTTGGCACATTAGTATTTGTTCTCGAGCCGTTCATATAAACTGCACGGATACGTTCATCATTTTTTGCTACACTAAGAATTAAGTCCATCATTTCTTGTTCTTTTCTCATAAATTTATCCCCCATCTTTTATAAATGAATCTTCTGAAAGTGATCTTACAATGTAAGATAACTTTCAGAAGATTATAACAAATTATACTATATATTCATATGAATTTCATGATTTTAGTAGAGTTTGTTTTAAGTAGTTCATTATCAACACCATATTAAAACAAAGTCAAAAATCTATATAGATATAGCTTCATTGTCTACATTTTAGGTATGGTAAAACTAATAGTAGTTCCAGCTTCTATAGAAGATGAACACTTTATCTTACCTCCATGACTCTCTACTATATACTTAGATATAGAAAGACCAAGTCCTGAACCTGATATATTAGTATTCCTATATTTTTCCCCTCTATAGAATTTATTAAAGACAAAGGGTATGTCATCTATGCTAATTCCACTACCAAAATCCTTAATATTTAAAGTGATTTTATCCATATCATCATCTATCCAAATTTCAATTTTCTCTCCTGATTTAGAGTATTTTATTGAATTTACAATAATATTATTTATAACTTGATTTATTCTTATTGTATCTATAAAAACTAGAGCCCTTGGCAATTCTCCCTTAACAATTAACCTCATATTATGAGTAGCTACATCAATAGATAAGTCTCCTAAGATTTCTATTAGATAATCATCAGAGTATATTTCTTTTCTTTCAATGGGCATTTCATTTAACTCTGTTTTTGATTGTTCTAATATATCATCTATTAATTTTGAAAGTTCCTTAGATTTCTTCAATATAATGTTTGAATATCTTTTTATACCTTCTTCATCATTTACAATTCCATCTCTTATACCTTCTACATATCCTGAGATGGATGAAAGAGGAGTTTTTAAATCGTGAGAAATACAGGTTAATAGTTCTTTTTCATTTCTTTTAAGCTTTTCTTCCTTTTCTTTTGAGTATATTATTTCATCTCTCATAGCTTCAAAGTCATGACAAAATCCTCCCACTTCCCCATGGTAATCATAGTTTATTTTACACTGATAACTTCCATTTAATATAGTTTTCGCACTACTATGAAGCTCCTTAATTGGTCTTATTATATCAATTTTTACAAATCTATTAATCATAAAAACTAATATAGCTATCACAAATAAAAGTATCCATAGGGGTATAAATTTTTCATTCTCATTTGCACCTTCTAACGCATTCTGAGGTAAATCTATAATTATAATCCCTTCTTGAACACCATCATTAACTAAAGGAACACTGTATCTAATTAGTCCATTATTTCTATTAGCAAAGGCATTATCATAACCTATTTCATTTTCAAGATTTATCTTCTCTTCTTTGTTAAAATCACTTATAGAAGAAAAGATAACCTCCCCTTTTAAGTTTATAACTGTATAATTATAAAAATCATTTTCCATGTAATAGTTATTTTCTTTAAACATTTCTTTAATCAATTCTCTTTGACTTGAGGTTTCTATTCTTAATAGATTAGACTTATCTTCTTTTTTAATATCTTCCTTTAAAATTAGAATAGAATATATCACTGAAAATATAACAAGTAGATATATTAGCCCTGTAAATATACTAATTTTTTTACTAAGGTAATTATCTTTTACTCTATTATTTCCCACTTATATCCTACTCCCCATATTGTCTTTATTGATTTTTCCCCATATTCTCCAAGTTTCTCTCTTAACCTTTTAACGTATACAGCTATAGTGTTTTCGTCCATATACTCACTGTACCCCCATACATTTTCATATATCTGGGACTTTGAAAATACTTGTGAAGGATTAGAAGTAAAAAAATCTAATATTTGAAATTCTTTAGAAGTTAGTGATACTTCCTGACCGTTTAATATAGCCTTATACCCCTTAGAGTCTACTATTAAATTTCCAAATTGTTTTACATCTGGTAGCATATCACTAGAAAATGAAGTGTACCTCCTTATATGGGCTTTCACCCTTGCTACTAATTCCATTGGAGAAAAGGGCTTTGTAATATAGTCATCTGCCCCCACGCCTAAGGTTAGTATCTTATCCATCTCTCCATTTTTAGCCGATAACATAAGTATTGGCATTTTTGATATTGTCCTTATTCTTTTACAAGCTTCAATCCCATCTAAAAGTGGGAGCATAATATCTAAAATAATGAGCTTTATCATAGGATCATTAGCTAACTCTACTCCTTTTAAGCCATCATTAGCTATTAACACCTGAAACCCATCTATTTCTAAATAGTCTTTTATTAAGTTTCCTAAATCATTATCATCTTCAATTACTAAGATTTTGTCACCTATTTTACTCACCCCCACTTCCATTATATCATTATTTTACCAGCCCCTACTTTTTATAAATTCAAATATCTTTTTTTCTCTATTATCTGAATCTTTTTCATTGTATCTTCCAAGAGATAAATCACCATCAATTCTTCCATCCTTTAAATAAATTAATCTACTTGCTCTTGAGGCTGCCTTTAAATCATGGGTTACCATTACTATGGATTGACCCTCTTCATTTAACTGAGTAAGTATATCTAGTACCTTGGCTCCAGTTGAAGAATTAAGTGCTCCTGTCGGTTCATCACCAAAAATTATTTTAGGATTGTTTATTAATGATCTAGCAATTGCAACTCTCTGCTGTTGTCCTCCCGATATTTCTGAAGGATATTTATTTTCTATATCTTTCAGCTCTAATCTATTTAATAGTTCATCTGTTTTTTTGTTTACACTCTTCTTATCTTTATTGTTTAGATAACCACAATAAGTAATATTTTCTTTTACAGTCAAATCATAAAGTAAGTTTATACTCTGAAAAACAAATGAGATATCTTTGTTTCTAATACCTGAGGCTTCTTTTTCATCTATATTAATTATATCTTTTCCTAGAAGCTCAATGCTACCTGCACTTGGGCTATCCATAGTACTAATAGAATATAGCAATGTAGATTTTCCAGAACCTGAACTACCCATTATTACAGTAAAATCACTTTCATATATATCTAAGTTAATATTTTTTAATACATTGTTTGATGTTTTTCCTAAAATAAATGATTTACATAATCCTCTTGCTTTAATAATACTTTCCATCTCTTCTCCCCCTACTCTTCCATAAGCTCCACTGTAGATATTTTTCTTATACTAAACATTGATATTATTGTTGCACCAATAGTTAATATTTCAATAAATACTATTGTGATTATAACTTTACCATTTGGAATCATTAAACCATCTATTCCCATCATTGCAAACTTATATATACTTTTAGATATAGTAGCATTTAAAATAAATCCAACTAAAGATGAAATACCTGTAAGCAGTATAATTCTATATAAAGTTCTCTTTAAAATATAAATATTTGAAAATCCTAGAGATTTTATAATTGCATTATTTCTTCTATTATCAGTATTGTTCATAATTATAAGATTTACTATATTTAAGATACTAAATAGTAATATCCCTAAAAGAATAATTGTAGTAACTGGTATAACTATCTCAATGATTGACGTACTTGTTGTAACAATCAAGCTTGGACATGTATCTATAGAGCATACTTCATATTTATCTTTATACTCATTTCTAAATACCTCATAATCATTTTTATCTTTTAAAGTAATATTGATGTTTAAGTTATTAAGGCTATCTCTAATTTCCTTAGGCACTACATCTAAAGTCATTCTCATATTGTAGTTATTTGACATCATACCTATATAGCTACCAGTGATAAGTAATGATTTTTCTTCTCCTAATATTTTCACATCTATATAATCACCAATATTTAAATTTGCCTCTTTTAGAATTTGTTCTGACAATGCAATTTCATTTTTATTTTTAGGATTTCTTCCCTCTGTAATTGATACATTAAATCCATGATTATTGTCATAGTTATCATATAAATAAGTGACAACTTGTGCATTTTTTATATTGTATCTTGATACATCTATATAGGCGACCTTTCCTACATCAAATGAACATTCCCTTACTCCTAATACTCTAGGATCACTCTTAATTTCTTCTAAAGCTTTATCATATGACTCCTCTCCACTTGGAAAATCTAAGGTGACATCCCCTTGAAGTAGTCCAAACATATTCCATGCATTATCTTTCATATTAACCATTGAGTAATTTACACTAACTAAAAATACTGAAAGATATATTACAATGGATAATACAATTACTATAATTAAGTTTTGTTTTTTATATTTAAAAATATCATTTATAGCCATGGACATTGGTGATGAAGCATCTTTAATAATTGACTTCTTAAATTTCTCTTTAGATGAAGTTACGCCTATTCTAAAGGCCTCAACTGGCTTTATTTTATTTATTCTTCTAAGTAAAAGATAAATATTAGATATTAAAACAAAACTCATTAATATTATTGTTAAAGCTATAAAGCCGAAGTTATTTATACCATCTTCATATATTCCAATATATTTAATAGATATCTTTATTAAATAATTAACAAACCAAATACTAAAGAAACTTCCAAAGGTTATTGCAAATATTCCTACTATCCCAAAGCTTTTTAAATATATATTACGTATTTGTTTTGAAGTAAATCCTAATGATTTATATACACCTATAGATTTATACTCCTTTAAAATGTTGTTCCATAGTACAAATCTTATTATTACAATAGATACAATAAATATTAATATAGCCGTACTTAATCCTACTCCACTTGTAATTTGGCTTCCAGCATTTGCTGCAAATATAGTAATCCACTTGTCGTATATAACTCCATCAACAGAATCACCTACATAAGAAACTAAGTCAGATGTTGCATCGTTCCCTTCTTTAGATGAATTATAACCAATATATTGAGATTTAATAAGTTCATTAAAATTCCCATAGACATTACTATTTATATATAAATTGTTATACCCCATAACAGAACTTGGAACTAATGAATCATTTACTAATGCTGATATAGTTAAATATTTATATTCATTACCATCTTTTATCTTTAACTTATCTCCTATTTTTAAATTTTTGGAATCAGCTAAAAGATTTGAAACCCAAATAGTACCTTTACTTGGAGTAGTTACTTTTTCACCTTTTGTTATGACTACATCCCATGGATGAGCTTTCATCCCCTCATAAATTATTAAATTTGCCATGCCTAAATCAAGGTTTTCATCTCCTAAAAATACTTGTCTATCTACCATTAGTCCCTTTGTTTTTCTTATATCTTTTTCATTAGTCTCCTTTTCCTCAATGAAATTTTCAACTTTTGGGATAATGTCATCATTATAAGTTTGAACTAAAATATCTTTTATATTTTCTCCTTCATAATACTCCTTAGTATATCTTGCAACTGTACTGGAAAAACTTGCACAAACTGCAAATATAGATGAAGATACCATTAAAATAATTGCTATTAAAATAAATTGTATCTTTTTTTGCTTAATTTTCTTTTTCCACATCCTTATCCCCTCCATAGTTTTATAATACAAATTAATTTTTAATATATTTATTTCAAATTCTTAATGAATTCTTACATTTTAATCTTATTGCTTTATTCTCACATAGCTCCTTAAGTATTACTCCTATAAAAGTAAGCTTTTATAAACCTTCATACCTTTTTTAAAAGGCTTTGTTTAAGTAGTTCTTGATTTTAGAAATACTTAAAACAAAGCCCTATTTTCAAATTTTTAGATATATCAAGCCTGTCAAAAGGACTAGATGTAAACTTTTCTGTTTTTAAATATATCTTTGAAAACTATGGCCTAAACAAAGAATCAGTAGAATACAAGATTCCAATTTACTACATGAAGGCTTGAATAAAAAAGGCAATAAAAACACCTAATGGTGCTATCTATTGCCTTTAAAACTATTTAGTCAATTCACCCTTTAAATTAAAGAGCATTCTTGGGCTTCCTGACCTATTGTATAATTTCTTTTAGTTTATGCTTATAAAGCTCTACTGTTTCATGATAATCCATAATAATTCCTTCTTCTCTGACAAAATTTCTATAGCCTATCGTCTCTCCCTTTAATCGAGGTAAAAGTTGAAAATGTAAATGATTTCTCTTACCGTCACATATTGTACACATATATACTTTTTCTGCACCTATAATTTCTTTATGGAGTTTAATTATTGCGTCTGATATCTTTAATATATGTGTCCCTAATTCAAGAGGAATTTCAGAAATGTCTTCATAATGTTCCTTTGATGCAATAATTGTATGTCCAGTTGCTCTTGGGTATTTTTCAAATTGACACCTCACCTTTTCATCATCGTAAAAAATTAACCCATCATCAGGGAATATATCTCCTGTACTAAAGTTATAACATGAGAAGCATATGCCTTTTTCTTGTAATTCTTTTATCTTTTCAAATCTTTGATTCAGTGCTTTTTTTTCGTTTTCGGACAATTGCTTAACATATAATTTAACTCCTCCTCTTCACAGTATTAATAAATAAATATTGCTATTACAAATCAAACGTTATATTCTGTAAACCTATGATTTAGGTATACGAACATAATATATGATACAATGTAGAATTAATTTAAGAAAATTATACCATATAATATTGAATATTCATCCATATATTAAACTGATTAGGTAATTTATACTTATAATACCGTAATATTCAATTTTCAAAGAATCCTTCTATTAATCCATCATATAATCATGTTGCGTACTTTGTAGGACGAAACAAAAATACCGCATATTCATTTCTAAATAATGCGGCATTTAAAGAAATTATTTAATTTTATAGTTATTACATCTTATAAGAAAATTATGTATTAAATAGATGAGCAAAAGTAGTATATTACTTAATTGATATTTATTGGATTATCAGGTATACCCCTCGTAATAACTTCTAAAAGGAGATTTCCAATTTGGGGCGTAAAAAATTCTTCACTTGATGATAATATTTCATCTATACTCCACCATTTAAAGCCATTTAAGGTTCTTACCTCATTAAGTGTCATATTTTCAAGGGAAATATCTATCTTATCAGCTTTAATAAGATAATACTTTTCGTAACTAACAAAATCTCCTCTTTTGCCTTTAAAGACAGATTCATTTGTCCATATCCAAGAACCTATCGAATTGAATACCAACCCCGTTTCCTCAAATAACTCTCTTTTTAATGCTTGTTCAAATGTTTCACCTTCTTCAACTCCGCCACCTGGAGTCACCCATAAAACCTTCTCACCTTGTATTTCTGGAAATTTAAATTTAAATAACAAGATTTCATTTTTGCTATTAATCAGTACAGCCCTAGATGAGTTTCTTACAAACATACTCGTCCCCCCAATTTCATCAATTTCAATTCGTTATATTTTAGGAATGTCCATTTATCGCAATTTTACAATTGGTGAGACCTTTAAGAACATTACCTAACATCTAATCCTCAATGTATTTTGATTCAAATGGATATTTTGCATAAGCAGTTTTATGTTTTTTAAACCCCAATTTTTTATAAAAATCTTCATTCCCAAACGTTGAAGTTAGGTGAATTGGTATATGTTCTTCTCCTTTTAATAGTAAATTCATCAATCCTTTTCCAACACCTTTTTTCTGATATTCAGGTAACACTCCTACATCAAACACTACACCATAACATATACCATCAGATAACATTCTGCAAGAACCTATCAATTTTTCTCCATCCCACGCGGTAACAACCTTATAACTATTTTGAAATGCAGATTGAATTTTATTAAATTCTCTATTTTCTATAAAACGTCCTAACATACCTATCTTTTCATACAAATCGAAAATTTCAGACCAATCAATATAGTCTAATCCAAATTTATAAGAAATCATTTTTATCGCTCCTCATTTAATGTTATATTACCATGACATCTCCAAGATTCAATATAAGGCCTTACCTTGACAGGATTTTTACCTGCTAGAATATACGCCTTGTCGGAACGCATCACCAATAGTTGCCGTACCACAAATACAGACTATAAAAAATAATAGGTGGAATTGTCAACCTATAATACTCAATTTCTCAAGTATGTAATAATAAAATATTGCAGGATATTTGAAATTTTAAATGTTTTTCAACATAGATATATTCTCATTTTTTTCATCTCTTATTTTGTATTCTAAACTTTTATATAACGAAAAAGCAGGTTTATTATATTTAAAAACGTTGAGTAATATTTTATTAAGACCCTTTTCTTTTGCTTCTTTTTCAATTAAAAGTAAGGTCTGTTTTCCATAACCTTGTTTACGGAACTTTTCAAGTATTAAGAAATCGCAAATAAATGCTATATCTTCCATATACTTTTGATACCAGATAAAGCCTACACCCTCATTGTCGCTATTTACAACCACATAAATATAATTATCCTTTGTGCACTTTCCCTGTGGAAGCAATTCATTAAAACTTTTTTTTGCATCCTCAAGTGCATTTTCTTCGCTGGATAGACCGGATTTTATTAAATCTTTTGAATAATCTAGAATATCCCACTCAGCGAATTTATCAAATTCATCATCACTCATGTCTCTAAATTTTATATTAAAGTTTTCCATTTTACTCCTCCTTAATTGTATTTTTGTATAATACTTATTATAGCATGACTTTCATAATATTTAACGGGTATGTATATTATTGTTAAATTTTAATTTTTTATAAGCTTTTCTACCCTTTTAAGTGATTCACTGTTGCTCACCCATATGTCAAGCAAATATCCTACACCTTCGTCTGTTCCATATTAATTTTTAACTTCTATAAGACAACTTTTATTGATTATACCGTATCATTCAGTTTTAAAAGAACATTGTTAAAAGATAACAAACTCATTACTAGGACAATATCTTATTTTCTTTCACTGCTGGAATACTGTTCCAAATTGGATTTTTTGAAAAATCTAATTTATTGCTTCATAGTTATGACCACCACTTCTACAACGTATATCTAATCCTTGCTTTCTTGACCAATTTACTGCATTAACCATCCCATACCGAAGAAAAGAGTATATAATCTCCAGCATATTGATTTACAACTTCTAGTGATAAAACTAATAGAAATGAATTTCATTTAATATTTTTCTCTAATTCAATTAGTATATAGGTATCTTGTCTTAATATAATCATTCTATATAATTAGGAAAGATTTCTTTTGAACATATACCTATAAACTAAGATATTATACGCTTTTATATCTTTTTTAAAGAAAAACCAAGTTGAATATTTATGAAATGAATTTTTGACGACAAATAAAAATAAGAGTAGCAAAATACTACTCTTAATGATTTAAAATAAAAATTACTTTTCTTTATATAGTTATACCACAAAATTGTAATTTTCACCATTGTTATACTTGTAAAAATATTGATATTAGAACTACATATTATTGTGAAGATCACTCTGTGTAAGTTCAACTAAACTTAGATTCCTGCAGAGCAAAGGAATCTCTAGTTGAACTTATACAGAGCTGTGAGTAATAATATATAATTCATTACATATTCTTTATTAATATTACAAATCATAATATTGAGGTGATATTATGGTTAAAAAATTAAGTATATTATCTTTAATACTTATATTAATTTTGTGCTTTACATATTCTATTCCAATATATGCTATGAATATTTCCAATCTCCCTATTACGTACAAATATAACAGTTTATCTCAACCACCTGGTAAAACTGTTAAGGATGATATTATCATTGCCTTTCTTGCACCTTATATATACGATGCTTTTAAGCTAAAAGGCATAACTGCTAATCAAGTTAATTTAGATACTTCGATTATTACATCAATAACTCCATTACCAAATGGAGAGTTTAAAATTGAACTATATGCTAATACATTTACTACTCAAAGTGGTAGACCTCCTTTAGGTATTTATAATGTTACTATAATTACCGATGGAAAATCAGTAAATGTTACTAGCATAGAATCGAGAAATCCTTAAAAATTCTATTTTTTATTACATAAAATTCATATATTTTCCATCAACAAGATCGATAATGCCCTTGTTTTTATTTTTTATAGAAGTACCAAAAATTATCGTTTATGGTGAATATCTAAATAAAAAGCCTATTTTATTATATTGATCTATTTTAAACTAATGGTTGCCATAACCCTTATACGTTTAGCAAATAATTTAAAGTAAATTATTATATATATAAGTTGCAATAAAGATAATTCATATTACAAGTCTGTTTAATAAACTGTTGAAATTGAACTTCATATTATTACTGCGAATACCATTTGCAGAAAGATTAGATTTACTTAAGCTCTATGAAAGAAAAAATCGTTAAGAAATACAACCTGTTCGAACGTAGTGAGTTGTTGTATTTTAGATTTTTTATTGAATAGAACTTTAGTAAATCAAGGTTTCGAAACGGTTGAGCAGGGATAATATGAAGCTCATATCAATTAATTTATAATGTAGAAACTTACTTTCAACTTATATATTTATCTTTTTGAATATCTTAATATTGTAATACCCTTATCCATAATATACTGATCTAAATGTAAATCTATTTTAGGATTATTCCCCAAAAATAAAGGTCTACCTTTACCTAATATTGTAGGAATTATTCCAATTATATACTCATCAATAATATCTGATTTAATAAAATTATCTACGAGACCACCACCACCAAATAAGAAGATATCTTTACCTTTTTTTTCTCTTTCTTCTTCTATTACTTTGCATATATCACCATTTATAAAATGTATATTGTCATGGTCTTGTAATTCTTGTGATGTTGCCACATATACTTTTTTATCCTTAAAATCATTGTGGAAGCCTTGATCATAACAGTTTTTCCCCATCAATACAACATCTGCACCATTTAAAAATTCATTATAATCCCATTTCTTTTCAGTATCTAATTTATCATCCCCATCTCCAACTATCCAATCATACCCGCCATCTTCTGCTGCTATATATCCATCGATGCTCATCGCTAAATTCAATATTATTTTTCTACTCATATTTTTTCCTCCCTTTTTTATATTTTTAAATATATTAATTATTTGTTAGTAGAATTTTTTTTATTCTCAATTTCTACTTGATACAAGATATATTATAACTTATAATAGTTGACACCTTATGTCATATTGAAAAGGAGATATTTATTATGAAAGCTGATAGATTAATTTCTATATTAATGTTGTTACAAATCCATAAAAAGTTAACAGCTAATGAGTTAGCTCAAAGATTAGAAGTTTCTGTTAGAACCATTTATAGAGATGTTGATTCCTTAAGTAGTCTTGGAATACCTATATTTAGTGATAGAGGAACAAACGGTGGAATAGAACTTTTAGGGGATTATAAAACTTCTTTAAATGGAATAAATAATGATGAAATTTACTCACTATTTCTCCCAACTGGCGATAAAATTTTAGAAGACTTAGGAATTCAAAAGCTTAAAGACTCTACACTACTTAAGCTCTTAGGAAATTCCTCTCCTAATCAAATTAAAGAAATTGAAAATATTCAAAACTATATTTACATAGATATGTATACTTGGGGCGAAAATCCTAATAATATAAATAAAGATATTCTTTCTGTATTACAAAATGCTATTTGGAATCATAAGGTATTAAAAATAGTATATAGAAAAATAAATGAAACAAAAGAAGTAAGCTTAAATCCATTAGGATTAGTATGTAAAAGAGGTATTTGGTATTTAATTGGAATAAACACTGAAATTATTAAAACCTATAAAGTAACTTCTATAGAAAGTGCTCTTTTAATAAATGAGCATTTTCATAGACCAAAGGATTTCAACTTAGAAACTCATTGGAAGTCATCTACAAGTAATTTTAAGTCTTTAATCCCTAAATACACCTTTACTTTTAAGGTTAATCCTTCTATTCTAAATCATATACAAGAAAGAAAATTTATAACTATAAATAATAAATTTATAAAAGATAATGAAATTTATTTAGATATAAATTTTGATAGTATTTGGCAGGGTATTGAATTTGCTTTTACCTATGGTAAAAATATAAAAATAATTAAACCTATTGAAGCTATTAATGAAATTAAAATGAAAGCCTCTGAAGTAATGGAAATATATGATATATAGATTGTAATAATGAAACTACATAATACAAATAGGCTTAAATATATAATAAAGACCTTGGACAACACATTTCTGTATTGTCCAGGGTTTCATGATTGATTTAAATAATCTAGCATGGCTATATTATTTTAGTAAGATAGATGTAATAGTTATTTTGCAGCCCAGAATTCTATTTCTATTTTTAATTCAGGTAAGCCTAATGCACTTATATATGCAACAGTCATTGAAGGATATTCTGTTCCAAATAATGAATCCCACTTACCATATAAATAAGCCCAATCGATTTCTTCAGTTGCCCAAATATTAACCTTAATTACATTATGGGCAGATAATTGCTGAGATGCTAATAGATCAGCAATATTTTTAAACGTATTTTCCACTTGATCATTAATTGATTCAGGAATATTGTTATCTATATCCACACCTACTTGACCTGAAGTCACAAAAAAATCGATACTTAATCTTAGACTAAGTATCGACTTTACTATGTGTTATGTTGGCATATTATTCTTCTTATACTACTTTGAGATAGATAATAGTCTTTAGCAAGTTGCTTAACTGATATACCTTCTTTATATTTATTGTATATCTCTATATTTCTTTCTCTTATCTCAAACTTTGAACCGCTTGACTCGCCCCAAGATCTCTTATTGTCAAATTTTCTTGGTATATATAAATAACCACCATCCATGTATTCTTGAATTAATTCAAGAATATCTTTAGGTAATATATCTTGTGCTTTTTCATATTTCACTTTATCTACTCCTATTTACTTTTGGGGTAAATAATTGAGCAAAAACTACACAAAACACTTATTTTAATTTTTACATAAAGCCCCTAACAAATCATGTTTTGATCTATATTACAGTTTTTGCTTGGAGCTTAATTCAATAAATCTGATTAAATTTATTAACATATGCATTTTTCCCTTTTAATTTATGTGCTCTTTATTATAGCATAAATATAAAAAGCATTAGAATAGATTAAATAAAAACATTTTCTTTTCATATTGTCATCGTCTATTTATTTACCATTATGCATGTGACAATACAGGAAACATTAAAGCTCCTGTTTTAAATGGATTATCTTTTCCAATCTTAATAAAAAGAGTAGTATCCTCCTCGTTCACTGAACTTTTTTCGTAGGAAGAAATATTGTTTGGAGTAAATCCTAAAACTACTTTCTTAGTTTCTTCATTCATTATTGCATTAATAATTTTATCTAATTTTATTTCTTTTGTTGCAAATACATCTTGCATATATAAAACATCTTCATGAAAATTACAAATAACAACCGCATCATAGTCTTCAATATAATAAATACTGTCATTCATAAAACATATACAATAAACCATTATAAGAGATGCATTATTTTTCATAGAAACCTTTGAGATAGGTATTGTATTACAAGCCATATTGTAAAGAAATTCTCTGTCTCTTTTATCATCCATACTCATCTTTCTTATTTTTTCTGACCTATTCTCTTTAATTTTGTTTATTGAGTATTGATATTCATTACACTGCTCAAATCCAAATTTTGGGTAGAAGTCAAGAACACTGTCATTAGCAAAAAGATAAATAAGATCACATTTATTCTCCCATTCTTTTAATACTACCTCCATAAGGGCTCTGCATAATCCTTGTCCTCTATATTCTTCATCTGTCATAACCGTTCCAATTTGTACAAATCTCTTTTGCTCTCCTAAAATTAAAAAGTCTATAATATTTACTGAAACATTAGATACTACTTTATCTCCATCTAACAAAGAGTATGGTATATATTTGTCTCCCCAATAGCCATACTCATACCATTGTTTAAAATTAAAACCATAAGTTTTCTCTGTTAAGGTATTAAAACTATTTCTTAGCACATTATCATCTTTGTAATTACACCTATAAATATATTTTTTATCATTAATTAATAAAAATTCATTCATTTTTAGTTTATCCTTTCTTATATTTACATTATCTTCTTATATCTTATCTTAGTATTTTTTGTGAAACAACCTCAATAACTTTTACTAAATAAGAATTAGCCATAAGCTATATACAATAAGTTTATGGCTAATTAATCATAGCTGCATGCTTCCTTTTTTCTATTGTTTTTGTTTATTAAAAATTACGAATCAATTCTATTCCCATCGATAGGGTAACAAATCATTAATGGTAAGTACCAGATCCTTTTTTATCATTACTTCGCATTTGTAGTTTTCATCATGAATTTGGCAAATGAATTCTCTACATCTTCCACATGGTGGAATTATTGTGCCATCTTCATAAACTGCAATGACTTTCATTATTCTATTTTCCCCAGCAGTAATCATAGCAGTAATAGCCGCATGTTCTGCACAGAATCCCATAGAACAAGGTGTATAAAAGTTATTTGATAGTCTTAATCTTATCTAAATCTGGGCTGCAAAGTATTTCAAGATTTTTAAATATCTTTTCTGCTGACCAATCCCACCATTTTAATTTTAGTAAATAATCAATTAATTCATCATCAAATCTCTTTTTTATAATTTTACATGGATTGCCTCCAGCAATATGGTATGGAGGAACATCTTTTGTTACTACGGAATTAGCAGCGATAATGGAACCATCTCCAACATGTACACCAGGCATTACTGTAACATTTTGTCCAATCCATACATCATTACCAATCACAGTATCACCTTTTATAGGTAAATCTTCAAGAGTAGGTGCTGCTTTTTCCCATCCACTCCCCATAATATTAAAAGGATATGTGGTTACAGAATTCATTCTATGATTTGCACCATTCATGACAAATTCTATTCCTTTTGCTATGGCACAAAACTTGCCTATAATAAGTCTATCACCTATAAATTCATAATGATGTGTAACATGCTCTTCAAATTTTTCTGCTCCACCTACATCATCATAATAAGTGTAATCTCCAACCAAAATATTAGGATTTTTAATAACATTTTTTATATAGCAAATACTCTTTATGTTTTCATTAGGGTAAATACTGTTTGGATTTGGGCCAAATCTATTCATATATCTTATCTCCTTTGTAATTGAATTTAAATTTTCATCTTCTATAAACTTTTTTTCATAATTCTATAGCTTACCTCTACTTAATAAAGTCTTATATTCCTCATATAATTTCTCTACATCATCTTATAAATATAAGATGTTTCTGCCCTTCTTTAAAATGAAATTTAGGCTATACTTAATCATTACTTGTAGTGATCTTCCTATATTGTGATTTTAAATATTCAATAATATCTGTCTTTTTTAGAGGTGATGAGTGTCCTAAAAAACAAGTATCAAACTCTAATCCTTCTAACATATTTATAAAACTTTGTAATTTAACTGAATCATACTTGTAGTTATTATAAAAATCTATACTGTAAGCATCTCCTATAAATACTACTTCTTCTTCAGGTACATAAACTATAACAGAATCTTCTGAATGAGGTGCAATAACATTTTTTAGAATAACCACTAATCCTCCTAAATTTATTTCTAAATCATTTTTAAACACTATATCAGCAGGTATAACTTTTATATCTTGAAGGACTTTATATTCTTTGCGGATATTCGTATCTGCAAATTCAATATCCTCTCCAGTTAAAAGCCGTTGATTCATTGCGTCTTCTGTCCATTCCCATTTAGACATAACTTTTAATCTTTCATTAGTTATTTCACATGCTATTGTTTTTCCGGTAACTGCATTCATCCCATAAGTATGATCCCAATGCCAATGAGTAATAGCCACATAATCAGGTAATCTTAAATTTGATTCTTCTATAGAGTCATTAAATTTTTTAACATGATTTCTCGAATTTCCTGCATCCACCATTAAAGAATACTTATCCCCTTTAATGTATCCAATTAACGGTCTATCCGCTTCTTTATCATTTTCAAGAAAATAGATTCTTTCTGTAACTTTTGTTAATGCCATAAAATATCCCACCTTTAATATAAAACTAAAAAATCCCCACAGATGAACAATATCATCCATGGGGATTTTATTTATATAGAATCTTTTAATATATTAAAATTAAATTTAGTGCACAATATATATTTATCCTATTTAAATTGCAATATAAATAAACATATAGTTTTATATGTGTGCATTTATAGTTATTTTATTTTTATATAAAAGAGTTTAATAGATGATATTGTTCTTAAAATGCATAATTAAATAAAGCTCTAGTGTAGAACTTTAAAAGCATTTCAAACTATTTAATTTTAATAGTTTAGCTAAAAGCAACTAAAATCATCTCTTTAAATCTCCTTTTCACATAATCACATTTTAACTTGATTGTATAATAAAGTATTTTCATTGTCAATAAGGATTATATATTGGAAAAATTAAAAAGACACTCCTACCTACCAAAAGTAAGAGTGTCTTCTAGATTGATATAAAAATTAAGTTTAAATATTATGTCCCACAAAATTTTATTGGCAGTTTTACTACAAAGTTGCTACCTTCATCTAATTTACTATATACATTTATACTGCCACCATGAGCCTTGACTATTTCTCTTGATATTGTAAGTCCTATCCCAACTCCTCCGGTCTCCCTAGCCCTTGACTTATCCGTTCTATAAAATCTCTCAAATATATAGTCTTTATCTTCATTACTTATACCTATTCCGCTATCTTTTATAGATATATATACATTATCAGATTTAGTAAAACATCTAACAAATATCTCTCCTTTATCTGGAGTATACTTAATAGCATTTGAGATAATATTAATTATTACCTGGCTTATTTTATCCTTATCTATCATAATATCAATATGTTTAAGATCGACTTGTAAATTTATATCTTTATCTAATAACTGCTTTTCAAAATTTGTTAAAATTGTAGTTATTACAGTCTCTAAATCTACTTCTGACTTATTTAACCTTAGTTTACTGCCCTCACATCTTGATAAATCATCTATGGATACAGTTAATCTATTTAATCTTTGAAGTTCATCATATATACTCTTTAACCTTTCTTGAGATGGCTCCCATAGACCATCCATTATTGCCTCAAGTTGTGCTTGCATAGTTGTTAGAGGGGTTCTAAGCTCATGTGATATATCCTTCGTTAGCTCTTGTCTTATTCTTTCTTGCTTATCTAAATCTCCTGCCATCATATTTATTGATTTTACAAGTTTATTGATTTCATATATACTGTAATCTTCTTTTATGCTTTTGGAATAATTTCCTTCTGATATAAGATTTGTTGCACCTATTACCTTTAAGATAGGTTTACTGATAGCATAAGACAATAACCATCCTACTATAATAGATATAATGAAAAATAGTAGACCTAGTATAAATAATACTCTATCTAGCATTCTCAAAAATATAACATCTGAATCTTCATAATAAATTGGACCTATATACTCAATTTCTAATTTTCCTATTAAAGCTTCGCCTTGTTCTAGGTCAAATTTATCAAATGTATTTTTAATATCTACATCTGGGCTTACTTTATTAGTATTTTCTATAATTTTATTTAAAATCTTTTCACATACAATATTATCATATTCTCTTGCATCCCATATAACATTACCATTTTTATCTTTAACTGTTATAAGTAATCCTCCAGTTATTGCATCTGTTCCTATGTTCTCAATAGCTTTCTCATCCCATGAATTATTACTGTATGCATTTGATATTTTATTTTTGATTTCCATTTTCGACTGTTGTATTTTTTCGCTAGTATATATATTAAACTTCTTCTCAATGTAATAATGATTTACTATGTTTACTAAAAATATGATACTCAAGGATAATAATATAAAAATGAAGCTTACTCTATATCTTAATTTATTAAACATTAAACCTATATCCCATACCACGAATAGTTTTTATATAAGTTGGATTTTTACTATCTTGATTTAGTTTAGCTCTTATATTTTTTATATGAGTATCAATTATTCTATCATAGATACAAATATTATCTCTACTTATATAATCCATTAACTCTTCCCGTGAAAATATTCTATTAGGATTTCTGGCTAGTATAGATAGTATTTTGTATTCCGAAGCAGTTAATATAATTTCTTTGTTATTGTATTCTACTTTCTTATTAACAATATCTATGATTAATTCATTATTAAAAATTAAGTTTTCACATTGATTTACCTTAACTCTTTTTAAAACTGCATTAACCTTCGCTACTAATTGCTTTGGACTAAATGGTTTTGTTATATAGTCATCACTTCCAATTGAATATCCATTTAGTATACTATCTTCACTTGATTTAGCAGTTAGCATAATTATTGGTACTTCAGATTCTTTCCTTATGCGCTCACAGACATTTTCACCTGATATATCAGGTAACATTAAATCTAATATTAATAGATCAGGATTAAACTCACTTTGCTTTTTTAATGCCTCAACCCCACTTGTAGCCTGTATTACAGTATATCCCTCATTTTCTAAATACAATTTTATAACTTCTATTATCTTAAATTCATCATCTATAACAAGTATAGTTTCTTTCATAAAATTATACCTCCATATGGGTACTTAATTAATTATCTTATTTATATTTTCATCAAGTATTTCTTTATCAATGATTCCTACATGATCATACACTAAGTTTCCTTCTTTATCTATAAATACTGTTCTTGGAATAGCATTTAATTTATATTTATTAGCTGCATCAAGGTCTATATCAAACATCACGTTCATATTATATCCTTCTTCTTTCATAAATCCCTCTGCAGACCCTTTAGTTTCCCTCATTCCATCTGTGAGGTTCACCATTAGTATTTCTAAATCCTCATTATTATATTTATTTGTTGATTCTTGAAAATATGGCATCTCATACTTACATGGAGAACACCAGCTTGCCCAGAAATTTACTACTACAGCCTTCTTCCCTTTATAATCTGATAGCTTTACTTCATTATTATCTTTATCATAAACTGTAAAATCTACTGCTGGCTGAAAACTAGAATTCTCATCTGATACATTATTAATAGCTTCATTACTTTTGTAATTGCTTGATAAATAGTCATATCCCAATTTGACCCCTACAAGTAAAGCTAACATTATAACACTTATATATATGTATCTTTTATTATTTTTCAAATTTATCGCTCCCTTTATAATTTAAAATGTCAATATTGACAATAATAAGTTTAGGTAACCAGTTATCATCATTATCCCTATAATAATTAGCAGAACCCCTGATATTCTATTTATTGTCTTATAGTTTCTCTTTATGAATTCAAAAGTAGTTTTCAGAGAATCTATTAGAAGTGCTGATAGTATAAATGGTATTCCAAGACCTAAACTGTAAATCATTAGCATTGATGCTCCCATAAATACATTAGTGGAATTTGATGCTATCATAAGTGCTGATCCTAGAAATGGCCCTACACACGGTGTCCATCCAAATCCAAATATCATTCCAAATAATGCTGTAGACATAATATAGGATTTTTTATGTTCTGTTGGCTTATTTATTTTAAAGCTTCTATGTAATAATCCTACATTTATTATGCCTAAATAGTTCAGACCAAATATTACCATGATAGATCCTGATACTATATTTATCTCCCTCATATATTTATTGAAAATGACACCTACTGTTCCCGCTGCTACACCTAATAAGGTAAACACAAAGGTAAATCCTGCAACAAATGCTATTGAACTTATTAATGCTCTGTTTTTATAATTTTTATTATCTATATCTCCCCCCGCAAAATATGAAACGTATATTGGAATCATTGGCAATATACAAGGAGATATAAAGGTTATTATCCCTTCTAAAAATAGTAATATATAGTTCATAGTTTTCCTCCTAAATACCGCATTGTAAACTGCTCATTACTTCTTCATATATTTTTTCTTTATCTGCTTTATCTAATTCATCTACAACTCTTATGCCACCAATTAATTTATTGTCCATAAGAATCCCATAATTTACACCTTCGTCAAGTTTAGTGGTTAAAACAAATTCATTATTTTCCGTATAAATCATATCCTGCTTTTCTCCATTCGACGAATTAATAAGTATTATCTTACTACCCTTATTAATATCATTGATTTTTATATTAAATTTTTCTTTGGCGTCAACCATCGTTACTACTTTATCTAAGTAACTTCCGCCATAACTCTTATTTATTTCACTACTATATACCTCATCAAATTTTTTAATATTCTCTGCTTTATTATCTGATAGGGATTTAGGTTCATTGTTGAATATGTAAAAACCTACTGCAGTTAAAATTAGTATACTTACTCCTAATATTGTTAGGATTTTTACCCTCATAGTATCACTCCTCTTGCTTGATAATAAAATAATAATACCTAAATTACTTGTTGATATTATGAAGATTTATTCGCTTTACACTGCACAAAAAACGAAAAATCCCCATAGATGAAAAATATCATCCACGGGGATTTTATTTATATAAAAGTCTTTTATTATATTCAAATTAAACTTAATACACAATATATATTTATTCATATTTAAATTGTAAGATAAATAAACATATAGTTTTATATGATTCACTCCTTAATTATTATCTTATTTGACCATTTCCAAATATTATATACTTATTAGTAGTAAGTTCTTTAAGTCCCATTGGACCTCTTGCATGTAGTTTTTGGGTGCTTATGCCTATTTCTGCTCCAAATCCGAATTCCTCTCCATCAGTAAATCTAGTAGAAGCATTCACATAAACTGCTGCTGCATCTACTTGTTGATGAAATTTTTGAGCATTTTGATAATCATTTGTTACTATAGCTTCAGAGTGTCCTGAGCCATATTTATTTATATGACTTATAGCTTCATCTATATCTTTTACTACCTTTATACAAATTATATAATCTAAATATTCTTTATAATAGTCCTCTTCATCTGCTAGTATTATGCCATTTACTATTTCTATAGATTTTTTGTCTCCTCTAACTTCTACTTTTCTTTGTCTTAATTCATCTACTATTACTGGAATAAATTCTTTTGCTATATCTTCTTGAACAAGTAATTTTTCCTCAGAGTTGCAAACTGCTGGTCTAGTAGTTTTTGCATTTATAACTATTTGTTTTGCCATTTCTAAGTCACTATTTTTATCAACATAAACATGGCAGTTTCCTGTTCCAGTTTCTATTACTGGTACCGTGGCATTTTCTACTACTGATTTTATTAGTCCAGCTCCTCCTCTTGGTATTAGCACATCTATATATTCATTTAGCTTCATCATGTTTTTAACAGTTTCTCTGCTTGTATCTTCTATTAATTGAATACAATCTACTGGCAACTGAGTTTTTTCTAAGGCTTTTTTTAATACTTCTACTATTTTTTTGTTGGAGTTTATGGCTTCACTTCCACCTCTTAGTATTGTTGCATTACCTGATTTTAAACATAGCCCTACTGCATCACAAGTAACATTTGGTCTTGCCTCATATATTATTCCTATTACTCCTAGAGGCACTCTTTTTTTCCCTATTTGTAGTCCATTTGGTCTAGTTACTATTGAACTTACTTCACCTACAGGGTCTTCTAAGCCCGCTACTTGTGTTAAGCCTCCACTCATTCCTTTGATTCTATCCTCATTTAAAAGCAATCTATCTATTATTGCTTCTGATGTTCCCTTATTTTTTGCATTTTCTATGTCAATTTTATTTGCTGCTATTATTTCCCTAGCATTTTCTAATAATGCTTTTGACATTTCATTTAGAGCTTTGTTTTTTTCATTTGTTGAAATATTTGATAATATGTACGCAGCTTCTTTTACTTTTTTACCTTTTAAAATTAACTCTTCCATCCAAAATTACTCCCTTTATATTTTGTTTATCTTTCTTTTCCCAGAAATAAAGTTCCTACATCGTCTCCATTTAATATATCAATAAGTCTACTTGGGTCTTTTCCATTTGCTAATATCATATTTGTGCCATTATCAGTTACAAGCTTGGCTGCATGTATTTTAGTTTCCATGCCACCTGTACCTAAATTACTTCCTGCACCTTCTGCAAAACTTTGTACTTCTTCCGTTATAGATTTCACTTCTTTTATAAGCTTTGCATCCTTATTTGTTCTTGGATTGGAATCATAGAAACCATCGATATCTGATAGTATTATTAAAAGATTTGCATCCACAATAGTAGAAACTATTGCTGCTAGATTGTCATTATCTCCAAATCTAGATACGTTTTCAATTTCATCTATAGATACACTATCATTTTCATTTACTATTGGAATTATTCCGCTTTCTAGCAAAGTTTCAAAAGTGTTTACAACATTATTTCTACTTCTTTCACATTCTATAATGTCTCTTGTTAAAAGTATTTGACCTACTGAATAGCCATATTCTCCAAATAGTTTGCTATAAATATTCATAAGTGCTACTTGTCCTACAGATGCTGCTGCCTGCTTTTCTCTAATAGTTTTTGGTCTTTCCTTTAAGTTCATTTTGCTTACTCCAACACCTATGGATCCAGATGTTACAAGGATTACTTCTTTCCCACTATTTATTAAGTCAGATATTGACATGGCTATTTTTTCAATTCTTCTTAAGTTTATGTTTCCATTGTCATAGGTTAAGGTTGATGTACCAATTTTTATAATTATCCTTTTTGAATTTTTAATATTTTCGCGATATTTCATTTTTCTCTCCTCTTAAGTTTCCTTCAATAATTTTATCTATTAATAAGCTTATAATAATATTATCATAAAAGTACAACGAACTAAAATATATTTACAGTTACAATGATTTTATAAAGCTAAAAAATCCCCACAAATGAACAATATCATCCATGGAGATTTTATTTATATAAAGATCTTTTAATATATCAAAACTAAACTTAATACACAATGTATATTTATCCATTTTTAAAATATACATGCTGCCCATTTTTCTATCATTAGGTTGCCAGAAGATATATGCAAACTCTCACATTCTACAACAATTTACTTATCTTATGAAAGATGGTTTCATTTTCTTTAATTTTTCCTTCGTTACCTACTACACAGCAGTAATGTTCATCCATTCCTGATTTAATCATTTTTGTATAAGCTTTTACATCTTCAATAGTTGTATTTAAAATTTCATCTCTTTCTCTTTGAACATCCTCATAGGTTATATTGCAAACATAATCTCTAACTGCTTTTTCACCTTTTTTATCAGGAGTCAATGGTTTATATACCCGACCTATTGTTCCAATTATGAAGTTTTCCATATCTTTATTCGTAAAATCCATATTTTCCAAGAACTTATGGGTTTCATTATATACATCTATTGTCCTTGTAAGATTTGGATCACGATAGGAGAAAAAGGCTAAATTTCCGTCATTAGTCATATGCATGTAACAGCCATAAGCTCCACCTTGAAGACGAACTTTAGGATATAAATATTCACTCTCTAATATGTTTTTAAGAACTTTCATCTCTCCTGAATACTTATAATCAAACTTGGCAAAGTTGAAGCCCTTAACTACATATTGTACATTGCTAGCAGTTATTAATCCCTCTACATCTTTTGATTGATTATATTCAAACTTAGGAACCTCACATATAACATCTTTAATATTATCTAAAATTATATTTATATTTGAAAGTAATTTTTTACTTTCAGTTTCTCCTCCAACTACTGAAACAATTAAATTATTCTTATTAAATATAGTTTCATACACTTTCGTAAGATTATTTTTAATTTCATCACTGCTATTTTCAAAATTCTTTTCTAAATTGCATATAAATTCATAATATGAAGCTCCATCAATTCTATCTCTATACTCTTGAGCATAAGAAAACTTAGAAAATACTCTAGTCATTGCAATTTCATTACCTGCATTTATAATCCTCATTTGAAGTTTTGACTTTGTCTCTTGAATAACTTGTTTAATTCTATTTACATCATCAAATTTAGTAGTAGTTATTATTTCATTGATTAGCTCTAATAACTTAGGAATATTATCTGAAATTGCCTTTGACTTAATAGTAAATTTAGGATGATACATCTTGTGATTATTCTTCTCAGTATAAATCTCATTTTTAAAGGTTATTCCCCCTGTATTTTTATAAACTTCCGTAACAAGCTCAGAGTAAATTTTTCTTTCTGTATCAAGTTCTCCTAACATATCTCTTAGAAGTCCTAAATAAGGAATATATTTTTCTTCAAGAATTTTTGCATCAAACAATAAATTTATATATGCTATTTTATTTGTGTGAATATGATGTTTAAGTATAGTTATTCCCTGTTCGTTTACAACTTCTTGAGGAATTTGTTCTGCTTTCTTATTTATCTCTTCCATAGGTAGTTTAGGAATAGTGTTCTTTTCTTCTTCTGTATCAACCTTAACTTGAGCTTCTTGTAGTTTTTTATTTCTACATATAAGTCCTTGTAAATCTCTTTCTGATAAAGAATTTCTATACTTTTCTAACTTTTCTTCTAGAGCCTTAATTTTTTCATTTTCTAATGCTTTTTTAGGATTTAAAATCACTAGTGAACAATGAGAATTTTTTATCATATTTTTTTCAATAAAACTCTCAAAATATCTATCTTTTATAGCTTCCTTTATATTATTAAGATTCTTTTCATACCTTAAATGAACAAGTGGATTTCCGTCATATATCCAACTATTCATAACTTTTTCATTATATTGAAGTCCCTTATTAGCAATTTTCCATGGATCAGCTTCACGAAGATTAAATTCAACTGTATTTATAGCTGCTAGTAACTGATTTGTATCAATACCATTCTTTACAAGCTCTTTAAGGGTATTTAAAACAATCTCTTTAAATTTATCCTTCATGTTACTATTTGTATTTTTAACAACTATTGGAAATAAGATTTGCTTTGTTGGGTCCATATTCATTTCATCAATAGTAATTATACATTCGCCTATACCTGCTTTAAGTAATGCTTCTTTAATAGGAGATGCAGAAGATTCAATAAGCATATTATAAAGTATTTCACTAGTTAAATATGCCTCAGCATTGCTTGTTTCCTCAAATACAAAACTTAAAGCTAAAAAAGCTTTGTTTTCTTCCTTTTCATCTTCGCTGATAGAATACTGTGATGTCTTTTCTACCATAGATTTAAAGGCTTCTACATTTTCTATATGTGAAGGTATTTCTATTCTATCAAACTCATTAAGATACTCATTATTTATAAGTTTTAAACATTCTTCTAAATTTTGATCTCCATACAAGAAAATATAGCTATTAGATGGATGATAAAACTTACTGTGAAACTTTTCAAAATCCTCTTGAGTAAGATTAGGTATGTCTTCTGGGTCTCCACCTGATACAAAAGCATAAGTAGTATTTGGAAATAAGGAACTATATATATGTTTACAAATTATTGCCTCTGGAGAAGACAGCGCTCCTTGCATTTCACTATATACTACACCTTTATAAGATAACTTATTTGTTTTTGGGTCAACTTCATATCTCCAACCTTCTTGGCGTAATATTTCATGGTTTTCATATATTCTAGGATGTAAAACTGCATCTAAATATACATACATTAAATTCATAAAATCCTTATGATTTCTACTTGAAACAGGATAAATAGTTTTATCTGTATAAGTCATAGCATCTAAGAAAGTATTTAAAGAACTCTTACCTATATCACCAAAAGGATCTTTAGTTTTGAATTTTCTTGAGCCACAAAGTACAGAATGCTCTAAAATATGTGCTACTCCTGTACTATCTGTGGGGGTTGTCCTAAATCCAATAGAAAATAATTTATTATCGTCTTCATTTTCTAAATGCAAAAGCCTTGCCCCACTTTTAACATGTTCAAACACTCTAGCTACTGATTGAATTTCATCAATCTTCTCTTCTTCTAATAACTTAAACCCATGATGCATTTCATTAATTTTAAATTCCATATCAATCATCTCCTTATAATTAATAAAAATTTATATATAAGCTGTAATTAAGTTTCTACATAATACAAATAGGCTTAAATATAAAATAATATTAATTAGAACTTCATATTAATTAACTTATAAAAGAAAAGCTTATTTGAATTATGTAGTTTCATTATTACAATCTATATGTTAAGACATATAAAATAAAAAAGTCATAGATATTCCTTGGCTAAAAACCTAAATTATCTACAACCTTCTATTTCTACAATATAGAATATAAAAAGTCACAGAGTATAAACAACCCCATGACTTAAAATATGAAAACAAATATTCTAAAAATTATCATAAAGGTCGTTCCAAACATTATTGAATTCATCTTTACCTATACTTCTTAAATTTTTCATTTACAAACGACCTCCCTTTTAATTATTTTTAACATATTCAGTTTATCATTATTTTACATATATGTAAATATGTTTTAAGATTTCTTTGATTCTCTAATTATTATAAGGGATTTCTTTCATCACAAGGGATATGCAGAGGTATAAGTAATAGATGTAAATTCATACTTATCTAATATATAAAAACATGTAATTCATAAATATAATCAACAGCTTTTCACTCATCTTGTTCTTGCTCCATATAGCTTTCTCCGTTCATTACTATTCTATTTTAGACAAACAAAAGGGGGAGACCTATCACTCCCCCTTTAATACACTCTGATTCATTTAGCTAAAGCTCAAAAAACTTTGTTGCAACATTTTTGCAAAATTCACTGTCATGCTCCACAAATAATAATGTTGGTGAATATTCAAGGAGTAACTGTTCTATCTGCATACGAGAGATGATATCAATAAAATTAAGTGGTTCATCCCAAATATGCAAATGAACTTTCTCGCAAAGACTTTTTGCAATCAACACTTTTTTCTTTTGGCCGCCGCTAAACGATGACATATCCTTTTCAAATTGAATTCTTGAAAAATCAAGTTTTCTTAAAATTGCTTTAAAAAGACTTTCATCAATATTGTTTTCAAAAGCGTAGTCAGTTAAATTGCCCTTAAGATGCGATGTATCCTGTGATACATAGGATATTTTAAGCTCACTTCCTTTTCTGAAAGTGCCTGTATATTTTATATTCTCATCACAAATAAGCTTGATAATGCTTGACTTTCCTGAGCCGTTTTTACCTTTGAGTGAAATTCGGTCACCTTGTTCAATACTAAAGCCAATATCTTTGCAAACCATGGTATTACCGTAAAAGATCGAAATATTTTCAAGTTCCACAAGTTTATTTTTATGATAAGCAAGTTGAGAAATCTTCAAGCTGTCGGAGCTTTCAATATTTTTGAGAAGCTTAGACTTTTCTTCAATAGAAGCTTGCTGTCTGTTTTCGATTGACTTGGAACGTTTCATCATTTTAGCAGCCTTATGGCCAACATAGCCTTTATCCAGCTTGGAGCCAGAGTTTGTTGTTCCTTTTTTTGATTTTTCCACTTCATGTGACCAATTGTTCGTTCGTTTGGCAGACTCCGATAGACGATTAATATCTCTTCTAAGCTTTTCGTTTTCTGCTAGCTCAAAGCCATCCTGCCTTTTTTTATTTTCCCACCAGCTGGAAAAATTACCTTTTTGTATTTCTATATTTGTCTTATTTATTGAGAGAATATGATCAATACAATTGTCCAAAAAAGACCTATCATGTGAAATCAGAATAAATCCTTTCTTTTTTCCTAAGTAATTACTGAGTTTTTTTCTAGCTTCAGCATCCAAATGATTTGTGGGCTCATCAATAAGTAGGAATGAATTCTCCTTCAAGAACATAGCGGCGAGCAATGCTTTGGTCTGCTCTCCTTTTGATAGTGTATAAAATTGTCTGTATAAAACATCATCCTCTATATCCAACAACGATAATTCTTTCATTATTTCCCAATCCATTGAATTTGGACTGATTTCCTTTATTATATCTATGGTGAAATTTTCTTGTTCCTGAACCTCATAAGGAAAATATTCAAAAGTTACATTAGCCGAAATATCTCCAGTATATTCGTATTTCCCAAGTAAAAGATTCAGAAAGGTAGTTTTTCCTCGTCCATTTCTTCCGGCAAAGCCCAATTTCCAATCGGTATCGATTTGAAAGCTGACATTTTCAAAAATAGTATCATAACTGCCTTCATAAGCGAAGGTCAGGTTTGTAACATTTATTAAAGACATATTTTTGTCCTCCTTTGTAATTAATGGTACAAATAACAAAGTCGGAATAATAGGCGACTGGTCTTACTCCATATAAATGTCGCCTGAAGTATCCGGCTCTATATAGAGATTATCATGTGTTAGCATAGTATCTTTATTTTCCATTATATTATCCATCCTCCTTATTCTCATTATTTATAAAAAATAAAAGCCGCAAGAAATTATTATTCTTACAGCTCATGAATATCCGTAGTTAAGCTAATCATTATAGCATAACATAAGAGTATACATTAAGAGAAAAAAGAACAACTTTCTTGCATAAGCACAACAAAATAAACAGAACACATCCGTTTATCTTTCTATCATATTGCACTTTAAAAATTAGCAAGAAAATTTAATCATCATTTCACCTCAAATTTCAAATTTATTGATATTGTACCACTATGCGTTGAAAAAATCAACAATTCCAATGATTTACCCAACTGATTTTGGAGCTTAAGAGTAATATTATCATGTAAACCAAAAAGGATGAGTTCATGGATTTTGTCCATGAGCCCATCCTAAATTTATGGTTTTTAAAATTACTTCATTGATTCCATAATACTGTCAACAATGGCATCCATTGAATCACCATCTTCTTCTTTCAGGCTAGAGTTCACTGTTATATCACTGTCTAAAATAGTCATTTCTTTCATCTGCCCCAAAATATCACGCATCAACTTGCCGGATTGAGGAGCCCATGACCCATTTTCTATAATAGCAAAAGTACGTTTTTGAAGATTTAATGCCTTCATATCCATTATATAATTTAGCATCGGTGGATAAATATTTAAGTTGTAGGTCACTGATGCAAGAACCACATGGCTATACTTGAATGTCTCAGAAATCAAATAAGAGACATGAGTTTTTGAAACATCATACATAACTACATTTGTCATTCCCTTTTCCACTAACCTTGTTGCTAAGTCGTTGGCAGCAGCCTCTGTATTGCCGTACATTGTTCCATAAACAATCATTACACCCTTTTCCTCTGGTTCATAGCGACTCCACTTATCGTACTTATCTAACAAGTATCCAAAATCATTACGCCATACCGGTCCATGTAGTGGGCAGATAATCTTAATGTCGAGACTGCCGGCCTTCTTCAAAAGAGCCTGAACATGGGGACCATACTTACCTACAATGTTTGTATAATACCTTCTAGCATCGTCAATCCAATCGCGGTCAAAGTTCAACTCGTCATTAAATAGCTTACCATCCAATGCGCCAAAAGACCCGAAGGCATCAGCAGAAAATAGTACACCGTTGGTAGTATCATATGTTACCATAGCTTCTGGCCAATGTATCATTGGAGCAGACACAAATGCAACGTTATGTTTTCCAAAGGACATAGTATCCCCTTCGTTGACTTCTATTAATTTGCCATCCACTTGGAACCCAAACTGACGCATAAACAAGGAAGCTTTTTCAGTACATACAACTTTTACATTTGGATAACGAAGAATAATCTCTTCAATGCAGGCTGCATGATCTGGCTCCATATGGTTGATTATCATGTAATCTAAAGTCCTATCGCCTAGAACCTCTTTAATATTCTCAAGTAACTGACGACAAATTGACCAGTCCACCGTATCAAAGAGTACTGTCTTCTCATCTAAAAGTAGATAAGAGTTATAGGAAACACCTCGTTGAATAGGATGAATGTTTTCAAATAGAGCAAGTCGACGGTCGTTGCCACCAACCCAATAAAGATCCTCAGTTATATTTCTAACACAATACATAGATTTAATCCTCCTTTAAACTAGAAAAACCTTATTATGTCTAACTATTATAGAAATCAAACTTCTATAAACATATCTTTTTCTTCACCACAAGCAGGACATGTCCACTCTTCAGGTAGATTTTCAAAGAGTGTGCCTGGAATTACCTCGCCTTCGGGATCACCCACGCTAGGATCGTATTCATAACCACATCCGTTACATACATGATATTTCCAGCTTGGAGCAACTTTCTTTGGAACAGCTCTCTTAATCTTCTTCATTGCTGGAGCCTCCTTCTTAGGTTCTCCGTTGTCTAAAGCGACAGTAAGCAATGGCAATATTTCCATTAAATCGCCAACGATACCATAGTCTGCGTTCTTAAAAATTTTCGCATTAGCATTGATATTTATAGCAACAATTGTAGAAGCATCCTTTATACCTTTTAAATGTTGACCTGCACCTGAAATACCACAGGCAATGTAAAGATTTCCCTTAAATTTTTGACCTGACATACCAACATAACGATTTATTGGTACATACTTAAGGGTTTCAGCTACTGGACGAGATGAACCTATAGCT
Organism: Clostridium sp. LXY-7; assembly: GCF_056172015.1. Lineage (NCBI taxonomy): Bacteria > Bacillati > Bacillota > Clostridia > Eubacteriales > Clostridiaceae > Clostridium > Clostridium sp. LXY-7. The sequence continues at coordinate 519,664 of NZ_JBLLJL010000002.1, read as the reverse complement.
GCACCGGCTTGAACTGCCAAATCTTCTATAAGCTTCATATTTTCTTTTTCACCTATGCCTTGACCTACGCTGACTACCCTTTCAGCTTTGCTTATAGGAGTGTCCATAGGAATTCCCACTGTGAAATCATAGCCATCTGCCTTAAGGGCTTCTACAAGAGCATTAACTCTTTCTTCAGCAGTTCCACTCTTGAAAATAACTTTCTTACGGTAACCTGTGGCAGGTCCGCTTTTAGAACTTTTACCTACATGCTCTGTCTTCGGCATTTTACCGATGATATTAGCAGCGATAACCATACGTTGAATCTCATTCGTTCCTTCATATATTGTACAAATCTTGGCATCTCTATAGGCACGTTCAACTTCCATGCCTTTTAGATAACCACTTCCACCAAATATTTGAAGAGCATCATTTACAATCTCAAGGCAAACATCAGAAGCGTATTGTTTAGCCATAGCAGATTCCATACTGTAATGCTCATGATTTTCTTTTAGCTCTGCTGCACTGTAAATAAGTAACCTAGCTGCTCTAAGTTTTGTGGCCATATCAGCCAATTTAAAAGAAATGACCTGTTGTTGACAGATAGGTTTTCCAAATTGAATTCTTTCTTTTGAATACTCTAGTGCATTCTCATAAGCACCTTGGGCAATACCAAGAGCCTGAGCTGCAATACCAATACGACCACCATCCAAGGTTGACATAGCAATCTTAAAACCATCACCCTCGTTACCTAATAAATTTTCCTTAGGTATTTTCACATCGTTGAAAATAAGCTCTGCAGTTGCAGAAGAACGAATACCCATCTTGTCGTAATGTTGTCCGAAGCTAAAGCCTTCCCAGCCCTTCTCTATGATAAACGCACTGATGCCACGAGTACCTATATTTGGTGTAGTAACTGCAAAAATGATGTAAGTCTCAGCTTCACCTCCGTTGGTGATGAAGATTTTTTCACCATTTAAAATATAATAATCACCTTCTAAGACAGCAGTAGTCTCAGTACCACCTGCGTCACTACCAGCATTCTCCTCCGTTAAACCAAATGCACCAAGCTTCTCTCCTTTTGCTAATGGAACCAAGTATTTTTGTTTTTGTTCTTCTGTTCCATAGGCAGCAATTGGATATGCACCTAAAGATGTATGAGCGGAAAGAATTACGCCTGTACCACCATCCACTCTTGATAATTCCTCAACAGCCATTGCATAGCTGATTACGTCCAATCCTGCTCCACCGTACTCTTTCGGATATGGTATACCCATCATACCCATATCAGCTAGCTTTTTAATTGCTTCCGAAGGGAATTTATTTTCCTGATCCAACATAAAGGCAATAGGTTTAACTTCCTCTTCAGCGAACTTTCTGATTTTTGTCCTCAAATTTTCATGTTGTTCTGTAGTCTTAAAAAACATAAATACACCTCCCCATAATTAAAACGATTTCATGAATGCACTTCCCTGATGAATTTGTAGCAATCGAAATTCCTTAAACTCAAGTGACTCCTTCAAGTCTTTCTCCCCTAGAAGTCATCTAATCAATGTATTTGTTATTTCCTATTATATTCCGAATACTTCTTACTAAATGCATACAATAATTACATAATTTATTATACTACTTAATAATTATTATTACAACTTTGATTTGGTACAATTTTCTAATAGTTACAGGTAAATGGATTAATATGGAGTGTTCTGAGTAAAATAATCCTATAAAATGTACAAATTTCTTTGATTTTCTTAGTATCTCGCTCATGTACTGAAAAGTAGCTACCATAATATGGCCATATTTGCTTAAAAACAAGTAAAAATGTATTTCTGCCTTTTTACTTTGGTGAACACTACATGAATGATCTGTCTAATCTAGGTAGTCCTATCCTTTAGGGCAATTCAGCATTAATAGCTGATTTTAATACAATTATTTTTATACCATAAGTTGTCAGTATCAAAGTGGAAATACATCAATATAATATATTAGATCAATATTTAGTGGTGTAAAATGGGAAAAGGATATATAATAGTTCAACTTTCAAAGGAACAAGAAGCTTTACCTATCACAAGTGCAAAGATAAGAATTAGAGATCATGAAACAAAAGAGGTTATTTTTGAGACAGACAGTGGTGTAGATGAAAGTGGCAGAAGTCAGGTTATTGAGTTAGAAGCTCCGGATAAAAGTTTGTCATTAGAACCAATGAATAAAATATACATTCCTTATGCTAGATATGATATGTTAATAAGAGCAGAAGGATATAATGATGTTCAAATAGAAGGAGTTAGTATTTTTGATGAAACTACTTCTATTCAAAATGTGTCATTAAATGAGAGGGTTAAAATTGGTGCGGCTGATTTCTATAACACAACGGAAGAGAGGATTGTAATACCTCCTCATCAATTATTATTGGATGTTCAAAGAGATCAGAAAACCGGTATATTATCTCAACCTTTTGTATTAAGAGAAGTATATATACCAGAGTATATTACAGTACACCTTGGAGCGCCTAGTGCATTTGCTCAAAATGTCACTGTCAGATTCGTAGATTACATTAAAAATGTTGCTTCCCATGAGATTTACCCAACATGGCCTGAAGAATCTCTAAGAGCCAATATTTATGCACAAATAACCTTTGCCCTTAACAGAGTTTATACAGAATGGTATGTAAGTAGAGGATACTCATTTCAAATAACAAATTCTACAGCCTATGATCAATACTTTATAAATGGAGGAAATATATTTGAAAATATAAGCAAAATTGTAGATTCTATTTTTAATGAATATTTTTCTATAGTTAATAGCAAAGCACCATATTTTACACAATACTGTAATGGTACAACCTCTAGGTGTAATGGGTTATCTCAATGGGGAACTGTAGACTTAGCAAACTCTGGTATAAATGCTTTTGAAATGCTACAGTATTATTATGGTAATGATAAAATACTAAAAAGAACTCCAATAATTGCGGGGCTAGTAGAGTCATATCCAGGATCAGCAATAAGGATCAACGACAGAAATTCCAATGTAACTATAATACAACAACAATTAAATAGAATATCGCAAAATTATCCAGCTATTCCTAAGTTAATTCCTGTAGATGGAATCTTTGGGCCTAACACTGAAGCCTCCGTTAAAGTATTTCAAAGAGTATTTAATTTAGTTCAAGATGGAATAGTTGGAAGAGCAACTTGGTATAGGTTATCAGCAATTTATACTGCTGTAAAAAGATTAGCTGAATTAGATCCAGAAATAGAAGAATATATGATTATAGAAGAGTTCGATGCAAATTTTGATGGAGAATATCCTTTAGAAGGATTAAAATATGGTTCTAAAGGAGGAAAAGTAAGGGAGATACAAGTATATTTAAGTACCCTAGCAGAGGCTTATGGGCTTAAGAAAAATACTATAACTGGTATTTTTGATTATAGAACTCTGGAAACCTTAATGGAATTTGAAAAAGCATTTAATTTAGCTCCTTTAAAATCAATTGATAGAAAGCTTTGGAATATTATATACTGTGCATATCTAGATTTAACAGAACTCTACTCAGTGGAGGATTTAACTAGATATCCAGGGTATGTTTTAAGGAAAAACTTCAGCAATAAAGATGTTAGAAGACTTAAAACAATGCTTAGAAAGATATCTACACTCTATAAAGAGATACCAGAAGTTAATGTTGATAGAGATTTTGATGGAAAAACACAAGATACCGTACTAAGATTTCAAAAAACTTTTGGATTAGTTCAAGATGGTGAGGTGGATATTAATACTTGGCGGAATATTGTATTTGTGTATTTGGAGTTAGACTCTGGTAGGAATATAAATACATCAGACATCCTTTTCCCATTCCCATTTGAACTAAAACTTGGAGATAACAATGGATATGTTGCTGTTCTTAAGGAGTATATGAATGTTTTGGCTAAAAACGGATATAACATAAGGATTTTACCTGTAGACAATATATTTGACTTAGCAACTGAAAGAAATGTTAAGAGTCTTCAAAAGGTATTTGGCTTAAGGAGAACTGGGGTTGTGAATAGAATAACCTGGGACAAAATTGCATCAACCTATGACGATTTCTTCACTGGTAGAAGGTAATTTTAGTTGAAGCATAATATAAGTCCAATGTTTTTGGCCCTGTAAAGAATTTTGTGTAAACTAAATAAATTCAACTCCTCCTTGGTAATAGTTGTTAATAACAATACATTCCAAGGAGGAGTTTTTCATGGTGCTAAAGACGTTTTAGGCATGATGTGCTACCTACATGTTGAATATCTAAAACATATTTTCCTATCACTGAATATAGTAATTCTTCTTTATCATACTCTTTTTTTCATTGATTAGTATTTATTATATTAATTTTCAAATAGAGGATTAATTACCTCATTATTGAAAAACAATTGTCTATTTGTTCATATTATGATAATTTATTTATAAACTATCATAATATGAAAGAAGGGAATATATTTGAATGTTAAATTTAAAAAAGAGTACAAAATCAACATCTATGATGTTGATTCTAAACTACAATGTAAATTTTCATCTTTAGTAGATTACTTATGGGATATTGTTATTTCGCAATCTGAGTCCTTAGGTGAAACAGAAAAAGGATTCGTACATAATAATTGTTTTTGGGTTCTTTTGAAGTATGATATAAATATATATGAATATCCTAAATTTAAAGAAATCATAAGTGTGGATACTGAGGTATTAGGCGTTAAGAAGTTTTATGGTTACAGAGGATATACTATTAAAAATTCACAAGGTAAAGTTATAGCTGAGGCACTTTCTATAGCTATATTAATTGATATTGAAAAGAGACGTCCTATGAAAATATCCCCTGACCAATATGAAATATATGGAATTAAAGGCGAGTTAGAAGAACCTATTCCTTTAGATGATATATTGAAGTTAGAAAAAGAAGACTATTCTAATGACTATCCTATTAGATATAGTGACATTGATTCAAATAGTCATGTTAACAATGTGAAATATATGGAAATGGCACTAGATACACTGCCAAGATCTATTTTGAAAGAATATAGCTTATCTAATATTAAGGTGTTATTTAAAAAAGAAACAACTGACGGAGATACCCTTCATATTTCTAGTGAAGTAATAGAAAATAAAGATGATGAACTTACTACTCTTCACACTATTATAGGTAATGATAAAAAGCTTCTTACGAAATTACAATTTAAATGGAAAAGGAATAGCTAAAATGCTATTCCTTTAGATAGAGCTGCATATATTTTAAGTATATACTATGTTAAGGTTCAATAAGACTTAAATCTGAATTAGAAAGAAGTTCTCTTAGATTTAAATACATCCTATGTTAAGGTTCAATGAGATATACAATAAAACCAATGAATCATAATGACAATTTAAATACATCCTATGTTAAGGTTCAATTTCAAGTGATGGAGAATATGTATTTAAAGTACAAGAATTTAAATACATCCTATGTTAAGGTTCAATTCTTGCATGCTTTACATCTATCAACAATAATTCTCTATTTAAATACATCCTATGTTAAGGTTCAATGTTAGTTATCCCTCTATCAAGGCCAGTACTTCCAGAATTTAAATACATCCTATGTTAAGGTTCAATCACTGTAATCAAGCCATTTCATATTTTCATTATACACTCTAAAACATTGTAAATAAATGGTTTATTTACAATTTTACCAACTGCTTTGTGTTTTTTAAAAAATCATAAAAAACTCCTCACAAGCCTTCAGTTATCAATGGATTGCGAAGAGTTTTGTTTTAGATTAGGTTGGTAAAATTGATTTTTAGTTATAATATAAAAATTATTTAGTAAGTTCCATGATATAATCCTTAAATTGTGAGCCACTTCTCATTAACTCACCCATAACCTTATCTATTCCATTTTCTGAATTAAACCAATTGCCCTTGTTAATTCCTTGTACTTCTGATGGGCAAATGATTAGTTCTGACTCTGGATATGCCCACTGATAATACATAAAACAACGTCTTGCATGAAAACTCTTACAGCAAATTATTGCTTTATTTATATGCAAATCTAATTTATCTGTAACTTCACGAGATTTAAAAGCATTTTGATATGTATATTCAGCATTGTCTTCCCTTAAAATTGCATTTTTATCAACACCATTTTTAATCAAAACATCATTTAAAAAATCCCACTCTGTGGTATATATATCATTATATTTCTCTGCTTTTGATGATGGTTTTGGAAAGCATCCACGTTTAGGACTATATTTTCCAGAAGGCAGAATGAGTGGTGCATACTTATTTTTCCAAAGTTCAGCTGCCTTTTCAAGATCATTCTCAAGGAAAATAAAATTTGTAATATCAGTTATAGTTTTCATATTCCCTCCATAAGTTACTGTATTTTTCAATATAAATAAGGGCTTATTATTGCTGTTATAATATATATTTACAGACCTAATATGTTACGATATTTACCTAAAAATTTATCATTTAATATCCTTTTTTCAAAACAGTCTAGGTTATTTATATTACGATTCAGCGTAATGAGCATAGCGTAGATTTCTTAAAAATTAGACTTCAACCTCTAATCCATCCCAACTTGCATATGAATAAGCAAAAGTCTCTTTTGCATTCAGTTCTACATCAGTCCTAGATTCCATGTTTATATATCTACTAGCATCAATAATTTTAATGCTATAATTTAAATCTTTGATGAACGTTAAGCTTAAATTCTTTAGATGTGAGAACGAAATAACCTACATCAATATAATCTGGTGTACTTATTCCCAATGGCTTATTATTTTTAAATAGTCTTAGCAGTTCTAATGTCTGTTCATTTGATACTTTTTCTAAAAAACGACTTATGGTAATGTGTGCCCCCCAAGGGAATTTAAGCTGTATCCCCTTTTTCATTGCATAATCAACTATTTTTCTTGCATTCTCAAAAAATGCAAGATTGGGATTACCTCCCACAATTCCGCTGTCTTGATTCATTAACCACTGATTGTATTCTATTCTTACATTTTTAACTAAAGGTAAATTAGCACAAAGGATGCTAGTGATACTCTCTAAAACTCTATTATCAACAGCGAAATTATCCGATACTTGGAAAGTAGCCAATGTAGTGTGTATGTTGTCTTCATTATATCTAATTGAAGGAATAATTTTGTTAATTTTTTCAGATACTTCATTAATACCATCTACTATATTATTAGAATGTCTATAAGCGATAATGTATCCACCTTGATTATCAATGAATTTAGGAACTATCCCCTCTGATTCAATTTTAGATGTATCTCTAAATTCTTTATATATCCCTTCTTGTCTTTCGATAAAATCTGAGAAAGTCATTTTATTCACCATCCTTAATGTATTCATAGTTTATATACTTTCAATTATAATACATTATGATAGATATATGTAATTCATTTCCATAAAAATTAACTACAGATTAGGTTTTATCGTATTACCGATATTTTTTATTGATTATCAATAATTTTTTATTGATTTTTGTTTAAGATGATGCTATTATAAAATCATAAAGAACAAAGGAGAGATTTTTATATGAAAAAATTTATTTATTTTTTACCATTTATTCTAAGTGCTTGTTGCTTTATTGCTTTTAGTATTATAGGTTCAAAAGTAGCCCCTGATGGAACCCTTGTTGAGCCATTTTTCTTAATACCTATAGCATATATATTATTATTAGTTGGAATAATTCTATTATCAATTAAAACAATGTATTTTCTATATAAAAAGTGTATAAAAGCCTAAGTTTAGGCTTTTATACACTTTTTAAGTGAGTATGTGTGTCATTTATTCTGTTTTAATCTTTATTTTCATTATAGTAAATAGATTTATATATTGAAGTTTTTCTAGCTCCATTTAATCCTGCAAAAATTGTATGAGTCGGCATGTTATTTACCTAAAAGGTAAAACTGGTCGTATTCCAACAGCAGCCTCCAAGGTGGCAATAAGATTTTCATCCTTTTTTCTTTTATCCTCTGAAACGAACTTCACTATAGCTTCTTTTTTTGCATCAAGAAAAATTAATTCTCTTATTTCTTGCATTTCCATTTTTGATGCTAAATCTTCATTATGCCTCTTCAAAAGTTTCTTAAGCTCATATTCATCAACTAATAATTCCATTTTAAAAATAGCTGATAGAAAGTTACTTTCTCCTCCACTTTTTAAATAATAAGATCTTAAGCTTTTCACAATACTTTTATTTTCAACTTCAATACCTAGTTCTTCTAAAATTTCTTTTTTTATATTATGCTCTAAATCTATGATGTCTCCTTTAATGTCACCCTTATCTATGCCACCACCAATAAACTGTAGCTTAAAAGGAAAGGCTGTCCCCTCATTCATTTCCCCAATTGCAAACTTATTATCACTAGTTTGAATCAAAACAGAAGTATGAATAACCCTGCAGTCATTTTCTTCATATTTATTTTTATGTATGGTATATAAAAAATGAGCATAATCAGTTAACCCAACGAAAATCTTTAAACCGCTTTCACTAACTACTATATTATTAATTGTGAAAATATCTCCATTAAAGAACCTTTTACCACCACTTAACATATCCTCCCAATGTCTTTTAACTTGTTCACTATACTCCTTAGGTAAGGATTTTTTCTCATTTGTATAATACACTTTTAGCTTATCATTAAATTCAGAAATAATAGTTTCTTCCATGTTATTTTTTCCCTTTCTTAAATATCTAGCGAATTCATTAGTTATTGATTTTCATAAGCTTCTTCAAATCAAATTGCGATTTCCTTTTTTAATAATCTAGGAGAAATAATTTTAGCATGTCATGTTAAGGTTCAATCACTGTAATAAAGCCATTTCATATTTTCATTATACGCTCTAATCCATTGTAAATAAAGGGTTTATTTACAATTTTACCAACTGCCTTGTGTTTTTTAAGAAATCACAAAAACTCCTAGCAATCCTTCAATTAGCAATGGATTGCGAAGAGTTTTGTTTTAGATCAGGTTGGTAAAATTAATCTTTAGTTATAATATAAAATTGCTATTTTATAAGTATAAATTCATCAATGTCTTTTTAATAGAAATTTGTGTATTAGCATTTAACACATCCTTTATTTCCAGACAAAACCAACTTATCATATATGAATTATCCGTAACCGCATAGTATTGATAATGTCTATTAAGCTTTTCCTTTGTTAAATCAAATATATCTCCTATATGAAGCTTGTTCTTAACCGATTTAACCAATTGATTAAATTTCTTTACCTTTGCTCTGAATTTCTTTTTACTTGTTTTTCGCTTAACTCTAAACTTTCCATTTCTACTTTTACCATAATAATGAGTGAATCATTTCTAAAATAATGCGCTACGGATTCAAAAAAGCACTTATTATAGATTCAATTTTTTAATTGCCCATTGAGCCATTTCTCTTACCTTTGAATTGCTATCGTTACAAGCGTACAGTATGTGTTCTCTATATTGCTCATTATAGTCATTTACCATTGCGTTAATAGCATTAACTTTCCATTTCCAAACATCAGCTTTTTCTATATACCAAAACTTAGACTGCATTACTTCTTCTAAAAAAGAATAATCCATTTTAAGAATTTTTTCTAAGGATATATGTTTACTTAATTCTTGCAGATTAGGAAACTCTTCTGTTTCCTTCCAACGGTTTTTATTCATAGGGCAAACATCTTGACAGACATCACATCCATAAACCCAATTCCCTATTTGTTCTCTGTATTTTTCGTTAGGCATATCCCTACCCATAAACGTAGTTATACAAGATACACACGCAACAGGGTTCATTGTATATGGCTTAGATAAGGAAGCTGAAGGGCAAGCTTTTATGCATAGATTACACCCTTCAGCGCAAACTTTTACTTTTGGTACTTCTATAGCTTCAAGTTCTTTATCAATGAGCCATGCTTCTAAAGACAGCCATGAGCCATTTTCAGTGTAAAAAAAGTTATTCTTTCGAACTATTCCAAGGCCAGCTTTCAATGCCGCCCAGCGTAATGCTGTAGAACCAAATTTACGCTCATTTTCTGCTCTAAGTCCCAAATCTTGCATATATTTTTCAAATTTTAAGCTATCTTGAAAATCTCTAGAGTTTTCATCTTTTCTTATATCAACTAAATAATATTTTGCAATCATACCTTTCAAATGCTTTGGAATATGATATTTTCCATATCTTCTTACGCATATGACAATTGATTTTGCCCAAGGATGGGTATCTTCTAAATGTGTAAAACGATAAAGATTTTGGTAAAAACCTTTGGCTTCTGGAATGATATCAATCCTTTCATTGAGTTTTTCCTCATATCCATTCATCTGGGAGATCTTAATAATTCCACACTTTTCATATCCCATTTCCAGTGCTGCACTTTTTATTTTCTCTGCCAATAAAGTCATTTTCCACACTTCTTTCTAAATTGATGATTATAATTAATCTCTTTCAACTATTAAAGCAGTTCCTTGTCCTCCACCAATGCATAGAGTAGCAAGTCCCTTCTTCGCATCCCTTTTCTCCATAGCATGTAGCAATGTTACCAAAATACGTGCACCAGATGCACCTATAGGATGTCCAAGTGCTATAGCTCCACCATTAACATTAACTTTACTCATATCTAAATTTAAATCTTTAGTTATGGCTATACTTTGAGATGCATAGGCTTCATTTGCTTCAATTAAATCTAAATCTTCACCTTTTAAGTTAATTTTATCTAAAGCAGCTTTTGTTGCGTAAAATGCACCATATCCCATTATTGCTGGATCTAATCCAGCTGATCCATAGGAACTAATTTTAGCAAGTGGTTTTATTCCTAGAGCTTTAGCTTTATCTGCACTCATTATTACTAATGCTGCTGCTCCATCATTTAGTCCTGATGCATTTCCTGCTGTCACTGTACCATTTTCTTTAAAAATAGGCTTAAGTTTTTTTAATGCTTCTATAGTATTACCAAACCTAGGGAATTCATCTTGGTCAAATATTATTTCACCTTTTTTTGTTTTAATTACTACAGGAACTATTTCATCTTTAAATTCTCCGTTCTTAATAGCTATTTCGGCTTTTTGTTGTGATAGAAGTGAAAATTCATCTTGTTCTTCTCTTGTTATATTCCACTTTTCTGCTACATTTTCTGCTGTTACTCCCATATGATAGTCATTGAAAGCGTCCCATAAACCATCTTTTATCACTTCATCAACTAGTTCACCATGTCCCATTCTTTGTCCCCATCTTGCATTATTAAGTAAAAATGGTGCGCTAGACATGTTTTCCATACCACCTACTACAATAGCATCAGCATCGCCAGCTTTTATAATTTGAGCTGCCAAACTTACAGATCTTAATCCTGATCCACAAACTTTATTAATTGTAAATGCAGGTATTTCTAAAGGTAATCCTGCTTTCACAGCAGCTTGTCTTGCTGGATTTTGGCCTAAACCTGCTTGAAGTACATTACCAAAAATAACTTCGTTGATTTCATTAGGGTTTATATTTGCTCTTTTAACAGCCTCTTTTATTACTGTTGTGCCTAATTCAACTGCTGGTACATCTTTTAAAGTTTTACCATATGCTCCTATTGCAGTTCTTACTGCGCTTACTATTACTACATCTCTCATTTTTTATTCCTCCTATAATCTAATACATCCTTGTCATTTTTTTAGCAAATCCTATTATGCAAATTCATTTATTTTTATTGATATATTGATATAAGATTATGCTCAAAACTTACTTAATCAATTTTATAGCTGCCTATGAATTTATACTATCAAGGAACTATATATTTGTAAAATTGATATATTCGAATTGACAATTCGATTTTATCAATATATTATTAACTTAATATAAAGATTGAGGTGAAATAAATGGATATTAGACACTTTAAAACCTTTAAAAGTATTATTGAAGAAGGTAACTTTTCAAATGCTGCAATGAAATTGGGGTATACACAATCCACTGTTACCTCACAAATTCAGCAGTTAGAGCAGGAACTCTCAATCAAGTTATTTCAAAAAATTGGTCGCAATATGGTATTAACGACCTTGGGAAAAGAATTGATACCTTATGCAAATGAATTACTTAATATAGTGAAAAAAATTGAGAGTATTGGTAAATATGACGAAAATATTACAGGAGAATTAAAAATTGCAGTTGCAGAATCATTGATGTCTTATAAATTACAAACTGTATTGAGCTTGTTCAAAGAAAAAGCTCCTAATGTAAAACTTTCTATAATTTCTCTCAATTGCTATACTATAAAAAATATCTTATCGAATGGTGAAGTAGACCTTGGTTTAATGTATGATGTAGGAAGTCAAAATGATAATTTAACTACTGTTAAGCTTTCTGATTTCAATTTAGCTTTAATTTGTTCGCCATTATTCAAACAAGAAAATTTAGATTTTTGTAAGCCAAATCAAAAAATAAATACAAGCCTTATCATTAATGAAGTTGAATCCATTTATCGGAAAATAATTGAAAGTTATTTTTTTGATAAGAATATATTCTTAAATAATACAATTGAACTCGGGAGCATAGAAGCGATAAAAAAATGTGTTGCAAGTAATTTGGGAATTTCGTTCTTACCTCGATTTACAGTAGAAGAAGAACTTGAAAATGGTAAGTTAAAAGAACTTAACGTTGGCTGTTCTGATACTAACGTTACAGCAATATATGCTTATCATAAAAACAAATGGGTTAGCCCTACAATGTCGTTGTTTATTGAATTAGTAAGAGAAAACTTTAATATTAGCTAAATGTTTTTTACATCATCATAATTATTTTTCCTATTGTATGTTCTAATAGATAATATTTTTTGAAATTTTCTTTATATTATCATCATTATTATAGCAAAAATAATAAACTAGAAACTTCTTGGTTCACTGTAATGTATCGCACTCTTATACCAAGATAATTGATTCTAAGGTAAGAAAACCAAAATTCATATAGTTATTACAATATATTGAAATTGGTGCTATACTTAAAAATACGGATTGTATATTATAATTAAATATAAATATTGTTTATATAATAAGGGGAGAGCTATATGAGAACAATTGTAGCTATTGGTGGTGATTTACGCTTGGCTGAAACTCTGGAAATTGATAAATATGAATTAAACACTTTCAATTTTTCACCAGTATCTGAAATTCTATAAACTTATGTATAATTATAATTTATTATTTTTATGGAGAGTGATATATTAATGAAATTTATAGATATAGAAAGCTGGAAGAGAAAAAACCACTATAATTTTTTTAAGGAATTTGATTACCCTCATTTTAATATTTGTAGTAACGTGGACATTACAAAATTTTATAGTTATATTAAAGAAAATGAAATCTCTTTTTTTATATCGTTTTTGTATGTTGCTACAAAAGCAGCAAATGATATAAAAGAATTTAGATATAGGATCAGAGACGATAAGGTCATTGAACATGAAGCTATAAATCCTGCTTTTACTATCATGGGTGAAGATGAAGTATTTAGCTTTTGTAGCTCAAAATTCATAAATGAATTTAATGATTTTAAAATTAGTACATCTAAAGAAATCGAGAAAACAAAAAATAATATAATTATAGAAGATGAACCTGGATGTGATGACCTTTTATATATGACCAGTATTCCTTGGGTTTCATTTACTGGTGTAACTCACCCAATTCAGATGAATCCTGTTGACAGCGTTCCTAGAATAGCATGGGGTAAATATTTTGAGGAAAATGAAAAGATTAAGCTGCCACTATCTGTTCAAGTTCATCATGCCTTGGTTGATGGCTTACATGTTGGACAATATTTTAATGCAATTCAAGAGATTTTAGATAATCCTTCAAAATATTTATAGAATATATTTGCAAAGGTACTCTTTATTAAGGATAGTTTTAGAAATACTATCAATAGTTAAAAAGATGATTCCTATATTGAATCATCTTTTTAACTATTGATATATTTAACTTTTAGTACAAGTTCTATTTTACGTACATCTCCATAATATCGTTGATTTTCCAACCCCATTAGTTCTATGAATAAGTGCCAATTTCTTTATACAATATCTTCTATTGCAAATTTAAAATATTCTTGGGAACAGTACACCATCAGACAATCTACTTATAATATTCTGAGCTGTTTCCTCAATATATGTTAATATTTTTTCATATGGAATATAGATAGGTTCTGAAGCTTTATGTTCCTGATTAAAATTTTTTTCTATTACCCAATTTATACCTAGGATTAATTCCTTATCCGTAATGTATCCATTGACGCAATGAGGTTCCACATTTTTCAATAAATTGCATATATCTTCCATTTCACTATTATCTTTTACAAGCCTAAAATCATGACTATCTAAATCATATAAGATCTTATCTCGAAATAATATATCAGTTGGCTCTATGCCCAAAGTTTTCATTTTTGTTACAAAGTTCGGTCTAACTGTAATAAGAAACATTTCATCTGAAAGCAAATGCACTACATATCCTCTATATAAGTCGATTATATTGTTCTCTTTAGATATATTATTATTTATAAAACTAGCGACCCTATTATGAAACATTGTAAGATTCTCTGTCTTATTAAAATCTACATCTGCAATGTTATCTCTCATGTGTGAGTGTTTTTTATCTGCTCTTACAACGCCTTCCCTCACACGAATTAAATCTGGTGCTATTGAGCCTGCATAAAACAATCCTTTATTTGTAATTATTCCATCGGGTAATTCATTTATTATTCTATTGGCAATTACCAAATGTGTTATAATACCCGCCATATTATCTCCCCGTTCGAATTTTTTAAACTAGTACTAAATGTTGTTGAACACGTTGATTTTCCACTTGCACTACTTCACCTAATACCGTAATTGTTATTAACTTCATTTTAATATGTAATATTAAGTATATTTTAACATATAAATACATAAATTAGCAGTAAAAACAAGAATCTTCTATCAATATAGTAAGATTCTTATTTTACAAATTTATCAAAAAATTCACTTGCTTATGATATGGTTCACCATATCTATTTTATCTGCGATTTTTACTATTGTATATGTTTAGTTGATTTTACAACACCAATAGGTCTATGAATAAGTATTAAATTATTTATACAATGTCTTCTATTCCAAATTTAAAATATTCTTGGGAACACTACACCATCAGATAATCTACTTATAATATTCTGAGCTGTTTCCTCAATATATGTTAATATTTTTTCATATGGAATATAGATAGGTTCTGGAACTTCATGTTCCTGATTAAAATTTTTTTCTATTACCCAATTTATACCTAGGATTAATTCCTTATCCGTAATGTAGCCATCGACACAATGAGGTTCCACATTTTTCAATAAATTGCATATATCTTTTATTTCAGTATTATCTTTTATAAGTCTAAAATCATGACTATCTAAATCATAAATTCACTTTTTTATGCTTACAGCGCTTGCATACTGTTAGTTTTTTATCGTTATCTAGTAAAATATCATATAATAGTTTAATTCTTTTCGTTTTACAGACAGGACATGTTCCCCTACCTCTAGCAGGTAAATGAATTAATCCCTTTCCTCTATGATTCTTAGACATTTCAATCCCCCTCTATAGAATTATTTACATCCTTTAAGTTTTTATAGACAATCTTTCTTATGGACTCACTGCTCAAACAAAATAGTTCAGACAACTCATCCATAGTTAAACCATCTTTATACTTTTTTAAAATTTCATTATTTCTGAAAGTAATCTCCTCCCTTGAACCACTTTTTTTACCCCAATTTCTTCTCACATTATCCAATTGAGGTATATATACTCTCTCACCTTGAACATAGGTTTGAATTTCCCTTAAAAGTTCAGGAGGAAAAATATCTTTTGCATTTTTATAGTTCAATAAATAGACCTCCTTCAATACTCAAGCATAGGTATCATCTCTCAAGAATCATATCAGTCCAAAATTCAAAAGGAATAAAGCCATTTTTTTCACAAGCATTAACTGCATCATGACAATCCCTGTTTAAATAAATGTAAATGTTCTCTTCCGAGCAGACCTTGGACAACTGGTCTATTGTTTTGCTTAGAATGTAATCTCCAACACTACTCCCATTATATTCAGGACTAACTGTGAAATTATCAATCCATATTTTCCCTGAATCCTTTGAAACGATGATACCCGCAACAACCCTACCATTTTCTGTTGTTATAAACTTTGAATTATTAATTGTGAAATCTTGTTTAAGCATTTCCAGGAATTCCTCATAAGTACAATTCGTGAAGTAACGATAATTTCTAGTAGATTCATATTTATAGTAAAAATCAATTATATTATTTAAGAGTTTTTCAGAATAGTTTATTTCCGACAAACCTTTTCCCAGTTCATCTGCTTGAGGTACTGGTGTATTTCCATCCTTTTTCATATACATCCGATATTTAGGTTCAAACCCATTTCTAATAATTGTGGGGATTAGATAATGTGAAAGGGTGGGAAAGTATTCAATTTCACCATACTCAAGGGATTGAATGATAAACTTTTTCGAGGTATCTTCAGCTAAAAACCATTCTTTAATATTGGGAATTGATTTTTCGATAATTTCAAATCTCTTCTCCCAACTTGATGGTAGTATCAATGTAGCACGTAATGTGTCATCTCCCTCACTTAAATGATAGAAATGGTAGAGACAATATTCATCCCCAATATAATCAATTAAATAAATTCCTTTTTCACTATAAATCTTATATCTGTCAAAATCATGCAATGGCATTTTTACAAATGGCAACATCGGAATGAAACTCGTTTTTGCATATTCAATTTTATCTGCGAATTCACTTATTGTATCTGAAGTTATTCTTTTAATATTTTTCATGACACTCACCTCCGAAATATTTAACAGGTAAATCCTGTATCTTCATTATTGCATATATAGAATGTGAAATACAGGTAAAAAACAATTGCACCAATTTTATACCTGCCTATATAGATATGGAGTGTTTTGAGTAAAATAGACATAGTTAATTTGGGGTTATGTAATAGTATGATTTAATTATAAAAAAATATAGGCTTACTCTTCCTGAGGTAAGCCTTCATACTTTACTATAATCGATCATTTTAAGAACATTCAGACTCTAGTTTGTTTACATACTCCTTAAACAAATTCCCACGCACCTCAAAATCCTTAAATTGATCCCATGCAGCGCATGCAGGACTTAAAAGAACAACATATCCTTCACTAGATGAATTGTATGCTATTTCAGTAGCCTCTTCTAAAGTATCAATAACTTTACAAGGAATGCCACATTTCTTAGCAAAATTCTCTATCCTCATTTTTGATTCACCATATGCTACAATTAGTTTTACATTTAATAAGTAGTCCTTTAACTCATCAAAGCTGTGTCCTCTATCTAATCCGCCCAGCAATAATACTGTTGATTTTGTAAATGAAGATAAAGCAACTTGAGTCGATTTTATATTAGTGGATTTAGAGTCATTATAAAAATCTATATTATTTATAGTTTTAACATATTCCATTCTATGCTCTACACCACCAAAAGCTTTTAAAACACTAATAATAACATCAGTATCTATGCCTAATTCTTTAACAACTGCAATAGCTGCCATAGCATTTTCATAATTATGCTTTCCTTTAATTTTTACTTCATTTAGCGATATTATTTTATCGTTATTATAATAAATATATCCATCAGCTACTGTACAGCCTAATTTATTTAATGAACTAGATGAAAAATATTTTTTAGTAGATTCAATATCATTTGTTAAGTTAAGAACTTCTTTGTCATCTAAATTAAGAATTGCTGTATCACTTTTAGTATGATGATTAAAAATCCTTCTTTTCATGCTCTTATAAATATGGTAGGACCCATGGAAATCAAGATGGGCTTCTGATATATTAGTTAAAACAGATATATTGGTCTTAAAGTCTAAGACATTACACAACTGATGGTCTGATACTTCCATAACCGCAATATCATTATATCTTAATTGAGATACAAAAGAACATGCAGGATATCCAATGTTGCCCATTAAAAATACGCTTTTCGAAGCTTTTTTTAAAATCTCGTAAATTATTGTTGTTGTACTTGTTTTGCCATTAGTTCCCGTAACTCCAATAATTGTGACATCTGACGGAAAATATCGAAAAGCTAACTCCAACTCATTTATAACAGGAATGTTAAGCTCACAAGCTTTTTCTATATATTTATGACTATTTGAAATACCTGGGTTTTTAACTATCATTTCAAAAGTGTTATCAATCAAATCCTCTGGATGACTACCTAAAACAATTTTGACACCCAACGATTGCAGCTCTTTCATCTGTTCTAAGTTTTGTTCAGGGTTAGCATCATTGACAATAACTTCATAGCCTTTGTTTACCAGTAGTTTCGCAGCCTCATAACCACTTCTAGCCATACCTAGGACAAAAACCTTTCTAGTAATAACACTCACTCTATCAACTCCTCTTTCATATCTATTATACTATATAACGGGTAACACCAGTAATTGCATATTATCATTATTAGAATAGAATATAATATAAACTAATTCCTATTACTACAATATTCACAATTATTATACATCTAATCAATTTATATTAACAAATCTCTAATTTAGTTAATTTTATCTTAATAAACTATATGATTATAGTAAAAACTGAAAAAGAAGAAGAATCCCCCTCATTTGTGGATCCTCCTTCTTTATTATTTATGTATTAAAATATATATTACAATAATGTACAAACTTAATTGCAACTTATATATCATCTTTTTCTTTATTAAGTTTCCACTTAAGTATAAATTCATTAGAGTCTTTTTTTAATAGATTTTTAAGCTCTTCTGAATATCCTACAAAGGATGTGCTACAATTGTTAGAAATATATTCAATAATTTCATCAATGGCTTTATCCTTAGATAAACTAACCTTATAGGTGCGGTTATCTGAAAAAACCAATATTAAGTTATTAATTTTTCCAGCTGGAATAACAAAATATACTTTTTTCTTTATAGTTTCTTTATACACCCACATTAATTCGCTCAGTGGAAGAGCAAATACAATCTGTTGGGTTTCTGCAACTATATAATTTTCAGTTATAGTAATAGGTCCATTTTTATACACATTAGATGAATTACATTCATTATCAATTTCCTCACATGTAGTTTTAAAATCTTTATTTGAAAAATTCTTAAGACTTTTTAATGCTGAGGTATTTCTTCTCATAACACCTATATATAAAGCTAGGATAAATATTGTAAATAAAACCGCAATAGTAAAATAAATCATCGTCGACTGAATTGGACTTTCATATCTTAAGTATTGAAGATATGGCACCAGTTGAAATCCTCCTGAAAGAGAGTTATTATCTTTCATAGCTTTTTTTATTACTTCTAAATCCCCATCTTCAAGTCCAACTAATTTTCCAGTTAGTATATAGGGTGCTTTTTCTTGTTCAATAAGTTTTTCATATTCCTTATTCGGAATAGATACCGCCAAAGTAAATGGAGGTAGCTTTATAGCTACAAATTTGGATTTTACATCATTTGATATTTCTATTCCTAATTTACTTACT
The DNA here is from genome assembly GCF_056172015.1 of Clostridium sp. LXY-7. Classification (NCBI taxonomy): domain Bacteria; kingdom Bacillati; phylum Bacillota; class Clostridia; order Eubacteriales; family Clostridiaceae; genus Clostridium; species Clostridium sp. LXY-7. The sequence goes on along the minus strand of NZ_JBLLJL010000002.1, from coordinate 500,141 downwards.
GTCTCTGTCATTACCACATCTAAGTCATATAGCTCCTCTGCTGAAATCTGTATATAACTACCATTGTTAAGAGCTTCGCTATAATCTTCAACATTATTCACTATAACTGCATTATTCTCATTGTTATAATATGTATATATCCCTATACCTATTAATCCTATAATGGCTATAACAGAGACTATCAATCCCATAATTCTATAAATCCATCTTTTTTTATAAGCTTTTAAAAAATTTGATTCTCTCACTAATAAATCCTCCCCCTTAAATATTTTTTAGCAAGCATTTTCTATTATATGTTTTTTATTGAACATTGTCCATATTTTTCATATCATATAAATTTCTAGTTTTTAATTATTCATATAAGACTAAACCATACAAAAGTTAGTTTATTAATACTGAATACTTTCTTATTTGTATGAGAATAATAAGTTGCTAGAGAGTTTTTACATAAGGTTTTATTTCTGAATAGTGTCGATAGTATTTAGCTCTAAAATCAACAACCACTTAAAATAAAGCCTTATATAAAAAAATTATTTTTTAATAGAATAAAAGGAGACGATAAATAAATGAATGAACAAATCCCTAAGGATAAAGGTATAGATAATACTTTAAACTTATTAAAAAAGGGATATACCTTTATAAAAGATAATGTTGATAGTTACCAATCTGATATATTTGAGACCCATCTTTTAGGACAGAAAGTTATTTGTATTAGTGGAGAAGAAGCTGCCAAAATGTTTTATGATTCCGAAAGATTCAAACGACAAGGTGCTGTACCTAAAAGAATACAAAAAACATTATTTGGATTAAATGCAATTCAAGGTATGGATGGTGAAGCTCATGCTCATCGCAAACTTCTTTTTATGTCTCTTATGACACCACCACATCAAAAATATCTAGCTAAACTTACAGTTGAAAAATGGGAAGAACGCATTAGTAAATGGAAGAATTCTGAGGAAGTTGTGCTTTTTAATGAAGCAAAGGAGATTTTATGTTGGGTAGCATGTTACTGGGCTGGAGTTCCATTAGCAGAATCAGAAGTAAAGGATAGAGCAGATGATTTTAGTAATATGGTTAATGCCTTTGGAGGAGTTGGACCTCGATACTGGAAAGGAAGAAGATCTAGATGTAAAGCTGAAGATTGGATAAAAGAAATTATCAAGGACCTACGAGGTGGAAAACTTAAAGCTAAAGAAGGGTCTCCCCTTTATGAAATTGCTTTTTATAAAGATTTATACGGTAATCAATTGGATGATCAAATAGCAGCTGTAGAACTCATCAATGTAATACGTCCTATTGTTGCTATTTCAATTTTTATTACCTTTGCAGCGTTAGCTTTACATGAACATCCTGAATGTAAAGATGTATTACTTAAGGGTAATGATAATGATTTGAAAATGTTTGTGCAGGAAGTAAGACGTTACTATCCATTTGCTCCTTTCCTTGGTGCAAGGGTTAAAAAGAATTTTACATGGAATCATTATGAATTTAAAGAGAATACTCTTGTATTACTTGATATTTATGGAACAAATCATGACGCAAGAATTTGGGAGAATCCTTATGAGTTCAGACCTGAACGATTTGAAAATGGGGATAAAAGTTTATTTAATTTCCTTCCACAAGGTGGTGGTGAAACTGCAAAAGGACACCGTTGCCCTGGCGAAGATATTACCATAGAAATTATGAAAGTCAGTGTAGATTTTCTTATTAATAAAATTGAATTTCAAGTTCCTAAGCAAGACTTAACCTATAATATGGTAAAAATGCCCACATTACCTGAAAGTGGTTTTATAATGAATGATATCAAAATAAGATATTACTAAAATTTGTAAAAAATATTGGCTAGTTTTCTATAAAAAACTAGCCGTTCTTTTTAGTAACCTTGCAGTCATCATGATTATGTATTGGATAAAATTGTGGAAAGAACTGATTATTTGGATTTCCATAACACTGATTACATATTTCAATATAATTTATTAATTGAGTATCAGCACAATTTACTAGTTCTTCTGGAATATTAGAAATAGCACTGTTATCAATATTATAAATTTCCTTAAGCTGCTCGCAAAGAGAATGGAAACCATCTAACTGAGTAGCAATGTGAGCACCATGCATGTGTACAGTATGAAAATCCTTAAGCTCAGGAAGATGTTTCATTCCAATTTTTACTCCAATTCTCTTACATTCCACTTAACAAATAGTATAAGTCCTAAATTAATTATTGCTGTCATTAATAAGATTATTCCTATTGGTATTCTCATATCTATTGCTTGTCCAAATAATAATTGTCCTGGTATAACGCTTATAGTTGCTACTGCTGTTGAAAAGGCTGATACACGCCCTAGCATATCCCCTGGTACTTCTCTTTGTATAAAGGTTAGAGTTAATACATTTGATAATGATAAAGATAGCATAATTGCCATACCGCCAATCCCAAAGAGTCCTGCTAAAGCATAATTATTTAACTTTATAGATCCTAGCATGGCCATTAGTATAACCCCTACTATCATAGGAAAATATGTATAATGGACTTTTTTCATTGAGAACATCTTTGGTTTTAAGCTTATCCAAAGACCTCCTAATAGCATCCCCAATACACATACTCCTTCTACTATTCCGTAGATTTCTGAAGGAAGTCCAAGCAATATGTTTATAAAATATGGCGTAACTATGGATAATATTGGCACTAAGAAGACATTACAAAGAGCATAGGAAACTATAATTCCTAATACAATTTTCTTTTCCTTCTTTAAATAAAGGAAACTGTTTTTCATATCTACAAAGGATTTTTTCACAAAATCCTTTGATAGCAATTTGCTTTCTTTTTCATTTTTATCATTACAATTTACTTCTTCCTTTTTAACTATATCTGGAATATCTAAGAATAATTCCATTACTGCTGATACTAAGAAGCTTACTGTATTTATTACTACTATTAGTTTTATACCTACTAATCCATAAAGAATTCCTGCAAATATTGGTCCTGCAAAATTTACAACTGAACTTACTTGATTTATTATTCCATTTGCTGAAGTGAGTTTATCTTCCTCCACTATTTGTGGAATTGAAGACACTACTGCTGGTCCGTATAATGTAGAACATATTGATAGTATAAACATAACTGCTGCAACTATTGATTGATTATCTCTTCCTTTAAATAATATAAAGGCATAACCTCCAATTAATATTGAGCAGAAGAAATCTAAGTATACCATTATCTTTTTTTTATTTACTTTATCTGAAAGCCTACCTGCAATTGGTGCAAATAAAATATAAGGTATGGTTGATATTGCTAATATATTAGCAAAGACAGCTGTACTCCCTGTAGATTCTAGTAAATATAAGGACATACTAAATCTTTGAATTGCATTTCCAAAAAGTGAAATAATCTGTCCTATGACTATTATTATAAAGTTTTTATTTTTCATGCACCCTCCCTAAAAAGTTCATATTCCATACATACTGGGTATTCACCATTTTCACTTTCTTTAAGATTTGCATCTATGCCATAGATCTCTTTTAAAGTTTCTTTATTAATTACATCTATTGGCTTTCCTTTACAAATAATCTTTCCTTTTTTAAGTCCAATTATATTATCTGCAAATCTACAAGCGTTGTTAAGCTCATGAAGCACTATAACTACTGTAATATTTTTTTCTTTATTAAGCTTTTGAAGCACCTCTAATACCTCAAGCTGATAGGACATATCTAAGTAAGTTGTAGGCTCATCAAGCATTATAATCTCTGTTTCTTGAGCTAAAATCATGGCAATCCAAGCTCTTTGCCTTTGTCCACCAGATAAATTTTCAACTTCTCTATCACCAAACTCACTAAGCCCAGTTTCCTCTATTGCCCAATCAATAATTTCTTTATCATGACTATTAAGTCCACCTATGATTTTTTGATGAGGAAATCTTCCAAAGGCTACAAGTTCTCTCACTGTAAGCCCACTTGGACAAACTGGTCCTTGAGGAAGAAAGGCAATTTCTTTTGCTATATTCTTTTCTTTTATTTTCTTTATATTTTTATTATTTATAAAAATATCTCCATTTTTAGGCTTATTAATTCTTGATATAGTTTTAAGCAGTGTTGATTTTCCACATCCATTTGCTCCAATTATTATACTTATTTTTCCCTTTGGTATGCATAAATCCATATTTTCAATTATTGTATTGTTTTCATATGATACTGATAAGTTCTTTGCGTTAATAGCTTCCATAATTATTTCTCCTTCATCATTAAATAAATAAAATATGGTACTCCTAATATCGATACTGTTATTCCAACTGGAATTTCAATTGGAGAAAATAAATTTCTTGAAACTGCATCTGCAAGAAGAATTATTATAACACTTATTATTGCTGATATTACAACAAAGTTCTTATGATAAGGCCCAACTAATTTCCTCGCAATATGAGGAGATATAAGTCCTAAGAATCCTATATTTCCTGCAAAGGCTGTTGCTGTTCCAGCTAATATAACTACAAAACTTAGAAACTTTTTTCTTTCTTTTTCTAAATTTAATCCTAAAGATAAGGCAAGTTCATCTGAAAGATTTAAAACGTCTAACTTTTTATGATTCAATAAAACTAATACAAACATTAAAGTTACTATTAGAATACTTATTTTTGCATAGCTCCATCCTGATCCCCAAAGGCTTCCTGACGTCCAAACTAACACTCTATTGTAATCTCCAACCCCACCCCTAAAGGTAAAAAAGGTTATAAAGGCATTAAGACCTGCATTTAATCCAATTCCTATTAATAAAAGTCTTTTAGGTCTTATTCCGTTTCTGCTAGATAGCATATATATTATAAAGGAAGAAACTCCTGCTCCTACTATAGCCATAAAGGGTAATACAAAGATTGAAAGTTGTCCAAGTTCACTATAATAGTTAGAAGTTTGATAAGTAATAAATATCACTGCTGCCACCGCTGCTCCAGCATTTATACCTATTATTCCTGTATCTGCCAAATCATTTTTAGTTATAGTTTGAAGAATTGCTCCTGCTGTTGATAAGGCAATTGCTACAAAAGTTCCAACTAAAAGTCTTGGTAGTCTAATACTTAATATTGCTGTGTTTTGAAGCCTTGTTCCATTTCCAAGAAGGGTATTTATAACTTCTAAAGGAGAAACTTTATATGTACCCCAGCATAATGTAACTCCAAAGGAGATAACTAATAGTGCTAATAAAACTATTAAAGTTATTTTAAATCTTTTTTTCTTCATTATCCCCTCTCCTTTCTAGCTACTGATATGAAAAATGGTATTCCTATTAATGCTGTAAATATTCCAATTGGAGTTTCATAGGGATCAAATAACATTCTTGCTGCAATATCTGCATAAGTTAAAAGAAGTGCTCCAAGTAAAAAAGAACATGGTATGTTTCTTCTATAGTCTTCTCCTAATATTTTTCTAACTATTTGAGGCACAATAAGCCCAACAAAAGCTATGTTTTTTCCTACTGCTACTGCTGCTGCACACATAGGTATCATAACCATAAGTGTTGTAAATCTTATTTTCCCAGGATTTTCTCCAAGTCCTATGGCAACATCATCTCCAAGATTTAATATATTTATCTTTGATGATAATAAAATGGCTATAATAAGTCCTATAGTTCCTACCATAAATACCAGTTTAAAATCTGCCCAACTTGCATTTCTAAAGCCCCCAGATACCCAAAAACCTATCATTTGAGATTGGTTTGATAATAGTCCAATTATTGTGGTTAATGAAATAAAAAATGTACTCATAGCTGTTCCTGCTAAAAGTATCTTTGCTATAGAATTATTATTTGCTTTTTTTGATATAAAACCTAAAACTATAATTCCAGTTATCAATGCTCCTATAAAAGAGGCTATCATAACGTTCTGCGTATTTATGGTTATTCCTAATGCATAAAAAATCGCTATTACTAAAGTAGCTCCTTGGCTTACACCTAAAATCGATGGTTCAGCTATGGGGTTTCTAGTAACACCTTGTATCATTGCTCCTGTGACTCCTAAAATTCCTCCTGTAAATAGTACAGAAAGAGCTCTTGGAATACGAACATCTCTAACTAGCATAAGCTCAAGAGTTTCGCTATAATTAAAGATACTGTTCCAAATCTCTGAAAAGCCGATATGGACAGCCCCTAACCTTACGGCTAGAAGCAGTCCTATTATCAGAAGTAACATACTAAAAATTATAAAAGCTAGGGTATGTTTTTTATTTTGTTTCATTTAACATGCCACCTATTTCATCTAGTAATAATTCTCTACCTATTGGACTGTACCCTTGGTTAAAATATGGTGAAGCTCCTAATTTAACTACTTTTCCTTCTTTAACTGCAGGTAAGCTATTCCAAATTGCATTGCTTTGAAGCCTTGCATAATCTTCATCTGTTGCCATTAGGAATATGTATTCAGATTTAATTGCTGCTAAACCTTCATAAGTCACTACAGGGAGACTGATATCACTTTGCTCTGGCATTCCTTGTGGTTTAGCAAGTCCCATATCTTCATATAATACAGAACCAAAACCTGCGCCATCAAATACAAAAAATTGTCCGCCACTTGCTAAGAATGAAAGATATGTTGCATCTTCTCCATATTCTTCTTTAATCTTATCTCCTGCTGCTTTAGCTTTTGCTTCATATTGTTCAATCCATTTATTCGCTATATCTTCTTTATTGAATAATTTTCCTAAAGAGCTTATATCATCTTTCCAGTTTAATGCCTCTAATTTAACCATAACTGTTGGAGCAATTTCACTTAATTGATCATACATTTTTTCTTGAACTGTTGATATGACTATTAAGTCTGGCTCTAAATTCATAACAGCTTCTACATCCATAGTATCTTGCATGCTATATCCTAAAATTTGTGCTCCTTTTAATGTATCTTCTAAATATGAAGGGAATTTAGTATAGTCATAGGCATCACTATTTGCAGTTCCTATAACCTTATACCCTAAAATTGATAAAATATCACTATTACCACTTAAATCTACTATCTTTTGAGGTTCTGCTGGTATTTTAACCTCTCCTCTTACATCTGTAACTGTTACAGTCTTTTCTATTGACTTATCATCGCTTGGACTACCCTTAACTCCACAACCTACGAGCATTATAGCAGTCATACAAGAAACTACTAATGTCTTTAATAAATTTCTCTTCATAATATACCTCCATACATTCTTCATCACTAATTTCTATATTGTTGTTCTATTCGTTCCAATTGTATATGATATTCATTATCATTTCAATTCTTGCACCTAATTTAATAATTTTATCATCTATTAGAATAATTTATGTTATAATAAACAGAGTTCTTAAAAATATTATATCCAAAGCTAGATAAATAATTTATTTATGATAATTAAGACTTTAAAATTTATAAAAAATGAGGGATAATCTATGGTTTCTAGAACAACAAAGGATTTTCAAAATAGAGTTTTAAATAAAATGACTTTTACATCCTATCCTATGGAAAACTACACTATATATAAGAATGAAGATAGACCTGAACTTGGATATTTTATTAAATATGGTAGAGAAGGATATTATGACTTTGGAATTGGTGATTATACCATACCATTAAATTTTTCTCTTTCCTTTGATCACAATGAAGAATTAATGCGTTTTGGAACTGTTTATACTGGTGAGACTACCTTTGAAATTGAAAATAATCCTGTTTCTTCTTTTAGTCCTTCCTCATTTTTTGTAGTTGAGAAAAGTCTAAAAGGAAAGCAGGATTGGAGAAAAGGTCAACACTTTCATGGCGTAGAAATAACAATTTATAAAAAATACTTTGATGAAGTAGTAAAACCAAACTTTCCAAAGACTATAGATTTTGATAACTTTATTAGTAACTATACTTATCACTATCTACCTGTTGAGATAGCTTCTGTTGTTCAAAACTTAAAGAATCTAGCTGAAGCTGATCGTCTAACTCCTTTATATTTAGAAAGTAAGATCTTAGAATCTATAGCTTTACTTTATAATGAAATATATTCCTCACCAGAAAATGCCTTTACTAACCAATTAAATTATGGTGATATTAAAATAGGGAAAAATAGACGTATTACTTTAACTGCTTCAGATGTAAATGCAATACAAAAAGCCCATGATATTTTAACAAAAGAAGCTTGCAATCCTCCTACCATTAAAAGCTTAAGTAAAATGGTGTTTCTAAATGAGCAAAAATTAAAAGCAGGTTTCTTAGCAAAATATCATATGTGTATTAGCCAATATACTAATTCCATTAAAATGACAATGGCAGAAAATCTGTTATCTACAACAGAATTAAGTATTGATGAAATATCTAAAATGGTTGGATATAATTATAGTGGAAACTTCGTAAAAATGTTTAAAAAGGTTCATGGAAAAACACCATTGGCTTTTAGGAAAATGAAAGGTTAAAATTGAATACAAATGTGAATTTATTTTTCATAGTATGCTAAAGTCTACTCTAATTATTTTCAAATAATAAACCGTAACAGGTATAAAGTAGACTTTTTAGCCATTACTTGAGCTGATTACTATATTCATCCTTTGTTAGAGCATAATATAATTCTCCATCATATTCATTGTAATGACTCAATCTATATTTTTATTAGTCTTTTTTGTTTTTATATTTGGCTTTGTTTTAAATGATTGTTGATTTTAGAGCTATATATTATTGCGAAGCAAACCATTTGCAGGAATATTAGATTTACTTAGGCCATATGAAAGTGAAAAGCGTTAAGAAATACAACCTGTTCGAGAGAATCGAGTTGTTGTATTTTAGCTTTTTACTTGAATAGGGCCTTAGTAAATCAATCTTTCGAAACGGTTTAAGTGTAAACTTAGATTCCTGCAGAGCAAAGGAATCTCTAGTTGAACTTATGCATAGCTGTGAGTAATAATATATAGTTCATTATCAACACTATATTAAAACAAAGCCTTATATTCCCATTCACTTTTATTGAGTTTATAATAGTAAAAGTCTTGACCATCAATCTTCATAGTACCCATTAATTTAAAACCACATTTTTGTATTACCTTATTTGAAGGGGTGTTATATGTTAATGCAGTAGCATTTAACACATCAGTATTAGTGTTCTCAAATAAGTATTTTATTAGACCTTGAGCAGCTTGAGTTCCATATCTCTTACATGTATAATCTTTTGAAATAGCATAACCTATCTCTCTATTTGGTGGTGGCAATTCCTCTTTCAAACCTGAAGTAATCCAACCAATAAGCTCATTTGTCTTCTTTAATATAATTCCTAATCGCAGAACATGTCCCTTAATATTAGGAACAGCCTCCAAGAACTCTTTATTCTCTTTAATTTCGTATTTAGTTAACCACTCTCTATGTTTCTCCTTTGTTGCTATCCAATCAGGTAGAAATTCCTTTATTTCAGGCTGTAAGGTGATATTATATATTGCATCCAAATCTTCCATTTGGAATTCTCTTAGTACTATATCCACACATTCTATTGTAAAAATATTTTTTGAATTTCCATTATTAAGATCTGTAGCGTTTCTATCATACATAATAATTATCATTCCTTTCAGTGTTAAATAAAATCTTCAATATTACTTTGCTATTTCAAAGTATTCTTCCTTAGTTAACAAATAATATAGCAATCAATCTATTTGTTTCAATTCTTATTGCTTTTATTGTATTCATTATGTTCCACCTTAATTAATGGGAATAATACTTGAATTTCTTATTCCATAATAGCATTAGGCTTTTTATTAGAACAACCTAATACTTAATTCATAAATAAAAATGCGCCATCTAATATAAATTAAACAGCACACTTTCTATTATCATATATTCTTTTTTTGTAAAATAATTCTTTGTATAATTTTAGTTGACAAATAATACGTTTGTGAAAGACTTTGAAAATATCTTCATGTAAAATATCTTCAGTAAAAATATTCATCATTTGCATAACTCATTATCTGATTTTCCTATTCATTTAAGCACTTGAAAATTAGCATTGGAAGTATCTTCATCTGCTCTTAAATAAGCGTAACTACGAAGCTTATCTAAAAGTCTTGAAGCTTCAACATCTTTTTCCAAGTATTCTAAAAATTTTTCGCTACTATTAAGCTTTCCTGCAAACGTTCCTAGCTCTGGTATTAGACACTTTACTTTTTTAAAATCCAACTCCCATGCTCCTATATTCTTATACATTTTCTCTATATTCCATTTATATTTATCTTCAATTTCATTTCTTATCATTAATCTCATAACTTCACCCCTTATGAAATTTTTCATATAATTATTTCATTAAAACTACAGATAAAATTAATTTTCACAATCTTAATGAATAATATTTCATGTATAATTTTAACATGTCTGATTGATAAGGTAAAAGCTACAAAATGTTTCTGTATCATTCTTGAACTGCTGCAAACCACATTTACTTATGATACGGTTCACCATAGCTATTTCAAGTGAGGTCTTAATTATATAATTAGATTCACTAAAATAAAAAGAATAAAATATAAATTAAAAATCAAAATTATCTGGATCTGGTCCTACTCTTAAATCTTGATTTAAGCTATCTATCCTATCAATATCAACCTTACTTAGATTAAAATCAAATATATCTATATTTTCAATTAACCTCCTCTCATTTGTAGATTTAGGAATAGTTACTACTTGACTTTGTAAATCCCAACGTAGCACTATTTGAGCTACTGTTTTATTGTACTTCTTAGCTATTTCTTTTAATATCTCATTTTCTAATAATCCATTACCGGCCATTAAAGGTGACCATGCCTCAACTTGAATATCATTTTCTTTGCAAAATTCTCTAACCTTTTTTTGACTTAAATAGGGATGTAATTCTACTTGATTTATAACAGGTTTTATTTCAGCATCACCTAATAAATCTTGAAGATGATGAACTTGGAAATTACTTACTCCTATAGCTCTAACACGACCTTTTTTATATAGATATTCTAATGCTTTCCAAGCTTCTTTATACTTTCCTTCTACTGGCCAATGAATAAGGTATAAATCTAAATAATCCACACCTAATCTATTTAAGCTTGCTTCATAAGCTGCTATGGTTGATTCATATCCTAAATCAGCATTCCAAACCTTAGAAGTTATAAACAAATCTTCTCTTGAAATCCCTGCTTCCTTTATACCTTCTCTTATTCCTTCTCCCATAGCTTCTTCATTTCCATATATAGCTGCACCATCAATGCTTCGATATCCACTTTTTATTGCCGCTTTAACTGCATTTATTAATTCTGAACTATCCTCTACTCTGAAAACCCCAAGTCCTAATCTTGGCATTTCAATACCGTTGTTTAAAGTAATTGTACTATTCATATTATCTATCATGTTAATTCTTCTCCTTCCAAACCTTTAATTATTTTTATTAATATATTTATCTTATGAAATTCATAAAATTCTTATTCTCTCTTTTTGGTGCTACAATCTCTATTGATTTATATGTATTTCCCTCCTTTTTAGGACTTCCATTAAGAGCAACTACCTTTATATTACATCTCCTTATGTCTGCTTTTTTATCTCCCCACTTATGTCCTCATTATATAAATACCTATACTACCTAACAAGTACGCACTTTTAAGTTAGATGTCTTACCTAAAGGTAAGAATTATTATAATACCTTATTTATATAAGAAAATAAGATATTAATATAAACAGGACATATTCTTTATTTATATTAATAACTTTAGTATAATGTCTTATGTAAAAATATTTGAAAGTAGGTAATTTAATGATTTCTTTCAATAACAAAAAATATGTTTGTTTATTAGATTTTGCAATGGATTTTATACGTGGTAAATGGAAGGCTCTTTTATTATGTAGTTTATATAATGGGCCCAAAAAATTTTTAGAGCTTCAAAGAGTTGTTAAAGGCATAAGCCAAAAAATTTTAAATGAAAATTTAAAAGAATTAGAAAGCGATGGATTAATAGGTAAGGTAATATATGCTGAAATTCCACCTAAAGTTGAATATCATCTAACTGATAAAGGGAAAGAAATTACTAAACTCATTAAGGAGTTTGAAGCTTGGTCTATTAAATATTACCCTGATTTAGATGGCAGTTGTGAATAATATAATTAATATTTCTTCTTCATTGAATTCTCATTAAAACTAAAAAACTCCTATGTAATCACATTATACATAGGAGTTTTTCTTGTATTAAACTCTTATAAAATTCTACTTTTTTGTTTATCTTCTTTAATTAATATATTTAACTTCTCTATAATTATTTCATATAAATTATTATCTATTATTCTATCTTTTCTCATACAATTTTAGTAAAAATTGCACTTATTTATGGTACGGTTCTCCGTATCAGTAGTAAGTGAGGTTTTTTATATAGTTTCATAAATATATATTTATCTATTAGGTAAACTGGAATCTACACTTTTCTTTTCTTATATTTTTCTTTTGCATATTCATAGGATTCTTTAATAAAAGGTTTTAATTCTTCAAAAGTCTTTTCAGAGGGATTTAGTAAACATATCCATCCCATCCACGCATATATAGGGTGAGGAAGAATTTGATTTATTGCAGAAAAATCATACTTCATATCTACAACGTCGCCTTTATTTGGGCGTTTAGGTATTTCATTAAACATTTTAGCAAAAGTATTCTTACGAATTCCTAAATTTACACGATAGATGTTTTCTCTATCTAGTTCTGAGCTTTTGTCATTCTCTCCATCTTTTTCCTTTACCGTCAAAATATAAACTCCACGCTTTAGTTTGTTGTTTGGATTATAGAATATTCCTCTTTCTCCCCAACTGCTGACTAAAACAGTTCCTTCTAAATTTTCAAGACAATATTTCAAAATTTCATCTGCTGTCATATTCGCTACCTCGCTTAAAATTCTAATTTATCTATTCACTAAATATGAATATTTTCTATTAATTAAATCTACATATTCAGGTATCACAACATCACACTCAACATAGGCTTTATTCTTTATTTTTATAATTCTTTAATCATAAAAAACTTCTGATTTGGAACAGATATTAACTGTGGTGTCTCCTTAGGTGCATATAGTTCTTTTTCATCCTTTCTAATCTTAGTCTATCGCTTAAATTATACTATATATTGAGTAATATTTCCTTTAAGCATCTCATATTAAGGTATAAAATAACTCACGACAATCCTTATCGTGAGTTTAACTTGTATAAATTATATAAACCTCTTCTCTTAATTATCCAATTTCAGTAAAAATCTCACTTATTTATGGTGCGGTTCACTCTAAATAATCCTAAATTTATATATAGTGAAAAAAACTCGACTAATTTAAATTATAATTGCTTTAATTTGCTAGCATCTATAACTTTTAATATAGAATCAGCCGCTTTCTTTGCGCCTCCAGCATCTTTGAAGCTTTTTGCTAATTTATTTGCATTTTTCTTATATTCATCATTATTCATAACCTTTAATACTATCTCTCTTATATACTCTGCACTATTATATTTCAAAAAAGCTCCAGCTCCTAAATCAGCAACTCGTTTTGCTACCATTCCTTGTTCTTCTTGCTGTGGATACAATACCATAGGAACACCATAATACAAACTTTCATTAACACTATTCATACCGCAGTGGGTCATAAACACATCTACATTTTGAAGTACTCTAATTTGTTCAACAGTATTCTTCACTTCAAAATTATTTGGTATATTCCCTAGTTCTTCAATTGCAGTACCTTTCCCAACTGACATAACTACATCAACATCACAAGTTTCAAAGGCTTTTATACAGTTTTTATAAAATTTTATATTTTTATTATTTACCGTTCCCAGTGAAATATATATTTTTTTACGTTTTCTTTCTTCGTATTCAACCTTTATATTAGATACCGAAGGCCCTATAAAGGAATATTTATCTGAAAAAGTCTCCACCATTGGTTGAAACTCCTTTGAAGTATATACAATAGTATCTGTATCATTATCATTTTGGATTATAGAAATAAAATTCTTAACTCCATATCCATTTTTTCGTAAAAGATTTATTTTCTTATTAATACGTCTCATTCCTAAAATCATACGCATGATTTCATTAAAGTTTTGCTTCATCATTTTTGCTGTATACTTATTAAATGCAAAAGTTGTGGTAGAACATACATAGGTAATATTTAATTTTTCTGCAAATAGCTTACCCCAGAAGCATAAGGAGTCTGATACAATACAATCTGGATTGAAATCCTTAAGTTCACTACATACTTTTTCATCCAAAGCTATAGTTGTATCTGCTATCATTTCAATTAAAGCAGCAAAATCCTTTCCAATTTTTTTCTCATCTCCAGGCTTTAATTCTGGAAGATACTTATCACAACTAATGAATTTCGCACCTGCCCCTTCAATTTTTTCTTTAAAATCATTAAAAGAATAATACCATATTTCATGACCTCTACATGATAATTCACGCACTACCTCAATTGTAGGATTAGTATGTCCATGTGCAGGAATACAAAAAAATACTATTTTACTCATATTGTAATCCTCCTCTTTCCAATTCATCTGCTTAAAAATTGTTATTCCTTTGTTGCCACTCCAATTTTTCCCATGAAATTTATAAGGTCACGTTGATGTACAATGGCAATTCCTCTATCTTCATCTCCCAATATCAATAAATTATCACCAGGGTTAATATTAAATAATTCTCTCGCTTTTTTAGGAATAACGATCTGACCCCGTTCTCCAACCACCACAGATCCAAAGAAATATTTTCCTTTAGGCGGCACCACAATACCTGAATCTTCCTCTGAATGATTAACTAAATCATCGATAGTAACGTTATACAAGTTTGCAAGTGCAATACAACTACTTATATCTGGAGTTGATTCTCCGTTTTCCCATTTGGCTACAGCTTGCCTTGAAACATTAATCTTCTCAGCCACCTCTTCTTGTGTATATTGATTGATTTTCCTTAATCTTTTCAAATTTATACAAATCATATTTATCATACCTTTCATATTTATTATATTTCTCTCACTTTTTAATGTCTATCAACCAATATTAACATTCATGTATATATTTATATTGCAAGTATAAAATCTAACGAGAAGATAGCTTAGTAAATCACCAATCGAATAGGAGCTGAATAAAATAATTATTCAGCTCCTAAATGTATTAAGTACCTTTCCATATATTGAGATTCTGAAAAGATTATTATACTATCATTTATTTCTTCAACTAAAGATGCATAACCATATGGATTATTTCCATGTGATCCTCACACTGCTTATAGATTTATTCCTTGAGGATAGTAAAATAAGTTATATGGATCATATTTTTCTTTCACAGTTTTTAGCCAAGGTACATTATTACCAAAATAATTATATAAATAATTAGGTATATTAATATCACAATAGTTAAGATATCCAAAACCTGCATATGGAAGTAAGGACTTTCTTAAACTATTTACCCATCTAATTGTATCATTAGCATACATACTATACTTAAGAAGCCATTCGGCATCAATTTCTATTAATACTTTAGCACGTCTATGAGGATAAGCGCTAGGTAAACCTTCATTTTCTGCAATCTTTCCTCCTAATAGGAGGAATCCAATATCTATTGGTGGCTGTATAGGCGGTGAATTATCTAAATAATCAAACATTATTTCACAAGGTTCTTTTCCTAATGGATTATATGCAAATAATCCTGTAATCTTAAATCCTTTTGGTGTAGACACAAAACCTGGACGCCTCTGTACAGATTCCTTAAAACTAATATGCTTTGTTGTATAATTCATTTTATTAGGAACTTTTAATAAAACGCTTAAAGCTTCTTCCATTTCTTTTTCTGTGCTTCTTACTCCTACTCCATATAGTGCAATAGCATCTTTAGTCATAGAAACCTTAATGGTATACCTATTATCTAAATGTTCCCCTACCTCTTGAAATGCTTGAATTACTTCATACCTACTCTTTTTAGACCATTGAGCAGTCACTACTGTTACTTTATCAACTGGATATACTTTAAAAGTAAGTGACACTACTACTCCAAAATTATTACTACCTGCTCCTCTTAATGCAGCAAATAAATCTTGATTTTGATATGAATTAGCAGTTATTATCCTGCCAAAAGCATCTACTATTTGTGCTTCTACTAGATTATCGCATACTAACCCATATTCCCTTTGTAAAAAGCCAACTCCTCCTCCTAATGTAGTTCCTGCAACCCCAATAGATTGACAGCCTCCTCCAACAAATGCAAACCCATATTCAGTTATCTTAGGATGAAGTTGTTCTTGCCTATATCCTGCCCCTATTCTTACATAACCTTCATTAGTATCTATTTCAAAATCAAGTAAATTAGAAACATCTATCACAACAGCATCATTTGCCACAGAAAATGCTTCATAGTTATGACCACCACTTCTACAACGTATATTTAATCCTTGATTTCTTGACCAATTTACTGCATTAACTACATCTGTTATATTATTAGGATATACAATTACCCTTGGGTAGTAACTAAAATATAAATTTGCAGTTCTACGAACAATATTATAACTTTTATCTGCTTTGGTTATAACAAGTCCTGTTAACCCCTCTGTCATATTGATTTCCTCCAACTTTATTAGCCATATATTATGGCATTACATGTAATGCTATAATATATGTTAATAACTTAGGAGCTGTTCTTAGTATATTTATTTGAAAACAAACTAAATATATTTAGCTGTTAATGATGCTTCACAGTTACATAATTGTTTTGGAGTTCCCTTAAATATTATCTCTCCACCTTTTGTTCCACCATCGGGGCCCATATCAATAATCCAATCTGCTCTTTTAATTATATCTATATTATGTTCAACTATTATAACTGTATTTCCGCTATCTACAATATCTTCAATTATATTTATAAACTTTTCAATATCAGCCATATGAAGACCAGTTGTAGGTTCATCTAATATATATACAGAACTCTTATTATGTAATTCACTAGCAAGCTTTAATCTTTGACATTCTCCGCCAGATAATGTATCAAGAGTTTGCCCTAAAGTTAAATATCCAATGCCCATTTTTTCAATAGATTGCAGTTTGGTTTTAATTGGCTTTAAATTAAAGAATTCAATTGCATCTGAAACAGACATTTCAAGAACTTCTATTATGTTTCTTCCTTGAAATTTATAATCTAAAGCTTCTTTTTTAAACTTTTTACCTTCACAAACATCACAAGTGCTCTTTATATTTTCCATGAATGCAAGATTTGTTTCTATTATTCCGCTTCCATTGCAATTCTCACAAGCACCTTCTGAGTTTGAGCTAAATAATGATGCATTAACACCATTTGCTTTAGCAAAAGCTTTTCTTATATTATCCATAATTCCACTATAAGTTGCTAAACTTGATCTTGAATTGGCTGATACAGGATTTTGATCTATAAGTACAGCATCCTTATTTTGTTCCATGAATTCATGCTTAATTAATGTACTTTTACCTGAACCTGCAACTCCTGTTACTAAAGTTAGTACTCCTTTAGGGATTGTGACAGATATATTTTTTAAATTATTTTTATTACAATTTACTACCTCTAAATATCCTTTATGCTCTCTTACTTTTTCCTTAATAGTAAGAGATTTATGTAATGCATTACCAGTTAAGGTTCCTGATTTAAGTAGGTTCTCATAGTTTCCTTCATATACAATTTCTCCGCCATATTTTCCTGCTCTTGGCCCTACATCTATAATATGATCTGCAATTTTAATAACATCAGGATCATGTTCAACAACTATTACTGTATTACCTTTGTCACGTAGTTTCATTAAAAGATTATTTAGCTTATGTACATCTCTTGGGTGAAGTCCTATACTAGGTTCGTCAAAAATATACATTAAATCTATAAGGTTACTATTTAAGTATTTAACTATTTTTATACGTTGAGATTCTCCACCTGATAATGATACTGTTTCTCTATCTAAAGTTAAATATCCAAGACCTATATCTATGATATTATTTAGCTTTTCTATTATCCCTTTAATTAAAGGCTCAGCTTCTGGTTCATCTATTTCTTTAATTACTTTAACTAATTCATCAATTTGCATACTAGTTAAATCTGCTATATTATAACCATTAATTAAGCATCCATAAACTCTTTCATGAAGTCTTTTTCCCATGCAAACAGGACACTTCTCTTCCACAAGAAGTTGATTTAGTTTTTTCCTTGCAGCTTCAGAGATCTCTCCTTCTTTCTTTAAATATAACCTATTAAATTTAACCATTAGACCTTCATAAGTTATGTTCATTCCACCTGTTTCATCTATCTTAATTTTCTCTAGCTCACCATATAAGAACTTATCTAGTTCTTCTTTTGAATAGTCACATATCTTCTTATCATTATCAAAATATCCTGACTCAGCAAATATCTTAAAGTGCCAAGAACCTACTCCAAAGCCTGAAAGTAAAATAGCTCCTTCATTTAATGATTTGCTTCTATCAAGTATCTCATCCATGTTAGGAACTAACTTTTTACCAAGTCCCTCACATTCTGGGCACATACCATTAACATCATTAAAAGAAAACATATTAGCCTTTCCGATATAAGTGCTTCCAAATCTTGAATATAAAGCTCTTAGAAAGGAATTTATATCTGTAATAGTACCTAATGTCGATCTTGAATTGCCACCAATTCTACTTTGATCGATAATAATTGGTGTCGATAAATTTTCTATATGATCAGCTTTAACCTCACCATACTTAGGTAAAAAGTTCCTTATAAAAGCACTGAATGTCTCATTCAATTGACGTTGTGCTTCCTTTGCAACTGTTTCAAAAACAATAGATGACTTTCCAGAACCAGATACCCCTGTGAATATGGTTATCTTTCTTTTAGGTATTTTTAATGAAATATCCTTTAAATTATTTTCTTTACAGCCTTTTAAAACTATAAACTCCTTCTCCATATTTATCACCCTTATTCCTTAATGTATTTAGCTGAGAAATGTTCTATAATTTTCCGCCTACTTACCTCCCTTCTGATAATTCATAGATTAAATTATAGCACATGTCACAAACTCTGGTCATATAGTGTAGGGTTGTAATTTTTTATAGGATAGAAATACAGTGGCTAATTAGTCACTGTATTTTTCGTTGATTCCAATGCTTAGGCCAGGTTCACGTTACCAGCACGCATTCAGTTTATATACCTATTTATAGCTTTAAACTATTTTATACGGCTCCACTTTGACTCTACTTGTAATATATCATCTACGATTTTTATATCACAGTTCCATAAGTAAGTTTTCATCCATAGCTTACCAGGCATTGGCTGCCAACCATTTTGAGGGTTAATTTGAAGTTTAATTGAATCATTATTTTTCCTTACTAAATAAGTTCCCCCCATAATTCCTTTAACCTCATCAACAGATAATGAAAAATGTCCTAGTATTTCTGTATTATCCTTTAATAAAATAATATCTTGTATAGGTGGAGAAAAAGTTATTTTCATTTCACTATTGCTGTCAATTCTTTTTACGGACTTTATTTCAGGATGTGTATTGTTTATGTTAATTGAATAAATACAATTATCTATTTTTATTTCATCTACATCTGTAGTAAATTCTATTGGTTCTATTATACCTGTATAATCATTATTCAAATCTTTAATATTATTAAAATAAGAATATCTAGCCAAATAAACCCTTTTAAAATTACATAATGGAAAAAGTTTAATAGGCTTTAGATCTTTTTCATCTATCTTTACAAATATATCGGTGTGTTTTTGCTCCACCATATTAAATTTTTTTAAATATATGATAGGAAATTTATCTGGTCTATCACTCATACTACCTACAGGTGCTAGAAGACCAAAACTATCTAGTTTATTCTTATTCTCTTTTATTTTAAACTCTATAATTCTATCTTCCCTATCCCTTAAAGATAGATGTACATCTATCCCTTTTTCAGTTACATCAAACTGTACCTTCATGGAATCAACTTCGTATATAGTTACTTTATTCAGTAATGATTTATACTTATCCCCGTCTAATTTCAGTCCCTTTGTATAGTAAATATCTGATTCACCATCCTGCCTTCCCATAAGTACAATGTAATATATGAAATTTTCTTGTTTCACTTGCTGTAATTCTATAGCTTTATAAGTAGTATCTCCCTCAAAATCAATTAAGCAAAGCTTCTCAATTATCACTTGCTCATCTTTAAATTTAATTAGTGGATAAATATATTTATTATTACCTGTCTCATAAATTGAAGGATTATTCTTTTTATCACCTAAGTACTTTTCTTCGTTAACCGGGCTATTTTCAGGAACCATAAAGATTGGACAAATTTTTGAAATTAACTTTCCTAACACTTCTATACATCTCCTTTAAACTTTTAAAATGCATTAGTATGATTTTTGTTATTTAATTTCTTAAAATCTAACATTTTATATTATTGAATTAGTAATTTATATAGGTATTTTAGGTTTGAAAAGATTATTGTTTTGGTCTCCTCATTTTTGCTTATAAAACTTCGATTATTAATCCATTTACACAATTCACCATGTAAATAACTATGCAATATATTTCCGACAGAGCTTGCTTTCTCATTTGAAATATTATTATTACTCATTTTTATAAATTGTGAAAATCCCTCTCCTGATTTATTCAATATTTTAGTAACTTCAGGAGAAGGGTTTCCACCTATAGACTCAAACCATATAAATCTATACCACCCGGGATGTTGCATAGAAAAATCAATTAAATTGGATAAAATTAAGAAGAACTTTTCTTCATCATCTTTTTGATGACTCAGACCATTACTGGAATAATCCATCATCATAAGAAGTACCTGACCAAGTGCTTCCCAAAATATTTCATTCAAACTACTAAAATAGTTATATAAATTTGTATGTGCACACCCAACTTCTTTAGCAATATCTCTTAAAGTTACATCATTCATTCCTTCATTTCTATCAATCAAGCTTAATGTAGTTTCTAAAATAAATTCCTTACTTATATGTTTTTTATCATTTTTCAATTTAGTCTCCCCTTTCATTACCTAAGGTAATTACCATAGGTAATATTTTACCGATATTTTCATATTATGTCAATAAGATTAATATAATTTTATTTATACGTTTTTTAAATGTTCACTTAAACGTAGATTACTTCTTATTCCATCTACTTTATTATTTGCGCTAATATATTGTTCCAAAAAAATAATGGGACTATCTCATTCTAAAAATCACTTTTTATTTTGAGATGATCCCATTATATATATCTTCTTAATTTTATAACCTTTATTACATTATATATTATTGTCCGCATCTATAACTTGTCAGCCTTTGTTGCTATCCAAGTAGGAATATAAGTATCCAATAACTCATTCATTGCCCTATCTTCATACGCTTAAATGGTTCTTTTATATCACTGTTTAGCAGTTCAGAATATGTTTTTACTTTACGGAATGTATTCCCCATCATTTCATGATTTCGATAATCTCTTAGTTCTTCCAAATCATATTCTGCTATAAAAATATCCTCTGTTTCATCATCTGCCATTACAATCTTATTATCAATAGGTATCCCATTCTTATCCCAAGTTATTGGACTGAAAGCACAGGAACATCCTGCATTTTCCCCTGGTGGATCTGCCATTACAACTCCAACCATATTCTCATAAGCTCTAGTAGATAAAGCTTGGACTCGAGGCCGCATTGCTCCACAATCATTTGGTAGTAAAATTAATTCTGTTCCCTTTAGCATAATTTTTATTAAGCTCATTTAGAATATGTTGCAGCTTTAACATGGTAATCACCTCTAGCACAGAACCTATTTATTTTTACAATCCTTCGCAAAAACTATCTGCTCGAACCTACTCTAAATTCCCCTATAATATTTTCTCCTTCCTTATCATAAAGAGGAATTAGCCTAAACCCCTTTTCTTGATTAGCTCTTTGAATTGCAAGAGCTTCCTCTGGATTCTTAGGAATTTCTCCTTCTAAATCTTTAGCTCTTACATATCCCTCTACTTCATTTTCTCCTATAGCCGCTAATAAATCTGGTCCATAAGTAGCATTATAAATATTAGGACCATAAGTTTCTCCATTTTTATTAACTTTATATAATTGAACCTCATCTTTTGACAAAGCTTTTGTATTATAATTTATTACTCCAATTGCAGTTATCATGAGCATTGCTAATAATATATTTAAAGGTCTTAATTTACCATTTTTTAGCTTCATATATACTCCTCACTTTCCTCTTAATATTAGGATATTTTTTACATTGCCTTAACATACAAGCGTTTGAATTAGAGTTATTCCTACTTTAAAACAAGCTCTAAAATTTTCTGAACAACAATTTCTTTATTCGACCAATGAATATAATGGTTTGAATTAGGTATAGTCTCTTGATAACTGTTGTTAGACCAATTTAAAAGCTGTTGTTGACTTTTTTCCCAACGCCCTCCACTATCTGAGGATAATATAATCAATGGGATATCTTTTAAATAACCATTATTGAGCACTAACTGTGCATTTTCATTAATATTTTTTATAGAGCTTAAATTGTTTTTACTTCCAATATATTTATAATACATAGCTTTATCTATACTTCTTATTTCTTTAGGAAGTCTATCATAGCGTAAATCTTCTCCTAAAAAAGGAAGTTCAATTTCTATATTTCCTAGTAATCTAACAATGCCACTTACTCGCAAACCTGCCATGCCTCGATTTATTATGTAGGACTTTAATTCTGAATCCTTAGCATAAAACTCAGGACTTCCACTATCTAATAACACTATTGCTTTTACTTCCTCAGGATATTTTTGAGCAAAATGAATTACTTCAAGAGAGCTAAGAGAATGTCCAACTAGAATAAATGGTGCTACTTCTCCAGACCGCCTAAGTAATTCATGGAGTTCTTCAACTACAATATCCACATTCCTTGAAATAGATGTACTTTCACTAAAACCATAACCAGCATGATCGTAGCTAATAGTCCTTGCATAATCCTGTAATTCACTTTGAAGGTAATAATAGTCCGTAAAGGCACAAGGAGTTCCTGAACCTGTAGTAAAGACGACGGTATCTTTCCCCTCTCCAATGGCATATCCATGGATATTATGAGAATTTATCTTGTATAATTGTCCTGGAGGTGAAAACATGGTGGCTTCTTTATTCATCATATAACCTTGCCATATACCTCCAAGGAATAAAAGTACTAGAAGTGAAAGTGCAATTTTTACCCCTGTTTTTTTAATTATTTTTTTATTTTTAATCACCACTAAATTCCCTCTTTGCTTTTTCCAATATGAAAGTAATAAACTTATCCTTCTCCTTCGTATAAGAACCTCTATCCTCTTCAAATTTTATTGCTAAGGCTTTTTTAAGATCTGAATACTCCTTAATATATTCCTTATGTAGGCGGAGATAATCTCTAAAATATATATGATTTTCCCATATAGGTCCATGAATAACTTCTACATGTAAATAATGAGTTCTTAAATCTTCGCTACCTTTAGCAAACATAATTCGCCCTTCAATTCCAGCATTGCCTTTATATTCATATCCAATTTGTTCTAATGCTCCTTTAAAGTAATTAACTTTATCTAGAGATTCAACAGCTACTGCTATGTCAATAATAGGCTTAGCATCCAAGCCTTCTATTGAAGTACTTCCTACATGTTGAATATCTAAAGCATATTGCCCTATTACTGATTTCAGTAGTCCCTCCTCTTTTTCGTACTCTTCTCTCCACTGATAGGTATATGGAACTACCTTAACAGTTCCTCTTGCTAATCCAATCATAATTTCCCCCTCTTTTCGTATTGATTATTATTTTCTTAATACTTTACAGTTCTACTATTTTTGTAAAGCTATCATCTTTTATTACTTAGCTTTTTCGTCAATAAATCTGCAGTAAACTAATACTTTAAATAACTTGTAATTATAATATGTTAATATTTCATATACTGTAATAATTATACTTTATATTTATTAAACATTATATACTTCCTTTTAATACTGTAATGATTTGCGTGAATACCCATATTATTAATAAAAACTATTTCTACACTACTTTATTGTGATATATTTATTAATATAGTCTTAGTTTTAGGAGGAATCATGTATAATGGCTAAATTTCAAAAAGAAATTACATCAACAGAAGAATATATAGAAATCAATGGAATACATCACTACCTACTACACCTAGAAGGTAATAAAGAAAATCCCATACTTCTTTTTCTACACGGAGGACCTGGCTCAGCAGAATCAATCTTTGCACATTTAATGCAACAAAACTGGGAAAAGAATTATACAGTTGTCCACTGGGACCAAAGAGGAGCTGGAAAAACTTTAACCAGAAATCCATCTAAAGAACATTTTCCTACCTTAGACCTACACTTAGAAGACTTACTTGAAGTAGTTAAATATTTAAAAAAGAAATATAAGAGAGAAAAAATAGCAATATTAGGACACTCTTGGGGTAGCGTTCTAGGAACATTGTTTATTAAAAAATATCCTGAGGAAGTATCCCATTATATAGGAGTTGGCCAAGTTATCAACATGCTTGAAAATGAAAGAATTGGATATTCAAAGTTAAAAGAAGAAATTTTGAAATCAGGTAACAAAGCTGATTTAAAAAAACTTGAAGCTTTAGGCGAATATCCTAAACTCCCTATTGATAAAGATATGTTAAAGGCAATAGCTAAACTTAGAAAACTTCAAGGAAAATATAAATTAGCAGTGACTCCAAACTTCTCTCTAATTATGGGAGTATTCCGAAGCCCTATTTTCAAATTCTCAGATATATTAAGCCTATCAAAAGGCTTAAATGTAAACTTTTCTCTTTTAAAATATCTTTTTGAAAACTATGATCTGAACAAAGAATCAATAGAATATCAGATTCCAATTTACTACATTTTAGGGGACAAGGATTGGCAAACACCTTATCCCATGGCACAGGAATATTTTGAAAGAATTAAAGCTCCTAAAAAGGAACTTTTCATGATTCATAATGCTGGTCATGTTACTATGCTCGATCAGCCTAAGGATTTTTATGAGTCCTTGTGTAAGTGCACACCTATAAATTAGCAGTATTCTCTTTTGAAAAAAAGGAGTTATTATAAAACATATTTTTACAATATTTTATAAATAAATAATCATGCATATAAGAGTATTTATCCTCTATTTATGCATGATTTTCATACAAAGATTTTATGTATTTTATAGCATTCCTTTATATTATTAATAAGGTAGACTTATTAATATCTCAGTATATCTTCCTAACTCACTATCTATATGAATTTCTCCTTTGGATAAGTCAATTATTCTTTTACAAATAGATAATCCTAACCCATATCCTTCACTTTTTCTAGAACTATCTCCTTGATAAAACTTATGGAATACTCTCTTTTTAGTGTCTTCATCCATTCCAGAACCATAATCTTTTATTTTAACAAATGCATACTCTGAGTTTTTGTAGCAATATATATCAATTTCACTATTTTCTTTTGAAAACTTTATAGCATTATTGATTATATTTATCCATACCTGCATTAAATACTCTTCTTTTCCATAGTAGGACATATTTTTTAGATTTAAATTAAAAGATATATTTTTATTAGTCCATTCTTTTTCAAGTAATATAATAGTTTTTCTAATTTGTTCGTCTAAAAAAAACTTTTTATTATTCTTAAAATTATCCATATTATCAAGTTTTGAAAGTGTTAGTATATTAGATGATAATTCTGATAATCTACTAGCTTCGTCAGTTATAATATTTAAATACTCCATCCTTTCTTCTTCTGATATTTTGGTATTTTTAAGTATAGTTGCAAATCCATCTATAGCTGCTATTGGTGTTTTAAATTCATGAGATACATTATTAATAAAATCAGTTTGCATATATTCTATATTCTTTAATTCTCTGGCCATAGAATTAAATTTTTCTACAAGCATCCCTACCTCATCATTACTTTTAATATCAATATTTATATCAAAATTACCTGCTGATATTTCATTTGTAGCATCTGCTAATTTTTCAATTGGTTTTGTCATCTTTCTTATTACTAAGCTTATTATAAATGAACAAATAAATATATTAATAAATAATACTACTTTATTTAAAGTAGATATAATATGTCCTATATCTGAATAATGCTTTAATTCTAAAGTAATATAACTATTATTTATTTTTCCTATTACCTTAGCATTAGGTCTATGAGCTACTAAGTATATTGATTTCTCCCCTTCAATAAGCTCCTTTTCTTGAGATTTTCTTAGATTTAATTCATTTATGTCTTTATGTACTACTAAGCTATATCCTAATCCATCATACAAATTTATTAAGATATCTAATTTTTTTTCATAGTTTTTAGAGCTTTTTAATTCAGACATTATTGTTTCATATCTATTGAATAATACCTCTTCTATTTTGCTATTTATATAGGGTGCTACTATTAAAAATGATAGTATATTTCCTATTATAATAGATATGATAAGGGCTACTATAAATTTAAATTTTATAGTGTTTCTCAATTTTTTAACGCAATTAGTCATCTTCTCTTACCGCCTTATAGCCAAGCCCTCTTACTGTTATAATTTCGAATTCCTTGTAATGTGAAAACTTTTCTCTTAACCTTCTTATATGCACATTTACTGTTTGCTCATCACTTTTCACATCCATTCCCCATATCTCATCCATCAATTGGATACGTGTAAATATTTGGTTAGGATAACTAAGGAGTTTGTATAACAGATAGAATTCTTTTTGTGGAAGTTCTATTTCTTCATCACCTTTTGTAACTGTTAGCTTATCATAGTCAAGTATAACATCTCCTATAGTTAATTTATGTTCATTATTTATATTCGCCCTTCTAAGTAATGCTTTCACTCTCATTAATAATTCTTCTAAATCTATGGGCTTTACCATATAATCATCAATTCCTAGTTTGAATCCTAATATTTTATCTTCTTTAGATTCTTTTGCTGTAACTATAAGTATTGGCAAATTAGTATATATTCCTCTCAATTCTTCTATAAGCTCAAATCCATCCATGTTTGGCATCATGATATCACATATTACTAAATCTATCATATTATTATTTATTATCTCCAAGGCCTCAAGTCCATCTGTTGCATTATAAGTTTTATATCCATTGTGAGTTAGATATACATCAATTAATTTTCTTAGTTTATTGTTATCTTCAACTATTAGTATTTTAACCACAATATCCCTCCTAAATTGATATATAATATGATTCTACTATATTTTATACTAAATACTAAATATTAATAGGCTATCTTAATTTATACTTTAAGATAGCCTATATAATCACTTTCTATTCACTTCTAAGTGCTTCTACTGGATTCTTTCTAGCTGCCATTTTTGATGGTATCCATCCACCTAACATTGTAAGTGTAACACTTATTATTAATAATGATATTGCATGTACTGGATTTAGCTTTGCTACTGATTCTAACTCTGTCATTTTATATAAAATACTATTTATTGGTATTGTAAGTATCCATGCAATTGATATCCCTAATAGCCCTGATCCAGTTCCTATTATAAAGGTTTCAGCATTAAATACTCTAGTGATATCTTTTTTTCTTGCTCCAAGTGCTCTTAATACACCTATTTCTTTAGTTCTCTCTAGTACTGATATATAAGTTATAATACCTACCATTATTAAAGATACAACTAATGATGTAGCAGCAAATGCAACTAAAACTATAGTTATCCCATCCATAATTCCACCAGTCATATCTGATAACATCTTTGATAAATCAGTATATACTATTTTATCTTCAGATGATTTATTTTCATTATAATCATCTAAATAAGATATAAGTTGATCTTTATTTTCAAAGCTATTTGGATATAACATAATTGCATATGGAGTTTCATCTCCTCCAAGATATGCTATTAAGTTTTTCTTAGTTTCCTCGTCAATAGCTTCTCTTGACATTACATTATAGTCTGCATCTTTTTGAGTTTGTACTATATCAGAATCTTTAGCTTTTTCTATAACTAATTCAGTTAAGTCATCACTATAGGCTATTCCTTCACCTATCATAGAAATACCTGCATCTTCTTTAATACGTACTACACCGCTTAAAGTTAATGTAACTGAATCATTTGAGTTATACATTTTTTCATAATCATTTGAAGGCATGTATGTATTAAATTGTGTTTTTTCATAATAATCATTGTTTGATATTAACTTGAACTCCATACCTACTAGATCTTTGAATTTAATACTCTCTAAATCTGTTGTATCTATTCCAAGATTTTTCATTGCATTTACATCTACTCTGTTTTGATTATCCACTATAAGTACTAAATCAGTTTTTGACTTTGGATATTCTCCCTCTAATAAATCATAGTTTTTTTCTATAAAAGATGTATTATTATCTTTTATAGAACTTGGATAAGAAGCTAATCCTGATCCCATTTGGCCCATTGGTGATGAATTCGTATTACTTTTATCACTAGCGTTAAATGTTATAGGTGCTATTTTATCATCAAATTTTCTTAGAAGATTCATAGATGCTATTCTTGTATAACCTATAGTATCCACAATTTCTGGGTTTATTCCTTTAATATAATCTATATATTCACTTGATATATTATTTGTATGTATCAGTGTATTTTCACTTGAATCATATAAGTAAACTTCATCTGAATCTACATATTCAGATTTTCCAAGCATTTTATCGTTCATTTCTTCTCTTCTAGATTCCATAGCTTCTTTAGTAATTTCTTGAGTTTGTTTGGATATAGTAATTGGATATTCCGCTAGTGCATCCTCCTGCATCTCTGCTATTTTAGCATCAAATCCGTTTGATAAACTAAGTATAATAGCGATTCCTATAATACCAATACTTGATGCAAGTGCTGTTAAAAATGTTCTCCCCTTTTTAGTTTTTATATTCATTGCTGATAATTTTAAAGCTGTAAAAAAGCTCATACTTGTTTTCTTTAACGAGTATTTTTCTTTTTTAGTTTCAATATTTAGTGGATTGGAATCTGATACTATATTTCCATCTCTAAACTCTACAATTCTATCTGCATAATCGTTAGCTAATTCTGGATTATGAGTAACCATTATAACTAATTTATCTTTTGATATCTCTTTTATTAATTCCATTATTTGTACACTGGTTTTTGTATCCAGTGCACCAGTAGGTTCATCTGCAAGAATTATATCTGGATCATTTGCCAAAGCTCTTGCTATTGCAACTCTTTGCATCTGACCTCCTGAAAGTTGATTAGGCTTTTTATGTATATGGTCTTTTAGTCCCACTCTTTCAAGAACCTCAAGTGCCTTTTCCCTTTTTGCTTTAGATGATATTCCACTTAAAGTCATACCCATTTCAACATTTGATACTATATCTAAATGCCCTATTAAATTATAACTTTGGAATACAAATCCTATACTGTTATTTCTATATGAATCCCATTCAGAATCTGAAAATTCCTTTGTTGATTTCCCATTAATAATTAGATTCCCCAAGTCATATTTATCAAGTCCACCAATGACATTTAAGCATGTTGTTTTTCCTGATCCACTTGGCCCTAATATAGCTACAAATTCATTTTCTCGAAAATTTAAAGATACACCATCTAGTGCTACTTGTGTAAAATCACCTGTAGTGTAGCTTTTTTTTATGTTTTTTAACGTAAGCATAAACATACCTCCTCTAGCAATAATTTAAATATACACATACTACATTAACTCAACATTAACTTTTTATAAGTTTAAACGTACTTAGTACGTTATTTTATACCTAGGAGATGTTAGGCATCTTCAAAAAATAAATAAGTCAGAATGCTCGTATATTTTGTGTTATACTGCGTTAACAGAACCCTTAGATAGTGTTACTATCTGCGGAACCTGTTTCCTTGTCTAACTCAAAATATACTTCCCATCTTTGACTTATTATTTGCTTTCAGATACCTTAATATGATTAAAGATATGACAGAAATAAAAGAATTTTGAGAATAAAAAAGTTGACAAAGTATAAGTTATGATGTTATTATATAAAAAAATTATTAAAGGGAGGAAATATTATGAAAACTATAAAATCACAAATTCAAAAAGAATCAAAATTCAATAGAGTACTCTTATTGTTAGCCGAGTTAAGATAGCAATTGCATGTATGATTAGATAGATTTATATTTATTACTGTCATAGATGTAATTGCTACTTTAAGTGATTATATCTATGACGGCTAATTTATATTTTATAGATAAAATATGCCTCATAGATTTATATGAGGCTATTTTTGTATTGTTTTTTAGACAAAATAAGTCTCATAGATTAATATGGGGCTTTTTTATATCCTAGGTTAAAAAGTCCCATAAATAACTATGGGACTTTTTTTATATAAATATTAAAATTCAGCTTAGGAGGATTTAACTATGGAAGAAAATAGAGAACAATGGGGAACTAAAGTAGGTTTTATACTTGCAGCAGTTGGATCAGCAGTAGGATTAGGTAACATATGGAGATTTCCATATGTAGTTTACTCAAGTGGAGGAGGAGCATTTTTAATACCATATTTCTTTGCTATATTTACTGCAGGAATTCCTCTTTTAATATTAGAGTATGGAATGGGACATAAATTTAGAGGATCCACACCTCTTTCATTAGCAAGAGCTAATAAAAAATTTGAATGGTTTGGATGGTGGTCAATAATTAGTTCATCAATTATACTATGTTATTATTCCATGATATTAAGCATGGCAATGAAATATTTAACCCTTAGTTTTAATAAGGGATGGGGAGAAGATTCTAATTCATTCTTTTATAATGATTTTTTAAAATTATCTGATTCACCTCTAAATCTAGGTGGAATAGTTTTTCCTATACTAATTGGAATTGCATTAATTTGGTTTATAAATTGGCTTATATGCTATAAAGGTATAAAAGCAGGAATTGAAAAAATGAATAAAATATTATTACCTTGTTTACTATTAATAATGATAATTATAGTAGTAAGAGGAGTTACATTAAAAGGTGCAGAAGTTGGATTAAATACATTATTTACACCAGATTGGAATAAGGTAAAAGATCCTAAGATTTGGATTTTAGCATATGGACAAGTATTTTTCTCCTTGAGTATTGCTACTGGTATTATGATGACATATTCTAGTTATCTTCCTAAAAAAACAGATATAAATAACAGTGCATTTATGACTGCATTTGCCAATTGTGGATTTGAATTTTTATGTGCTATTGGAGTATTTGCAATACTTGGAGTAATGGCAACAATTGAAGGGGTACCTGTCGAGGAAGTAGTAACAAGTGGAATTGGGCTAGCCTTTATAGCATTCCCTAAGGTCTTTACAATAATGGGAGTATGGGGAAATATATTAGGAGTTTTATTCTTTGTATGTCTATTATTTGCAGGGATTACTTCATCAGTTTCATTAGTTGAAGCAATATCAGCTGCAATAATTGATAAATTTGGATGGAAACGAAAAAAAGTTGTAACAAGTATTTCTGTAATTGGGTTTTTAATAAGTACAGCTTTTGCAACAAATGCAGGTCTATATTTATTAGATATTATGGATAATTTTATAAATAACTATGGGATAGTTGTAGTTGGATTATTAGAGGCTTTTGTTATTGGTTGGTTAGTTAAGCCTAAGGAAATAAGAGAACATACAAATGCTATTTCGTATTTCAAAATAGGTAAATGGTGGGATTTTATTATAAAGTATATTACACCTACATTACTATTAGTAACACTAGTTCAAAGTATTATAACAGAATTCAAAACTCCTTATGGAGGATATGATTTAATATCTTTATTATTATATGGTTGGTCAATTATTGCATTAGGAATTATAGGTGGAATATTAATAAGCAAGAAGCCTTGGAAGACAGAAAATGAATCTCAAGATATAAAAAGTAAGGAGGTTTTATAAATGACAGGTTATGCTATCTCATTTTTAATATTAGGAGCAACTATTCTTTGGGGTGGATTAATAGTAACATTAGTTATAAATTTTAAGAATGAAAAACAGTAAGTTAATTCTTGAGTCTTTAAAATAAGTATCAGAAAAATATCAAAAGAGTATAGCGCAAATAACATTAAGATGGCATATTCAAAATGGTGTTATACCAGTACCTAAATCATCTAATGAAGAAAGAATAAGGACATAGCAAGATTTATTTTAAAACCGAGTAAAGTAATTTTAGAATATGATTCCACAGGATCATTAAATGAAGATAATAGAAATAGTATAGTTGAATTATTAAAAAGACTTAGAGTAATCTCAATGTCATTTAGATAGGGATTTATCCATATCAAGGCCATCTAAGGATATTAAAAATATTCTTAGATGGCTTTTTATTTTGTTATACAAGGCTAAAAATAATATTAATGAAGTTTCTACATTATACAACTAGACTATATTATGCTTCATCCCATTTCCATCCATTACTTCCAGCACCCACCTCAAAATGATATTTAACAATTCCGAGATCCAATTTTGTATAAAACCCTTTCAAGGCCTTTGCTTTTACTAAGTTACCATCTAGTGTAATTAAGAATTTTTGCTGATTCATAGCCGTTGGAGCAAGTTGAACAGCTTCCATACCCTTTCTAAACCAATCAGGCATCTCTCCATCTACATGACAAAGTTCCTCTATTATTTTTGTCTTACGATCCACTCCAGATGTTTCACCATATCCCAATGCAATTACACAACACAATTTTTCTCCCTTATTTATTTGATAAATTGCCTTTGATTTACTATAGGTAAGTGCAACCCAACAAGTATTGAGCCCTAGCTGAGCTGCTTTCAATACAATTTTTTCACCATAATAACCACATTTCTCTTCAAAATCTTTTCCTTTTTTGCCTATGATAGCAATATAGTTCTTTACATTTTTAAATTTCCCGTAATGTGCCATAAAACCATCAAATGCCTTTGGTTCATCAATACATAATTGAATATTCAAATCCCCTTCTTTATTGCATTCTTCAATTATTTTTCTTAGCTCTCTTTCTGTCTCCTTATCAATTTTATCTTCAGTATAACTACGTACAGAATGACGGGTTTTAATTGCTTCAAAAATATCCATAATATCCTCCTCTATTGAAATTTCTTAAAATGATTCTTCTTCACTTTTATTACATGAAACATCTTGTACTATTTCATATATATAATTCATAAGCTCCATAAGCTGCTTCCACTGTGTTTCGTTAGCATTAACATAATAATAATTTTTTGTTCCTTCTCGCCGCATGTTTATAATTCCCGCCTCTTTTAGTATTTGAAGATGATGCGATACTGCTGGCCTTGAAAGATGTGTCCTTTTAGTAATTTCACCAACCCTAATTCCATTACAGTCACTTTCTAGTAATGCAATGATAATTAGTTGCCTTGTTTCGTCTCCTAATGCCGTGAAAGCCTTTTGACAATCTTTAAAATCCTTCGATAGTTAAGCATTCTTTCTTTGCATTTATCCATAATATTGATCTTCCTTTTTGTATAAACTTTAGTTTGTAATGCTATTACAAGGTTAATAATATTTTATGATTAGTTTAAAAGTTTAAACTATTGTATCATAAAAAAACTCAAAATAATTCAATGGTAAAGAAAATCGAGACCATTGAAAATCTATACATCATAAAAATAAAAACAACTGACATATGTTCAGTTGTTTTTCAATATATGGTTCACTATAAATAATTCTAAAATTAATTTTTATAATATTCTCGTTCTAAAATACTAAAATAGAATTGGTCTACCCACTTACCATCACATTGATATTCTTCCCTAAATACGCCTTGTTTTGACATTCCTGCTTTCTGCATTACCGATGCTGATCTGAGATTATCGCAATTACACATACCTATAACTTTATGGGCATTTAATTCATTAAATGCAAAGGATATTAAAAGCTTTGCACTTTCTAAACAATACCCATTACATTGAAACTCCGGCAAGATAACATATCCAATTTCCCAACTTTTACGCGTGGAACTACATTGCCATATATAAGCTGCTCCCATCTGTACACCATCTGTGCTACGTTTGACAATAAAGTCGAAAACACCGTTATCTTCAATTCTTTTAGTAAATTTTTTTCGAATACAGTCCTTATCAGTCTCAACATATTCTTCATAACACCATAATTCTGAATTACTTTCTTCATCACATATAAAATCCATATGTTTTTCTGTTACAGGAGCAAGTTCAATAATTTTACCCTTTAACAGCTGATGAATTTGCTTTTTATTGCCTTCATTTTCCATATTTCCCCACCTCCATGTTATTTGAACAATCTTTAGTTCACAATTTATGATTAAAGTATAAAAGAAAATATTAAGTAATAATATGCAATGTTTAATTATAGATATAAATACACAAAAGCAGTCAATTCATCAACTGACTGCTTTCTTCTATTTTTTTCTGTAGATTATACTCTTGATCGTATCATAAGATAAATGATACTCAGACATAAGATCATCTATCGTTGCGCCATTTTTCTTCTTTTCTTTGATTTCATTGTTTCTTTCAACAATTTCACTTTTACTATTAGTAGAAGTCCCCCATGATTTTTTATCATTATTCTTTTGAGGTATATAAATTATACTACCACCAACATATTGTTGTATCTGAAGAATTAATATTTTGGGTAAAACATCTTTCGCATTTATATACTGTCCCATAATCCTGCTCCTTTTTATTATAATTCACAAGACTGCAGATTCGTCATATATAAATGAAACAGCGATTATATTTTGCGCTCTATACACCTAACCGCTGAATTATATGACTAATCCTGCATAGAGCCAAAAGCCGTTTTTATTCTTCATAATTACACCCCCTAGATAATAAACCAATATATTTCATGCATAAATCAAATATACTAAAAATGACAGTAACTACATTTCCTATATTTTACCACATCGCTATACAGTAAACAATTACCTTAATCACCTATAATCCACATTAAGATTTAAAGTAATTTACGACTCCCTTTGATTTAAATTTTACTCTACAGATTTTAGTGCTTCAATCATATTTACATTTTTTAATTTTATATGCATCATTATCATAACTAGTATTGCAAAAACCATTGTAATTAAGCCAGAGATTACATAACTACTCATATCTACAGTTGGTATCATCATCATATTATCCATTTCTGCTGTACTTACTAAAAATACATATAATATTTTACCCATAAATGAGCCTGCAAGTATTCCTAATATGGTTAGTATTATATTTTCCCTAAATATGTACATTGCAACCTCATTATCATAAAAACCTAATACCTTTATTGTAGATATCTCCCTTATACGTTCCGATACATTTATATTTATTAAATTGTATAGTACAACAAAGGCTAAACTTCCTGAAGCAACTATTATTACTATTAAAACTAATCCTAAATCAGCAGATTCACTTAAGCTTCTCATCTTTGAAACAAGGGTAACATTTATTACCTTATCCTTCTCCATAAGAGTAGCAGCTATTTTGTTATCCTCTTCTTTATCTGAATTTAATTTTAGTAATTGTGCATTATATATGGGCTCATCATTAAATACTTCTTTATAATATGCTGGTGATAAATATATATAATGCCCAGCATAATTTTCTGCAATGTTATCTACCCTAACTTTATGAGGATTATTATCTGAATCTGTTATAGTTACCTCATCACCAACAGATACCCCTAAAACTCTCCCCAGTTTTTCATTTATAATTACTCCATTATCAGATAGTTTGTATTCAAGGCTGCTTTCTCTATTATTTAATAACACGTATTTACTTAGCTCCTCTGTATTTTCTGGTACATACATAGTAGCAGTTTGTTTATTTACCTCTTCTTTAATAAAAGTAACTGAATCTTGATGAATATTTAAGCTGCCTTCATATCCTTTTAAGCTATTTAACCCTTCTTTATAAGCTCCATCTTCTTTTTCAGTAGTATTATCATCAAATACCACCATAGCATCATACTTTAAGAGTTTGCCAAACTGAATATCCATAACTGAAGAGTTAGATTTCTGAAGGGCCATCCCTGCAACCAGCATAGCCATACAACCTGATATACCAAGTATGGTCATCAACATTCTTTGTTTATATCTAAAAAGATTTCTAAAGGTTATCTTTTGATTAAAGTTCAATCTTCTCCATAAAGGAGTAATTCTTTCTAATAATATCTTCTTCCCAAGTTTTGGAGCTTTTGTTCTCATTAAATTAGAAGGATTTTCTCTTAATTCTTCTTTTAATACAATTAATGAGGCTCCTACTGTACAAAGTATTGAAGCTACTAACGATTGAATTATATAGGATGGATAATAGTGTATTTTAACCTCTGGTAAAGTAAATGCAGATGAATAAGCTTCACCAATTATGTAAGGAAGTATACTGCTTCCAACTACTATACCAATTACGCTTCCTGCAATACTGGCTAATGCTGCGTAAACTACAAATTTTCTAGCTATTTCTAAATCTTTATATCCTAGAGCTTTTAGTGTTCCTATTTCTACTCTATTTTCTTCCACCATTCTCGTCATTGTAGTTAAGCATATAAGTGCTGCAACTAGGAAGAAAAACACGGGAAATATTGAAGCTATTTTATCTAAGCTGCCAATTGAACCTTTGTAAGTTGAGTAACCAGGATTATCATTTCTATCAAAAAAATAATATTTACTATGATTTAAATCATTCAATTTTTCTTTTTCTTCCTCTATCTCTTTTAGTCCATCTATTAGTTTTTCTCTATTTTCCTTGATTTCTTTTTCTCCATCGAGAAGTTTTTTCTCTGAATCATCAAGGTCTTTCTTCGCCTTATCAAGTTCTAACTGCCCTTGTTTTTTACCTTCCTCAAGATCTTTTTTACCTTTTATAATTTCTTCTTTACTTTTATCTATTTGTTTTTGAGCTTCTTCAAGTTGTATCTTTCCCTTATTAAAACTTTTAACTTGCTCTTCATAGGCAGTTACACCTTGTTGATACTGAGTTATTCCAGCTACTAAAGTTTCTAGCTTAGATTTATTTTCACTTACACTTTTACTAGCACTTTCTACTCCTTTTGAGATATTAAGCACTAAAGAAATATTTGTTGGGTCTTTTTCTAAGCTATTTACTAAATTACTTAATTCATTTAATCCTAAACTAGGGTTAGATATAACCCCTTTCCAATACTGAATTTTTTCATTTGAAACTTTGCCACCTTCTTTAAGGTTATTTGCTGTTTCTTTCATATCATTGGAAAGTGCATTATATGTTGTAATTAAAGTATTTAAACTATCTATTTGCTTTTTATACTCTATTGTATCTCGTGTAGGATCAATTCCTTGGTTTAAGAATTCTTGTTTTGCATTATCAAGTTCAACTTTTGCTGCCTTAAGTTGCTTCTCACCATGTACAAATTGCTCTTCTTGCTTATGAAGTTCCTTTTGACCATTCTCTAACTGCCTTTGTCCTTCAATTAGTTGTACTTCACCATCTTTAATTTCTTGCTGATACTTTTCCACAAATTGGTCATACTGCTTTTTACCATGAAGAAGTCGCATCTTACCGTCATCTACTTCTTTTTGAGCATCTTCAAGCTTTCTTTCACCATCTTCTATTTCTCTATAAGCTTTATCAAACTCTTTTTGTGCCTCTAATTTTACTTCTTCAATTCTTTCTACAGTTCTATTTGAGTATAAACTTTCAAGATATTTATTATTTTCTTCCATTCTTTCTTTATACTCATCACTATATGCACCAAGCCCAGCTACATTTTTAAATCGTATGTATATTTCAGTATATACATCCATTGATATGTCAGAGCTATTTAATATTGCAAAGTAGTCTACACTTCCTTTTCCAACATTAGTTGTACCTCTAGACATATTTTCTATATACATAGGGCTTTGCACAAATCCAACAACCTTAAAAGTTTTCTTATTAAAATACTCATCTAAGTCTTCATCAGATTCTATGGTATACTCATCACCTATTTTTAGATTTTTATTTTCCTTTAAGGCATTCTCATCTAAAGATATCTCGCCACTGTTTTCAGGTAATCTACCTTCTGTAACAATAAGCTTATTTATATTACCAGAGCTCTTTGGATTATGTTCCATGAACTTAACAACATTATTTATATTAGTTAAATTTACATCTATACTCTTTGCTCCAAAGTAATCTAGAATTTTATTGTTATTTTCAAGTGGCTTTAAATCATTTTCATTAAGACCTATGCTAGATACTATCTTGGTATCCATTAAATTTTGCCTTCTAAAAAATTCATTTATGGACTCTTTTAAGTCTGGTCCACTTGATTTGATACCGGAGTAAAAGGCAACTCCTAAGAAGATTATTGCTAATATAGAAATAAACCTTGCTTTTGAAGATAATATTTCTCTTGTTATTGATTTTTTATATGCTCTATTTTTCATCTTCTACCCTCTACCACTCTATATCTTCAACTGAAACAGGATTTTTATTTACTTCGATACTTGTAACCTTGGCATCCTTAATTTTTATAACTCTATTTGCAATTGGTGCAAGAGCTGAATTATGGGTTATAACAATTACTGTTGTCCCTGTATTTTTGCATGTATCTTGTAATGTTTTTAAAATTTGTTTTCCTGTTTTATAGTCAAGGGCACCAGTTGGCTCATCACATAGCAGCAATTTAGGATTTTTAGCTATAGCTCTTGCTATAGACACTCTTTGTTGTTCTCCTCCTGATAATTGAGATGGAAAATTACTTTTTCTATGACCAAGTCCGACTAATTCAAGAGTTTTATCAACATCTAAGGCATTCTTTGAAATTTGTGTAGCCAGTTCCACATTTTCTTTCGCAGTTAAATTTTGAACTAAATTATAGAACTGAAATACAAACCCCACATCATATCTTCTGTAATTTGTAAGCTGCCTATTGTTAAACTTAGATATATCAACATTATCAATAATTATCTTACCTTCATCACAGGTATCCATTCCTCCAAGTATATTGAGCACAGTTGTTTTACCAGCACCACTTGGCCCTAGAATAATAGCAAACTCTCCCTTTTCTATGGAGAAGTTAACACCATTATTTGCCGCAATAGTAGTTTCTCCAACCTTGTACCTTTTATATTCGTCTATTATCTCTATATATGACATCTTGCCCTCCCTTATCTGTATTCACATTCAAATACTTAATGTTATTAAATAGACACCTTGCTTATTTAATGCTACAATACTAAGTATAAATAATATGTCAACTAGTTACAATAATCACATATTTTCATAGTGTTATTAAATATACATTTAAGTTATTTTTGTTCATTTAATAACATATGCTCGAAAATTGTTTTAGTAAATATATTAAACATTTTGGTAAATATTTTAAAAGGATGAGTTAAATGGCAGGAGTTAAAGGAAATAGAAGAATTTTATATACTAAAAAAATAATAAAAGAAAGTTTAATTGATTTGCTTCAGCATAAGAAAATTCATGAAGTTACTGTTACTGATATCTGCAAAAAATCAGATATTAATAGAGGAACTTTTTACACCCATTATAAAGATACCTATGACCTACTTAAATCACTAGAGGATGAATTATTTAATCAAATCTTAGAATATATTGAAGAAACCCCAGTTGAAGATTATAAAGATGTCTTATTACTTAAAGCCCTTGAATTGATTGAGGCAAATAAAGAATTATGCAAGATATTATTCAGTAAACAAATGGAAAACAACATTATGGACCGTATTATTTACATAGCAAGTAAATCTAAAATTGATAAGATCGTTAGCAGTTCAAAAGTTGATGATGTGTTTTTAGATTATTTTATAAAATACTCTGTAGGAGGCGTGGTTTCAGTTGTTCAAACATGGCTGGAAAAGGATTTAAATGAATCTCCTAAGGAAATAGTTAACATTATAAACCATATTATCTCTTTCCATCCTTAATGTTTTAGTATTAAGGAATATTCACTTAAAGCCTGATGCTAAGATATAAAAAATACATAAATAATTTTGTACTTTCTATAAAAAAGAGGCTTTTGAAAAATAAAAAGCCCAGCTGGTAATATTACCAAAAAATAAATATGGCACACTGATAGGTTCCGTGATATATAAAAGTTACGGCACAATTAAAAACACGGGAGGCTACCAGTATGCCAAATAAAATTACTAATTACATTGTATATATCTACCTTTTATGATTTAAAAAATTTCCTCACTTTTCTAACTGTGATTCTACCTTTACGTTTAATCATATTTTTAATAATTATAGGCTTAAGTTTTTCTAGTTCCACACCTTCCTCATCATATTTCCTGACAAGTGATATGGCTCCAAACTTACATCTAAGTGTACATGCTCCACAACCTATGCACATGTATTCGTCTCTAACTGTAGCTCCACAGCCAAGACAACGTTCTGTTTCTTTTTTCATTTGCTCTTCTGTGAAGGTAGAGCGTAAATCCTTGAAGGTTTCTTTTGATTTCTTACCATCTACATGGAGTGCTCTTTGTCTAGGCATACGATCATAGTTTTCAAGGGTTAAGTTTTCTTTGTCTAGTGCATGATAAGCTCTCCTATCACGTCCATTAACTAAGCTTTGACCTGGTTGAACATAACGATGAATTGAAACAGATGCTTCTTTACCCATAGCAATGGCATCTATTGCAAACCTTGGACCTGTCATTGCATCTCCACCTGCAAATACATCTTTTTCTCCTGTTTGTAGGGTGAAGGAATCTGCCTTTATTGTCTTGTTTGGATTTAATTCTGCCTGACTTCCCTCTAAAAGATTCACCCACTCTATTCCTTGTCCAACAGAAATTAATATATGGCTTGCCTTAACAATCTTAACTTCGTTTTCATCAAACTTTGGCCTAAACCTTCTATTTTCATCAAAAACAGAAATACATTTTTTAAATTCAATTCCAACTACCTTACCATTTTCAGTTATAATTCTCTTCGGTCCCCAAGAATTATTTATTTCAATGTCTTCAGATAGAGCTTCATCTATTTCTTCATCTAAAGCAGGCATTTCTTTCCTACCTTCAAGACAGAACATAGAAGTATTAGTTGCACCAACCCTAGTAGCAGTTCTTGCAACGTCAATAGCTACATTACCACCACCTATTACAACAACTTCTCCATCTAAATTAATTTCATTTCCTAAGTTAACTTCACGTAAGAAATCAACTCCAGTGAGAACACCCTGGGCATCTTCTCCTTCTATACCAAGATTTCTTCCGGATTGAGCACCTATTGCAAGATAGAAGGCTTTATAACCCTGAGATCTTAAATCATTAAGACTCATATCTTTACCTACTTCAACACCAGTTTTGAATTCTACCCCTAATTTTCTTAAGATATCTATTTCAGCATTTATTACATCCTTTTCCAATCTATAAGAAGGAATACCTAGTGTTAGCATACCACCAAGTACTTTTTGCTTCTCAAATACAGTTACCTTGTATCCATCAATTGCTAAGTAGAAAGCGCAAGATAACCCTGAAGGTCCTGCTCCAACAATAGCTATCTTTTTACCATATTCATGTCTTTTCTTTGGCACATAACGATGATCCACATTTAAATCTTGTTCTGCTATAAATTTTTTAATTTCATCTACAGCAACAGATTCATCAATATCACCTCTTGTGCAAGCAGATTCACATTTTCGTGGGCAAATACGTCCACATACTGCGGGGAATGGATTTTCATGCTTGATAAGTTCAAGGGCTTCTTTGTATTTTCCTTGAGAAGCAAGCTTGATATATCCTTGAACAGCTATGTTTGCTGGACAATTGGTTTTACAAGGACTTGTACCAGTTTTAACGACATTTTCTCTGTTAGTTCTGTAATCAACATTCCATTTATCTGGTCCCCATTCAGTATTTGATGGGAAGTCTTCTCTTTTCTCCTCAATAATTGGTGTTTTAGCACATAATTTTTGTCCTAATTTCAAAGCATTAACAGGACACACCTCAGCACATTCCCCACAAGCAACACATTTATCTTTGTCTATTTGTGATATATAATTTGAGCGAACAAAATCATTGTGTAAGAACATTGCTGCATTTCTAGCAGCTAAGCAAGAACAACCACAGCAATTACATATTGCATGAGTTTTGCCTGAACCATCTGTATTGGGTATCTGATGCATAAGACCATTTTCTTCGGCCCTTCTTATAATATCAAAGGCTTCTTCACGGGTAATCTCACGACCTCTACCTGTACGAATATAATATTCAGCAGCATCCCCAAGCTGGATACACATATCTTCTTTTAAGTGTCCGCAACCTTCACCCATGGCTTCCCTTGCTGTACGGCAAGAACAGTCTGCAACTGAGAAAACAGTATTTTTATTTAGATATTGAGAAATTTCCTCATAGGATGCCCTTCTTGTTTCTCCCTCAATAGCTGTTTCTATAGGTATAACACGCATAGGCCCCTTTCCTACTGGAAAAATACCAGCT
This sequence comes from Clostridium sp. LXY-7, assembly GCF_056172015.1. Lineage (NCBI taxonomy): Bacteria > Bacillati > Bacillota > Clostridia > Eubacteriales > Clostridiaceae > Clostridium > Clostridium sp. LXY-7. The sequence continues at coordinate 457,749 of NZ_JBLLJL010000002.1, read as the reverse complement.
GCCACAGGTGCTTTTCTTTTTCCGTATTCATCAAAAGCCTGACCTACTTGGGTAAAATTATTAATATTTTCTTTGTGTGGATGATTAACTATAAGTTCCATATGTCCAGGAACCCAAATTTCAAGCCAATATTTATCAACACCATCTTTGTTACCTATTAGACAACCACCTGCAATAGCTAATTCCCATAGGATTTTAGATGTTTCTTCTACAGATTTACCACAACGAGCTGCAACTTCTTCTGCGCTTTGCGGTTTACGAAATTCAAGACAAAGGGCTACCTCTGCCATTTCTTCTGTAACAACAGCCTCTAGAACTTTATACTCCGGATGGTTCTCTGTAATTTCTGATTTTGAACCACGTTTTGTCTTACTAATCTTGTTGGCAAGCTCCAGTACTTTTTCTTTTGCCATATTTGTTCTTTAGTGAGAGAAGGTATTAGTCAAACTCTCACTAAATCTATCCCCCTTATATTCTATATTTTTTATTATTTTATATAAATAAATATTAGTTCACAGGTTATAGGAAGACTTGTCCTTACTTTTATAATTACTAACTATATATAATTTGGAATAATACCTATACTGCTTTAATTTTACCTCTGATGAAGCTTTGTTCAGCCTTTCCTGTATGCAGTTGCCATATATACCAGAAAACATAAGGAATTATTAGTATAGCGTTAACTATTCCCCATACATATAACACATCTGCATTCATCCATGTCGATGCATCCATTACAGCTGGAAATAAGTTAGGGAAACAAGCTCTAATTAGCACATGAGCTGATAATGTATAAATACGAGCAGCTATATAAAGTTCAGGTTTTCTTTTAATAATTGGATACACTTCTGCCGCCATTAATATGCATATAGAGCTTGCAAAGTATTTACCAGTTTCACCATATACAAAGCATAAATTCCAAGTTGTATATAGAAAATTCCAAGCTACAGTAGTATAAGCTATAAACATACTCTTATCTTCATCACTTAATTTGAAGAATTTCCTTCCATTTGGGAATGGAATAGTAACACATAATAATAAGCCACAAAGTGCATTAGCATAGTTTCCTAAAGCAACATCTTTTAGTGTAGCTTCAGCAATATTTAAGAATAATACCAAATATACAAACCAAACTATCCAATCCTTCCTCATGAAGTCCCAAAATTTACCTTGATATTGTTCTTGATCAGCTAATCGGAAGAATCCACCTATTGCAAGTGGAAATATAGCACTAAATGTTTTTGCCCAACGAAACCAGCCATTTACACCTCCCATAAGCCAAATTGGAAAAGTACATAATGAAGCAACCCAAAAGACAGCTGAAAACTTATAGTGGTTCTTCATGAATTCAATCATGAATAGCAGAAAAATAAAATAAATTGACATTGAAAGTACATAATGCCAAACAGGAATATTCATACTATAAGTCCCTCCTCTCAAATTATTATTAATAAATCTTCCTAATATTAACATAATACTATATAATGTTAACATAAATAACCAATATCTAATCGGTTTCTTATCAAAATTTTCTATTTATTCTAAATATATATAATTAATCCTTATATATACAATTATCTTAAATCTACTTAAACTAAAGCGAGAATTTTATGATGAGTTTATAAATAAAATATAAAAAACCCACGGCAAAACTATCGTGGGTTTTCATGGTGGAGGCGAAGCCCCCCAGAAGAATCTCTCTCTTTATTTTTTCGTAAACTTCTTCACCTTATCAATAAACAGCTTTTCATGTGGTGTGAGGACATGATTCTGTTTATAAATTATAATGTCCTTATTCACAAGAGAACCAGCAGAGGATTTTCTCAAAATCATATTCTGATGGTCTAAAACATCCTGTGGAATTGGAGATACCCACATAAAGGAGCCCTTCACCCTTTGTAATAAGTCAAATTGACTTCCTCTCTCATATACATAAATCCGTTTCGAAGGTAACTTGGCCTTAAAATCCTTTTTAATTTCACTAGGAGAAAGAGAAGGTACTTGAAAATCCCCATGTACAATTTCTGTATAGTCGCATAAATCATAATAAGGTATATCTTCATGGTGAGCAAGGGGATGGTCTTTTGACATAAGCAAGCATAAGTCAAATTCCCAAAGTGGTTCATATTCTAAATCTGAATACTTTAAAAAGGATAGAAAGTAGCTTTCATACAGCTTTTGATAACGAATAATTCCTAAATTGGAATCTCCGTTATTCACATCATTTATTGCTCCCATGGAATTTGTTTCCTTAAAAAATATGTTTATTTCTCTTTCCTCTTTAAAGGAGTTAAGAAATTCTGAAAATGCAACAGAAATATAGGTTGCTCTAGGAACAGATATATTAAATTCTATGACATCAGATTCACAAGGCTTATATAAAGATTCTAACTCATTAATTTGAGATAAAATCGCCTTTGTATAGGATAAAAACTCATCACCTTTTCTAGTTGGTTCAACCCCTTTAACAGTGCGCTTAAAAATAGTTATTCCAATCTCTTTTTCAAGTTCCTTAATAGCTCTGCTTAAATTAGGTTGTCCCATAAATAAATTCTGAGCAGCCTTAGTGATGGAATTAGTCTTTTCAACTTCTACAATATATTTTAAGTGTAATAAATTCATAGCTATCATCCATTCATTATTAAACATATTTGACATATAAATTATACATTACCCCCTCCTAGAGTTCAATGTTACAATGAGAATAATGTGAATATTTTATCAATTCTCACAGATGATTTCTAGTTAAAATTATTAATGAACATTTTAAAGGAGGCTGTAAAATGGATGTTTCAGTATGCATAGGCAGCAGTTGTCATGTTAGAGGATCTTATGAAATAATGAATAGCTTAAAGGCAATGATAACTGAAAAAGACTTAGATAGTCAGGTTCAGGTTAAGGTTGCCTTTTGTCTTGGCTATTGTAAAGCAGGAGTAACCATAAAAGTGGACGAGCAGCTTGTAACTGGAGTAACAAAGGAAAATTTAACAGAGGTTTTTAATAAATATGTTTTAAAGAAGGTTGATTAACATATGAGTATTTTAAAATTAAAAAAGGCCAACTGTAAAAATTGTTATAAATGTGTAAGGAATTGTCCTGTTAAATCCATCGAAGTTAAGGACCATCAGGCACAAATCCTAGAAAGAGACTGTATACTTTGTGGAAATTGTATTTTAACCTGCCCTCAAGATGCTAAAGAAGTTAGAAACGACTTAGAAATTGTTAAAAATTTAGTTAGAGGAGATAAAGATATTATTGCTAGTGTTGCTCCTTCTTTTATTGCAAATTATAATGTTTCAACCTTTGAAGCATTTAAGGATATATTAAAAAGACTAGGTTTTTCAGATGCCTATGAGACAGCACAAGGTGCATTTTTAGTAAAGAGTGAGTATGAAAAACTCATAGCTAAAAACACCGGAACAACAATAATTTCTTCTTGTTGTCCCACAGTAGTTAAATTAATTCAAAAGCATCATCCTAATACTCTTAGAAATTTAGCTCCTGTTTTATCCCCTATGCAAGCTCATGGGAAGTTGATTAAATCAGAGAATCCCAATGCTCAGGTGGTGTTTATCGGCCCTTGCATTTCTAAAAAAGATGAGGTCGAAAACTATCCTGGACTAATAGATATGGCTTTGACCTTTGATGAGCTCAATCAGTGGCTTGAAGAAGAACAGATTAACGTAACTAATATGAAGGATACACCTTCTGCAAAATACTTATCTAGATTCTTTCCTGTGGCTGGTGGAATAATTAGAACCATGAATATAGATACAGATTATAAATACATTCCTATAGACGGCCTAGATAATTGCATTGATGCACTGACTGAAATAGAGGAAGGGAAATTTGAGAATTGCTTCATCGAAATGAGTGCCTGCAATGGTAGTTGTGTTAATGGTCCTACAAAAGGTAAAAATAAATTAAACCTTATAAATGCACAAATAAAGGTGGAAGAACTTGCTCTTAATAGGGAAACTTCCTGTGATTATGATTTAAACACAGATATGAATCTCTATAAGGAAATTAAGAGTGAAGAGATTGTTTACCTTCCTCCTAGCAAAAGTGATATTGCAGCTATACTTAAAAAAATGGGTAGAAATAGTCTCAGTGATGAACTTAATTGTGGTACCTGTGGATATCATACCTGTAGAGAAAAAGCCGTTGCAGTATATTTTGGCAAGGCCGAAATAACCATGTGCCTTCCTTATATGAGGAGTAAAGCAGAATCCTTCTCTGACAAAATTATAAGTGCAACTCCAAATGCAATTTTAGCTGTAGATATGGATTTAAAGATTCAACAAATTAATAGAGCTGCCTGTAATATCTTTGGAATTTCTAGAAGTGAAGATATTATCGGTGTACCTGTGTCAAGAATTATGGACGAGTTTGACTTTGTCAATGTAATTTCTAAAGAGGAAGGTAGGATAAGCAAGAAGATTTATTTAGCAGAATATGAAAAATACATAGAAGAGCTGCTAGTATATGATAAAAACAGCCATGTAGTAATTTGCATAATGAAGGATATAACCAAGAAACAGTTAAAGAGAGAAAAACTTCTAGCTTCAAGAAATAACGCAAAGAATATTGCTGATAAAATATTGGAAAAGCAAATAGGTATTGTTCACGAAATCGCTTCCCTACTTGGTGAAACCACAGCTGAAACACAAGTAGCCTTAAATGAATTGAAAAACACTATGTTTGAGGAGGATGAAGACTAGTGAAAAACATATTTATGGAGTGTGGATTTGTAAGCCTCAATAAGCATGGTGAAAAAATTTGTGGAGATTATTATACCATGGTAAAGAAAGAGGATACCACCACAATTGTACTTTCTGATGGACTTGGTAGCGGAATTAAGGCAAATATCTTGGCCACACTAACTTCGAAAATTTTAAGTACCATGATGGCTGGAAATATGTCTATTGAAGATAGCGTGTATACTGTAGCAAAGACCTTACCTGTATGTAAGGTTAGAAATCTTGCCTATTCAACCTTTACAATATTTCAATTTTATCACTATGACAATAATGCTTATTTAGCTCAGTTTGATAACCCTACTGCAATTTTAGTGAGAGAGGGCAAAAATTATTCCTATTCATCCACCTGTAAGATTATTGGGGAGAAGGAAATCTATGAAAGCAACATAAAACTCCAAGTTGGAGATATGATTATTTTACTTACAGATGGCATTACTAGTGCTGGTCTTGGACGAGTTACTATAAATGGTTGGCAGCGTGATGAAATTATTAAATATATAGAACTATGGTATACCCCTAGTATGTCACCTCAGAGAATGGCCTCCACCATTGCCGATGCCTGCATGGATTTATCTCTTGGTACTCCTCAGGATGACTCAACGGTTGCAGTATTTAAGATAAGGAAAAGACAGGTAGTAAACCTTATTATAGGCCCTCCTGAGAAAAAAGAAGAGGATAATATAATACTAAAACTGTTTTTTTCTAAGGTAGGTAAAAAGATAGTATGTGGTGGGAGTACCTCAAAAATGGTTAGTAACTATTTAAATAAACCTATAAAAATAGTTACCAATTCTCAGGATGAAGAAATACCTGCCATTGCCCACATAGAGGGTGTGGATTTAGTTACTGAAGGAGTTATTACCCTTGGTAAAGTAGTAGAACTAGGTAGAAAGTACTTAGAGGATAGTAAAATTTCCCTTGATTTAGAAAATAAAACTGATGGTGCTTCCCTACTTGCAAAGTTGCTTTTTGAGGAAGCTACAGATGTAAATTTCTTTATTGGTAAAGCAATTAATCCTGGTCATGAAATAGATGGTATGAAGATTAACTCATCAATTAAGATGGAATTTATAAGAGAATTAAAAAGTCTTTTAATGAAAATGGATAAAAAAGTTAAAATAAGCTTATGTTAGGAGGTAGAATCATGAGATTATTTGATACTAATGTTCAAGCCCTTAAATATGAGGTGTTAAAAGAAGTTGCAAAGCTTGCTTTTGAAGATAATTTAGAGGGTGGAATGCTAGATATACCTAAAAAAATTGTACCAGGTCCAGAAGCTACTATGCGTTGCTGTATTTATAAAGAGCGTGCTATTTTAAATGAACGTGTAAAACTTGCTATGGGTGGAAATAAAAATAATCCCAATGTAATTGAAGTTTTAGATATTGCTTGTGATGAGTGCCCTGTCACTGAATTTTCTGTTGGTCCTGCTTGCAGAGGCTGTATTGCTCATAGATGTGAAAATGCTTGTCCAAGAGGTGCTATTTCCTTTGTTTCTCATAAAGCAGTTATAGATCATAAAAAATGTATTAGCTGTGGGAAATGTTTAAACGCTTGTCAATATAGTGCAATTATAAAAAATGTTCGCCCCTGTGAAAATGCCTGCAAGGCCCATGCTATTTCTATGGATGAACATAAAAAAGCTCATATTGATGAGTCCAAATGTATTGCCTGTGGTGCCTGTGTATATCAATGCCCTTTTGGTGCTGTTATGGATAAATCCTATATATTAGATGCCATAAAACTTCTACGTGAGAGCAATGGCGATAATAAAATTTATGCCATTATTGCCCCTTCTATTACAGGACAATTTAAAAATGCTAAGATAGGTCAAGTAGTTTCAGGACTTAAACAGCTAGGGTTTTACAATGTTGTAGAGACAGCCCTTGGTGCGGACATGGTAGCCCACAAGGAAGCTAAGGAACTGGTAGAAAAGAAATTCTTAACTAGTTCTTGTTGCCCTGCCTTTGTAGCCTACATTGAGAAAAATTTTCCTAATTTAAAGGAGCATATTTCTCATAATCTATCCCCTATGGCTGAAATAGCAAAGTATATTAAAAGAATTCACCCTGATAGTAAGGTAATATTTATTGGACCTTGCACTGCAAAGAAAGCTGAAGTTAAAAAAGATATAGTTAAACAATATGTGGATGTGGTTCTAACCTTTGAAGAGCTTCAAGCACTATTTGATAGTAGAAATATTAATCTTTCAAATCTACCAAATGATGTGCTAGATAATGCCTCTTACTTTGGAAGAATTTTTGCAAGAAGCGGTGGCTTGTCAGATGCAGTAGTAGAGGCCTTAAAAGAACAAGGAGTAACAGATTTTAAAGTCTCCCCTATTCCTTGTAGTGGTATTGAAGAATGTAGAAGTGCACTTTTAAAAGCTAGTAAAGGTGTATTAAAAGAAAACTTTATTGAAGGCATGGCCTGCAACGATGGTTGCATAGGAGGTGCTGCCTGCTTAACCCACAATCCGAAAGATAGAAGGTTAGTTGATGACTATGGCAGAGAGGCTATGGAAAAAACAATACAGGATGCAATTGAAATTTTGAACTTTGTATAGTTTTTATTATATATAAGTTCCAATTAAGTTTATACATTATACAAATAGTTATATCATAAAAATTAAATTAAATAGAACTTCATATTATTACTGTTCAACCGTTTCGAAACCTTGATTTACTAAGGCTCTATTCAAGCAAAAAGCTAAAAGACAACAACTCGCTTCACTCGAACAAGTTGTCTTTCTTAACGCTTTTTACTTTCATACAGCCCAAGTAAATCTAAGATTTCTGCAAATGGTATTCACAGCAATAATATGAAGTTCAATTCAAATAAACTGTAAAAGAAAAATCTATTTGTATTATGTAGTTTCATTATTAAAACTTATATAGTAGCTCTAATCTAGTATAAAGCTTAAGTTAGTTCCTAGAAGTGAGCAGTTAAAAGAGGTCTAAGCTTTATTTACGCCCCTATGACTAAGGTCATAAACATAGGACTGTTTTGGAGGTATCTCGTGATGAAAGATACTTTTAAAACAGTCCATTTAATTATACCCTTCTAACTAAATGTCATGAAATAGGCTATCTATCAAGTGTTTTGTAATGGAAAATACTTGATAGATAGCTATTATTATGGATAAAATTATGAAGCCAGCATTTATTATATAGTCAACCCATCTCTCAATCTCTTTTTGATTAAATATCTTTAAGCAATGAAAACATCCACACTTCTTGTCATTTTCCTCTCCTATATAATCTAAATCTCCATAAATTACTATAGTGTTAAGCAATTTGACTTTGCTGCTTATGTTATATACAATTAAATCATTGAAAAATATTGTATTTAAGAGGAGCGATGACTACATAGCGATGAACGATTGCTATATTATGTAATTGACTAATTATTTATATTAGATAAGGAGAAAAATGATGAGGATTAGATTAATGACAATAAATGATTATGAAAAAGTATATAAATTATGGTCTAATACAAATGGTATGGGAATGAGAAGTTTAGACGATTCAGAACAGGGAATATCTAAATTTTTGTTAAGAAATCCCACATCAAATTTTATTGCTTTAGTTAATAATGAAATAGTTGGAGTAATACTTTGTGGACATGATGGTCGAAGAGGATATATTTATCATACTGCTGTCAATGATGAGTACCGTCATAATGGCATAGGAAAAGCTCTGCTTGAAGCGGCATATTGCGCCCTAGAACGAGAAGGAATTACTAAGGCAGGATTAGTTGTTTTTAAAACAAATGAAATTGGAAATTCATTTTGGAAATCACAAGGTTGGGAAGAAAGAAAAGACTTAAATTATTGCAGTAAGTCTATTAACCCCAACAACATATAGAACGATATCTGCTATGTCACTGTCTTCTATTTCTTGTATTTTATAACTATCTGATCTGATTTCATATCATAGAACCAAACCTTGTGTGCTACCTGCTCCTGTTTTTGTGAAGATTAGGATGGCTGCGCTAACTCCTGCATAGGGTTTAAGTACACCACTTAGCATGGAGATAACTGCTTCTGATTTATTATTACCCCTACAACAAAGGCCTAAATTAAAACAAAGTTAATTGCTCACAGGTATCCTCTCCTTGAGAAAGCCTTTCTTTCATCGGCGCTGTGTAACTACCAGAGAGACCATATTTAGTTCTTAATAAGTTCACCATTTTGTATAACTCATCCTTATATTCCTTCCCTGCTCCTCCTCTTTTATAAAGCGCAGCTATTTTTTCATATAGCTCTGGGAAGTTTTCAAGAATAAACTCCAAATAACACTGTTTAGTTTGGCTTCTTAAATACAGAGTTCCAGGCAATACATAATGGACATCGCTCTCTTTTGCATAGGAGTACATGGCATCAATATTCTCATAAGTATCTGTAAGATAAGGCATGATAGGCATTTGATGAACCCCTACTGAAGCATTAGTTTTTCTAAACTCCTTTAGCATATTAAATCTACTTACTGAAGGAGCTGAATTTGGCTCTACCTTCAATCTTAGCTTTTCATCCATTGTAGTAATTGTGGCCACCACATTGATATAGGTTATTCTCGATAGTTCATCTATTAAATCATAGTCTCTCAAAGCAAGAGTTGATTTAGTAGAGATAATAGCTGGCGTCTTATACTTTATAAGTAGCTTAAGTATTTCAGGCATTATTTTATGTGTAGCCTCTGCTGGTTGATAGCTATCTGTTACTCCACCAATATTTATAATCTCTCTATTCCAACTTGCTGCTCTCAGTTGTTTTTCCAACTGATCTACCACATTTGTCTTAACGTAAATGTCCTCAAAAAAGCTATCACTGCCCATATATTTATTTGAATAAATTGCATAGCAATATTTACATCCATGCTCACAACCCCGATATATATTTAAATCCCATCCATATGGGATCTTTCTCTTTAATTTATTTGCTGCTATATCACAGGTAATTTGGTGATATCTTACGTCTTTACCCATATCCAACCCTCCTCCTTTAAACCCATAGTTCTTTTTTTATATGCTCTAGTAGAGTTTCTATTATTACTAAAATTTTACACAACTTTCTTTTAGAAATCAATAAAATTAATGGCACGTTTTAATGCAATATTAAAATTGGACTTCAACTTATACGTTACTATCCGAGATCATCTTTCTTTATTACTGTGTGTCTCATAATATGTCTATAATCGAATTTCCGAAAACAATACTTCCTGAAATCATAAGTGATTTTTAAGAGATCAATAGGTATATATACGAAGCACATTTAGTTGTAGCTACACTTAGGGAATATTGTTCATATCAATTATTTGCTTGTGGTGGATTTACAGGATCGGGATGGATATTGATATAAATGTTAAGCGACCGTTCTATTTCTTTTTCAGCCCAGAACAATTCGTTGTGGAGTTCAAGTAAATTTTCATCTGATGGAACTACTACATGAACAGATGCGAAAAAACGATTCGGTCCATAATTATGCAACATTAAATCATGGACACTTATAATATTCTTGTTTGCAAGAAGTATCTCTTTGATTTCACTTGCCACTTTAGGATCAGAACCCTGACCCAGCAAAGGTTTTAATGTATCCATTGTTGCCTTGAATCCGGAATACAGTATAAACAAAGCAGCTATGATTCCTGCATATCCATCAATCTGCCAATTTAGGAAATGAGCCATGAGATAGGAGAATAATGTAACTGTCGTTACAAGGGCATCACATAAACTATCTAAAGCGGAGGCATTAACAGCCACAGAGTCTATTTTTTGACCTGCATATCTGTTAAACAATCCTATACCTAACTTTACAAAAATTGAGAGGATAAGAACAATTAATGTAACCCAATTAAACACAACATTTTCGGGATGAAAGATTTTGTGTATAGAGCTTTTAATAAGTTCCAGTCCCACTATAAGGATGAAAAAAGCTACAATAAATCCAGATATATATTCAATCCTTCCATAGCCAAAAGGATATTTTTTATTGGCAGGTTTTTTAGCCAATTTAAAGCTTGCCAAGGTAATACCAAAAGATCCGGCATCCAACAAATTATTGAAGGCATCCGCAGTTATTGAGATACTGTTTGATGACAGCCCCATTATGAATTTAAAAATAAACAGTAAAATATTGCTGAGAATGCCAATCATACCAACAAACATTCCGTAGGATTCTCTACTGCTTTTCGATAAATCCTTCATATTAATTCTCCTTTCAAAAAATATTTTCATCATATCATCTGATGATTAAGAACAATTTTTTTCACCTATATGTTTTTCGCCATTTCATGTTTCATTTTATTCAAAGTATCCTGATCAATGATATGAGCCATGTAAGCAGAATATCGTGCAGATAATTCATTATCAATTGCCAGTGTCTGCTGCAAAAATTCTGAGATTATAGATTCACGGTCAAAAATATTTTGGGCTTTTATTAATCCTATTTGTGTTAAATTGATCTTTCCATATGACTCCATGATGATATATCCATTTTCTTTCAGAATTTTCATTGCCCGGCAAACACTGGCTTTGCTATGTCCTAGTATTGATGCCACATCGATGGAACGTACATCATCTTGATTCTTTGCAAGAATAAAAATTGTTTTTAAATATTTTTCTTCTGATACCCTCATCAGGCCCACCCTTTCTGAAAATTTTATATCTTCACACGTTATAGTAAGTTGTAAATATGAGACAGTCTATTCAAGATATTTTCAAGAACATTCCTTACAAATACCATAATATTTAATGCGAATATCCTCTATTTCAAAGTTGTATTCGTTATGGATTTTTGCTATGGAGTCCTTAATAAGCAAATTTTCTGCAACATCTATAATCTTTCCACAATGCATACAGATGAGATGGGGATGTATATAGCTCTTTTCATCTGTATTTAATTCGTATTTGTTGAACTCATCTTTTTTATCAAAGCTTGTAGCTATCCCCAATTCATCCATAATTTTTAGGGTTCGATAAACAGTAACAATCCCTATGTTATCATCTTTTACCTTGGCTATCTCCCATATCTCATTTATGCTTAGGTGTTTACCCAAATTTTCCACCATTACACTCCAGATAACCTGTCGCTGCTTGGTCAGATTATATCCTTTTTCTTTAAGTAACACCTCAAAATTTTTCATTAAATTCACTTCCAGAGCTATCATCTTAAGTCATTAGCTTACTTATGTTCAGCTGAATGACTATGATGATGTTCGTTATGCCTATGCCCGTGGTGATGTCCACAATGATGTTCTGAGCCATGTCCGTGATGCATTTCCTCCCCATGAGAATCCTCAACTGCTTCCAAACTTGCACACAATTTTTCAGTTAGGTTAAGCATTTGTTCTTGTTCATCCTCTGTTAAAGCACCGAATAAGGACTCTGCGAATGCATCTTTGCTTTCAGCGATTTCCTCAGCAGCTTTTTTTCCTTTCTCGGTTAAATAAATGCGCATTACTCGCTGGTCTTTATCGTCTTGTTTTCGCACAATTAGACCATTCTGTTCCAGCTTTGTCAACATCTCTGTCATTGAAGATGGTCGCACATCCAGTTGTTCTGCTAAATCTCTTTGACTGGCGCCATCATTTTGAAAAATTAGGAGCAGCAAGTTTGCTTGCCCATGATGAAGACCGCCTTTTCTGTAACCTTCTTGATGAGATGTGCGGTGTATTTGACGATTTAAGCGATGCAAAGCACGATACAAGTCATTTAAATTTGTTTTTGACATATAAAATTCCTCCTAAATACGTTATGATACAAAATTTATTAATACTACAATCTGATTTAATTAGGCACCTAACTTAATCAGATTGTAGCATCCCCTTATTCGTTTGTCAACAATTAATTTAGGTCCCTAATTAAATTAAAAGTAACACCATTTTGAATCGCTGAGTTTTTTACAGCAGTTCTTTCATGGTCATATTCAAGTAATCATTTGTATATTGCCTTGCAGTCAAAGCATCTTTTTTTTCTATTGCATTGTAAACCTCTTCGTGATATTGAATTTGTTGCTTAACTGACTCAAAATCTGAAATTACTTCTTTTAAAGAATTTTTCATGGTTACAGAAAAAGTTGTATAAAGATCTTTTAAAATACTATTTTGTGTAGCAGAAGCCATGGCATTGTGGAATTCCCAATCATTTTCAACATAGGCATCGATATCATTGGCTTTTTTCGCAAATATCCGTTTATCTAAACTACTCCTCATTTGGAGAAGATCTTTTTCTGTTCGATTCATTGCAGCTAATTCAGCAATTTGAAGTTCCAGCATTCGCCTAACTTCATAAATTTCTAATAAGGATGCACGTCTTAATCTTTGATCTAGAGGCTCACTAATAACATATTCTTTACAAACAAATGTTCCTTCTCCTTGTCGAACCTCAAGCATCCCTGAACTAGATAAGACTTTTATTGCTTCTCTCAAAGTTGAACGTCCTACCCCAAATTCATCCATCAATTCTGGTTCTGTAGGTATTTTCTGACCAGGGCTATAATATCCTAAAGATATATCTTTTTGTAATCGCTGTATTACTTGATCAACTAACTTGTGTGGAGTCATTTTACGTTTTTTATTCATCAGATCATCACATCTCCTATTTTTAATATATAGTCTACTTATTTATTTGTCAATAATGATGCTGGTATTACCCCTCCTAGGAAAGAAAAAAATGTTAAGAAATACAACTTATCCGAAGATAGTGAGTTGTTGTATTTCTTAACGATTTTTTTAGTAATAATATGAAGCTCAATTTTACTTATTTCTTTAAAACTCCATGCTTAATTAAATTGAACTTATTAATTAAATCTTCTCTACATTGTTTTTCATCAGATTCACTATTAAAAAATATTACTATTTGATTCATCAATATAGTCATCAATATATTCTTAATACACATTAAATCAGAAGAACTCTTTATGTTTAAATTGGTAATATCAATAATTTCACTTAAATCACATAGGTTTTTATTAAACTCACTTAATTTAAGGAAACTTAAAAGATGATTAGCTAATTTAATGTTCATATTAGAAAATGTGGTTATTATGAACTCTTTATATTCACTATGCATACTTTCAACTGTAACAAAATCATATAATAATAATAAAGTTTCAAATACATCATATTTTTTCTCTTCAATATTCTTAGTTAGTACTTCATATGACATTAGTCTAAATCCCTCTAAAATATATAGAAAAAGATCTTCTTTATTTTCAAAATATAAGTAGAAACTACCTCTTGAAATTTCAGCGTCCTTAATAATTCTGTTTATAGATGCATCATAAAAGGAATGTTTACTAAATTCATTTCTGGAAGCCGTTATTATTTTGTCTTGTTTTTCACGTGATAAATTAAAAAATGTTTTAGTAGGCATAATTTTATTCTCCTATCTATATATTAAAAATTATCTATAAGGCATCTGAAAAAATAATTATTCAGTTCTTAAGGAATCTACTGGATCTAATTTAGCCGCTTTATTTGCAGGTAAAAGACCTGCTAGCATACTTATAATAGTACTTGTACTTATTCCTACAAGAACATAAATCCCAGTTATATTTACTACTTTCATATCAAAAGCTTTAGTTGATCCCATATTTACAACTAGTGATATTAAAAAAGCAGCAACTATTCCGATTATACCACTAAGCAACCCAATTAAGAAAGCTTCTGAAACAAATATTCTCTTTATATCTTTACTTCTTGCACCAATTGCTCTAAGCAATCCAATTTCTTTAGTTCTTTCAACAACACCTATATATAATACAACCAGTATCATAATTGAAGAAACTAATAGAGATATACCAGCAATTCCTGCTAAAACAATTGTTAATATGTTAAGCATTGTTAGCATTTGATCTCCCATAATTTCTTGAGTAGAACCAGTATAGCCACGTTCTGAAATAATAGATTTGATTTCACTTGCATCATTTTCATTATTTGCAACAAGATAAATTGTACTTGGCTTTAATTCAGAACCAATTTCTTCAAATAAAGTTTCTAAATCTTCATAATTTATATAAGCCATTTCATTAGAAGATGCCATAGGATCATCACTTCCAGTAGTATATATACCACTTACTAGGAAATCTCCCTTAATTATTTGTCCATTAATTATAGTATTTAAATTCACCTTTTTACCAATAATATCTCCACCAAGATTATCAGCAATTTTTCTATTTACTAAAATTTCATTTTCCCCTGGCTTCCTACCTTCTTCTATATTATCATCAGTGACATTAGATGACATGCCATTTAGCATCATTATGTCGCTTTGTTTATCTTCATATTTTAAATTGTTAGAGCCATCAATTGAAGTGAAGCTAAATCCACTTTCTACAGAAGTTACACCTGCTATAGTAGATAGTTCATCAATATTTTCTTTTTCAAAAGGTGTTTTTTGTCCCATCATAGCTTTCATAGCAGCTGATGGATCATCAGGATCTGCTTTAACAGGCATATTAACTTCAACAACCAACGGATTCATAAAACTATTAACCATATCACTAAAGTATGATTTAAGCCCATTTCCTAAGGATAACATTAAGATTACACTCATTATACCAATACTTACACCTACTGATACTAAAATATTTCTGTTTAGCTTTTGCTTCATGTTATTAAAAGCTAACTTAATAGCAGAGAAAAAGCTAAGGTTTGATTTATTCTTATCTATAGTTGTTTTTTTAATAGTAGCTTTCTTTATATCAATGCCTTTTCTATCACCAATAATTTTACCATCGGCTATCTCAATTATTCTACTAGAATGTGAAGCAACTTTTTCAGAGTGAGTAACCATTATAACTAGCTTACCATTTCTAGCTATTTTCTTTATAATATCTAAAACTTGTTTAGTGGTTTCAGAATCTAGAGCTCCAGTTGGTTCATCAGCTAATATGATTTCAGGATCATTAATTAGGGCTCTAGCTATAGCAACTCTTTGTCGTTGTCCACCTGATAATTGGTTAGGTCTTTTATATATATGTTGTTCTAGCCCAACTTCTTTTAAAGCCTCCTTAGCACGTTCTATACGCTTTCCCTTATCAACATTAGATAAAGTCATTGCAATAGTTACGTTATCAAGTACAGATAGATGAGAGATTAAATTACAACTTTGAAAAACAAATCCTATTCTATTTTTTCTATACTCATCTAATTCCTTTTCAGTAAATTTACCTATATCCTTACCTTCTATTAATAATTCACCATTAAAATGAGAATCTAAACCACCAATTAAATTCATCATGGTAGACTTACCACTACCAGACTCACCAATGATTGATACTAGTTCACCTTTTTTGAAAGAAACATTAATATCTCTTAACACGTGAACATTTTGTTCGTCTTCTAGCTTGTAATACTTATTGATATTTTTTAAGTTTAATAATTCCATATGCATACTCCCTTTCATTTTTCATTAGTTTATATGACAACTTGTCATGAAATATAATATACATGACAGGTTGTCATATGTCAATAAATAATATATGTATAGATTGTAACTTAGTGTTGCCAGTTAATCTCTTCCATATAGAAATACCATTTCCTTCAAAAGAAAGAAAGCCTTTACCTATACGAAAGCTTTCATGCTGACTAATTTTAAAAAAAGTAACAATGGATGAATTATATCCATTGTTACTTTTTTGTAACTATATTAAAACTTTACTCTTAGGTTTATTTCAAATCTCCAAAATCTACTCTTTGTAAAAAGCTCCTTAAGCAGGAATTTTCACACTGATTAAACACATAATCTGAAGTTCCATCCACCTCTATTTTTCCCTTATGAAGAAAAATAACCCTTGTGGCAAAGTGCTTAATGGCATTAATTTGATGAGTTACTATTAGCATGGTTTGTCCATCTTTTGCCAATTCGCTTATAGACTCAAATACTTCATGGGCAAGCTCTGGGTCTAAAGAGGAAGTTGGTTCATCAAAAATCATAATTTCAGGCTCCATAGCTAATGCACGTGCAATGGCAACTCTCTGCTTTTGTCCCCCTGATAGATTATTAGGATATTCATCTATCTTATCTATCATATGTACCTTCTGTAGCAGTATCTTAGCCTTATTCATTGCCTCCACCTTACTTATACCTTTAACAGTTTCACAGGGCTTAGAAATATTTTCTCCCACACTATAGTGAGGAAATAAGTTAAAGTTTTGAAATACCATTCCTATGCTTCCGTTAGTGCTTTTAACGCCTTTTACAGAGTTATTATTTATTAAAATCTCACCCTGTTGAATTTCTTCAAGTCCAACAATACAGCGGACTAAGGTACTTTTACCAGAACCACTTGAGCCAATAATTGCCACAACTTCCCCCTTATTAACCTCTAAATTTAATCCATCTAAAACCTGTATCTTATCAAAGGATTTTTTTATGTTCTTTACCTGAATTAATTTATCCATACAGATAGCCTCCTTTCTAACCATCGTGCTAAAAAGGTGACTGAATAAGTCATAATGAAATAAATTACTGCTAAAGTAATATAAATCTCAAAAGGATGATAGGTTTTAGCATAAATTTGATTTCCTAGCTTAGTCATTTCTATAATTGGCAGTACTGATATTAATGATGTTTCCTTTACCATGGAAGAGAATCCATTCATAAATGAAGGAACTGCAACTCTAAGAGCCTGTGGTAAAATAATGTGCATTGTGGTCTGTAGGCTATTATACCCAAGAACTGAGGCTGCTTCATATTGACCTTTATCAATAGACAAAATAGCCGCTCTCACTACCTCTGATAAATAAGCACCACTATTTACTCCTAGGGTTACTATAGATGCTGTCATAGCACCTACCTTTATTCCAAAGGATGGTAATCCATAATAGATTATAAATAGTTGAATTAGTAGGGGTGTTCCTCTAAAAAATTCAACGTAAACTGCCAATAAAAATTCTACAATTTTAGGAAGCTTTTTAGTACGCAAGCTACCCACAATAATTGCTAGGATAACTGCTAATACAAAAGCCCCAATTCCAACTTTTAAAGTAATTCCTGCTGCCTTTAGTAGCATTGGAAAATATGGAGTTATAATTGAAAAATCTAAATTTGTCATTTATTATACTTCCTATTATTTAATTGATAACCATTGAGAAACAGCTTTTTCATAACTGCCGTTACCCTTTGTAGCTTCAATTGCTTCGTTAATTTTATTAGTTAATTCCATTGCATCTTTTTTAGCTACAACTACAACTCCACTATTTTGTATTGGATCATTAATTATTTTTATATTTGAATTTTCCTTTGCTTGAGTAGCTGCATATGCGATTCCTACTACCACTGCATCAATTCTACCATTTTCTAATTCTGAAAAGGCATCAGAGTTTCTGTTGTAAGGATTGATAGCAGTTACTTTAATGCCCATGCCTTCAAGTTTGTTTGCAGCTTGCTCTGCAGCACTACCTGTTTGAACTCCTACGGTCTTACCTTTTAAATCTTCTTTAGATTTTATTTCACTTTCATCTGCTCTTACTGCTATAATATCTCCAAGCTCATAATATTCCTTACTTAAACTTACAGCATCTGTTGCAGCAGTTGCCTCATCTGGTGACATGGCAGACATTATAACATCGAATTCTCCATTATTAAGACCTGCAATTAACCCTTCCCATGGTGTATTTATAAATTTTGCTTTCACTCCTAAAGTTTCTGCCATAGCTGTTGCTAGAGTTGGATCAAAGCCTTCAATTTCTCCACTTGCATTAATACTTTCAAAAGGTGGATATTCAGGACATAATCCTATTTTTAACTCTCCACTTTCTTTTACTTGAGTAAAGGATTTGTCTCCCCCATTACTCTCTTTTTCTCCATTATCAGTACCTCCCTTTGCTTTACATCCAACAAATAGACTTACTGATAGCCCCATTACCAATAGTGAGCTAATTAATCTTTTCATTTTCATCCCTAAAACCTCCTAAAGATATAATTTATATACACTATTTCTAGCATATTTCATTAACAATGTTTTCTATACACTCATCAGGAGTTGCTTCATTTACAGCAACAAACTTTAAGTTTATATGCTGCTCTTCTAGCATTTCTTTAAATACTTCCATCATGACTCCTACTTCTGAAACTTCCCCAAAGGTTTTAATTTTCTCTGAAATTCCATAAGCTTCACCCATCTCTCCACCCCAGTTGCCACTGCAAGTGAAGTTTACTCCACAGGATGGACTACCATCTAACCCAATAACTCCTGCAATTTCATATCCATTATTTAAAAAATCTATTACCTGATGCAAAATTGGAGTTAATTGGATTCGACAAGCCTCTTTAAAATGTGGATGATCTAACTGCTCCTTAACTTGTCCCCATCGTCTAATACCACATACACTTTGTTCTACACAAGGCAGTTGAATGATTCCATACCCTTCCTCTAAAATATGGGTAATAAGCTTTATAGACCCAGCAGAAACAGTGGCTATTCCATGAACCTTAGCATTTACATTTAATAAGCAATGTGACATTAAAACCATTTTTTTGTTACGTTTCAACAATATTCCCTCCAATGCATTTTTATACTGTAATTCCTTTTTAAGCGTATCACCCTGTATATTTGTAGTCAAATTCGAAATAGCTATAGATTCATCATAATCTATAGCTATTCATATTTAATAAAATTTATTTAATAATTTTTATTGGTATGAAATTTTTTACGAAAATTTAAGTTATGCGAAAAATATTAATAGCTAAATGTGTCAGATAAAAAAGATAGTGATATGCCATTGCATATCGCTATCTTTTTTATTTATCTATATTTCTTACTGACGGAATGATTAAATTCAAACATCCAATGAATAAAATTAAAATTCCCGAAATGAAGAACCAATGGTTTATTCCAACTTTATCAGCAAATAGTCCAGCTAATCCTAAACCAATTGGTGATGCAAGGCTCATCAAACTCCCAGATAAAGAGAAAACTCTCCCTAAATACTGAGGTTCTATTTTGGTCTGAAGTAATGCCATAAAAGGTCCGTTGTATAATGGAGCTGATAATCCCATTAATCCTGACATGATGGCAAAACCAATGAACTGGCTTGGTTTAAAAATTCCACTTATGGCCAAAGTTAATCCAAGTCCCATATAAGCTAAGAACATTGAATGAATTTTATTTTTAAATCCACCCCATTTTCCTAATATCAATGAACCAACTAACATCCCAACTGCAAAAAGTGTTTCAACGACAGCGGCGTGAGCACTGGTTCCATTAAAATAATCTAAGCTCATTAATGGAAATAGAGAAGCTATTGGTAGGAATACCACGGAAAACAATGCTCCTATAAATAAAATCTCTAACATCCCTTTTACATTCTTTAAGACTTTGAATCCTTCTATTGATTCTTTAATCAAAGATACTTTTTCAGTTGGCTGATTTTCTACTTTTGGAATCATAACCATTAATAAAGTAATAATTCCTGCAATGGCCCCAAGTATATCAATACCAATAATAGCACTGATTGGTAAAATTACATAAAGTGTACCTGCTAATACAGGACTTAGTATAAAAGAAACCGATGTTAGTGTTTGTGAGTATCCTGCACATTTCGTTAACATTTCTTCCGGCACAATCAATGGTGTTACTGCTTGTAACGATGGCTGATGAAAAGCGGTTCCAACAGATCTTACAAATAATCCAGCAATAATCATCCATAGTGGTAATGATTGGCCAAGTCCTCCAATTGCTAATACAAGAGCTACAAGAGCAATGATTCCATCCGAAATAATCATAATCTTTTTACGATCAAAGCGATCCACTAATACCCCAATAAATGGTCCTAATATGGCTTGCGGTAAGAAACCAGCAAGGGTAGCAATTGCTAAAATGGCAGCTGACTTGCTTTGTGCCGTTAGATACCAAATCAATGACATCTGAACTACAGCACTAGTAAATTGTGATATGGCTTGCCCAGCATAAATAGTAAAAAAGGTTTTTTTCCAATTATCTTTATTCATTTGCATCTCCTTTCAAGATAAAATTTTAAGTAACTATAATAATTTCAAATAAAAATAAAATAATGTTAATAAAGCATGTAATTATACCATTAACCTGCACTCTATATCAATGGCATTCTCAAAAAATATACCTGTGATTTATGAAAATACTATGTCCATACACTAGTCTTTACATGAGAAAAGATAACTCTATTTTTAGGGTTATCTTTTTACTTTATGGCTTTGTTTTAAATGGTTGTTGATTTTAGAACTACATATTATTGCGAAACAAACCATTTAAAACAAAGCCTACTTTATAAATTTTAATCACAACATATATATTTAAACATATAATAAAGTAAGAGCTAATTATCATAAGTTACTTATTAGAACTATTAGTATAATGGTGAATCCATATATTAATTATCAAAATTGATACTTCTCTGTACTACATTAAGAACTGACAGATTCTCCTTTAGCTAAGCATTATTTTTGATATTTATAAAACATCTATTTCTGGCGGGTGATTCTTTTACAGAGTCACCCGTTGTCCTTTAGTTTCTTTTTCACATTCTCAATCCCCTATGAAAATCAATAGATATTATACTAATCCTACTATATTAATTCTAAATACCTACTGCTATTTATTCACTTACGCTTAACCCTATTCTCCAACGTTTTTTAGTATCCATTGCTGAGTAATATAGGTGATATCTATCCTCTATCTTTATCATAGAAGCCCTATACAGCATTCCATTATCAAAAGCATTCCAACTTGTAGAATAACTCATAATTTTCTTTAAGGAATTAAAATTAATTCCATCCATTGAAATACTATAATATAAATTTTGTCTATTAAATTCCTTCCCAAAATATCCATTAAGCACTATCTCATACCCTATATCTGTCTTTATTAAATCTTGATGCCAAATTTTAAAGTTCTTATCAATATTTTTAAAATTACACTTCACCACTTTAGAAAAATCTTTCCAATCAACAGTTTCAGTATAATATAAGTTTCCATTATAATTTGAAAACCAAACTCTGTACCTTCCATTCTCATAATTTATTACTGGAGATAAATAATCATAGTTTTCACCTAAAGTATTTTTATCTAAAATCAACTGTTTATTGCTCCAAGTTTTACCATTTAGACTTTTAGTTACATATACCTTACTTTCATAATTATTAGGTCCCTTCCCATCCTTATTCCCTGGATTATATCTAAAATACACCTCTAAATAATTATTAGAAAAACAAAGATGTATATCAGAATAATGCCCTCCTCTTGACACATCCTCTGGAACAAATAAAGGTCTATTAATTTTATTTGAAATTTTAAATTTTATTCCGTCATTACTAACTAGAATCTGAGGATTTTCAAAATAATCATTTCCATAAGGATATGGCGTTATACCCATCCAATACTTGTATCCATTCCATCCTTTATCAAAATATAATACTTTCGGATGAACCGCTTGATTACTTCCATCATAGGTAGGTGTATTTATAGGCTTTTTTGCATTTTTAAATGTTTTATTCCAAAGATCTACCTCTACCGTATTTTCACCATTTAACCTCTTCACCTTATTGTCCTTTGCATAAACCCCATATGTGGTAGCAACTACTACTAATACAAATATCAGTAATGCAGAAAACCATCTCGTGTATTTTTTACCCATAACACCACCCCTAAAGCTTAATATCACTTTATATTTCACCTAAAAATACAAATCTTACTCCTCTTCTATGTAGGGATTCTATTTTGTTTTTTATTCCATTTACAGTACTTTTCCCCCCTTGTCCTCCTACATGTCCAATAGCAATAGCATATCCTTTTCCTTTTGCAATATCATATGCTTTTTCTAAAGATTTCTCTACATTTTCTTGAGTAGATATATGATCTAAAAATACATCTCTTTCATAATACTTTATACCCATATCAATACATATATCCTTAACTACAGTTTTATCAGAAGTCTTAGAGTTTAAGAAGAACATATTATTTTCTTTAACTACCTTGAGCACAGACCTCATAACTCTTTCATCCCTTGTTGCCTTAGATCCCATATGATTATTTAATCCCTTAGCTCCCTTAACCTCTTCTAAAGCAGCTTTAACTCTGCTTTCGATTTCTTCATCAGATAAATTAGTAGTTATGAATTTTTTATCTAATAAAGTTTTATTCCCATTGTTAGGTTCCATGGGCATATGAATGATTACTTCTTTTCCCTTTTTAATGGCTAATTCTGATACCTCTTTAGATCTCACCTCGAAGGGCATCACTGCTGCAGTTAGCGGAATATTTAATTCTAGCATCTCTTTGGTACCTTCTGCATCATATCCAAAATCATCAATTACTATAGCTATTTTAACTTCTTTTTTCTCATCTTCCTTAGCTTTAACAAACATACTATTATTTACAAAGCAAATAATAGCTATCAATAAAATAAGAACAATTCTATACTTTTTCATATGTTTTCTCCTAATCTTTATCATAAATTTAGTACTAGTATGTGATTTCCTCCTTAGTTTATGTTTAGATATTAGAGGCTAAATCAATTAGCCAATTTTTATAATCAAATTCAACTAACTCTTATTTGTTTTAATATAGTGTTGATAATAGATTTAAAGATAATCTCACAATAATATTGCTTAGATTCAATTTAAGGGAAGTCAATTAAGACTTCCCTTAAAATTAGGCTGTTTTTCCAGATTGTTTTAGTTCTTTTGAAAGATTATGAAGTTCTATCATATTTAGTAATGTATTTTTTTGTTGCTGTGTTAAAGTATAATTAAAAGATCTTGTATCACCATCAAATTTAATTAATGCATTCTTTGCTTTTCCTAATTTATTTAGATTCTCTAATAGATTAGGATTCAAATCTGAAGTAATATCTAATGTATCAAATACATCATATGAAGGTATTTCAACCCATTCATTAACTCCAGCACCAAATCTAACTCTACTACTTCTATCAAATGACTTAAATTTTATTTCAAATACTTCATCATCAGCATTACACACAATCTCCTTCATAAAAATCCAATCTTCTCTATTAAAGCCTGCTAACAATTTAAATACATCAGAACCTATTTCTCCCCTCAAGTAGGGAAAAAATATAACCCCATTTACTGGTATATCCAACGCATCACCATATGGTTTAGGCACGTAAGTTATATCATTAGAAACTTCATCTTTATATTTATTAACATAAGAAAGTAATTCATTTTTTCTACTTTCTTTTTGTTGTGCTATTAATTTTTCCTGTTTTTCTTTCTCACTCTTGTACAAATTTAATTTATCACTTATTTCTTTGTCATTATTGAAATATTGCGTTATTGTTTCAAGTGAATTTATGGCCTCATCATAATTTTTTGATTGAAATAACTTTTCTGATAGCTCAGTCTGCTGCTTCTTTAGTTCTGGTAATATTTCTTTCAACTTTTCTTGTACTTCATTGTAATTACTATCATCCTTTATTACTTTTCTAAAATCCAAAGTTGCAGCATAATAATCCTTATCTTTCAAAGCCTCCGTAGCATTATAATATGAATATCTCGAATTTCCAAGGTTAGTTACATAACTCTTGATTGAAGTAATTTCATTAGCACCTACATTATACTTTACCATGTTACTTAAAATACTTACTTCATTAGTATGATCATGCTTTTTAGTATCTTTAATATAGCCTTTCTTAATTTCTTCAGATTTATCAATAAAATACTCTTTTATAGAATTATTCAGCCTCTCTTTTTTGGATTTACTTGAGCTTTTAATCACATCAGAATAATATTTTTCAGCTTTCGAATATTTTCTGTCATTAAATAAACTTTTAAATTTATAGACCTCTTTATTATAACTATAAAATAAACCTGTAACTACTGCTATTATAAGCACTGATATTATCGTTACTATAAATGTTTTATTTTTAAAAGGAACTTTACTTATAATCTTATGAAAAAAAGTATTTTTATTCTCCAATTCTATATTATTTTCTTCCTTAACAGCAATATTTTTATCCATTTCATTATTATCGGTAACCTCAACATTTGTTTCATCTAACTTTGTCCCACATTTATTACAAAACGCACTTCCTGAAGCATTTTCAGTATTACACTTTGGACATAACATGTTAAACCCTCCCCTTTTATTTTCATGAAACTTAATTACACTCTATTGCCCATAATACTATTAAATTTATCCATAAAATAAAATGTATTACTATATTATATATATTAATAATAATTATACAAAATTAGTTAAATAATTACAATCATCCATAAAGAGACCTTAGCGTACTATAATGTTATCCGGAATTGAGGCTAGTATTCCGTATGGATTCCCTTCTTCGTTTGGCATAGGAGGCATATTCCCGCCAAACAAGTCAGTGATACCTTTCAAATTCTCTGATTTGAGCCAATCAATAACAGGTTCCATGGCTTCATCTTCAGGTGAAATATTGACAGCAATATGATATACTGCTGTCATATGGTGAAGCATAATAAAACTTACTTGGATAAGGAGGAATGTCAATGTTAAAGGTAATTGCAGAGGATTTCATCAAAGAGGAATATCTTGATATTGTTGCACCAATGTACGCCGAATTGGTTGCTGCCACAAAAAAGGAACCTGGTTGCGTAGAGTACAATCTTTTTGTTGATGAAGATGATAAAACTCATTTTATCTTTATTGAGGAATGGGTAGACCATAAAGCGTTGGACGCACATTGCGCATCGGAGCATTTTACACGCCTTGTTCCTCTAATTAACCAGTACCAGTATAAAGAAGGTACCGCGTTGTTGATGAAATCATTTTAATTAAACATATCGGGAATTGGTTGCACAAACGCCGCAAACCTTTAAAGGGATGCGGCGTGGTATCCAGCATTGTGGTATGGGTAAGTGTATGATTTCCGTTTTATTGACTTTATCGAATGAAATCTCGATAGTCATTGAAAATATGGGTTCCTTTGCCAGCACATTTTCAGTGTATTATAATTTATTGTTATGTACATTGAGAAGCGCACTATAGTATTCATCATCCCTTTCAAAAGTTACAAATAATCTTTTATAGCTTACATTAAATAGTTTATAAAATATATCACAAACATTCTAATAAGAAGATTAGTCTAAATATAGTTATGTTAAATATTTGAAAATTTCATTATTACTCTGTGTTATCGAGCTAAAGGCTATAATAAATATATAGATATAAGGAGGAGGATTGTTTTGAAATTGAAACAATATGGTAAATATATTATATATATGACTATTATTAGCTTCGTTGCTTTATTATCTATTAAATTAACTAATAGTGCTAACAATAAAGTTGAAGATAGGCCTAGCAGAATAATAATGGAATCACCTAAAAATGAAAATGGTTTATATAGTAAAGAGATTACAAATAATGAAGGAATCAGGGTAACAACACCAGCCACGAATAGCAAATCCCTAATACAACCACTACCTGTACCAGATACAAACTCACCAATAATACTTACTCCTTTATCATAGGAAAAATTATAAATATAATTAGCTCACTAGAATTAACTAGTGAGCTTTTCATTCTTTATATTTGGGCTTTGTTTTAAATGAGTGTTGATTTTAGAACTATATATTATTGCGAAACAAACCATTTGCAGGAAGATTAGATTTACTTAGGCTATATGAAAGTGAAAAGCGTTAAGAAATACAACTTGTTCGAGAGAAGCGAGTTGTTGTATTTTAGCTTTTTACTTGAATAGAGCCTTAGTAAATCAAACTTTCGAAACGGTTTGTGAGTAATAATATATAGTTCATTATCAACACTATATTAAAACAAAGCCTATATTTAAGGAGTCATTAAGATTGCTAATTAAACGTTTCTAATTCAGAATATCCTTAATTTTTTCTTTCTTCAGTACCATAAATATCATCACAATCGATATTACTACGGAAATACCATAAATCATATGTAATGCATACTTAGGCAGCCAAAGAGTTGTTAATTGCCTCATTCTTCTATTCATTAGGAAAGCAATTATAAGACCTAGCACAGGAACCTGAATTCCTATTAGTGATATATAACTATTTGCTTTGCTGCTTACAAATATAGATATACTAGCTACAATTAAAGCCACTATATACATAAGCACAACGGATAATATTATATATTGTCCAAAGGTTAAATTAAACCAAGATGTCATATCTGCAAATACAGAATTTATACTACAATTCCAAAATTTCAAAGTATTATTCTGTGAGTATATAAGGAAAAATACTATTATTTCTACAGTTACTACTATAAGAGCAGAAATCATACCTGCTACTATCTTTTTCTTTGATAATTTTCTACCAATCTTTGAGCTATATTGAAGATAATTAGTTTTATTTTTATTATCATCAATAAAGATGGTTGATATAATAAATGCTATAGTTACCACAATTATTATGGAAAAGTTAGAAATCAGGTCATTATAATTGCTTAATACAACATAATTTAGAACTGAATTAGAATTTTCACTTTTAATAACTTCATTCAATCTTTTAACTCCAGCTTTATTATTTACATTGGTCCTGTCACTTAGCCAGTCATTTTTTCGATCATATCTGTCTATTAAGTAGTATCTAGAATCTAGGTCCCAAAATAAATCTTTATTTTCTGATTGAAACATTGTCTTATTATTTAATGCATCTATCTTTTCATCATTAAAAGCATCCTTTTGCCGCCTATCTATATATTCTCTATAAGACTTTATCCCCAACTCTGCAAAGTCTTTATGGGATAATATATAGCTATCAGCTTCTTTTTCTAATAAAGAGGTCTTTGCCTTAAAATCCTCCATCTCCTCTTTATCTATAATTTCACCATAATCCTGTAGCATTTTTTCACTTAAATTAAAGTTTGGTGTAGCTGGCTTGCCATTTGGAAAATATTCAATATGAAATCCTACAAAAATAAACCATATTATAAAAAAGATTATACTAGTAATTACTATTGACTTTATATTCAATAGTTTTTTTATCTCGTTATTTATTAATCTCATAATTTACTCCTTTAAACTATAGTTTCTCTCTTGAATCTTTTTATAGACCAAAGACTTAACAGTATAACTATTTCACTATTAGTGGCTAATGTAGCAAATTCATAATACTTAGAAGTCATAAATGCTCCAGCCTCCATAAACCAAATATGAGGATTTAGAATTAAGCTAAAGATATTATAGTAACTCCATATAAGTAGTTCTGAATCTTTACTAAAAAGTGCTGGTAGCATAAATAATCCTCCGAATAAGATAAAGAACACAAAAAACGTCCTATAGCTGTTTTTTAAAAGGCTGCATATGACAAAGGTTATTCCAACAAAAATAATTGAGGCAATAAATACCAGACCTATGGAGAGAATTAATTGCTCTAAAAATGAATTATTATACCAACTTATATATGGTCTTATCTCCCAATTAAAGGCACTGCTTATAGGCACTTTATAAACTTCACTATAGTCAAAGACTATAAAGTAAACTAACAATGTAACACCTAAAATTATAGTAGTAATAACAACTGCTGAAGCTATACTTACAAGAAGCTTGTCCTTAATTAAGTTTCGACCTCTTTTAGTAGTTGAAACTAACCCTAAAGTTCTATTGTCTCTCTCGTAACTTACTAAAAAGGATACTGCTAGAACCACCAATATCATAATCTCTATTAAACATTTAACAAAAACATTTTTGAATAATAGACTATGGATTTTATAGGTCTTTCCTAAGAAGAATAAATTTTTATGCTCTCCATTACTCTTTAATTCTTCAAATCTTGGTACTAACTTTTCATAGCTCTTTCTAACTAGATCAGCGGCTTTTCCACTAAGACCATACTCCCTTATGGAAGTTTCAGCCATTTCCATAATATCTATATTTTCATAGTTGGAAATAAGGTTTACAGACCTATTTTTATACAACTCCATTATTGATAGATCTTTAATTAAATCCCTCTCTGTTTCAGAAAAATCCTCTCCACTATAGATTTTCGTTTCATATTCTTTACTGCCTAAAAACTCTGATATAGATGTAAACTCTTTATTAAACCTATCTTTAGCAACCTGATTTAAACTAATCATTTTCTCATCATATTTATTTTCCAGCTTATTAAGCATATCACTATTGACTTCATACCCAAATTCCTCAATAAGCTCATTAGTTAGCTTTAAGTCTTTTCTAATATATGAACTATCATATATTATGAATCCATTATAGATTAAGAAAATTGCCGTCAATACTATCAATATAGGCGTAGTTATTAGCTTTTTTGCTTCATACAATTTAATATCCATTAATCTATACTCCTATATCACTATCTCTATATTGATATAAAAATACATCCTCTATGTTAGGTGATACTTTAATCCAATGTTCTTGAGTTTCATCTTCACTTATAAATCTAGCTTTCAATTTTCCCCTATCCTGCTTTTCTGATAAAAGGATATGTTTTTTCCTAAAGGTTTTGCTCTCTTCAAAGTCCATTGTTGTCTCATAAACCTTTCCATCAATGGTTCTACAGATATCTTCAATAGAATCCTTGTAAAGTATCTTATGGTCCTTAATCATAATAATCTCATTAGAAATAAACTCAATATCGGATACTATATGAGTTGATATAATTACTATTCTATCCCTTGATAAATCACTTAATAAGTTTCTAAATCTAACTCTTTCCTTGGGGTCTAGTCCAGCTGTAGGCTCATCAAGTATAAGTATCTTAGGGTCATTTAATAAAGCTTGGGCTATACCAACTCTTTGTATCATTCCACCTGAAAAACCCTTCATCTTTTTATGAGGAACTTCTTCTAAAGCTACAATATTTAGCAATTCTTTTACTTTATCCTTGGCTTTGCCTTTCTCTATCCCTTTTAATGCAGCCAAGTATAATAAGAATTTAGTAGGAGTGTAGTTTTTATAATATCCAAAGTCTTGAGGTAAATATCCTATAATATCCCTGTACTCTTCATCTAAGGTTACTATGTCACTTCCATCATAAAGTATTTCTCCTTTAGTAGGAAAAATCAGTGTAGTCAACATCTTAATTAGAGTTGTCTTACCAGCACCATTGGGAGCTAAAAGAGCATATACCCCATTAGTGAATTCCAAATTTATGTTTTCAAGAGCTACAAAGTTCCCATAATTTTTACTAACATTATTAACAACTAACATCTAAATCTCTCCCTTTTTACGTCTATAATTTATTAGTTTATTTAAATTTTTAATATAGAAAAATATGCACATTGCTGAAATTATTAAATGTATGTATAGTGGAACATTTATTAAAAAATTCATATACATTTCCTTATTCATGTTACTAAAAAGCATATTAGCTACTAACCATGTGGTTATAACTAAGTACCTAGAAAACTTCCATCTAAACTTCATTAGTGAGTATAAAAATATTGTGGAAAATAAGAATAATCCAGTGATAGATATAATAACCATCCTTATTACATCAACTTCCTTACTAAGAAGGCCTATAACTAATATTACAAAAGTATTAATCAAAATACTTACAATGCTAAAGCTAAACATCCTTAAAGCTGCCAATTGATACAAATTGTACTTACAGGTCATCTCTATATCAAAGGTCCCTTTTTCCTTGGAGTTGTAGAATGAAAATACAGCTGCACTCAAATACATTACTGGAGACACAATGAATATAAATTTATATGCTTCTTTTGCATTATTTTCTACCAAAGTTGTTACTGAAATTAACATAAATATAATTCCAACTACACCGATAACTATTAACTCATTTTTATCATGAAATATATTTCTAAAGCCTAATTCTTTAAAGCACCTCTTCAAATAGCTTATGAAAGATGTTTTAGGCTTAATTCCAGCATTAACGATGGAATCTAGCTCTTCAAAATCCATCTGAGGAATTTCTATATCTATATCCTTTTCTTTATCATCCATTATTCTTCACCTCCATGATCTTCTTTATCTTTTTTACAATAGCATAGTACCTTGTTTTAACAGTAGATTCCGATATTTCAAGTAAAGAACCTATTTCAGCAAAGGTCATGTCACCAAAAATCTTTAATCTAACTATTTGCTGGATACTAGTATTAAAGGTGCTGATTATATCTAAAACTTCATTGGCATCTTCTCTTATCTCAAGTAAATCCTCCATAGTATTTTCATAGGTGTTTACATAATCTTCGATTTCATCTACAACAGTGACATACTTATAATAGGTTGACCTAAAACTGTCAATAATTTTATTACTTGCTATCTTATACAACCATGTTTTAAAGGAAGCCTTCTTATCATCAAATCTATCAATAGCCTTTAACATAGAAATAAATATATCCTGTGTTAAATCCTTAGAAAGCTCTTCATTTTGGGTTTGCTTATAGACATAGACAAAAATATCTTTATAGTAGAGTTGCACTAACTCTCCAGCGGCTGCTTTATTTCCCTTGTCTTTTACAAGTCTTATTAATTTCTTTTCACTAGTCATTGTCCACCTCCGCCATTGTCACTTACAACTAATAATTCTACTTCCTCATGTATGTATTCGTAACAGGCTATAAAATAGTTTTAACTTTTTTCAAAAATTTTTATTATTTACAAATATTATATAGCTCTAGGTTTTACAAATAAAAAAATCGCGTGATTCTTTGTGAGAATATACACGCGATTTCAATATTATTTTCTGCTATTGCTAAACCATTCAATCGTAGCCTTTTCCACTTCTTTTGGAAGTTTTTTATTATATACCTCATTATATAACCATGCCAATGTCTTATTATTTAGATATTTTGTCATTTCATTTTCTGCTTCTAACATTACTACCTTTATTAAACAAGGACATTTGGTATGTGTATCTGGTAAATTATCTTTATCTAATAATATATTATTTTGTCTAATTTCTGCACATTGAAAGAATGGTTCACTTCCTTCTACTGCTTCAACAACATCCCAAAATGTTATCTCTTCTGCACTACGAGCTAGTGCATAACCACCTTTTACACCTGGTATAGATTTTATAATTCCTGACTTACTTAATTTTGCATATACTTTTGATAAATAGGTTTCTGAGATACCTTGAAATGTTGCTAAATCCCTTATTCCCACAGATTTACCTTCTTCTAAGTTTACCATATATAATAAACAATGCAGTGCATACTCTACTCCTACTGAAAACTTCATCTTATTTATACTCCTTTATTATATTATAGTCTTTTCTTAATAATAGCCTATTATTTATTCTCATTCAAGATACTCATACAGCATCAAATATATACTTTTCAAAAAACATACTTATTGACAATGGCGGGAAAACGTAATATTATAATTATA
Organism: Clostridium sp. LXY-7; assembly: GCF_056172015.1. Classification (NCBI taxonomy): domain Bacteria; kingdom Bacillati; phylum Bacillota; class Clostridia; order Eubacteriales; family Clostridiaceae; genus Clostridium; species Clostridium sp. LXY-7. The sequence continues at coordinate 425,726 of NZ_JBLLJL010000002.1, read as the reverse complement.
GATATGATATGTCGACGATAAATATTGTCTATAATTTAAGGAGGAATATAAAATGTTTACAGAAAATTTTTTTAAAGTACTAAATCATGAAGGTGTAGTTTCTATTGTAACTTGTTCAAATAATGAGGCTCATGTTTCTAATACATGGAATAGCTATTTAGTTATTGTAGAGGACAATAAAATTTTAATTCCTGCAGCTGCTATGATTAAGACAGAAGAAAATATTAATGCTAACCATAATGTAAAATTAACTCTTGGTAGCAAGGAAGTAATGGGCTATAACTATATGGGAACTGGATTTTTACTTGAAGGAACTGCTAAATTTTTAAAAGATGGAGATCACTTTAAGATGATGAGAGAAAAATACTCATTTCTTACAAGAGTATTAGAAATTACAGTTAGCTCTTGTAAACAAACATTATAATTTTTCAAATACAAGGAGAAAACTATGCCAAGAAGAATCAATAAATCAGATTGTGTAGCTTGTGGAACTTGTCAAAGAGTGTGTATTGTTGGGTGCATAACACAAGGAGACGATAAAAAGAGAATAATCACTGAATCTGCTTGTGTTGATTGTGGAGCTTGCCAACTTGCTTGCCCTAAAAAATGTATTGCCCAATATTAACCAAAAGGATAGATCAAATGGAATTAACTGAAAGAGTAATAGAACTGCTTGATGAGTCAGAAGAAAAATAGTTTCATTCACCTCATCCACTATTAATAAAACCGTACCAGAAATAAGTGGTACGGTTTACTATATAGTATAAATTACTCATTTCCTCGACTCGCTACTGAATGATTTGACTTCATCTTTTCAGAATGGATTTCCACCATTTAAATTACACAACCTTGCTCAGCCGCACCGGTTCACCTCTCCGTAAATAAAAAAGCATAGATTTCCCAATATATAATATACTTAGTATTACTTTAAACTCAAGTTTCTATTATGTTATTTTATAACTCTATACTAATGAATGTTATTCATATCAATTTATATATAATATCTTAACTGAATTGAACTTTGACAATTTTAAAAAATAAGTTGTTTTTCATTTTAAAGCATTGTATTCTGATTTTAGGCATCGGTGTACTAATTAAAAGGAGAACATTCAATATTGATAGATAAAGAATACAACATGATTTTTAAAAGAAAATCATTCAGAAGATTTAATGATACCATTACAATTTCTAAAGAGGATTTACGAGATATAAATCAGAAAATCAAAGATTTAACACCCCTTGTAAGGGATATAAGTGTTAAATATAAGATTGTTCCAAGAGAAGAAACCACCTCAAAACGTGGTGAATATTGTTTACTTATTTACAGTGAAGAAAAAGAGCATTTTTTATTAAACATTGGCTATATGTTTGAACAGCTAGATTTGTATTTAGCTTCAAAGGATATTGGAGCATGCTGGTACGGAATGGGGAAAACTCAAGAGCCAGAATATAAAAACTTGAAATTTGTGATTATGATAGCGTTAGGTAAAAGTAAACCGAATGAATTTAGAAAAGATTATACAAAATGCAAACGAAAAAAAACGCAGGAAATTTGGACAGGTATTTCAGGATTAGAAATGATAGCCGAAGTTGTAAAATATGCTCCAAGTGCTTGCAACACACAACCATGGAGAGTTGTTTATGAAAAAAATAAATTAAAAATATACCGAACAACAGAAGTTAAATCTATTATGCCGAAAGATAAAATACCATTTTACAATTCAATTGATATGGGGATTTTTCTGTGTATATTAGAATTAGCCCTGTTGCATAATAATATTCCTTTTCAAAGAACATTGTGTAAAGAAAACAATAAATATGAATTAATACCTATTTCCATATACAATTTACTTTAACGTCAAATATATTAGTCAAACAGATTTTTTGATCATATTTATACTAAAAAAATATAACATAAGCCAATGATACTTTTAATCTCATTGGCTTACTTCTAATCTTTTATACAAATTGGAATTTGACTACTTCGTGTTATTACCATAATCCAACAATGCATTAAAACTTCAAAATATACTATTCTATAATATATGCACTAACAATTTCACCATAGTAAGCTGTGTGAAAATCCCTGTTTGCTCCATGGAATGAGCTTTCTACATCTTGTGGGTAAAATTTACTTCTATTTTCTTCTGTAATCTCATTCTCATTTTGTTTTTGTTTATATACAACCTTGCATTCAAGCGTTAGTGAAAGTTCTTTGATAGCTGGAACTGAAATTCTATTAGGTGATTCAAGTGACAAGCTAAGTTCACTGATTTTATCAGTTACATGACCAGACTTTGTCCCACAGATAGATAATATTTTTCTATTAAATTCACCAATTGGTATGTTTATAGTAAATTCAGGATTTTTTTCAAGTTGTTGTTTCGTGAAACGATTCTCTCTTACGAAAACTGTAAAAATCGGCTTCCCCCATTCAATCCCCAGAGTTCCCCATGAAACAGTCATAGAGTTAACTTTATCATCTGCTTTTGTTGTTAATAAAACACCTGTTTTAATAGCTTTCATAATTTCATTGGCATAATCAAATACTTGTATCTCTTTTTTCATAATATCATTCTCCTTGTAAATTTGTTATCTCTATGATAAATTGGTATATAATTAGTAGCAAGTATGCACTTTTTAGTTAGATACTATCAAAAAGGAGAGTAAAAATGGCCAATGACTAGAATACTCTCTATCAGAAAAAGGATTAACAATTATGCCTGTTTTGCAATTTTAATTTTGCTTATTCACAGATACCCTTCCTCTAAGTAAAAGAGCTTAGAATTCCCCATATACAATATAAATTTGCTCTTTCTTTTTCAATAATAAAAACAACTGACACAAGTCAGTTGTCCTTTTAAAATACTATATAATTAATATATTTTTAAATTCAAGTTTCTATTAAATTTTCTATAACACTATGTTAAATAGTATTCTTTATATAAATTGGAATTTCTGCAACTATTCGCAAGGATATATATTATTTAACCACTGCGCTTTGGTGATACATGTAATAATTTCCGTTCTTACATCGCCCATCAAAGGCCAAGGCTTCTCATGATTGGTATGATGATACTTAAACCCACATTTCTCTTGAGCACGAGTCGATTTCTCATTTCCCTCAAAGTACCCACACCAAAGTGTCTTAAGTCCAAGGTCTTCAAAACAATAGCGCATCAATTCTCTAATCGCCTCTGGTATAAACCCTTTCCCCCAATAAGGAACACCAATCCAATACGCGATTTCTCCCTCCTCCGGTCCGATGCCGAAATCGCTTGCTTCTCTTATTAAAAGTCCGATACATCCAATAGGTTCTTCCTGCCCTTTTTTTCCTGTTTCATCTATCTATCCAGTACATAAGTACAGTAAAATAGCTTGTATCTATGTCAATGTTTAATATTTAAATCCTACATATAAAAATTTAACTTATCTATATAAGTTTCAATAATAAAACTACATAATAAAAATAGACATTCTTATAATTTATTTAAGTTGAACTTTATATTATTGCTGTGAATACCATTTGCAGGAACCTTAGATTTACTTAGGTTTTATGAAAGTAAAAAGCGTAAGAAAGACAATCTGTTCGAGTGAAGCGAGTTGTTGTCTTTTAGCTTTTTACTTGAATAGAGCCTTAGTAAATCAAGGTTTCGAAACGGTTGAACAGTAATAATATAAAGTTCTAATTAATCTAATTTTAATAATATAGTCTATTTGTATAATGTAGAAACTTAATTGAAACTTATATATTTAAATTTAATCTCTAATTGCGTTTAATTTATGAAGCAAATACTCTTTTTTATTCAATGGATCATAAGTTGTTTTTTTGCGTGCTTTTGCAAATTCAGCTGAAACTTCCTTATACCCATAAAATTTTGTCACAAACATTCCCCTACCTTCTGTATATGAAGCTATTTTCATTTTATATTCTTTAGAATTTTCTACTGAAATCAATCCCTTTATTGAGAATTCATCCTCTATAACAATAGGATTATCAAAGGTTGCCCTCATAGTTTCTAAATCCCAAATCGCTTTACTTAAAACATTTTGAGGAATTCTTAACTCAAACTCATGTAATGGCTCTAATAAAACAGTTTGTGCTTTATATAATGCTTCCATGAATACCATAGGTGTCACATTTCTAAAATCTGCTGGAGTGCTGACTGGAGCAGAAAATTCACCACGGCTAAGAGTGACTTTTACATCTGTAACCTCCCATCCAAATAATCCTTGCTTGCTTGTCTTAATAACTGCTTCTTCAATTGCATTTTGAAAAGATTTTGGCAATGATCCTACTGAAACATTAGAAATATACCTAAGACCCTCGCCTCTCCCTGCTGGTTCTATTTTTAAGCCTACTGTTGCCCAAAATGGATTTAAGTCTTCCTGCATATGCATTATTGACGTTCCAAGACCTTTAGGTGTTTCCTTATAGATAGTCTGAATATTCGAAAACTCTACTTTCATTCCATATAAATCATCTAACATAGAACTTAGTATTTCCATTTGAACTTCACCGAATAAGTTGACATAAATTTCTTTATCCATGCTATTCATCTCTAATTCTAGTAGTGGATCTTCCTCTGCAAGTAATGTTAATGCTTTAAATAGCTCTGGATTTTTTTCTTTATCAATTGCAGAAATTGTTGTTTTTAATGCTGGTTTAGCTATAGATATATTTTTAATTTTATTATTTGAAATTCCAATAACATCTCCCACTTGGAAACTTGTAAGTCCATATAAAATACCTATATCCCCTGCTTCTATACTCTGTGCTTCAATAATTCCCCCATTTTCTAACCTATTAATTTTCCTTACTTTTTCTGCCATATCCTTATTAGGTACTTGAATTTTATCTCTTACAGATATTTTTCCTCCAAATAATCTTACATAAACCTTCTTTTCATTTTTACTTGTTCTTTCGATTTTAAACACTACTCCAGATAAATCACTTTCACAATCATCACCTGCAAATGGGAAATAACTACAAATTCCATCTAATAAATCTTCAACTCCAAGTCCAATTGCTGCAGCACCACAAAATACTGGATATAGACTTCCTTCTCGTGCATATAATGAAAGCTTTTCTTGTATTTCTTCTTTATCAGGTTCTATTCCACCAACATATTTTTCTAAAAATGCTTCGTCTAAGTCTGATAAAACATTAATAGCACCATCATTTATCATGCATATATCAAATAGATTTTTTATATAGACGTCTTTGCTTCCTGCATCATATACTTCTTGTAATCTAACTACTTTATTGGACATGTTCTTCTTTATATCTTCAAATACTTTATTGAAATTTGCCCCAATTCTATCTAGCTTATTTACAAAAATTATTGTTGGAATGTTTAACTCCTTTAATATGTTAAATAATATTCTTGTTTGTGACTGAATCCCCTCTACTCCTGATATAACTAGTATTGCTCCATCTAATACACTTAATGAACGTTCAACTTCCGAAATAAAATCTACATGTCCTGGAGTATCAACAATATTCACCTTAACATTATTCCAATTAAAAGATATGGTTGAGGATTTAATGGTAATTCCTCTCTTACGCTCAAGCTCCATAGAATCCGTCTGTGTATTGCCTAAATCAACTCTTCCAACTGATTTTATAGCTCCACTATGATATAACAAGTTTTCTGTTATAGTTGTTTTTCCTGCATCCACGTGTGCTACGATTCCTATATTAATTATTTCCTTCATAATTACCACCTCCAACTCTATCAGCCACCTTTTTATCCATTATCATAGAAACAATATATAACCCTAAAAATAATGCAAGAATTATAAATAAAACTCCACTAACTATAGGCAGTCTTACAGAAAAATTAGCTATTACAGTGCTTAGTACTATTCCAATAACAATAGATAGTTTACGACTGTACACATCTGCAACTATGCTTGTAGGAATTTCAAATATAAAGCATGCTACTTCTAAAGTAGTTCCAACAAGTATAAGCTGAAGTGGATTTAAATAAACCTTTTCAATGTGATACACTATCATAACTGTAGCTACTAATAAAAAACACATTGCTGTAATAGCTGAAAATAATAAATAAATTTTATATGCTGAAAGTTTATTAACCATTAATCATCACCATCCTAGTATTTCTTAAAAAATTTGTTTGTTTTTCATAATCTTCATATTTAAACATATAAATCATCAAAATAATCTCCTTAAACAAAAAAAGCTGTAAATGAACATAATTCACTTACAGCCTCATAATCATATAACCTAAATATAAACATAAAATATAGAACTTTAATTATATAACTTACGATTAAGCTATTCAAATTAAAATCTTATACCATATCTATAAATGTAGCAAAAATAGGCATAAAAATACCGTGTTTAGAACACAGTTTTCCTATTCTGCAAATAAAGATGTAACATGCTCATTATAATACTGATTATTTTTAGATTACACAAATAAACCTTGAGTCATTCAAGATTTTTTCATATACTTTTTAAAATAATCCTTATTCAGTTAATTTAATTAAAAATTACCTCTTTGCGCATATTTACAACACCTTTACATTTATATTTTTCATGTTTATATTTTAGTATAATTTCATTATATATAAATTTTTAATTTTTTTCAATACATTAATAAAACCGTACCAGAAATAAGTGGTACGGTTTACTATATAGTATAAATTACTCATTTCCTCGACTCGCTACTGAATAATTTGACTTCATCTTTTCAGAATGGATTTCCACCATTTAAATTACACAACCTTGCTCAGCCGCACCGGTTCATCTCCTTATCAATTTTGTATTACTGGCATATATAAGACCATTTCAGTGTCCATTTCAAGCTTAGGACTTTTAAGTTTATATTCTTCAAAAAACCAATAGTTACCAAATGAATATTCTTTGCTTTTAGATATCCAGTTAATAAATTCTCCCCAAGCCCAACCATTATATTTATACTTTGATTTCATAACGGCGTAGTAGCCGCCTTTAAACTCTTCAAGTTTTATATCAGGATTATCGACCTTAAAATTTTCATTAACTGTAACATGGATTTTATAGAAAAAATCTTTATGTCCTATTCTCTCATGGTTATAATAAGCAAAAAACCTATGTGGCAGGCTATCATTAAAAAATCCCTGAGACTCTGACCATTTAAAAAAGTAATTCTGTGCTTTTTCGACAGCGTCTTTTCCTTTAACGGTATATGTAGCTGTCCACATTGGTTCTACGTTTTCAAAAGTTTTAGTTGTATTATAATCATTGGATTTTTGGTTTATGGGCATATATAAATCTATTCCGCCGATATGATTAGCATTATCGTCGAAGCCCAAGTGTTCCTCCAGCCATTGATGCCCTCCATAAACGTATTTACTGTCCGAGAGCCAATTCTTAAAGCGGTTCCACGCCTTGACAATTTCATTTCCCATATTATCATTTTCTCCACGTTTAACGTTTGTAACAGCGTAGAGACCACCGTTCATAATTTTTTCCTTCACCTTATCATCATTAACAATTATATTATCTGCAATAGTAATACAAACTTCATAACCGTACTCATCTTGGTCAGGAGATGATGGGTTGGGATTATTATAACCGAAAATGCGTAAATTTTGTTCGTTTACATTCAAACCATTTTTGTTGAGCCAGTCTACCATTACAGCAAAAGCATTGCTTTCTGGATCTTTACCGTAATAACAATAATAAGCTACCCGCATAGGTTCAAGTTCTTTTAGAACTTTTATATCAGGATATTTTTCAAGTAGTTCACTATCCTGAATATCAAAATATTTATCCATAATATCAATCCTTTCAAAGAAAAAAGTTTTATTTTGTTTTCTATATTCGCTAGGTAAAAATCCAGTTGCACGTTTAAAAGCCCTTGAGAAGCTATCACCGCTCTCGAAATCAAACTTAACGGCAATATCAATTAAGCATGTATTGTTATTTTTTAATTCAATAGCTCCAAGGCTAAGCCTACGCAGCCTTATATATTCCTTTACTGAGTAGCTTGTAAGTGCAAAAAACATTCTATAAAAGTTTGATAGGGACATACATGCCGTTTGTGCTGCGATATTTATATCAATTTTGTTCTCAAGGTTGCTTTCAATATAATCAATGGATTTTTGTATTCGCTCATAATAATTCATAATGGGAGCCCTCCTATTGTATCTTAAGATATGAATATAATAGCATATTAAAATTGGAATTGTCCGACTTTTTTTCCAAAAACATTCTATAGATTTAACAAAATTATACTAATTACCTGTCTTCTATATTCTAACAATACCTCAAATAATAGTTTTTAATGAATTAGCATTGTCAATCATTCTTACCCAATTTTACATAAAAAATAGTTCATCATTATTACGACAGAAGCATATAATTCATCATTTAGCTAACTTCTATCATCATTACTACCTCCTCAAAGTAAAAAATACTCTTACTCATATTGCTAAGGTAAGAGTTTTTAATATTATAATATATATTTGCAATTTCTATCATTACAAAAAAGTCTACGTCATTTATGATAGTCGAGTAGGGAAAGCCCTCACGAACTTTCCCCCTCACAGATCCCGTACGTGCCCAATTAAGGCATACGGCTCTTCATATTATTTTATAGAAATGGCTAACTATATATGTTTACATAAATTTTAGGCTTAGGTAATGAATTATACGTTATATACATTTTGAATTTGTCCAAATCAAAGCTTCGCCTTTGACTTCTACGGTTTAGCCACTTAAATAGTGTCTTCTTTATTTCCAGACAAATTAGATTTACTCTTTTCGATTTCAAGATTAAATTTTCCGAGTCTATGTAGAAGGCGCCTACAGAAATTTCTGGTTTCACCTTCGTATTAAAAGCAGCATACAAAATCATCAGCATATCTTACAATTTCAGCTTCACCTTTAAAATTTCTCTTTATTACTTTCTCAAACCATAAGTCTAGTGCATAATGCAAATATATATTTGCAAGAGTTTGCGAAATTATTGAGCCTTGGGGAGTTCCCAATTTTGTTGCTTCCACAACACCATTTTCCATCATACCTGCTTTCAAAAATTTATTTATAAGTAGCTTTTGTAACTTCATCTATGCCTACGGCTTTATTCCTACTGAATTCTTTGTGGCACTTTATTAGCATTTCTTTATTCAGATGATGATATAAAGATGTAAATCTTTCTTTGGGATTTCTCTTAGCAATTTCTGCTATCTTAACTAATTTCGTTTCCATCAATTGTTCTACTCCTGTGCGTAGTTAATGTGTCCTTAATTAAGGCAATAATATGTAATCTCCTTCCCTCCATTGGCATTACCCTACTTCATTGGTACTATTAGATTATCCGACTCCCTACTAACCTTTTGACATTCTCCCTTATTACCAGTTGTTTGTCATACTCCTTAAAAGAAGAGCAGTATGGTCTCCTGAGTTGCTGTGTGACCATTGTATAACATGCTTGGCTCTTTGACCCCGAGGAAGTTATAGTAAACTCGTCATTATTGCTTACTATAATATTGCTTTCCAGAGAACCGACACCGTCAGCCTTCCTAAATTTATATTTATTACGAGGCTCAATCACATTCAAGCCTACTCCCTAACTGTCAACGCTTAAAATAAATAGTTACCTATTTATCTCCATGATTCGCTACTGAATGATTTGACTTAATCTCTTCAGAATGGATTTCCACCATTTAAATTACACAACCTTGCTCAGCCGCACCGCTTCACCGTAACAGTTATAACGTAAGCTTTTTACCAAGTTTTTCTCATTGCAATAAATTCTTTTTCCTCATCATTTACATTCCATATAAACTCATCTATAGTTTTAAACCCTAATCTTTCGTATATTGTTATTGCCCTTCTATTAAACTTTGCAACAAGCAAATCTAACTAATTAAAATTATAGATTTCCTTGCCAAAATTAAGTATAGTTTCTACCACTTTGGTCCCTAAACCTTTACCCGTTAAACTTGGCCTCATTTGTACTCCAAACATAAATAGCTTATCATCATAATCATAATTAAAACTGCAATTACCTATTAATTCATTTTTCTCATTATACATAACAAATGTATTCTCTTCATTGTGTATATTACTTGCCCATTTCCTCTTAGCTTCTGTTTTATCATTATTATAAAAAGAATATATCCCCTCATATTTCCATGTTGCAATATCTTTAGCATCATTTTCTGTTGGCTTTCTAAATTCAATATTCATTCTTTTACCCCCCAATTAAATACTATATATATCTTAACACTTAAATTGCTTTATTAAAATCTCGTAAACAATTGTTAATAAAACTTGAGATTGTAATTTAATTTGTAATATTGTATTTTAGCTTCGACCAACATAAAAACAAAAGGATGCTTTCTTATTAACCAATATTAATAAGAAAATATCCCTTTGAATTATAACCTTAATAACTTTTCTTTATTTACTATTCTTCTTATACTTTTATCTGAAAGATAATAAATCTTTGTTAATTCAATAATAGTAGTGCCGTTAATGTATTTATTGAAAATTTCAGCATCCCTAAGTTTTAGATTTTTTCTTGTACCGTTCTTCTCACCCCAGGATTTTTCTTTCCCGCTTTTTATTGGAATATATAAACATTCACCATCTACATATTCTTGAATTAAATTTATAACTTTTTCTGGTAATACATTTTGTGCTTTAATATACGCCATGGCCTTGCCCTCCTTAATAATATAAAGATTTGAGCAAAGACTACTTATAAAGTAATTTAATTTGCATATAATCTCTTCATAGCAGCCTTTGCTATGAATTTGGAGGTCCTATTGGTAATCTCATGAAAATCACTCCAATCATATGTTTTTATACTTCTTACTTTCAAAATTATTACTTACTTGTTATTATAATACTAATATTGTATTTTCAAATAGTCAACAACACTAGTCATTTCAATGCTTTCCAAGAGAGTCTACTTTATTTATGGTATGATTCTCCGTATCGGTCGCAAGTGATGTTTTCCCATATAATTACTTTTTATTTTACTTTAAATCGTATATTAATGATAACCTTCTTAAATTTGTCTCTACTGTTATCTCTCCATTATCCTTACTTTTTTTAATCTCATCTAACAATATAGTCTTTTATTTTTTCAATTCCTATTTTTTCAAAATTATATGCTATCAATGAGTATTGCTTGTATTTAGCAAAACTCTCACTTATTATATCTTCAATATTATCATTTCTTCTATTGCTATACATTTTTCATCTTCATTTAAATGATGAAATTCATATTTTGAAATAATAATATCAAAAAAAGACTTATTATCATATCAACGGATTCCAGTTTTAGGTTCAAAGTGGTGAAAATACATTAAAAACCGCACTTAACTTCATATATGAAGTAAAATATAATTCACAGCAAAAGCAAATAGAGCATCATTGATGCTCTATTTAAATTTAGGTTTAAATGTATTAGTTGCAAATTTCATATCATTATACTTATTTCCGTTTTTATCAAAGAATTCAATTTTTAAATCCTTACTTTCCAAAGGATTATGCATATTACGAATACCTTTATTTTCTAAAGTTTCAAAACTAGGAAATGCTGTAAGGAAGTATTCATTAGATTTTATTTCTTCTCTATAACTCTTATCATTAAATATTATCTCTATCTTGCTTGCATCCTTATTCTTACCAAATACCAAAACTGACATTGTAACATTTTGTTCTGTAATATCATCATAAATAATTCCAATACTATAATCACCATCGACTTTAAGATATTGCCCCGTCCAGTTTCCATTATCAAACCACCTGTTATTCAAAACTTTTTGTACAAATTTTAATTCTACATAATCCCCTTCGTCTTTAAGAAAACTCTTATACCCTAAAAATTCTTTTACTGCTTGAAACTCTGTATTACTACTATATTGGAAAACTGATTTTGCAATCTCCTCATCTGAAGTATTTGATGACATTGTTGAATTATATACAGTTATAATGCTAAAAATTGAAACTATTACAAACATAATACTTACTGGTCTAATAATAAGAGTTACTAAACTTCCGTCAAAGGTGCTTGTCACGCTTCTTGGTAAATATTTAAATTTAGTTTTCTTTATAATCCTATAAAATACATTAAAAATTAAAAATCCTAATATTGCACCTAAAGTATTAAATATTACGTCATCAATATCAGTTATATTAGATGCAGTAGGTAACTGAATTAATTCTATGATTAGTGATGTTATAAATCCATATAGGGCTATATTTAAAACACTATTTTTCTTTTTAAATAATAAAGGAATGAAAAATCCTAATGGTAAAAACAATACTATATTACCAACTACATTATAAAGCGCATTTCCTATACCCATGTAATTATTTTGGAACATCTTTATTGTTTCTACTAAAGGTATGTAATTAATACTTCGTTTATCTTCAAAACTTATTTGCAACACTGAACCTTTGCATATTGTTAAATTAATTAATATCAGAAAATATATAAAAAATACGTTTATAAATATTTCTCTCATTACATTTTTCTCTTTACTTTTCTTTATTACTGATATTCTATATATTGTCCAAATTACTATTAAAATTAATACAATAAGTATATATGGTATTCTTATCACTTAATTTCCTCCTTGGTATTAGTATATTTTTTTCATTTATATTTTAACATTAATTATTTAATATATATTAACATAATTCTTAAGTTTTTCTTACATTATCCTAATTTAAATGTGATAAATTCATTGAAAACAGCCACTATAACGAGAAAATCCACATGAGAATCTTAATGTGATTCATATGTGGTTTCACCCTTATTTAGCTCTTTTTGCACCTCAAAATTGAACCCATTATTATCATGTAGTATCCTTAAAAGTTCTCCTAATCGCATCTTTAAACTAGGATATTTTTCTTTTACAACTGATAGCATTTATCTAAATTGGTCTATTTCTACTATCTCATAATTATTAATATACTAAACTTTCACTTTAGGTTAAAGTCAATTATAAATATATTAATTAATTTATCATTCTAACTTACAATACGGCATTTTACTTATAAAAATAGTCTTAGGCAAGTTATATCAATATCTAAGACTAAAAACCTCACTTATTTATGATACGGTTCACCGTAACATAAGTAAGTGAGGTTTTTATAAACAAAATTTTATTTTTTTATTTTAATGATATGATTTTCAAAATGTTCATTTTGGTAAATTTTATTAGCGTCAAAATTTAATTCACCTAAAGATTTTCCACCAACATACGTAATTGATAAATTTGAATCATATGAGTTCAGTATGCTAGATAAGGTAGTATTAAAAGAATTCCACGCTATACTATAATCGGAACAAAGATTCTTTCCTCTAACTTCTCAAGGCCATCTATCAGCTTCTCGTTTTTTAATACGGATATAAAGTTATTTTAATTTAATGGCGATGGATGAGTACTAGATTTGAAAAATTTTATTTTTATTATTACCAATAAAAAAGAAAACAGTGTAAATATGAAACCACTCCAAACAAGTTGGTGAATTCCTAATTGAGAAATAAACCAGCCGCCAACAGTAGTTCCTAAAGTAATTCCTAGATTTGAAAACGAGACGAATAAGCTATTGCCAAATTCAGGAGCTTCTTTTGCCTCACTAATTAACCATGCCTGACTAACAATTAAACCACCAGAATGTACGATTCCCCAAATAAATACCACAAAAATCATTGGAACGAAATAAGATCCTAAATAATAAACCAATAAATAAACAATTAAATATAAAATTAGAAATGATATTACGGTATTTACTATGCTTTTTTGTAAAAAAATTGCAAACAAATTATTACCTACAATCATAATTATACCAAATATTAGTAACATGAGACTAATAAGAGCGCCATTCATGAGGGTTACTCTTGCAAGGTACTCAGCAAAGTAACTATATACCGAAAACATGGCTGCAAAAATAAATACAACAGTTACAATATTTAACCATAATCCCGGTTTACGTAATATACCAATTTGCTTACCAAAAGACATCTTTTCTTTAACGGGCATAGAAGGGAGCAAAATGAATATTCCAATAAAGGCAAAAGCATTTACAATCGCTCCAAACAAGAAAGCAATTTCTAATGAAAACTGTGCTGTAAGATAAGAAGTCAATGGAACACCTAAAGCAAATCCAACTGTAATTCCCATGAAAACCTTCGCAACTGCTTGACTGCTTTTTTCTGGCGGAACAAGTGTTGCTGCAGTTACAAGAGCTATTGAAAAGAAGACCGGGTGAAGTGCTGCAGGTAGAATACGAAAAATAAGCATAACTTCAAAATGTGTTGTGAAAGCATAAATAATATTAGAAATAAAGAACATAAATATAGATGTTAATAAAAGTAGCTTTCGGTTAATCCCAGACACTAGTAATATTAAAAATGGCCCAGAGATAGCAACAACTAGAGCGAATATACTTACTAACGAGCCCGCTTTTGAAGTTGAAATCGTAAATTTTTGCGCGATTTGGGGTAATACTCCGACAATACTCATCTCTGTTGTAATAATTCCAAATACACCTAATGCTAGCATAATAATAAGTAGAGGGTTTACTTTTTTCATTATTAAAAATCTCCATTCTTTTATTGATTTATATACATGAATTTTTTTGAAATTAATAGATTCTAAATGAATAAACGTAACAAAAAATAGTCGAGCATTGCTACAAATATCGATTAGATTTGATCACCTTATTTTTTGTACATACAATAACAGATATCTATATAATTAGATATGATATTCAAAAAAAAGAAATCCCCCTTTCTATTTATAATTCTTTTTGAACGTACTCAGCAAATTCTTGTATTGTTTTTTCATTTCGACGATAATACGTCCATTTTCCAATTCGTTCGGATTCTAATAATCCAGCTTTTTTCATAGTTAATAAATAACTAGAAATAACCGACTGAGCCAGTCCAGTTTTCAATTGGATTTCTCCTACACATACTCCAACTTGAAAACTAATTCCTTGTTGTAAATATTGCTCTTCATCAAAAAAAATTTCTGGATTCTTTAACCATAATAAAATTTGACGCCTTGTATCATTTGATAATGCTTTATAGATTAATAAAGGTTCCATAACTATATTATATCTATTTTTATAGATTTGTAAACAATTATTTTTCATTATCACCTTACAACCACCGTTTTCTATTGTGAGTGTAAGGTATTGGCAAAGGAACGATATTAGGATATATCATAGTTATATTGGGTAGCGTAGTCATAATCCTTATTTACTTTGTAATAAACAAAAACAGAGATTTTTAATCTCTGTCTCTGCATTTTTTCATGACATTAAAATCTTTGTATTTTAGGAAGGTCTGAACCAGTACTACTACGCTGTCTAGCTATTATTGAGAATATTTTATCCTCTTAAAGTTGCAATGATTCTACTTGGTTTCAATATCAAATCAAAAGCTTCTTCAATATTCTTAAATACAATTTTTCATTTGTTCTTTACTATTCTCTTTTTGTAAAGAACTATCAAAATTATTTATATCATATCCACCAATGCAACAAAGAGATGCAACTTTACTTGGATTCTTATTAGCAAAATCTTGAACTAATATCGCACCAATTGAAATTCCTACTAAAATTAATTTTACTTATTTTTTCGCTTATAATTATATAATGTATTTTGTATATTTTGTAAATAGTTATTGCCTATCATACAGTTTTTTTCTTGTAAAAATATCACTAACCAAGTAACATCAATGGTTAGTGATATTAACCTTATTTATTTAGGAAACTCGATTCACATTCGCTCACTGAGTAAGTTCTGCTAACTAAATCAAAGATTTAGAGCATCACTTATGGTATGCTTCTCCGTAACAGTTTCAATTGAGGTTTTCGTTGTATGATAATAAACTGGAATTTAGCACCTTGAAGTCATGCTCATTTTGAAAAAACCTTAAATAGAATGGAAATACTTAAAATATCATCTTTCAAACTTACGTCCTTAACACCTCCACCAATCTTTTCAAGAAGTATTTTTACAATAAATAACCCTAATCCAGTTCCGCTACGGTTACGAGATTTATCAGCAGTATAAAACCTATCAAACAAATACTTCAAATCTGCTTCCTTTAAGTCTGAAACACTATTTCTAATTGTAAAGATAATATCTTTTTCAAATTGATTAATCTCAATTACTATATAGCCTGTTGAATATTTTATTGCATTGGATATTAGATTCTGAACTATTCTTCCACAGGTAATTTCTTCTCCTTGAATTTCTATTTTCTTATCTGGAACTCTGTTATGGAAATCAATTTCTTTCTCTTTTATAAAAGCATAATTAGAGATAACTGCATCAGTAACTATTTCAACAATATCTATTGCTTTTATCTCTATTTCATAGCTCATATTATCCCAAATAGAAAGCTCATAATAATTGTTTATCAGCTTATTTAACTCTTCAGATTTCTTTTTGAGAATATTAATATACTCTATTTTCTCTTCTTCATTACAATCCTCTAAAAGAGTAAGATACCCTCGAATCGCAGCAAGGGGTGTCCTTAAGTCGTGGGATATATCAGAAATAGACTGTTTTAACCTATACTCCCTATTTCGAATGGTTATTTCTAATTGCTTTTCATCTTGCAATATATTATTTATAGCCTCAGCTAAGTTTTCCGTATCCTTATCCCTTAATGTAATATTAATTCTTTCTTTATTTCGAAGACTATTCTCAATTTTCCTCAGCTGCTTTTTTAGTAATATAAAACGGATTGCCATATACATAATAATTACAATTAACAATTCTTCTACCATATCCCAATCCGTCCTTTCCTAAAATTAATGTATATCTTTTTTATTAAAATAAAAGCTACAAAGTAAATATAACAGAATTGTTCCTGCCATAAAACCAACTGTAAAAATAAATGGCACCACTCCTAGAGAACTATCTTTACTTGCAACAGTATATGATACTGCCTCCCATGGTAATTGAGATAATACGAGTATAAGTCCCATGACTCCTGCAGATAAAGTAAGAGCTAAGCTTGATGTTTCTACAACCATACATATGAAAAATGGAATAGATACAAGGCATAAATCAAAAAACATTCCAGTTACTATATAAACAATTATAAAATAGCCTTCTCTACTATTAAAGACTTCTCCCCATCCATAAAAGATAGTATTTAAGCCCCCCATAACCATATAGTTTATCAATAAAATAATAATGCAAGCTATTATATAAGAAATGTATTTACTCATTAAAACCATTCTTCTTGTATTACCAGATGTTAAAGCATGATTTATTGTTTTGAATGATAAATCTTTTCCTACGTTAGTAATTGCAAACAAAGTACATGCCATAAGTGCAAACATTTCACGTCCTTGACTTGCAAAAGAAGATCTTCCACATTGGTTTCCAAAATACACTCCTATTCCCCCTAGAATTATTAATCCTATTGCACAAATTAACAATTCTTTACTATGCTTAAGCTTGTATATCTCTGCTTTTAAAAGATTATACATAGAAGTCACCTCCTATTGCTTTTGTGAAGTATGACTCTAAGCTGTCACCTTTTATGGTGATTTCCTCAACTAAAATGTTATTTAGCATCAATACCTTATTTATTTGAGCACACTGATTAAAGTGGCCATATACCTTAATAATATTTTCATTAAAAACAGTATAATTATTAATTCCGAGTTCTTTCTCTAAGATAATGGCTGCCCCTTTTGTTTCAGAAACATTTAAAAAGATATGTTTCTTACATCTATCATCTAGTTCATTTGAAGATATCTCTTCTATAATTTTTCCCTTATGCATAATTCCATAATATGTAGCCAGCTTATGAAGCTCACTTAGAATATGACTTGAAATTACTATTGTAATACCTTTTTCAGTATTCAATTTCTTTAAAAGATGTCTTAACTCTAAAATCCCAGTTGGATCAAGACCATTTAAAGGCTCATCTAAAACTAAAAGTTCAGGCTCATTCAATAAAGCCATAGCAAGTGCCAATCTTTGCTTCATCCCTAATGAAAATTCCCTAACCTTCTTTTTCCCTGCATTATTTAAATTCACAAGCTGCAATACTCTATCAATATCACTGGTCCCTGGTATCCCTTTTTGCATACGTACTACTTCAAGGTTTTGTTTTGCAGTCATATCCATATATAGTGCAGGATTTTCAATGGTATATCCAATTTTGTTTTGCACTTCGCATAATTGCTTCTCATTGCTTACTCCAAATAGCTTAACCTCTCCCTCAGTGGGCTTTATCAACTGTGCAATTATTTTTATTAAGGTAGTCTTACCAGCTCCATTTTCTCCAATAAGACCATAAATTTCACCTTTTTTAATATTAATATTTACATTTTCAAGTGCTATATTGCCTTTATACTTTTTTGATAAATTTATTGATTGGCAAACAGTATCTGACATCTTTATCATCTCCCTTGCCTTCTATAGTAATGTCTACTTTATAAAAATATCTAAAGTAAATTCTAAAGAAATTCTAAAATAATTATTTTAGTTTATATCCCATTCCCCAAACTGTTTCAATCAAATCACTATTAGTCTTTTTTCTAATATTACTTACATGAGTATTAATAGTGTCATTATCATAGGCATAAACTTCTCCCCAAACAGCTTCATAAAGATTCTTCTTAGAAAAGACTTTGCTTGGATATTTAATAAATAAATATAAAATTTCAAACTCCTTTGATGTAAGCTTAATACTACTGCCATCAATCCATACTTCCTTTAAATCATAATTAAGAGTTATATTTTTATAGCTATAAAGCAATTGCTCATTAATAAGTTTGCCATATCTTTTTAAATTTCTTTCAATTCGTGCTAAAAGCTCAGATAAATCAAATGGCTTCACTACATAATCATCTGCCCCTGCTTTTAATACATCTACCTTCATCTGTACACTTTCTTTTGCAGACACAACAATTATAGGCACATCAGAAAGGACTCTAATTTCTCTTAATACTTCATCACCACTTTTGTAGGGTAACATAATATCAAGGACAATAAGCTCAGGCATTATTTCTTTTGCAAGTTTAAGGCCTGTAAGTCCATTTTGGGCTATATAAGTATCATAATTATTTTTGCAAAGATAATCTGATATCATATTAGCTATTTCGGTATCATCTTCTATAATTAGAATTTTAGTCTTCATCCTTTACAACTCCTAAACCCTATAAGGGTTATATATAATCCCGCCCTTATAACTTTTAATCACTTTTCTCTAGATTCTAGGTTATTTTTAACATAAATTTATTATAGCAATTTTACCGATAAAACTCTACGTATCAGCATATTCCCTTTATTACACATGATAAAATCATCATCATGTTGTGGCTACTAAAAAGCTGTTCATAAGAATGTGCTAATGAAGTATAAAAAGAATTTTTGCACATAAAAGGCCCTCCAATCGCATAACTGCCATTGGAAGGCCTTTAAAAGCGCGCATTTAATTACCTACCATACTTTTTTACAGTCTGGCAGTTCTGTTAACAAAATTTATCTATCGGCCGATATCAACATTTTTATTGAATGCTTTTCCCCAAATTTCTAGCTTCCACTAAACTTGACTTTCCTTTAATTTCTCCTTTTTTCATAACTCCCGACTGAGTGACTATTCCTCTATCCTTCCATCCCATGTATTTTATCGTTGCATTGTAATGACTGATAGTGGGTTCAACCGCAGCGGTATCAGTATCACCATAGACTGCAATTAGCGCTGCATCCGTTATGGGCATAGCTTTTGCAGTGCTAACATACATTCTGTCAAGTGCTGATTTTAATTGCGCTGTCATGCCATGCCAGTAAACAGGACTTGCCAATACTAACATATCAGTATGATACAATGCAGAATATAACTCTCCCATATCATCTTTTTGTACACACTCCCCAAGATGAGTAAAACAATATTTGCAATCCATACATCCATTGATTTTCATTCTGCCAACATTAAACTTTGTAACTATATTTCCACTACTTTCGGCACCTTCAATGAATGCATCCACTAAAATTTCTGTGTTGCCATCTTTTCTTGGGCTACCATTAATTATAACTATATTTTTAGCCATTCTTAATTTCTCCTTTCCCATTTTCGTTTATTTGAAAGTTGATTTTTCACCATAATGCTACCATTTATCATAGTGGACTCTTTCAGTTTTAAACCTGTCTATAAATCGATTTTCTTGTTTGTCTGGATAACCAATCGCAATTAATGCAAATGGGGTAATGTTTGATGGAAATCCATACATTTCCCTTATATAATTTATAGCAGAATCCACAGAAGAAACACTCATCCACACTGCTCCAAGCTCCAAATATACAGCTTCTAATAAAATGTTTTGCGCTGCTGCACTCATATCCGATTTCCAATCTGGCTCAAATCTAAAATAATTACTATTGGCTACCAAAATTATAGTTAACGCTGAACTATCAATCGGTTTTGCATCTGGCATAGATTTAGATAGTTTTTGTAACGATTCTCTATCTTCAATTACGATGAATTCCCACGGCTGCTGATTTAATGCAGAGGGAGCCTGCATCGCCGCTCTCAACAATTTGTCTACTTTTTCTTTCTCTACTGTTAAACTCTTGAATTTTCTAATACTCCTGCGATTAAATATTTCTCGCACGCTAATACCTCCTATCTTTGATTTTCTTAAATATCACTATCTAAATTAAGCGTTGTATTTAGCTTTTGATATATGCTATTATAATACCATGTCATTTTCAATCAGTGAAATTGATTGTTTCTATTATTATAATCAATAAATTAGATAAGAGGGGTTAGTCCTATGGATATACGATTAATTACATCATTTGTAACGGTAGCTACACTACACAACTTTACAAAAGCCGCAGCGCAGCTTGGGTATGCTCAATCATCTGTTACATCTCAAATTCAACTTTTGGAGAAAGAACTGGGAATAAAGTTATTTGATAGATTAGGTAAAAAAGTCTGCCTTACACCAGAAGGTGAACAATTTCTGAAAGATGCAAGAATGCTTCTTTTTTCATGGGAAAAGGCAAAAGGTTCGCTATCTTTGCTAAAATCTCCACACGGGGTTTTGACGATTGGTGCTAATGAATCCGTCTGTTCTGTCAAGCTACCCAAACTATTAGCAGAATATCGCAAACGGTACCCAGATGTTGAATTTCATATAAAAATCGGCTCCACTGACGAACTAGAGCTATGGATTAAAGAAAATGAAATTGATGTAGCAGTACTATTAGACATGCCTTGGCATGTCCCTGAGCTAACAGTAAAAGTACAGCAAGAGGCAGAGCTAGGACTTTTAGTCTCGCCTACTCATCCTTTAAATTGCATGGAAAATGTACTTCCTCAAGATGTTTCAAATTATCCACTACTTTTAGTATCTCACAGCAGTTGTTGGAAAAATATTTTCAAAGCCGTTATGGAAGAAGTGCATGAACCATTTAAAATTATGTTGGAAACAGCAAGTATTTCCGACCTTAAGCAATTCGCTATATTAGGTTTTGGGATAGCGATTATACCTTTATATTCCATAGATGCAGAAGTAGCCTCTAAACAATTATCTGTTCTTCCCTGGGCTGGAAAAGAATTGAAATTGTTAGTTCAAGTAGTACATCATAGAGATAAATGGATTTCTCCTTCGATAGATGCATTTTTAGAGATATGCGCAAACGTTGAATGGTGATGTGTTATATAATTACCTTCCGCTATATGTGTCGTCATTTTTGTGGGAAAGATGTACAACCGTCTCCACATTCACAGTCTATGTGAACATATAACAGACTTTTCTTAAACAAAAAGAGAGTGTAAAATTATATACACTCTCCATAAATTTAATTATCATTTCTTCTTTAAATGGATCGTATCTTTTAAATAAATTGGATTTTGAAAGATAGCTATTTATTAAACCATTCGCCTAGTGATTGATTAAAATAATGGGAATTAAACTCTATTAATCTATAATCTTGTATTCCATGAGTTTTAAAAGGTTCATTTGATAAATAAGTTTCTATTTTTTCTATAGACTCTGACTTAATAATAAATATCCCTCCGCTCATATCTATTTTTAGTCCAGACATTAATATCATTCCTTCATCCATGGCTTTTTGAGTATATGACATATGCTCTTTCATAATTTCTTCATTCATCTTCTCCGCATCCTGTATAATTCCTTCAACAATAAAATATTTCATTTTGTTATCCTCCTAACTGAATATTTATAAATATTAAACCAATAATAACCTACAGTTATTGTTAGCTTACCTATTGGCCCATCTTCGTATAATTCAAGGACTCTATTCTTCCTGTTTTCTAGGTCTTTTAGGCTCCTTCATTGTTTAGTTGATTAGTAATAGCCTTTAATCCCTTACAAGAAGCATATAATTCATCATTTAATTAACTTCTAAAAAATACTCTTACCATAAGCTCTATTTTACGTACATCTCCATAATGTCGTCAGGTAAATAAACCACATACTTACACAGCATATCTCCATTTAAAGCTGATGAAATAACATCTCCGTCAAGTTCTCTGTCAAAAGCAGCTTCCCAAAAGTTTTTCACGTGACCAAAACTACAATAACATAAGGTAGAAGATACATGTTTGTCGGTTAATATAGATTCCTTTGCAAATGGACAATGACATGCATGATAACGCTTCATTCGTTCATCAGTTTCTTTTAGAAAAGCATCCATGTTTGCTGGGAAAGCCATGAGATACATTTTATTGCCCTCTCTTACTCCTGCTATCATTGCTGGATTTTGTTTGATAAAATCTAAAACCTCATCTGTAATCAGCTGACCGTAAAACAATTCACCATTATCATTGAGTTTTGTAAAATCAGCAATTTGTTCTTCAATATTTAATTTGTTGAAAGCATCTAAATCATTGCACTTTAAGAACTTTTCTCTTGCCCATGCACATTGCGATGGCTTTAATCCATGTCGTACATTTGATAAAATAGTTTTAGCTGTCTGCTTATCTGTCATGCTGTCAAAGCGATTCATAAAATCATACATGGTGCGACAACCACATTTAGCTTCACTATTAATATCAGGCACACCTATATCTTTTGTTAGTTCATTCCAAGCTTCTTCTCCAAGTCTACCGGAAACCTCGTTTTCAAACGTCCTCATGATAATTTCATCTTGATACTTAATTGTTTTTTCTCCCATTATATTCATCTCCTTAATTTCCGTAAATTAATACTGTTGTATTAAAATACTTTTTAAAACCAAATTTTTTATATAGCGATTTTGCTTCATCACTTACACATAATGTAACAGTTATTACCCTAAGGTTTCTCAGATCATTTAATATTTTTGCACACAACGCGGAACCAATGCCCTTTCTTTGATAATCTTTAAGTGTTGCTACAAATTCTAAAGATGCTGCTTGTCCATTACTCGCTTTCTCAAGCACCCGAAGATAATTTTCCACATCCTCAGATATGAACTTTATGTAATAGCTCTTTTCCATGTTTCAATACTTCCCATCATAGTAAAAATCCTTATCTCATCTTATGTTATAGAGGCATAACAACAAAATACCTAACTTATTTGCATAATATTCATAATTATAGCATATTTTAACCGATTCATATCTATTAATATCCATATTAACTTTATTTTACCAAGATATATATTCTAATAGTAAAAACTAAAAAAGAAGGAGAACCCCCATCAGAGGATTTTCCTTCTTTATTATTTATAAAATATTTCTGTACTTTCTCATGAAAGTGAAGCTCAATGCTTTCGTTAGTAGTATTGAGAAAAATCGCATAATTCACTTTCCTGAATTACGCGATTTTTAACTTCTAATTATTTAATTACAGTTCCTTTTTTGAATATCTAAGTTAATACTTATAACTTTTGTTCTCTATGTCAAATCATTCATAGTTTTTAATTCACGACTTAATATTTTCAGAATAAAATTTTAAAGCTTCTCCGATAAATTTAGATGCACCACTGCCATATTTCTTATCAGTTACTTTTATCCATATAGGATTCAATAAATAAAGCTCTGCCGTATAACCCCAATGATTCTCTCCCTCATCCACTTTGTAAAATTCTTGACTTTTTTTAGTTGCATCTGATATTTCTTCAACGATTTGTTGAATCTCCTTTGAAGTTGGATCTTTACTTAAGTCTGCTACAAGCTTTTCATATAATTCTTCTAATTTAGGCTGCTTATTTCCCAAATAATTTTTTAGAGCTTCTCCGATAAATTTAGATGCACCATTACCATATTTCTTATCTACTAATTCTATCCATTCAGGGTATACCAAATAAATTTTCACCATATAGTACCAATGATCATCTCCATTTTCCATTTTGAAAATTTCATAATCTTTTTTTACTGTATTTGTTATTTCCTCAGCAATTTGTTGAATCTCCTTTGAATAAGGATCTTTACTTAAGTCAGCTACGAGCTTTTTATATAGTTCTTTTAATTTAGGATGCTTATCTTCCAAACAATCTTTTTTAAACTTATCATATTGTTCTGCTAAAATTAACGTATTACTATTAAGATTTTTCTTTACAGCTTCAGCATATTTCTCAATACTTCCATATTGCTTTATAGCCATTTTAGCAATTTCATCTTCCTTAGATTTACATTTTTCAATAAATTCATTATATTTATCTACACTACCATAAATTCTAATTACCTTATCCTTGTGTTCTGTTTTAAATTCCTCCAATACATTATAATATTCATTCATATCGAATTCTTTAAAATTCATCGTACTTTCTCCTTTTAAGGTTTTATTTATAAGCTCTATTAAGCCATTCAGTCTTTTACGTTTTAACATAAGCAACTTTTTTTGATCTTTTAGTGCTTGCATCTTATCAAAGTATGGACTCAACATTATCTCTTTAACTTCTTTTAAAGGTATATCAAGTTCCTTAAAAAATAAAATCTGCTGCAAGGTTTTAAGGGCTTCATCATCATAAAGTCTGTAACCTGCTTCTGTGATTTCACTTGGTTTTAATAATCCTATTTCATCGTAATAATGTAGTGAGCGCACACTTATTCCTGTCAAATCCGAAACTTGTTTTACTGTTCTCATTGCTACACCTCAAAGTTTGATTTTAGAGCTGCCAATATTATTTAATAATCTGCCGGCTAGAAATTTTTGTAATATCTCCAAGCTCTATTTTTATATTACACTATGACGTGGTGTTAGGGTCAACACTTTACAAAAGAATTATAATAAAACTTAGTAGAAAGTACTTTGCATGCTGCTTGGCTATCGTATCAGTTTGTAGCTATTAATAAATTTCAATAGTAGCCTTTCGTTTTGCCATTGTTTCCATTGATTTTAATACTAAATAAGCAACTACACAATACATAATTCCTATTGAAAATTCCTTAAATATCAGAATAATAGCCGTATCCATGGCAGCATAACCGTTATATATAAGCTCCTTGGATGCCTGGAGCGCATTAGTAAGTGGTAGAATTTTACTTATATATTGTAGTACTGTGGGAAGCCTATCTATAGGAAAGTTTACTCCACTTAATGCCATTAGAGTCATGGAGGCAACATTCAATAATAGGTTTATATCCCTAGTTATTAATCCAATACTACCCATTAATAAGCCCATAGCACAAGCACTAAACATAGCAGCAATTAATATAATTATAAATTGTGGTAATATGTTTACAGGTATTCTAAGATTGAAAATCAACATACCTGCAATAAGTCCAATAATAACAGTTATTCCCCCATCAACTATGTGAAATAATGATTTGCTTACAAAACTACTAAATTTATTGCACGGTGATGCAATTATGTTTTTTAAGGTACCATATTCTCTTTCTATTATTTGAATAGTCCCTACTCCAAAAAACGCATTAGTTGAACATAATACAAAAGCATTTCCTAAAATATATGGAGTTATATCCTGTCCACCATAGGCATGTTTTGCTACCAGTGAAAAAAATACCACCTCAAATATTGGATTTATAACCTTTACTAAAATATAAATACTTGGTCTTAAAAATCCATACATGCCTTTAAATGAATATAAACCACTTCTATACATTCTTTTTATAGCTTCCACTTAACTCACCCCCAATGAACCTGTTATTCTTGTTTCTTTATCTATTTTCACAAATAATAATTTACTTATTACTCCATATACCAAACAAATCCCTATTAGCATAAAAACCTTTTTATAGAATAGCTCCATATTCTCTATACCTAATGAGCTTTCTCTTAAAATTTCTATGGCTAAAGTTGGTGACAGCATATAGCTAACTGGTTTAACAAAACCTGGCAGCAGTTCTACTGGAAATATAAAACCGCATAATATGAACACTGGATATTCTAAACAATTCATTAAGGCTCTAGCATTTTTAGATAGGGTAAATATAGGAGCAATTAAAAAAGCTACTGATATAAAGGAAATTATTAACAATATAAAACACCCTATAAATAGAGGTATATTATCTACATATAGTGAGCCATTGAAGAATATCTTAGTGAAAGTAATGCTTAGTAATAATCCAGTTAACCCTAAAAAGGTATTGGCTAGAACTTTTCCAAATATAATATAAGTAAATTTAGTTGGACTGCAAAATAAATTCTCTAAAGTTCCCATGAATCTCTCTCTTTCAATATCTCCTGCTGAAGAAAAACAAATAGAACTCCATAGACTGCATAAACCACTTCCTAAGATTACATAATTAGTATAGTTTTCTACCTCAGAGTTTTTATACATCATATATAAAATAAAAGTATAGATTAGAGGTTGTACTAGTATGCAAAATCTAAAGGTAGCTCTTGAAAAGGATTGTGATATATGAAGCTTAAAGGTTGAGTATATTACTCTTACATTGTTCATTTTCCCCACCCCCTATTAGCTTTATATAAACATCCTCAAGAGAACCATTAGTATCTTCTAAATACTTCCTCTTTAAATTATAAGAGGTATCTATATCCACAATTTCCCCATTATTAATTATGGCAATTCTATCACAGAGTTCATCTGCTTCATACATATAGTGAGTGGTTAATAAAATTGTCTTCCCTTCTGCCTTTAGCTTTAAGATGATGTTTCTTAAATTCTTAGCTCCAACAGGATCAAGTCCAATGGTAGGCTCATCTAAAAACAGTATCTTAGGATCATTTATAAGTCCTCTAGCTATTTGAAGTCTTTGCTTCATTCCCTTTGAATATCCTTCGACCTTTTCATGCTCACGACCATCTAATTCAACTAATTTAATTAAGTATTTTATTCTATCCTTTAATACAGAGGTTGGAATCTTATAAATATCCCCGAAATACTGAAGATTTTCATAAGCAGAAAGCCTCCAGTATAAACCTCTCTCTCCACCAAAGATGAAATTAATATTACTTCTTATGTGCTTTTCTTCTCCAAAGCAATTGTATCCAAAAATCTTAGCTTCTCCTGATGTAGGTGCTAGCAATGTTGTTAGTATCTTGATGGTGGTTGTCTTTCCTGCTCCATTGGGGCCTAATAATCCTAATATTTCTCCTTCATTAACAGAAAATGAAATCCCCTTTAGTGCCTCAATCTTCTTTTTCTTGGTCATACTCAATGTGCCAACATAGGTTCTCTTTAAATTCTTTACTTCTAAAATAGCCGACATAAAAATCCCCTCCTAAACTAATTTCATATATATCTAATTAGATATATATAGTATATTCTTCTGTTTATTCCTTGTCAATATCTGCAATATTTTTTATACTTGATAAAATCAAGTATAAACTTTAAATATCTACTATAATGTTGTATGTATTTATGGTGATTTAAAAGGTTGTACTAATAAAATAGGATGGAATTGTAAAATCATATTATTTGGGATTTTCACGGTACACTCTTTGATACATATGCAGCGATGGGGAGTATCTTCAAAAAGAAGCTTAAAGAAGAAGGAATTGAGGAATCATTAGGTGAAATATTAAATCATATGAAAGTATAAATTTTTTTGGCTATGTTAATGAATAGTGTTGATAATACAGTATATAATAATGGAACTCCTTGAAGAGAGTTCCATTAATTCGCATTTAAGTTAAATTACAGATTATAATATTAACTTTTCATATAATTTACAATATTTAATATTGCTATATAACCAAATGGTATATACATAAACAATAAGGTCAAACGTTGCCAAATACCTTCGTTTGCTATAATTGTATATTGAAAATTTGATTTATCTGACATAATAAATAATACAAAGAAAATTAACGCCAAAGTAAACGACACTAAACAAATAACAGCAGTTGTCCAATCCTTCATTTTAAATGACAAAATACTTAGAAGTAAAGGTACAAATAAAAGTGCCATAAATCCTAAAGCCGAACCAATTCCATGAATTTTTGAAGCAATATTTTCTATTTCTTTACTTTCATTAACACTAAAAATGCCTGACAAAATCCCTGCACCAACAGCAAAGATAGTAATAAAAACAAAAACGGTTATACTTAAATTCTTAGAACAAGAAGAATATTGCTGATATAAGTTAGCAGAACTGATTATCAAAAGTATACCTAATAATACAAGCCAAATATTATAATATATTCGTACAGGACTATTCGGATTTCCTAATACACTCATAACCATTGTTTTATGATTATATCCTTTGTAGAAATTAGCCAATATATAAGGTACAACAAAGTCCCCAACAATTGCAGTAATTAATAACCACCAACTGAATTGAGTATTTATAAATATGTTCATTATATCCCCCTCTAATAAAACATAATCTTTAATTTATTCTGCTTTGATAGCGTCTAAAATTTTGTGCCTCTAATAAAATGATGTGGGTATCCTCATTTTACTTGGTTTTCTTTTTTGCCATTTTATATTTTTGGTAAAGAATATCTTTTAAAACCAAAACAGTGTCCGCATCGTTAAAGTCGAACTCATTTTTAAAAGTATCATACAACTCAGATATTTTCTCACTATAGGTATTTATTCCATTTATACCTTGATATGATGCTAAAATGGGATACTTTTTACTCCATGCACTTGTCCAGTCAATTTCATCAACTATCATTTCAATACTAGTAACATCACCACCAATATGGCTTCCACTAATAAGATAGTCATAACTTACATTGTAAAGTTGACTTAGTAATTTTGCTTTAATAAGTTCTGGAACCGTTTGATCTGTTTCCCATTTACTTACTGTTTGTCGAGATACACTTAACTTTTCAGCAACATCTTCCTGCGATAAACCAGCCTTTTTACGCAAATATAATAATTTTTCGCCTAATGACATAATTATCACCAGCCTTTCCTCTATTTCAAGTTAACTTGTAACTATAGTATACTAAACACTAAAAATCTATTCTATCAAGTGAAAATGGAATTTTGTCAACTAAACTTAACATTTTCATTTTTTATTTATCATTTATGCTTATTTTCTTCCGTATGTAATTAATAGTCCATATACTTTTAAAAATGATTTCCTACTGTCAGTATTTCTAAAGTATTCTGCTATTTTAGATTGCATTTTTATGTAGGCTTCTGCCATAGCTCTATCTATTCCTCGATTCATAAATAATTCAATGGCATTTTCTTGATTAGAGATACTAAAAGATTTATCCCATCCATTAATATCAATAAAATCTTGCACTTTCTCCTCGTAATCCTCTACATCTGGATTTACATATATTACTCTGTCATTCATACGAATATCTATATCATACAAGCCTAACTCCTGCATATAAAAT
The DNA here is from genome assembly GCF_056172015.1 of Clostridium sp. LXY-7. Classification (NCBI taxonomy): domain Bacteria; kingdom Bacillati; phylum Bacillota; class Clostridia; order Eubacteriales; family Clostridiaceae; genus Clostridium; species Clostridium sp. LXY-7. The sequence continues at coordinate 396,023 of NZ_JBLLJL010000002.1, read as the reverse complement.
GGCAATCTCATCCCAATTGCATAATCTCTCCCTTCGCACTCCAATTCCTTCTTCCATACCTTATGAAAATCGAAAGATGTGCAAAGATAATCATAATTAATGTCATCAATATATAGTCCGTCATTTTCAAATTCCCTATTTACGTCTACACAAACAACCAATCCATCTTTCTTAACAGAATCCACCATCCTTTTTAATACTTCTACAGGTTTGTTCATATGCCTTAACCCAGCCTGACAAATTGATATGTCATATTTTTTATCTGTTTCAAGAGAATATATGTCTGAGACTATAAACTTAGCATCAAACTCAGTATTACTAAAAACAGACTTTGCTTTATTGGTAAAGTATTCGTTATCGACTCCAGTATAGGTACTTCCCTTTGGCAAAAGTTCAAGCAACTTCATTCCTAAGTAACCCTCTCCATATCTAAATTCAATAATATCTATTGGTGAGTTTAAATTCCAAACATTTTCTACAAGGAATTTTAAATAATCATCGTTCCAAAAGTATTTTCTGTTTTTATATAGATTATCTGTCTTTCCGTTCCAATTATCTCGATTATCTGTATCCTTCGGTATATAAATCTGCTGTCGTAACGGTTTTACACCTAATAATTCATCTATGGAGACATGGAAATATTCAGCAATGCCTGGTAATAAAGTAATATCAGGCATTGTCACTCCAGTCTCCCATTTACTAACTGATTGGAATGATACACCTAACACGTCTGCCAAATCTTGCTGCCCTATTCCTTTATTCTTTCTCAACTCTGCTATTTTGAGTTTAACTGTTGTCATATAATAACCCCCTTAACTCTGATAACATAATGATAACATAACCTTGTAATCATCCCCATAACGTAACATGCGAACTTACTCGCACATTAGTTGAAATAAATAGAATTTGCTTAGGATTATCCTACCCTTACGACACTTCTTAAGAATATTCCGCATTATTATATACCCGTATAGGTTTGAACAACTCTATTATTTTTTACATCTTCCCATATTAACTCTTTTACTTTATCCCAATTATTTTCATCAGCAGTATATTGTAAACACTTTATAATTCTAAGGGATAATATTTCTTCTTCAATTTTTGCTCTTTCTGAGAAATATTTGATTAATCCATTAAATCCTTCTAATTTATGAGTAATTCCATAAGGTGTCTTAGAGAACAACTCAGTAACACGAGCTGTCCATCCTTCTCCTTTTGCATAACATGCAAATTTAATTGTTTCATCAGCACTATCTCGTTTTAAATAAATACAGGAAAGGCTAAACTTTTTTAACATTCCTGCAAGTGAAGAACAATATCTTATTATAGTTTCACTATCTGCATTTCTTGAAAGAAGTTCATTTATAGGGTTCTGAAGCCACACACTATCAAATATTATGCTATGATAATTTTGTTCTAATTGAGTAAAACGATTATTAAAAAACTCTAAACTACATGGAATATAATGTGAAAGTGTCATATGTGGATTAAATTCATCTCCAATATCCCATTCCGATAGTATATTCAATAATTTATGTTGATTTGGGAAACAGTTTCTTACTTCTTCAATATTTACATATATATACATACCATGTTGCTCAATAAAATCGGTTATAATTGGAAAATCACAACAAATTTTATTATAAACATCTAATGGAATACCTGCTACATTGCATAAATCATTAGGATAATTTAAGTCATTTTCTAAAATACATTTTGCACCAGTTTTTTCATGTAGCCACTTAGAAATAGTTGATTTTCCAGTGCCAGGTAATCCTTCAATAAAGTATACTGTTCTTTTCGTACACATATTAATCTCCTTCTCTCATAAACTAATTTAGTAAATAATGAAACCAATTAAAAAATTTGTAATCAATAGTTTTTTATCTTAGAATTACATTAGACATGACATTTACTACAGTTGTTTAAAAAATAATTATTTTAAACAAATTATAGAACGAAACCGCGAAGCCTACACTATGGGGTTTCAATCTATCCTATCTCTTCAAAAATAGTCCTACTATATATTTTATCACAATTTTTGGTAAAAACAGAGTTGAAACATGATATTCAGAGTTACCAACTTTGACTAGGCTAGTATACTCTTTAGTTAATGAGTTAGATATTCTATTAATCTTTACACCTAATTTATTATGATTTTCAGGATAAATTACTCTATTGGTACATAAGCCACCTATATATGAGTATCCAGCATCTTTCGATGCTTTAAAAAGAGCTTTACAACTATACCAGCTATCACACATTAACATAACATTTTATAGAAAATAATGGTACAATTGATACATCAATCCCTTTGTTACCTATAAAAGGGATATAAAAATAACTTTAAAATTAAAAGGAGGAAATATTATGAACCAGTATTTAAAAATTCAAGAAAAGATAAAACGTAGCGAGATTGCTTATATCAGCTACTTTTCTGAATGTCATGAGAATGAACATATTATTAGATTTCGTGACAGTCAGATGAACGATATGCATTTTCACAATTCCACACATATTAAAGAAACATTATCCAAAGATGTTTTACAACAGATTATTAAAGAGGAAATAGAATTAAATTATCAAGAAAATAAAGATTTTTGCAGGGTTACTATAGATGAACTGCCTGATAAAAAATGTTTAGAAGGATATCATGAAAAACTAGAAATTGAGCATTATGGTAACTATGTATATGTATCTATGGAATCTCCAAAATGGAATACCTTAAATGGGTATCAGATACGTAAAATTACAGATTATTCTATGGTTGCAGATTTGGTATCATTAGATCTAATTCAGGACGGTGAGATTTTAGAAAAAGATTTTTGCGAGCGTAGAGCCAGACGCATAGGACAGGCATCTTTGTCAGAAATTCCGGTGGATACATATATTTGTTATTATGATAAAATTCCAGTTGGAAGTTGCCAATTGTTTTTATATAATGGAATGGCTAAAATAGAGGATTTTACAGTATCGCCAGAGTATCAGCGTCGTGGAATAGGTACTACTATCTTAAAATATGTGATAGACATAGCTCTTTTAAAGAAAGCTGAAGTGATATATCTCAGTGCCGATGAGGAAGATACAGCAAAAGAAATGTATAAAAAATTGGGATTTGAAAAAGTAAGCGAATCCTATGCATTATTATATAAATTATAAAATATAGTGGGGAATATAATATCTTTTAACATCATTTTACCAATTAACTTCAAGGGGTGAATTTCCACTTTTTATTGATATTCTGTTAAACTCTCTCAAAAGGTTTAACGCATTCTCCTCTTGATTTTCTAAATTTGTACATGCCCACTTCTTATGTACCCGCAACTTCATCATCAATTCTCCTATTTTCAGTATTACAATATAATGATTTCCCAAAATGCTTTTTTTCAACTGGCAGTTCACATCGCTAAGTAATGCTTCATATGTTCCATCTTCTGCAAAAGTAAGGGTATTATCCATAATAGCTAAAATCAGCTTATTCTCCCCAATTCCTAAATAAGATGAAAAGTTCACAGTTTTTTTATCTATTTTTATAATATTAACAAAAGCCCCTGCCAGAACAGTTCCTTTTAGCTCTTTTCGGATGAATTTTTCAGCTACTTTCTGTGCCTCCTGTAAGTGAGAAGCATTTTTAAATATCACAATAATGTAGAAAACTCCTATAAGAATCATGATTACAAACAAAACCCATTCCAGTACTTTTATAACTCCATCAAGTTGTAATAAAAAGTTAAAAAAATTTTCCATGCTGAAACTACCCCCAAAATTTTTTCATTCTCTTTTATAATCTTAAAACAAAATTTTTACAAAGCACTTTTATACCTAATTTGTTTTGAAAGTAACGTAACTTAAATTTAGACATAGGCCCTCATTATTTATAGTATATAATACTTATTCTATTTGTGTTAATATAATAATCTATTTGTATGTATACATTGTATTTCTAGAAGTGTTACAATTTCAATTAGGTTCAGTTCATATCTCCATAACCTCCACAAGGCGCAAAAAAAACTGCCTCAAAAGAGGCAGATAAAATATAGATAGACTATCATAAAACTATGATCCACTATGCACATCCATCTTTTGAAAATAAACAATACCCACAATTAAGGGAATAGCAAAGTATATAGCTAAAGAGATGACAGAAGGTTTTGAGCAGTATATATGCAGTATCATTGCACGCATTTAAAACACTTAAATGATATCTTAGAATTTACATACTAATTGGAACTTTAAGATTGTATTAATTTTCTAAGAAAATCAGCTGTTGATAAAACTTCTTTGATATTTTCTTCATTTTTCATATTTAGTTTTACATATTGCATAATTTTTCTAATATCAGTTAATGAATTTTCAAATAACTCATTCATCCAATTATATCTTGGAAAAAGCCATACATGAAAGTGGTTTGAACGTTCTTCTTGAATAATAACCACTTCATTGATATCATTAATCTCATTTAAAGCTAATCTAGATTTATATATTAGGTTAGTAAGTTCTGTTGCTTCATCTAAAGTTAATTGAGCAATTGATTTTAGATGTTTTTTTGATACTATGACGAGAAAGCCTTTTAGTGGAGTTTCTAAATCTTGCTGTATAAAAAAATTCTCTGTTTCCTTTATAATTCCACCTGGAGGTATAATATTACCTTTGCCTATTTCACAAGCGATACATTCAGATCTCCACTCATTATTCATAAAGTCTTTCATTATAATTCACTCCTTCATGATATTATACAGTTACGTCTTAAATTACTATTGTTCAATAATTTATATTTTTATTATACATAACTTATGGATTATAATCCCGGTTAAAATGTAAAATCTCTCATTAAAGATAAAATATGTTAGATAAAAAGATTTACGCAAACGGACAAGAGGTTTATACATATTGTAAAAATAAACTCACCTACTATTATAAGAATGGTCAAATAAAAGCAGAAGGTTCTTTTGAGAACAATGAAATGGAAGATGAATCAGTAATTGCAGGTTAGAAATTATGTAGGCTAGCAGATTCTGAAAAGTTTCTACTAGCCTTTTTCATTGAAATCTTTATTAGCTATTTGTAGTATTTACCTGTACATTCTGTAATGCTCATTTCTATAACAGCAGTACCTTTCACCATATTTTCTGGTAGTAAATGACCAGAAAAATTTGGTGTATACTTGTCTACTATTTTATTTAGTATTTCTCTTTTAAGTTCTAAGTCGTATATCAATTTAGCATAGCCTAATGCCACAATACTATTATATTCAGTGTTTGTATCGCAAGGATTATCAACACCATCTGTTATAAAACCAAGTATTTCATCAATTTCAAAGCAAACCTTGGGGTTTTGAATTATGTTGTCAATTTTTTGTCCCTTAGGCAGACCATGCATGTATATTTTTTCTTTATAATATACAAAATGCATTGCAACTGCATAGGGGAATCCATCAGTGTTTTGAGTTACAAATCTACCAACATGGGATCTATCAAATAGTTCATTAATCTGTTCTGTAGTTAATTGATGTTTTTTCATTCTATATTGCATAATATTCCACCTCATAATATTCTAGAATTTACTAGATTTATTTTTTATGATATCATTATACTTTCAATGTGGTTCTATCAAAAGAGCCACTTTTATAATAAGAATAGGATACAGTTAGATTTTGGGAGGGCATTATGATCTATATAGATAACTCATCAAAAATACCGATATATGAACAAATATATCAGCAAGTAAAAGATGAGATAACCACAGGAAGCCGTAAAGCTGGTGACAAATTAATTTCTACAAGGGCATTGGCAAAAATGTTGTGTGTAGCTAGAAATACAGTGGAGAGAGCTTATTCCCAACTTTGGGTTGAAGGCTATGTTATTAATAAACCAGGTTCTGGATATATCATACAGAATATTAATGATAACTTACTTGTTGAGTTACAGGCTATAAGTGATAAAAAAGTTAAAAAAAAGTATAGTCATATTGGGGCATCTATACCTGAGTTTACAGATAGAACAGAAAAAACTTATCAATATAATTTTCAATATGGCGATCTTGATTATGAAAGTTTTCCTTATTCTTTATGGCGACGTTTAACCGCAGAGGCTTTGAGGTCAGATGATATCCAATATATTAACAGTTATAACCATAAGCAGGGAGACTTAGAATTACGAATTGAAATTATGAAATATTTAAAGCAGTCAAGAGGTGTATGTTGTACTCCAGATCAAATTGTATTATGTAGTGGTATCCAGTATGCACTTGATTTAATATGTAAGATAATTCCTCCTGTTGATGGTACATTAGCCATGGAGGAGCCTGGGTATGATGGTTCAAAAATAGTATTTGAAAATAATGGTTTTAAAATTGTTCCTGTATCAGTTGGAACTGAAGGAATAAGTTTAAAAAAATTGGCAATTGCTAATTCAAAAATTGTATATATTACACCATCACACCAATTTCCTACAGGTGCGGTTATGCCAATTCAGAATAGGATTCAGCTACTTAATTGGGCAACTGAAAATAATTCTTTTATTATTGAAGATGACTATGATAGTGAGTTTCGTTATAATTCTAGACCAATTCCATCACTACAGTCCATTGATAACAATGGTAGAGTAATTTACTTAGGAACTTTTTCAAAAGCATTATCTCCTGGATTGCGTATGAGTTATATGGTGTTACCGAAATCTCTGATTGTAAGATATAATGAGATATTCTCTGGATATCATTCTACCCTTCCGTGGCTTGAACAAAAAATTGTGAGTTTATATATTACTAATGGTCATTTAGAAAGACATATTAGAAAGATGTGTCTAGCAAACAAAAACAAACATGATGTTTTAATTAAAACTATTAATGATGTGATGGGTGAAAAGGTAATAATACATGGCAATAACGCAGGGTTACACATCATATTAGAGTTTGTAAATGGTGAAAATCAAAGTTGGTTAATTGAAAAAGCGGAAGAGTATAAAGTAAATATTTATTCAACCATGCCATATTGGATTGAAAAAGAAAATTGTCCACAAAACAGAATTCTTCTAGGCTTTAGTGCATTAAGTGAAAAAGATATAATTGAAGGAATTAATATTTTAAATAAAGCATGGTTTGATAATAAAAAATAATTATAATATATAAGTTGTAATTAAGTTTCTACATTATACAAATAGGCTTAAATATAAGATTAGATTAATTAGAACTTCATATTATTCCTGTTCAACCGTTTCGAAACCTTGATTTACTAAGTCTCTATTCAAGTAAAAAGCTAAAAGCCAACAACTCGTTTCACTCGAACAAGTTGTCTTTCTTAACGCTTTTTACTTTCATAGAACCTAAGTAAATCTAAGATTTCTGCAAATGGTATTGACAGGAATAATATGAAGTTCAATTTAAATAGATTATAAAAATGCCTATTTGTATTATGTAGTTTCATTATTACAATCTATATATTATACCATCACCATATAGTCTTGATAGTATTAAAGGTTTCAAACCACTATTTTGTGAAATATACTGCAATTCTCATTATAAAATAGCCAATAAATTGATAGTTTTTTTATTTATTGGCTTATTGTTATAATGTGAATTAGGTTAAATACTCTGTGATATAAGCTCTGTGTAATATTTAGGGTCACCAGTAGAATAATACTTGTACCATGATTCAATAATCTCACAAGGGAAAACATTCAAATATTGTATAATGTGTTTTGCCCATAACAAACCTCCTGCTGAACTTGCTGTTATTAAATTACTGTCAACAAAAGATGGTGAATCAACATATAGCTCTTTGCCATTATATTGTTTTGAGAATAATGTTAGGTAATCTAAAGAATTGCTTGTGTGCTTGAACTTATCTAAAACCTTTAAGTCAGCCAAAGTGAGTGTCGCACCACATATTGCCCCTACAAGAATCCCCTTATCTAAATATGATAAGGCTTTTTGTAAAATTTGATTATTTTCCTCACTGTTCCATGTTTCTGCACCAGGCAAAAGCAAGGCAACAATATTATTTTCGTCTATTTCTTCTAATAAACAGTCTGGAGTGATAGTTAGTCCACCAATTGTTTGTACTGGATTCTTACTACTGCTAACGGTTTTGATTACAAACTCTCTATTCTGTTTTTTTAGCATGGATTCCATACTAATAGCTTGTAGGATATAACCTACTTCCCATTCAGCCATAGATTCTAAAATGTAAAGATATATAATTTTCTTCATTTTGTTTCTCCTTAAATTAATCTAAAAACATTATATTATAAAAACAGTGACACCTATATGTCACTGTTTTCATAATTTTTTATTAAAGTATTTTTCAAATGTTCCTTAATTCTTTGCTGATAGGATAAGGGCGAAAGAACTTTTATTTTTTCTCCAAAACCTAAAATTATAGAAAACATAATAAAGTCGTTTTCTTTTATAACAACCTTTTTAACTATAGATGTTCCCGATACATTGATGACATCACCAAAAAAATATTCATTAATTAGAGTTTCAATTTCTTTGGAATATTCAATAGTGACACTTATATTGTGTTTATCTCTTTTTTCTTCATACTCATCAAGCAATTTTGCTACATCATAATCATTAATAAAATACTCCCTACTTATTTCTAAATCGCTCATTCTGACTAACTTAAACATACGGAAATCATTTTTATCTAAATCATATCCAAAAGCATACCAAGAGTACCATTTATAGAAGACGTGTATGATATTGCATTTAACTATTCGAGTATCACTATTGAGGTTAGTATAGTGAAATAAGACTGTTTTATTATCTTGAATAGCTTCTTTTAACATAGAAACATAGGAAACTATCCCTCTGTTTTCGTTTACTATAGAAAAATCAATATTTAGTGCATGGTTATTATTTTTATCAGAGTATATATGCCTTACCTTTTCATAGGTTTCATTCACTTTTTTTTCGCCATAAACACTTTTCAAACTTTGTAGAGCAAGTAGAATATATTCAGAATTGGCATTATCAATTATTTTTTCATTTAATTTATAATCTCGATTAATTGAATAACCACCTTTAGAACCAATTTCAGAATAAATCGGAATTCCTGCTAATGTTAATGTGTCTATGTCACGAATAATCGTTCTACGAGAAACATTAAAATGTTCAGCTAAGTTATTTGCAGTAACATTATCTCTATTTATTATATAAAACAATATTCCTAACAATCTTTCAATCTTCATCATCTCACCTCAATTCAATATATTTAGATTTTATAGTGTTACTCCACAGATGGCAACGAATTTCAGTAAATTTATATAATATATAAAAGAGTATAAAGTTGTTTTCATGGTAATATTTCCCAAGGAATATTATGTTTGATATCTCATATATAAATAATTGAATTTTTATAATATAGCTATTTGTATAATGCACAAACTTAATTTAGCTAATGTATACAACTCATCTCTTAAAATTTACAAACAAATTATTACATATGTGTTATAATGTTCTATATATTTACTGTGATTAAAATTTGTATATAAGTTGCAATAATGAAACTAAATAATACAAATAGGCATTTTTATAATTTATTTAAGTTGAACAGTAATAATATAAAGTTCTAATTAATCTAATTTTCATAATATAACCTATTTGTATAATGTGGAAACTTAATTGCAACTTATATATTAGTAATGTAATAGTAAGCAAAAATTTTGTAGAGTAATAACTTTATTGTATCTTTTTTATATCTCTAGTAACTGTAATTAATCAGTAAATGGAAAGGAGTAATTTATGAAAGTTATATTTCTCGATATAGATGGTGTTCTTAACACTGAAGAATCTTGGGACAACAATGAAAATGAGATAATTGACAGAAATAATGTGAAGATTTTTAAAAGTGTAATTGATCAAACCGGAGCAGTTGTTGTTATGTCCTCTGGCTGGAGATTATGGTTTGACAAAAATATGATGCCTGAAGATGGATATTCTCAATATTTATATGATATTTTATCTGAGTTTAACATAAAATTATTTGGGAAAACACCTGATTTTAGTACCGAGGAAATTCGGACTAGAAAGACCTTCAGTCATGTAAAGGCCAAGGAGATTATTGCGTGGTTAAATGAACATGAAACCGTTGATAAGTATATTGTATTAGATGATCTAGATTTAAAGAATGAAGAAATTAATTCACATTTAGTTAGAACAAATCCTCAGGTTGGCATTACTGAAGATGATGCACAGCGTATAATTGAAATGCTTAACTAATAAAAATTCAAGTGCTTTATGAGTGCAAATAAAAAGAATCCGCTAAAATATTTTCTGATTTAGGGAGAATTTTGTCATGGGAAAAGAGTATATTACGAAATCATATAAACTTTTTATAATGTGGATAGTTGGATTTTTGGCCTTGCTGATAGCGGTAAGTATTGTAATATCAACATATTTTTCAGAAGTTACAATAGCAGTTATAGTGAAAATAATTCTACTTCTAACTCTTTTATCTATTTTTATCCTATTTTATATCATATATAAAACAGAGAATATTTACTGGATTAATGGAACAAGCTATGAGGAATCAAAGGCTGCAACCAGTGAGAGTCGTAAAAAATTTGCTATGGCTCATTTAAAAATTTTTCTCAAAGCAGCAGCCATTTATGGTGCTTATTGCATAATAGGTACTATAATTAATACCTCTGCAGTTATAGATACTGTAATTTTCTTAACTCTCATTATTAGAGCCGCTATAAAAACAATACCTATCAAATTATGAGGATAATCCTTGGCTATGTTTACTGTATAATTTTCTTATTTAACGACGTATAATTAGATTTACGTCGCTTTTTTTACTACAAATATTATAAGATGTATTTTTTTTCTTGTGTGTAAGGTTAACTTGACATCATTGTAAAATATTGCTATGCTTTTGATGTAAGGTAAACATTACGGAGGTGATTATTAATGAAAAATAAAATAAAAGAATTTCGTGAATCTCTTGGATTAACCCAAGAACAATTAGGAAAGCTCATAGGAGTCTCAAGACAAGCAATTAATGCTATTGAGACAGAAAAATTTGAGCCGTCGATATGGTTAGCTTATGATATTTGTAAAATATTTAAATGCACAATAGAGGATGTTTTTCTTTTTGAAGAAAGTGAAAGAAAATCTAGAGCAGAGCAAAGTAGAGGTGTGGTTTAAATGGCATTAAGACAAATTAGATTTTTTGATGATGAAATATTAAGAAAAAAGAGTAAAATAGTTAAAGATGTAAATGATAGAATAAGACAGATATTAAATGATATGGCTGACACTATGTATAATACCGAAAATGGAGGTGGATTAGCAGCCCCACAGATAGGTATATTAAAGCAATTAGTAGTAATTGATATGGGACAGGGGCTTATAAAATTAGTTAACCCTAAAATAATTAAGACAGAAGGAATTCAAGAAGTTATAGAAGGATGTTTAAGTATTCCTGATACATGGGGAAAATTAAAAAGGCCTGCAAAGGTAGTAGTACAGGCTTTAGATGAAAATGGTCAAGAAATTATATTAACAGGTACCGGTGATTTAGCCAAATGTTTTTGTCATGAAATAGATCATTTGGAGGGTATACTTTTTACTGATTTAGTTACTGAATATATTAAATAATCTTTGATACAAAGGAATATTTATATAATCATATCTTAATCTCATTCATTTTTCCTCTATAATTCAATGGGATGTGCTTGTAAGCATTTCCCATCAATTGCTCGAAAATTCCGTCTAACTTTACTTCCCATGAGTTAAAATTTATGGTAAACTTGTTTTTACCAAAGAATCGCTTAGTAACACATCTAAAATCACTGCACACTATTTACTTTTTATCTTACATTATAGGAGGAAAAAAATCATGAGAAAACTAATGAAGAAATGGAATCAATTGAGCTTAGTAAAACGGATAATTATAGGTTTAATCATTGGTATTATATTGGCCCTGACCATTCCTGAGGTAGCAAAACCAGTGGCAATTTTCGGCTCTTTATTTGTAGGTGCTCTAAAAGCCATTGCGCCTATACTAGTATTATTTTTGGTAATGGGTGCTATTTCTCAACACAAGAGTGGTCATGAAACCAATATGAAAACCGTTATTCTTCTTTATCTTTTAGGAACATTCTTAGCTGGATTAATAGCCGTTATTGCAAGTTTTATATTCCCAGTAAATCTAACCCTTGTAGCAGGTACTGAAAACATTACACCTCCTGGTGGTGTGGTGGAAGTTCTTAAAGCATTACTGCTAAACCTAGTTGACAACCCAGTAAAGGCACTTTTCAATGCAAACTATCTCGGTATATTAGCTTGGGCAGTACTTCTTGGCTTTGCTTTAAAAAATGCAGCTGATTCTACAAAATTGATGATTTCTAATTTTTCTGATGCAATATCCAAAATGGTTGTATGGATTATAAACTTTGCACCATTAGGAATCATGGGTCTTGTAATTGATACTATTGTTACAAGCGGAATCTCTTCACTACTCAGCTATGGAAAATTACTTTTACTTCTACTTGGTTGTATGGTGTTTGTAGCTCTTGTTGTGAATCCAATCATGGTGTACGTATATATTCGTCAGAACCCATACCCACTTGTATTTAAATGCTTAAAAGAAAGTGGTATTACAGCATTCTTTACACGTAGCTCCGCTGCTAATATTCCTGTAAATATGAGTTTGTGTGAAGACCTAGGTTTAGATAAAGATACTTATTCAGTATCAATTCCATTGGGTGCTACCATCAACATGGGCGGTGCAGCTATTACCATTTCTGTTTTAACCCTTGCAGCTGTTCATACCCTTGGTATTCAAGTGGATATTGGTACCGCAATAATCCTTAGCGTACTTTCTGCTGTAAGTGCTTGCGGTGCTTCAGGAGTTGCTGGTGGTTCATTATTACTTGTTCCTCTAGCATGTAGCTTATTTGGAGTCCCAAATGACATTGCTATGCAGGTAGTTGGTGTAGGCTTTATCGTAGGTGTTGTACAAGATTCTGCAGAAACCGCGCTTAACTCATCCACAGATGCACTTTTCACAGCAACAGCTGAATTTAGTAAGTGGCGTAAAGAAGGTAAAAAAATCAGTATAACTAATAAAAATTAAATCATGGTGTAGTTTTTACACTTATTAAAGCCGCTTATAGCAGGTTATAAACTGCAATAGGCGGCTTCTATACGTATTTTAAAATTTAGTGCAAGGTTTTCAGTAGTTATATTGTATTATAAATGAAAGGGGTGAAAAAATGAACCGTTCATCTGACATAGCTCTTCCATTAATTTCTTCTTAAAGAATGTCTCGAAACATTACTCTCTTAAAAGCCATTCAAATATACACTTTTGTCTCTCACCTTCCAGATACATCACATTATGTGGTGGCAAGTCTGCTATCTCTTTGAGTTTAAGCCCCGCCTTTTCACAAGTCCTTCGAGATGCCCAATTATCAGGGTTACATGTTATTATAACTTTATCCATTCCATGAGAAATTGCTACCTGTTTAATAATTCTACACGCTTTTGAAGCATAACTTTTACCCCTGTAAGCTTCATCTATTTCATAACCAATATGACCACCATAATATATGTTCTCATTATAACCAATGCGAATATCAATATTACCTATACTATCATTTGAATTGTGTAAAGTAATCCTATATTTGTATGCAGGTACATAACCTTTTTCATCATTCGAAGGTGTCTTTTCTTCTATTTTTAAATCAATTTCACCATCTGTTAGAAAATCAAAATCTTTGAACTCAAACATTCCTATCCCCTCTCTGTTTCATCATAAATTACTATCACGAATTAATTATAACATATTTTGTAAACATCCTACGATTCAGTTTCCAAAGAACATTTTTATCAATTAATTCGCTCTATCATCATGAGGTGAATTAATGGTTGTTTCACCCTTTAAGAAAAGTGAGTATTAGTCAATCTATATGTTATGCTCATTTTCTTTTTCTCAAAACTACAATTAAATTTAATACAAAAACAATAAAGCTTACAATAGATATGCCTAAAAGTGTGTTACCCCAAGCATTGTGACCTAATGCATTATTGTCTGCCAATACTCCTTGAAATATTAGACCTGCAGCCATTGCTACACCACAAAAAATATCAATAACCAAATCAAATCTTTGAATTAATTTGCCAATAGAATTACCGTCAGGTAAATTTTTTCTAATATAAAGTGCTTTATATTAGTTCAAGCTTACAATTAAAAACAATACTATATAAGCAAAAAATGCAAATTCAAAATAAGACATAACATCATCTAAAGGTTTGACTACCATTTTATAACCTCCTAATATAATAAATTAAATATCTTATATTCACTTTTTCTAATATGATGCAACTAACTAATTCATAATTAATTACCGTTCGTTTTATCATCCTTAAGGGATATTATACCTAATATTACATTAATATGAAGTTATTCCTTAATTCAAAAGGCTTTAATTTTAACTTACATCTCTAGATAGTAAAATGAGTAATAAAGATTATGGTTATTCTATATATGGATTTACTATGTGATTTATATCAGTTAATGTTTGTTAACGTTTGTTGATCTTTTATGTAATTATTTCCAATATTTAATTGTAATTCATTAACAAACATGATATAATATGAATAAAGATGAATCAAGGTCGACACTGAATTGTCTTTGAATATAAGTTAAAGGAGTATGTTTTATGTTTATTGATGAAAGACATCAAGCTATTTTAGACATTTTATCTACAAATGGTAGGATATCTATTGGCGAAATACAAGAAAACTTTAATGTTTCAGTTGACTCTGCAAGACGAGATTTAAGAATACTTGAAGAAAAAGGATTGCTAAAAAGAACCCATGGTGGTGCAATTCCCATAAGGCAGGTTGCATTCGGTAAGCCACCCAAAGTAACCGCAAAGGATATTACAGAAGTTAAAGAAAACTACATGTCAATAGCACTAAAAGCTGTTTCAATGATAAATACTAATGATGTAATATTTATTACATCTGCTACAGTCGGATATTTTATGGCACAAAACTTGCCAAGTGATATTCGTGTTCGTGTAGTTACAAACTCTATTATTATTGCAGAAGAATTACGTAAAAAGGAAAATATATCTGTAATTCTTTTAGGTGGAGAAATGGATAACAAGGGAAACTGTTATGATTCATTTGCAGTTGAAATGATTGCTCGATTAAGATTTGATAAATGTTTTATTACCTCTGCATGTATATCACCAAAATTTGGTTTATCAATTCAAAAATCACAGGCAATTAGTTTTTGGAATGCAGTAATTGACAGTTCAAAAGAAACTATAGGATTATTCCCAACAGAGAAGATTGGATTTGAATCAATAATCAGCATTTGTCCTGCAAAAAGATTAAATACGTTGATTACCGATTGGGATGCGTCGGAGGAAGATTTATCAGCTTTTGACGACCAAGGAATCAAGGTTATTGTAGTAGAAAAAGAATAGATTTCGGGGCGAAATTTTTTGCCCCGTCTTTCATTGAAAAGTAAGTATTTATGATTGACTAAACTAAAGATTATGCAATACTCTATAGTTCGTTTAACCAGACCATTTCGTCTGCAAATCTTTTTGGTGGACCTTCGCTATTAAAACTATCACTTCTAAGCCACCAAAAACTCTCTAAACAATATAATAATTTCAATGAATAAATTATATCATCTACAGAAATATTTCCAATCTGATTGTATCCATTCATAAAAGCCCTTCTTTATTAATTCTACATGCTCAGTAACACTTACTGAAAATAATTTCTCTATTGTCTCCTTTATTTCATCCACTATTCTATTTTTTACATTTATCATATTTAACCACTCCATGTAAATCTTTGTTGTTCATCATAGATTACAAAGTGTGTACTAAGTTATAGCCTATTTATATAATGCAAAAGCTTAATTACAACTTATATATTTATCTATAATTCTAATATCCTTAATATCCTTTTCTCTTCCCAGCTCTGCCTTTTGTTTTTTTATACTTTCTAAACTACCCACTGGTAATCCATCAATAAATTCTATTTCATCAACAAACCAATTTTCCAATAATTCTATTGTATCGTCTACAGTTACAATTCTTGAATTATCTTCTACTACTCTATATTTACAGCCTTTGTTTAAAAAATGTTCTACTAAATTAGTTGTGGCTCCTAAATCAATATCATTTGTACCCTTTTTAACTCCATGAATCACTAAGGCTGCACCTGAGGTTATCCAATACTCACTTAAAGGCAAGTCCATATCTTTAAGTATTTTAATTATATTTTCTTTATATAGCATTCTGTTACCTCCCAATATATTTATATTTCCTTTAGTCCGATGTATTTTACAAGGTTATCTTCATGGTAATATTTCCCAAGAAATATTGTGTTAAATATCATACCTGTAAATAATTGAATTAATTCCTCATATGATAAAGATTAGCCTCCATAGTTTTTATGGAGGCAGTTTAAAATTAAGATATCTCAGTTATTTGCATAAAATAAGAAAAATATGACATTATTCAAATGTTGTTACTTTATCTTGCATTGTAGATATCATATCTTCAACTACTTTAAATGCCATATAGCTACCTGCATCACGATTGCATAAAACGGTGCACACAATTTTGTCCTGGGGATAATAGGCACTTCTGAAGGATACTCCAGGGTCCCCTCCCATGGTGTGGATTTTTATAACACTTTCATTATATGTATCCAACCATACACCATACCCATAAGCAACGCAGTTTTCTCCAGTTTCTACTTGTGGAGTGCACATGGCTTGTACAGTGTGAGGTGACAGAATTTTTCCATTTAACAAAGCATTCCAGAATAAATACATGTCTCTTGCTGTAGTATAGGCACCTCCATCACCACCACCAATTATAGGCACAGAATAAATATTTGTTTTTAGTCCACCTTTTCCATTATCTGTATAACCTATTGCAGTATCACCTGGAAGACTGTCCATTGAAAAATAACCGCTATGCCCCATACCACACATGTCAAAGATGTACTTCTGTATGAAAAGTGGAAAATCCATGCCTGAAACTTTTTCTATAATTATAGAAAGTATTACAAATCCTCCATTGTTATACTTAAAGCGATAATCAGGTTCAAATTCCATTTTTTTATTTTGAAGTAATCCCAGAAATTCACTAGGCGATTTCATCATATACATGGGGATGTTTTCCCATACCTTAGCATAAGAAACATCTGTATCATTTTCTTCCTCATCAAAATAGTCGGAGAATCCTGATGTATGGGTAAGTAGATGACGAATTGTAACCGAATCATCCATATATGGGAAAAAATTTGGCAGGCAAGCTGTAACCGAATCATCTAATGATAATTTTCCCATCTCAATTAATTTTAATACTGCAACAGCAGTAAAAATTTTACACCCAGAAGCTGTTGGAAATCTTGTATTTACATTATTTTGAATATGTTCACTTATATTTGCTTCTCCCATAGCTTCTTGTATAACGACTTCTCCATTAATTGAAAGGGATATAACCCCAGAAAAGTCGGGATTCTTATTTAATATTCGTGATTTTATAATATTAGCATCCAATACTCTTTCACTCCCATTCCAAACTTTCAAAATTATTTTTCTCCTGAAAGTATATGTTCTGTTCACATAACTCATTTCATACTTGTCTATTTTATCTCTTAAATGGTTCTTTTATATCATCCCTTAGTAAGTCAGAATATGCTTTTACTTTACAGAACGTATCACCTATCATTTCATGACTTCGATAATCTTATATTTTATTCTCCACACAAAGTAAAAATAATGTTCTTTCGCAATATCTTACAGTTTTGACATAACTATATATAATATTATCATTATTTACCATACTTTGGAATGATTTTTTATTGAATAGAGCTTTAGCAAATCAAGGTTTCGAAACGGTTGAGCATGGATAATATGAAGCTCATATCAATTAATCTATAATATGGAAACTTTATTACAACTTATATATAAACAACAATGAAATTAAATTTGATGATTCTAAAAGAATTTTTTCATAAGGAGAGTTCAAACTAAGTTGATTCTGACAAAACTTTTAGATCCCTGATATAGTAGTATAATAATGGAAGGAGGGATTAGCATGGATTATCTGAGTATTATATTTGAAGCAACCCAATTTATACACAGAAAGTATGACGAAAATATATTAGTTGACGACATAGCTGAGTATGTATACCTTTCACCATCTTATTTTTCGAAGGTATTCAGGATACTGACAGGTTACACAGTGAAAGAATACGTTAATCAATATCGTTTATATCAAGCAGCAAGGGCACTTAAGGAAACTGACAAGAGAATCATCTCTATCGCCTTTGAAGCAGGGTTTTCGTCCCAGCAGTCACTTACTAAGAAATTTGTACAGCAATATAGAATTCCGCCGGCGCGTTTCAGGAGAATAAATCCACATATTGATCCTTTTCCTCCCGAAAATTTATTTATGGAAAGAGGTATAAAAATGGATTTAAAACAAAGTTTTGACAGTGTTCAATTTGTCACAAAAGAAAGCTTCCTAGTAGTAGGACTTGAGACTGACATTAATTACAACATAGGCACTGACAACATAGGAGATTTATATGACCAATGGAATAGCGAAAAATTGGTAGAACTAATTCCTGATCAAGTAAACTTCCCAGTAGAATATGGTATGACTCATGAATCAGCAGAAGATGATACTGCCAAGTATATGATTGCCGTGGAAGTTTCTACACTTGACAACTTGCCTACCGGTTTCATTGCTCGTAGATTCGACACCTGTGAATATGCAGTGTTTGATACCACCCTCGGCATGGAAACTAGCGGAGAATTTTGGAAGTATTTTTACAAGACCTGGTTACATGAGCAAGGTCTGGAACAGCCTAAAACAGTTTATACCAAGAACGAATATGTTTACTCAACACTTCCTAGCTTTGAGGTATACGATGCTAATTTTGAAGACGAATCATCTAGGATTAAGATTTACGCACCTATTCTAAGAAAATAAGTATTTTCAATATTTAGAAAAGGAAGAAATCCCATAAGAACCTTCAGGTGTAATTGGACTTCAATATTATTGCTGCGAAACCGTTGAGCGGTAATAATATGAAGTCCAGTTTCAACTCAAGTTTAAAACATAGCCTTAATTAATAATTTATTTTTTAGTAGAAAATTTATCAGAAAAATACTCTAGAAATTTATTCATAGAATTAGAATTTAAGCTATAATACTTGGAATTCTTAACTCTTTCTTCGTTAATAAAGCCTATTTCCTTTAGCTGCTCTATATGATGAGATAAGGTAGAAGTGGCTATTCCTAATGCACTGGCTAATTCTTTTCCCATCATAGGGTCTCTTGTAGACAATAAATCAATTATATTAAATCTGCTATCATCGGAAATGACCTTTAAAATCTTAGTTATATCATTCTTAGATAACTGCTTATGCTTCAGTGAATATATCAAAATTTGATGTTCATCGAAATACCTTATTATTCGAAAAGGCATAAAAAAGCTGGGAACAAATATAAATTTTTCATAGGGTCCTCTATTTTTACAAACCTTTCCTAATAACATTTCTGTAATTTCAAAAGGTTCACTTTTCCATAACTTTTCTGTGAAGCTTCTCTCCTCTTCAGCTATCAAAGCTTCATTTTCACATAAAAACTTATTAAATTCTTCCGTATCCAGTTCTTCAGCACACTGAAAAAACTGATTTATAAAAAGAGTTCTGTTAGTAAACAAACTTTTTAAGGCCAAGTAACTATTGCTTATATTTCCAAAGCCATTATATAGCTGGCTTAACCCTTCTTCACTGTGTAAAGCTTTCTCAAGAGTTTCAATAGCTATGTACTTTCCATATAGCTCGTAAAAAAACTCTAAATCACTTTTCTCAAGCAAATAGGCTTTATATTCTTCTAAAGAATCATAGCTTCCACCCCATAATAAAAACTCTAGAATAGACATTCCTTGGTTTTGACTCTCCGGAATAATTTCTCCTAGGAATCTATATTTATTTCTTATATTTTCAATATACTCCTCTGTATATAAACTATCATAGTATTTTACTTTACTATCCTTTAGAAATATATCTATTACTAAGGTAAGTAATTCTATCACCTTAGAATGGGTAAAATAACAATTATCCCTATTTAATATTTTTTTCATATCATAATCTTCCTTTATACTAATAATTACTCTATCTCATCCTATATTATATCCCAGTGTGCATTATATTTAAATAAACTTATACATAATCATGTAATTTATTAATTCATAAGGGATATTTTGCACTTCTAACTCTTACAGAAGCTCTTTAACCTATAATCATAACCCTCTCCCCTAAAAAATATCTTAGTAACGCATTTTTCTAATATCCTACCACCTAAGGCTTCATCTAAATCCACAAGATTTTCTAAAGTACATTCACTGGATATAACTGTGGGCAAATTGTTATAATATCGAGTATTTAAAATAGGATATATATGCCTAATATCTGATTCCTTTAAAGAGCTTATAATCTCTCCATTTCTAACCTTATCCTTGAAGAGATCATCTATAATAAGTACATCACAGCTGGTATATTTTTTCATAATCTTAGAATATTCATAATCATCATTGGCATAGCTCTTGGCAATTCTCATGCTTTCAGTGTAGGGCATATAAACCACTGAAAAATCCATGGATAAAAGTGCTGCTCCTATAGCCAAAATCACATGGCTTTTCCCTGAGCCAGCTTGTCCAAATAATCCAAACCAATTATTCCCCTCCTCTCTTCTTCTAGTAAAATTCTTCACATATTCTAAGGCACTCTCCTTCACTTTTATAGTTAAAGAGTCGTAGGGAATAAATTCCTTTAATTTTTTTACCTTATTAGGATTAACTCCGAAATCT
This sequence comes from Clostridium sp. LXY-7, assembly GCF_056172015.1. Lineage (NCBI taxonomy): Bacteria > Bacillati > Bacillota > Clostridia > Eubacteriales > Clostridiaceae > Clostridium > Clostridium sp. LXY-7. The sequence continues at coordinate 375,151 of NZ_JBLLJL010000002.1, read as the reverse complement.
CTCCAAAGCTTTTCCATATGGGACTTTGTGACACAACTGCACCTTCTATAAGTCCAAGGAGTTGTTTCCATCCAACCAGTATCTTTACAGCTTTCACACTTATAAATTGTTGATTCCTTCAAAGTTGAACTTTGAGCTCTTACTTTTGCTAATATTCTCTCCAGTGATTCCTGCTTTACTTGAACCATAGAAGTTTCCCTCCTTTTCATTTAAATATCCCTCGAATTTATTCCCAAATAAGGTTTCTGGTCTTAAATACTTTTCATAAACAGTACCTAACCACTGTTTTGATTTTTTATCAATAACACTTTTAAAATCATCAAGGGAAAAACCTTCCTTAGCTCTAGCTCTTATAAGCAGTCTAGTTTTCTTAGAATCTACTTTAAAACTACTTTCACACTTTTCATTGAGATAGGTGACAACCTGACTATATATATTATCTCTATCTTTAATAGAAGAATCCTTTAATAGATTAATCTTTGTTTGGTCAATCTTAACCAACCCATCAGTACATTTTTCATCATCCCCTACTATTGAATCTGTACTAGGAGTGGTACATTTTTCATCCTCTGATGATGACATATCATCATCTTTAGCCCTTTTAATAGACACGTCGCTACCCAATAATAATTTTGTATAGTTATCCTCATGGATATAAACATATAAAAAAGTTCCCTTACTGTCCCTTTCCACATGTCTAATTAAAAGATTCCCTAGATTTCCTTGAAACATCCTTTTTAGCTTCTGTTTTTGAGTATTAAAAAGTCGCTCCTCTACGCTTGCAGTGAAGCCTTCTTCTCTATGCTCCTTAACCTTACAGTCCTTAACCAAAATAGGTAAATCCTCAATAATTTTCTTATAGCTAACTAAATAACAACATCTATTCTCTTTCTCCAAGAATTTTTTCTTCATAGCACCGGTTTCTTTAAAATCGATGAACCACCTAAGCAGCAACAAGTCATCAGTATTTAATCCTAATTCCATAGAACCTTCTTGGCTAAAACCTAAAATATTATACTTCATACCCATCCTCCTATTTATCTTTCTACCTTATATATACAAGTCAGTAAGCCTTAGGGCTAATAAAAATTTTAATTTCTTTTATAGCAAGCTAAATAAATCACTAAACGCATTGGGAGTAAATATTAGTTTAAAGAAAATCTAAGGTTTAATGAAGAAACTAGGAATAAAATTAGCAAAGCACTTGTGAAAAATATTCACAAGTGCTTTATCTATAATCTAAGCTACTATAATATTGGTTTTAGTATAATATTGTAGACACAAAAATCTGAACACTTTAAAATAAGAGTTCCATATTATTGAAAATTCCTGTTTCTATTTGATGGTTAGTTAACCATGCTACTTATTTTTAAGTTCTACCGATTTTTCATGCTGAAGCAGCCATTCCTTTCTCCATAAACCACCTGCATAACCTGTCAATTTACCATCTGACCCGATAATTCGATGGCATGGAACTACGATACTTAACTTGTTTTTTCCATTTGCGTTTCCTACTGCTCTGATAGCTTTTTCATTTCCGATTGAAACAGCCATATCTTTATATGAGGCGGTTTTAGCATAGGGAATACCTGTTAAAGCATTCCACACATTTTTTTGAAAGTCTGTCCCCTCATAGACATAGGAAAATGTAAATTCTTGACGTTCACCTTTAAAATATTCATCAAGTTGTCCGTAGCAATCCTCTAATACTTTTGGGGTTTCTTCTTGCAGAATATTTACAGCTATATCCCCTTCAGAAAACATAATAGAACAGATTGCTTCATCTGTGCCTATTATTTCAATAATTCCAATTGGAGATTGGTAATCTAATTTATGTAATCTAATCATATAAAGACCTCCATAGATAAAAGGTAGCATAGCCTTGCCAACCTTCCCAATTTGTTGCCATCTCTTTGATCTCCTCTATTGTGGGCTTACGCTGAAGTCCTAATTGAAGCTTTAAAGCATTATGAAGACCCACATCCCCTATTGGGAATGCTAAAGGATGGTGTAAGCATTTCATCATTACATAATCTGCCGTCCATGGTCCTATACCTCTAATCTCCATTAAAGACTTTTTCATTTGTTGATATTCTTGTTTTAGAAGTAAAATTTCTTTTGTTAATTCGCCCCTTGTCATTGCTTTAGCCACTCCAATAACATATTCAGCCTTCCTAACAGTAAATTGAAGAGTCCGTAAATCCTCCACATCTATTGTTGCAATTTTTTCATGTGATGGGTATAACCAGAAGGTTTTTCCTTGGAAAGTAACACATTCTCCAAAGTGTTCAACAAAACGTTTTTTTAGTGTATAAGCAAATGTTAAATTTATTTGTTGCCCAATAATGGCCCATGTCAGAGCTTCGAATAAATCTGGAATACACATAATCCGTAATCCATAATATTTATGGGCAATTTGCTGCAATACCTTATCTTTGCTAGCCACTTCATAAAAATTACTCAAGTCCTTATCTAAATCAAACCATTCCCATATATAGGCTGCAACTTCTTCACGGGTACTTATAGACGGGGGACTTATTGGAAATTCAACTTGAATTGAATGTTGGGTACTCCCTACTTTAATTAAAATTAATTCACCATTCACTTTTATCAGTTTATATAAATAACCATCTTTTATTTCATGCAGCACTTCTTGATCAGATCTATTTAAGAACACTAAGCACTGTTCAAAATTAAATTCCAGAGGCGGACAAATTTCAATATATGATTCATGATCAATCCAATTCATTACGGCATCTCCTTACCTATGAAGATTTCGATACTCTGTAGGTGAGCAATTTTTTAAACGACGAAATACCTTATAAAAGTTTGATGGACTCTGGAATCCAACTTCATAGCAGATCTCAAGATTCTTTCGATCCGTGTTTTTAAGAAGATGTGCTGCCTTATCCACTCGTATTTTTTCCAAATACCTACGCGGAGTTTCTGAAATTTCCTGTTTAAATAGCCGTTCAAGATAATAAGAACTTACCCCCACATGATTGGCAACATCCTGTAATGTAATCCTTTGTTTATAATTATTTACTAAGAAGGCAATTACATCTTTTACAAGACCAATATGTGGGGAGTGATCCACATCTGGCTGACATCTTTTACATGCGCGAAAACCAGCTTTCTCAACCTTATTAATATCATGGTAGAATTTAACATTTGTTTTTTTAGGTTTTCTAGATCTACAGGAAGGTCGGCAATATATTTTTGTTGTTATCACTGCCGTAAAAAATAGCCCATCATAGCTTTTATCACAAGCAATGATTTTCTCCCACATTTCATCAAAAGAAAGATTAATTTTATCTACCATTGCGTTCGTCGCCCTTTCTAATTTAATTCTCATATAAAAGTGAGGTATCCTTTGAATTATGAAAGTTATTAAATTCCTGAATTTTTGCCATTTTAATTCCTCCTCTTTCTTGTCTTCCATTCTACAAGAAATCTATATCTATTTCATCCTCATTCTTGCTTTTATGGTCGAAACAAAAAAATGTACTGAAATAGATAAACTGCGAACCTATTTCCTTTAAGTGTAAATAGGTTCGCAGTTTATCATAACTATCCTAGGATTACCTCATATAATCATACTTTGTGATGAATATATACTAATCTTATGCCAGTAATATTAACAAGCACTACATTCATTACAGCTGTGGTTACTCTCTCCACAAACATTGTTTTCAACATAAAACAGCTGATCTCCAACTGATTCAATATTTTTAACTTCTTTAATAATTTCATCAAGATATTTAAATATCTTATGTGATAATTCTTCTGCTTGTTTATAATCATTGTATATATTTCCATAGTCTTTTCCTTTAATTGAATCCATAACTTTTTTTCCAGTACTATGAAAATCTAAATGAACTTTTCCAACTTCATTCCAAGCTTTTGAGATTTTTGGGTGGTCAGCATTAATTGCATAATAAAAATGACCAAAAGCGCACTTATTCCCATCTAGTTGAAGGGGGTATACCTTCTTTTCCTCCACAGCTATTTTTAGTTTAGCTAGCCAAGCAGTATGAGAAGTTTTAGCTTTTTCAATGTAAGTAATAAACTCCTTATTAGTAATAGAATTAGAAGTATCCTTTAAATGAGCAAATAACTCTCTAACTATTTTAGATAACTCATTGTCAATGTTAGAGATCTTTATTCCCTGCTCTGCACTTTCCACAGCACTATTATGAACTTCTTCTGTCATGTTACTAAGCCTTTCTGCATCTAGAGTTGACATTTCCATAGCTTTATTAATTTCCCCTACTGAAAGACTAATGCCACTCATAGATTCATTAAGTACTTTTATATCTTTTACTGTTGAGTCTAGTAACTCAACATTGTTTTTTATTGTAACCTTAACATTATCTATTTTATCACTCATTTTAGTGGTCTCTGATATGGTCTTATCCATACTACTCTTTCCATCATTTGCAGCTTGATGAATATTTACCATTACAGATTTCATACCATCGAGATTAACTTTAGTATCATCTGCAAGCTTTCTAATTTCCTGAGCTACTACTGCAAAGCCCCTTCCATGTTCCCCAGCTCTTGCTGCTTCTATGGATGCATTTAATGCTAAAAGATTAGTCTTGTTAGCAATTTCTTCAACTGTACCTACAATATCATTAATTTTATTGGCCATTTGAACTAAATAATCTATTTTACCGCTCATTACATTTGCATTCGTTAGCACATCTTCTTTAATGTCACTGATTTCTTCCATTTGAGAAAGCCCTTCAATATTGCTGTTCATAAGATTTTGTGATGAATTTGATACAGCATTAAGAGTTTCTGTTGCAACAGAAGTAGTTTCATTAACTGTGTTCATACTAGCTGTGGTCTCTTCAACAATAGCTAAGTTTGATTGGCTTACATCTTTCATTTCTTCTGCAAACTCTACAAGCATTTCAGATATATGCTTCATTTCAGTATCAAAACTGCTTATGGAAGCCCCTATGTCAATAATCCTTTTGGCTGATTGAGCCATTTTTTCTTCTCCGTCAAATAGCTTGTCAAAATATTTAGCAAGCCTAATATGGTTATCGTATTTAACAACAGGTTTTTCGATAATTCTCCCATTCATACGATTGTTAACATAATCCATAATTTCATCAGTCTCATAACATGGTTTTTTCTTTGCCTTAAATATCATAAATTTCCTCCTAAAAACTTACCCTAATTATCATTTATTAATATTCTTACAAGCTATGCTTCTTTATGGAAGCCAGCTTTTTCTAAAATCTAATATAAATTTTTTCCTAATTAAGCTTCATAAATCCTTGTCCCCTTTATGATTCCTAATATCACTAGCATATAAATTTTCTATATAGATAACCCCAATCCTAAATATGAATATTTACGCACCATATCAGTATACTATAAATTTGAAAATAATTATAGATATGTAAAATAAAAATTTAAATGGAAACTTGTTCTCTATTTTCTAATGTATTACCTGTAATTTTATTATTTATAGAAATATGTGTGGAAATTCTTTATTAGACATGTGAAGATTAAAAAAGAAATGACTGACTAAATTTATTATAGGTTAATTAATTTAGATATTCTATGTAATGAAATAGATATAAATAAAGATGGATGTGTACTATTAGAATGTATTCTTTGTAACATTATATAATTTGTTTTTGATAATAAAATAATAAGGTGTGCAGTAAGTTATGTAACTCAACATAATTTATACTCACCTTATCTGTTTGAATTCAACGTAATTTATAAATGTAACTCCTTCTCACATGCGTTCGAATGAGTAAGCTCGAAGAGCTAAATCGAAGATTTATATTCTCACTTAAGAGTTTAAATATAGAATAGTAGTTATTCCTTTTATAACAATTTCTTAGGCTTCTTCCCTTGCAAAGAGGACATTCACCTTCAATTAGTAATTTACTAAGTTTCTTTTTAGCGGCTTCAGAAACTTCTCCGCTCATTGGTATTCCTTAGGGCATTCACCCACTCTAGCAGCAATAATCACAGACAGATAATCTTGTATCACTTCTCGAGAAACATTCATTTCCATAAGATATAAGTCTGACAGTTGTTTCTTGTATCTCAGGAGCGTTTCTCTATCATCTGCATCTTCTGGAACTGGTGTATATTCCACCAAAAAAACAGTTCTTGCAACATCATATAAAATATCTCCATGGCATATATTCATGAAGTCTATAACCACTGTATGCCCCTTTGAGAGTAATATATTACCCGGATGAAAATCTCCATGACAAAGTGTATCTCCATCTTTCAATCTTTCCAAGGTTTCTAGAACTCTATTTTGTTCCATTAGATTATTCGATTCAGCGTTTAATATATTAGACTTTAAAAATTCTTTGTAATTCGGTACATTTCTAACTCTGTTCTGTACGATTGTCTTATGCAACTGTGCCATATATTCTGCACATCCTTGGAGATCACCTGTTTTCATAGTCCAATCCAACAAAGACTCACCCTCCACTTTGTCATATAAAATTCCCATCCGTTCTTCGCAGCAAATAATTTCATATGCCTTTGGTTTTGCAAAATTCATACCATTGATTGCCTTCGCGTTTTGAAACTCTCTTTCTACTGCATTTTTGGGATAACCCTGATCAAAAAGCTTAAGTGCAGTACCTTCTTTCCATTCATAAATAGTTGCCGTATTGCCTTTACCCAATATCTTCCCATATTTCATTTATATCACCCTGCCTTTCAAAGCATTTATGGCCGTAGGTGCCAAATGCTTATTTCTCCAGCCATAGAGAAATGAATTAATTCATCAATAATATCCTATTCTTCTATATATTGAATCATTGATAGATAAGTTGTTATCTCTGACTTATTCATACATCATTATTTCTTAGGTATACTTATTAAATCACAATCTCAAACTTTCACTTTACTATCACTTGCGATACGCTTCACCGTAGCGGGTATAACTTAGACTTTTTTCTAAGTTATACATTAGGTACAGAATATGAATAAGGGCTTAGACTCTTTGAGGTAAGCCATCTTACATGTCTATTTGTAAATCCTTTATTTGAGAAGAGTACATATTACTTATCCACTAATTATACTGATTTTCTTCCATATGTAATAAGTAGCCCTTGTGCTTTTTTCTAGACTCAACCACATGATCAATTATAATTCTTGCAAAACTCAACTTATATTCTGGTATATTTGGCAGATCATCTAATGAAAACCAATCAGCTGCTTCTATTTCATTATTGTCTATTCTTATTTCTCCAGATGAATATTCAGCTATAAACCCAAACATAAGTTTATAAGGAAAAGGCCATGGATGACTACGAAAATATTTAATGTTCTTTATATCAATTCCAACCTCTTCTTTGACTTCTCTCTTAACACTTGTCTCTATAAACTCTCCTGGTTCAACATGCCCAGCTATAAGACTATACATATTAGGTGTAAAGTGGGGTGAACGTGCTAAAAGAATCTTATCATCTTTTAACACTGCAACTATTATAGCTGGAGTTATACGTGGGTAAATAATATATCCACAATTTAAACATTCCATATAAGTTTTTTTAGGATCTATCTGAACTTTTTTACCGCAACAACTACAATATTTGTTTTCATTTAACCAATTTATTAATTCTAAGGCACGCATAGCAAGTAAAAATATATTTTCAGCAACTTCTCCATATATTTCCCCAATATCCTTTGAAAAATAACCTTGAATCTCATCTTTACTAGATACATTTGCAGCATAATAATCATTACCATCTACTGTACCTATATACATCATTTCAGAGCTATTAATTCCAAATTCTTCAACTTCACTAATTAATAGAAACTTAGGATAATCTTCATGTTCTTTAAATATAATTTCACTTTTGTAAAATAAAAAACAATATGAATATGTGTTATATTCATTGATATTCTTATGATTCATTCCCTTTACCTCCATTAATAACTTAGATGTTTTTAAAATATCTACATCCATATAAGCTTTATAAAAATCAGTAGATGTCACCGGTGAATCTGCAAATGCTCTAATTAGATTCATTGAAAAAAGCATTATACCTATAATAAACAAAGTAAAAACATATTTTTAATACGCATTCATCCCCTTTTTTACTCTTATTTACATATATTATACACTTTGAATGATCATATAACTATTCTTGTTCTGTAAATAATTTCAAAAAAAACACCTCAATCTCAATCTAATTTAATTGGCTTTCTTTTAAACGATTGTTGATTTTAGAACTATAATCCGTACACTTTTAAATTCCAATTTCCCTCTAATTCTAGTCATCTATATTCTTATTGTAAAAACTGAAAAAGAAGGAGAACCCATCATCAGAGGATTCTCCTTCTTTATTATTATGCTCAAAAAAGATGATTCAAATTTATGAATCCTCTTAGGCTGTCGACATTCATATGCCGACAGCCTTTTTGTATGAATCGTGTTATAACGTAGATAACATTTGTCGTATAATATGCAAACTGGTTAAATTAATACCAATATTTAAATTGTGGAAAAGAAATATTTGGTATGATATACTATTTTTACTATATAACGAAGAAATTTTATATTATCTTGTGATGGATATTAAAGAGGAGGATATGCAAATGAAATCTATGCTGAAAACTATGCGAATGCGTAAAAACGAAATTCCTGAGGATATATTGTTTTTGTTTGGGAGCATTGTTGAAACATATAAAGGAGAGGAATGCGAGGGAAAATTTATAAAAGCCATGGAAGAACGTCTCACCAAGGAGCAACGCTTCCGGATATACGAGCAAAACGGAAGTTGTAGAGGTACTGGGTACGATAAAGAACGTAAAGCCTTCGCACTTGAACACGCTGACAAACCCCTTGGTGAAAGGCTGGAACTATTCACAAATACCTTTGGCAGAACAGCCGTTTTGAATGATGATAATACAATCACAGTTACTTTTGCCTGTAACCATGGATATTACAAGCATGCGCCAAAAGGAATGTTTCAATTTCCGGAATCAATTGAAACATATTTTGAAAGATGTGCAGGTGGGCGTTTGTATGAATACCAAAAAGCATTGGGAATAAAACTGAAGATTAAGTCAATTGATGTGTCTCCCCTTAGCAAAAATATTGTAAACCCCGTTGTATTTACGTTTGAGATAGTGGATTAATAACACACTTACCGAATAAGCATAATACCGTTTAGAGCCACTAAAGGCTTTGCTTCTTGGTTATGTAGTTTTTCTACGTTTGCGTGTTATACCATAAATATTCAGCAGGGAAAGTATAGACCCCATCGTACTGATTAAGCTAAATATTATTCAATATCTTTCCGGTATTCGTTCTATGCGTCAAACAATCAAAGACGTAGAAGTGAACGCCGCGTATCGGTGGTATATGGGCTATGGATTATCCGAGAAGATACCGCATTTTTCAACTTTCAGCAAAAACTATAGCCGCCGTTTTGAGGGCACAGACTTATTTGAACAGATATTTTCAAGAGTTGTAGCCGAAATAATCAAACAGGGCTTTATTAATGAAGAAAATATATTTATTGACGGAAGCCACATAAAAGCCAACGCTAATAACCATAAATATCTAAAAGCAATCGTTGAGAAGTCTGCAAAATTCTATGAAGCTGAATTGCAAAAAGAAATCGCCAAAGACCGTGAAAAATGCAAGGATTGTCCTTTTTTACAGCAATGCACGGAAAGCAAAAACCATGTGAAACTCGTTGTTTGTCATGTTTGGGAAGAGTATATTGAAAAAGCAGAGGATATAAGGCATACTACTGGCAGCAAAGAACTCTATATGTTACGAAGTCAGACTATAGAACGGGTCTTTGCTGATGCTAAAGAGCTTCATGGTATGAGATATGCAAAACATAGAGGTTTAGGCAGAATCAAAATGGAACTAAACCTCTTATTTGCGTGCATGAATTTAAAGAAACTGGCAAATAGGCTATGGAAGAATGGTCTAACCCCTTTACTTTTTCGCTTGTTTGTGTCAATATTTGAAGTTCTTGAAGAAATTTATAACGAAATTGTAATAGCTTCTTGATTTTTAGCAAACCAAGAAGCCATAAGTCAACAATCTGAGAGGATTCAAATTTATGAATCCTCTTTCTTATCCACTAGTACCAAATTTATTTTCATCCAGCTCCAATAACCTATTTTATTCTATTTACAAAATACTTAACAATCTCCACTATTACTAAAGGTGAAATTGATAATATTGTTACTAATATCCAATGTATGGAACTCAAAGTTTCAATACTAAATAGTTCTGCCAAAACAGGTACAAAACAAATCAGTAACATTATTATAGTTGAAGTAACTACACCTTTTAATACACCCTTATTTGATGAAAATTTAATTTTAAATATTGATTGGCTACTTCTACAATTAAACACATGGATTATTGATGAAAATGCCATTACTAAGAAACACATTGTAACACCAACTTCTTTTGATGGAGCAATGACTTCTGATAAATTAGTAAAGGTTCCTAAATAGAATGCAATTAAAGTAATTATGGAAAACATTATAGCTTGTAATAATATTTTAACTCCCAATCCATCTGATAATATATTCTTATTTCTATCTACTGGTTTTCTAGACATTATGTTGTCATCTGTTTTCTCCTTACTTAATCCAAAGGCAGGAAGTGCATCTGCTACTACATTTATAAATAGCAATTGCATTGCTAAGATTGGTGAACCCCACCCTATAAGAAATGCTACAAATACTATTATAACTTCTGCAATATTACAACTTAAAAAGAATCCAACTGTTTTCCTTATGTTATCGTAAATAGTTCTTCCTTCCTCCACAGCATCTATTATTGTAGAGAAATTATCATCTGTTAAAATCATATCTGATGCATCCTTTGCTACATCAGTACCAGTTATACCCATAGCACAACCAATATCTGCTGCCTTTAAGGCTGGAGAATCATTTACTCCATCACCTGTCATTACAACTACTTCTCCATTACTTTGCCATGCTTTTACAATTCTTATCTTATCTTCTGGGCTAACCCTTGCATAAACTGAATAATTATTTATATTTCTTTTTAATTCTTCATCTGTCATCTCACTTAATGTTTTTCCTGTAATTGCTTCATCATCATTTTCTAATATTGTTAGTTCCTTTGCTATTGCTGTTGCTGTTATAATATGATCTCCAGTTATCATTATTGTTTTTATACCAGCATTTCTAGCTTTTATTATAGATTCTTTTGCCTCAGGCCTCGGAGGATCTATAATACCTATCATCCCTAATAAGGTTAAATCATTTTCTAAAGTTTCCTCATTTAGAATATTGGGTAATTCATTATAAAACTTATACGCTACTGAAATTACCCTTAACGCAGATTCTGCAAAATCTGAATTTGCTTTCTTAGCTTTTTTAAAGTCTCCATGGATACATTTTGGTAATAATACGTCAAATGCTCCCTTTACTATTACACAATATTTTCCTTTAGCTTGAGTATTATCTTCAATCTCATGAACAGTTGTCATTAATTTCCTTTTCGAATCAAAAGGTATTTCATGAATTCTGTTGTAATTATTATTTAAATTAGTTTTGGAGTGTCCATAATCTTTAAAAGCCCTTACTATAGCAATTTCTGTTGCATCACCAAAGGCATTTTCTTCTAACCCATTCATCTCTATCTTTGCATTAGAACATAATGCAGCAAATTTTAAAACCTCATAGCTTTCATCACTTATTCTCTTCTCATTTTTTAATATCTCATCTTGTTCTGACCATACTCTTGTTACTGTCATTTTATTTTGTGTTAACGTACCAGTTTTATCAGAACATATTATTGATGCAGATCCTAATGTTTCTACTGCAGGTAGTCTTCTAATAATAGCATTCCTCTTAACCATTTTTGTAACACTAAAAGCTAATGCTATAGTAACTACCCCTGTTAGTGACTCTGGTATAGCAGCTACAGCTAATGCTACTGCTGCAATAAACATTTCAAAAGCACTTTCTCCTTGTAGTATACCTATTATAAAAAGTATTAAGCATGCTCCAATTGCTCCTATTGTAATAGTCTTACCAAGTCTAGAAAGCTTTTCTTGCAAAGGAGTATTCTTTTTCTTTTCATTATTTAGAAAAGCTGCTATCTTCCCCATCTCTGTGTCCATTCCTATTCCTGTAACAACAGCTTTAGCTCTTCCATTTGTTACTATACAACCTGAATATACCATGTTTAATCTATCACCAATTGAAGAATCTTTATCTACTTTAGCATTTTCATCCTTATCAACAGCCACGCTCTCTCCTGTTAATGATGATTCTTCAACTTTTAAACTTGAACTTTCAATAAGCCTAGCATCAGCTGATATATAGTCTCCAGATTCTAATATAATTATGTCTCCTGGAACTAACTCCTCTGATTTTAACTCTATAAGCTCACCATTTCTAATAACTCTAGAATAATGAGTATTCATTTTCTTTAATGAATTTAAAGCTTTTTCAGCACTATTCTCTTGTATTGTACCTAATAAAGCATTTATGAATACAATTGCTAAAATAAGAGCCCCCTCTATGTAGCTACCGTCTCCTTTTGATGCTAGAAAAAATGATAATAATGCAGCAATAATCAGTATAATTATCATAAAATCCTTTAATTGATTAACAAATCTTTTTGTAAAACTTATAGGTTTTTCTTCTTTAAACTTATTTTCTCCATGTTTTTCTCTTGCTTCATTTACTTGTTTAGTTTCTAAACCCTTATCTGGATTTGTATTAAGTTCAATATATAATTTATTTAACTCTTTAATATAATTCATAAATATACCCTCCTTACTAATTCAAACCTATTATTTTACCGGCAAAATAATATGGATGTTGATAAATATTCTAAATTCCTGTATAATAATACTGCATTTAATCAATAATACATTCGAATGATTTTTAACTATTTTTAAAATACTACAGTATGAGTTATATTCCAACCTACAAAATTTAAAATCCGTAAAAAATTATACACAGGGGGGTAAAATGTACAATTATTTAAATAAATTTTCTAAAGTTAAAATTACTAAATCCCATTTAAGATTACATCAAGCTTTTATTGATTTAGTAAGTCAAAATGGTTTTGAAAAGATTACGGTAAATGATATTTGCGACAAGGCCTTAGTTAGTAGATCTACTTTTTACAATCACTTTGAGGACAAATATCACCTTCTATATTTTAGTATTTATCAACTAAAAAACCAAATACTTGATTTTGAAAAATCAATCACCGATTATAGTAAAGGTGAACAAATTCATATTATATTATCTTTTATAAATAAAAACAGAGCATTTTTTAAAAATATTATTTCCATTAATGATATCAATTTAATGATAGCTACACTGCATGATCTTACTATACCTCAATACATTTTAATGCTAAAATCTCTTGAGGATATGGGATATAGATTTATTGTAAGTATAGATTTTCTTGCAGAATTTTTTTCTGGGGCCTTCATATCAATAGTTTATCGTTGGCTAGAAGATGACAATTCTAAAACCATTGATGAGCTCTCCTTTGAACTTGATAAAGTTACTGATATGCATTTATATTTTGATCCTTCTGTGCAAATTAATCTAATATAAGTTTTTATATTTATTATCATTTTTGAATTATATCTTTTCTTTGGACACTCAACATGGTTGCCTTTTGAATAATCTTGTAATCCTTTGTATTTTTCTTAATCTCTCATCTATTTTATTCTTTAAACTTATACCAGAATTTTTAATGACTCTCTACAAATAAATAATCAAATTTTAATAAAAACCTCTCTTGTTTATGATATGGTTCTCTATATCAGTAGTAAGTGTGGTTTTTTAATGTAAATCAAATCCACCATATTTATTTTAAAATTTCTTCTCCCCTTAAACATGCTACATCTATCATATTATTACCTCAAAATAAAATATAGATACATCCTATTTATACTTTTAAATAGATAGAAGGTTCATTATAAATTACCGATTTCCCAAAAGATAAAAAGCCATGAACTCTTTAATTAGAGTTCATGGCTTTGGATTTATTTTTTATTTATATTGCGATGCAAAGATTATTTATTTTGGGGCATAATTTCTCTATATTATAACTCATAGAAAAGAACTAGTCTATACTTTTTTTGATTTTTATATATAATTATTATTGTTGCAACAAATAAATAATTGAATTGGAGAAAGAATATGATAAAAAAGAAAATAGCAAACATCCCTTTTGGACCATTTATTACAGTTTTAGCAGGAGCGATGGTTAATGGAAAGCCAAACTATGCCACACTTGGTGCATACGGTGTTGTAAGTGAGAAACCTGTATTGTATATTTCATTGAAAAACTCCCACTATACAACTTCAGGTGTAGCAGAAAGTGGATTCTTTAGTGTAAACATACCATCCTCTGAATCTATTGATAAGACTGATTTTTGTGGGTGCGTATCTGGTAATAAAGAAGATAAATCAAATGTTTTTGATTCGTTTTATGATGCAGCAGGAAATGCACCAATGATAAAAGAATGTCCTGTAAATTATCTTTGTAAGGTAATACAAACTATTCCTATATTTGATTTTACCATGTTTATTGGAGAGATTGTTGCTGTATATGCGAATGAAGACTGCCTGGAAGATGGAAAGCCTAATGCTCTAAAAGTTAACCCAACAATAATGATGGGTTCAGGATACTTTGATCTAAAAGATAGAGTTGGTTCACTATTTAAAACATATAATACTATAAATGCCGTTGATCCTAGATAATAAGTATTAATATAAGGATGATACAGAATTTTTCCTTATGATAAAGTAGAAGTAAAAGTTATTAATAACTTTATCAATAGATTATCCACAACAAGAAAATAAAAGTTAGCCTATATCTTAAATTACTATGTAAAGCAAGATATAGACTTTATTTTAAGGAAAACCCTCCACTAATCAAATTAGTGGAGGGTTTTATGGTGAAGACGAAGCATAGGCTACATATTAAAGTATCTTTACTATTTAAGAAATTTCTTTTTACACAGTGAATCTGATCCCTTTAAAATTTCTTAAACTCTTTTTAATGCCCTAGCTGTATAACTATAATCTGCCTTAAGTAAATCTGCTACTGTACCTTGCATTATAATATTTCCTCCTAAATCTCCACCTTCAGGCCCCAAATCCATTATCCAATCTGCATTTTTAATCACATCTAAATTATGTTCTATGATTAAAATGGTATTTCCATTATTTCTTATCTTGTTAAAAAGAACTAACAAGTTTTGAATATCCGAAAAATGTAATCCTGAAGTAGGTTCATCAAAAATATATAGGCAATCAGTTAGTTGATTTAGACATAATTCCTTTGATAATTTTATTCTTTGTGCTTCTCCTCCAGATAGGGTGGTTGCACTTTGTCCTAATTTTATATATCCTAAACCTACTTCAAATAAGGTTTCTAAAATTCTATGTGCCCTGCTTTGCTCTGTAAAGAAGTTTAAAGCTTCTTCTACGGTGATTTGTAAAACTTCATATATATTTTTCCCATTATATTTTATCTGTAATACTTCATTCTTATATTTCTTTCCTTTACAAACAGGACAAGGGGTCCAAATATCTTCCATAAAAGAAATATGACTACAAACCCTTCCATCACCATGACATTTTTCACATCCACCTTCTTTGCTATTAAAGCTGAACTTACTCTCTTTATATCCTCGAGTTTTTGCAGCATTTGTGGAAGCAAAAATCTTTTTAATATCATCCATAAGCCCAACATATGTTGCTATGTTTGATCTAGAAGTACGTCCTATTGGCCTTTGGTCAACATAAATAATTTTCTTTACATGATTTTCTCCTGAAATATAATCACAAAATCTGCTTATATCCTCTTTGCCCTCTAATCTATTTTTCAAAACTGGATAAATAACCTTAGAAACTAATGTACTTTTTCCAGAACCACTGACTCCTGTTATGCATGTAACAGCTCCAATTGGAAATCTAATATCTATATTTTTTAAATTATTACCTCTAGCTCCATCTATTTTAATCCACTTATCTGTTAGTTCTAATTTTTCTATTTCTACTATCTTTTCATTACATAGATATTTTCCTGTTTCTGATTTTTCATTGTCCATAACTTCCATAACTGTGCCTTGTGCAACTATGCTTCCACCATTTATTCCTGCACCTTTACCTATATCTATAACATAGTCAGCACACTTTATTATTTCCTTATTATGATCTACCATAACCACAGTATTTCCATAGTCTTTAAGTTCCTTTATAATCATAATAAGCTTATCATAATCCTTGGGATGAAGTCCTGTTGATGGTTCATCTAAAACATAAAGCATATTAGTAATTTCACCATTTAGCTGCTTAACTATTTTTAATCTTTGAAGTTCACCACCTGATAATGTTGCCGCTGAGCGATTTAAAGCTAAATAATTAAGACCTATTTTTATATATAAATCAATTTTTCTATAAAGCTTTTTTAATAGGGGTTCAACCTTATTTAATTCACTTTCCTGCAATGCATCTGGCAATTCTTCAATCCATTTCTTTAGCCCATCTATTGTCATTGCTGCTGCAGCTGGATATCTTACCCCTAATATTTCAACACTTCTTCCTTCTCTATTAAGCCTTTCCCCATTACAGCTATTACATATATCTTCCTTCATAAACTCCTCAGCAATTCTTTTCGTAGAATCATTACTGCCATTCTCATATACTCGCTTTATATAATTATAAGCACCTTCAACTTTCCTTGTGATTTCGCCGCTTTTGCCATTATTATTTTTGTATACATATGTGATTTCACTTTCAGTACCCAATATTATTTTTTCTTTAAATTCTTGTGGCAGCTGACGCCATGGCAGTTCTAAATCAATCCTCATATCTTCTGCCAATGCTAATACTTCACCTTTTAGCCAATTAGCATTAGGATTTTCTTTAAATTTTCTTAAATCTCCCCATAAAATTGATGCTCCATCAAGAATTGATTTATCTGGTTTGGAAATTATTAAATTGCAATCTATCTCTCCATGAATCCCCAGCCCATTACATACTTGACACATACTATCTGGATTGTTATAGCTAAAGGTAGATGGAGTTAACTGAAACATAATATGACTGCAATCATAGCACATTTGATTTTCTTGAAATAATATCTTTTCATCCTCATTAATTAGTACATAAATTGCCCCATGTCCTATTTTCAATGCTTCTTCTATGTTTTTAAGCATATTTTTATCATTATTTTTTGCTCCACCAATTGCATGGTCATAGGATAAATTTTCATAGATTACATGTTTATAAGATAAATCTTCATTATTATATGGCTTTATTATAATTCTTGTATTAGCTGGCAATTCCATTAACTTTTCATAAATTTCACTGCTAGTAAGAGGAATAATAGCACTTCCGCAATTAGGACAATGTCTTATTCCAATGGTTGAAAATATATTTCTTAAA
This sequence comes from Clostridium sp. LXY-7, assembly GCF_056172015.1. Lineage (NCBI taxonomy): Bacteria > Bacillati > Bacillota > Clostridia > Eubacteriales > Clostridiaceae > Clostridium > Clostridium sp. LXY-7. The sequence continues at coordinate 357,715 of NZ_JBLLJL010000002.1, read as the reverse complement.
TAATCATAAATCTCTGTTATAGTCCCTACTGTAGAACGTGGATTTCTAGAAATACTCTTTTGAGAAATTGATATTGCTGGTGGAAGACCAGTTATCATATCAAAATTTGGTTTTTCTCTCCATTCATTATTAGCTGTATTCCCCATACTTTCCATAAATCTTCTTTGGCTTTCTGCATATAGAGTATCAAAGACCAAGCTTGATTTTCCACTGCCGCTAACTCCTGTCACTGCTGTTATCTTATTATATGGAATTGTAACATTAATATTTTTAAGATTGTTCTGCCTTGCACCTTTTATTACAATACCTTCAGTGCGTTTTTCCTCTATATGTTGATTTTTATAAAAATCCTTTTTCTCTTTATTTACATTATTATTAGAATATTTTTCTATAACATCAAGACTTGATTGTTTTATATGGACTTGTGAATTATGCTCTTCTTCAAGCTGTTCCTCCGCCCATTCCGGCCAATGTTTAAGCCAATCAGGAACACTACAAACTGCTACTTTATCATTAACATATATATATGGAAATATTTTAATTAGTGGACTATTATTAAAAGAATCCAACTTACTTACTTTGATTCTTCTTAGATTTTTATCAAAATCCAATATTTTTGCTGTTGTAAGTGCTATAGGATTTGGTCTTACTGGTGATCTTGTTGCAAAAATTCCTGTTCTAGGTGCATTTTCATAAGGTGGATCGCACTCCGTGGCTCTTCTATATTTCGATTCATCAAATCTACTAAACCACCACATTATTTTTATGTGAGAGTATCCCATTAATTCTTCATAGAGGTTTTCAAAATCATTTTCTATATAAATGAAATCTTCTCCATTTATTTTTTTAAGACTTCCCATTACTGCAATCTCATTCTTAGAATTCACAAAAGCTTTTTTATTATCTGCTCCTTTTACCTTAGGACTAAAACTTTCCTTAACCCTATCTTCACAAGGGAAATATGGTTTTACATCATAAACAGGAACATTATCTTCTAAATTTTTATCCTCCTTAAAAGTAATTATTCCTGCTTTTTCATCCACATTATTTATTTCAATAGTTTTTTGCATAAGCTCCTTAGAAAAAATAACAATTATATGACTAAATGAAGATAAATATTTTAATCCCTTAACAAAGCTTTTATCTATTACTATTTTATTTTTTCCCTCTACTCTCCCTATTTCATAAACATTAAAATACTGATCCCTATCCATAAAAACTCTCCTTTACCATTGATATATTACTGATAATAATCCCTACCACAATGTGAGAGTCAATATTTTTTATTAAGATGCAATGAAAAAAATAAACAAGGATACACTAGTCCATTATTTTTTAAATTGTGACTTAAATTTAATGGGTATCTGTATTTCTGTTAAATAATCCTTTGGATTTTCTTCATTCCAAGGTCCTTTATGACATATCTGCATACTCAGTCCACTTATTTCATATTGATTATTTTCTTCTAACCAATTTACAAATGACTTATAGGCACCTGAAATATTCTCATAGGGTCCATAAACCATTGTAGTTCCAACCAAATCAAAAGCTTCTGTTTTGTGGAAAGTAACTCCATCTTTTTCTATTCCCTTTTCTTCCGTTACTATACATATCTCAATATCTACATCTTTTTCTTTATATTCATTATCATGATATATGGCAAAGCTATGGTTACTATCCTTTATATTTAAATTTTCTTTTTTAATATGTTCACATAATAAATGCCAGAGTTCACCTTCTGCAAAATAGTTTGGCGCAATCTTTCTAAGGGAAATAACATCATAAGAAGGAATAGATTTTACCACAACATTATAGTTAAACTCCTTCTTATCATCTATTTCCCCCATTGCTCCTCTTAACTTTTCTAACTTCTGCTCTTCAACTCTTATTGCTTCTTTAATAGCTTCTTCTTTCAGTCTAAATTCTTTCTTTAATGATTCACTATCCCAATACTTTAATGCATGAGAAATTTCCTCAGTACTAAATCCTATATCTCTTAAAAAGATTATCTTACTTAAAGTTTTTGTTTGCTCCACTGAATACATTCTATATCCATTTTCATTATTAATTTTAGCTGGTTTTAAAATACCAACGTCATCATAATACCTTAACATTCTAATAGAAACTTGAGTTAATTTTGAAAATTCTCCAATCCTAAACACTTGCCTCTTCCTCCAAACACATTTATGTAATTATATATAACAATGTTTCTAACATTATAGGCTTTATAACCATATATTAAAATTATAATCTATAACTTTCTACTGTATAACCATAAGTACATGAGCTTGTTTATTTATAGAGAAACAACTTTAACATATAATTTATCTAATAAAAGAAGTTGTTTCTCTTTAAGAGATATGCAAGCTCTAAATCACCATAATACTAATTGTACCTTTTATAATTATAAATTTCACGAATTAACTTTTGATCTTTTATATCTATAGTAATTAACTAATCCAAAGCATATCAGCGCTTTCCACTGTCCATTTTCCATCTTTGTTTTTTAGTTTTGTTTTAACTCCTATAGCTCCAAGTCCTGAGCGAAACTTACTTCCCGCTACTTCAACTTTATTGTTTGAAGAAAAATTAATATTTTCAACCTTTAATAGTAACCCTTCAATGTAGTTTCCCTCTTCAACCATTCCCTTATCCTTTAGTGATTGAAAGGATTCCTCCATAACCTGTACTTTATACTTTTCGAAGTATTTTAAAATATATTTTTTATCTTCTTCTGTAGCATCCTTTAAAGAGCTTGTGTCGATAGCTATATATTTCATATCGCCATTTAATCCTTCATCAATGGACATCATTGAATCTAAAGCTAAGCTATAAATTTCAGCCATTTTTGTGGTTTTCTTTGTTTCATTATTATTTTTTTGTAAATTATTAGAATTATCTCTTGGTAAATTACTGGAGCATCCTGTTAATATTATGGTGAAAATTAACATTACAGAAAGCAAATACTTTCTCATAGCACCCACCCTTTCTTTCAAATTATTCAGAGAAACAATTGAATAATTTGATGCGAAGATCTATTACAATATATACGATTTATAAATACTAAAGTACTATGTACTAAACCACTTTAGTTTCATCAAATAAATTAGGCAGGTGGTGTTTCTCTCTAATTAGATTTTCTATTTCAAGAGCTAGTTCCGGATTATCCTTTAAATACTGCTTTGCATTTTCCCTACCTTGCCCCAGTTTCATATCTTTGTATGATAGCCATGAACCACTTTTTTCAACTAAGTCCTCGTTTACAGCTATATCTATTAAATTCCCTTCCCTTGAAATACCCTCATTATACATTATGTCAAATTCAGCTATCTTAAAAGGTGGAGCAACCTTATTTTTTGTTACTTTTATTCTTGTTCTGCTTCCTAAAACCTCTTCCCCAACTTTTATGATGTCAGTTTTTCTAATATCTAGCCTTACAGAGGAATAAAATTTAAGTGCTCGTCCCCCTGTTGTGGTCTCTGGGTTTCCAAACATTATACCAATTTTTTCTCTTAATTGATTTATAAATATTACTACACATTTGGATTTGTTAATGGCTGCAGTAAGCTTTCTTAAGGCTTGAGACATTAATCTGGCTTGTAGACCAATATGAGAATCCCCCATGTCACCTTCTATTTCAGCTCTTGGAACCAAGGCTGCAACAGAGTCAATTACCATTACATCAATAGCATTGGACCTTACTAGTGCCTCAGCTATCTCTAAGGCTTGTTCTCCAGTATCCGGTTGGCTTACAATTAAGTCCTCAATATTAACTCCTAGTTTCTTTGCGTAAGATGGATCTAAGGCATGCTCAACATCTATAAAGGCTGCTGCACCTCCTCTCTTTTGAGCTTCTGCTATTACGTGGAGAGTAACAGTAGTTTTACCTGAAGATTCAGGTCCGTAAATTTCTACTATTCTCCCCTTTGGAACTCCACCTACTCCTATGGCTATGTCTAAAGCTAGACATCCTGTTGGTATAGCTTCTATTCCCATCATGGTGTTTGCACCAAGCTTCATCACAGAACCCTTTCCGAATTGCTTTTCTATCTGATTTATCACAGATTCTATTGCTGCAAGTTTATTATTATCAATATTCATTACCTGTCTCCTCTCGATTTAAATCTCATGTTCATTGATAAAACTATTGATTTTTTCATCCTCATTGTCTCTTTCTATTCAATCTATCCCTGGGTTTTTAAAAACCTATAAAATAAGCTTCATACTTGCAATCCATTATCTTTTAGATATTTTTTTAAATATTTGCCAGTATAAGAATTGATATTTGAAACAATTTCCTCTGGGGTTCCCTGTGCTACTATTGTTCCACCCTGCTCTCCACCTTCTGGTCCAATATCTATGATGTAGTCCGCTGTTTTAATTACGTCCATATTATGTTCTATTACAACTACGGTATTGCCACTTTCAACTAGTCTCTGCAGAATATTTGTCAACTTGTGAACATCTTCAAAGTGCAAACCAGTGGTAGGTTCATCTAATATATAAATGGTTTTTCCTGTACTTTTTCTACTTAATTCTGCTGCAAGTTTTACACGTTGTGCTTCTCCACCTGACAAGGTTGTTGCAGGCTGACCTAGCTTAATGTAGGATAGACCTACATCATTTAGAGCTTCTATTTTTCTTCTAATGCCCTGAAAGTTTTCAAAGAATTTAAGTGCTTCTTCCACAGTCATATCTAGTATGTTATGAATATTTTTACCTTTATAAAGCACCTCTAAAGTCTCACGATTATATCGCTTACCTTTACAAACCTCACAGGGTACATAAACATCTGGAAGAAACTGCATCTCGATTTTAAGGGTTCCATCTCCTTTACAGGCTTCACAACGGCCACCTTTTACATTAAAACTGAACCTTCCTTTATCATATCCTCTTACCTTTGCATCAGTGGTGGTGGAAAATAAATCTCTAATTAAATCAAAGACTCCAATGTATGTAGCAGGATTAGAACGTGGAGTTCTTCCAATAGGACTTTGATTAATATTAATAATTTTATCCAGCTGTTCTATGCCCTCAATTTTTTCATATTTACCAGGGATCGTTCTAGCACGATTTAGTTTTTTTGCTAGTGCCTTATATAAAATCTCATTTACAAGAGAACTTTTCCCTGAGCCGGATACACCAGTTATACAGGTAAGTACCCCTAGAGGAAAGGGGACCTCTATATTCTTTAGATTATTCTCCTTAGCACCAAGGATCCTTAAATATCCCTTGGGAGACTTTCTGCTTTCAGGAATTGGAATGGACATTTTTCCGCTTAGATATGCCCCAGTAATAGATTTAGGATTTTTTATGATATCCTCTGCAGTTCCACTTGCTATCACTTCTCCTCCATGGACTCCAGCACCAGGACCAATATCAAGTATATAATCTGCAGCCTTCATGGTATCCTCATCGTGTTCCACAACTATGACACTATTTCCTAGGTCTCTTAAATTGCACAAAGCCTTAAGAAGTTTGTCATTGTCTCTTTGATGTAGTCCAATACTAGGTTCATCTAATATATAATCTACTCCCACAAGGCCAGAACCAATCTGTGTGGCTAGTCTAATACGCTGCAATTCTCCTCCAGATAAGGTGCCCGTTGCCCTTGATAGGTTAAGATAATCTAGTCCCACATCCATAAGAAAGGTGATTCTTGTATCAATCTCTTTCAAAAGTTCTTCTCCTATTACCTTTTGGAAATCACTTAACTCTAGATTTCTAAAAAACTCCCTTAGATCTTTCATTGACATATTTGTTACTTGAAAAATATTCTTTTCATCCAAAGTAACAGCCAAAGACTCTTTCTTTAGACGTTGCCCTTTGCAACTTTTGCAGGGAATAACACTCATAAAAGTTTCATACTCTGCTTTTGTAATTTGTGATGCAGTTTCCTTGTAACGCTGCTCTACACTTTTTATGATTCCTTTAAAGGTCACATCATAAATTTCTTCACCTCTTTGGCTGCCATAATGAACCTTTACAATTTGGTTTGTACCATAAAGCAGAATATCATGAATTTCCTTTGTATAAGATTCAAAAGGCACATCAAGACTAAAGTTGAATTCCTTTGATAGGGCTTCAAGAATGGCTCTAGTATAGCTTCCTTGTTCCTTACAGGACTGCCAGCCAAGAACCACAATGGCTCCTTCGTCAATGCTCAAGGTTTTATCAGGAATCATCAAATCTTCATCAAATTCCATCTTAAAGCCAAGGCCAGTGCATTCTGAACATGCTCCAAAGGGATTATTAAAAGAAAAATTTCTTGGCTCAATTTCTTGGATGCTTATATCACAGTGTGGGCAAATAAAGTTTTGGCTAAAGGTGAGAATTTCTCCCTCTATTACGTTCATCATGATTATTCCATTTGCAAGTTTGAAAGCAGTTTCCATTGAATCAGCTAAACGAGATTCAATTCCTTCTCTAACAACTAATCTATCTATAACAAGTTCAATATTATGATTAAGATTTTTATCCAAAAGAATTTCTTCTGATAAATCATATTGATTTCCATCTATAATAACTCTTACATAACCACTGTTTTTCGCATGTTCCAATACTTTTTTATGATTACCTTTCGTTTCGCTAACTATAGGTGCAAGAAGTTGTATTTTGGTACCCTTTGGAAGGGCTATTATCTCATCTATAATCTGATCCACAGACTGTCTCTTAATCTCCCTACCACAATTTGGACAATGAGGAATCCCAAGTCTTGCATATAAGACACGAAGGTAATCATAGATTTCCGTCACTGTTCCGACAGTAGAACGAGGATTTCTGTTAGTAGATTTCTGAGAAATAGCAATACTAGGTGAAAGCCCTTCAATGCTTTCAACCTCAGCTCTTTTCATCTGCCCTAGAAACTGTCTTGCATAGGAGGACATAGATTCCATATATCTTCTTTGACCATCGGCATAAATCGTGTCAAAGGCTAGCGAAGACTTACCTGATCCACTAACTCCAGTTATTACCACTAGTTTATTTTTAGGAATATCCACATCAATATTTTTTAAGTTATGCTCACAGGCTCCCTTGATGCGCAGGTAGTTTTTTTCAGCCATTGATATCAATCCTTTCTCTATTTTTTAATGAGATTCTGTTTTAGAATTCAGCTATATTCTTTTGAATTTTGGAATAACTCTCAATTAAATACTGGCTTTCTTCTTTACTGACTTTGATGTAGCTTTCTTCTTTTGAGATTCTAATCTTGGTTTTCTCTCCTCTAATTCAGCTAATTTACGTTCTTTTTCTTCCCGTTCTCTTTCTAATTGCTCTTGTTTTAGTTTCAATTCTTCAAGGGCTGAGCTTTCCACTCCTAGATTTTCTGCTTTCAAAAACTTTTCAAAGGCTTCTGGGTATTGAAACATTCTTATTCCAACCTCCTCCTGAAATTGAACCCATAACTTTTGTTCCTTTACTTCTGTAATAACTCCCTCTCCAAATTGGGCATGAACTACCTTCTCATTTGCTAGATTCATTTTTTATACCTCCTCTAAAATTGTCTATGCTTGATTTTATATTTATTAATTTACTTTGTAATGATAGTTTGAAAATATATAAACAAGCCACCTTAAGGCTCTTTGGATTTACTTAAATATATGTGCAATCTCACTTTTGTAAACGTTTCCATATCGCTTCATAAAAAAATTTGCTATAATACTCATCATTAATCCAATGTTTTTCTTTAGAACACTCATTTACCATCCTCTCTTTATTTAAAAGTATCTTTTTCATCCTTCCAAGGCATGGACCCTTGATAATATTTTTTAGCAATATGGCTCTGTATAGAACTATCAAGACTTGATAAGCGCTTATACACATATTGCAAGAAATCACTGTTTTCCTTAGCAGTTCTTTTAAGAGTACACTGTTTCCCCTTGCAAACAGAAATGCTTAGCCAAGTGCAACTGCCCCTATCTGATAAGGCACAGCAGTCTGGAAACTTCATCAAATCTGGTACTTTGTATCTCAACCTCTTATTCCTCCTTTCTATAAAGCAAAAATAATAAGACTACACTTTAATTTTAGCACAAAAAAATTTTACGATGTAAGTAAAACTTTTGTTAAGAAACATGCTTTTTTTATTTCTCATTTTGTTTCAAAACTTGGTGATGTTCGTATTATGATTGCAGATTCTATACCTCAACTTTCCTTTGATAAGCTGGGAATAAAGGCCCAGCCTATTGAGATTATTCTCCAATTTTCATACTGGAGATTTCAGTTGCTTTACCAGATATGCTCATAACTGTAGATATGAAAATACCCGTATTTTTATTAAGATAATTGTTAGCAGTTTTGGACGACAAAAAAGACACCTGTAGCCTTTGTACCGTAATCAGATTTACGTGCAAAGCACCACATGTGTCGTTTCTTTAAGTTTATTATTTAATTCATTTTGGATTATACTTTATTTTTTATAAAAAAGTCAAATAGTTTATATAAAAGATTTTTATTTAAATACTCTAAATCTCTCTTCTAATGGCTGGAACTGTTTTTCTTCTGGCTGTGCAGTAGGTTTTCCAAATGGCATTTGCGCAATTAGCTTCCAGTTACTTGGTATGCTCCATTCCTTTTTAATCTCAGCTTCAATAAGTTCATTATAGTGCTGTAAAGATACTCCAAAGCCTTCAATTTCTAATGCAGTCCATACAACAAATTGGTGCATTCCACTTGATTGCTGTGACCAAACTGGGAAGTTATCTTTATATAGTGGGAATTGAGCTTGAAGCCCTTCAACTATACTGTTATCTTCAAAGAATAAAACTGTACCATATCCGCTTTTAAAGGAATTTATTTTATCTTCAGTTGGTTTGAACTTATCTGCAGGAACTATTTTTCTTAAAGCTTCCATTGTTATATCCCACAATTTATCGTGCTGTTCTCCAAGTAGTAAAACCACTCTTGCACTTTGAGAATTAAAAGCTGATGGTGTATACTTTACTGCGTGCTCTATTATTTCTCTTATTTTTTCATCTGAAACCACTGCTTCCTTGCTTATTCCATAAAATGAACGTCTCTCAGCCACTGCTGCATTAAAATCTTTTTTCATATTATTTCTCCTCCATTTTTATTAAATTATTTTATTTAATTAAACTAAATTTTTATTCATGTTATTTATTGATCTTAATAAAGCATTTTTAATCTTAATTAATTATTTTTAAGCCTAATAGAACTAATCATTATGTCATATTCAATTTGTATATTCATTATATTACATTTTATTGAATTTTATTGAATTTTATTGCTATTTATTAAATTTTATTATCTTATTTTGCCTTGATTATCTTTTATTATTCAATGAAGTGCTTACTAAATGATTAGCTTATTTGATAAAAAATAAAAAGTGAGCTGCCATAGGCTTAATCAACCCGTTGCAGTTCACCATCTTCTTTATAAGTATAGTGGCAGCTATATTTCAACTTCAATTTCAGATAAATTTAATGCTTTTCCTCCTACCATCACCTCAACAACCTCCTTATCTTGAATAGCTAATGAAACAATTATTTCTGAAGGTTTTCCCATTGAGTAACCTTGTTCAATAACTATACGTTCAGTACTCTTAAGGTTGATTCTATCATATTTAAACAGATAACAGGCAAGAGCACCATTGGATGTACCAGTTGCAGACTCTTCAGGTATTCCGTAAAGAGGTGCCAAATTTCTGCAGTGAGCATCTGAACCATTAAGTGACTCTAGTGTGAACATATGATAACCAACAGTATTATATTTCCTACTGATTTCTGCTACCTTTTCAAAATCTGGCTTTATGGCACTTAATATATCTATATTTTTGATTGGAACAATAATATCTCTCAGACCAGTAGATACTATTTGTACTGGTAAATCTTCGTCTATTTCATAAGCAGTAATATTCAAGGAATCTGCGATTTTCTCTTTACAAATTGTTTCGTAAAAGTTTGGAAGAGCTTGATTCATTATAATTGACATATCTTCCATTACCTCTACCTTTAAAATTCCTGCCTTTGTTTCCTGAGTATACCTCCCAGGCTTTATTTTCCCTAGACTCGATAGTAAGTAATAAACTGCCACTGTAGCATGCCCGCAAAGATCCACTTCTTCAGCAGGGGTAAAAAATCTTACCTTAAAATCTGCTAAGTTTGACTTCATCACATAGGCAGTCTCACTAAAACCAATTATACCTGCGATCTTTTTCATATCATTTTCTGAGAGGTTATCGGCATTAAAGACAACTGCCGCAGGATTTCCTCCCTCAATGGATTCTGCAAATGAGTTTAATGTAAAAGCTTTTATTTTCATATTTTATCTTTAGAGAGAGTGTGTATTACAAGTACCAAACCCTCACTAAATCTATCCCCCCTTCATTTTATACACTTTTTTAGTTTCTTACAAGTTATTGTTCTATTTATAAGAAGAATGTAACTTAATAAGTATTAATTTTAATGTAAAAGTTCTTATATTTGTACTATTGTACCTATATTCATTTCTTCTGCCTTTAATATAATATATTGTGAAACAGCAATATCTTGCAGTGATATACCAGTGCTGTCGAATATGGTAATTTCTTTATTTGATGTTCGTCCTTTAACATTTCCCAGTATTAATTGGCCTATTTCACTCAAATTATCCTTTTTAATTTTACCCACTCTTACGGCATTCTGTGTTTCTCCTACTGTTGATGCCTGTGCTATGTCATCTACATATACAACTGCTTCGTCAAATATTTTTTCATCTATTTCCTGTTTTCCAATAGTATCAGCTCCCATACAACTGAAATGTGTGCCTGTTCTAACCCATTCTTTTAAAACTAATGGCTTTCGCGAAGGGGTAACAGTAATTACTGCATCAGTTTCTTCTAAAGCTTTAGCTGGATTTTCAGTTGCGATAAACTCAACTGATTCAATTCTCTGCTTCCATCTGATATTGTAAGAATCCTTTATATCATTTAAAATTTTACCAAGTTCAGCTTTTATAGAATTCTTAAACCTTATGGCACTTTCATGTTTAAAAGGATTATATATATATACCTTATTGATTGTCTGAACTTCAGACAGCGTTGCGGCTATTTGAAAGATTGCTTGAACTCCTGTTCCTACAACCAGCAGTGTTCTTGAATCATTTTTTGCTAGATACTTAACACCTACTGCACCTGCAGCTCCAGTACGCATTCCTGTCAAATAGCCTGCATTAATAATAGCTTTGGGAAATCCATTATTTAAATCGAATAGCATGGTGAGCCCAGTTACAGTTGGAAGTCCGAGCTTTACGTTATCGCCAAACCATGAAACTAACTTCAAGCCAAAAACATCTTCCTCATTAAGCATACTAGATTTAATATCCATTTCTGCTCTGCCCTGAAAAATTTCCTCTGATATCATGGAAAATATTCTCCCCCGATTATCAGCTTTCGATACATAGGCTTGTTCTACGCATGCTACCGTATTCTTAATATCGAGAATCCTTCTAACATCATTGTCACCGAGAATCCTTATTGGTATCAACATTTATCACTTCCTTCTAAAAATATAACTTTATTAATGTAATTATATTTTAAAGGCAATGAAAAGTCTCCAACCATTCTTGGTTGTTTTTTAACCAACCAAATGATATATTAATGATAATATTATCTGGAGGTATAATTATGTTTAATATAAATTGGAAACCTGACAGAAATGATTCCACTCAGTTGCATATACAAATCGTTAGATACATGAAGGATAAAATAGCCAGTGGAGAATGGCCGGTAGATTTTAAATTACCCAGTCAAAGGACACTTTCTGAAATCTTTGGCGTTAATAGAAGTACCGTTGTAGCTGCAATAGAAGAACTAACTGCTGAGGGTCTTTTAAATGGAAATGCAGGAGGGGGTACGAGGGTAATAAACAATACATGGACATTAATGTCTATTCATCACTCCCACAACTGGAATCCCTATATCTCCTCAGGAGTACATCAGGCCAATCAAAGAATAATACAGCAGATTAATGTGGCTGAATTCCAACCAGATATTATCAAAATGGGGTCTTGTGAACCGTCTCCTGAGTTAATTCCTAACGAAATGATTCAGAAAACATTGGAAAAACTATCTAAATCTATGAAACCCTTAGGTTACGAAGAACCAAAAGGAGCACTTTATTTAAGAAGAGAGATATGTGCATATCTTAAAACATTGGGCATTGAGGCTGAGCCTGGCTCAGTTCTGATTACTTCCGGAGTATTGCAGGCACTTCAGCTTATTTCCCTTGGACTTTTGAACACAAACTCAGTAGTTTATTTAGAAAAGCCATCATACCTCTATTCTCTGAGAACTTTTCAATCCTTTGGATTACAACTCTCTGGAATACAACTTGATGAAGAAGGCATTGATGTAAAAGAATTGATTAACCGTCATCAGCGAAGAAAAGGATCTATGCTGTTTTCAATACCTACCTTTCAAAATCCTACAGGTAACGTAATGTCACTTGAGAGAAGAAAAATGCTTATAAATGCCTGTGATATAGAACGATTGCCTATTATCGAAGATGACGTATACAGAGAGCTTTGGTTTGATGAACAGCCGCCACCACCACTAAAGGCATTTGATAAAAACGGGCTTGTATTATATACGGGAGGCATATCAAAGAATCTATGCCCTGGTCTTAGGATTGGATGGATTGTAGGACCAGAAAAAGTTATTGAAAGACTAGCGGATATAAAAATGCAAACCGATTATGGATCTAGCTCGCTTTCTCAAAACGTAACTGCAGAACTTTTTTCAAGCGGTCTGTATTATCAGCATAACGATATAATGAGAAAAAACGTAAGGATTCGAAGAGATGTTACTATTGGAGCATTAAAAAAGTATTTTATTGGCATGGCCACCTGGAATATTCCAGCTGGAGGGTATTTCATTTGGCTTAAGCTGAATGAAGGTATTTCCATGCATGAACTTTTCGTAAAAGCATTAAGCAAAAAAATACTTATTTTTCCTGGATATTTATATGAATTTCACTCCAATCACCATATAAGAATTTCATATTCTTATGCCTCGCTTAAGGAAATAGAGTGTGCAATCAAAACTCTTTCAGAATTGGTATCAGAACAATTAGGTTAAGTGAACCAGTCAATTTTAACTACTTTTTCTAACTCCTTACCTTCTAAAAATATAATATCTAAATTTAAAATTAATTTCACTACAAATATTTACTTGATGGAGATACTCTCACCCATCGAAAACACAACCGCCTGTAAGTAGCTATTTAAGCCATCTACAAGCGGTCGTGGATATGTATGGTTGAGGCGAAGCTCGACCTTTAAAATCCACTACTCCACCTTTAAATAAATTACTTTCTTCATCCGTTAATTGATTATCTAATTTTTCATACAAATAAGATTCATATAACTTAGTTATAGCCTCATTTTCACTTAAGTTTAATTCTATTATTATCTTTTTTACAAGATTAGCACAAATAATAGGAGAAATAGCATCAAACTTACCTTTATCCATTATCTTCTCCTCCTAAATCTTCAAAGAGAATGTTATTGGGAAATAATAAATAATGCTTTCACTTGTCCTTATTTTCAACTTTTTGATACCATTTCATAGCTTCTTCATAATCTTGAGATACTCCCTCTCCTTTAGCATAACATAGTCCCAAACTATATTGTGCATCTGCATACCCCTGTTCTGCTGCTTTCCGATACCACTTTGTAGCCTCTTCGTAATTTTGAGATACTCCCTCTCCTTTAGCATAACAAATCCCTAAATTATATTGAGCTTTTGCATCTTCTTGTTCCACCGCTTTTCGATACCATTTAACTGCTTCATTATAATCTTGAGAAACTCCATTACCTTTAATATAAAATACTCCTAAAAGACATTGTGCCTTTGCATATCCTTTTTCAGCAGCCTTTAGATACCATTTGAATGCTTCTTTATAATCTATAGATACTCCATATCCATAATTATAGCATATACCTAAATTATATTGTGCTTCTGTGTGTCCTTGTTCTGCAGCTTTTAAATACCATTTAACTGCTTCTTTATAATCTATAGATACTCCGTGTCCATAAGTATAGCATATGCCTAAATTATATTGTGCATCCGCCACACCTTTTTCTGCATCTTTTTGAATATTCTTCAATTCATTTTCAATCATAATAGATCCCTTTCCCATATAATTAAAATATCTTTTTCAACACTAATATACTATTCATTGTAAAAGTAAAGTAATTTAAAATATTAAAAATTTAATTTCTTCATAGCAGTCTTTGCTATGAATTTGGAGGAGTTATTGGGAACTTCACGAAAATCACTCCAATCTTAATACCTCATATTGTATTTTACAATTTATACCTAACCTGTAAATATAACACTATCACTAAACATCTAAAGAGTCAACATTTCTTGTCATAAGGTTCGGCTTTAATAATTCTGAAATTATACACGTGGAAAAACCCACGACAATCACTGTCGTGGGTTTTAATGGTGAAGGCGATACATGACCTTTAAAATCCACTAATTTTATATCCTTTTAGATTCAGATATAAACCTCATAAATTCTTAAATTTCCTATTTTATTTCAAAACCAATGCCTTCCGCCTTTTGCCTAAATTCTTTTTCAAACTTTGAAATCTTTGCTTTATCTACTAAAACAGTTAAATTTTTTCTTGATCTTGAACAACCAACGTAAAAAAGTTTGTATGCACTTAATACTCCATACACAGTATTATTTTGAAAACACTTTTTAGCATTTGAAATCAAAGGCTTGTTTAAATATGTAGTATATACATCTTTACAAATTAATTCAAATAATAAATTACTTTCGAAATTCTCTATTATTTCATTACACTTCCTTTTAATAAATTCAACATCATTTCTTTCTTTGTTAATTTTTTTTATGCTAAATCCCAATTCATTTTCAACTTTTTTAATAAAAGCATCGTATGAAAAATAGAATTCTTCAAAATCCTCCAGTGAAAATTCAGCTTTTGACCAAACATCAAAAAACTTATATATATATGCCAAAGGCTTATTTTTGCTATCCTCTGCAACAAAAATAACAGAATCATGGCTTTCTCCTTTAACCCCATGCTGAGTTGATACATTTAACTCATTAGAAGTTCGTGATAAATTTCTTGATAATTTAATTACCTCACTTATTTGAACATTAAATACATTTTTGTATATATCATCATTATTTATTGTTTCAATAAAGTCTACTTCTAACACTTCTTTTTCTATTAGTAAATTAATAACTTGTCCTATTATTGTACCCTCTTCATTATATAAATCAAATACTTCATTCCATAACTTTTTAATATCTACTTTATTACAAGTGTTCGTTATCAATAACTTATTTACTTTGAAAAAAAATTTATTTATTTTACATAAATAAAGAAAG
The DNA here is from genome assembly GCF_056172015.1 of Clostridium sp. LXY-7. Classification (NCBI taxonomy): domain Bacteria; kingdom Bacillati; phylum Bacillota; class Clostridia; order Eubacteriales; family Clostridiaceae; genus Clostridium; species Clostridium sp. LXY-7. The sequence goes on along the minus strand of NZ_JBLLJL010000002.1, from coordinate 342,350 downwards.
CTTCCAAAGTTTTTTTCTTGCCAAAAATTATTTGCTTTATCTAAAACAAATAAAAATTTCATCAATACATCTGGATTATCAGTTGTACTATCAAGTAAAACGTCTTTATTTGAATACTTTCCGATAAAATTGTATTTTTCAATACTACCATAAGCATTATATAGATTTATACAACCAATTTTTTTAAATCTATCACTATTAAAAATATATAAAACTAAAGTATCAGGATATTTTTCACATATCTCTGAAATACACTCATCAAACTTTGCACAATCATTTATTATAATCCTAGGATTATAATCTGGTTTAATTTCTTTATTCTTTTCATCAATTTTTTGTTCAAAATCTAGATTATTATAAATTTTATTTATTAAATTAACAATACTTGGTATAGAGCGATGATTGATAGTTGAAGTTCTATCAATATTTAAAGACAATAATTCTTTATTTATTTCATCATCGTATATTTTATATATTTGTTGCATTTTATCTCCATATAGATATAAATTTGTGGTAGTACCTTCTACTGCATAGAAAAATATGTGTAATACATCTGGTGAAGTATCTTGATATTCATCTATTATAATAATTTGAAACTTACAATTTATTTTTTGCTTAATCTTAGGAAATTCTAATAGCGCTTTATATGTAAAAGATAATAAATCATCATGACATAATCCTCCATAATATAAAGAATTAAATTCCGTTTCATTATATGATATTTTATCTATCTTACTTCTAATAGTATCCAAATCAAGTTTCCCATACTTATCAATATATTTCTGATTACTATCAGCTTTATTTATATCTTGTATTCTTTCATTTATGCTTTCTCTATATATTCGAAAATATAAATCTATTATTTTTTCATTTGAAAAAAATGGTCTCATAAATTCATTTATATAAGAATGAATAGTACTTATATGAATATTAGATAGATTAATATCCTTAATAAGCTCATCTGCTGCACGATTGGTAAATGTTATGCATAATATATTATCTTCTGGATTATCAATTGTATATTTTCTTATCATACTTTTTATTAATCCATTCACTACGTTTTAAAACTTCATATCCATTAATACCAAACTTTTTACTAAGCATTGCAGCTTCTAGAGTACGAGTATAATTATCGTCATCGGTTTGAAATGCAAGGTAAATCGATTCTTTCTTTAACTCTTCATCTCCTAAATCTTTAAAAGTTTTATTACAAACAATATGATTAATTCCTTTAATCCACTTATATAGTTCTTCAATTTGTAATACTTCTACATCTAGTTTCCCTGATTTTTTCTTAGCTAAGTTATTATGATAAAAATTTTTCAATGTTGCATTAGTGGTTTGCGATTTTAAAACCTCTTCTTTAGTAGTTGGACTACAATCATAATCAATATCAGTAATTATCAATGTCTTTATTTGTAAAAATTCTATGATACCTTTATAATTATAAGCATATGCTCCTCCAACTTGAATAAAAGCAATATATTTCTGTTGAAGTTTTTCATAATCTTTATGAGTAATTAATTTCTTGATATATAATCTTTCCGTATCTCCTTCATATAAAATAGATGCATCAGCAAAAACTATTTCTGAAAATCCTACCTCGAAAAACCAATCATGGAAATTTTCAAGCATATCTTTAGATTCACTATTGCAATTATAATCAGACTTTATTTCATTAACAAAAGAACTTAAATTGAATATATTGCTATTAAATTCTGTTATTTCTCTTATTACACGTAATTTTCGTAAACCTGCACCTTTTACTATTTCATTTGAATGAGTAGTAATTAATCCCTGTAATCCATTTTCATCATAAATTTTTAAAAGTTTTTTTGAAAACACATTTTGCATCTGAGGATGCATATGTGACTCTGGTTCCTCTATTACTAATAGATTAACTAATAGAGGATTTTTAGATTTTATGTATTCTTGTATTTTTATATGTAAATAAATTAAATTACTATATCCAAGACCTTGAGAATTTTCATTTAAAGTATTATCTCCAAATGAATATTGTGCAATAGTAGTTCTATCAATCAAATCACTTACATTATCTTCTGTAACATCTAAAGTAATAGCTATCTCACCCGTATTATGTCCATTAGTTTCAGATATTGATTTTATAGTTTCATTTAACGTTGTAGTTGAAACAGCCTTCACCTTTCCCTGTATTCCAGAGGTATCTAATGCATTAAATACTTGCTCTGGCAATTTGCTTATCTCGTCCATCCAATTTGAATCTGTACTCGCTAATGAAACTAAACTTTTACTTAATGAATGTTGTTCCTTATTTATAGAATCATCTAATGGTCTCGCCGCACTAATGCAATCAAAATAAAATAAATTTTTAAAATCCTGTATATTTTCTATTGGTGATAGATTTTTATAATTTGAATCACCAAAATAACATTTAGGTTTAAGACTTTGTGTATATAAATCTATAAGTAAATTATTTATAAAACTTTTATTTTTCTCTTTATCATTATTAATAAATTTAAATTTAAGTTTTCCAAAGTTTTTAGTTATAATTTTTGTAAAGAATGCTTGATTGAACTCTATCTTATATAAAAAGTAAAATGAACTTTTATCTTCATCTAAATCCATAATATAATCAGCAAATCGCCTTATATCATCGCGTTCATTATAATCTATTTGTAACTTAACTGAACACTCTGGCATTATAATATGTTCTAATGTATTTTCTTGAGGAAATAACTCATCTAGTATTTTTTTTATCATATCTTCACTTTCCTCCTCTATTCCTGTAGTAATATGATTTTTAAAAACTGGATATACTTTGTTAAGCCACTCATTAACATCAAAAACAGGAAAATCATCTTTACTAACAACAAACGTTTTCTCACTTAATATCCTTTTTAATAATAATATTACTGTTGTTTTACCACTATTATTAGGTCCCGCTAATATGGTTGTATCTTTCTGCAATTCTAGATTTACATTCCTTAATTGTCTAAAATTATTAATTACTATTTTGTTAATATGCATTACATCATCCTCCTAAATATCCAAAACTAAATTTCAGCTAACAAATACTCAAAGTACAAGTATAAAACTTAAATATAAAATCAATTTATCCTTCTTTCATTCTTATATGATAATTTTAACAAACTTTCTTTAATTAAAATACCAAATTATACAAAATTTAATTTAGATTTACAAATAAAAAATCCACGACATTTCTGTCGTGGATTTATTGGTGGGGCGAAGCGTAACCTTTGAAATCCACAGCTCCACCTTCATTTTAGAAATACTACTATTATTAATTATTATATTTATTTAAGGCTATTCTATTCTGAAACATATTATTAACGCCTTTTTCACAGTAACCCTCCTCTATTAAAGTACTTATTTTTCAACATGGAATACATTATAAAAAGTAATTTCCTCTAACTTTTTCTTCTTTAATGGTTCCTTTTTATTAGTTGAGTACCCAAAAGCAAGTATTTCGGAGGCAATGCACCCTTTTGGTAAGTTTAATAGTATTGACATTTTATCAACGTCAAAATAAGATACCCAGGTTGATGCTATTCCATGTTCTAAGGCTGCAAGTACCATATGTGTTCCAGGAATTTTTGTCTGATGCTCTTCCATATTTAAACATGAATAAACTTCATTATTCATACTTTCAATTATTTCTGAAATTTTGGGGAAACGTGCTTTTTGAATATCTCTTCCACCACTTTCCTTCTCTACCATACAGGTGCACAAAGCTATTAAAAAGCTGGCTGATTCTATCAACCTTTGGTTATAGGCTACTTCTGAAACTTTTTTTATCATATCTTTATCAATAATTACACCAAATTTCCATGATTGTTCATTACCACCTGAAGGAGATAATCTTCCTGCTTCAAGAATATACTTAATTACCTCCATAGATATATCTTCACCTGTAAAGTCTCTAATACTTGTTCTATTTCTTAATAAATCCAATAACATATTTAACATCCTTTCTTTTTTCTAGGCGTTGTTTTAACATGGTGTTAATAACGAACTATATATTATTACTCGCAATAATATATAGTTCTAAAATCAACAATCGTTTAAAACAACGCCATATATTTATATATTTATATAAATATATAAATATAAGAATATATAAATATATAGATTTCATGCGGGTTTGTGCCTCTTCACCCTTTTTTATAATCTTTGAAACTGTTCATCATATTTATTTTTAGTTGTTCAATTTCTCTGATGTCTAGCCACTGTAAGACTCCCATCCTCTTTAAAAGGTGGGAGATACAATTCTTGAGCTATGCGATTTAGAATTCTTATGCTGTGTATAACAGTGGCACGACCCTAGACGCGTGCCCCTTGTGGGTATAAGTTCAACTAACCTTCAGTGGAAGTTCAAACTCCCTCTGAAGCTAAGTTTCACTTGATCTATTAAGGTAATATGACTGTGATAATTCTCCTTTTGTTATTAGTACACCTTCTCAATTAATAACTTTCTTTAAATAGCAAACAGCAAAATATATTTCATAGCCATGTGGCACATATTTCATCGAGGCCACCTCCAATAGGATCCCTGAGTACTTTTCCAATTTTACTTTTTCCCATTTTGAATCCCCCTTCTAAATCACCCCTTCTAGCTATATAATTGTTAGAATTTTTGTTAGAACCTTATACCCTTGATTTTAAAGGAGTTCTGCTATATCTACTATCAAAGTGTAGTTTGCCCTATACGCGTGTATGTGTTTTTACGCGGGCGCTGCTATATATATATTAATAATTTATAAAGTCCTATATATTTTAGTTATTTGAGTAGAATTAGCCTAAGCCCTTTAATATGAGCGTTTTTTAACTCTAACTAAAGCCTAACTAAAAGTTCTAACTAAATTCTAGCTAAAATCTAACTAAAACTTAGCCCTCTTTTTAATACTCCGCTTTAAAATAAGGAATATTTTTCATTTTTAAACTTTAGATTTTATTGCTTGAATCTATTTTATCTTTCAGTTAAACTGAAACCCTAGCACTTCCTTTGAAATTGTCCTTTCATCAAAAAAAGCCGTTACTTATGGCACTATTCATCATATCGGTAGCAAGTGCGTTTTTTTGCCAGTAAAAAAGATAGAATATCTATATATCCTACCTTTTATAACTGACAAATGTATAGAATATTGCTTGCATTAATAATAAAACAAGTTATTAATTATGATTTTTCTCTAACTGTGAATTAAGGTACTATGATCACAACAAAGACCGCAACTACAACGTGTATCACCAAATTTTAAGTCGTAAACTTCTGCAAGCTCTACATTTACTTTAATAACCTTTTCTGCAAAATCTGCTTTATCCTTTGGTACTTCTAAAAGATCATCTGCCTTAGCTTGTGTATTTATAATTGCACCAATTGGAACATATCTATTTGCAGCTATCCTAATTCCCCCTGTTACTATTGCTCCAGTATCTATATAACAATTGTCCTCTACTAAAGCATTAAATACAATTGAATTAAACCCAACAAAGGTATTATTTCCTACAATAGCTGGTCCATGAATTAATGCTCCATGAGCTATACTTACTTTATTCCCAATATATATTGAATACCCTATACCCTTTACAAAGTACTTAGCATCTCTTAGCCCATGAAATATTACTCCATCTTGTATATTCGAATTACAACCTATATAAAATGGTGTTCCCTCATCTGCTCTTAGCACTACATTAGCACCTACAAATACATTTTTTTCTATTACTACATCACCTATTACACTAGAAAATGGTCCTATAAATGCACTTTCACTTATCTGAGGATATACACTTATAGGATTAAATGAAGTAGCTGGGTTTTCTCCAATAAAGTAAGCATATAAATTAGTTGGCTCTGTTGGCTTATAATCTTTTTTTATACTCTTATCCATTATAAATTCTCCTTAAATTAATATTACATTATATTAAACTTAATATTAACTTGTTAATCATATATAAATATGAAAATCCACCATAACACTTTATTTTAGTTATGGTGGATTTTACAATAAACAGAATTCTTTGCTTCAGAGGTGGTTTTTACTCCAGCTGAAGCTTACTAACAGAGTTCTAAGTATCAGTATTTTGATACTTACTAACAGAATTCTTAGTATCATATTTTTGATACTTAGAAGTCGTTGTCCTTTAGGGGAACTCGTTGTCATTTAGGAGAAATCGTTATCCAGGGTCGTAGCCGCTCTTTACTCCCCATCGACATATTTAGGTAACCTAATAATAAATGTAGTTCCCTCCCCTACACAACTTTCTATCTCAATTCTTCCTTTACATATCTCTATTATTCTCTTTACAATTGCTAAACCTAAACCATTACCTACCTTAGAATGGGATGTTTCTCCTTGATAAAACTTTTCAAATACTCTTTTTTTACTTTCTTCAGATATTCCTATACCAGTATCTGAAATTTTTACAACTACATCCTCTTCCAAGTTTTTTAATTCTACAGTGATTTTTCCTCCATCCTCAGAAAATTTAATTGCATTTTCTATTAGATTTATCCATATTTGCTCTATTAAATCTTCATCACCTTTAAACATTACATTTTCTAAATTTATATCTAACTCTAAATTCTTTTTGTCCCATTTATCTTCTAATAATAATATAATTTTTCTAATTTTCTCATCTAAAGAGAATTCTGTTGTTTTGTTTAGAATACTTTGATTATCTAATCTAGATATTCTTAACATATTAGAGGATAAATTACTTAATCTCTCTGTTTCTTCAATAATTATATCTATATATGCATCTCTTTTCTCTTCTGGTAAATCTTTATTCTTTATCATTTCTACAAAGCCCTGAATAGATGAGATTGGAGTCTTAAATTCATGTGATACATTACTTATAAAATCCTTACGTAGATACTCCATATTTTTTAACTCAACTATCATTAGATTGAAGTTCTTAGATAATGTTCCTATTTCATCTTCACTCTCATAATCTATAGATATATCAAAATTACCTTTCGCTACTTCCTTAGTTACATTACTTATATATTTTATAGGTTTAGATATAGTCTTTGTTGCAAGATACATTAATATAGATCCTATAATCACACATATAGTTAAGGTAATCATAATTACTAATGACCATTGATGAATTTGTTCATTTGTATAATTTATAGTAATATCTGATAGAATATGCTTCATAAACTTCATTTGAAATAGATGCATTATTCCAAATGAAGAAACACAAGCAAAACAAAGAATTCCAATAAATATCATAGCAAACTTTGCTCTTATAGATTTTTTAATCCTTCTTATCATACATACTTCTCCACTTTATATCCTAATCCTCGAACAGTTATTATTTTAAATTCTTCCCTATCATTAAATTTTTTACGAAGCTTTTTAATATGTGAATCTACAGTTCTTTCGTCTACTTCTATATCCATTCCCCATATATCATCTAATAATTGTTGACGAGTAAATATCTTATTAGGATAACTTAATAGCTTATATAATAAGTAGAATTCTTTTTTAGGTAATTCATAAACTTCTTTTCCTGTTTCTACTGTTAATGTATCATAATTTAATACTATATCTCCAATTTGCAATCTGTTTTCAGTGTTTATTTGAGCACGTCTAAATAATGCTGAAACTCTTAATAACATTTCATTTATGTTAATTGGTTTTACCATATAATCATCTGTACCTAACCTAAATCCCTTCTTTTTATCTTCAAAGCTGTCCTTTGCTGTTACCATTAATACAGGCATATTATATCCTGACTTCCTCAATACATCTATTAATTGATATCCATCCATAGTTGGCATCATAATATCAGTTATCAATAAATCTATTTTATTGTTTTCTAATACTTCTAGTGCCTTTTCTCCATTTTCAGATTGAAAAATCTTATATCCTTCCATTTCTAATCTATCAGACATTAACATTCTTAGATTTTTATTATCTTCCACTACTAATATTGATACCATTTGACTACCCCCACTTTTATTTTTTATATACTTATTAGCTAATGCATGATTCATTGCTCATTCTATCTTCTTAATTACTATATTTTTTATTATTTCAACTTTCTTTTAATTAATTCTATTTTCATAACTCTATTATTTCTTCAAATTACATAGCTAATAATAAAAATGAGCTGCTGCACATTGGCTTTACTTGTGCAACAGCTTCTTTTTCATTTATTTGCAATAATTTTCTTATTATATCTCTAAAGTAGATCGCTCTATATATTTTTACTTAATACACCTTTGATATTTATAATTATTCGCACCTTTGAATTTTACCATTCTCTATTTTATAAATCACATCTACTAAATCTAATATTCTTTCATCATGAGTTACCATAACAGCAGCTCTATTTTGCTTCTTTACCTCTTTTCGAATCATCTCTACTACTTGTCTTCCTCTTGGTCCATCTAAACTCGCTGTTGGCTCATCTGCTAAAATAATATCTGGTTGATTCATAAAGGCTCTTGCAATTGCAACACGTTGCTTTTCCCCGCCTGATAACTTATTAGGATATTTACTTTTACTATCTAATAACCCTAAATCCTTCAGTAGTTCATCTGCATATACTTCATAATCATTTTTGTTTTTCTTTTTAGAAGTTTTAGCTATAAGATTCAGCTGATCTCCTACATTTAAATAAGGGATTAGCTGATGAGATTGAAAAATAAATCCAATTTTTTCTCTTCTTACAAGGTTCCAGTTTTTCTTCTTATTATCAAGTGGCGTATCTCCAATGATAACTTCACCTTTTGTACTAGAAAGTAACGCACCTGCAATAGATAACATTGTGCTTTTACCAGAACCAGATGGCCCTACAATTGCTACAAATTCTCCTGGCTTTACTTTTAATGATACATTATCTAAGACAGTATTTTCATTTTCTCCATCTTGATACACTTTTGAAACATTATTTAATTGTAATACATATCTTGTCATTATTCATGTCCTCCAATTGTAATTAACGGATCTATCTTTGCAACTTTTCTTAAAGAAATCAAACTAACTAATATAGAAATAATTACAAATACTATTGAAATTATCACAGCTGATCCTATCTCTAAAGAAAATGGCATACTACTTGGTAAAACACTTGATAGTGCAAAGGTTAAGATATTACCAATAAGCATACTCCCCCCTGCTAATATAAGCACCTGACTAATTATCATTGCAGATAGTGTTTTCATCTCAATTCCTATTGCCTTCATCACACCAAATTCTGTTAATTTTTGCATCGTCATGATATAGAAGAATACCCCTAAAATAACTGCAGAAACTATTACAAGTACCCATAAAATCATATTAATGGACATCTGTTCTTGAGCATGTCCTGGTATATTTTTCATAACGGTATCTTTTGATAGAACTTCTGTATTTGCTATCTCAATATTATCTATATCCTCGCCCTTAATAGCAATGGCATTATATGATGTTTCATAATTGTTATTAATTTGTGTTCTTATATTTTTAAATGTATTTAAGGAAATAATACCTACTGCAGAATGTCCATACATTTCATCTTTCACAAATCCACTAACTTTCAGTTCAATGCCGGATGTTGAATCTATTATTGTATCTCCTATAGATATTCCTTCCTCTAAGAAAGAATTATTTAATAGGATGGTATTTGGTTCATCTGATATTTCACTTCCATCAATTATTGATGGCATCATGAAACTATCTGTATCTACTGCAAGATACGTTACATCCAACTTCTTTTGCGTATCTTTCTTGTACATACTCATTCTCATTAAATTAATTGGTGTTACCTCACTACTTGTCATATCATTAACTTCTTGAAATTGCTTTTCTGTTAATGTTGATCTAGTAATAATTGAATCGGCATCATCACTTAATATATAATGATTTGCTTGTGCATTTTTAATAGAAGCACTGGTAGCCAAAGATAATCCATTAGCTAATCCTGATAAAAATAAAACCATAAAAGTTAATAATATCAGCATAGATACCACTAAAAAATATCTTGACTTGTTGTACTTTAAATCTTTTATTGCTAAAAACATGTTTATTTCTCCTTACTTATGTATTTTCTTTTGTTTCTTATAAATATACATCAGTTATGTGACCCCAATATGACTAACTTTTATTTTTTAAATATTCTTCTTGAGGAGATCTGAAAATGTACTTCTTATTTAATAGATGGTTAATCACAAAGGAAAAGTATATAGAGGTTGAACAATCCAAGTAGTCTTTATAGATAAAAAGTGCTGCATCAAAATTTAGCTTATTTTGAGACAGCACTTTATTAATCATATTTAACCAATTCTTTTAACTAAATTCTTTTGAGAAAGGCTTGCTTCATAAACAACCATAGTGGCTGCTACTCCTACATTTAAAGAGTCTGCCCCTCCAAACATAGGTATTATTACTCTTTCACTTTCACATTCACATTCATATTCATTCCAAATTTCTGAAATTCCATGTATTTCATTTCCTACAATAATAGCAATTCTTCCTTTCTATACAAAAATAATGAACAGAAAGAATGGCATGAAAAATCTCAGATACAGTTTAAGTTTGTATCATGAGATAACTAATTAAAATTTCTGCTTATAAGTGAGCCTGTAAAAATCCACCATAACACTTTATTTTAGTTATGCTATGGTTCACCCTATGTATCTAAAATGATACACTTCTTTATATATTCAACTCCTAATCCATCTATATTTAAAATCTTCTAATTTACATTAAGTTCATAAGCACCCAACCTATCTTCATTCTCATATAGTTATTTAATTTCTATCATAAATATTTAATCTTGCAATACCGAAAAGTATATACTTTCCTATTAATCCTTCGTCTCTAGAAAAGAAGCCTAAATTAAATTCTGCAATACCACAATCAATTATTACAGGGTTAATTGATACTATTTGTCCATATGCAGAATAAGACCATGTGCTATTGGACTTACTGATTAGATCTTTCACTTCATCTTTGTTCTTGCTAAACATAACTTCCCACGAAGTATCTATTCCCTCTAAAAAATCAAATTCAACTTTATAAAAAGTTCCAGCCTTAAAATCTCCTGGAAATCCAAATGGACGATATACCTTATTATTTACAACCGCCTCATTTTCTTCTTCTGAAAGCCATTCCATTTTCACTATCTTTTCTATATTATTCTTTATTTTAATCACCTTCTAACTTAATATAAGTTGAATCTATTCATAGTCTTTAATTATTTCAATTATTATATCAAATAAGGTATCCCCCTTTCCATTTATTTAATCTTTTAATATTACATTATATTAAATTTAATATTAACTTGTTAATCATATATAAATATAAAAACCCACCATAACACTTTATCTTAGTTATGGTGGGTTTTTCGATAAACCTTACTGACTTTTTAACTTACATTATTTTAAAGAGTTTATATAATCAATAGTCATACAAAGCCTTTGATATCATCCTATTTCCTCAAGCAGCATTTTTACAAGGCTTTTTTTCTACTTAATTCCATCAATTCGCATTTTGTATACTATACAACTGTAGATTATGCTAAATTGGTTAGATAAAGCGAATATATATTATGCAAATATTTCTTATCTCTAAATAATTCATAACTTGAACCAGATAAAACAAATCCAAGATTTTCAACAAGACGAATTGACCTTTTATTGTCAATATAAATGCATGCACTTATCTCTTTTATATTCATATTTCTTATGGCGAATGTGATAATTTCTTTAATCGCTTCTTGCATATAACCATTTCCCCAAAATTCTTCTTTAAGATCATAACCAATTTCCACTTTATACTCTCTATGATTCCAGCAATGAAACCCACATGTACCCATTTTAATCCCATCTGATTTTCTCATTATAATCCAACGGTTCTGTAATCGTGGTTCGTGATGTATGTAAAATTTAATAATTTCATCTGCACCTTCAACATCAGTTAATGGCTCTGCATCAAATAGGTACCTATTAACTACATCATCTGAAAATTCACTAAATATAAAATCCCTGTCATCACTAGATATGTTTTTAAGAAATAATCTTTCTGTTTCTATATTATTAAAAAACATCTTTTTCTCCTTTTATATAAAAAGTTTTTATGCTTAAATATAGCATTGAAATATTGACTGAAAAAACTATATGTGGGATTGTCCATCTATAATACTCACTAAAGGTTAGAATTTATTTTTCATTACTTGTAAAGTAGTGTTACTTTATTGAAATGTAATAATCAATACAGTTTTCATTTTGATTAATTATCTCATAATCAGAAGTTTCAGAAAGCTCAAATCCGGAATTAGGAAGCCAAATACCATCAATGTAGTCATATACAGGTTGATTTAGACTTTCACCGCTTAAAGTATTATCCTTAATATCATAACTAAAAACAGCATATTTAGCTTTTGGTATAACCTTCTTTACCATACCTTGAGGAATATTATTATATTCTGATAATTCAACACCATAAAAATAAGTGTAATTAATCTCAGCGTCCCCTTTAGTTATATCTTGAACATCATAATCATAAGCTGCATAATACAACTCAGTATTTACTCTGTTTTCAATCTCCTCTGTCATTTCCATGAACTCGTTTTTTACTTTTGATAAAAGCCCAAATTTTATATTTTCCCCCTGATTTATTTTTCTTGCTATACCTAGAAGTAATTTCTCATCTTTGCAAATAATCTCTGGTTTCAATATTACCACTCCATTTTTATTATTTTTTGAAAGTAAATCTATTCTTTCAAAGAAGCATGTCTCTCCTTGAACTTTCCGAAAATTACTTGGAGGTTCACCATAAGCCAATTTAAAAGTTCTTGTAAATGCTTCATGTGATTCAAAACCATATTCAAAAGCTATTTCTGTTATACTACGTTTTGAAGTTGCTAAATCATACATTGCATTACTCAATTTTCTTTTTCGAACATATTCTTTTACTGAATAACCAACAAGTGCTCCAAACACCCTGTATAAGTGTGGAATAGAATAACCTGCAACTTTAGCTATGTCTTCCAACTTAACATTTTCTTCTAAATTATTCTCAATATAGTCAATTGCTTTTTGAATATTCATATAGTAACTCATAAACCTATCCTCACTTTTACCTTATATCTAAATAATACATTATAAAAATAATAAATACTTGATATATTTTATCATCTTTATGAGATACTTAAACAAAAAAACGCTTTGCATTTTTTATATCTCATAAAATATCTTCAACCTTTGTATTTTTCTTTGAGGCTTATCTATCATTTCCCCCGACAAAATATTATGCTGTTACAGAAATTTATAATAATATTTATTGAAACATCTCAGACCCTAATGGGTGCATTTCATCCATTTTCACCTACACTGTTACGCAAAATCTATACAAATTGGCAAAACCCCTTAGACCCTCTTTATGCCCCCTGGAAGTTATCTACCTTCTTATTTTACCCCAACAAAATTTCCAAAACAGTACTGGGTATATTGACTTCTATTCTTATCAAATTTGAACCCTTGACTTTCGAATTCTCCCAAAATGAATCTATCAATTCCATAAGGACTTTTAAGTTTATTAATAAGTTCGTTACTCATTATAATTCTATAATCCTTCATTGTTATTAGAAATCCACCATCGTTAATATTCTCTAATTTTACTTCTTCTTCAAATTCTCTACTTAAAGCCGTAACCTACCACCTTGATAAAGTCTGCAGCATTCATATTCTTTGCCATGTAGCCTCTAATAAAACCGGTAGTATTCATATAATCAACTCCTTAAAATATTTAAAAAACAAAAAATCTTCCCATCCTAAGATAAGAAGATTTAAAATCACTATGTTTTCACCTCCTTATCGAACTTTTAGCTGGACCACCTTTCATAATGCAGGTTGGTATAGGGTCATAGAGCTAAATCTCTACCCTAACTCTTGATATTTTGGTGTTAATTTATATAGATTTAGTATATCATAATAGTTTATAAAATACTATTATTTTTTGAATCTTTGTAATGCCATAGACAAGGGATTAGTTCATTCCTTGACACACACGTACTTTTGATAAAAGATGGTACAAATACACAATTTAAATGAATTTATTGACTAGAGCTTTTTAGTGGATCGGGAAATCATAATTTGTGCACTTTTACTAGATGATAATAACTCATTAAGTTGTGTAGATGTACGAAATGTACTCTTGTGGTGTGCTCCAGTTTTCCAGTAGATAAAAAGGACAATAAGGAACGATACTGTCTGAGCAATAGAAATGCGGATCACTTGTAATTCATCCGCACCAGAAGTTGTTACAATATGTAAAATATTAATGATGGTGTTATTGAGAAAATGGTCAGCCATAGGCATCCAGAGTGACCCAGTAATTTTAGTCAGTAAACAGAATTTTGCTCCGGTAATCCCTGTTGTTAAAATAAGCATTAGTGCATACATTATCGCCCCTATTGCACTCATCTTTCCGTCCAACAGGTTTCGTGCAGGAGCTACTATATGCCAGACTCCAAAGAGGACGGAGGATATAATAGTGGCTTTAACAAATGAGTATTTCATTTCCGCAAGCTTGATAAACAAGCCACGAAAAACACCTTCTTCCATAGCCACATTAATAATATTTCCAATAATGCAAAAAAAGAAAAATAGAATGCCTATTTGGTTGCCTAGATTGCCCTCAATAGCATAACTTGTCACATATAACTGTAAAGTAGGACTGTTTCCTGCTGAAATTTGTATAAAAAACTCGATTCCATAGGCAATGATGAACATAGAAACACCAAGCAACAGTCCATATAATACATTTTTCCTTGCTGACTTACTTGTAAAGCCTACATTATGCCACTTTAATGAGAAAAGCCTTATTGCCAACACAAGCACAAGAATTCCAGTCAATTTATGTATGAACGCTTCACCAAAAATGCTTTGATCAGTGCGTAAGAGCATATATTCAATTGCCCTAAACACAAAGCATATTAAGTAAAAAAATATTATCGTTCGCATTGGATGCCACTGTTTATTTTCTTCCATTTTAACACTCCTTTTATCTATTAATCGGAATAGTAGTTAATAGGTAAAAACAATATCACTAAATCTTTTTCTAAATAATACCATATAAAGATAAGATTGTAAACAGCTATAAAGTACCAAGAGAACAGGTTCTGAAATGAGCTCTTGGCAAAAAAAATCCCCCTAAACTCACCGTCTAAGGGAATAAAAACACACTACAATATTCACTTAAAATGCCATCAACCCAGCTATTTCAACCTATTCCTTCTCTATTAAGACTACTGCCTCAACATGTGTTTTGATAGAAAGATGATACTGATACGCATAAATAATGGATATAGACCCCTTTAGACCCTCTTTGAATTTAGAGGATTGTTTTTATAGATTGGGCTATATTTTTTGATATAAAAGTTATCTACTGCCCTTATTTTTTCTATTTTAAGGAAGAAAGTATATTTTCACAAAGCTCCATTGTTCTGATATTATCCTGTCCAGATGAACTAGGACTATTTCCATTTAAGCAGCAATCAATAAAATGTGAAATTTCTCCTACAAAACCACGCATGTATAAATCACGATAAGCTCCTGACATAGGTGTAGCAGAAGGTGTTAAAACTATGTCTTGTTCTGTATTTGACTGCCATGACACATCCTTTGAGGTATTGCTTTGGTGAATTACAATTTTATCAACTTCTTCAGCACATGCAAAACCCTTGTCAAAGGTTACCATCATACTTTCGCTTTCACGGGACCATGCATCCATTCCTGAGAAGTAGGCATTTCCGATGACACCTGTATCAAATTTTAGTGAAAAACAAAGAGAAATATTTGCTCCATCAACAATTTTAAATCCAGATAAGTCAGCAACTTCTCCAAATAAATATCGCATTAGATCAACATAGTGAATAGCAGCTAGTTTTATATAATCCTCATCGTTATTACAGAAAGCTGTGCTGTCTACAGCGAAATTAGCATTGAAGGCACGTGGAGCACCAAGTTGCCCTGTTGAAATTATATCCTTAAGCTTTGTATAACTAGGGGCGTAACGCTTCATAAAACCGACCATAAGGCTTACTCCTGCTTTTTCTGCTTCATTTGCAAGCTCTGCAGCTTCTGCTGCACTCCACCCTAATGGCTTTTCCGCAAATACATTTTTCCCTGCTTTTATACACTCCCTAACAATTGCTGGCATGTCTCCTGGCTGTGCTACAACCACTACACCATCACATTCTTCATTTTTTAGCATTTCCTTGACATTATTATATGGAGTTCCTTTACTTCCAAGACGTAATAAAGCGGCTTTAGATCTCTCTAAATCAAGGGTTGCAACGGCTTTTATTTCAGCCCCTGCGGCACAAACAGAAGGATAAATATTAGTAGATGCTTGAACTCCAGCACCAACGAAACAGATATTTGCTTTTCTCATTTTGACTCCCTCATTTCTTTCATTTTCATAAAAATCCTACTAGAATATAACTTTGAACTCATGAATAACAACAACCATATCCTCTGTAAACATTTTACCTATTTCTTTTAATTGACTTCGAAAAAAATTGCTATGCACTGTTCTCCAGTGTTCAACTGATTTATACATTTCACCTTCTTTTAATGCAAGCTCTTCAGTTACATCATAAAATGGTATAATGGTAACCTTTTCAGTTTTAACTATACATTTTGCAATATTGTTAAAATCCGTTATTATACTTAAATCTCCTACCTTTGGTAAATCTTTGCCTTCAAAATCACACCAATATCGTAATGATGTGCTCCCTCTTTTTTCTTCTTTTACAATAAGTTCAACTAACTCTTTAGCTACATCTTCTGTACCACTAAATCTTAACACAGTATAATTTTTCTTAGTTATTTCCATATGTTCCCCAATTAAGTTCAAATAGTCCAACCACATCTTATTAACTGTTTCATGTATAGATTCCACTATAATCTCCCCTTTTATAAACAAAAAATATTTCTAAATAAATCTTATAATGATTTATTAAATTTTCCATTGCTCTAAATATACACAAATCAAATGCCCTATAATTCTGTTCTTCATTCTGTAATTCTATTATACTTTTACAATAAAAAAAAGGACTGCTGTCCCTTTATAGTTTTTTAATATTAATTATTTTAGAAATAACTAATTAAGGAATTTGCGTCCCCATTAATTATTCTTTAACTCATCCCGTACATTCATTAAATTAATATACTGTTTTTTATCAATATTGATTTTTCCTTTTTTTATTGTAACAAAATTATCCTCTTTCAATTTTTTTAAAGTTCTATTTACGGATCTTATACTAATTCCAAGCATGTCTGCAATTTGCTGACGGTGTAGAGTAATAACCGTTGTATTGTTTTCTTGAATATCCATTTGTACATACTTAACAATAAAATTTACCACATTATATTTTATAGAATAGAATATGTTTTCACCATTTTTAAATGAACTTGGGTACAACTTTCGAGCAATCATTCTTCCAACCTCCTTTGAGAAGATATGACTACTTTCATAGGATTTAATAAAATCCTCACAACTCATCTGTATAACAGTACATTCTGTAATAGTTTCAACTGTGCAGGCAGATTTAAACTCTTCAGCTAATATCTCTATATCTCCAATAATGTCCATAAAACCTATATCCGCAAAGGTATATATATGTCCACTATCAAATTCGTTAATTATATGCATTTTACCAGAGTAAATCAAAAAAACATACTTTACTTCTTCATCCTTCCTGGTAACTACAGTTTTAGGAGGAAACCTTTTGACAGTAAATCTTTTTTTGATCTCATCAGGTATATCTGAAATAAAATTCGTAAAAGTCTTGTTACTATTCAGTAATTCTTCAATCAACATCAAATTACCTCCCTCCTATTTAAAGCGATTATGAAATCCTAGACCTGCATATCTGTACTTGAGATATAACATATCTAACTTATTTTTTCAATACCTCCTGTAGTATTTTTGACTTCATCAGAAACCTTCCAAACAGTCTCCACGTGAGGAGTATCTGCAAACAAACTATATTATAATATTTCTCCCTTTTTTGGTTGTCCACATATACGGTTCTCCAAGAAATACTGTAAATAAGTCTAAGTTATTTGTGGTATGGTCACCGTAACAGGTATAACGTAGACTTTTATTGATAAAAACTAATACAAATATAGGCTTACCGCATCAATTACGGTAAGCCATTTTACATATTTTATTACAAATTTATCATTTGAGAATATTACGTATTAGCTGGAAACAAAGGCTCCTTTAGAATATATGGTTATCGCATATTTGTAAAATAGTTAATCTTTCATCTATATTCACTTCTTTTGTAACTAATGGTAAATCTATAGATTCGACTATAGCTGAAGCTAAGGTTTCTTGACAGATACTCCTATGGTATCTTTTAATTACCTCACCAATTCTCATGCTATTACTCTTTATACCAAGAACTATTTTTTGTTCCACTCTTAGTCCAGCTTCTTTTCTCAGCAGCTGACATTGACGTAAAAGCTCCCGATATAAGCCTTCTAAAATAAGCTCTTCACTAAGTGTTAAACATAGTGCTATTTCTATATTTCCATCATTCCCAACAGCAAAATCATCATTGTATATGGTTTTTTCTAAAAATAGTTTACTTTCCAATGGTTTATCCCATTTAGGTATTTTTACTTGAGCTTCTGAGTCGAACTGATTTACCATTTCAAACATTTCATCCTCGGTAGTCTCTTCTAAGAGTCTCTTTACATCCTTGAGATTCTCCTTAAGTTCAGTTCCTGCATTTTTAAAGTTCAAAGTAAGGTATCTCTTTTTCAAGCTATTGAAATCCTCTAGAAAAACTATTTCTTTTATATTTAGCTCATCCCTAATTATATTCATCATTTTATTTATAATTTCTTTATTGTCATAATCTGTCCTTACATACATAGTTGACAACGGCTGCTTAACCTTAAGTTGTTTCTCATTTCGTAATTTTAGAGCTAAGCCTACTAATTTTCTTACAATCTCCATTTCCTCTAATATCTTACTATCTTCCACTTGCAGCCCTTGTGGCCAATTGCTTAAGTGTATAGATTCCTCAGAAGAACTTTCAAAGTATCTCACCATATTCTGCCACATATATTCAGTCATAAAAGGTATAATTGGAGCCATTATCTGCATAGTGGCTTTCAAAGCATGATATAAGCACCAATATGCAGCAAGCTTATTTTCAGTTTGTTCTTGTTTCCAGAATCTGCGCCTATTTATTCTTACATACCAGTTTGACATATCATCAGTAAAGACTTCAAAAGCTCTTATAACCTCTGAGGTCTTATAATTTTCTAACGTGCTTGTTGCCTCTTCTATAAAGCGGTTAGCTCTTGCAACCAACCACCTATCAGTTATATCAATCTTTGTATCAGCCTTAAAATTCTCAAGTTCAGGTTTTTCAATAGTTGCATAGGTCATAAAGAAACTATATACATTCCAAAAAGCAAGCAGCTTTCTCCTGGCTTCCTCCCCTAAATTGTAACCAAACCTTACCTCACTGGTTACATTTGCACTGGCAAAAAGATATCTTATAGCATCTGAACCAATCTTCTCAGCAGCTTCATCAAATTTTATCATAAAGCCAGTTTTTGAAAACTTAGAACCATCCTCTCCTACAACGCTGCTATAGGCAAGCACTCTTTCATAAGGTGCTTTTCCTGTAAGAGTAACGCTCATAAATAGAAGAGAGTAAAACCACAGTCTTACTTGTTCTATCATCTCTGTTACCCATTCTGCCGGAAAATTTTTCTCCCACTTATCTCTATCATTAAAGTATCCCATAGTGGAAAAGGGAGTAATTCCGGCATCCAACCATACATCACCAACTTCAGTAATCCTTGTTACTTCACTTCCACAATGAGGACACTTTATTTTTATATTATCTATCCATGGTCTATGAAGTTCTGGCAGTTTGTCAACCTTACTTCCTCCAAGTTCTCTCAGTTCCTCTTTTGACCCTACCACAGTAAGTCTGCCGCATTTCTTACAAGGATAAAAAGGTAGTGGTAATCCATAAAAACGCTTCCTTGAAATGCTCCAATCTCCCATATTTGCAAGCCAATCCTGCATTCTCTTTCCAACATGTTCAGGCTCCCATTTCACAGTACTTGCAGCTTCTTTAAGCTTTGGTTTGATTTCTTCCGTTGCTATATGCCATTCTTGTACAAGTCTAAATATAACTTCTGACTTACACCTCCAACATATAGGATAGCTGTGCTTATGGCTATGAGTCACAAATAGTTTGCCCTGCTCTTCTAATTTCGAAAATACGCTCTCTGAAACTTCTGATATATTTCGCCCTATTAGCCAATCATATCCTTCTAAAAAGTTTCCATATTCATCTACTGGGCATATTGAAGGCAATCCAAGCTTTTGTCCTAACTCAAAATCCTCTGCTCCACATCCTGGAGCTATATGAACTACTCCGAAGCCATCCTCTGAGGAAACCATATCCCATAATACTATTTTGTGACTAAGCTTCTTTTGGGCAGGCAAGAAGGGGAAACAGGTTTCGTAACCCAAACCTTCAAGGTCACTTCCCTTTACATGCTGAAGTATAGTCTTTTTTTCTTTTATAAATCTCAAAGCACTTTTAGCTAATAGTAAAGGTCTTTTATCGCCATAATCAACAACACAATAATCTATTTCCGGATTAACTGCCAATGCAACATTAACACATAATGTCCAAGGTGTAGTTGTCCATACTAATATATCCCAAGGCCTTTCTTTCAAAGGAAGCTTAAAAAATACTGCAGTATGCTCAAGTTCTTTATAAGATCCTGTCATTTCGTGTTCAGAAAGAGAAGTGCCGCATCTAGGACACCAAGGCATTGGACGATGGGACTGTTTTATCCATTTATTTTCATGACACTTTTTAAGAAAGTTCCATATACCAGTTATATTTTCATCGGTATTTGTATAATAGGAATTTTCCCAATCCATCCACTGTCCTAGACGTTTTGACTGTTCAGTTATAACGCTAGAAAATCTTTCTACTCTTTCAACACATTTATCAGTGAAATTGTCCATTCCAAAGTGCTCTATATCTTTCTTATTTTTAAAACCAAGCTCCTTCTCAACTTCTACCTCTACCCATAATCCCTGTGCATCAAAGCCATTTCTATAAAGGCAGGAATGACCTTGCATAGCTTTATATCTCAAGAAAATATCCTTTGTTGTCCTTCCCCAAGCATGGTGTATTCCCATGGGATTATTAGCGGTTATAGGACCATCTAGAAATCTAAAAGGTTTTTTATCCTTATTCTTTACCTTAAGCTTTTCAAAACATTTATTTTCTTCCCAAAAGTTCATTACCTCATGTTCAAGTTCTATAAAATCATTCATTTTTATCCTCCTCTATTTAACAATAATTGATGAGTTTCTTTTTTAATGTCTTCAATATCGCTACTAATGTCTCCTTCACTCATGCCAATCACCACCTTCCAAAATTACATTGGAATGTCTTGGTGTTAAAGAGGATATAAAACAAAAAGACCTTCGTCCCTATAACAGGACAAAAGTCTGTACTTCTTCTATACCACCTGATACGACATACCAACATATGCGCTCCATATAACGGTGGAACCCGTCAGAACCTACTCCTAGTGTTTCGGTCTAAAGCTCTGGAGGGATATTCGATAATTTTCTAATCGTATCAGGCTTTCACTATCCCCGACTCGCTTTGTCTTTCAAAAATTATTTACTGTCTCCATCATAGCTTATAACAATATATAACATTATTGGTATAATATCATACAATCAATAATTTGTAAAGTGTGTAAATAAGAGGTTAATACCCATCTCAGCAAGAATATTTCTAAACCGAAAATGCTTTTTTCTTTCAAACCTAGTCACATAATAGCTCCAAAGGCAGTCTCCATTACTTATGGTACGGTTCTCCGTATCAGTAGTAAGTGAGGTTTTTCCATTTTATTACCTTATACATACTACATAATTATAGTATAATTCTAAAGTATTATTTAGTAAATTCTTAATGGGTGGCTATTGTCAGGAATTGTATTATATCTTTTATTTCTAATGTAGTGAATTTAGTATCTCTTAATAAAACAATTTTTTGAAGCACTGGTATCTGTTCTGCAGAATACATTCTATATCCTGTAAATAAATCGACATTTACAGGTTTTAATAATCCAATTTCATCATAGGCTTGTGTCAAGCAATAGACTAAACTTTTTTAAACACCTTGCAAATACGCCAAAAACCCAACAATAAACTGTTTAATGTTGGGTTTCAGAAAACTAAGTTAGAAAATATTGATAATGAAGTAGTGGTGTTTTTTGGCTCTCAAGTTAGAAAGTGCTTATTCTTTACGGATTTATTTCGCCGTTTTATTGATAAAATCAATTTCATACTGACGTTCACCGTATTTTTCTTCGTTGTCAGTAATCGTACCCTCTGTGAGGGAGATACGCAGAACGATTGAGTTCGGATTGTCTTCGTCGCCAACTTCATCGAACCAATCGAAGATTTTTTTAAATTTCGCTCTGATTTCCGCATTCTTCTCGTCCTTGACCCAACCTAGATTTTCAGCCGTGCCATGGAAAGCGTACCAATCTAACCCAGCGACGGAAACCTCGTTGTTCTTCTCAATTTGCAGCATTTTATTTTTTTGGGCGTCCGTAGAAACATAAAATACGCCGTCTTCATAATAAGCGCAAACCATACGGACAGCAGGGCGTGGATTACCGGCAGCGTTCGGGGATAGTGATATTGTCGCAAGGGCAATAACTTCTTCTTTACCATTTCCGCAACGTTCCTTCATAAGTTTCATTGCATTTTCATATTTGCTCATTTTAATTCTCCTTTAAATTTAATTATTTTATGTTGTAATTATAGTCAAACCACTTTAAAAGTGACCCAAGATTTACAATTCCAGCTTTAGCCACAAAGCAGGACGAACGCCGCCTGTACATTTGCCATCGCTGATGTTGCCTTTCAATATATTGTTGCCTTGGATACCTATATTACCGTCAGTCCCGAAGATGTACACGGCTTTTACATTAACGCGGCCGGGGGACCGAAGCCACCACCACCAACACCATTCTTTACCCTGAAGTCTTGCTAATCGCTTACTGTTGTTTTCATCTTTTCTTTCAAACCAATATCTTTGATTTTTTCCTCGGTTTTGCAGTTTTGAACGGCTATCACCGAAATATTTGCACACTTCCTCAATGCTTAATAAAAATATACTGTCCTTCGTATCTGCTCCGCCCTTTGAACCATACCACTGATTGTCAGGATTTTTATTTAACACCGGAATTATTCTTGATTTATCAGTTGCGTTGAATTTGTCATAAAATTCACCGTTAAGATATTTTCTTAACGCGCAGTCAGCCCATGTTATATCTTTATAAGCATCATGGTAAGGGCGTTGTTCTATTATTTCTTCAGTTATAACCAAAGCAGCGTTATTTTGTATGTCAAGCACACGCCAGTTGTAGTCACCGAATGATAATGATGAGTCGATTTTAATATCTTCCATTCAAGCACTTCTTTCTTTGTAATAGGTAATCTGTCTTACCCTTCGAACTTATTCTTAACCCTTCTCCTTAATGGGAAACAATAAATCAAGCTGTAAATCTTCCATTTTACCTTCTTTTTGTACAAAATTATGAAAAATTAACAATTATTATATATAATTATATCTCACATAAATCATTTGGTAAATCATTCAAATAGAAAAATTTCTCAATCAACGTTCCGTTCAGGATTGTTTTTATGTTAAGAATCATTTCTGACAGCTTGGCAGAACTTAACTGTAACCATTCCACCAGAATCATAATTGCTAAGTTCTAGTTTTCCTGTATGTGCCTTTACCACTTGTTCTGCAAACCAAAGACCAAAGCCATTATGTCCATCTGCTTTACGGGATATATCATCACGCCATAAGCGTTGTTTTGCGTGATGTAAAGCTGCTTTGCTAAAACCGGAACCTTCATCCTGAACTATGACCTGCCACCCTCCATCAATCATGCTGCCTTCTAAATATACATTTCTTCCTGATGGTGTATGTTCGATGGCATTTTGCACCACATTACCAAGGGCGCGAAGTAAATGGACTTTCTTAAGATTTGCAACACCTTGTAGACCGTTTTGAGTTTGTAGACAAACTCTTTTGGACTCTGCAATAGCTATTGTATTCTGACAAAGCTCGTCAAACATCGTGGACAAACTGGTGCTTTCAAATGCCTCGTCCACACCGACAGAAGTTTCTAACAGACTGGCAACATACTGTTTTGCCCGATTATTGCTTGCCATAATCGTTTCCACCATTTTGCGGTTGCCCTTGGACAGTTCTTCATCAAGAAGAAGTTCGGCATTACCTCCAATCAGAGTTAGCGGGGTTTTTAAATCATGTGCAAGTGCCGCTATTTCTGCCTCACGTTCTTGCTGTGCTGCCCATTGAGAGGACAGAGAATTATACAATGCCTTTCTCATATCATTCATAGCACTAAGAGCCTGTTCGTATTCCCGTATGCCTGCATGGGGAATCGCGAAATCCAACTCTTGAGCGCCTACCTTTTCGCTTACCTCGCTGAATAACTTCAATTTGCCGGCAAGGCGGCGTCGAAGCCATAGAGTATTAAACAACAGGCAAAGCACCCATGCCACACCAAGGGTACCCCACCACAAATATTCAAAAGGTGGTAGGATACCTCGCAGGACAGGATTGACAAATTCTTTCCTATAATGCCAGCAAGTGATTACAGTGCTGCCATTTTCGTAGGTGTATCGGGAAATACGCGTATCATAGGTGTTCTCCTGTAAAAAACCAACCAAAGTTTCCAGTTTCTTTCCCTCCACATTGCTTTCTAATATTTTGCCGTTCCGGTCAAACAGTGCATATTCGGGCAGGAAATCATCACTTGGAGAAACAAAAGTCTTTGGCTTTCCGCTCAGCATTTGCTCTACCTGTTGGTTAGCGGTGTATCCCGGATAAATAACACTGGTGTTTTGAAGCAATGTCGTAGTAAAAAGCCATACTAGACAACATAATAGCATACAGCCAAGCATAATGATGGCAAAGCGAAAAAGTACGAAAGAAAGACTTACAGAACGCTGTCTTTTCGCCATTTGTAACCCACCCCCCAAACCGTTTCTATTGGACTTATGCCATCAGATTTCAACTTGGCACGAATATTTTTGATATGTTCCGCAATGGCTGACGAATCACCCTCAG
Organism: Clostridium sp. LXY-7; assembly: GCF_056172015.1. Taxonomy (NCBI): domain Bacteria; kingdom Bacillati; phylum Bacillota; class Clostridia; order Eubacteriales; family Clostridiaceae; genus Clostridium; species Clostridium sp. LXY-7. The sequence continues at coordinate 317,162 of NZ_JBLLJL010000002.1, read as the reverse complement.
CGTCAAAACCGAAAACTGCTTCATATAATTGTTCCTTGGTAAACACCTGTCCGGTGTGTAAAGCCAGATATTCACAAATAGCATATTCTCCCTTGGTAAATGGCAGAGTATGCTCCCCCGCAACAGCCACTTTTGCCTGCATATCAAAACGCACACCGCCCCGGCTTAGGGTGTGGATCGTCTGGCGAACTTCGCGTCTTAGATGGGCATTTACCCTTGCGCGCAGTTCCGCAATACTGAATGGTTTTTTTATATAATCATCTGCACCAAGACCGAAGCCCTGCACAAGTGCTGTATCTTCCGTCTTTGCGGTTAAAAACAAGATGGGGCAGTCCACCTCGCCACGGATACGACTGCATACGGAAAATCCATCTTCACCGGGCATCATCACGTCAAGCAGCAGAAGATCGTACTGCTGGCAGCGGTCAGGCTCTAAGGCGATGCTATTCGTTTCAGTGCCTACTTGGTGGCCGTCCTTTTCTAAGGCAGCGCGCACCAAATCCAGCATATCAAGGTCATCATCGACCACTAATACTTTCGGCATAATCTATCCTCCTCACTTTACTCTTGTATGATTTTACCCTACCATAGTATCATATTTTTTTACTATATTTTAGACCTTTCTGCACGAAGGCCGCCGCATAACAACAGGATTATTTATATTCCAGTCTGTCCTTGTTATCAACACATTGATTTTTTCTTAATATTTAGGTTCTTTCGGTATAAAAATCGCAAATATGATATATGCCAATAATCCACTTCCGTATGCTGCAATAAGTACGGTACAGAGTAGACGTACCACCTTAGCCTCTACATCAAAGTATTTTGCAATGCCGCCACACACACCGGCAATTATCTTTCCTTTTCTGACCCTATATAATCTTTTTTTCATAATTGTAACCGTTCCTTTCTGTCATTCTTCCATCTGTTCTTTATCTTTGTATCTGTCTGTTTGATAGGCAATTCTTTTTACTCTTGGACGATTTTGCCTTCCCATCTGCCAAACCACAGCATTGACAAAATCAAAAGAATCGAAGTTAAAATAATCAAAGAGATAATTCCGGGTAAAACGGATGTGTTTGAAAAATTAAAATAATTTTCCAAAATCCGTACACCCCATTCCCACGGGATAATCGGCCAGATTTTATCGCCTATGGCATTTTCAAAATAACCTGCGAAAATTGTACCTGCTATTCCTGACAAAACAGAAATACTTGAGCCAAACCGAAAAGCAATGGGCATGTGAAATAAATATAAAAATAAATTACTAAACAAAAATATACCCAATATGTCAAGATAGGCGCCAAAGGGCATGATATGAATGTTCAGAAACAAATCGGCTGCAATATAGAAAAACAGTTCATACAGTACCATACTTATAGTTGAAAGGAACAACAGGAAGAATAGTTTTCCCAAGTAGACGCTTTTTCGAGATTCCACTAATCCCAAAGTGTTTTGCATACCGTTTATGTTTCTGTCTAAATGGATTAAGATCGACACAACAATACTGACAAAAATCGGATAGCATATTTGTAAAATAATGAAAAACCATCTTGCATCAGGAATAATATGGTATCCAGCAGAATCATAATAAATGAAAAATAATGTTGTAACTACAACAGGCGGTAGCACATGCAATAAAATCAGTGGTGTTCGTTTGATTTTAATAAAGTTGGAATAAAACTCCCTTATAACCGTCATTGGCGATACACCTTCCTCCTATACCAGCACGAAAACAAAACGGAAAGAAAGAGTACAGCTAGTAAGGATATGAATACCAGCAATGTACTTTCTCCTAAATTTAAAATGTATTTTGAATCCCCATCAACTAATAATCCGTTTGGCAGAACTCCAAATAATGTAACCATAAATCTTGCCAGCCAGCTATATGGGAAGAACCAAAATAAAGGTGTCAAGGAAAAAAACAAACCACCTATCGCACTGGCAAGCAAATTTATAATCACAGAACCAACAAACCCTATTTTTTGATCTAAAAATAAGCAGAAAGGAATCTGCCATAATAAAGAGATCCACAATAAACAGTATCCTAAAATATAATATAAAGTATGACTAATTGCTGCTGAAACACCTGATAATATACATTCAGAAATAATCGTAATAACTGCTAGCAGTAGTGATATTATCAAAAGATTAGCTGCTGTCAAAATTATTTTAGAAATAAATATCTTTTTTAAGTCAATGGGTAAGCTGTAAATCGTCTGATAGTTATGTTTTTTATCTTTGTTATTCACTAAATGGCATAAAAACATAGTGGACAAAGCCGCTATCGGCATAGACCAGTTGCAAACCATAGAACTTGAAAAGCCACCTAAGCCAATACCAACAAATATAAATACCATAGATATTAGTATTAAAGCTACTGGAATCAATATCGTAAGTTTTCTAAACAGAGAACGTTTAAATTTTAGGTTTTCCGCTTTGAAATAATTTTGTAACATCAAACTGCACGCTCCTTTCTGACAATATTCATAAACAGTTGTTCTAGATTCTCATTTGCATCAATTCTACCTTGATACAGAAGTGATCCATTGTATAGGATTCCTATGTCATCAGCTACTTGCTGTATTTCGCTTAAAATATGACTAGATATAATGACAGAAATCCCCGACTCTGCAAAGGAACGAATCATTTTCCTCAATTCTTCAATACCAAAGGGGTCTAGCCCGTTTGTTGGTTCATCTAAGACTAATAGCTTCGGGTTATTCAGTAGTGCTAATGCAATCCCTAATCTCTGCTTCATTCCCAACGAAAAATCTGATGTCTTTTTATTTTTAGCATCCATTAAATCCATTTTTTGTAAAACTTCATTGCATTTTTTAGATGGAATCCCCATAAGAATTGCCCGCACTTTTAAATTTTCAAATGCTGTTAAGTTCTCATACAGTGGGGGTGTTTCAACTAATGAACCGATGTAACATAAATCTTTTCGCGTCCAAGGGTGTTTATTAAATAGTATTTCACCAGAAGTCGGTCTGATAATTCCTGTAACCATCTTCAATAATGTTGATTTTCCAGCACCATTCGGCCCTAATAGACCGTAAACGGAATTTTTTCTTACAGACATAGATAAATCTTTTATTGCATATGCCTTTTTGAATTTTTTAGAAACATGGTTAGTTTCTATTATATAATCGTTCACAATAACTTCCTCCTTTTCACATTTAGCAGACAGATGGCAAGATATCCATTCCATAGGGATATGCCTTCTTTAATTTTTTCTGCTATGTTATCAACGATTTTTATGATAACAGCTATTTTTAAGGAATTTATAAGGAAGCCATGAAAAATATAAATTTATCATATTTTAATCATTTCTTTATCAATTTTAAATTACTCCCACCTAAAAAACTTAATAGATACCCCAATACATATTACAGCAAGTATACTTATAACTAAGATTGGTAGTGTTGCATTATCTATGCTCAAATTAAGTGATGCACTTTTTAAAAGCTTTATCCCCTGAGTTAAGGGTAAGACATCTGCCACTTTTTGAAGCGCTGTTGGCATAACCTCATATGGTAACGTTGCTCCTGAGAATATAAGCATAGGAAAGTATAGAATACTGGCAATAACACCTGCCATTTTAGTATTTTTCGCTATTCCCCCCACCATAAATCCAATGCTGAACATTGATGTCATTACTAATGTATATGCTCCTAAAAAGTTTATCCATGAACCTCTAAATTGAAACTTGAAAAATATTTTTGCTGTTAAATAAACAAGTATTAATGAAACAATGGCATATAGTGCATAGATTACTCCTTGAACTACTAAAATCATAGATGGGCTAACTGGTGTTACTCTAAATCTTTTTAATATCTTTCTATGACGATATTCAGATAGTACTAATGGTAACCCCATGACACCGCCTGCACATATTGCAATGGTTGATACAGCTGCAAAGGATTGTTCCATGAACGTAAAATCTGCTTCAGGAAATGCGGGCTTATTACCATAAATAACACCTAAAATAACAGTTGTAAGCACCGGCATACAGATTGCAAAGATGAACATATCCATGCCTCTTAGTGATAACTTTAATTCAGTTTTTAACATTGCTCTAAATACTTTCATTGCCCAATTCCTCCTCATCTACAAACCATAAATAAGCATCCTCAAATTTTTCATATGGACTCAGTACTACTGCTTCTTCAGCTGTTCCATAAAAATCTATTACTCCATTTTTTAAAATACATATTTTATCGCACAGAACCTCAACCTCATCCATGAAATGAGATGTTAAAAAGATTGTGAGTCCTTGCTTCTTTAAGTTTAATAAGCACTTCCACACATCTCTTCTAGCCTTTACATCTAGCCCTGTTGTAAGCTCATCAAGGAATACTACCTCTGGGTTAGGAATTAGTGCTAGGATAATAAATAATCGTTGCTTTTCACCTCCAGATAGTTCGCTTACTAGGTTTTTAACCTTATCTTGAAGGTCAAATTGCTCTAATAATTTATTGCAATCTAATGGATTTTTATAAAGAACTTCTGTTATTTCACACAACTCTTTCACTGTAATCTTATCTTGATAATTAGATTCTTGAAACTGAACCCCAACCTTCTGAAATAGCTGTTTTCTTTCTTTTTGAGGATTCATACCTAAGATAGATACCTGCCCATCATCAAAATTCTTTGTACCTAAAATACACTCTATGGTAGTACTCTTCCCTGCCCCATTTGCCCCAAGCAATCCAAATACCTCACCTTTCTTTACCGTTAAACTAACATCCTTCACCACTTGAACATTCCCATAGGATTTATAAAGATTATGAACTTTTATTACTTCCATGTGCTATTCCTCCTTTTGACAAAAGAATAACACCATCACAAAGTCTGGTGTTAAAGTGTATAGTCTGTATTAAATTCGTTTTTCATAAATTCTAATTGCTTCAATATACTATTTGCATTTTTTTCTGCATCACTTAAGGAAGTAAGAAGCTTATCACATGCTGTAACAATGTCCTCATCCTCTTTTGGTTTATTGATTACCTCTCTAATATCAATTTCCTTACTTTCTGATATGGCATTCATCATTCTTAAAATTGCTGAAAGGGAATAGTTAGCACAACGTAAGGTACGTATTATTTTCAATCTATTAATATCACTTTCAGTATAAACTCGATATCTATTCTGCTTTCTCTTAACAGTAAATAAACCATTCATCTCCCAATTTCTTAATGTGTCTATTGTAACTTGAAGATAGTCTGCAGTTTGCTTTCTTGTAAAAAATATATAATTATCTTTAGCATCTATCCCTAATAAAAGCTTCTTTGACAGTTCTATGGCTTCCTCTGCATTTTTTCGCTCTTGCTTTATCTGATTTATATAATCATTTGTACAATTAATTGCTTCTTGAAACTCACCCTTGGCAGATAACTTAACAATATGAATTATCTTCTTTCTAAGCCCATTTTGTAGAACCTCTACTTTAAAGGCAGTTCTAGCAAGGTTAAACTGCTCTATATGATAGTCAGTAAATACTCTATAACCATTTGGCAATCTATTCACCACTGGTATTAATTCAAGCTTTTCGTACAAACGTACAGTGTTGGAATGTACCCCAACTCTTTTAGCTACTTCTGCTGTTTTATATATCTTATCCATACTATTTGCACCTCCATGTTATTATCATAACACTTATAGAAAGTCTGGTGATATAGTGGAGAGTTCTATTTGTTTCTTGTTGAATTTTTAAAAAGTTTATACCTTTCATATTTTTTACCTCGTTTACTTTTTCAATAGCTACCTTTAAGACTTATTTTTCATATACAATTTTTATACTTACTTTAAATTCCCTAAGTCTTAAATTGCCAAAATATCATAACGCCTAATTCGCTCCTTCAGAATATACCTTGAAAAAAGAAGCACCCATACTGGTGCTGTAAATTGAATATATGATTATTGAACATTTAGCTCATTTAAGACTTCTTCAATATTTTTTAGAACTTTAATAGATAATCTCTCTCTTGCTTCTTTTGTCCAACCAGCTACCTTTTTAGACAAGATTACATTAGAGTATTTTTCAAATTCATTTTTATAACTTCCAGCACCATCTTCATCATAAATTGCGTAATTTCCTTTTCTTTGTATCCATTCTAAAAATGCTGGAACTTCAAATGGAGTACCTAAAGAAGTATTAATCAATATTTTCCCATCGCCGAACAAATCAAATTCATCTTTTCCAAGTATCACTGTATTTTTAGGTAAATGAATAGATATAATTTCTACTGTCTTTAGCAGTTCATTAAGTGGAAGATATTCTATTCCTTCCTTTTCAATGTCCATTTTTCTACTTCTACTAAAATAATAAACCTTCATCCCAAAAGCGGATGCTATTTTTGCTAACATTCTACCTGTTGTGCCCATTCCAATTATTCCAATTTTCCTTTGTGTTAGCTCTACAGCTTCATTTCTCCACTGATGCTCTCCTAACCCCTTAAGTAATCTTATTAATTCACTAATAATGAATTCAATTAATCCTTCATCTCCATAGTCTCTAACTCCTCGAACTTCAATATTATTTACTCTTGCAATCTTAATATCAACATTTGCGGAATTTTCATCATAAAGGCTGCAGCACATTCCAATATATTTCAACTGCTTACAGTTTTCAATTGCTTTCTTACTTATCTGTGTATTCCAAGATACAAGTACACAATCAGCATCCTTTATTCTATTAATAATTTCATTATCATTTTCTGGATAATCATCAAACACCTCAATAGATTTTATAGAATATTTTTTTAGTTCTTCAATTGCCCAAGGCTCCAATCCTGTTTTATCAATACAAACTATTTTGTTAAATTCCATAACTTCTCGTCCTCTCATTGAATTTTTACTTTATACCATCTTCAATTATTGTTGATAAAATAAATGTGGTAGAGGTATCCATAGTAGATTTTACTTTCCATAGTTGGTCAATGAAATTTGTAATATCTGTAGTAGACTTCGCTCTAACCTTGATTACTATGCACCAATCACCATGAATTCTTTGACATTCTTCTACAACTACATTAGGTACAACAATGTTAATATATTGCTTTATATCTTCTTTAAAATTTAACATATTTACCTTTACATAAATATATGCTCTAGTACCTTCTCCCAATTCAGTCCAATCAATTATACTTTTATAGCCCTTTATCACGCCATTTTTTTCTAATTTCTTTATTCTTTGATGAATTGCTTGCCTTGATATATGAAGAATCCTGCTTATTTCTTCATGAGATATTCTTGCATTATTGCTAATAATATTAATAATTTTAATATCCAAATCGTCCATTAATCGCCCCTCCTTGCTGTATGTAATGTATTTTAGCATTAAAGTTCCATTAAGTCATTGCACTAAACAGATTAACTACTAATAGCAATTAGAATTGTTTTGCAAATAAAATTATTCATATTTGAGATTACTTTTTTATCAAAAATATGCTTAAGGCAGTTGCTATTCGTAACATCTTAAAAATTAAGCAAATTAGATTACCACTATCAACTTCGCCATTTATATTATAAATTAAAATGCTCTTACCCTCTTTTCGAGATAAGAGTTATCATAATAATAATATATATTTCAAAAAAGCATTTAATACTGAAATTTTATTTACTAATACGGTTACTTGCTAACTCATTATCAATTCGGATATTGTTGGAAAATAACGGTAAACTTATGTTATAATTAACCCGCTACGTTAATTCAAAATTGTAAAATAATGCCTGATAAAAATAAAAAAGTTTTATTATAAAATACTTTCCATGGAAGTATTGTGAATATAGGGTAATAACAGTATAATATTTACTATTATTACCTTGAGAATTAGGCAATTTAAAGTAAATCATTCATAATAAATGATAGATATAGGAGTGATAGAGTGATTAAATTAGATAGTAAAGAATTTAAGAAAATAACCCATTTAGTTAAATCTCAAGACGAATTATCAGTATTTTCTGTTATCAATGGTAAAAATCCTGGTGAGATATATGTAAACAACATTGATAAAGACTAGTGAGTGTAATTTAATTGCTGGTAGTCCAAATGATGAAATGTTTAATTCTGAGGTGTCTTCAGAATTGGATTTTTGGGATCCATTAGTTCCTGATTCTTCTGAATGGATGGAGAAAATACCAACTATTCATAAAAATCATTTCATTAGAAAATACAAAAGAAGGCATTATGTGTTATCTAGTGATAAATTTGTGGATTGTGATGCCCCTTTGAAAGAAGGATATACATTAGAAAAAGTTGATATATCTTTCTTAAGAGAAAATTCCTTTGAAAACTCAGAAAGAGTACTAGAAATATTGGCTGAAAATTGGGGTGACGATGAAAAGTTCAAAAAATATGGCACAGGGTATTTAATACATAATGACAAGGTAATTGTGAGTTGGTCATTAAGTGATTGTAGTTTTAAAAAGACAATTGCAATTGGGATACACACAGATGAAAGATATAGAAAAAATGGTTTTGGGAAAATAGCTGCTGCTGCGACTATTAGAGATTGCTTTACTAAGGGATACGAAAAAATTGATTGGCTTTGTGTAGATTCTAACAAAGGTTCAAGTGCAACTGCGGAAAAATTGGGATTTAAAGTTATTAATCATTATTATTCTTTCACTTCATATCCTCCAATTGAGAATTTAAAGGATTTATCTGAATCTGAATGGCACGAATGGGGTGAATATTTAGAAGATGCATCTAAAACTGAAGAACGTTTGATAATGGAATGTGTTTATGCTTATATAAAATCTAATGATGTTGAAAAAACTATTAATATTATGACAAATATTAAGCATAAGAAAATTGAACTAGATTATTTAAGATTTAAAAACTGGATTATTAAACTTCAAACCTATGGTATGTGTTCTAACTTTACTAAAAAAGCTTGGATTAATTTTTTAAATGAAAATATTCATCGTAATGATTAATGCCTAATCTATATTGTATTTGCATCATATTTTTCATAAAAGATGTATCAAGAACTTACTTTATTACAGTAAGTTCTGTTTTTTATACCTATATCAACAGTATTATAAATAATTTTAAACTTATGCTTAAGAAAAAAAACGACTAATCTAATTAATCGAGGTTCTTCATAGTGGAGGACAGGTTTACCTTAACACCATGCCTTTATCCAAATTTAGTAAAAACAGCACTTACTTGTGATAAGGTTCACCGTAACAATTATAACGTAGACTTTCAGGCATTATGCTTTAAAATTTGAAAGAGGATACTTCAAATAATACCCTCTTTCTTCTTAAATATTATCACCCTACTCTAATTTATTATGTAAATAAGTCATATGTCATATGGCTGCCACTACCATTCGTTAGTTTTTTAAGTTCCATTGTTTGCTCCTATTTTATTCTTCTCCTACAATGAACACTAGTTATATCTAACTGATGTGACTGTCATCCATAGCTCTGCGTAACAGCGACAAATGATAAAAATTCGTTAACTGAATTCGCTACAACTGCTTAATACTTGGGTTGTAAAAGTTTGCCCATGCTACATTATTGTCGATACATCTAAACATTCTGTAAGCTATGGGTTTAAATCCACATTTGGGCCAAAATGTTGAAGAAGCAAGATTGGTTATTCTCCAATCTGTAATTATGTTGTTATATCCCTTTTCTTTCATAATCTTATAGCCTTCATTCATTAATTTTTTACCGATACCACTTCCCATTTCGGAAGGATAAGTACCCGCAATACTTAGCTCTACTCCATCATCGGGTGACATCAAATCTGAATTAATAGTCCCATATACTTGAAATCCTAATTCCTTCATGTCCTTTGTTGCAATGAGAACCGTTGCATCATCATCCTCTACTGTACCCCTATACCCAGCTTTTATTTGTGCTACAACTTCAGGTAATACAAGTTCAAAAGTTGGTGCCGAACTTTGATAGTACTGGATTATTTTGGACATCCTGCCCATCGCTTCACTATCCGTTTTATTGGCAAGTCTAATATCTATATCAGCTACATTTTCAAAAGGCTTGTACTCCTCCATGTTCATTATCGCGTGTACTTGCTGAATAGAAAAGCTTAATCTCAGGAAGGCCTCATAGTACTCTTGACTTCCAAACGGTACTAAAGTATATTGATTGAAACAACCTTGTTCAAGCCAAATAACTGAAACCTTTGCATAGAGATTCCTTATAAGTTCAGATGATTGACCCATTCTAATTGCGATTCCCTCATAGGGGACCCATGCATACCTACCTCTTCTACTATCAATCTTTATCTCTCCTATTAGATAACCTACTAGTTCCTCATTAGAAAATGCCCCTATCCCGATCACTTTACTATTAACGAACAATTCCTCAAACATATCTGTAATGTACTTTGCTTTAAGACAGCTATTTTTAAGAAATGGATATACCTTACTCTCAAGATTTTGTCTTTCTATTAGCAAGTCAGCCATTGCAGGTATATCATCAGCTGTAATTGATTTGAATTTACATTTGTTCATTTCTATCCCCCCAATTGAATTTACATTTCATAATAAATTATGGCATGACAAAAGATTATTAAATATGTAAAAAACAATTCCTAATTATTTATTACATAAATTCCGAGCATCTAAGTTACACGGTTATCAAATGTAACCCCTGTAGTTATCACTTATCTACCAAAAATCGCCGTCACTTATGATACGATTCACCACTCATTATTCTAAACCCTATTTAATCTCCAGATATTTTATATAAATAGCCTCCATATCCTTCCTACTGAAGTTATTCCATCTTTCATCTTTTACTAATCAATATACTGTAATTTTGAAAATTATTATTTTAATTCTCTACCCAATTTCCTCAGCATTTCTCTTAATGTTAGATACAATACTCATGATTTTTCTTGCTTCATCCATATTGTCTTTGAATAACTGTGTAATATTTCCCACAGTTTTAAAGGGATCTTCAGTAAGTACTTTGTTATCTTCTATAAAGCCATTTACTACTACATAGTCAATGATTAACTTTACAAAGTGTATTTGCTTTGTGTTTAGCTTTTTATTTTGTATACATTGTTATATCAAAGCGTTTTGCAAATTCATCATAATTTAAAGGCATTATTAAGGAAACTATATGCTCTTTAATTTCATTTTAATTTCTTTAATCACTATATAGATTGTAATAATGAAACTACATAATACAAATAGACTTTTCTTTTATAAGCTATTTAAATTGAACTTCATATTATTACTGTGAATACCATTTGCAGGAACCTTAGATTTACTTAGTTTCTATGAAAGTAAAAAGCGTTAAGAAAGACAACTTGTTCGAGTGAAGCGAGTTGTTGTCTTTTAGTTTTTACTCTCATTGCGACTTAGTAGATCAAGGTTTCGAAGCGGTTGATAAGTGTAAACTTAGATTCATACGAAGCAGATGAATCTCTAGTTGCCTGTACCCGGATGGGTGAACTTACACAGAGGGCCAGGGATAATATGAAGTTCTAATTAAGCTAATTTTATATTTAAGCCTATTTGTATTATGTAGAAACTTAATTACCACTTATATATGTATCTAATATAAAATTATATGCTATACTCCAGTTGAACCAAAACCACCTTGACCTCTGCTTGTTTCTGTTAACTCAACAACTTCTTCTACATCTAAAGTTAAGATTGGTTTAATCACCATTTGTGCTATTTTCATTCCCTCTTCAACTTTGAATTCAGTATCACCAAGATTTATTAATATAATTCCTATTTCACCTCTATATCCCTCATCTATTGTACCTGGAGTATTTAAAACAGTTATTCCATTCTTTAATGCTAATCCACTTCTTGGTCTAATTTGTGCTTCTGTATTTTTAGGTAATTGTATTTTAATTCCTGTATGTATCAATTTTCTTTCCATTGGCTTTAGAATTGCCTCTTCTATTGAAAATAAATCCATACCAGCATCTCCTTCATGTGCTTGAAATGGTATAATTGCTTTTTCATTAATTTTTTCTACTAATAACTTCATATCTTATTCACCTCTAAATAAATTTTTTATTATAGTTTTAATACCTTTTAGCATAATTGGACTAAATCCTATTAATTATATAATAATGTTATGTCAGTTTCCATAACAGCTTTTTGAAATAAGCTTCATGAAAACACATTCTTAAAATATATAAGTTTCAATAAAGATAATTCATATTACAATTATGCTTTAATGAACTATTGAAATTTAACTTTATATTATCCCTGTGAATACCATTTGCAGAAAGCTTAGATTTACTTAAGCTCTATGAAAGAAAAAATCGTTAAGAAATACAACTTGTCCGAACATAGTGAGTTGTTGTATTTTAGATTTTTTATTGAATAGCGCTTTAGTAAATCAAGGTTTCGAAACGGTTGAGCAGGGATAATATGAAGTTAATACCAATTAATTTACAATGTAGAAAGTTTATTTATTATACTTTTGAAGAAATGCCTTAAGCTTCTCTCGAGCAAACTGGGTACCCAAATTCCCCGGTTTCGCGTCAAATCCATGATCTGCTCCAGGAAGAAGATAGAGTTCATGATATACACCATTAACATTCAGCATCTTATCCAAATTTTTTGCTTGTTCTTCTGGAACAAATCGATCTCTCGTCCCTAAAAATGTAATTGTAGGCGGCGTACTTTCTTGAATATAATTGATAGGTGAGAGTGTTTTATATCGTTCAGGGAATTGAGTAAGCGGGCCACCAATATACTTGTCCATAGCATTTTGAATATAGTCAGGGCTAGGACTACTTTTATAAAACGTTGACATATCTGCGGGTCCGTATATATTAATCACCGAATTAATAGATACCTCAGGAATATTGGTTGAAGGCGGTAACTCTGCATTTCCCATGCTGTAGGCGGCAAGCATAGCTAGATTCCCTCCTGCTGAAAAACCCATTAAGTTTATTCGTTTGGAATCAATCTTATAGGTATCTGCATTAATTAGTACCCAGCCTATTGCTGATTTCACATCACCAACCTCATCTTTCCAACTCCCTTGAGGAGGCATACGATATTCTACATCAAAAACCGTATATCCCAGTTCATTGAACCATTGATTCCATGTCGGTGCTTCATTTTTACTACCCCCCACCCAGGCTCCTCCATGCACTTTCACAATTGCTGGTTTCAGAGCATCTTCTGATCCCCTCTTAGCAGGCCACACATCAAGCATCAACTCAACACCATCCGCAGTTTTGCCATATACTACGTCCTGTATGGGCTTTGACAGTACATCTTTCTTTAGGGAAAAGTGAGAGCTAAGAGAAAGCGAAACACCTTCACTTTTAGCCATGTTCCACATACTAATAGTTGGCTGTACGTTCAGAAAGATTAATAGTAACGATACAGGAATCAAAATTGTTCGTGCGATTAGTGCCTTTCTCCAGAAAGCTAATACTAATAGAACTATCATAACCAGTGTTGTGATTAATAGAAACATCGGAAGTATCAACGCAAACCATGCAACAATACTCATTATATGACTAACATTGATTGGATTGAAAATGTAGTATGATGTCATGACAGTAATAAAGAGGGCTATCACTGCAAGGATTGTCAGCATCCATTGAAAAAAACCTCTAGGCCGCCAAGATAATGTTTTTTCTGTCTGTTTCATATTCAAAAGAACCTCCATATTATCTAGGTTTTGTTTATGACGTATTTCTCATTTGATTTATTATATTGTATCAACTGAATTTGTGTCAATCTTTGTACACAGTCAAATATTGATTTTGGGATTAGAAGAGAAAATATATTTTTATCTCCTTAACATTTTCTTATCAGCTTCTATTAGAAATAGCAAAACAAATTGCATTCACAATTTGTTTACTATCCCTGAGGTACGATATTTTCTAGCGGAAATGAGAATCAAATTATTTTGCAAGTTGCAATACCTTTTTAAAAGTGTTTGCATTTCTAATAGTTATGCTATTGTAAACAGAAGAACCAACTATCTTTGACCACCGTGTTCTTGAAAAAGTTTTGATAGGTGCAGACCAAAAAACAACCCTCCCATAGTGATCAACTTTTTCATATTCAGGCTTTATTGCCCCTACTTCCTCGAATACTTCCTTTACAGTAGTGGGCGGTATTATTAAGATTGCATTATGCCTTGATTCCTTATCTTGTCCCCACCATGAGGGTGCGTGGTCAATAGCATCCAATAAGTCATTAGCAGATATAATTGCCACAGGTATATTTAGTTGAAACTTACTTGCAATTAATAATTCGCATTCTTTTTTTAGCTTTTTCTCATTCATATTATCACTGGAGAAAATTACATTCCCACTGTTTATATATGTTACTACATCATCAAATCCACTTTGCTCAAACAGCTCCTTTAATTCGGACATAGATATTTTATTTTTTCCACCCACGTTTATACCACGAAGAAAAGCAATATATTTTTCCATCTTCTTTAGCAACTCCTTCTAATATATATTTTTAATTATATACTAATACTTAAAATCTTTGTATGCCTTATATTGATTAGGAAAACAAAAATTAACGCCTGCAATTTTGCAGACGTTACAATCATACACAGTTTCTAAATTTTCTCATTAATCTCTAAATATGAAGAAGTATTTTTTTAATTAGACTTTGTTTTAAACCATTGTTGATTTTAGAACTATATATTATTGCGAAACAAACCATTTGCAGAGAGCTTAGATTTACTTAGGTCATATGAAAGTGAAAAGCGTTAAGAAATACAACCTGTTCGAGAGAAGCAAGTTGTTGTATTTTAGCTTTTTGCTTGAATAGGGCCTTAGTAAATCAAGCTTTCGAAACGGTTTGTGAGTAATAATATATAGTTCGTTATCAACGCTATGCTAAAACAAAGTCTTAAATTAAATTTGCACAGGACAATTTGATGCGCTCTAAAGTGCAATAGTTACATTTATTTAATAAGCTCAGTCCTTATTCTTCTTATCCCCTAGGATTCTCTACTTTAATAAGTAAATAGAATTACATTATGAGGCTTCTTGTAATCTTTTGAATTCCGAAGTCTTAAAGATTTCATCATAAGTTCCACTTTGAACAATTTTTCCATCTTCCATTAAAAGAATCTCATCAAATTGCTCTAATTGCTCCGATAATTTATGAGTAACCATAATTATTGTTTTATCTTTCATTCCAAGTAAAACATTTTGTAAGGTTTGGGTGGTGTTCATATCTGTTGAAGCAAAGGGTTCATCCATAATACAAATTGGCGTATCTGCCGTTAACATACGAACTATACCAAGAACTTGTTTTTCTCCTCCACTTAGAAGTTGACAATTTTGTTTTTCCTTTATTATATCTAATGTCTTTAGCTTCAAGCTTCTAATCACTTCATCAAGTTTAACTGATGAATAAGAAGAATATACTGTAGCATTATTTAAAAAATCATCTAAAAATATATGCTCATTTTGGTTAATACAATACATAATATTTGCACTATCAAACAAATGTAACTCTTCTCCATCAAGTAATATGTTTCCAGTATCAGGTTTCCTATATTTCATAAGCATGTTAAGCATTGTAGACTTTCCAGAGCCACTATGTCCAATCAAAGCGTACTTTTTTCCTTTTTTAAATTTATAACTGATATCTTGCAATGAAAAATTATTATAATGAAAACTTACATGATCAAAAACAATATCTTGCTCAAATTCTTCTTTAGAAATTAAATTTGGCTCTGAATTATTTTTCATATAACTCAAAACTCTTTCTTTTGTTTGCTTCAAGGAATTCATAGAGTTAATATCATATAATATGGATTCAATTGGTGCAATAAAGCAATTTATATACCCAAAGGTTGCTACCCCTGTACCTACTGTAATTTCCCTCTTCAAAAGCAAAATGCCAACAATAACAAATGCAGCTATACTAACGCAGTTCATTGAAAGATTATTTATAATTCCTGTTAAGGTCTTAAACTTCCCATAAATTAATCTTTTATCTGCTGTAGCTTGAAGAGCCTTTTCATGTTCATTGTTAATATTCTCCCTTGTCCTACTTTGAATCAATTTAAAGCCTTCTAAAAAGTCTTTTATTTTAGATACATATTCACCCACTTGTTTCAAATAAATATTACGCCTACTAGATAACGCTTTTGATGTAAGTTTAGGTATCAAGATTGTAAGGAGTGATGCAAGAAATATAGTTGTTGCAATTCTCCATTCAACATAAATAAATAGAATAACACTATAAATAACAAGCATATTTATAGATTTAATTATATCAATAAATGGCTGGAGGTAATCCTGCTCAAGTTCGGTTATATCCTTGCCCTGAATAGAGATATACTCACCAATGTTTTTAGATGAAAATTCTTCATAGTTATAACTAAATATTGATTTGAAAAAATCTCTTTTCAAAGACATCTCAAATCGTAATGCGCCTTTCCAAACATAGATTGTAGATATATATGAAAATATCAAACCTAGTAACATAGATGAAATATACAAAAATACAATCAAAGGAAAGGAAATTCTCCTATTTCCATCTTGTAGTACTATATCAAACAATAATTTGTTAAGATATGGAATGAAAGCAACAGTTGATGTAAATACTGCATCACATACTAATTGAATTATGATAAGAAATTTTATCTCATTAATATATTTTTTCATTTAAAGTAACTCCACTTCAATTAACCTATTTTTTTCAAAATAATACTCTTATTTAGTCATGCTTATTCTAACTTTTCTTAAGGATTTTTCTTAGTCTATCAATCTCACGTTTAGGTTCATCAATTAATTCGCCAGTAAAAATCCCATGCTCATCTTGAAGAATTTGAATTTCCTCATTTAGAACATTTATGGCTTCATCATATTTTTCTAATATTTCATAGGCCTTAACCATAAAAATAAGTGGATCCACTAAACGTGGTTTTTCCTGTGTCTCCATGCACTTTTTATAATCTATTATTGCCTCTTCATAGCGTCCTATCTTTACCATACGATCACCACGGGATACATATGCTTCCCATGCTTTGGGAAAATCCTTTACTCCTTGATTCCATAGCTTTATAGCCTTCTGAAGGTTTCCTATTGCTAATTCAATATCCCCTTCATACATATCATCTAGACAAGTATGCTTTAACTTTCTTAATTTATTTATTACATTCCTTGCTTCATCATAATAGCCATCTCCAATTAATTGATCTAAATAAAAGAGATGTCCACTCCAATATTCTGGATGTTCCTTTGTAAACTCTTCATAGTACTGTATTAGAGAATCGTGTCTATTATAATAGTAATCTCCAAATACACCATTTTCAGCTTCTACTAGTGCGCAATGATGTTCCTTTTCATAAGGTTTGTATTTTAACGCTAACTTAGCATATTCTGCTGCAATAACATGATCACTTTTTGCACGATGATTATGCAGTGCTGCTAAAAGACAGCAAGCTCTTGCATCTTTTATATTGCTCTTTAAGGCGTCCTGAAGAAAATTTTCTGCATAAGTGAAATTTTCATAACTAATGACTTTTTCATCCTGGAGCATATTCTCTATTCTATCCATATGGGCTTCATTTGGTATTTCAAAGAGTTCATCAATGGTAATCCCAAAATACACAGATAAAAGTGGTAATAGTTGTATATCAGGTGATGTTAAGTTGTTCTCCCATTTTGAAACTGCCTGATATGAAACCCCTAAATGATTTGCTAAAGCTTCCTGAGTAATTCCCTTTTCTGTACGTAAATTTTTTATTCGTCTCCCTATTTCAATTCTCATGTAATACACCCCTACCATAATGATTTTATCTATCAATTAAGCTTATTGTAAGATAGTGTAGTAGCAAATACAATAACTTGTACTTTTACCTAACTCAACCAAAAGATGAGTTAGGTAGCGCATTTATTTTGACTTTTACAAATGAACATAGAAAAAAGCCCTAGTACATAAGTGCTCTAAGGCTTAATATTGCATAGTTTTATTTATCTAGGTTTATAACTGTTTCAATGTTTGTTTATGCATTTTTATACTCTTTATTTATCATTTATATTCTTGTTAATTGTTCTTCTCATAGACAATAGCATTGGAGTAAAATATTTTCTCCAAAATTTATTACCATATAAATTTGATGTTTCGAAATCTACATGGATATATTCAGCTTTAATTTCTCTGCAATAATCACTTACAACTTTCAACAACTCAATGCCTATCTTTTTATTTCTATATTCCAATTTTATATAAACACCAATTTCATCTATTAAGCCACAATTTTTTACTGACAAATCTATAAAATTGTTCTCTTCAGCAATACTTAAATTAATAAAGCCAACTGGGTTCTCTTTATCCCATGCTATAAACACATTGCTTCTTAATATTATTTCTTCAATCTCTTTTAAAGTAACCTTATCTCTTTTTAGAAATAAGGGTGCTGATGAATAATATTCATTAGATTCCTTTACAAGCTCATATAAAATATCTGTATCTTTAGTGGTAGCTTTTCTAATATCATATATAGATTTTTCATTGCATTGAATATTACATTCACTAAAGCCATCTATTAAATATGATCCATATCCTAAATCAAATAATATGGTTTTTAACTTCACATCATTATAAAATATTGTCCACATATGGTTAAGAATATTATTACTCACCCATTTTTGTGAAATACTCTTATATAATCCATGGTATACACTTTCCTTATATTCTTCAATGGCAGCATGTCCTATAGCTGGGCAAAACACTGAATTCTCTCCATTGAAAGGAAATACATCATATGTTAAAAATCCTATTATTCTGCTCTCTAATTTTGCAACTATGGCACTTTGATTTTTTATTTTCATTCTAAGATATTTTTCTAACAATTCTCTTTCTTCTTTCCAATATGAGGGAAAACTACTATTATCACAATAGAGTTCATATTGAGAAACCCAAATTTTCACTGCCTGAGCAATATCCGAATCTTCCATATTGCTTATTTTTAATTCATTTATCATATCATTTACCTCCGTGTCATTTCCATATTAAACTTCATGTTGTCTTTATAAAAACTTCAATATGATTACTTAACCTAAGTATTTAAATTATCTATCCATTCAGAGGAAAGAATGGCATATTCATAAGTATCCTGCCATAAAGGATTATTATTTTCATCCAACTTAAAATAAATATTTTTAAACAAATGCCCTTCTCGCCTCATTTTTAATCTTTCAAGAAGCTTCCATGACGGCTCATTTTTAGGATTACACATGGCAATTATTCTCCTTGCATTTAGTTCTTTAAATGCATAATCAATTATTTCTTCTGCACTCTCGGTTGCAAATCCTTGCTTTTGAAATTTTTTATTAAACACATAACCTAATTCCCAAGTATTAAAATCCTGTTTTTCTAAGTATAAGTTACCTATGATTTTACCACTATCCTTTAAACATACAGCCCAAAAATTCTCATTGTTAACTCTATATTCAGCCTCTTCTCTGCAAGCTTCCTCTGTATAAACATCATATGGTTCAAAAAAAACTACTTCTTCATCTGATAAATATTCATATAAATCCTTCCAATCATCAGCATTAAATTTTCGAATAATCAATCTTGATGTTTCTATTTGTTTTTTCATATTTTATTCTCCCTATTTACCATTTTTATTCTATAAATAGATTCTATCAAATATATTCACTAAGTAGTGGTGCCAATTCTTTTCATAAATAAAAAAGCACCATATTTATAGTGCTTTCAGATTGTCGACAAGTGGCTTTTTGATTCACACAAAATCAAGAAGCCATTTGAATTTTATAACATATTTTCTTTGGAATCTCAAAAGCTAGAAAATGCTTATTAGCATAGGTCAATCCAATAGATTTGCTGAGCTTTACCTTCATAAATATTTTCACAAGTTAATATACCGCCACAACTAATTGCAGTTTTCATTGAAGGAACATTATCTTTATCACATATAATCATAACTTTTGGGATTTTCAAATTATATGCTTCATCTAAAGCAAGTAAAAGTTGCTGTTTTCCATAACCTTTTCTTCGTTCCGATGGACGAATTCCATAACCTATATGCCCACCATGCTTTTCTAATTCAGGAGTTAAAAAATGACGTAGCTGTATACTTCCAATGATTTTATTATCAGTTTTTCTGACAGAAAAAAATGTACTTGCATGGACATTATTTCTCAGTTTATCTTTTTCAATTGAAAGAACAAGTTCGAGCCATTCATCAAAATTATTAGCGTTGGCTATGCCACAACTTCCATTAATCTGAGTTTCCCCAAAGTCAAAATATTCCTGTCTATATTCCCAAATGGCTTCTTTTAATTCAGAAGAAGGTCTTATGATAATCAATTCATTTGTCACTATCTCACCTCTACAAATATAAATTTTCTTCATTCTCACATTATAGCTCCAATAAGAAACCCCAAAGAAAAGAGTGTCGAAAAGTAGAATGTCGACACTCTGAAAGCACCATATTTATAGTGCTTTCTAATAACTATTCTTCTTTAAATTTCGCAATAATTTTCTGAACCCATTTAGGTGATAAATAGTATATTTCAGAAAGTTCTTTTATAGGAACACCACTTTTGTATTTTCTATAAATTATTAGATTTCTTTTATATACTTCCTCTTTACTATTTGTTTTATCTCCCCATGACCTTCTATTGCATTCTTGTCTTGGTATATAGATATATTCACCATCAACATAGTGTTGAATTATATTTATTAATTCTTCTGGTAAAATATCTGATGCTCTTCTATAGCTCATATTGCTCCTCCTAGTAAGTTATTTATTAGGATTGAGCAAAGGCTATTTCATATCTTATTATGCAATAGCCTTTGCTACGCATAATGAACTAATTTTGACAAGCAATACCTCCTTTGAAAACAATTAATACAATCATTAAAAGTGAACTTTTTCAACTTTTGTCAATAATTATATTAATACTATTGTACATGATTTCATATAATATTTCCATTATTTATCCTATTATATAGTAATTTTTTCTTCACAATGTATAGTTGGAATGCCCCCATAGCTACATTATCCTAGTTTTATTAACACAGTTGTAAAGCTTGGCCCAATTACCCAGTAATTTATCCATTAAAGGTCAATGCTTCAATAAATACATCAAGCTCTTCCCTGGGAAAAATCAGGTTAATCTTATACCTGTGGTACATTCCCATCAATCATGTCAACAAAAACCGTCTTTGAAATCATGTACTTTTGGATGCCAGCCACACCCATTCCACTTTCCTTCCAACCTGTACCGGGGGATTCTATCATACCCTTACTGAAATAGGTATTCACGTAGATTTGTCCTCCTTTTATCTTCTCCGCCACTCTTAATGCCCTTTTTATGTTTGTTGAGAACACAGCACCAGCTAATCCGTATTTTGTACCATTGGCAATTTCTATTGCTTCTTCCTCTGTTTCAAAGGGTGTTACGCAAAGCACAGGACCAAATATCTCTTCCTGAAATATTGTCATTTCAGGTGTTACATCTGCAAAAATTGTAGGTGGCACAAAGTTCCCTTTTGAAAGGTCAGGATCCGTATATGGATTCCCACCCATAATTACCCTCGCCCCCTCTGACTTTCCTTTTTCAATATAACCCCATACATTTCTTGCATGTTCTTTTGAGATTAAGGTGCTGAAATTCACACCCTTTTCGTAATGAAAGCCGCTGCCAGGTACAAGTTTTTCGCACTCTATCTTTAACTTACTCAAAAATTCTTCATAAATATTCTTGTGAAGTATAAGTCTCGTACCAGATACGCAGACCTGTCCTGAATTTAGAGTAAAGCCAAATCTTGTCCATTTTACAACTTCATCCACGTTAACATCATCAAAGACAATATTGGGACTTTTCCCCCCTAACTCTAAGGCAATATCCTTCACTGTGTCTTTAGATCTACCGATAATATGCTTGCCTACATCTGTTCCTCCAGTCATGGACACCATATCAACCAGTGGGCTACATACAAGCTCATCACCAACTTCACTTCCCGAACCTGTAACCACATTCACAACACCTGGTGGAAAACCAGCCTCATGGAATACCTCTGCAAGGAGCAGCATACTTAATGAAGCCCAAGAAGAAGGCTTTATCACAACTGTATTACCTGCTGCAAGTATGGCGCAGACTTTTTGACACCCCATCATAAATGGTCCGTTCCAGGGAAGAATTTCCCCCACCACTCCACAGGGCTGCCAAAATACGTAGTTTAAGTGTCCTGCTTCACAGGGAACCACTTTACCCTCAAGGCAACGAACTTTTCCTGCAAAGTATTCAAAAGCATCTAGGCTCATCTGAGCTTCATAATGCAAGGTGCTCATGTATAGCTTCCCACATTCTAGAGTCTCAATGGTGGCAAATTCCTCCACTCTTTTTGAAAGGATTTGTCCTGCTTTAACAAGAAGCTTGCTTCTTTCTTTTACTGACATTTTACTCCAAGGCCCTTTATCATAGGCCTGTCGTGCTGCAAGTATTGCCTTTTTAACATCTATAGAGCCACCTTTATAAGCTGTTGCAAAGGGCTCATTATCCACTGGGTTAATAACCTGAAAGGTTTTCTCTGATTCTGAAGCTACAAACTTACCATTAATATATAACTTGTAGGGCTCCTTCTTTACAAACGATAATGGATTCAAACTATATCCCTCCTTTTGGAAATATTAATTTCAAGACAAATATGAAAAATTAAAGATTCTATATCAGATAAACTCCTTGTAGCGTTTTATCATTTTATTGAAAAACCCCTGGTTACCAGTGATATTAAATTTTGTCTAAATAAGCTCTGATGGATTCAATATCCAAGTTGACCTGGGCTTTTACCTCATCAAGATTGTTGAATTTTATCACTCCTCTGACATATACGTGAATTTCTAGAGAGATTGTTTTATCGTACAAATCACCTGAATAATCCAGAAGGAAGGCCTCGATAGTGACATAATTATAATTGTCCACAGAAGGACGTCTACCAATATTAGTAAGGCCCTTTAGGTTTTTACCCTCAATTTCTGAAAGGGTTCCGAAAACTCCATCTGCAGGCAGTTGCTTATACTGGCTAAATTCAAGGTTGGCTGTGGGCATACCTACAGTTCTGCCAAGGGCCTTACCATGCATAACCTTCCCCATGAGGAGATATGCATGGCCTAGTAACTCATTTGCCTTTTTGAGAGTTCCCCCTGTAAGCTCCTTTGCAATTCGATATGAGGTTACAGGCTCACCGTCAGCAAATACAGTGTCACATTCCTCAAGGGTATAGCCATATTTGGGGGCATATTTACGTAACACCTTAATATTACAGTGATCCTTCCCTACAACAATAACCTTTGCATCCAGCTTATCCACTAAAATTTCTTTAATAAAGCGCTCCGAGGAAATGTCCTTATTTTTCTCATCTATTTTATATGAAATCATCACTTCCGGGCCATTTTTACTCAACAGATATTGTTTTTCTGCCTCAGTGGAAAGAATTTTTTTCTCCTTTAATGATGCTTCATCATATTCAAAGCTCAGAACAACGGAAGTAAGACCTTGCTTTGATATGTGAACTAATTTGTCGACAACTGCACGGTGACCTATATGTACACCGTCAAAACTTCCAAAGGCAACGCAGGTGCTCTCCATATTAAAATCATTTTTAGCATAATGTCTCACAGTAAATCAGCTCCTTCTCCTTATTTAATCATCCTGCCATGCAGCTTGCCCACATGGCAGAATTAAAGAGTTATATTTTAGATATTGGTAGTGGTTAATTTATATTTTGAAGCTTTTACCTAATTGTGTTTTCTTGTACCAATGAAGTAGACTATCATACCAATTAAGAAGTAACCTGCCGTCCATGCCCAAAGCTGCCAACCGCCTCTAAGAATACCAGGGATATAAGATGCGATAATTACGATAAATGTTACAATCGGAAGAATATTTCCACCTGGAGCCCTAAAGGTATTAGGAACAGATGGATTCTTCTTACGAGCTGCAACAACAGTTAGACAAACGATAGAAACTACTATTGCATTGCATAGTGAGCCAAGGTTAACGATTAAGTTTGTGAAACTTGGGAAAGCAGAAATAAGTCCAACAATTATTATTACAACTATTTGTGCATTTACTGGAACGCCAGTCTTTTCATTGTTCTTTGCAAGAAATTTAGGAAGTATGCCACTCTTAGCAGAAGCTTGAAGAGCACGAGCTGATAGGGTCATAACTACAAGTATTGTTGTGATTAGTGCTAAAACTGCTGAAATAGAGATAAGTTTTGTTAGCCAAGTAATAGATGCTAGCTTTGTAAAGGCTGCTGCATATAATGGAATGTATGCCATTCCTGGATTTTTTTGAAGGAAATCAGACGTAACAAGACCAAGTATTGATACCATAACTAGAACATAAAGAGTAACAACAACCAGCATAGCAATTGACATAGCTTTTGGAACTGTCTTACCTGGGTCTTTAATCTCTCCTACCATAAAGGCAACTGCCACGATGGAGCCGTAAGCAACCATTGCAATAGGAATAGCACCCATAAAGCCCCATGTACCTTCAGCTCCCTGTGTGAAGAATGGAGTTAATAAGCTTCCATCCCATTGTCCTACGAAAAGAGCAACAACAATAAATACAAGCATTGTGGCAGCAAGACCAAAGGTCATTATTGTGTTAGCCTTACCTGTAACAGCAATATTAACTAAGTTTAAGATACCACAGATAACAACGGTAACTATTGCAATAGGAACCTGATATTTGCCGAAAACTGGGAACCCAACACTTAGATAAATACTTACATAGATAGCTGAGAATGCAGCACCTGCCCAACCTCCGAAGAGATATGCCCAGGTTGAAATCCAGCCCCAGAGACGACCTTGCTTTTCATTTTTGCCAAGAGATTTTGCTGGGAATACGAAGGTACCACCTGAATGGGGATAGATTGTCGAAAGTTCAGCTGTCTGAAGGCCATATGCAAAGAGAATTATAGCTGCAATAATCCAAGATAAGATTGAAGCAGGACCTGCGTTGAGAATTGTCATACCTGAAAGAGAAAAAATTGCGCTTCCTATCATACCGCCAATAAGAATAGTGGTGCTGTCTAGTAAACCAAGTTTGCCATTTTGATTATTTAACATAAAATCTCTCCTCTTTTCTTTTAAAAATGTATTTTTATCCAAAATCCCTATATCTTTACAATAATGCGATAAGTTTTTGCATCTATTGCACGTTGAAATCCGTATTCCATATTTTCAAAGGGTACAACTTCTGAAACAAGTATTGATGGGTCAATGATCTTGCTGGAGAGTAGCTTTGTTGCCATTAGAAAATCACGGGTATTAGCATTTACAGCTCCTGTGATGTTCATTTCTGTGGAGTGTACTCTATTAACGTTTAACTCAATGGGCTTGTCAGGATGGAATGATGAGTACATTACAACACGGCCCACCTTACCTGCCATCTGAATGCTATCATCAGCTAGCTGTGGTATTGCAGCTGTGCAAAACACAACATCTGCCCCTCTTCCCTCTGTAACCTCTTTAACTTTATCCACGGCGTTGACCTGTTTTGAATTAACTACAATGTCAGCGCCCATTTTCTTTGCAATCTCAAGCCGTGGTTCATCCACCTCACAGGCAATGACACGTGCCCCTCGGAGCTTTGCAAGTTTAATGTGGAATGCACCCATAATTCCAACACCGATAACCACCACATCATTGCCAAATTCAATATTTGCACTATTTATGCTGTGTACGCAGCAAGCTAGTGGCTCAGAAAGTGCTGCATAAGTCAAATCCAAATCATCAGCCATTTTATAAAGGGCCTTTGCATCAACCATCATGTATTCAGCAAACCCACCCGGTCCGCCAATTCCCTGGTGAATATTTGCTTTAAAGGAGATAACACACTGGTTTTCGTGACCACTTCTGCAATAATAGCACTCACCACAACTTGTGAGTAGTCTTGCTGCAACCTTATCCCCTACCTTTAGACTTTTTACCTTACTTCCAACTGCAGCTATTGTTCCTGCAGCCTCATGACCCCCTGAGAAAGGATATCGCTTCATAACACCGTTGAAAATTCTTTGCTCAAGGGTGCAAATGGCACAGCTATGAACCTTTACAAGTACTTGACTGTCTTCGGGCTGTTTTAAATCTTTTTCAACAATTTCTAATTTTTTTTCACCAGAGATAATTGCTACTTTATATTTGTTATTCATAATAAACCTCCTAGAACTTTTTATTTAGTTCTTTAAGTGCAACTTCAATGCTGCAATCTTCATGGATAAGCCTCGCTATAGCACTTGCAAATCTAGCTGGATTCTCGTGATTCCAAATGTTTCTTCCCATGGCTACCCCTGCACCACCTGCGCTAATGGCATCCTTAATATCTGTGAGCAGCTTTTCTTCTGATACTTTTTTACTACCACCTAATATTACTACTGGCACATAAACGCTTTCACACAACTCCCTAAAGGTTTCAAGGTTACCGGTATATTCAGTTTTTATAATATCAGCGCCCATTTCAGCTCCCATGCGGCAGGCAAAGGTAATATTTTCAGGAGTGCGGCTGTCTTCCCCTCCTTCAAAACCCCTTGGAAGCATTTCAGCAGTTAAAGGAATACCCCATTTGTTACAGTGATGAATATTTCTTGATAAATCCATCAATATTTGATCTTCCCATTTTGAACCAGGAAATCCCATACTAATTACAGAATCTGCCCCTAAACGAATTGCATCCTCCACACCCACTACAGTTTGAAGAGGCTTATCCTTAGAACCTAGGAATGAGCAGGAACCGTCAAGCCTTAGAATAATCCCCTTTCCATGAAAGTCATCTGCAAATTTATCTGCAAGTCCAACGGTAGCTAAAAAGGCATCTGCCCCCGCTCTTGCTACTTCGCTTATGATTTTCCCCGGATACTTCATTCCAGGGAGTACATTAAAACCATTTCCATGATCCATAGCCATAATAAAGGTTTTCTTATCCTCTCTAAATATGTGATTTAAACGATGTATTTTGTTTGTCATTCTGAACTAACCCCTTTCTTCTTTATGCTTTTATAATTTAAAAATATATAAATATGGCAAGACACATTTGGTGTCATGTTACTTATTTGGTCTTACCATAAAATAATTAAATAAAAGTTTAATCAATGTTACATTTGTACATTATATGATCCTTTGTAATGCAATATGACTTTTGTAACATTACTTTTGTAACAAAAATAACCATTCGTAATAAAAAATAATTTTTTACACTTATTTTGCAGTACTCATAGGTTTGCGCTGTTTCTGTGATTGCACTATACCCACTTTTACATGAAAAATTTCTGAGCATATGTAACATAAGAAGATAACAAGGAAGGAAAACTGCTATGAAAAAAGAGTCCTAATATTTTAATGCTGAGGAGATAAACATTATTAAATGTTGAAGGTGTTTCTCTATAAGTGATTTTAAAGGGGATCCGTGAACATATTTATATTTACTATGCATAGATATTATTAGATGATATAATGTAATTGGGAAATTTACAAAATATGGCAGGTGATATTATGCAAGATGCAAACTTAAAAAATGAATATACCAAGATTGCATATTACTATTACAAGCTGGGAATGACCCAGGATGATATAGCAAAAAAAATGTCTATGTCTCGTCAAAGAGTTAATAGAATCCTTAAAAAGTGTCTTGAAACAGGAATCGTAAAAATTGTTATACAAGAATATGAACACCAGAATATGGAATTAGAAATACAATTGGAAAATCTTTTGGGGCTCAATGAAATAATTATTGTAAACAATGGCGATGGTGAGATAAATGAATCTATTGGACTAGCTGCTTCTTCTTATCTTGACCGTGTTATAAAAGCTAACGATATAATAGGCTTTTCCAGAGGTAGGGCATTATCTTCTCTAGTAAGTAATCTGCAGTCAATAGACAGAGCAGACCTTACTGTGACACAACTTGTAGGGGGACTTAATGCAGAAGAAGCACATGTTAATTCGGATTACATTGTAAGGCGCTCCTCAGAGATCTTAAATGCAAGACCTTGTTTCATGTATGCCCCCATTATTTTGGAAAACAAAGAGCTCCGTGATTCTCTAATGAATGAAAGCCTCTTTTCCCCTGTGTATGATACAATGAAATCTTGTACTATTGCAATTGTGGGTATCGGTGACATGTCAAGTAAATCAGCCTTTGTGCAAAAAAAATACATAACAAAGGCTGAGCATGATATTCTTCAGAGGGAAAACGCAGTTGGTGAGATATGTACTCATTATTTTGATGTAAATGGGGAAATAATCGAAAGTGGCTTGAACGACCGTGTCCTTGCCATAGATTTTGTAAGCTTCAAAAATATTCCTCTTCGTATTGGTGTAGCCTGTGGCGGTGAAAAGCTTTCTTCCATAATAGGTGCTGCAAGAGGTAAATTGGTCAATGTACTTATAACAGATTTAGAAACAGCAAATACATTATATAAAATGTTATAGAATCTCTATTTCTTAAAAGAGCATTCATCATTAGTGGGTATGCTCTTTTAGTAGTTTTACGTATTTGCCTAGGTGCTGAATGGCTCTTTGAAATTCCTCTTCCTTTTCTATTTCTCACCAGTAGCATCCACTGTTTCTATTAAGTAGACATCTGCACCAACTATAGCAAAGAAGCATAGAGTAGAGGTGATTTCATATTACTAGATTAATTATTTCCGATACAAATATTTAAGGAATAAACTTTTTAGTTACTAGAGTGCTATTTTATAAACGACACATATAATACATTATGGTTAAATTGTAAATTAAACTATATTTAAAAGGAGATTAATAAAATGTATTATAATAGAAATAATTGCATTAGCATGGTATTTTCTATGACTAATGAATTAAATAACAGTGTTGTTGCTTTTGCGCGCGATAGAATGGGAGTTCTATCTTGTCCAAAAGTTTATGGAACAGGAGGAAATGGGACAGGCTCACAACAAGTTGATCCCCTAGGATCTCAGGGGGCAATTGTTTTATCATGTGATGGTAGATTTCTTTTTGTGGTTAACGCTGGAAGTAATAGTATAAGTAGTTTTCGTGTGTGTCAATGGGACCTTACTCTTGTTGATGTAGTGCCATCTGGTGGTATTTTCCCTAACAGCTTAACTATAAATAATCATAATCTTTATGTAACTAATTCCGGTAACTCTCCTCAATCTCCTGCAAATGTTACTGGTTTTCATATTGAGTCGGATGGACACCTTAGTATTATAAGAGGTTCTCAAAGACCATTAAGTTCAGATAATGCTCAATCAAGATGTATTGTTTCAAGTCCTTGCGATGATAAACTTGTTGTAAGCGAAAATGTAACCAATAATCTCAGTGTTTATGAAGTAAACTACAATGGAAGTTTAAGAGGTCCAATTGTAAATCCTTCTAATGGTATAGGTCCTTTTGGCTCAGCTTATCTCAATAATAATCTTTTGGTAGTTAGTGAGGTAGGTCCAAATGCATTATCATCCTATGATGTTACAAATAATGGTATTCTTAATGTTATTAGTGGTTCTGTCTTAAATAATCAGACAGCAACTTGTTGGGTTTCAGTTAATCCTGATGAAAATTATGCTTATACGTCTAACGCTGGTAGTGGCACAATAACTCTCTATCGTATTAATCATGGTGGAACTTTGACTGTTGTTGAAAGTATACCAAGTACACCTAATAGAACAGGATCTCCAATTGATAGTGTAATAGACAGATATGGCCAAAACTTTTATGTTTTAAATGGCAGTGAAGGCTCAATCAGTGTGTTCGAAATTAAGAAAAATGGGCATTTAGTTCTATTACAGATATATCAAGATACAAAATTACCACAAATTGGTGCACAAGGAATAGCAATACTCTAGATATGAATAAATTATATTTTTAAATTAAACCTCGTTAAGTAGATATAATTAAAAAAAACAGTATATTATCTACTTAACGGGGTAATTTTTTTCATAAACAGCAAATGCATTGTATAAAATGTTATAGAGACTACATTTATTAAACGAGCATTCATATATACTTGTTAATAATATATAGTTCATTATCAACACTATGTTAAAACACATCCATAATTTAAAATCAATTTGTAGGGAGAATTTAGTTGTGAAAATAATAGAATTAACTTTGAGTTTATCTTCTGAAGACATTCTAAGCTTCTTTGATTTACAAAAGAAAATTCAAATAACTAATGTAATTATAGATAAGCACATAACTATTTTAGGCACATATAAAATCACTGGTATACACGTAAGTTTTGAATCAACTTTAAAAATAACAAAAGTGACCTCTAACACAATTTATATAAATATTAGCACCTTTAAGCTACTAAAGGTTAACTTAATGAACCCTTTATCTAAGAAGGCTTTAAATTATGTAATTAACGCTTTTTCGGATATTCATGGAATAAGCTTTGAAGGTGAAAATTTCAAATTAAATGTTCCCAAAATAATAAATAAATATTATAAATCTCAAGAAATTATTGATTTAAATACTGTCATAATAAATGAAGCAGTTGCAAATAAAAACGAGATTCAACTTTCCTTTAGTAATATAGATATTAACATTGATGAATATAAAAAAGTTTCATCCTTAAAGCTCTAGGAATAATCTGTACATTCTATTGCAAAAGTATTGATATGGTAGAAAGTATCTTTCGAACTATATATTGTCTTAAACGGGAAAAGTAATTTATATTTAGTTATGTAAAATAATTGCAATAAATTCTATTGTCCTCTATAATAAATTATATTTATGAGTTTAAAACCTACGAAGTAAAGTTGGTAAAGGAGGAGATTTACTATGAAGGCAATATGTATTATAGGTAGTCCAAAAACTAATGGTAGTACAGCCTGTGTAACAGATAAAATTATAGAAGGAATGAAAGCAAACAATATTAACATTAAGAAGTACATACTGGGAGAAATGAATATACAGTATTGCAAAGGTTGCATGAGATGTTATGAGACAAAAGAATGTGTTCAAAATGACGATATGAATATAATAATTAATGATTTAATTGAAGCGGATATTGTGATAATTGCTTCACCTTCATATTGGGGAGATGTTACTGGACAATTAAAAGTGTTTTTTGATAGGTCAACGCCCTTAGGTGATACCAATGGAGAAACAATAATTCCAAAGGGCAAGATTGGAGTCTCTGTGGCTATTAGGACAGGCAAAAGGATTGAAGAAAACATGCACTTAATTCATGCCATAGAGCATTACTATGGCCATTTAGGAATAAAACCAGTAAAGAGATTTACTGTAGAAGGTGTACAAGTTAGAGAAGATTTTTATCAAAAGGAAGAAAAGGTTAAAGAGGCTTTTGAATTAGGAATGAATATTTTAGAAAGCATAGATAAAAGTTTATTACATTAATTCAGAATTTTCATTAAAGTAACTAAGGAAGACAGAATTGTCTTCCTTAAAATTTCTTCAATATGAACATCTTATTTAAACATAGCCTAACTTTTAACATTTATATATCTGCTTTTTAATATTTTCAATAAACTTTGAAACATCAAACTCTGTATTTTGTAGCCTGTCCTGAACTAAAAGTCCATCCATGACTATGAGTATTAACCATGCTAAATATTCGCCATCAGCGTCACTGGTACGTTTTGCAATTTCAACCGAAAGAATGTTTTTAAAATGCTGATATTTCTCAAGTAGTTTTTCTCTTAGCTCTTCGTTGCCAGAGATGGCATCAGCTATTAAATAAAGTCTTAAATTACCACTTTCGTTAAAAATCCCTCGCTCAAGGGTATATTTAATAAGTCTAGGAAGTGAAGTATCCTTACTTTCGTCAGTAACCCATGCTATTAAGTCCTCAGAAAGCTGCGTTAAATAGTTATCTGCAATATCAAAAAGAAGATCATCTTTGTTGCTGTAATAATAATACAAAGTACCTTTACTAATTCCAGCTTTTTTTGCTATATCAGAAAGAGAAATTTGGAAAAATGACTTTTCTTCAAGTAATTTGGTTGCCCCATCCAAAATTATTTCTTTTATATTAGTGTTTCTAGGTGCTGCCATATACCACTTTACCTTTCTAATTTTATTTTTAGTATTATATCAAAATCCGAACTTTAAGTCAATGAAATGTATATTTGGAACTTATTGACAATTCGTAGGTTTTGTGTTAAATTGAAATAAATCAAGTCGGTTACATGACCGACACTAAAAAAGAGGTGTATAGTATGCAGCTTAAAAAGGTTAAGAAGTTACTTTTTGAGCGCTTTGGCACACAGGTTTCAGCCCATTTAAAAGATTCTTGCCTTATATTAACTGGAACCCTTCAAGAATGGAATGAAGTTGTTGAGGCTGGAATGCTTTCAGTTGATAAACACCGTGGTTATACTGTGGTTAACAAGATTAAATGTTTAAATGCTGAAATCCCACCAATGCGACTTCCTTTGATTAATGATACAGCTTTAGATAAAGTAGCTCCTGATGTATTAATAATTGGTGCTGGAATTATTGGAGCTTCAATAGCTAGAGAACTTTCAAAGTGGGACTTAGATATTTTAATTGTAGAAAAAGAGCATGATATTGCATTACACGCATCTAGTCGAAATGATGGAATGGTTCATCCTGGAATTGATTTAAAGAACGGCTATGTAAAACAAAAATACAATGCTCTAGGAAACAAGATGTACGATAAAATTTCCTCTGAACTTAACGTCCCCTTTAATCGATGTGGTCAATATATCTGCTTTAAAAAGAATATTGCTAAGCTATTTCTGTTTTTTGCTCGTAGTCATTGGAAAAGTGTCGGCATAGATGAGATTTATGCACTTAGCCGTAAGGAAATCAAAAAAGCTGAGCCTACAATTAATGATGATATTAAGTCTGCTCTCTATTTTCCCTCTGCTGGTATTGTTTCTCCTTATGAACTTACCATTGCATATGCTGAGAATGCAGTAGAAAATGGAGTCACTCTCTCACTTGACACAGCCGTTATTGGCATGGAAGTTCATGAGGGAGAAATCACTTCCATTAACACTAATCGGGGAATAATTTATCCTAAAATTATAATTAACGCTGCTGGTGTTTTTTCAGAAGATATAGCCATTATGGCAAAGGATCACTTTTTTTCAATCCATCCAAGACGAGGAACTAACTCAATTCTAGATAAAAAATCAAAGCATATTGTAAATACAATAATATCTACCTTTGGTACTTCAAGTAAGAGTAACCACACAAAAGGTGGAGGAATTGTTAGCACCATTGACGGAAATGTTTTAATTGGACCTAATGCACTTGAAACTTATAAAAAAGAAGATTTTTCAACTCAAGCTTCTAGTATCTCAGATGTTTTTAAGAAGCAAAAAGAAACCACAGACCTCCTTTCAACTGCTGACATAATCACATATTTTACTGGTGTCCGTGCCCCAACCTATGAGGAAGACTTTGTAGTCGAAAAAGGGCGTTTCACAAAAAACATTATTCACGCAGCAGGTATTCAATCTCCAGGACTAACGGCAGCTCCTGCTATTGCTGTTGAAATTGAGAAAATTACTGTAGATATGATATCGAAATCCCAAACAATAAATTCAAACAAAAAATATAATCCAATAAGAAAAGCCATTCCTCACACAGCGAAAATGTCAACTATAGAAAGAGCAAGGCTTATTAAAAAACATTCAGATTACGGTGAAATCATCTGTAGATGTGAAGAAATAAGCCGTGGAGAAATTATTGATGCCCTAAATAGACCTGTGCCCTGTGACACAATTGATGGAGTAAAGCGTAGAGTGCGTCCAGGTATGGGCCGCTGTCAAGGTGGTTTTTGCGGTCCCCTTGTGGCAGGTATTATTGCAGAAGTAAAAGGCATTCCTCTTTCAGAGGTTAAAAAAAGTGGAAGTAATAGTGAGCTTTTATTTGGCGAAACAAAGGTAGGTGTTAAAGATGACCTATGATGTAGTTGTTATTGGTGGTGGACCTGCTGGACTAGCTGCTACTATTGCTGCTAGAAAAGAAAATTCAAAGGTTCTTTTAATAGAACGGGAAGCAAGACTAGGTGGAATATTAAAGCAATGCATTCATGATGGCTTTGGACTTATTTATTTTGGAGAGAGACTTGCTGGCAGTGAATATGCTAGTCGCTGGGTTAGTGAAGTAGATCAGTGTGGAGCTGAAATTTCACTTCTTACCTTTGCTTCAAAGGTTGAACCCCTTGAAGAAGGCTTCCGTCTAACTTTAGTAAATAAAGAAGGTATCCGTGAAATCACAACAAAGACCCTTGTACTTTCAACTGGTTGCAGAGAACGAACGGCAAAACAGGTGAACATTCATGGAACTAGACCTGCTGGAGTTTATACCGCTGGAACAGCTCAGTATTATATTAACATCTTAGGACAAATGCCAGCAAAACGTTGTGTAATTCTTGGTTCTGGTGACATTGGACTCATTATGGCCAGAAGACTTACCCTTGAAGGTGCAAAAGTACTAGGCGTCTATGAAGCAAAGTCAACCCCTAGTGGACTAACTAGAAATATAAGTCAATGCCTAAGGGATTTCAATATTCCGCTTTATGTTAATCATACAGTAACAGAACTTCATGGAGTTGACAGGCTTCAAGCTGTGACTATTATGAAGGTTAATAACAATATGATTCCAATTCCAAACACTGAGGAAAAAATAGAATGTGATACCTTGATTTTATCAGTGGGACTTATTCCTGAAAATGAGCTTGCAGAAGAGCTTAATATTTCCATTGACAATAAAACAAAAGGTCCCTTCTGTGACCAGAACTTAATGACATCTGTTGAAGGCGTTTTTACTTGTGGCAACGCACTCCATGTAAACGACCTAGTTGACTATGTTTCAGAAAGTGGTGAACTGGCCGGTAAATCCGCTGCTACCTATATTAAAAAGAAAAATCCCTATGTGGACATAAGCTGCGATGATAACTTTCTATATT
This sequence comes from Clostridium sp. LXY-7, assembly GCF_056172015.1. NCBI lineage: Bacteria > Bacillati > Bacillota > Clostridia > Eubacteriales > Clostridiaceae > Clostridium > Clostridium sp. LXY-7. The sequence goes on along the minus strand of NZ_JBLLJL010000002.1, from coordinate 282,268 downwards.
TACTACCTCAGAAGCTTGAGCTTGGTAGTATAAAAAAAGAAACAGTATTTTTCTTGCGAAGTAAATTTAACAGAGGAAAAACAAAAGTTAAGCTTCTTATTGATGGAAAAGAAGTATTTACTAAAAAATTCACTCATCTTAATCCTCCTGAAATGGAAAGGATAGTAATTGATTTTACAAAAGCATCCCTATGCCAAAGCAGTAAAATTAAATTTGTAATGGAGGACCTATAAAATGAAAAAAGCCCTCGTCTGTATTGTATGCCCTAAAGGTTGCCAACTAACCATAGAACTAAAGGAAAATGATGAGCTTATTGTTACGGGAAACAACTGTAAAAAAGGAATAGATTTTGCCTTCAACGAGTTGAAACATCCAATGCGCTCTCTTTCAACAACTGTTAAAACCCTCTTCTCTTGGATGCCTGTCCTTCCTGTTAGAACCAATGGTGGAATTCCAAAAGAACTTATATTTGAAGCCATGAAAGTCTTAAACAAAGTTGTGATTTCAAAAGAAATAAAATGCGGTGAGGTTATTTTATCTGACTTACTTGGTACTGGCTGTGAAGTAATAGCCACTGCAGACTTAAAAGGTGGTGAAAAATAATGCAAGAGCCCCTTGTCCTTACCTTTGACGTTGGCACACAAAGTGCGAGGGCAATGCTCATTAGCCCAAAGGGAACTGTTGTTGCAATATCACAGAAAAAATTTCAAATCCCCTATTATTCTGATTATCCTGATTGGGCAGAGCAAGATGCCGATTATTATTGGGAAAAAATATGTGAAGCCTCCCTTGAACTAAAGGAAAGCTCCATTGAATTATGGGATAGAATAGCAGCAGTTACAATAACCACAATAAGGGACACCTGTGTTTGCATTGATAAAAATGCTAAGCCATTAAGACGAGCTATTTTATGGCTAGACAAGCGCAAAACTAAGGTAACAAAACCAATTCCCTACAAGAAACAAGCTATATTCAAAACCATAAAAATGGATAAGGCAGTAGATATGCAAAGAGAGAGCTCCGCCTGTAACTGGATAATGGAATATCAGCCTGAGCTTTGGAAAAAAACTGATAAATTTTTAATGCTTTCCGGATATCTAACCTATTGCCTTTGTGGAAAAATAGTTGATTCTTGCGCTAATATGATTGGTCATATCCCCTTTGACCATAAGAGAAGAGCTTGGATGAAACCTCAAAGTCTTACTCGTTGTATATTTGATATTGAGCCTGAAAAGCTTTGTAAACTTGTCGAACCAGAGGAATTGCTTGGTACCATCACAAAAGAGGCTTCCATGGCAAGTGGAATAAAAGAGAACTTGCCACTAATTGCATCAGGCTCTGACAAAGGTTGCGAAACCCTTGGTCTTTCTTGTACCACTCCTGAAAAAGCAGCAATTAGCTTTGGAACCACTGCAACAATTCAGTTTACTACAAACAAGTATATTGAGCCACAGCGTTTTATTCCACCTTATCTATCTATTATCAAAGGAAGATACAGTCCTGAGATTCAGATTTTTCGAGGATATTGGCTGGTATCTTGGTTTAAAAAAGAATTTGCTGCAAAAGAAGTGGCAGAAGCCCTTCAAAAAGGCATGCCTCCTGAAGAACTCCTAAATGCTCGTTTACGAGAAATTCCACCAGGTTGTGATGGACTAATTCTTCAACCTTATTTTACCCCTGGAATAACAATGCCTGTAGCAAGTGGATCTATTATTGGTTTTTCTGATGTCCATACTCGAATTCACATTTACCGTGCAATTATTGAAGGGTTAAATTTTGCTCTTATTGACGGACTAAGGCTAATGGAAAAACGGTCAGGGGAAAAAATAAAAGAAATCTATCTTGCTGGTGGTGGCTCCCAAAGTGATGAGATTTGCCAAATTACAGCGGACATGTTCGGACTTCCTGTTCATCGCATACAAACCCATGAGGTATCAGGCCTTGGAAGCGCTATGGTGGCATTTATTTCCCTTGGTATTTTTAATAACTATGAGGAAGCCATAAAAGAGATGGTACAAATAGTTGATACCTTTCAGCCTAACATGGAAACTCATAAAATCTATGATGTGATTTATTTTGAAATTTTTAGAAAGATTTACGGTCATCTGTTGCCATTATATAAAAAGAATTATAGAAAAGAGGTATAGCTAATGTCACATAAATATAAGAATTTTGAACCAAAATGGTTTAATGAAGACTATTCAAAAAGTTCCTATCGTTCTATATTTAAGTGGGGAGACCCAAAACAAATTAAAATTCCAAGAGAGTCTCTTTATACAATGGTTAAAGAAATCTTTAAAGTTGATGACAGTTTTTTTGAAAAATATAAAGAAGACCTAGGAACCGATGAGGTTGCCTTTGATATTCCTTGTAAACTCAGTGAGGCTCAATTAAATGAGTTCCGTAAAATTTGTGGAGAAGAATTTGTTCGCACTGATGATTATGCTCGGCTTTCTGTTTCTTACGGAAAAACCATGTATGACCTACTTCGCCTTAGAAATAAAATTATTGAAAATATTCCTGACGCTGTACTCTATCCTGATAATAAAAAGCAAATTGAAGAAATTGTTGCTTACTGTACAGTGGAAAAAATTCCTGTGTATGTTTATGGTGGAGGCTCCTCTGTTACTCGTGGGGTTGAATGTACCAAGGGAGGAATTTCACTGGATATGCGCCTTAGATTTAACAAGGTAGTTTCCTTTAATGAAATAGACCAAACTATTACAGTGGAAGCTGGTATGAGCGGGCCTAAACTTGAAGAAACCCTTAATAATGCTGTGAAAAACTTTGGCGCCAAAAGAGCTTACACCTGTGGTCACTTTCCTCAAAGCTTTGAATATTCTTCTGTTGGTGGCTGGGTTGTAACAAGAGGTGCAGGTCAAAACTCCACCTATTATGGCACAATACAAGATTTAGTCCTTGGTCAAGAATATGCAACTCCTATTGGACCTATTAAAACTGACACATACCCAAGAAAAGCCATTGGACCTGATTTAGGTGAAATTATGATGGGTAGCGAAGGAGCCTTTGGCGTTTTAACCCATGTAACCCTTAAAGTCTTTCGTCATATGCCTGAGACAATTCGCAGATTCTCCTTTATGTTTAAAAATTGGGAAATTGCTCAGGAAGCTGCAAGAGAAATTATGCAAAGTGAAGCAGGACTACCTTCTGTTTTCCGTCTATCTGACCCTGAAGAAACAGATGTAATGCTTCGTTTATATGGAGTTGATGAAAGTCCTCTCCGTCACCTCTTTGAAGTGCGAGGTATGAAGAAAATGGAGAGATGCCTTTTCTTAGGGTTTACCAATGGTGAGGACAGTTTTTCTAAAAACTGTGCTAAAAATGTTAAGAGGATTTGTAAAAAATATGGAGCTATGAATCTCACTGGTTCTGTTACAAAGTCTTGGGAGCATGGTCGCTTTACAGATCCATATCTTCGTGATACCATGCAAGACTTCGGAATAGTTACAGACACCATGGAATGCAGCGTAAATTGGAGCAATATGGCTAAGGTTCACAGAGATGTTCGTGCTTACTGTAAGGCTCGTCCACAAACAATTGTAACCACCCATATGTCTCACGTTTATCCTCAAGGAGCTAATCTTTATTTTATTTTTATTGCAAAGATGAGTGATCCTGAGGAATATAAGCAGTATCACGCTGGAATTTTAGATGCTATTCAGAAAAGCGGTGCCTCCATGAGCCATCATCATGGAATTGGAAAAATGTTTGCTCCATGGCTTGAGGGTTCCATTGGTAGCACTGAATATTCAGTGATTCGTGCCTTGAAAAACCACTTTGACAAAGATAATATCATGAATCCAGGCGGAACCTTGGGACTTGATATTGATGAAAAAGATAAGAAGTTTTTAAATAAATCATCTGAGTAAATTTAAAGGTTCCTGCAAATGGCTTTCTTCGCAATAATATGTAGCTTTATCAACACTATCTTAAAAAAGAACTAAATGAAAAATCAGTAGGTAGATTTATATAACAGCAAATCTACCTACTGAGTTTTTCATTTTTTACCGTGGCTGCACCACAACCTGTTCAAGTTCTCATATAAAGATAAGTAAAATCCAATTTATACCTTTTTAACAAATTCAGATTTTAAGCTCATAGCTCCAAAGCCATCAATTTTACAATCGATATCATGATCTCCATCAACTAGACGTATATTTTTTACCTTTGTGCCTATTTTCACAACTGATGAACTACCTTTTACTTTAAGGTCTTTGATTACTGTTACAGAATCACCATCATTTAATATATTTCCATTGGCATCTTTGATAACCTTTTTATCTTCACTATTTTCCTTTTCTGATTCTAAAGTCCACTCATGTCCACATTCTGGACAAACAAAAAGACCTCTATCTTCATAAGTATATTCTGAATTGCATTTTGGACAATTTGGTAAAGCTGACATAAATTCATTTCCTCCGTTGCTATTGTTAATTTTATTATATGATTAATTCACAAAAACTACTTATTTGCTAGAATTATGAAATTTCTCATAGGTTTCTATGATATCATAATCTTCTCTTATTGCCAAATCTTCTTCAAAACGAAACTTTAAAATTCTATTTTTAATTCTAAAGCTTGGTAAGTATTAGGAACGTAACCATGTTGATAGAACTTACTAGTATTGTTATTCCGATTGTGATTCTATGGCTGATGCCGCTCGTTACTATATTGAAGAAACAGGAAGTTTGGGTGAAGTTCCCAGTCACTTACAACCATATATTGATTATGAAGCCTTTGAGCGTGACCTAGCCTTGAAACCTCTCATGGGATATTTGAGTATGTCAGTTGATTGTCCATTTGTTATGTGTTTTCCTCAAATGATTAAAAGGCAAACACTGAAAAAATCAATACTATTGTATTCTGTCTCTCATGCATGATAGACTGGTGATGAATCTATGGAAATAAAAATAGGAGGATTTACTATGAGCAATGCAAAAGAAAACATCATCCTTTATATACGCTTTTCAATCGTTGTTTAGCACAGACTAATCCTAAGAATAGCAATTGCCATCTTAAACATTGCAAAAAACCTATAAGAAATCTTCTCATAGGTCTATATAATATCATAATCTTCTCTTATTTCCAAATCTTCTTCAAAGCTCACCCTTAAATTTCTCTTCTAATTATATGGCTACATTCTTGTAAATTTCTCAGGCTATTTTTTCTATATCTCTTAAATAATTTTTATTATCTTGCTTAATTTTTCTTGCAGCATTTTCTATGTATATAGTTTTCATAACCTTCCGCCTTACAAATCTCATCTCCTTGATAAATAGGCTCCTTACAAAACTCACATATATTATTATACATTGCTGTTTTTTTAGTATCTTGTATTGCTTTGGGCTTATCTTCCTCTTGTTTGCTTTCTAACTCTTTTACTGCTTTTTTTATTTCATGTTTATTGTTAGTACAGATAAGCCAGTTAATATAATTATCCATATTTCCTTTAAACATAGCCAGTGCCTTTTCCTCTGCAATTTTAATAACATAATCATCTAAAGTAACAGTTAATCTTTTTGTATTATTTATTCCCATATAATTCTCCTGCTTAACTGCTTCTACTAGCAGAATATGCAGAGATTCTAGATTTGTTACTATTTCTTCACTTTCATATACATGTACTTTAATATATTAATTCTACTAAAAAGAAAAGTGCTATATGATTCTTACGCAGTTTACACAAATTATTTTACACTAATTCATAATAATTCATTGTATAAGCTTCCTCAAATCCGCAGGATTTATAAAGATTTAAAGCATTATTATTTTTTGTAACAACTTGAAGCCTTATCTGCTCTGAGTTTCCTTCCTTTAATTTTTCTATTGCACTAACTAAAATTTCTCTTCCATAACCTTTTCTGCGATACTCTTGAAGCACTCCTAATCCATAAATACCTCCTATACAGTTGTTTATTTCTATACGCACTTTTCCTATAGTCTTATTGTCAACTTCTGCTATATAACTATATGAGCTATCACTCTCATCTTCCTCTACCTTTGAAACATCATCCTCTTTGAATTCACTGTTAAAATATATTGAGTCTTGCCACGCTATTTCTCTTGCGTCACTTTTAGTAGCTTTACGTAGAACCACATTATTTGATTGAAAGTTTTCCATTAAGTTATCTTTTAAAAACATCTCATATTCTGAATTATTATAAGTAGCACCGGTATACTTAATAAATTCAATACCAGAAGCAGAAGCATCATCACATAGTAAAAGCATTTTTTTCGATTCTCTTTTCTTCCATTCATCTCTGACTAGAGAAAATAATTTTTTAAATATACCCCTTCTTCTATACATTGGATGTACCATTCCATTAACTTCTAAAGCACCTCCACCAAATTCTCCGATACCAATGTATCCAATAAGTTCATTATTGTCATAATACATAAATTCGTTAATATTGTTTGAGTTTTTATTTTTGCCCTCCTCTCTGCTTAATTTATAATCAATCTCCAGCTTTAGTGAAGTTTTATCCGTTTCTAAACAAAGCTTCTCAAGCCTACTGATATCCTTAGCATCATTTCCATCTAGCAGTTCCTTTAATTTTATACTAGGATTTTTTATATCTCCCATAATTTCTATTCCCCCATTTTATCTTATCTATATTTTTAAATACTGTAATATTCTCTCCATTGTACCATAAAAATACAAATCATGTCCTAAATGGATATATAATTTCCCATTGTACTCCATCTGCAGGCTGCAATGATTTCATCCTCTGATTTTATCCATAGGCTTATATGCCATAGGAGCTTCATCCAAGGTTGATTTATTTACTGAGGTTGTGAATATTCCTTTCATGGATTTCTCATAATCCTCCATGGTCAATACTTCCTTAGCTTTGCTTCTGCTCATAAGTCTTCCTGCTCCATGAGGTGCAGAATAATTCCATTCTGGATTTCTCTTTCCACAGCCAATATATTATATGTACTGGTTTAAATGGCTACAATTGTTTGAAAATCACAAGGAAGTTGTGAAAATTAAAAACTTTATGGTTAAATGTAATGTAGCCCATGCTTATACAAAAATAACTGATTATAAAGAAAGACAACCAATATTCGTTTAATTATATACATTATATGAGATTGACAGTATAATTAGCATATGATCAATTTGTAATTTAGTGCATAATTGTAAAATTACAGAATTAAGTTTAATTTTATTAGTGGAGGTAATAAAGGTGATTACATATAGAGAAGTTGATAAATCATACTTTGATAAATATGATAAAATTCCAATGCTTATTAATGTGAAAAGCATATTCAAATTAGAAAAGGTTGAGAATGGATTAGGAGGGATTTTATTAAAAGAGACTCCGACCGAAGAATATATAAAAGATTTAGGAGCATATGAGGAAGTAACAAAATATGCAGAAGAATTTGATATAACTAATTGGGCATTCTTTATGGCTTTTGATAACGAAATTCCCATTGGAGCAATTACTGTTGTTTCAAAAACAAAAAATATTCATCTGCTTGACGGTAGAGATGACATAAGTGTGCTATGGGATATAAGGGTTGATGATAGATATAAGAACCAGGGAGTAGGTACAAAGTTATTTACTATGGCTGTTCAGTGGTCAAAATCAAAAGGATTAAAACAAATGAAAATTGAATGTCAAAATAACAATGTTCAAGCGTGTAAGTTTTATCATAAACAAGGTGCAGTATTAGGAAAAATAGATGAATACGCTTATTACAAAGATATTGAAGATAGAGATGAAGTTCAACTTATATGGTATTTAGATTTATAAAATTATATTAAATATACAATCTTTTCAAAATATGAATTAAGGGAGGTCTCAAAGAGACTTCCCTTAATATTAGTTATACTAACAACATTATTATAAAACATAGCCTAACATTAAAATCCACTACAAAACCAATTGCCATGGATTTCATTATGTTATTATACTCTAATTGAAATTTTAAAAATATAATTTTTATACCCTTATAAAATATATCCGTTATTTGTGATACGGTTTTCCGTACCTTACTCTACTTATTTGTAATTTATTTTCTTCCAGAAATAACTACTGCATTACCTAATACTTTTTTGTGTAATAGAATAGAAGGTAACTCAATTATATTCTCAAGCTTTTCAACTTTAATTTCTGAAACTCCAAGTGAATCAATAGCCTTAAAAAACTCATTGTTCTTTCCAAATACTTTTTCATCAAGGAATAAATCTAGGAACACAAACTCTCCATCATTATCAAGAACTCTTAAAGCTTCTTTCAACACTTTTATTTTATCACTCTCATCTTTTACTTCATGAAAAGTTAAACAACTTACTACTACATCAAATTTATGTTCATCGAATGGTAGCTTAGATGCACTCGCTTTTATAAAATCAATTCTATCTAATACACCTTCACATTCAGCATTTGTTTCACATATTTGTTTTGAGTATTCCCAGTCTTCTCCCCAATAATCAATTCCTACAAGAGATGTTTTGGGTAATGATTTTGCTAGTTTAGTTATAAGTGAAGCACTACCAGCACCTATATCTAATACTTTACCATTTCCTTTATGATTAACCTTATCTGTGATTAAATTATGTATTTTAGATTGGAAATTCCCTCCAAAATCTGAAAATTGATAGTAAGAATATGATACTATAAATGAAATATATAAGAATGGTAATGACAAAATTCCTGCACTAATACGTATAAATGAATCAATCGGCAGTAATGATATTAATATTAGAAATAAAGAAATTACCGAAAAAGCAATTATTTTATTTACTCTTATCCAGGTTTTATAAGCTGGTTTTTTATTCATAAATTGCCTCCTTAAATATAAGTTTTGAATTACATAGCCATAAAATTATTAAATCTTAAATGAATAATACTTTATTATATCACAAGATAACTTTTACTCTTAATTTATTCTGATTACAAAGCTTGTTTTCAAAAGTATAATAATCGCAAAAACAGCCTTAACTATTTTAATTAATAGATTAAGACTACTTTTATGCTTTATTTAATGTATAACTCATATTTATTAATCTTAGTGTATTTTCCTAAAGCCGTATCCCTTATTTATGATACGGTTCTCCGTATCACTTTCAAGTGAGGTTTTTACATTATTTAACTCCAAGGATTAAGGATATTAGTTTCACCATCATTCTTGTATCTATCCCAAGCTTCTATTGCCCAATTATATATGCCATCTATGAACTCTGTATCTTCTGAAGCTGAAACACCTACATACCCATTTCCTCTATCATAAGTTTCCCATCTTGTAACATACTCCATTACATCACTCCACTCACTTAATGGTATTAGATTAAACTTACCATCTAGGCCTAATATTAATCTATAATCTCTATCATCTAATTTACTTGCTATCTCTTCTATTAACTGCTTCTTGTTCATGAAAATTAATCCTCCTATAATTTTTCTTCTATTATATTATAACCTTTTTATTAATCAACATTTATATTGCAATATTTAAGCTTAATGTGCTTATACCAACATTTTTTAATATAAAAGAAGAAGGAGTACCCTTTATAGATACTCCTTCTTCCTTACTTAAATAGTTAACCAAGTTATCATTAATGTTAATCTTAATTGAGTCAATGTCCCTTAGCTCATTAATGGTTATTTCTGAAATTATCATGTGTAATAACTTCTTCTGTTGCTCCCTACTTGTGCTTTCTTTTAAGACCTTACTGAAATTTTCAAGTATGCTCTTAATGAAGTCATAAGGTAGTTCTTCCTTAACATCATCTGATAGAGTAACTAATAACGGTGCTTTTTCTTCTTCTAGTTTTTTAACTCTTTCAGTTAACTCATTTTTTCTTGCTTGAAATTCCTCTTTAGTTAGTATTTCATCTTCATAAGCTTCAAAAAGTTTACCTTTCTTCTTATCTAGCTTTTCTAGTTCTTTATCAATTCTTGTTAGCTCCTTCTTAGCAGGATTAACCTTTCTAATTCTTTCTTTATTAACATTACTTACTATAGTTTTAACCATCTTATCATTAGAAAGTAACTCTGAAAGCTTATTAAATACGTACTCGTTAGCTTTTTCTACTCTTATTGAATTACTGGTACACACTGCTGTACCTTTATTTTTCCAATTTCCACAAGCATAGTAAGCTATACTCTTCTTAGTACCATCTGCTAATTTATTAGTAGTTCTTGATATTACCATACCAGCTCCACACTTAGGACATCTTAGTATTCCTGTCAATGGAAATTCTCCATCATGTACTCTTGAAGGTTTCCCTTTCTTATTTTCTAGAATTGCTTGAACCTTGTCCCATAGTTTCTCATCTATGATAGCTTCATGCACTCCATCAGTTATTATAGGATTAGCATTAATATTTCTTCTTCTCTTTTCAGACCAGTTCTGTCTTACATTGTATCTAACCTTACCTATATATACTGGATTAGTTATAATATCTTTTATTGAACCTACTGAGAAGTTGTTTCCCTTCTTAGTTTTATGTCCTAACTTATTTAGTTGGTTGGTAATTGCCTTATAGCCTTTGCCATTACCATATTCATTAAAAATAAATCTTACTGTTTCTGCTTCTTTTTCATTAATAGTTAGCTTAGTTTTTCTTCTTTTAGCTCCTTCTAAGCTTTCTACTGCTACTAAATCATATCCTAAAACAGTACCACCACACCATTCTCCACTCTTTGCCTTGGCACACATTCCCATTTTAACGTTTTGTGCTATTGTACCTCTCTCGAATTCACCTATTAATGCCATCATTTGAAACTGCATTTTACCTGCAGGTGTATCAGTTTCAAATGGTTCTGAATAAGATTTAAAAGTTATATTATTCTGCTCTAAAACATCAACTATCTTTAAAACATCAGCTAACTTTCTACTTATACGGTTAATCTTCCATGATATTACCATGTCGAATTGCTTATCTTCAGTATCATTAAGTAATTGCTTTAACTCTGGTCTATTCTTAATATCTTTACCACTAATCCCTCTATCTGAATAACACTTATATACAGTGTAATCCATCTTTTTACACCACTCCATTAGTAACCTTTGCTGTTCATCTATACTATAGCCTTCTTCTGCTTGTTCAATGGTTGAAACTCTACAATAAATTGCTACTCTCTTTCTTCCTTGCTCCATAGTTACATCATTAGTTAAAGTTATAAATCCCATCTCTATTCCTCCATTATCTTTAAATTATATTCCTTGTAGCAAAAATATAATATATACTTATCTTCCTACTTTATTACATTTTTTTATAAGGAAAATACCGTCATTATCATCACTTCGCTACTTCAATATAGACGATATTTTCCGTTATAAATGGCTATATAGCTTCTAGTTCTTCTAGTTCACTATCATTTTTAGTTTCTCTACAATCTTTAATGTACTTAATTATCATTTCTGAAATTATGTCTACAACTTCACTTATCTTTTTATCATTAGTCATTTTTCTATCTCCTTCATAAGATTTTCTTTTTTAAAAAACTTCTTCTATAAGTTCATCTTGATGCTCAACTACATAAGATACACGTTCTGATGATTCACAGAAGCTTATTATAGGAATTTCTCTTAATGAACAATTCAACATAAGAATCATACCTATTACATTTATTAGCTCATCTATTGACCATATTAAAACTACATCAATCTTTCCATCAATAACGTCACAAGCTAACTTCTTTAACTCTTCTAAACTATTGGCGTTATCAATATAAGTTTCTATTCTACCCTCATGTTCCCCAAGCTCATATCTCAACCATTGTAATCTCCCATATCCTGTTGACAGATTTTCTCCACTTTCTTCTTTTCTTATATATAATCCTATCTTCTTATCTGTTAGTTCTTTTAATGCTTTCATCTTAACTTGCTCCTTTTCATATTGAATTTATCGACATTATCGAAGTATCACCTCGATAATGTCATTATTATATAAATCTAAGCTACCTTAACTATATCAATGACTTTACCTTGATTTTTATGTCTTACATCATAGTAAATCCCTTCTAGTTCAAGGTTAGATTTTATTTCATTTAATCTCCTGCTTAGTACATTAGGTTCTTTAGCCCATAACTTAGATGTTGTATCAATCTGCTCTGCTTCTGCAACTTCATTCAGTACTTTTAATAATGTACTTACAGTTCCACTAAAGTTCTTTACCTCGTCCATGTACTTAATTAATGCAGTAGCTACTGGATTAGCTTCAACTGCTTCTTGATTAGCTTTTTTCTGATTATTTAAATATGCTTTTAAGAATACTTCTCCACCAATTCCACAAGCTTCTGCCACAGCATAACCCCATCTAGTAAAGTCAGCCATTCTACCCAACTTATCTAATGCTACTGTTGGGTATATCTTCATAGCCTTTGATAATGTTGTTAGCATAGCTCCTAGTATTTTAGGTTTATCAGCATTGAAATCCTCCCATACCCTAGATTCTTCTTTTCTTTCATCTTCTGGAATTCTTTCTAATGCTAAAACTATACATCTATCAAGTAAATCAGCTCTTGTAGCCATAACATTAATCCCATTTAAGGTTATACGACTTTTAAAGTTGATTATTTTCTCATCATCATCTGTATATAACTTTCTTTTACTGTAGCCACCACCTGTTGAAGCAATGCAGAATAGGTCACTTTTCTCTGATGAAACACTATCTAGGTTATCAAAACAAGGCATATAGTTATTAAATAATGCTATTGCTAAATCTTGTATGGCTTTAGGTATTGAAATTATATCTCTTGAAGCTGGGTCAACTAAGCTTCTATTCATCTTCATAGTGGTGGTTTTAGAAGCTCCTTTCTCCCCATGAATTACTTCAATTGGGTGAGGAATATATGGTATTAATCTAGTTACTAGACTTACTGTATGAAGAGTTTTATCTTCTTCATCTTTAAACCTAAAATGTCTATCTAGTAAACCCACTAAATCCTCATATGACTCTGGTATCACTTGTTCTTTCATATTGTTTCTTCTTATAAATAAAATTTGCTTACTATCATCAATCTCCCACCCATTTTCGTCTATCTTAATGATAGTTGAAGCCTTATCTGCAATGTCATAGTAGATAGTATTTTCTACGCTTGTACATCTTTTAGCCACTTCTATCTCCTCACCTTCATATAAAGCTTTAGCTTCTAACACTCCAATTGCTTGATTAATATTATCTTTAGATGGAGCTTTTTGAGTGTTATCATAATACCTTTTTCTTAAAAGCATTTGATACTTCTTATCTTCTATTCCATAAACTTCGTAAAAGTTACCTTTATCTACTGCAACGAAAGTTTCTTCTAATGAGTTATGAAAAAACACATCATTATTTTCTAATGCAAGGTCTATCAATACATCAGCTTGACTCCTTTTTGGTTCATCATTAGCTTGTATATTATCAGAATATTCCGTATTTTTTCTCGAAGCCTTTGGCTCATACATCTCTCTAAGTGACTCCCAATTGTTTTCTGAACAACTGTCATGATGGCATTTAGCACTAATTCCACCCTCATAAAGTTGTGTTACTGATGCAGCTTCATCAGTATGATTAGGATTCCAAGGACATACTTTTAGAACATGGCATAACCCATACTCTTTTTCCTCTGTATGACTTATTTCTATTTCATGCTTTTCTAGCCACTCTTTAGCATCAAAGCAACTTATTACATTAGCTTTACTATTTTGCTTTTTAACTTTAACTTCTTTCTTTGGTATAAGCTCTGCTACTTTCTTAATTAATCTTTCTTCTACAACATTAAACTCTTCTGGAATATCTATTATTCTTGACCTTCTATGAGGTCTTATTTCATCATTATCACCTTTACAAGCCATAGTTCCATATAACTTAGTTATTCTAGCAGGATTATAGGTTGTCTTATCTATTTGAGCTTCTTTAGTACTAAACTTCTTATCTAACACAATAAGAAAGTCTTTTATCATTTGAGTTACTTCCTTAGTATTAGGTAAATCTAACTTATATAGTACATGGTATCCATTACCGCTACATGCTACTATAGGCTGTGGAAATCCTTCACTTATTAAATATTCTATTACTGACTTGGCTACAACATTTGCTGACTCAAGTTCTTCATCTGTAGATGAAACACCTGCTGGTCTCTTTGGGTCTATATCTATAAGAAGCAATGCTCTTCTTGTTATCTCTGAATCAGATGTTGTATGTTGAGCATAGTTAACTAATTTATTCTTGGCTCTTGCCATTAGTTCTTCTGAAAAAACATTTAATGTGAAAAATATATTATCTTTTCCATCATATTTCATAATGTCATTTAAAAGCTGGTTCTTATCCTCATAGTAACCACTTCTTGTCCCATTTTTAGTCTTAATCATCCTTACTTCAATTGGTACATTAACCTTTTCTAAAGCTTTAATTCCCTTAACATATTCATCTCTTAGTTCTCCATAATTGTTATTAATCATTTCCTTCTCCTCCTTGGTGTTGGTGTTTTATTTCTGTTCCTCACAAGATTTATTATAAGTTAATAGCCTCTTTATCACCTCCATATACAGTTAATGTAAAAAGTTAAGACAGAGAAGAAAGTTCTCTGTCTTAAATGTTGTATATAAAATTAGAATTTATTATTTTCATAGTATTTCTCATTTTTTCTTCTTCTTTTTGCACTTCAAAAATTATTTTTTCTACCCCTTGTATTTTTTTCAACGTCTTAAATTTATCATCTGTAACTTTTAAGACATAACTATCTATCTTTCCCCATACTACTTGACTTATATCTCTAATCGACCTATACTTTCTATTCTTATTATTCCCGTCATACATATAATCTACTACAGATTTACCATATTCCCCCTCATATTTATCTTGTAATAACTCCTTATATATTTTATCATCTACTATAAAATACTTCATATTACTTCCTTTTTTCTTAAGCTTAGTAATGTCTTTATCATATGTCGTTATGAATATTATATTTTCCTTACCTTCTGCCTTCTTTATTTTCTTTAATACTTCATATTTATCTTGTACAATAACCTTTCTTTGAAGCTTTTTTTGATATACTAGCTTCTTGTCTGAAACTTTAGTAACTTCTATCTTTGTTTTATCTACTATATTAATCTCTGATAAAATTATATCTAGATATATATTGCTATCTGCTCTAGCAATTACAAGGTTTACATCCAATTTAGTTTTTGTATATTCTCTAAGCTCCAATGACTCTACTTCTATTCTATTAATCCTACCTATTTTTATATAATCTAGTAGAACTATGCTATAACCTAAATTAGCTAATTCTTCTATGTCATTATATATTCTATCCTCATATACAATTGTATTTAATTTTTTAGCATCCTCTATTAATGCTTTAGCCATTCTCCAATTAATCTTAATGCTATATATGTCGTTTAAGTATTTTATAACCTTTCTCTCAGTCCATTCAACTTCATTAAATCCTTGGAAGATAGGATTTTTGTTTAATACTTGAAGAACTTCTTCTTGTACATCTATTGGTATAGTGTTGGCTCTTTTAGCTTTCTTTAGTTGAACTTCATCAAGATTAAATTTTGTTATCCATCTATCAATAGTTCTAACAGATGTAGAATATTTACCAGATAAATAGTATTTATCTGCACCATTAAGATATTCATTTACACATTCTTGTTTCTCTTCATCAGTATGTCTAGTTTTTATCATTTCATTGAAAATATCCTTTCATTATTTTTATCATTAATAATATACCCACTTTTATAACTGAAAATATCGTCACTACCATATTATCGATTATGACGATATTTTCTGAAAAAAAATGTGCTTTAGAATTTTTTAACTTACTTAAAACTTACTAAATACTTATTAAAAATTCAATAAATATTTAGTGATTTTTTCACCTTAGCTATAATTAGTCAAAAAAAGAGGTCACCCTCTTTTTATTATGCTATCAATATTAAATAGCATGTATTCTTAAAGATTACTTATTATTTCTTTTCATCTTATTATATATATACTTGCCAGCTGAACCAACTATAGTTATTATGATACCTACCTTTATTAAAAACCATATTATAGAGAAAAGTCCACCTGCAACCTCTCCAATTATACCTACTATTATTCCTACCCCTAATATACATAATCCCCATACAGCTATAATACCGCCACAACCAAAGTAAGTTATTTCGCACTTTAGAAATACCCCAGCAAATGTTACTGTTCCTAGTATAAAAGTTATTATCCATAATAAGTTGTCCATATTTATTATCTCCTTCTACTCTTATAAAAACTTTCTTAAAAATGATGCAGAAATATTAAATCTGCTTGCTACATCCGATATTGCAGTATCAGTATCTATCCCACTAGCAATTAACTGTAAAAGTATTATGATTATCTTTAATATCTTAACTGGATTCATTACTTCTTCTCCTTTACATATGTGTAAATATATGAATAACAATCTCTTACAGGAATTAGCTTTATTACATATTTAGCTATTTCAAAATCTACATATAAGAGAGTTTCATTATCATAGCCTGTACCTCCACATAGCTCTACAACCTTTTCATAGTTGTTAATTAAATCAAATTGAATGTAATTTAATTCTTGTTGTAGCTTCTTTAAATCTATTTCCTTCTTGCTGTTTAACTCTATTATTAAATCTCTTGGATTCCATTGATTAGCTAATCTTCCATCATAGAAATCAAATCTCATTACTCCTAGAAGTTCCTTACTATCATAGTTAAAATACTTTTCTTTACTTAATTCTTTCATCATTTAATCCTCCTTAATACTCCTCGCAAAGAAGCATAGTTGAATACTCTCCACTATCTATAACATATATTTTCATCTTTCTATGTAGCTCAACATCTTGTAATTCCAATGAATAAACGGCTTTGTACTCTGGTTCTTCTTGGCTATGTTCAATTATTATTGAAGCTCCTTCTTTTCTTAATTTAAATATTTGTAAATAATCTATTTCAACATTTCCTTTCTCATTAAGATTATCAATTATACTCCACATTAGAAGTTGTAATCTAATATCTACTTCCCCATTTACTCCTCTTGTAATATAACGATTACTCTTATTTTTAAACATTTTCTATGTTCCCCCTATTTCTTATTTAAAATTTGAGATAAATTCTTTATAAATTCCTTTGAGAATACTCCTGCAGTTATTGATTCTTTAATTAGTTGCAGTAATTGCTCCTCTGTTACATCTAGTGACCTTGGAATATATCTTTCTGCTGACCTTATAGTATCTTTATAAAGACTAAACCTGATTTCATCTCTTTTTATACATTTAATGAATATCTTTTCTATGCAATATGTATATTCTTCATCAGCTACCTTTCCTTGATTTAATATCTGACAATACTTAGTATCTTTTATTACTTTCCTTGTCATTGTACCCTCCCATATTCTATAAATAAAAAAGCCTTATCTACCGATGTATTGGTAATTAAGACTTTCATTCAATCGTATAATCTTTCAAATTCTGTGGTGTTAGTTCCAATGGAATTATTAATGATATGGCATAATCATTATTGCATAATATTAGTGAATTGGTATATATTGTACCGCTATTACAAACTATCTTATCTACATATTCTGGTATAACCTCATCACAATCAATATATGCATTATCTTTTATTGGCTTAAAATCTTCTTGCTTTTCCAAAATCGCTACATAACCTCCATCATCTTTATACTTATTCCTATCTGCTCCGTATTCAATATCTAGTATTTGTAATATGCATAGAATTGTTTCTTGAACCTCCTGTGGCAAAGCTACAAGCCTTTCTTTTTCATTCAGATGACTAACTTCTATCATGGTTATTACCTCCTTAAAAATAAAATGCTCTTACCCATGTTTTAAATGTAAGAGTTCTCATAACTATAATATATATTTGAAGCTAATGTTTAATCCTTCAATTTCCTTTAACTACTCTGGTCATAGGATATTTCTAAAAATGCAAATAATTTTCATAAAAGTTGAAATTACAGTTCTTTGTTGAATAATTAATCGTATTCTTGAATTATTGATATTACCTGATTTAAGGAACAAGTATAGCTAATAAATAGTCTTTTAAGTATACACCTTAAATAGAAAAAGAATAAAACTAATTTATTGCCATTGTGTTTTATATGTTGTGACTTAAGAGCAACATATTAAATCATCTAAAGACTTAGATTGTATTCCTATATGAAACCTAGTAAACTTATCATAATTCACTACTTCGTTATACCCCCAATATTTTAATCCAAAAGGTGATTTGTACAAAATACAATTAAATTTTTTTACCTGTAACATTCAACATCTTATAGATTGAAAATTGCATTTCCTTCACTAATGTTCTCAGTATACTCAATTTTCTCATCAAATCATTTAAAAAAATAACAGTTAGCATAAAACTAACTGTTATTTTCTAACGTAATGTAACCATTCCACTATCTAAGTTGTAACCCATTTTCATTAAGATAATTAATAAAAAGTTCTTTTACCTTAGTAATCTCATCAATTTGTAAAGTTCTTTTACTATCACCAATAATCATTCTAATAGTAGTACTCTTCATGTTATCTGGAACATTTTTTCCTGAATAAGTGTCTATATAATTAGTTTGTATTATTAATGGATGGATGAATTTATTCACCAGGGATTCTATATCATCATAAAGCGTATTTATTGGAGTTAATATACTGAAATCAAGATAAGTTTCAGGGTACTTTGAAATTGCTTCATATTTAATTGGGTTTTTTTCTACAGTATTAAGAAGCTCCAAATTAATGTCTATTACCTTTATAGTATGCTTGTTGCTGAATAATTTCAATGTAGAGGACGGTATAGAATACACATAGCCTAATTTCACATCTTTATAACTTATGCTAAGGCAATGCTCCTTATAGTCATTCTTTATTCCAATATACTTTCCATCAATATTTTTCGCGGTTTTTAATAAATATCTGCTAATTCCCTTGGTATAGCGAAATAATTGTTCCTCATCTTTGCTGCTGTAAATTGCAGCAGTCAAATGCTTAGGTTGAGCTAATTTACCCTCATTCATTTTGAATACTCTTCCTATTTCAAAGATTTTAATTTCCTCAAAGCTTTTTCTATTGTCATAAATTATTTTGAGTAAATTAGGCAGTATATCACTTCTAAGGCTTTCATACTGCTTTACTCCAGAATTCACTATCTTCAAGGTGTTTTTATATTCATATCCAAGTCTCTTAAGCCAATTGTTATCGTACCATGAGTAGGAATGAACCTCGTTGAAGTCAAATTTTTTCACTAATATATCCTTCAATAAACACTCCATATCCTTTATAGGATTTTTTATACGAGCAGCTACTTCTGCTTTATTAGGACTGCCTTTTATATTATCATAGCCATAAACTCTAAGAATTTCTTCTATTATGTCTGCTTTACAGGTGATATCCTTTGTTGCCCTGAAGGTGGGCACTTTTATATAATATACATCCTCTTTCTCTTCTACCTCAAACTCCAAACTCTTTAGTATATTCATCACAACAGTCTTATCAATCTTATTTCCTAAATAAGTTTCTATATATTTATGGTCAATGTTAATATCTATAGACTTTACTTCATTAATAACATTATCGTACAGCGATGTTTCTACTTCTATTTCCGGCTGATACTTCTGAAACAGTTTTAAGAATCTCCCAATGGCAACAGTAGTAATTGCGGTATCTAAGAACTTTTCATATCTCATGCTTGCATCTGTTCTAATACCTAAGGATGAGGCAGTTTTTCTTACAGCCACCCCATCAAAAGTAGCAGATTCAAGTATTATTCCTTCTGTATTTTCACATACCTCTGACTCATACCCTCCTATTATGCCTGCTATGGCTAAAGGCTTATCCTCACTGCATATCATTAATGTATCTTTAGGAATATCTCTTTGTGAATTATCTAAAATACCGAACTGTATTGGCTGCCTTAAACTAGCTACTCCAATAGAAAGGATATACCTACTATTAAAAGTATGAAGAGGTTGACCTATATCAAGCATAACATAATTTGCAATATCTACTATAATATTAATTGGTCTAATGCCGCAGTTACTTAATCTATCAGCAATAAACTCTGGCGATTTATTTGCCTTCACATTACCAATTTTAATTGCAGAATATCTCAAAACCTTTTCTCTATCTTCAATATCGACATCTAAAGTCTTTTTACTAATGTCTCGTAGCTGCTCTTCCTTTATATAATCTATACTTTTTAATTTCCTACCTGTGATTGCTGAAATTTCTCTTGCTATTCCATAATGGCACCATAAATCTGGTCTATTGGTTAAAGATTTATTATCTATTTCAATTATCACGTCATTATCTATATATTTTACTTCTTCTATCTCTGCAGTGGTAATTGTGAATTTACCTACAAGCCAATCAACATCTATATTTTTTATATCCACATAATCATTTATCCAATCCAATGATATCTTCATTTTTCTTCCCCCATTACTTATTTAAATTGCTTCATAATTTTCAAATTACCTGAGTTAAAAACTCTGATATCTGGTATTCCGTATTTCATCATTGCAAGTCTTGTAAGTCCAAGACCAAATGCAAAACCTGTGTACTTTTCGCTGTCAATACCACCATACTTTAATACATTTGGATGAACCATTCCACATGGCAGTAATTCTACCCATCCAGAGCGTTTGCAGGTAGGACATCCTTTTCCTCCGCAAATCTCACACTTTATATCAAGTTCAAAGCCAGGCTCTACAAACGGGAAATATCCTGGTCTAAGTCTCACCGTAATCTGCTTTTCAAATATTTTGCTTAACATTGTTTCCATAGTATAAATAAGGTTTGCCACAGATATTCCCTCATCTATTACAATACCTTCAAGCTGGAAGAATGTATTTTCATGGGACGCATCAATATCCTCATTTCTGAAGCATCTTCCAGGAATAATAGCCTTTATTGGAGGCGAATACTGCTCCATTATATGCTGCTGTCCTGCTGAAGTCTGAGTCCTTAATACCATACCATTTTCTAGCCAATAGGTATCCTGCATATCTCTAGCTGGATGATATTTAGGAATATTTAAAGCTTCAAAGTTGTAGTAGTCTGTTTCAACCTCATTGGTATCAGCTATGATGAAACCCATTCCCTTAAAAATTTCTTCAATATCCCTTTGAATAATTGTTATTGGATGATAAGTTCCCTCCTCAAATTCCATCCCAGGGAGGCTTATATCAAATTTATTTTCCATGCTTCTGTTTTCAAGGTCAGTTTTTAGTTCTGATATTCTTTCTGTAATGTAGTTTTTAAGCTTATTTCCTTCAATACCCATAGCCTTTCTTTCTTCAGTACTAAAGCTGCTTAGTGACTTTAATATATTTGTTAATTCTCCATTCTTACCTAAAAATCTTATTCTCAATGCCTCCAGCTCTTCTATAGTTTTAATTTCTTCAAAAGCTCTTACTACCACTTCTTCTAAATGCTTAATTGATTCTGACATTTTAACCCTCTCCTTTTAACTTTTTAAAAACAAAAAAACCCCTCATCCTAAAAAGGACGAGAGGTTAAACTCACGCGGTACCACCTTATTCATCAATCATATTTGATATTCTAATACTATCTATAGAACACCTAATACAATTGACATCTCAAACAGATACAGGAATGAAATCCGATATCCTCTTTCTTATAACGGTGAAAGTTCCGTTTTACCTAATAAAATTTCAGCTTAAAACTCCAGAGGGAACTTCAAAGTAACTGTCACTGCAGGGTTCTCAGCCCCCCCTACTCTCTGTAAGCTTTAGATAAATTTACTTTCCTCTATCATAGTCATATCAATATTTATTTTTAATCATATTAACATAATAGTACTTTAAAGTCAATATCTTTTTAAAATTCTGATTAAATTTATTACTGGACCTACCTTCCCCCAACAAAAAACATAACTGCCTGTAAGCAGCTGTTTAACCCACCTACAGGTGGTTAGTCGATTTCGCGGTGGAGGCTAACCTTATTTAACTCCTATACAAAAATTCCAAGTCATTTAAGATATGGCTCTGCATAAAGTTCTTTAAAAAAGTCTACGTGATTTATGGTAAGGTTCATCTGAAGTTTCTCAAATCATGTTATGTATCATAATTTTGAATGACATCAGCGATTTATAACTAACTACCAATTTTAGTAAAAACCTCACTTATTTATGATACGGTTCACTATTTATTATTCTAAATTAATTATCTCATTATTGAATTGCCTAGGTAAAAATACAGTTATCCTAGTTCCAACATATTATAATTAATTAATAAGTTTATCTGTTTTCTCCCAAAAGCTGGATAATTCCATCTCCAAATTCTATATCAATATCTGTGTAAGTATGACCTCCATAAAACTCCTTATACTCAACATTATATTTTTTATTTTTTAATATATCATAAAAATCTTGATTAGCCTTATAGTGTCTTTGAGACTCTTTTTCAAATTCTCCAAACGTCATATAAAAATCTATTGGTTTTTTTGCTCCATTTTCATACATTCTCAATATTAGTCCTTTTTCATTTTCATCATCTTCTCTTTTCCAATACATTCCTCCTGATTGGCATAACACTTTTGAAAATACTTCAGGATGTTTGTATGCTATAAATGCTGCTGCAAGCCCCCCATAACTAAAACCTGCAATTAAGTTCTTTGATTCATCATTATTAATATTATAATTTTCCTCTATCCATGGTAATAATTCATCCATAACAAAACAACTGAATTTCTCTGAACATGTAAGTTCTTTATCTCTATCATCATTAGATTCAATAAATACTGCACACATAGCTGAAATCTTTTGTTCTGCAATAAGATTATCAAAACTTGTAATAACTTTTGTAATATGAACATATTCCCATCCATCAGTAAATAATGCTAATGTCATAGGCTCGGATTTTTCACTGTACTCTGCTGGCGTGTAAATCCATATTCTTCTCTTATTATTTAAGATTTTACTTTCAAAGTTTTCAATCAATTCTATTTTACCTTTAGGTACATCGTTCCTTTCAATTGTCCAACTTTTTTCTTTGTAATTTGGTAAACAAAAACAAGATTCCTCTTTACAAAGTAAATAGTATTCACCTAAATTCTTTTCGTCCTCTATGCATACATACTTATTAAAATTAAGTGGATCCATCCTAAAGTCTAGTTCTTCCCAATCTTGCCCTTCCTTTTCATTAACTATAAACATATATAATGATTTTGCATCTCCCCTTGCCTTCCAAGTCCTATACCACAAATCTGTACCTTGTAACTTGTCAAATTCAGTATTAATACTATCATATCCGAACATCTCACCAAATACAGCCAGTCTATCTATAGAATCAAATTCTCTCCAAACTAATGTAACTAAATAATTCTCATCATCATTTTCTATTTTTTCTATAATAGGTGACCCATTTGTACTTACTTCATTCCAAAATGTCTTTAATGCTGTATATCTATCAATTTTTAACTCCTCACATAAACGTTGTATTCGTGGACTAATAACTTTTTGATTATTTCCCATATAATTCGCCCCCTTTATCAATAAGTAGTGTAAAGTTTATTACTCATACCTTTTATTATTTTTTTATATATCAAGGGTTTCAGAGTTTTTTTATAAAAAACAATGCCCCCTTTTTTGTGTTATAATTGAATCTCTTAACTTCCATAAAAATACTTAAAAGGAAGGATATTGTCATGAGTTCAATTATAACTTATTTACTTTTATATAATCAATGCTTACTTAAAATAATTTATGAACTAATTTTATTTATTTCAAAATACATACCATTAAAGCAAATTGCTTTTGATGATTCAAATTAAATTTAATAATCACATTTAATCTTCTATTGTTGTCTTTCGTTTTTCAAGTAAAGAGATAAATTCATCAAATAAAATCTTTAATTAATATAAAAAAAATACTATACTTAAGTGAGTGTCAAAATCTTTGATTGGGTTTACACGAACTTATTTATTTTTTGAAGATGCCTAATACCTACAAATAGAAAATACTAGATTGAGGGGTTTATATATGAGAAAAAAAGATATACTTGAGTTAAAAAGACGTTTTAAAAAAGATCAATGTACCTTCACTAAAATATGCGGCTGTTATGTTAATGGAGAAAAACATGTTATTTTAAAATTTAGAGAAACTTTTCTAAATTTAGATGATGATGAATACTTTAAGTACTTAGAAATTGCTAAAAAAGTACTGTCTGGAACTATTGGGAATAATATTTTAGAACTTAACTTTCCAACTAATGAAGATTATATAAATGAAAGACAAATTTCTCTTATGCAACTTAAAAAAAGTCGATTAAAGGATGATGCTCTCCTTGATGATTTTTACGACTTGATTATAGATAATTATGATTATAATAGTAATTTTATAATACTTGTTTTTCATGATGCTTATGATGTTATTACTAAAACCACTGATAATATGAAGATAGATGAATCTGAAGAAGTATATGAATATGTGTTATGTGCAATATGTCCTGTATCACTTTCAGAGCCTGGTCTTAGACACGCTGAAGAAGAAAACAAAATAAAGGCACGTATTAGAGATTGGGTTGTGGATGCTCCAACTAATGGCTTTGTATTTCCTGCTTTTATTGACCGTAGTACAGATGTTAACTCTATTATGTATTACACAAAAAATGCAAAGGATACACATCCTGAATTAATGGAAAATGCTTTAGGTTGTTATTCAAGACAGACTGCTACTATACAAAAGGAAACATTTGAGTCCATTATTAAAGACTCTTTAAGTGCCGATGAAAAGAAGGCTGATAAAACCTTTATGGAAATACAAGAAAACCTAAATACTATGATAGATGAATACAATTCTATATATGATGATACAGATTGTGAACCTATAACCTTAACAAAAAAGGATATACAAAACCTTTTAATAGAAAGTGGAGTTCCTGAAGAAATTACTACTAAGATTGAAGAGTCCTATATAGAAAACTTTGGTGCTGATCTTCCACTAGCAGAAAATTTAATTGACGCAAAGGCGCTTAAGGCAAATGCCCAAAGAAAAAAGGAAGAAAACCTTCAGAAACAGGTAGAAGTACTTCAAACTAGACTTGAGCAAGTTAAACAAGAGGCTTCTGTAGATAATGAAACTCACCTATCTCCAGAAGTTAATGATGATAATGTGTTTTTAGAAGAAGCTTCAGAAGCTGATTTACAAGAAACTCACGATAAAAATTCAGAAGATAATAAAGTTACTCCTAACTATGACGTTATACTTCAAGTAAAACCTGAAAAAATACCTCAAATAAAATCTCAAATAATTGATGGCCAAAAATGCATAGTTATTCCTATTAATGAGAATGAACAAACTACAGTTAATGGCTTAGATGATTTGATTTAAGTTATATAAGTTGTAGTTAAGTTTCTACATTATACAAATAGGCTTGAATATAAAATTAGATTAATTAGAACTTCATATTATTACTGCTCAGATCTGCATAAGTTCAACTAGAGATTCCTTCGCTCTGCAGGAATCTCTAGTTGAACTTATGCAAAGCTGTGAGTAATAATATATAGTTCATTATCAACACTATATTAAAACAAATCCTTAAATTTTATTGAATCTATTTTTCTTAACTAATTAATTGCTATTCTTCTCTTATCTCTTCTACTATATTGTTTTCACAAAGCTTACCTATTGAATATTTACTTATTGCAGAAACTAATATAAATAAAATTATTGATGATATAATTATTGGCTTTATAGGAAAAACATATATTCCCTCATATAATGAAGAAAATGCTCTTGATATTACTGCTGATACTATAATTCCTAAGACTCCACCAAAAAGTATTGAGTAAAAATAGTAGTTTAAATTCTCTATAAATATCATCTTTTTAATAAATTTTCTACTTGTTCCAACAGATCTTAGTAGTGCTATTTCTTTTCTTCTATTTTCTATGCTTGAGGTTACTGATGTTAATATATTTGTAAGAGTTATTAATGTTATTAGTATTAAGAAGCCGTAAACTCCAATCTTAAATACTAGCATCATTTTAGCCCACTCTCTTTGAGTTGCTTCTTGACTTGTAAAGTATACGACATTGTATTCTTCTTCATTTTCATTAACCTCATCATATATTTTCTCAGCAGCTAATTCATCTTCAGGAACAACTACTATGTTACTACCTGACTTTTTACCCTTTAAGTCACTTACCAATTTGTTAAATAAATCATCACCCATGTATATTGCTGGATTTTCAACCATTGTATCAGTAACAGTAATTCCATCTTCAATTATTCCTACAATCTCTACATCCTTTAATGTGATAATTTTCTCAGTACTCTCTTCAAGATTCTCTCCGAAAATACTGTAGTTTATTTCAATATCTACCTTACCTCCTACTTTATAGTTTGTAATATCTACAAGAGTCTTCTTATTTCCTTGGATTGCAATTGCTTTATTTTGAAGAACTATACCATTTTTATACTTTTCTAAATCTACTTTTGTTTTACCAAGATTCTTCTCTTTAACTGCACTAGAATCTATATTCAACACTCTATATCTTACATCTTCAGACGTCATATTTTTAAAATTATCTGTTAAATTATGATCATTTAGCTTATATTCATTTATATTTAGTAGCTCCTCACTTTCGCTATCATGGGAAATCTGATATTCTGTATAAATATTTTTTACACCGTCAAGAGCCATAAGCTTTTCTACATTAGCATCTGCATTTAATTTTAGTTCATAGTCACTTACGGAGTCTTGAACTTCTACAGTTTTATTTGTAATCTCTACAAAAGAAGTAAATGAAACGAATATAAATATGCTTAAGCTAAAACCTAATACTACAGACTTAAACCTTCCCCTATTTCTTCTTAAATTCTTATCTGCAAGACTTCCAGCAGCTCCAAATAATCTAGTAAATAAACCTTTGCTCTTTATTAGTTTTATATTTTCATTATTACTAAAGGAATTTTTCATTCCATCTACTGGTGAAATCTTAGCTGTCTTATTTAGAGGTATAACTACAGATATCATAATGGTAATAACAGAGACTACTATACTTCCTATTATTGAAGCTACTGAAATATTAAGGTTAATTCTACCTAAAGCTTCGATTTTTATAGTTGAAACAATAGCTAAAACAATATAAATTCCAAGAATCCCTGCAATTATTCCAAGGACTATCCCAATTAATCCTATAATAATAGCTTCTTTTATAACAATTCTCTTTATTTGATTTTTGCTAATACCAACTGCTCTAAGTAAAGCAAATTCCTTATTTCTATCATTAACACTTATCATAAATCCGTTATATATAAGTCCCACACTTGATATTATTACAAGAATTATCAAAACACTTCGAAGTGTATTTATTAAACCAAGCCTACCATTATTAACATCTTCACCTAAAAGAGTTAGATAATTATCGTTTAAATATGCACTTGGACCCTCTACTATTCCTCGAGCCATTATATTTTCAATACCAAGGCTATTACCTATTTCATTAACTGAATCCACAGTATCTTTAGGGTTTTTATATCTAAGTTTAATCATGTAATCTCTATCTTCTACTATTGATGATTCGTCTACAATCCTTACTATACTATTTGATGATTTTTCTGTAGCTACAACTTTTCCAGTTAGCTCTCTTTCACTTTCATCATATGCATCCTTAAATTTTATTGTTATTGTATCCCCTATATTTTTACCTATACTTTCTAGGTAATCATAACTTACAATTAATTCCTCTGGCTTTGTAGGCAATACTCCCTCCTTAATTCTATTTTCATAAGACTGTAAGTATATTTCATCTACACTTACCTCCTCAATAAATACATACTTATGTCCATCCTCTGAATAATCACTAGAAAGTCCACCTGATATATGGCTAAAGGATGCTTTTTCAAGCTTAACATTATTTATTATCTTAGAAACATCTCGTCCTTTAATGCTTATAAGATTAGCATGTACCTTACTTGTTTTTTCATAATCCTGTATCATATTTCCTTTAAAGGAATCTACTAAGGCAAATACACCTGTTATTAAAGCCACTGAAATTATTATTCCAAATATTATAGTTAAACTTCTACCCTTTTTAGCTTTTAGGTATCTTAATGATAACTCTCTATAGCTTCTCATAATTAGTTGCCTCTCTCTTCATAAAGTTTACCATCTTCAATCCTTACAACTCTATCTGCCTCAGCTGCAATATTAAGATCATGAGTAATTATTATAAGAGTTTGGTTATACTTTCTAATACAAAGCTTTAGAAGCTTCATTATCTCTTTTGTATTTTTTGAATCTAAGTTTCCTGTTGGTTCATCAGCTAGAATAATTGCTGGTTTATAAGCTAAAGCTCTACCTATTGCAACTCTTTGCTGTTGTCCACCAGATAATTCAGAAGGCATATGATTTTCTCTTCCCTTTAAATTAAGAAGTTCAATAAGTTCACCTATGTATTTCTCATCGGCTTTTCTTTCATCTATTATAAAAGGTAACTCAATATTTTCCTTAGCTGATAATACAGGGATTAAGTTAAAAAATTGAAATATAAGTCCTATATTTCTTCTTCTAAATTGAGATAACTTCTCATCGTTTAAAGATGATATATCAACTCCATTAATAGATACTTTTCCTAAAGTCTGTCTATCAACACCTCCCAGCATATGTAAAAGTGTACTTTTTCCACTACCTGATGGTCCAATTATCGCAACAAATTCACCTGTATTTACAGTAATGTTTACATTATCAAGCGCCCTTACTTCATTATCACCTTTTCCATATATCTTGCTTAAATTTTCTATATTTATAACTTCCATTTACAATCACTCCCTGATTCAATTTATACTCTAATGATAAATCCCTAATATGACCTTTAAGTGAATTTTTTTGTGACAAATTAGTCACTTAGCTTCAGGAGTTTCTTATAAATGTAATTTCAAACTCAGTACCCATTTCTACTTCACTTTTAACTAGTATGTATCCATCTTGTTTTTCTATAATTGATTTTGCCATAGCAAGACCAACACCAATACTTTCAGATTTTAATGACTTTGTGCCTGTGTAAAACCTCTTAAAGATATGTGGTAAATATTTTTTACTTATACCTTCTCCATTATCTTTTATAACAAGTCTTGAATAAACTATAGACTCTTCCTTAAGGATAGTAATCTCACCCTGACTTTTTGAGTGCTCTATTGCGTTTTTTAAAATATTAGTAATGGCCTCTGTAGTCCATTCCTTATCACCAATAAATTTTGCATTATCCCCTATTATATTAAGTTTAATATCCTTCTCCCCTAGCTTAGTATCAAGTAAGCTTAGTGAAACACTTATAACCTCATCAAAGCTAACAATAGTTTTTTCAAACTCAATAGTACCAGCATCTAGCCTTGCAATCTTCAAAAGATTATAAATAAGCCATTCCATCTTTTCACTTTGAATAGAAACTTTATTTAGGAATTCTATTCTTTTATTCTTATCCATATTCTCTTTATCAATTAAAATATCTGTAAGCATCTTAATTGATGTAAGGGGGGTTTTAAGCTGATGGGATATATCAGTTAGAATCTCTTTTAAATATAGCTTCTCACTATTTATAATTTCATTGTCCTTCTTAATAACTGACACCATCTTATTTATTTCATTAGCTAGTATAGGAAATTCTCCTTCCCCCTCATAATCTAAAGAATTTAAGTCATCACCCTTTAAAACACCATCAACATATGTATAGGCCTCTTGAACCTTTGTGTACACTTTCTTCATCTCAAAATATATAACAAGTAAACTTAAGATTATCATAGCAATTATGGAAATAATTAAGGTAACTGTTCTATTTCTTTCAACTTCGGAAACAATGGGCTCTAATACATAATCCATCTCAATATCATAGCCATACCTTGAAAGAATTTCTCTCCCTTTTTCTATATCTTCTTGATTCTTTTCCATCACAATAAGTCCTGCAATTTCTTTCTCAAGTTCAGGATACTTTTCTATAATTTCATAAATGACTTGAGCTTTACTATCAATAACTCCTTGAAGTACATTATCCCTATCAGATTTCATTAGAAATAATAAAGCAGCAAGAAAAATAAGCTGAATAATTACAACCTTTGCTATAATAGCTTTTATTTCTTTATTCCTTAAAACATTCATCTTTATCTACCATTACTCCACTTATATCCAAGTCCTCTTATAGTAATAATATACTTAGGCTCTTGAATATCATCTTCAATCTTCTTTCTAAGTCTTTTCATATAGACAGTAAGGGTATTATCATTAACGAACTCACCACTAACATCCCATAGACTTTCGATAATTTGATTTCTACTTAAAACAGTATTGGGATTTTGGATTAACTTTAAAAGTAATTTGTACTCCATTGAAGTTAGATTAATATCATTATTGTTCTTTTTTACTGTAGCTTCCTTTGTATTAATTTCTAAATCTCCAATTTTTATAACAGTACTATCATTACTCTCCTTAGAATACCTTCTTAAGTTTGCCTTAATCCTAGCAAGTAACTCCCTTATCTTAAAAGGTTTTGAAATATAATCATCAGCACCAAGTTCAAGTCCCATAACAACATTAACCTCTTCATCACAAGCAGTTAAAAATATTACAGGAACATCACTATTAAGCCTTATTTTCTTACAAATCTCATATCCACTTCCATCTGGGAGCATTAAATCTAACAAAATTAAATCAAAACTATTCTTATCTATTTCATAAATGGCAGCTTCAACGGTTTGAGCTAGAGTCACCTCATATCCTTCATCTAAAAGAGTAAACTCTAATGCTCCTAAAATTGTACTATCATCTTCTACAACAAGTATCTTACTCATTCTGACTCCTTTTATGATGTAGTTATAATATTTCATAGAAAACTTAATGCAAATCTGACGAATATTACAGCTCATCACTTTTTATTATTCTCATTTTTTTCTCTATTCCGTCTAGGATCTTCTGATGAGAAACATATATCTTCTATAATAATTTTCTATTTAAATCCCAGAGGAATTCATGTTCCTAGAGATATTGGGATTAGTATAATATTATATACCAATAGATAATATTAATAAACTTACTGTTTTTGAATTGTTTGAGTCAAGTAAAAGTTGGCAATCTATTTTTTTAACAATATACCTAAGCTTCACCCTTTGTTATCCAAAATATTATTCATTATGGAAATTTCTATAAACTATAACTTCTTAAGATTTACCTCTTCTGGGATGATAGTATAAATAAAAGTAGGAACAGTATATAGATTTGTGTGAAATCAAATCTATATACTGTCCCTATTTCAAATCTATTGGTATCATATATGATATTGAACTATCTGGAGAACTACTCACCATTGTGCCCTAATGGGTATGTATTTTCCATCATATAATCTAGTTCAGCATTAGTTCTTTATCTATTTCTTTGATTTTTTTGAATACACTTCTGCACATGCAGGAAAAAAGCCAGCACTTATAGCAATATTCTTAGAAATTATATGAGATACTGTGGTTCCATAAAAAGGTATAATCTATACTTATTGAAAATTATTGCTTGAAAATAGTCTATAATTTTTTTAAGATTTCCTGCTCAACTTTTCCATGAAGCTCCCAAATATTACAAGTTTGATTCCCTAAAATAATGTTTGTTGTATCAATATCTGGATAATATGCAAACATAGCTGCGACCCCCGAATTTGAACCCTCTTTCGACATACGAATTAATCTTCCTCTGTTATCATATATAAAGTGGAATCCATAGCCATTAACTACCTTCCCCAAACCATATTTTTGCTCAATTTTACTTTGAGGACTCATTATTTCCCTCGTCATTTCTTTTGATAAAAGCTTTCCATTTTTTAATGCACGCATAAATATATCAAGGTCACCCACGCTTGTAAATGCACCTCCATCAGCAGTACCAATTGGAGGATATGAATATATATTTTTATGCCACCCAACTATATTCTTCATTTCATCATAAACTGCATAATAGCCCTCTGCTATTATGGGCTCACTTTCCTCTTTAGAGTAAAATCCAGTATTATTCATTTCACATACATTAAAAATATTTTTAGTCACATATTCTCTGTAACCTTCACCTGTTATCTTTTCAATTGCTAGTCCGAGTAATACATAAGCACAGTTATTATATCTTACACAGGTACCCGCTTCAAAGTTAGGCTCTTTATATGCAAACTGAGGAATAAAATCAATGCAATTCCGTATAGAATAATTTGGTTTATTCGTAAACAAATCCTCATATTTTTCTCCAGCTTCTTCATCTGCATCATCAGCTATCCCAGAAGTATGCGTTAATAAATGAAATATAGTGACATCCTTAGGAATCTTTGTTCCTTTTAAATCTATAATATCTACAATTTTATCATCAATTCTTAAAAGTTTTTTATCGACAAGTTGTACAATAGCTACTGCTGTGAATAGTTTTGTTATAGATGCAGTATCAAACATAGTATCAATTGTATTTTCTACTTTAAAACCTCTGTGAGCATACCCATATGCATTAACAAATACTATATCTTCACCTTTTTTCACTAATCCAACTCCAGAAAAATTTTTTTCTTTATAATATTTTTCATATAAAGATAATATTTCATTGTACATTGTAATTACCCCTTATAATATCTAAAATCAAAATGATTGTTTTTCATGAATATTATTACAATTATAACATATAGATACAATTTATATATGATTTTCTGATTTATTTCTGTACTTTTTCGTCAATGCTAAGCTCTATTCCTTCTATATATTTCTTATTTTTATAATTATTTTACTTATAATTAATTGCAGTAAAGCTTTTTTCTCTCTAATATCAAGGCATAATTTAAAAACGTTTCTAAAGTAATTCCCGTCAGTCTATTTGTTTTTGGATTACAGCAGTTATAGTATAAAATACGTGTACAAAAATAATAGAGTAAGGAAGTTACAGCTTCCTTGCTCTATTATTTAATTAATTATCTCGTATTAATTCATAGCTTCCCTTGCAAGTTCTTTTATCTTTTCTAGACTCAATTCTGTGGTTTCTACAACAAAATCATAATTCATTCCTTTTCGAAGTAAATTTTTAGCAATTTCTTCCTTTGCTTTATTTTCTCCTCTTTCTATACCTTTTTGTATTCCCTTTTCTTCTCCTCTTTTTTCAACTTCAGGATCTATGAATGATTTGAACATACTCTCAACCTCCTCATTTAACTCTCTATAGTAACCAGAAATGGAATAGTCAAATCAATTGATAAAATTAAATTAACTTTTGCTAGGAGCTAGGTTTACAGTGTATATAAGAAGAATGCAAAACAACCTTTACGGATTATTTTTGAGTTTTCACACAATCTTGCTCATAATTCATATCATTACATATATACTATAATACCTAAAATAATCATATGTAATGGATAATATATATAGAAAATCCATTTCATATGTTTGCATTTTCCAAGCTTTCCATTGTATTTCAGTAAAATAGGAATTGCGCACAATAACCCAAACTGAAATATTTCTTTATACCATGGATTCGTATCACTTATACTCAACATGATAGCACTTATCAACGCTATAAATATGGCAAGCGCTCCCAAAAAAATCATCTGTTTTTTTCTGTTTCCATAAAAAATGCCAAATCCCCATATCAATAAAACTGCAAATATACTCCAATCTCCTGGCATGGCCAATACACACATAAAAATCAATAAAATTATCTTATATGGCTTTTTTAATTTATCATTATCCCAGATGCATAATGACACTAATCCTAAAAACAATGGCCACATGACACTTGTTTGAAATCTATTCTCACCAAAAAATAAAGATATTTTACCTGTATGAAAAAACACATATGGAACATGGGAAACAATTGCGAACATAAACATTCTTGCCCGATACTTTTTTATATTATGTGTATGGTTATAACCTTCTACAACCATATAGCACATAATAGCAATTGTTAATCTTCCAATCACTCTAAGCAACTGACCTATTACCGTATTTGATGGTACAAACGCCATTGCCACATGATCTATAGTCATGGCTATAATTGCTATTATTTTTAAAGTATTAGTGGTCAAACCTTGCTTATCTGAAAAATTACTCATAATAAACCTCCATAATCAAATTATATAAATACTCTTTTCTTCGTAAAATTTAAAAATTATGTAAATTAATTGTATCATGTGTTAAATAGAAACTGTATATCATTAAGAATACATTGCTAGTTATTTCAAATATGTAAGTCTAGAAAAAGTGCTTCTTAACATGCCACCCGCTTATGTTTTGAAATGTTACAACATTTAATAGAAGAGAGCTTATTTATGCCCAATAATTTTCCTATCTGCAAAATCAGAGGATTTAGATAAAATTCAAGGTCTAGCATCTAGAACTGATGACTATATAACCAAGCCCTTTAATGCCATGGAGGTAATTGCAAGGGTTAAATCCCAGCATACTATAATGGTTCAAAGAACTAAAGGTTATGCTTATAATCAACAATATTATTCTTTTGAAATAATATGTTCAATACCAACCATACTATCTAATAATTTTGTTTTAAAAAACTCTGGGATTAGATACGTTTTATCTAAACTTTCGATAGGCAACCAATGCAGACTTTCCTTAGGACCTTGATCCGTAAAACTTTTGCAGGATAAATCTATATTGGTATTTTCTTTCATTAAGAAGTAAAAGACAATTTCATGATGATGTTCCCCTGCTATTTGAAAAAATCGTTCTTGGATAAAGGATAGTCTATCAATTTGAAATTCAATCCCTGTTTCCTCATAAACCTCACGGATAACGGATTCCTCCGAGGTCTCATTTATTCTAACCTTTCCGCCGACTGTATAATAACATGGATAATCTTCATGTTTTACCATAAGCAATTTATTGTCTTTGATAATAATTGCCCCAACCCTATAAATAAAGCAACCTTGATTAGTTCTGAATCCTATATCTTGATCTTCCATAGACATCCTCCTGTTCATTATATAAACAATCTCCTCTTCATAAAATTTTAAAATTATGTAAATTAATTGTATCATGTGTTAAATAGAGACTGTATATCATTTACAACTTTAGTTAAAATACTTTTTACTCTCCATCTATTTTCTTTAATATATAAGTTGTAATTAAGTTCCTACATTATACAAATAGGCTTTTCTTTTATAAACTGTTTAAATTGAACTTCATATTATTTTATATTTAAGCCTATTTGTAGAATTTCTTTCTGTATCACTTGTATAGATTAAATTATCTTCATAAACTAATTATATTTTTTTAAGAAATAGAGCCCTATTTGTTTAATTACATACATTATATTGAAATTAATGTTATAATTAGCATATAAAATAAACTGTATTAAGTATACTTTATAAGAAATAGTGAACCAAAGGTTATGTATACTATTTTTATTAAAATGGGGGCGTGTTTGATGGTAATAAGTAAAGCCTTATTAGATGGTATAATAATTTCAATTATTATATGTGGTTGGATTTCAGTGATACTAAAAGTTAATCCAAGATTTGAAATGAAAAGTTATCCTTTAGAAATCGTTAATAGTGTTACAAAACAAACGAAAAATGAGAAAAAAGGATTTTTAATCATGGCTTTTCCCATGTTGATATTAGTAATGATTTATCTTATCTTTTCTACTTTTTTTGCCTATGAAAGTTTTAATATATCTTATTTAACATTGTTTTTGCATTCTTTCATTGTTCTTATGATATGGAATATTTTTGATTTAGTCATTTTTGATTGGTTGATGTTTTGTGCAATCAACCCTGACTTTATGATATTGCCTGGTACTAAAGGACACCCTGCCTATAAGGATTATATGTATCATTTTATAGGGTTTTTAAAAGGAACACTCTTATCTGTAATTGGAGCAGGAATTATTGCTGGAATTGTTTTCTTAATGAAATTCATTATATAACCTACATATTTGGATCATGATTTACAGATGATTTCCTTTGCTATCTTTCTAAAATGTGAATTAAAGGAGGTCTTACAATGACTTTTCTTAATAGTTGTAATATTATCAACACTATATTACTTTTAAATTTCCTCTTTTAGAGCTTAATGTTATCAAAGATAAAAGGTATCCAAAATCCTAAATTTAATGCAACTAGATTTATACTAATGCTTTTAAACACTTATATTAACTAATGAATAAATATGTATAATTAAAAGATATTTTAGAATATATGGTATAATATATAAAAACAATATTTAAGTGTTCGTTATTGACTAATTGGTAGTTTTGGGGAGGACATTATGGAATTATTTGAGTATGAAGTTCGATTTAAAAATACAATTGAAAACTATGTTTTATCTGAGGAACAGCTGCAGTTTACAGGTACACCAAAGGAATGCGTAAAATTATCAGAAGTGGATGCTGATAGACATTCTATATTAGCAATTGAAAATAATAAGCTTGTTACATTCTTTGTGCTTCACGAAAATGAAGGCGTAAAACCTTATTGTGAAAATCCGAATGCTATGTTATTACGAGCATTTTCAACGGATCATTATCATCAAGGAAAAGGGTATGCTAAGCAATCATTATTGTTATTACCTGAATTTGTACGCAAAGAATATCCGCATATTAGTGAAATTGTATTAGCAGTAAATGTGAAAAATATAGCTGCACAATCGTTATATAAAAAATGTGGCTATATTGATGAAGGTGTACGTAAAATGGGAAAAAAAGGCGAACTTATTATTATGAGTTTTTATTTATAGTGGATGTTTCATAAAGATTCATTCCTCGTAATAATCAAAGTGAAATAGACTTGATTCTACTGTTGTAGAGTCAAGTCTATTTTAAAATTTCAATTATATCAACATTAAAATTTAATAGAGCTTAATTTAAATAAAATTAATAATTATTTCGATATCCTAAAGATATAATTGCCTATAGAAGATTTAGCTGCCTTAAATGCCGCATTTTCAGGTTAAGCTTTTAAATTTCCTCTTTTAGAGCTTAATGTTATCTTTGCAACCAATGCCATAATCAAGGTAAATGCTCCGGCAATTAAAACCGTTATGTAAACTCTATCATTAAAGCTGTCCAGCAATGTACCATAAATAATTTGACCTACTGGAGTTGCACATGTAGCTACTGCAAAAAGTATTGCCATAACCTTACCAAGTAATTCGTTGGGAGTTTCTTTTTGTATGGTTGTTGTAATGAAAATTGATGCTATCGTTGTTGCAAACAGTATTAGCATAGCTGATACTGTGAAAAATATAAAAGGTATCCAAAATCCTAAATTTAATGCAACTAGGCTAACGGATAATGCCATTGGAATGAATAAAAGTCCACAAGCAACAAACCACAAATACAGATTATCTATTCTTAGTTTTTTACTAATAACTCCAATTCCCATGGCTGCTAAAATTGTACTAAAGGATATTGCCCCCTGTGTTACGCCAAATAATGTACTATCGGCACCCATTACAATCTTCACAATATAAGGGACACCTACTAAAATCATTGGAGATAAAAATAAGTTTATCCCAGCAGCAATGAACATAGTTTTTAAGACAAAAGAGTTTTTATTTAATATATAGCCTAAACCTTCTTTAATATCCACAAAAATTGCCGTTACAATATGCCCGCCATGGGACTTTTTTGTAAAAGGTATTTGTATGAATATTTCCATTACCGCTGACAGGAAAAATGCAATACAGCTAACAATTACAATGGCTTCAAGCCCTACAAGTCCATATAATAAACCGCCTAAAATTGGGCCGATGATTCCCGTTAGTGCGCTTACACCGGATACCATGCCATTTGCCTTTATCAGGTTGTCCTCATCAACCAATACTGGAATTGATGCTTGAGCAGTAGGCTGATACATAGTGCTTACAATAGATAGTAACGTCATTATCACACCTATGAAAAACACCGAATTATCCCCATAGAATAAAAACATCATTAAAGCTAAAACAATGGCACTGCTTAAAAAGTCAAAGATTACCATTAAGTTTCGACGATTGAATCTATCTGCGATAGCGCCGCCAATTGGTGAAAGTATGATAACTGGTATAGTTGAAATAGCTAGGATTGTAGCAAAAATTTCCGCTTTACCTGTTAAATCAAGTATATATAGGGATAAAGAGAATTTTAATATTGATGCTCCAAAAAGTGATATAATCTGTCCTAAAATCATTAAATTAAAATTTTTATTAAATGTCTTCATTTTTCACGTTTCGCCTTCCCATCCATATAAAATTCTATGTGCGCCATATGATTTGCATGATATTTGATAGAATTGAAGCAACCCCAATTCCAATACAAACCCATGCCGCGGTACTTTTCCCGTGTGTTTTCTTTTTTCTTAATAAGCCAAATATTATAAGAAAAATTGATATTACTATGCTAATGATTGAAGTAGTCAATAAAAATTGTGGGCTAAAAGATACATTAAAATAATTATCTATATTACTCATGACAGCTCCTCCTAATAATGATTTAATATAAATCATTGTTTACAATATTTTTTATGGCTATTGATGCAAAAAACAATCCAATAGCACCTAATACTAGTGAAATTGGTATTATAAAGATTAATCCTCCGGCACCTGTTTGTGCATTAACCACTATACTAACAATGAAAAGAGATGAAATAATGGTTGCAATGGTGGATTTTCGTATCATTCCGATATACAGAGGTAGCATTCCCAATAAAGTCGCTGTAATTGTTGTTATTCCAACATTAAAAACGTATTTTGGAGTAATCCCATAACTAACAAAATTCAATACCTCGCTCATTCCAAATATACAGATGTTTTGAAGCAATTCCGAAACGACAATGGAAACAAATGTAACTAGCAATATCAAAGTTAGTTTAGCGGCTATCAATTTTTTTCGATTAATGGGATAAGTAAAAAGTAACGACATTGTTTTACTTCTAAACTCTTCAACGATAATTGTTGCTATTAGAACAGATTCCCATACCAAAAAGGTAGCTTTGATTAACATACTACTAATGCTCATTGTGTCCAATTCAAAAGAGGGTAAATTGGTTTGCGGAACTTGCCCAATTGAAAGCATATAAGTCATAAATATACTAAAAAATAGAATCACTATATTAGCAATAATTACACCAAAAACATGATTCTTTAGGTTAAATCTTTCTAGCTCCAGCTTTATTAAATTTGTCATTATTTCCCCATCCCCTCTAATAACTGCAAATAGTACTCCTCTAAATTAATATCCTTTGCCCTAATATCATTCATTGACAATTCCTCTAGAATGATGCCATTGTTGATAATGCCGATGGTATGTGCAATTTTCTCCATCTCGCTTAAAATATGGCTTGATATTAAAATTGTGGTTCCTCGCTCTTTATTAATTTTAATAAGCAGTTCTCTCATGTCTGATATACCCTTAGGATCAAGCCCATTGATTGGCTCATCTAATATTAGAATTTCGGGATTTGTCAATATTGCTCTTGCAATTGCAAGTCTTTGCTTCATCCCTAGTGAAAAATTTTTCACCTTTTTATTACCTGTATCTGATATTCCAGCCATTTGTAAAGACTTTTCAATGTTTGATTTATAATCAATTCCCATATAGTCACAATGCAGTTCCAGATTTTGTCTGGCTGTTAGGTTTTGATAAAAAACAGGCATTTCAATAATACTGCCAATTTTGGAGAAAACCTTGTTACTGCTGTCCAGCTCCTCTTCGTCCAATAGATTGATTGTTCCAGAGGTTGGCTTTAGTATGCGAAATAATACTTTCATCAAAGTGGTCTTACCTGCTCCATTTGCCCCTAAAAACCCGTAAATTTCACCTTTTTTAACTTTCATATTCACCTTTGATAATATGGTTTGATCATCAATTACTTTGCATAAATCATGTACTTCTATTGCATATTCCAAAACAGCACCTCCTATTCAAAAATTTCTTCTATCATATTGTCAAGCATAAAGTTAAATACTTCAAAGTGATCATAAATAAGGTTCTCTTTACGCATATTTATAGACAAAAGTGTGTCAAAAACTGCCATAGCCTTTTTTTCTTCAACTTTAAGAGTTAGTTTAGATTGCTTAATAATTTCGCGTACACCGCTTAAAGAATTAAGTTGATGCTTGGATAGCCATTCTTTTGGAACTTTATTTATAAACGCTATAAAATCTGGGTTATTAAAATCAAAGATACGATTTCCCTTGTCATACTCCAAATATATTAATTTTAACGCTTTTGCAAAGTCGTATTTCGTAGGTGTTCCGGTCATGGTTTCTTGAATTATCAGAATCAATCGCTCTTGGATAACATCAACAACATCGCAAAATAACTCCTCTTTTGAATTGTAAAACAAATAAAAAGCACCTTTGGATATTCCTACTTTTGCACAAAGCTCATCAAGATTAGTTTTTTTATAACCAAATTTAGCCCAACTTTTTTCACATTCTGCAATTAAGTTTTCTCGTATATTCTCTTTCTCAGTTTCAGTAAAACTTTTAGCCATGATAATGCCCCCTTAAATTACTGTATGACTCAATAAATTTTATAAGTCATACAGTAATAATAAGTCGTAACATTAAATTTGTCAAGGAAAAGAGATTGAATTTAAAATAATTTCTGATAGGACTACACGAGGAATATGTTATTTCTTTGCAGTTTATTTAACTCTTAATACACTGGCAAATGCTATTTCAAAAAGCAAAAAAGAACGGTATGTTATTACACCGCTTTCAGCCATAACGGCTATTTGCTTTTGGGTTACAGCCGTTGTGGGATAAAATATGTGTACAAAAATAATAGTTGCATCAATCTACATCAATGCAACTATATCATATACTTATTTAAACATATTTCCACCAAGTCTCCAAAGACTTATACTATATTCCTTTTCTTTTATAACCTTCATCCATGAGCTTAGAGTGTTTTTGTCTGCATACCACACCTCATGTTCAACACCAGCCTTATCAGTATACCTAAATACTACACATTGGCTTTCATCATCTCGTTTTTCCTCTACATTATGTTCTTTTATTAAAGCTTGAGCCTCTACCTCAGATAAAGAGGTTACTTTCCCATCAGAGCCCCAATTAAATCCACCTGTGGCAATTGCAAAGCTCTTATTTCCTGGTACTGTTTCCATTTTATCTACTAATTCTTCTATAAACTTAGGGTTTGCTTTTTCTCCTGGTTCACTAAAGCCACCATGAAGGTTATAGCACATCATCACATAGGTTGGTCCCTCTACAAACTCTAAATTCTCAAAGGGTGTATTAGACTCCAACACAACTTTTAGTTTAAGTTCAACGGCTTCGGCTTCATTATATAGTTCTTTAATAAACATCAGGTAATTATTCCATAATTCCATATCCTTCTTAATTTGTTCATAGTCAATTTCTACGCCATCAAACCCATATTGAGATGCTAAATTTATAATTTCTTTAACATGTTTGCTTCTTAAATTAGAATCTGCTAATAATGCCTTTAACAAATCTACATCCTTTAATGAAAATTTACCATCATTATTTATTTTATCATTAACAATAGTTAGATATTTAATATACTCTTCTTCCTTTGTTTCATCATAGTAATTTATTAATTGCTCTGGAATTATCAGCTTGTTATTGGAGTCAAAGTAACCTGCGAAATATGAAAGTTCCTTTAATTCTTTGTCTAAGGAGTTAAGTTCTCCTTGAACATCTAAATCCCAATAAGCAACCCATGCTGATAAATTATTAATACTTTCATCAAATATTTTTTCATCTTCCATAATAGCTGCTTCTTGATTTTCTTCCTCATTATTTTCAGAAGGTTCATTCTCTTTTGAATATCCACTTAGAACCATGCTTATTATTAAAATTATAATAATAAAAACCCCAGTGATTCTTACCCTTTTATTCATTTGACACCTCTATAATCTATAAATGTTTTATAAACCAATTTATAACCTTATTAAAAGAATTCTTAATAGAATAAATTACATTGTCAATGCCCTTTAGTGAGCTATCATACAATTCCTTATCATCAACATCGGTTATTTTAAGTTTTTTAAATATTCCATCATACACATCATCTGCAATATTTCT
The DNA here is from genome assembly GCF_056172015.1 of Clostridium sp. LXY-7. NCBI lineage: Bacteria > Bacillati > Bacillota > Clostridia > Eubacteriales > Clostridiaceae > Clostridium > Clostridium sp. LXY-7. The sequence goes on along the minus strand of NZ_JBLLJL010000002.1, from coordinate 240,235 downwards.
TTGACTATAACCGTATTCTCCCCAAGCAGACTCTAAATAAATACTTCCTTCATCTTCACTCGCTAATTTTAAATCTCTAGCAATATTAGAACCATCAATATCTACACTAATTTTATTGCCAACTAAGGTTATGTCAAGCCTTCTATTTCCAGCATCCTTTATATCAAACCTTTCTTCTCCACTTAAATTCAGCGAGAATATAATATTAGAGCTACCCTTTGAATTTTCAACAACACTTATTATATTATTCATAAGCTGAACACATATACTGTTACTTTGATCTTCATTAGATCTTAAATATATACCTTGAGACCCTATAATATTTCCCTGAAGCATTGTTGAAACCTTAATATCTTTATAATTATCACTGTTTAATAATTTAAGAATTCCCTTGTCTTTTGGTAAAGATGTTAATATGATAGTATCTTCTTTAAATTCAGCTTTTCCTGATACCTCTTTAAATTTACTTGCTTTTTCTTTATCTCCAACTTCGAATTCAGTGTCCTGTTTCGTATCATCCCAAATTCTCATTAATAAATGATTGGTTGACCAATAGGACTGAGGCTGGATTCTAGTTAAATCGTAAATAGAACTATCTGTAGAATTTAATGAGTATCCTTCTCTATTAAGATTCATGTTAAATAACTCTTTAATCCATTTACCATTTATCTCACTTACCTTGTCATTAGTACCAAATTGACCTGTATTTGAGTGCATTAAAGCATATAGTTTAGGCACTTCATTGATTTTTTCAGTATATATTTTAGATAGAGCCTCATAATCACTATCAATACGTTGCTTCATTTCCTCATAGGACTCTTTTGGGATATTATATTCATCTCTTATATAATCCATCAAATAATGATTATACTTTCTATCAATTTTTGAAACGGCTGCTGCAAATTCTACTGAATTTAATCTTCCTAAATAATTTGAATTTCTATCAAATACATTTATGTATTCTAACCTATATCCATTTGTCCCTAATTCCCAATAGGAGCTGTCAACTAATTCTAATAAATCTTTTGAACTTAGAAATTTTGAATCCTCCTTAGCAAATTTATCAGCATAAGTTAACATAGTTGCTTTTAAATTATACTCCTCAATAATCTTTTGAGAAAATATTGCTGTATCTCTTCTACCATCCTCAAATGATAAGAATAAGGATTTGCTTGGTAGAGCCTTACCTTTTAAATAATAATCCATAATATCCTTTTGAGTAATTGTTACATATCCATTATCCTTTAATGCCTTAAGATGCTCGTCCAATCTTTTAGTACTTATTAAAGTATCAGTACCTGTACGATCCACCCCAAAATAAGATACTGCAATAAACCCGGTATCTTGGCTACTATTTACCTTCGATGAATCATATGGTTCATATACAGAAAATGAAAACAGGGCTTTTATTATAACTATTAATAATACAATTAAAATAATGCCTTGAAATATTCCTCTTACTATCTTAACTCTATCTTTTCTTTTAGGAGAAAAAGTATTATTTTTCATTCTTTTCCCCTCCTCTTTTCTTTAACTTACTAGAAGCTGCTCTTTGCTCCTTTTCCTTTTGAGCTTTGATATCACTGGGTGTCATTCTTGTCCCCCATGTGGATTTCCAGAAAGTTACCCAAGCAATAGGCATTTGCCATAATAATACTGCTTCATAATAAATACAAAATAACATTCCAAAAATCCAAGTTGTGCTTCTTCTAAGAAACATCTGAGCAAAACTCATCATTAAAGCCATCATCAATATACCTACTAAAAAGGTAGTCGGAAACACCTTATGCATAATTGGAACATAAATCAAGTTATATGTAACAACTATTGGAGCTGCAATAGGAACCACTACTCCCATATAAAAGAATACAGCCATAAAGGGCTCCTTCTTCCACATAAATTTACATGCAATTATTGATTCTCTTAACCAGGACCGCTTCCATCTCATCTGCTGTTTAAGAAATACTTTATATCTATTAGGTACAATGGTAGAACAAATTGCAGTATCCTGATAGCTAGTACGAAGTCCTTTTAATACGAAATTAGTCATGGCACGATCATCTCCAAAGGTTGCCTTCTGACCCAGAAAGGTTTGATTTAACCATGAATCCATATTGTCCAAGATTATTTGCTTTTTATAGCAAGATAATGGCCCTGATAGGCATGTAACTGCATCAAAATATGCTTCTGCGGCCTTCATAATTCTAAATGCTATATAATAACGCACCGATTGCATCTTAGTTAGCACATTAGTATATGTATTAGCTACATCGGTTCTTCCAGATACTCCTCCCATTTTGGGATCCTTAAAGGGTTGGACTAAATTTCTTATTGCAAAAGGGTCTAAAAAGCTATCTGAATCAACAAATACAACCAAATCATGCTTAGCTTCCTTAACTCCTCTGCTGAGAGCATGTCTCTTACCTAGATTTTCTTCCTGTACAAAATATTTTAATCTATATTTTATATCGAATCTCTCTGCCTCATTACTTAATTTATCAACGATTTCTTTAATTCTTTCCACAGACCTATCATTAGAACAATCATCTACTACTATAACTTCTAATTTATCAATAGGATAATCCTGATTAATACAGCTTAAAATTGTCCTTTCAATCCATTCTTCTTCATTAAAACATGGAATAATAATAGTTACCCCTGGTGTATAATCAATATCTATAGTCATAGGCTTATATAACATTCCAAATAAATACCTACTAAGCAAAAATACTGCTGCAATAATACTATATAAATATATCCATTTATTAAATCTAAAATATATAACACTCTCAGCCCGCATTAATATGATAAATAATGTAATAAATAATAACAGAAAACTAGATGTAACTAATATATATTTATCCTTTCTTCTACTAGAATACTGTGATAAAGTCTCCACAAATTCTATTCCACAAAGGATTTTTCCTCCAGATGAAATAGACTCTCTAACCTTTTTTCCTTTAATTCTAACCTTCATTTCATAGCCCTCTGGCATAGATCCAGGTAATACTTTAAATTCTAGCTTTATGTCCTTAGCATTATTTATTATATTTAATTGTTCTTCATTCTCTAATTCCAATAAAACTCCTGTAGTAGAAATATCTGAAGATTTCACCATAAATTTGTTATTGCCCTTATTATTTCTACATGTAACTTTCACATCTGTTTGCATTACGTATCTTATGCCAGCATTCCTGCTCATTATAAATGCATTGGGATCTCCTTTATATTCATCTAGCACCTGATGTCCTCTACGATCAACATTATTTCTTATCTCTTCCTTATCAGGAACACTTGACAACAAGCGTCTATCAACACGGGGATTTAAAAGAACATCTTGGGTCTTATCTCTTTTATTTTTCTTCATATACTCTTTAACCTCATTCTTAACAATCTTCGTGATTCTATAAAAATTATTTTTCTAAATAATCACTTAACTTTGCAATTTTATATTTTTCTCCATATACTCCATTTTCATTATTAGTTAAGAAAATATCTAAAGCTTCTGCAGTATAATAACTTTGATCATTCATATGCATTACAATAATATTCCCCCTGCCTTTAATCAAGCTTTCTTCTATGGAATCAACAATTTCTTGTGCAGATGTACTTTCATAATCATGAGTAGAAAGATTTCCACTAATAGAATATTTAAATCCACTTTCAAAAACTTCTTCCAATCCTGCTTTTTTCACATGTAGAGTTGGTGGTCTAAAATATGCTCTTAAAGAATTTAAATCACCTATAACATTAGCCATCACATCATAGGACTTACCTAATGAACCCTTCAATTCATCCTTACTAGCATCTAACGTTTCATGATTATAATTGTGACTTCCAATATCATGACCATAAATTGCAATAGTTCTAAGTAGATTTGGATTAACATTGGATACACCACTATTAATATCAGTGTATTTTGATATTACAAAGAAACTTCCCTTTACTTTATGCTTGTTAAATACATCTAATATTCCATTAACAACAGGATCTCCTCCCCAATCATCAAAGGTAAAGAAAACTACATTTTCTCCATTGGTATCAACTGTCCCTGTTTTATCCAGTACCTGCTGTTCTTCTTCACTTAAATCACTTAAATCTACATTTTTATTTCCAATGTAATTAGTCTTCATTACAGATAGCGCGTCTTCGTAAGTTCTTCTACTTAATAAATTACTACTATTTCTCTGCAGACTATATCTACCTAATTGAGTACCTGCTTCTATGGTACTTTGTATTTCACCTAAAGTTACAACGGAATAGTTAAGTGGCTTTTGAGCTAGATCGTAGGATTCTAATGACTTATTATACTTATTTACATATCCATTTTGTACATAATTTTTAGTAACTAATTCAATTATTTTTCCTACAGTGTTGCTATCTTTAAATAAATCTGTATCTAATCTAAAGTAAACAATCTCTCCTTTTCTTAATGACATATAGATATTTACATTGAAATAGTCAGATACAATTTCTTCTGCACTCATATTTTTATACTTATGATTAATAGGTGCTTTAGAATAGGTAATTAACTCATAGTTTTTATTATTTTCCATTCTATTAATTACAGATAAGGCCTCTTGAATCTCTCCATCTATATAGCCATAGCCTGGCATATATGTATTTGTATTTATTCCTTGCTTCCTTAACAATTGATCTACTTCATATATTTCTTTACATATTTCTTCCGTAGATTTATTTAATAGCTCTGAACTACTTGTTATGCCTCCATTGCCAATTTCGTGACCAGCATTTAGTATCTTAGCAATTCTATCTGGATATTTTTCTATTTCATCCTTTGTAGCAAAGAAGGTTCCTTTTGCATTTACTTTATCTAATGATAATAAAACTTCATTTAATACAGCTTCATTGCTTATACCTCTAAATGTATATGACAAGACCCTCTTTGTAGTATAAAATTCGGAAACTACAGGTTCCCTTTCACCATTATTTTTCTTTATTAATTCCTTAAAATTCACTAAATCTATAGGATTCTTCTCCTTATCGGCTCCCTGAGAACTATTATTTTGCTTCTTAGGATTCTCATCTATATAGATCTCTTCTTTATTTGATATATTATCAGGTGATAGTGTATCGTCTATAGAAGCCATACCTATTAATTCGCTTACTTGCACAACCGACTTCTTCTGTTCACCTATAGCCTTTAATAGCCATTCTACTGTTTTAACAACCGTTATATCTTCTTTTTCTTCATTAGTGACTTCCTCTATGCTTGCCTGCTTATCTATTGCAGGTTTTTCTTCTTTCTTTTCAATATCATATTCAAAATCATCAAGGACACCATTAACTTTAATAGAAATGATAGTTCCTTTACCTAACTTATTTACATACCCCTGAACCTGTTCATATTCCTTAAAGCTTTGATAACTAAGATAGTGGTCACTATGCACCACATACTTATTTCCTGAAGCATAAGCTGCAGCTAGAACTTCATTGGTATAAGTAGTAGACTTACACTTTAATAAAGTTGATTTCTCCTTAATTATAGTTTCTAATATTTTATTAGCACGACAAAAATCAGTAACTAAATCCTTCTGAGATAGCTTTTCCATATATTTAGTATCTGAAAGAGTTTCACTTCCTATTTCATGACCAGCTTTTTTAATATTTTGTATTGTAGTAGGATCTTCCCCTGCTTTAACACCAGGAATAAAAAAAGTTGTCTTTATTCGATATTCATCCAATAAATCCATTATTTTCTTCATAGTGGCAGCATCGGTCATCCCCTCAAATGATAAAGCGACTATATTAGATGAAGGTTTCACATTGGTTATAATCTCTGCTTTTTTATTACTACTTAATAACTTTAATGCATCTTTTATTTCTTTCGATGCATCATATTTATTTTTTTCATTTATGGTAATATCTTTTGTATCATTATTCTTTATATAATTTTTATATGTGAAAATGCCTATACTCATAACAACTATTATAGCCGCAGTAATACTAATCCATTTTTTCTTCATAATTTATTTCTCCATTTATTTTGTATTTTCCTTATTTTTGTTTTAAATTTGTTTTATTTATATTTTATCTTGAAATCAATTTATTTTAACAAAAATTATATTTATATGTAAATATATATATTATTATTTAAATTATACCTATAGCATTATAATGTTACAAGTGTAACAATATATATTACATTTCTGAATGCATCCATTCTCTAATAACCTCATCTAATTGTTTTAAATCTATCTCAATGAAATTCTTCATTAATTATTGCCTCCTTTATTAAAATATTAATTAGCTACTTGACTTATACCAAGCTGTCTTTAGGAACTCTATCCTAAATATGTCATGTTATAAATATATATGATTTATAGAAATTATTGTATTTTTAGTAGCACTATGGTATATTATGTATAAAGCTTAATAGTAAATTTTAGGCGAAGGGAGTGAATTGTTTTTATGCAAAAGTTCTATGAGGTGATTTTGAAATAATTGCATATAGGTTCAAGTGGATTTTTTAAGGGTACATAAAAATACTCTTTATTTGTTATCCCTTTGAACAACTTTAATTTAACCTTTCAGCCTTAATAGTTAGTATTAAAATTCACGGTACAGGTTAGCGTGTATTTTTTATGCTCAAATATTATGTATGCCACAGTAGGTTAATCTTGCTGTGGCATTTTTATATACTTTTTTATGTAAGTCTTTGTTTTAATATAGTATTGATAATGAACTACTATTTAAAACAAAGCTTTATGTAAATATCTTTTATGCTAATTTATTTAAAACTTCATAGTAACTTTATTTGAAACTCACATTAAGCTTGAAATTTTAGTAGGTTTAAGACCTACAACAGAAAAGGAGACTTTATGAGTTTAGAAAAGTTAGGATGGAATGAATATTTCGAAGAGAATTTTAAGCCATATTTAGAGAAAGGGTTCTGTGCTGCAAGAGTTACAACTCAGCATAAAGGGAACTATGTGGTATGCTCTGAAAGTGGACGTTTCAATGGTAAATTGAGCGGTAAGTTTATGTATAATGCAGATGTAAAAAAAGATTACCCTGCTGTTGGTGATTGGGTTGCGATTAAAATAATTGATGGTACTGAAGCCATTATATATGCTGTATTACCAAGAAAAAGTTATTTTGCTCGTAAACTTACTATATCTGGTGGAAGAAAAATGAAAAATGGTGTACTGGTTGGAGGAAATATAGAAGAACAAATTATAGGTTCAAATATAGATACTGCATTTATTGTAAGTGGTCTAGATGATAATTTTAATATAGGACGAATTGAAAGATATATTACCTTAGTTCACAGTAGTAGAGCAACACCTGTTATACTCTTAAATAAATGTGACCTTTGTAATAACATAGATGATTATATAGAGAAAATAGATAATATTGCTAAGGGCATAGCTGTTTATTCCATAAGTGTATTAAATGATATCAATATGAATATCTTTGATAAATTTTTGTGTCGTAAGGAAACCATAGTATTTCTTGGTTCTTCTGGAGTAGGTAAGTCTACAATTATTAATTATATTTTTGGTGATGAAATACAAAAAACAAATACTATAAGCAGTTCTAATGGGAAAGGTCGACATACTACCACCACTTCTCAGCTTTTACAGCATAGTTCAGGGTGTACAGTTATAGATACTCCTGGTGTTAGAGAACTGCAGTTATGGGCTGATGAAGATATACTTTCAGAAAGCTTTCAAGATATCCACTCTTTGATAGATCAATGTAGATATAGAGATTGTAAACATGATAAAGAAGGTGGATGTGCAATTAAAGCTGCTATTGAAGATGGAAGATTAAGTATTGAAAGATTCAATAGCTACAAAAGCCAATTGAAAGAATTAAAAACTCTAAAGGATAATAGAAAAAGCTATGATAATAGCAGGCTTAACAGATTGAATAAAAGAAATGCGAAAAGAGGTTATGTTGAATGTTAAAATTAAAATATTTGTTTAATAATAAGGATTTAGCTCATATGATACTCAGTAATTGGGAAAATGATAATGAAGATGCTGATTTATTAAATTCCTATAGGATTTCCTCCAATGCAATTTACTTGTGTCAAAATAAAGGGGATACCTTTTTTCTTAGATTTGCCCCTGCCGTAGAAAAATCTATGGAAAGCATTCTTGCCGAGCTCCACTTTTTAAGATTTTTAAGAGACAATGGCTACCCTGCCGTAGAAACTATACCATCTAAAGCTGGTAATGAGGTTGAAGTGGCAAATACACCTTGGGGAACTTATTACGCTGTTGCCTTTAAGAGAGTGCCTGGTAAACAAATATCTAATATGAATATTACTCATGAACACATCTTTGGTTATGGTAAAGCCTTAGGAAAATTGCATAAGCTAAGTAGTGAGTATACACCATTAAATAATAAACGAAAAGACTGGAAAGAAACAATGGACTGGATGGAAGATGTATTATCAAATTTTCCAGAGGAAAGCGCTGCTAAAAACGAGCTATCTATACTTAAAGAGTATTTTACAAAACTACCTGCTACAAAGGAGAACTTTGGACTTATCCATTATGACTTTGAAACTGACAACCTATTTTATGATGAAATTACAAATACCTATAATCCTATAGACTTTGATGATTCTATGTATCATTGGTATGCAATAGACATGGGTCAAGCACTAGACAGCATAAAAGAGGATCTTCCAGAAGAACAAGTAGAATCTTTCGTAAATGAATTTATTAAGGGCTATCACTCAGAGTATGATATTTCTGATGACATGCTTAAATTATTACCTATTTTCAGAAGATATGCTAATTTATATGGATATGTACGTATGCTTCTCTCTGTAGAAGAAAAATGGGAAAATGAACCTGAGTGGATGGTGAATTTAAGGAACAGGTTAGAGAACTTTTTGGAAAGTGATAAAAGTGAGTTTGGAAAGATAATTTAATTTATTAGAAAAAGAGTGTAAATAGATTATTTAATTAATCTATTTACACTCTCTTTTTTAAGATTATATGAATAATGGGAAGTTATTTTTTTGAAACTCTGATTTGTTTATGATATGGTTCTCCGTAACTATTATAACGTAGACTTTTGAAATTTAAACAATTTTATTTACATATCATATTTATGAGTGATTTAATTATTACACTTACTTAAGAATAGTGTTGATTTTACAAGATTATCATTTCTCATAGATATACCACTCGCAAATCTCATCTCCAAAGAGGTGAGATTTTCTAACTTCACATGCAAGGTTTTCATTGAAACCTTTCACAAGGTAAGGATCTACGCTGCAATGAAGTTTGCACATTACTTCTTCTAAACCTTCTTCTCTAGATATCCTGCTCATTGGACATCCATTTACCTGTCTAAATAACAATCCCTTTTCGTTACTTTCTTCCTTTACCAAGTTTCTTTCCCCAAACAATGGAATAATATCTTTTAAGGTATTTTGTCCACATTTTTTTGCAAAGTTATTTCCTTCTTTAACTACGTCATCAATCTCAGTTTGATGAATAATGCTAAGTACTTCATCACCAAATCTATCCTTCATTGCGTTTACTACATCAAATGTATGACGCAAATACCATTTAAGAAGTTCCCTATAATTTACTTCCATGTCTTTAACTACTTCAAAAACATCTTCCCCATATCTCTCTCTTAAAGAAGTAATAATTCTCTCTAATCTATTCATCTGGAACTCATGAAGTTCATAAGCAAAATCCAGATTTACTAGTATTTCCTTTGTTGAAAGTTTAATATTATCCATACATAGCCCCCCTTAAATTATTCTTTATTGTTATAATTCCAAAGTACATTTACTATCATCCATTTACCATCAATTTTAGCCATATGCAGATAATCAACTCCACATGCTTTTAAGCCATTTATAATATCAATAGGCTCTGTTGAACCATCTGTACCCATTTTGTTTATCGCTTCTTCTATGCTAATATTGCCTAACATTGAAATACAAGCTTGCCCTCATATTAAATCTGTTGATTGTGAAATATATTTAATCATAAAATAGCTCGCTCTTTAAACTTAATGAATTAAATGGTATATAATTTTTAAATATAAGTCTCCTTTTAACTTTTTTATTAACATATGCATATATTATTCTAACATTATATACCATAGTCAAACTAAGTATAAGACTGGTAAAAATACCAATTTTATGGTATAATGTATGTAGGAAGCAAAAGAAAAAAGCACTCAAGTTGTGCTTTTTCTAATAATTAATTCAATATCCCTAGAGGAAAATATTTGTTCCAATAATTCTTAATGTAACCATCACTAAGCATTTCTTATTTATTAGGCTAATGTAAGGTTAAATATTGGCAGATCGCCTTATAAGTTTAATTTTTACTTTTGACTTCTATTTTTCCCATTGCTTCTTTTAATGCATGCCAAGATAAAACTGCACATTTTACTCTCGCAGGCATGTTTGAAATATTCTTAAAAGCCATAGCATCTTCTAATGCATATAATTCTTCATCATCTTTTATTTCTCTTTTAATCATTCCAATAAAAGTTTCAGTTAGATTTAAGGCTTCTTTTATAGTTTTTCCTTTAATTAAATCTATCATTATTGACGTAGATGCCTGTGATATAGCGCAACCTTGTCCTGTAAAAGCTAAATCTTCAATAACATCATTGTTTACTTTGAGCTCTAAGGTTATTTCATCTCCACAACTTGGATTATGCCCTTTTTCTTTAATATCTGGACTTTCCAATGTTCTTTTATTGTGCTTTGATGTACTATGCTCCATAATTAATTCTGTATATATTGAATTTAAATCCATGCTAATCACCTCCACTTTAAAAACATTTCATATGTTTTTTTTATTGCATCAATTAATTTATCTACATCTTCTTTAGTATTATATAAATAGAAACTAGCACGGCAGGTTGCATTAATCCCCATATATCTCATTAGAGGCTGTGCACAGTGATTACCTGATCTTATAGCTACTCCAAAGGTATCAAAAACTGTGGCAACATCATGAGGATGAACCCCTTCTATATCAAAAGAAATCACTCCACCTCTATGTTCTATATCCTTAGGTCCGTATATCTTTACGTAAGGCAATTCCTTTAACTTATCTACAGCATATGCCAAAAGTTCTTTTTCTATTTTATCGATGTTATCTAGGCCTATTTTCTCTAAATAATCAATAGCTGATCCAAGTCCTACAGCTCCTTCTACGTTTTGAGTTCCACCTTCAAATTTAGATGGTAATTCTGCAAAGGTTGCACTTTGTTCATAAACATATTCAATCATATCTCCTCCTACTATATATGGAGGCATGCTTTCTAATAATTCTTTCTTACCATATACTACTCCTATTCCCATTGGACCTAAAAGTTTATGTCCAGAAAAAACTAAGAAATCTGCATCTAAATCTCTTACACTTACCCTCATATGAGGTACACTTTGACAGCCATCTACAATAACTTTTGCACCTTTAGAATGAGCATAATTTATAATTTCTTTTACTGGATTTATTGTACCAAGTGCATTTGAAACATGAGTTATGCTGACTAATTTAGTTTTTTCAGTTATTTTGCTTTTGATTTCTTCAGGTGGAATTTCACCATTTTCATTTACATACATATATTTTAAAATAGCTTTTCTTACTCTTGCTACAATTTGCCACGGAATGAGATTTGAATGATGTTCTGCAATTGAAATGACAATCTCATCACCTTCATTTATATTTTCCATGCCATATGATGTTGCAAGAAGATTTAAACCTTCTGTTGCATTTTTTGTAAAAATAATTTCCTTTGAAAATTCTGCATCTATAAAGTTTCTTACCTTTTCTCTTGCATCATCATATGCTTGTGTTGCATCTATGCTGAGTTTATATGCCCCTCTATGAGGATTAGCATTATTAACTCTATAATAATTTTCAATGTCTTTCAAAACTTGAACTGGCTTTTGGGTTGTTGCTGCACTATCTAAATAAACTAATCTTTTCCCATCTTCATCAGCTTTTAAAACAGAAAAATCTTCTGAGAAATTTACCTTATTCATTTTTTAATCTCCTGTTTACCAGCTCTAATATTTCTTCTATAATTTCTGTATTATTAATACCGTCTATAATTGGATTAAATGCAGCTCTTACAATTATAATTTTTGCTTCATCATAACTTAGCCCTCTGGACATTAAATAAAACAATTTATTTTCATCTATTCTTCCTGAAGAAGCTGAATGTTCTCCTGAAACATCATCTTCGCCACATAATAGTATTGGCATTGCTTTTGCTCTAGCATCCTTCGAAAGCAGCATACAATATTCATCTTCTACTCCAACACTTTTTGCTGCACCTTTTTTAAAATCTATTGTTCCTTTAAAGGTTTTTCTAGCTTCATCCTGAAGCGCTCCCTTAACATTTATGTTTGATTTGCTGCCTTTACCTTTATGTGTACTAATATAATTAATATCTATAAGCTTATTTTTGTTACCTAAATACATAGAATTTATATCAGAAGAAGATTTTTCTCCTATTAAATCTCCATGATAATTATAAATACTATATTTTCCACCAAGATCTACAGATATGAAATTAACTTTTCCTCCATCTTCAATATCTGAAACATTAGAATCAAAGTGTATTATATTATCATTTAATAAATTTATCTTTACAAGTTTAATTTCACTGTTTTTCTTTGAATATATAGTGCAAATACCATTGTGATATCCCTTTGAATCATCTAAAGCTTTATATTTTACTATAATAGTTGCTTTTGAGTTTTCTTCACCAACTATTATTAAATTATCAATTAAAGTTCTATTATCTTTATCAAAATCAAATTCTATAATTATCGGCTTGTCTTCATCTACATATTTTCCTATAGTTATCAAATATCCTTCATTGAAATTTTCCTTACCTTGACTAACTAAATCTTCACTAACTCCATATATAAATTTCTTATGAAAAGGTAATATTTTATCATTTTCAAGCTTTCGAATATCAATTCCATCAACATCACTGGTAATTTTAATATTACTAAATTCTTTAATTTCTTCAATGTCTAAGTTCCCAAGACTTATATCATTAATATTAAGCCAATTTTTTGTTCTTACTGGAGTTTTATTTAAGTTATTAAATTGTATAGAATTCATTAATTTCACCTACCCTATGCTTCCTTCTAGCTCCAAGTTTATTAGATTATTCATTTCTACTGCATATTCCAATGGTAACTCCTTTGATATTGGTTCTACAAAGCCTCTTACTATCATTGATTTTGCTTCTTCCTCACTTATACCTCTAGTCATTAGATAAAAAATAGACTCATCGCTTATCTTACCAATTTTAGCTTCATGTCCAATTTCAACATCATCATTTAATAAATCTATAACTGGGATAGTATCAGATCTTGAATCATTATCTAACATTAATGATTCACATGAAACCATAGACTTTGAATTGTAGGCATTATCATTTACTTTTAATACGCCTCTGTAAGTAGCCGTTCCTCCATTTTTAGAAATAGACTTTGAGTTTATTGTAGATGAAGTATTAGGTGCAGCATGTATTACCTTTGCCCCTGTATCTAGATTTTGTCCTTTTCCTGCAAAAGATACTCCTGTAAATTCAGCTCTGGCACCTTCTCCTTTTAATATACTCATTGGATATAACATTGATATTTGTGATCCAAAAGAACCTGATACCCATTCAATAGTTCCATTTTTTTCAACTATTGCTCTCTTAGTATTTAAATTCAACATATTTTTTGACCAATTTTCTATAGTGCTGTATCTAAGGGTTGCTCCTTCCTTAACATAAAGTTCAACACAGCCTGCATGTAAATTTGTTACGCTGTATTTAGGTGCTGAACAGCCTTCAATAAAATGAAGCCTTGCTCCTTCATCTACTATTATTAATGTATGTTCAAATTGTCCTGCACCAGGAGAATTTAATCTGAAATATGATTGAAGTGGTATATCTACATTAACGCCTTTAGGCACATACACAAATGATCCTCCTGACCAAACTGCTCCATGAAGTGCCACGAATTTATGATCATTTGGTGTAACACATTTCATGAAATATTCTTTAACTAGATCTTCATGTTCTCTAAGTGCAGTTTCCATATCTGTATAAATAACGCCTTGTTTTACTAAATCTTCTTTTATACTATGGTAAACTACTTCTGAATCATATTGGGCTCCAACTCCTGCAAGTGATTTTTTTTCTGCTTCTGGAATTCCTAAAAGATCAAAAGTTTTCTTTATATCCTCAGGAACTTCATTCCAAGAACCTACTAAGTTACTTTTCGGTCGTACATATGTTACAATGTTATCCATGTCAAGACCTTCTAAAGATGGCCCCCATGTTGGCATTTTTAACTTATTATATATTTCTAAAGATTTTAATCTAAAATCTCTCATCCATTTAACTTCTTTTTTCTCTTCTGAAATAGTTTCTATTATTTCTTTTGTCAATCCCTTTTCAGATTTAAAGCTAAAACTATCTTCATTTTTAACATCATATATCCCTCTGTCCATTTCATCTATATAAGTTTTCTTCTTATTTTCCATTTAAGTTCACCGCCTTTATATAGCCAGATTTTCTTTAAAAGATTCATATCCTTTTTCTTCAATTTCCTTAGCTAAACTTCCATCTCCAGTTTTAACTATTCTTCCATCAACTAAGACATGGACATAATCTGGCTTTAAAATTTCTAATATCTTGGTATTATGAGTTATAATCAATACACCATTGTTTTCATTAGAAAACATTTTTATTCCTTTTGATACGATTCTTATAGCATCAACATCTAATCCCGAATCAGATTCATCTAATATAGCTAACTTTGGATTTAATGTGAGCATTTGCAATATTTCATTTTTCTTTTTTTCTCCACCTGAGAATCCTACGTTTAAATATCTACTTGCATAGCTCTCATCCATTTTTAGTTCTTTCATATTTTTCTTTAAGTCTATATCAAACTTAAAATGTTTTAATATGGTTCCATCACTTGCTCTCTTTGCATACTTTAAAAAGTTTTCTACAGTTATCCCTGGAATTTCTTCTGGATATTGGAATGATAGAAACAATCCTTTTTTAGCTCTTTCATCAGTTTTAAAATCGTTAATATTTTCTCCTTCAAATTCTATATCCCCATGAAGTCTTTTGTATCTCGGGTTATTCATTAAAGCATTTGCAAGAGTAGACTTTCCTGCCCCATTAGGTCCCATTATTACATGAACTTCACCTTTATTAATTTCAAGATTTAATCCCTTTAATATTTCTTTATCATCTGCTTCTATGCTTAAATCACAAACTTTTAATAAAATACTATTCATCGCTATTCTCCTATCTATAAATATTTAATATGCTATGTTTTATTTTTTGATAAAAATATTAGCGCACATACCATAAACTTATTTTCAACATTAATTATAATTTTCTTTATATGTATAATCTTTAAAGTGTATTCTAAATACACTTTAATGTTATCACACGTTTTTTTAATGTGCAATATAAATACACATTTTATTTTCAATAATTTTCTTTTTTGGTATAATAGATTATAATAAAACTTTAGAAAGGATGTGGAGATGTGAATTTATCTAAGTTTTCAGATTATGCTTTTAGAATTTTAATTTATTTGGCCGAAAATCAGTATAAATTATGTACAGTTGAAGAATTAGCATGTAATCTTGAAATATCAGAACACCACTTAAAAAAAATTGTTCATAGATTAGGTAAAACAGAATATGTCATATCCACCAAAGGAAGGAATGGAGGACTTAAACTCGGAATGGATCCAAAAGATATTAATCTTGGTAAAATTTTAGTTATTACTGAAGATAGTTTAAATATATCGGAATGTTTTTCTAGTGCAAAGCACTCGTGCACATACAATTCAAAATGCAAACTAAAATCTATTTTAGGAACTGCTATAAATTCTTTCATTAATGAAGTCAGCCAATACTCCTTACAAGATATTCTGTAATATTTTAAAATAGCTATTGGTTGTATTATGCTTAATTACCTAAGTTTTGTACAAACAAAACTTAGGTAATTAGTAGCAAGTTTAAGAAGCCCTTATTAGTCCATCTCTATTATCAATAGATCACTTCACTAGTTTCCACTCCTCTTTCATCAAAACATGTTATATATAAGCTCCATAAATACAATCCCATGGTATATAAAAAAGCTAGGCATAATACCTAGCTTTAATAAAGCAGCTCAATTATAGTTTTCTATTCCATTGTACTCCCTATACAAAACAGCCATAAGTTTAATTACTATTTAAACCTCTATAAATAAATTCTCAATATTAATCATCTTTAACTGCTCTAGTACAGCTAAAGAAACATTGTCCATATTATCCACCTTGTGAACTTTTATATACAAAATGTACTTATTACATATATTCTGTATCAATTTAATGAAAGCCTTTATAATTCTTACTGGTGGTACCACCACACTTCTATCATAATCAATATTACTGTATGCCGCAATATAGGGCATTATGTACGCAAGATCTGCTATCTCATTTTTGCTAAGAATATCTTCGCCCTCAAATAAACCACTTTTAATAATTTCATCTATGGTGCCCGCAATCCAAAAATATTCAATAGCTTTAATACCTGAAGTGTCGATTTTAATAGTCTTCATATCTCCAGTTATGTTACTGTATAATCTTGTTTTCTCACTATCCAATTTTTCAGTTTCTAAAGTACTATTACTTTTTATTTCATTGTACTTGTTTTGCAGCAATTCTGAAGGTTGTATTCCTAAACTGCAAATTAATTTATTGCAAAAGCTCTTATAAAATTTTATTGCACCGCCTCTGTTCTCGCAACATATATATAGGGACATCACTTTCATGGCCAAATTTTCATCATAAGGCTCAATATTTAGAATCTCATTTATGACCTCCAAGCAGGCGTCATAATTTTCCTCTTCTTCATATAGTTCAGCCAATTTTCTAAAAACCTTAATTTTACGATTTTCAAAATTGTTTCTTTCAAAAATAATCATCTCGTTGAACTCATCACAGTTATTAAAATAATGACCTTCAAAAAAGTCTCCTGCAAAAATGATTTTAAGTTCTAGCAACTCTTCTATTCGGTAACTTTTATTTGGGTCAAAATTAATAGCATTCAAAATATCGCATCTAAAGTTATATTCAAAGTTGATACCACAATAATCCTTATTAATTCTTAGAAACTGCTCCCCCTTTAAATCAGGTGGGATGATTTTTTTTAAAAGCCATAGATTATATCTTAAATTATATTTGGCTGCTTCCTCATTACTATCAGGCCAAAGATATGTAATCACCTTTTCTCTGCTGATATCCCTGTTCTGCTGTAGCATAAGTAAAGCCACCAATGCGGCAGTCTTAATCCCTACCTTTTCAGTAATGTCATGACCTTCATATTCAAATTTCAATTTACCTAAAAAACAAATATTCAACATTTTCTTCACCCATGCCCACATTTAATAGTAATCAATAAATTACAACACATTATACAATAACTCGCCGGATTTTATGGTGACCAAAACATTTAGTTTGTGTATATCCTCTGATGGTACCGATAAAATATCTCTATCCAAGATAATAATATCCGCCACCTTTCCTACTTCCAATGTTCCCTTTTTATTTTCCTCAAATATAGCATATGCACCATTGCAGGTAAACATCTTTATTGCCTCATAAACATCTACTTTATGCTCTTTAACCGGATGATTAACAGCAGAATGAATTCCAAGGATAGGTCTTGGCTCCGTAACATCGCTGTCAGAGCCTCCACATATAACTACACCACTGTCTGTAATTTCTCTTAGTGGATTAGTACGTATATGTTTATCACCCAGTCTTTGCTCATACATTTTCCCCTTACCACCCCAATAGGTTTCATAGGATGGCTGCATTGAAAAAATTATTCCCATTTTATCTGCTCTGAGCATCTGCTCCTTGCTGACCAATTCCACATGTTCTAGTCTATGCCTAAGTCCTGTAATGCCTGTAT
Source organism: Clostridium sp. LXY-7 (assembly GCF_056172015.1). NCBI lineage: Bacteria > Bacillati > Bacillota > Clostridia > Eubacteriales > Clostridiaceae > Clostridium > Clostridium sp. LXY-7. The sequence goes on along the minus strand of NZ_JBLLJL010000002.1, from coordinate 222,269 downwards.
GCTGCAATGCATACTCATGTGCAGTGAGAGCAGCTTCAACCGCTCTATCTCCTAGGGTAAAAAGTGATAATTGCAATCTATTTTTATAACAGTTCAATACAAATTCATTTATATCCTCCTGATCCATACAAAGAATTCCATTGGTTCTAGGTGCATCGGCATAGTCAAAAGATAATGCTGCTGTTCTTTCACCTAGGGTTCCGTCAAGATAAAGCACTCCACCTATTCGTTTAAGTCCCATGTCCATAATCTTGTCTATATCCATGGTTGGATAGAAGAGTTCCATATCAATAGGAAATTCTTTGCCATATTTATAAATGAATTCTGCATCATGGTCAATGTCCATTCCGCCACACATTCTCCCACCTTCCATAGCATTCACCGTTGTAATCCCATTGGAAAGCAATTTATTAATAATATTTAAAACCACATCTTTTCTATACTGATCATTGACATCCTTCAAGATATTGGAGAACAAAATAGCATTTGCCTGTTTTTTAAAAATACCATTAGGCATTTGTTTTTCATCAATCTCAAGTCCTGCTGTTGTAAAGGGAATTTTAAAATATAGCATGGCGTAAGTATTAAGTATACTCACCTGATAATCAGCAGAGTGAAGGGAAACTGGAGCATTACTACAATACTTATCTAGTATAGTTCTATTTGGAAATTCCTTTTCCTTAAGCTTCTCCACCTCTAGGTGAATTCCACGGATAGGCTTTCCCGGAGCTTTCATTGCCGCTTCTTTAATCATTTCTCCTATATCATTAAAATCTCTTGCTTTGCTCAAATCAAGGCTTGCTACATTTAATGCTGTCAGTACCACATGAAAATGGCTGTCAATAAATCCTGGAAGCACTGTATTTCCCTTTGCGTCTATTACTACGGTATTATCATTAACAAATTCCTTATACTCAGAGTGTTTCCCCGTAGCAATTATCTTTCCATCCTCAACAGCAATCCAATCTAAAATCTCATTATTTCTCATTACCATACATTTTCCGTTTTTAATTAATATATCTGCACACATATATTTACTCCTCAGATAGTCTATTTATATCTCTTATGTTTACTGCCTTATGACAATGTCAATTAATATATGAATCTCATTATAACATTAAAATGACCCAACTGAAGTTACTTAATGGGCCATTTCTTTGTTAATTATTTTTTATAGCTTTACTTTAAACGATTATTGATTTTAGAACTATATATTATTACGAAGCAACCATTTGCAGGAAGATTAGATTTACTTAGGCCATATGAAAGTGAAAAGCGTTAAGAAATACAACTTGTTCGAGAGAAACGAGTTGTTGTATTTTAGCTTTTTGCTTGAATAGGGCCTTAGTAAATCAAGGTTTCGAAACGGTTTGTGAGTAATAATATATAGTTCGTTATCAACATTATATTAAAGCAAAGTCTTTTTTATAAACAACCTTCCCGCCTACCATGGTTAATACAGGTGATATATTTCGTATTTCCATAGGATCAATAGTAAATATGTCCTTATCTAGAATAACCATATCAGCATAATAGCCTTCTTTTATTCTACCTTTCTTATTTTCCATAAATTCCACATATGCACTTCCCATGGTATAGGAATCTATTGCAGTATATACATCAACACATTCCTGAGGATAAAAGCCTCCTTCTGGAAATCCTTTTGAATCCTTACGTGTAACCGCACTATAAATATTAGGAAATGGATTTAATGATTCTACAGGACAGTCTGTTCCATAGGAAACATGCCCACCTAGATCTTGTAAGGTCTTAAAGGCGTAGGATGTAGATGAAATTTCTTTCCCACATCTGTCTTCAACCACATGCATATCATAATCTAGAAAAATTGGCTGATACATAGCTGGAATTTCTAATCGTGCAATTCTTTCTAACATGGCCTTGTCTGTAATCTGGCAGTGTACTAAGGCATGTCTCAAAGCATTTTTACCATTAATAAATGCCTTTTCATAACAATTAATGGTCTGCTCAATGGCTGCATCTCCAATAACATGAGTTACCACCTGCATTCCTGCCTTAAGTGCTAGCTCACAGTATTTTTCCATTTCATCATTACTAATCCATTCAATGCCGTAATTGCCCTTTTCATCAAAATATTCATGCCTCATCATAGCAGTTCTTCCACCTAAGCTACCATCCTTAAAGAGCTTTAAAGGACCCAGTGTGAGCCATGAATCCTCAGGATATTTGCCCCTGGCAAATTCACCATCTTCTATATAATGTTTAAAATCCTCTAAGCTATTAAAGCATACCTGATGTCTATATCGAATTAATCCTCTTCCACCATCAAAAACTCTATGGAACATTTTAAAATAAGTAGGTACATCAAGTACAGCAGTTCCTATATCATTACTCTGTACACTTGTAATTCCATGAGCCACTGCATATTCCATACTTTTTACAATCATTTCTTCTCTTTCCTCTACTGTAAATTCAGGAATTACTTTCTTTACATAATTGCAGGCATTTTCAGTGAAAACTCCATTAGGATATCCATCTTTTCCTATTTCAAAGGTTCCCCCTTCCCACTGAGGAGAGTTGCCATCAATTCCAAGGATTTCAATTGTTTTAGTGTTAGTAGAAAGAATATGTCCGCACACACGTTCCAAAATAATAGGTATGTCTGTAGATATTTTATCTAAATCAAATCTATTAGGATTTCGTTTTTCATCTATAAATAAATCTTGATTCCACCCAATTGTATGAATACCATCTTTAACTTTTTTAGGATATTCCACCATGAATTTTTTACAACGGATTATCAAATCATCAATTGATGTACAATTATCTATTGATACCTGTGTTATGGAATCTCCAAACATAAGCAAATGCATGTGAGAATCATTAAGTCCTGGAATTACAGTTTTTCCATTACAATCAATTTTCTCACAGTCCTGTCCTGCAATAGATAATATATCTTTATCGATACCAACTTTTGTAATTATCCCATCTTCTACAAGCACAGCCTCCGCAAAATGCTCTCTTTCCAAATAAACTTTTCCATTATATAATATGGTTTTCATTTTAACCTCCATTCCGTCACTACAAATGACCACAAAAATAGTTATATGTTCTCTTGCTTAAGCTTCTTATCAAAATACATATAGAAAAATATACCTATAATAGGAACTACAAATCCTATAATTGCACTAGCTGGATCATCAAAGAAGGTATTGATTACTAGTCCTAAGAAAATTACCGCAGTTATAATTACAGAAACTGGGTAAAGCCATACCTTATATGGTCTTTCGATTTCTGGGAATTTCTTACGACAAATTGGTACTGCTAATACAGTAAGAAGATTAAATATCATACCTGTAAATACTACAAGGGTAGTCAATTGATCTAAATTACGCATCATTACCAGTATTATAGAGATGATTCCCTGTACTATTATAGCTGTTGTAGGAACCTTATACTTTGAATGTAGTTTTCTATAGCTTTTAAAGAAATGCCCTTCCTCTGCCATTGCGTAGTACATACGAGGCTGAGCCATAATAAGTCCATTTAATGAACCAAACATAGCAAGAACCATTCCTATGGTTACAATAATAGCACCAGCACTTCCAAGTAATTTCTGTGCAACAGCTGTTCCTAAGTAGAAGTTTCCATCCGTAATCATTGTTTGAATTTCTTCATGGGTAAGTACTTTAAAAATTGAAAAGTTAAATAATGTATAAAGTATAGTAATACCGCCAATACCTACTATCAAAGCCAAAGGTAAATTTTTTCTAGGATTCTTTACCTCTTCTGCAACAGTATTTAAGTTTGTCCATCCTTCATAGGCCCACAAGGAAGCAACTACTGCAAAAGCAATCATGGTAAAGATGTTTCCACCGCCTGTTGAAGCCGCTTCTGTAGCTGATGCAAGTGATAAATCTGGAGTTATCTTTCCAAAGAATAATGCCGCAAACATGATGATTCCAATTGGGATTAGCTTTGCAACCATGGAAACATTCTGCAGAATAGATGCTAACTTAACACCAAAACAATTATAAGTAGTTAAACCGATGATTAGAACTATGGCAAAAACCTTTATTCCCATATCATTTATATCTATGAAGAATCTTAAAGCTGTAGGTAATGCTATTGCAATTGCTGCAACAGAACCTGGTCCACCAATGAGCCAATCTGTAAAGCCTGCAAGGAAACCTACAGAAGGATGATAAGCTTCATTTAAGTAAAGTGCTCTTCCACCGGCTCTAGGCATTGCAGCACCAAGTTCTGCATAGCAAAGACCTCCCATTAAAGATATCAAGCCTCCGATAATCCAACAGATAAGTGAAAGTCCTAAATTCATACCAGTTCTTTCAATTACATATGAACCTAGATAGAAAATACCTGAGCCAACCATAATACCCCCAATTATGCTGACTCCACCAAATACTCCAATTTCTCTTTTAAACTCCGTTTTTTCTGACGTAAGTTGCTCTAGCCTGTTCTGACCACTCATAAAAAGCCTCCCCCTTTAAATAATTAATAATTTTATCTATCTTCTTTTATATTACACAATATAGGTTGTCCAATTCGTGTAATTAGAGTTTATTTCAAATTATTGTTTTCTTTTTAAAGGTATTGGTAAACCATCTCTTAAACATTGAAATAATATAAGAATTTTCAATATTGAACTTAAATCAATATAGTAGGAAGAAATTAAGGTTATGTAACATATCTGAACTCCATTTGGTTATATTCTATAATTAAATATATGTACAGTTGTATATTATAATGCACTTTAAACGAACCAAAATAGGAGCATATAACTTAAAATATGTAATATATTGTGATTTAGTAGTGAACTGGTATATAATTCAAATATATACTTGTTATGTCTTGCGTCACAAGATAAGAATACAATGAATAAATCCAACTTTTTAGGGGGTTCTTACAATGAAAAAACGGGTAGTAAGTTCTATAATTGGGTTGCCAATTTTAATAGCAATCATTATGAGCAAAAACACTGCTATAATTAGTTGTGCAGTCTTCATACTTATGGTAATAGGTTTGATTGAATTCTATAAATCATTTGAAGGATTTGATATGAAATTTGGGGCAATTGGAATAGTATTTTCTATTATATATCTTGTATCAATTATCTCAGATTTAAATTCAAGATTAGGGCCTTATATATTTTTCTTCTTATTATTTCTAATATTTTATTCCATTATTTTTTATAAAAAGGATAATATTAAAAATGCAACTATAACTTTTATAAGTTTTTTCTATGTTTCCTACATGCTTTCCTTTATATTACTAATTGTTAATTTTAATTCTTATGGAAGTATTCTCGTAGGATTGGTATTTGTAATTGCTTGGAGCGCAGATACCTTTGCATGTTTAGTTGGGAGGCGGTTTGGAAAGCACCAATTAGCACCTATAGTAAGTCCCAAAAAGTCTGTTGAGGGCTTTGTATCAGGAATAGTTGGTTCAAGCATGTTTTCATATTTATATGGATTAGTAGTACTAAGCTTCACTAATGTAAATATTAATAACTTTATAATTATTTGTGTTATAGCAGGTGCTATTGGTTCAATAGTATCTCAATTTGGCGATTTAACAGCCTCTCTAATAAAGCGCTTTAACAATATAAAAGATTTTGGGAAACTCATTCCTGGACATGGTGGAGTTTTAGATAGATTTGATAGCATTATTTTAACAGCGCCTTTTATTTATTATATATTGATACTTACAATACAATAATAAGTTTTTTGAATAATATTCTTATTTAAGTAATCTTCAAGTTTCTGCGAAAACTGAAGGATAGTTGTTTTTTTATATGTGGCTTCAGCCTCCAAATAAAATGCATCTACATTGTTTATATTCTAATTATGAGTGAGGTAGTGAGATGAAAGTTATTCCCAATTGCATATCCTTTTGTAGAATATTCCTTTCTCTAATTTTATTTTTTGTTAAACCATTGAGTATGCTCTTTTACATAATCTATATCTCTTGCGGTTTAAGCGATATTATTGATGGCTTTATTGCTAGAAAGACAGGAGCAACAAGCAGCTTTGGAGCAAAGCTTGACACCATTGCAGATATGATAATGGTAGGTGTATTATTCATTGTACTTTATCCTATAGTTAATCTTACACCACATATTGTCCTCTGTATTATTCTTATTGGTATAGTTAGGTTTGTTTCAATAGTTGTAGCTCTGATAAAATACAAAACCTTTGCAATGCTTCACACTTACGGGAATAAATTTACCGGTATAACTCTATTCTTATTTCCAATACTTCTTCTCCACATAAATGTTGCTGCTCTAATGTACATGATTTGTATCGTGGCAAGCTTATCTTCAATTGAGGAATTAGCTATTCATCTGACGTCACGGGAACTGCAAGTAAATAAGCAAAGCATATTCGTAAAATGAGCATAATGTAGATAATATGCTTCTTCAAAGCGCCTCTTCATAGGGCTTTTTCCATATAATAAATTTTAAGAAAATGGTGTTCCAAATATAAAATAAAGTATTTTTAAAAAATAGTTAGACTATTGGGCTGTGTTTACTACGATGGGGAAATTCCCTGGTGTTCCAATTGTACCCTAATCCACTAAAAGCCCATAAAATACGGGAATATTCCCTATCGCTCCATATCACAGCCTTTTGTGAGAGGTCTAAGAGAAACATTGTTTAACCTCTACATGGGAAGATTGTTTATATCAATAACTTCCCTTTTGAAATTTCATCAATGCTTATGCTTGGATTAGTATATCTTCCTTTCTTTTCAGTTTCTTTTCCATATTGGATTGCTTTTGATGGACAATAATGGATACATGCCGAACATTGGGTACAACGCGCCCCCCATTGTGGTCTCTCATGAACTTTAATATTATTGCAATTACAAACTTTTTCACAAGTACCACAACCGGTACAAGTATCATCTACATGAAACTTTGCTGTATCAATGGCTTTTTTGACAAACATAGGGTTCAAAATTCCAGTTAAGAGCCATGGCAGAGGGCCTTTTTCTATCCTAAATTCTCCCTTTATTTTTCGTTCAACAGCATGAATAATATATTCCAAGGTTTCTTCCGCTTTAGCAAGTTTTTTCTGCTCCACTTCTTTTGAATCTACGTCTCCCATTATAATGTAGTTATTTGGCATTTTGACGGAAAATCCGCTACTCAAAACTATGCTTTTTTTCTTCAAACAGTCTTCTATCACTTTCATGGTATTTCCAATGTTACCTCCACAAGTTACAACAGAAAACACATAGTTTCTCCTATAATTGTTCAGGTTAAGTTTCTCAATAAATTCAAGCACAATTTTAGGTGGACCCCATGCATAAACAGGATGTACAAATCCAATGATTTCATTGTCCCTTAGACTGTATTCAATGAATTTATCCCCGTTGTTTTCAGCGACAGATATTGAAATCAAGTCTTCACCAATACTATGAGCAATATTTTTAGCAGCATAAAGCGAGTTCCCTGTTCCAGAAAAATAAAAAATCATATCATCACCCTTTCGATTACGCTTGGAAAAACACGCACAATCCTCATGTTATTTTTTTTGTGCCTTGTCAAGCGCATTTTCTACTGCTTTGAGACAGGCTTTAGAGGTAAGAGTCGCACCGCTTATGGTATCTACCTGCAAGGACTGTGATTGGATTACCCTGCCAAACAATTCATCCGTGAATTCAGGCGTACGCTTCTCCGTATGCTCTAATAGCTTGATGTCTATAACTTGGTTTGAAGATACGTTTATCTGAACTTTATTAGCCCTCCATTTGTACATACCGCCTTCGTATTCCCCAATATAAGTGCCATCATTTAACTGTTTGAAATCCACAGTGCTAATAGGAAGATTTTTGGCTTCACGCCGTTCCCCCTCAGTAAAGAATAATGCACCTCCTAACCCCACTGCAACAAGAGTTACAAGTACTATAATTGTTATTAGCATTTTACTTTTCCCCTTTCTCTTCATTCTGATTTTCTCCTTTCAAATCCAAGATTTTTGCTTTTATATACTCATTGGCCTGAAAGCAATCTTTCAGACCTTGGGTAACGTAAACTATCAAGTCGTCATCCACAAGAATAGCTTCGGCTTCAGGAAAATTTTTTAGAATCCCAACTCCTTTTTTCATCCCAGCTACAAACAATATGGTAGACAATGCATCGGCAACTGTGGCGCTATCTGCAACAATGGTTACACTTACCAATCCTGATTCAGACGGATATCCTGTGGTCGGATCTAAAATATGATGGTGTCTTTTACCTTTGCTATCAACAAAGTATCGCTGATAGTCCCCTGATGTAACCACTGCTTTATCACCTACCGATACAGCTCCAATTAAGCGGTTTTCCTGCCGGGGATGCCGGATGCCTACACACCACGGAGAGCCGTCAGGCTTTGTCCCCAAAGCAGCCACATTCCCGCCAATATTCGTAAAAGCTGATGTAACGCCGTATTTTCTGAATATCTCTAAAAACTTATCGCTGGCAAATCCTTTTCCTATACTCCCCAAATCAATGGATTGTTCCAATTTTTGAAGTCCTGCGGTCTTTTCGCAGGGATTCAATATCAAATCAGCATAGTTCACCAAAGGAACAACCTGTCTTATCCTTGCTTCATCCGGGATTTCGGATGCATGCTTATAATCCCATAGGCTTACCAATGGGCCAATGGTGACGTCGAATAAGCCTTGACAGCAACTTGAGAATTGGGCAGCAAGCGATAGCAGCTCATATGTGTCAGCGCTAAGTCTTTCGCACTTAATGCCGGCGGATTCGTTAATCCTGCTTATCTCACTTTCAGCTGCAAATCGGCTCAATATTTTTTCCAACCGTACGGCTTCACCGTTGACAGCCCTTAGTGCTTTTTTAGCATGTTTGCCGAAAGCTCTATGTGTTATTTCAGTTCCCATTCCAAAGTTCATGGACTGAGCAACCACGTCTTCGCTCATTGCTAATCCCTCCTTTCACTCACCTATCCGGTGAGCCTATGCTTGTCAAGATTAATGTGAATTATTATCTATATGCAAGCACATGAATGAATATTTTATAATTCATTCATTATTGAAGAAAAAAAGACTGCCTCTGTGAATTCTATTCCGGGCAGTCCATCAACCCCTTCATTATAAACTCTTCCAAGTAATCCAAAAGTTGCGGGAAGTAGTGAATCCCAATTTCTTCTTTGTGCGTATCAATATTGATAAGTGCCGTAAAAAACGCCATAATAAGTCCACAATCAATATCGTTCCTCATTTTCCCTTCGACCTGCCATTTTTTCACTAGTTCCGCGAAGCTATCATATAAGAAATCAACGGCATGGATTCCGTTTTCCTCACGATAAAGCTGCTCTATTTTTCCAAAAACATCTCTGTTATACCATTCTTTCAGTATAGGATTGGCGTACATGCCTTGTATATTCAACGCAAATAGTTGCTTTATCAACTTTAATGGCTCTTCGTCAAGATCAAGGGATTCCATAATATTTCTTTTAAGCTTTGCGTTTTCTTCTAAAAAAATCTCCAAAAAAAGCTTCTCTTTTGAGGGATAATAGTTGTAAAACGTGCCTACGCCTATACCGGCCATTTTTGTAATGTTAGACACATTGGTATCTTTAAATCCTTTGGTGCTGAACAACTCTTTCCCACAAGTAAAAATCTCAGTTTTTTTATCTTCCACTTTATTAGCCTCCGTTACATTTCGTAGAGGTATTAACCTCAAATAGTATGAATGAATAATTTAATATTCATTCATACTATAGCATGGATATTTTTTCCTGTCAATATCAAATATTTATAAATGGAGCCATTCTACAAAAATATTTTAGCCTCTTTTCATCAAACTCCTCTATGCCATAAGCTTTTTAAAAAGCTTGTCTCTCATCTTCATCTAAGAAATAATCATTGAAAATAGCTAAATCATAATATGGATCTCCCATATCACAAAAAGCCCAATCTATTATTGAAGAAATCTGATGGTTATGCCATAGAATATTCTTTGGTCTATAATCTCCGTGAATTAAGCACACTTTACCTTTATGTGGTTTATTCTCCTTCAACCATTCCAATACTGCTTTTGGCTCTTCCTTATGTCCCTCAAAAACAAAGTCTTCAAGGTCTATAGTATTATTTTTATAGTGTTGCTCTGCAAAATATATTTGTGCATCAATAAATCTTTCATAGGAAACCCAATCTTTGTACTGGTTATGAATTTCTGATAATGCCTTCCCCATCTCTATTAACATTGGAAGCCTTTGATGTTTATCTTTATTATTTTGAAATAAAATATTAAGAGGAGTTCCTTCACTATATTCCCTTAGAAGATAATATAAGCATTGCTGCTGGAAAAAGTTATATACTGAGGGAACAGGAATCTTAGTATCCTTTAAAGCCCTCATAGCTAAAAATTCAGCGTATAATTCCTTTCCTCTATACACTCCTTTAGCAGTTTTCAAAAGAAATTTTCCCTTATCTCCCTCAATTACTGTGACAAGGCTACACATCCCCTGTTGAGGAAAAGAAACCTCATTAATGGTACCAGAATAATCTAATATTTTACTTGGAAAACTTATATTATCTGCTGGTTTAATATTCTTTAATTCATTTCTTTGTATAAAGGTTGAAATATTTTCTTCTCTTGATATAATCCTATATTTTTCCATAGAACTTTTCCCCCTAGCTTTTCATAGCTATAATAAATAATTACTTCTCAAGTATATATAAATATCCATTTCTTATTCTCTTAGGTGTATTCCCCTTAAAACCTAAGATTTTCAGTTCCTTAATCAAGGTAAGTAAAAAGAAGCCATGGGATACTATAAGTATATTATTTTCTTTATCAATATCTAATTGTCCTAAAAAATTCTTAGCTCTTTTTCTTGTATCACTTATTGTCTCTAGTTGGGATTTATGATTTATTTTCCATGCAATCCTTGAGGCAATGCTCCACATAAAGCTAGGTATTTTATGTTGTGATTTTCTTACTGGATACATTGTAACTTCTCTTAGTAGCTCACTAACTTCTAAGCTACCATTATAAATACTCTCTGCTGTTTTTATAGCTCTTATGAAATCACTACAATAGCATATATCCCATTCATAACTATTTATATTAGTTTCATTATATATTACTGTGGCATTATCATAACTAGTAACATATTCTTTAAAATCATTAGAATTCATTAATTTCTTAGGCTTATAATCAACTTTAAAATGTCTAACTATCCCTATCTTCATTTTCCCCTCCATAAAACTTAAAAGTATCATTATTACAATCTATATATAAAAAGCTCTACAGTGGCCCCTCCATCTGTATTATTGGAAATACTAATTTCCCCCTTATGTTTTTTGATTATTATATTGGAGATATATAAACCTAGCCCTGAATTTCCCGAATTAATATTTCTTGCCACATCACCTCTATAGAATTTATTTAAAGCAAGTTTTAAATCACTGTCACTAAATCCTCTACCAGTATCACTTATGTTAAAGTTTAATCTGTCTCCTTCTATCCTCACTACTATATCTATACTTCCACCAATCTCTGTATATCGCACTGAATTTGTAATAATATTATCTAAAACTCTAGAAATAGCTTCACCATCAAAATACCATGTGTCATCCTTAGCTATTTCAGTAGCCTTTAATTTAATATTAATAACTTTTTCATCTCCTAGAGCTTTAAGTGACTCCACCTTCTCATTTAGAAATTGTAGAATATTATTTTTACTAGGGTTTATATTAAATTCTGGATTTTCCAACTTATTTATGGTATTTAAATCCTCAACTAAGGTTATTGCCCTAGACGTTGACTTATTTATGGATTCTAAATAATTAAGAGCTCTTTCTTCATTTTTATAGGAGCCTTCTAAAAGTAAATCTACCTTTCCCTTTATAACCGTAAGAGGACTTCTTAAATCATGGGATAAGCTTGAAATTATTTCTTTTCTCTCTTCTTCCATAGCCCATTGTTTATCTAGAGTTTCTTTTAGAGCATCTTTCATCTCATTAAATGAGCCTATAACTTCTCCTAATTCATTTTCAAAAGGATACTCTAAGTTAAAATCTAAATCTCGTTCTTCTATTTTTTTAGATGCTAATTTCAATTTATTTAGGGGGTCGTTAATATTTCGTGCAAGCTTTAACCCAAATAAATAAGAAAATAATATAATAAAAACAAAAGGCGATACTAGTGAAATAATAGAAATTAAGGATATTACCCACCTTGGAACATTATCTGAAGTTATTTTTAATGCATATTTTAAAATAACAATCCCCTTAAGTTCCCCTACATCATTTAATATTGGTATATACTTCTTAACATTATTCTTACTATCTGTGTTTACTGTGTTTAATTTATTAATTAAAGCTTCTTTACTTTCTTCACTCTCTTCTAAGGTTCCATAACTACTATTATTATATAAATCTATAACCTTATATTGGATGCCATCTTTTGGTATCAAACCATTTAACTCTTTAGCAGCATTACCATTTAATAACTTTACATTATTTTCTCTAATATGTTCTCCTATGGTTGGAATCATTTTTTCATAATAATTTGCAGCTTTTAAAATTCTACTGTTTATGGCTATAAATAATGTTGAAACAGTAATAACAACCGCAAATATACTAGAAAGTATTACTAAGGCAAAGGTTAATATAAATTGTTTTCTTATAGAATATTTTTTAAACACTTCCTATTTCCCTTCCTTTTTTGAGCTCCACTTATATCCAACTCCCCATACCGTTGATATAAATGCAAAATCATTATCTATATTTTGAAACTTTCCTCTTAACTTCTTAACATGCTCAGCAACTGTACTGGAATCTCCTTCAGCATCATATCCCCATATTTTTTCATATATTTTCTCTTTGGAAAAAATTTGACCTTCATTTAATGCCAGTAACTCTAAGATGTCAAATTCTCTCTTAGTTAATTGTACTTCTTTATCAAAATAACATACTTCTCTAGCATTTAAATTGATTTTTAAATTATTGAAAAGTAAGTATTGATTTTGCTTATTAGCCTCTCTCTTTTCTCTCCTTAGATGGGCAAATACTCTTGCTCTAAGCTCTTTAACGCTAAAAGGTTTAGTAATATAATCATCTCCACCTAACGCTAAGCCTTTTACAATATCCTTCTCCTCAACCTTAGCTGTAATAAAAATTATTGGACATTCTACAGCATCTCTAATTTCCTTGCATAGCTCAAAGCCATTTTTCCCTGGCATCATAACATCTAACAAAATTATACTAGGTAAATTACTAATTAGTTCTAATGCCTTTTCTGCATTACTAGCTGTATACACCAAAAAGCCTTCATCTGTAAAAATATCCTTAATTAATTCTAAAATTTCGTTATCATCATCTATTACTAATATTTTTTCCATTATAATACCTTCCTAAAGCCAACTCTTAATTTAAGTAGTCTCTCTTCTCAAATATGAGAATTGAACACACACTAGTTAATACCATTATTATAATACAAAACAGAATAAAAGTATTGTTCATATTAGCTAAGGTATCAAATATAACCTTTGTACTTCCTAAGAAGAATTCAAAGGTATCGCTAATATAAATTGATCCAATGCATATACCTAAAGATAAAAAATATGCAATAACAGAGTTTTTAGATATAATTCCAATAATAGAACTAATACCTAGAAGTGCAAGCACTATTAAGTATTCTAAACTATAGAATTTAAAGTTATATAGTGCTGCTTTAACCAGGTCAAAGCTTCCTTCCATATTAAAATAAGTGGTGGCAGCAGTCTTATCTATAAATAAATATCCAAATAAGGTTCCAACTATATATGTAATTACCATAAATACTGCCGTTAATATTGCACAGCTAATTAACTTACTTATGATATAATCCCTCTTTTTATATCCTCTAATTAAAACCATTCTATATCCACCAGATGTATTTTCGTGATTAAAACTTTCAATAAAAATCATTGGACAAAATACGTATAATAAAAACAGATGAAACTCTCTAATTATAAATGGCGGTGTATTTAATGAGTTTAAAGCTGTTGTTATATTTGGGTCATAAAACCCAATATTAAAAGCTTTTATAAAAAATCCTTGTAAAATAAATATGCCTATTGAAATAATAAAAAGCCATCTATTTTTCTTCGACTTTATCATTCTATCTAATTCGCTTTTAATTATATTCTTCATATATTTTCACTCCCTAAATTAAATTGTCTTTCTTAACATATATTAAACAACTACCTATAAAGAAAACTAATATATACATGGCTATTATTAATAAATTAAAATAACTGAACATATTATTTTCACCAAGCATCATTGCAATACCTTGAAACTGTATTTGGGTAATAGATAACAATTGATATTTAACCATTTTTATGCTATTTAAAAATAACATCTGAATAATTATTGGATATACCATCAATCCTAATAAAGTAGCTACACTTACCCCTAAAGCAATTATCACTGATTTACTTATAGTTGCTATAAAATAAATTATTGAAGCTACAGCTACTAAGGTGAAAAATGCTAACAGGTAGTATTTCAAAGTATATATAAATAGTTCTCCTCCACTAAATGCTCTATTAAAGTAAAATACGCTGACCCTATCTAATCTAGGAAACATAAAAAATCCTATAATATATCCTAAAATTAAATACACTCCTAGAAACATAAAAATTGTAACTATTATTACTAAAAACTTACTAATAAATACCTGAGCAGGTTTAAACCTACGAAGAAGAACCATTCTAAGAGATCCATCTCTTACTTCTTGAGTAACAGATAATACAACTAATAAAATCATAATAATATTAAAGGCTAAAACTAGCTGCTCTTGAATTGCTGCCACTGGGAAATTAAAAAAGCTAGTAAACTGAGGACTTATAACCTCCATATTAGTATTAACCCCTAAATAATATTTTGCAGAAGCTATCAAAATAATTGGAATTGCTAAAAAACAAGCTAAGGTTGATTTTCTCTTCCACAATCGTTGAAATTCACTAATAAGCAAACTCTTCATAACCTAATCACCTCTCTCCAATTACTTCTTTGTCATTAGATTTACAAAGATTTCTTCCAAATTATCACCCTTTGCACTATCTAACAAATCCGTTGCAGCTCCATTCCAAACTAAATTTCCTTCTTTGATAATCACAAGATTATCGCATATCTTCTGCAGTTCATCTAATAAATGACTAGAAATAAAAAATGTTATTCCCTTTTTCTTATTCAAGTTTAATATTAATTCTCTAAGTTCAATCATTCCCATAGGATCTAGCCCGTTAGCTGGTTCATCTAAAATTATTATTTTAGGATTATTAAGTAATGCTTGCGCTATACCAAGTCTTTGTTTCATCCCTAAGGAATAAGTTGATACCTTATCATCCTTTCTATCATAGAGACCTACTGTCTTAAGAGATTCCACAACTTTTTCTTTTCGCTCCTCTTTAGACATATTTTCATTTAGAATTGCCAAATTATAAAGTGCCTGCTCTCCAGTTAAATATGAAAAGAAAATTGGTGCTTCAACTATAGCTCCTAAATTTGTTAATGCCTCTCTTCTTTCTTTATTAACATCATGTCCACTTAAATATATCCTCCCATTAGTTGGAGTAATTAATCCAGTTATTAATCTAATTAAGGTGGTTTTCCCTGCACCATTTGGTCCTATAAAACCACAAATGTCTCCTTCACTTACACTAAAACTAATATCATTTATTATTGTTCTTTTCCTAATTGTTTTTGAAACACTTTCTACTTTTAAAATATTTTTTCCCATTAAAATAAGTACCTCCAAATATATATTTCTAATTTATATTTAGATGATACTTTATAATTTTAAAGATTTTATAAAGTTTGTGATTGGTTTTTGTAGATGATTGATGGGATTTATTGAATATTTACTATTAATGGTGAAAGAAAAAAGGTTATGTTAATAGTTAATTATAATGGCGAATCATTTACCGCTTATGGTGCTAATGCTTCATTACAAAAGGAAATGTTAAATGTATTAAATGCAGACAACGTTATTGGAAAAGGTGGATCTGTATCATTAGAAAATATAATTTCTACTAACCCAGATCATATTGTTTATGTAACAGCAACTAAGAATGCTGTTGTAGATGCTGATGCTGTAGATAGAATATTAGCCGAACCTACAATTCAAAATGTTAATGCTATAAAAAATAAGAATATTGTTTCTGTTGAATATACTGAACTTATGGGATATGGATACAGAATCTTTGATTGTTTAGAAAAATTAACTAATGCTTTCTATCCAGAAATATTTAAAAACTAATAAATAGAAATAAAAGGTATTATTATTAATTCATGCCTTTTGTTATTTATATATTTACTTTCAAATTATAACTCCAGCTGCTATTACATTCTCTTTTATTCTCCATAGATACGCTTCCCCGTAGCCTCTCTAAATGAGATTTTAACACCAAACCATATTACAATACAACACCATCACTCCATTGTATTTTGTTAACAGAGTAATTTATGAATTCCTCTAGTTCTTTAATTTTTGACTTTGTTTTAAATGATTGTTGATGTTAGAACTACATATTATATTAAAACAAAGCCTAATTTTTTCATCAATTACTGGTTAAAATAACATAAGTATTAAATATTTTATATAAAGGAGATATTTTATATGGACTTTTTTTATGGTCAGGAAGCACTTACTATCATTAGCTGGATACTTCGTGCTATTGTTGCTTTTTTCTTTTTGCTGACTGTTGCAAAACTCTTAGGGCAACGTGCCATTTCTCAATTAAGATTACTTGATTTTGTTATTGCTATAGTAATTGGTAATATTATTGCCCATCCCTTGTCTGACGAAAAACTTGGATTAGAAGGCTCTCTCATTACAACACTTGTATTAGTTATCCTATATCTTGGCGGAATATTCAGCACTCTTAAATTTCCGCCTCTTAGAAAACTTATTAATAATCCACCAATTACAATTATTCAAAACGGTGAAATCCTTTATAAGGGATTAAAAAAAGCAAGAATATCAATTGATGTGTTGTTAGAAGAATTACGTGAAAAAAAAGTAGATGATATGAAAAAGGTAGCATTAGCAACTTGGGAACCTAATGGGAAATTTTCTGTTTTTTTACATACAGAATACGAACCGGTTACTCCTTCATCCTTGCATATAGAAACGGAACCTTTTAATTTTTCAAGAACAATTATTAAAGAAGGTAAAACTAATTTCAAGGAGCTAAAAGAACTTCATAAAGATGAAGGCTGGGTTGTCTCCAAATTAGAAAGTTTATATCAAACTGAGGTAAAAAATGTTTTACTTGCCACCCTTGATAATAAAGATAACCTAAAAGTTTTTTTATATAAATAATCCATTGAGGCCTAAACATATCCATTTATGTACAGATTAGTTTAGGCCTCATCAAGGAATGAAAAAAGTAGATTAACTTCATCGAAAATATTTACTTAGTGATTATTTAATTTTATAGCTAAGCTAATCTGGACAGAAAAAGTATTTTCCGTTTTTCTAATAGCAATTTTTCCATTATGCCTTTCGATAATTTTTTCACATGTTTTCATACCGATTCCTGTACTACTTACTGTTTTCAAACTATTATTTATTTGATTCTCAACATAAATAAATAACAATTGATTTTCTATATAGTATTTAACCTTAACTGACTTGTACTTATTACCATATTTCGTGATATTAGAGAAAATATTATCAAAAACTCTGTGTATCGAAATTAAATTTACTTCTATAAGAAAAGGTGTGTTGCAAGAATTAATTTCAAAAGCAAACCCGTTATCTTCCAATATAAAAATTTGTTCTTCAAGTAGTTGATCTAAAAGTTCATTTCCATCAAAGGTCTCTAATTCTAAATCATCATCATTAGTATTAAACACCATAAAGTATTCAAACAATTTATCAGAAAGGTATTTAATTTGATATGCTTTTTCTCTACTATTGTGAATATACTGCCTCAAATTTTCATCTGTTTTATATTTTTTGTATTCTATAATATCTAAATATCCTACTAGTACTGTGAGAGGTGTTCTTAAATCATGTGACATTGCTGTAATCAGTTCGCTATTTGCTAACCTTGCTTTATCTTCACTTTCCAATCTTCCTATAAATGACTTTCTCATCTCATTAATGCCTTGAGCCAAAGAAGAAAGCTCATCATTCCCATTAATAGTAATTTCGTGAGTTAAATTTCCACCTTCTAATATTTTTATTTCACTCTCAAGCATTCCAATATACGTTGTTTTTCTTTTTATGAAAAATAACATAATTGTTATAAAACAAAAAAAAGAAATCGCAATACCAAAAAAGCTTGCAATATAATAATACTTGTACTCAAAAAAGCATTCCATATACATTTTTGCATTCGTATCAGTAAATGCAATATCATAAAGGGTTTTGCTTGGCAAAATTATTGAACTATCCTCATGTTCTCCATAACCAATAGCTGAATTGTTCCTATTAGAATCATAAACTAATTTATTGTCCTTATAAATATAAAGATTTACGTATTTTTCTTTGCTAACCCATTTTGTTATTTCATCATAATCATTTATTGTCAAATTGTTATCTGATATATATCTTCTGAACTCAAATATGGCTTGATTTCTTTGATTATCAATAAAGGATATTTTATTAAAATGATTATCTAATATACTTTCCCCTATTGTTTGTAATAAAACGAAGATAACAGTAGATATAACAAATGAAAATATTAAGCATAGAATTAATTTGATTTCTAGTTTAGTGCATAAAAAGTTCTTATTCAATCCTATACCCCTTTCCCCATACTGTTTTTATATATTTAGGGTTCTCTGGGTTCTTCTCCAATTTCCTTCTCAGGTTTCTTATATGTACCATAACTGTATTGTTACAAGAATAAAAATAAGGTTCTTTCCAAACACTTTCATATAAATTTTGTGCTGAAAATATTTTTTTCCGATGCTGTGCCATTAACAGTAAGATATTATACTCAATTTCCGTCAGTGTAACCTCTTCTTCATCTATTGATACTTCATTTAAAGTTGTATTTATTGTTAATCCATTTATATTAATAGGACCAGTTGGATCAATTCTCTCTTTCCCTTTGTATACATAATACCTTCTAAGTAGCGCCTTAACTCTTGAAACCAATTCGGTATATGAAAACGGCTTTGATAGATAATCATCACTCCCAACAGAAAATCCCATGCATTTATCTGAATCTTGAGTTTTAGCAGTTAAAAACAAAATAGGAGCACTTGTTTTTTCACGAATTTCTACACATGCTTTAAATCCAGACTTTCTAGGCATCATTATATCAAGTATGATTAAATCTATACTTTCATCAACTTTAATTACAGCATCTTCACCATCTATAGCTTCTATTACAGTATAACCCTCACTCTCTAATAAAACACGGACTATTTCTCTTATCTCCTCGTTATCATCTGCTATCAAAATATTCTTCATAGTATACATTGAATTTACCTCCATTTTATTATTAAGTATATACTTCAATATCATTTAAATCTATATTATTTAAATGATTTAAGAACTCTTAATAACTCTTAAGATTCATTATAGACAAATCTTAAGATGTTTCTAATAAACTATTAATTAGAAATAATATAGAAGGAAGGACTATACAATTATGGACAAATCTAAAAAATTTTTAATTTGTAAGATTTCGCTAGCACTATTAGGTTTTTTGACAATTATATTAGTGTTAAAATATTTACCACGTATCCTTGAATTGACTGTATCACTTGATAAATTTAGGAATTATATAATTTCTCTAGGCAGCTTTGGATATGTTGTTTTCATTTTTTTTCAAATACTACAAACAGTTATTGCTCCAATTCCCGGAGAGGTAATTCAAGTTGCTGGTGGATATATTTACGGTGTGACCTTTGGTGCAATTTATTCAACATTAGGGCTTCTGTTGGGAGCTATTATAGCTTTCTACTTTACTAGGCTTATAGGCACCCCTCTTATAAAAAAGCTAATAAATAAGAAAAATTCTCAATGGATGGCGGATATTATGGATAGTAAAAAATTTTCTGCTATTTTATTCATCATTTTTCTAGTTCCTGGACTACCTAAAGATTTTTTAATATATGTTGCAGGATTAACACCTATAAATCCATTAAAGTTTTTTGGAATTTTACTCATTAGTAGATTTCCGTGGCTTTTAGCATCTGTAAGTATTGGATCAAATCTTCATTATGGCAATTATATATCAACCATAATAGTATCATTAATATCCCTAGTATCATTTATTTTGGGAATACGTTACAAAGATAAACTTATAAGTAAGTTTTCTAAGTCTTCATATAATAAAAATGTTTAAAGATCTTGTGAAATTGATTAATTCAATTCAGTTAATGAGGAGTGAGTCTATGTTAAAAACGTCTATACCAAATTTACTTACATTTACTAATCTATCATTTGGAGTTCTTTCAATACTTGAAACTTTTAAGCAAAATTACTTTTTAGCTGCTATATTCATAATTATTGCAGCTTTAATAGATAGATACGATGGTAGAATTGCCAGATTTTTAAATGTATCTAGTGATTTAGGAAAGCAGTTAGATTCCTTATCTGATCTAATTTCCTTCGGAGTAGCACCAGCTTTTTTAGTATTTATTAAGTATAATTTTCTTGATTCAGATCATATGGAAGTAATTGGCGGTTGTTTTCTATTATCATATATTATCAGTGGTTCTTATAGATTGGCAAAATATAACACAATTCAATTTGATGGTATTTTTACTGGAGTTCCCATAACAGTTGCAGGTTCTATTATTGCATTATTTTCATTAGCTACACCTAGTAATAGTATTTTTTCTATACGTTTATCAATCATTTTATTGGCACTCCTTACTTATCTTATGGTCTCAAAATTTAAATTTAAAAAAATATAACCTAACTACCTAAGTTTTGTTTATATAAAACTTAAGTAATTAGGTATTTGCAGAATGTATATTTTCTACATAGCTTTTTATATATTAAAATAATCATCACTATTATAATATATATTTATCTATAATTATGAAAATCCTACACTACAACATATATTTACGGTTGCAATAATTTTTATATTGGAAGTTTATTTATGTAATTAATTCATAGTTTAATAATTCTAAAAGACCTCAAAATTATATTATATATTAATATACTCCCATATCTATAAAATATTAATTTAACTAGATATGAGAGTATATTAATTATTTATTATATTGAGGTTCTTCTTGCTTTACAAAATCAACTCTTGATTGAAGTGTTTGTTGTACACTTTCCATTGTACTTGCAAGTTGATTGAACATTTGTTTTGCTTCTTGATTATCTGTATCTAAAGAAAATGTCTTCATATCAGCAGCTAATCCTTTAACACTAGCTAATGCTGTTTCAAGTTTAGTTCCTGTTGGCATAAAAATTCCCTCCTTTATAATTTTTTATTGCAACTATATTTTGTTCATAATCAATTTAAATATTCAATTTATTCATAATGAAATATATTCCTTTTAAAATCTAGTCTATATTTATTAAACTTTAGTAATTTGTCTTTAATGATTTGGCTTTATTTTAAATAAATATCTATATTAAGAAATGAATTAAAGTTAAGCTTATTGGTTAAAGTAAGTTATAAAGTAATTTAATAAATATAAAGGAGACTTTTATATGACTGCAATTTCAAAGGTAAAACAAACATTGGCTACACTAAAGGGGGCTGAGGCAACTTTAAGAATGTACTCATTACAAGAACGTGATAAAGAATCTAGAGCTATTTATAATCAGGCATCTGAAGAAATAAATAAAATTAAAACAGATTTAGAAAAAAGAATAGGAGTTATGGAGTTTGAGGAACCCCAATACAAAGGTAACTAAATGAGGTGGCACATGAATTCTTGGTTAATAATATTATTTAATTCAATAGTTTTATTTTTTTTAGCATTAGTTATAACAAAATATATGAAGAAGAAGACCTTATCTAGGGCTACTCCCTTTGACTTTATTTCTTATGCCGTCATTGCTATTATAATTACTTTAATTTCTTTAAATATGGTTGATAATATTTACTTTGGACTAATTACACTGGCTGTTTGGGCACTGATGCCTCTTATCTTAGATTACGCCTCCATGAAAAGTAAGTGGATTTATAACCTAATACATGGTAAGGAAAGAGTACTAGTTAAAAACGGCAAAATCATGGAGGATAACTTATCTAAAGAGAGAATTACAGGACAAGAATTTCTACAAGAAATGCGTTCAAAAAAAGCATTTAACTTAGCCGATGTTGAATTTGCTGTAATGGAAGCAACCGGAGATATAAATGTTAGTTTAAAAGCTGATAAGAAGCCTGTTACCCCATATGATTTAGGAAAACAAGTATCACCTAAAACTGAACCTCAACCAGTTATTTTAGATGGAAATATATTAAATGAAGGTCTTACTAATGTTGGATTAAATCAAGGCTGGCTTACAACCCAGCTAGAAATCAAAGGGGTTACCCTTGAAAATGTTTTTCTTGGTCAAGTAGATTCTTCTGGAGACTTATATTTAGATCTTTTTGATGATATGATACAAGTCCCTAAAGCACAAGTTAAAGAACTGCTATATGCTAGCATTCAAAAAAGTCAAGCAGATCTCGTATCATTTTCTTTAGACTGTAACAATGAAGATGCAAAAACTATGTACTCACAAAATGCTGAAAAATTAGAAAAAGTCATGAAAAAATTGGAACCATATTTATTACGTTAGAGGGTGAGATAAATGTCAAATATGAAAAAGAAAAAAATGACCACAACTCAGCAGCAATATGATGCATTAGTGAAGAGTATAGAACCTAAAAGATCTATTTTAACTAATTGTATTAGAGCCTTTCTCGTAGGTGGTGCAATATGTACAATTGGTCAAGGATTACAGTGGATTTTTATTAACTATTTTAATTTTAATGAAAAGACCTCAGTAGCTCCTACTTCCATAGTTTTAATCTTTTTTGCAGCTTTATTTACTGGCCTTGGAATTTATGATCATCTTAGTCAATGGGCAGGATGTGGAACTGCTGTCCCTATTACAGGATTTTCCAACTCTATAACTTCTGCTTCAATTGAACATAAGAGTGAAGGATTTGTACTTGGAGTAGCTGGAAATATGTTCAGGCTTGCAGGCGCCATTATTGTTTATGGAGTTTTTTCCGCTTTTGTAGTTGCTACAATAAAAATGACAATAACATGGTTGGGGGCGATGTAAATGCTTAAAGGACATCAATCCTGGATTTTTAATTCTAAGCCTACAATATTAGCTTCTGCAGCTGTTGGTGGTCCTTTTGAAGGTAATGGTGCTTTAGCTGATGACTTTGATATACTTTATGAAGATTTATGGCTTGGTCAAGATAGCTATGAAAAAGCAGAAAAGGTTCTACTTGAGCATGCTTGTGAAAGAGCAATACAAAAAGCGAATTTGCAAAAAGAAGATATTAGCTTTTTTCTAAGTGGAGACTTAATGGATCAAATCATTTCTAGTAGCTTTACTGCAAGAACTTTAGGAATACCTTATTTAGGAATTTTTGGTGCTTGCTCTAGCTCCATGGAAGGTTTATCATTGGCAGCTCAATTAATAGAAAGTAAAGCAGCTAAATATGTTATAGCAGCTGCAGGTAGTCATAATGCAGCTGCTGAAAAACAATTTAGATATCCTACAGATTATGGTGTTCAAAGGCCACCTACTGCTCAATGGACAGTAACTGGAGCCGGAGCTGTAGTCCTTGGACAAAATGGAGATGGACCTAAAATAACCTCTGCTACCATAGGAAGAGTAGTAGACATGGGAATTTCAGATCCCTCTAACCTTGGAGCAGCTATGGCACCAGCAGCTGTAGATACTATTGAAGCTCATTTTAGAGATTTAAATATTGACGCTTCTCATTATGACCTTATTGCTACTGGTGATTTAGGAAAAGTTGGTCATGAACTTGCTAATGCTTTATTAGAAAAACATGGTATAAATATGCCAACACATATATTTACAGATTGCGGGCTTTTAATATATAAAAAAGATCAACCAAGCTTTTCTGGTGGCAGTGGCTGTGGTTGTTCTGCTACTGTAACTTATGGACATTTACTTAATCGTATGCGAAAAGGAGAATTAAAGAAAATATTAATTGTTGCAACAGGTGCCTTAATGTCTCCTCTCTCCTATCAACAAAAGGAAAGCATACCTAGCATTGCCCATGCTGTTTCTATAGAAATGTAAAAAAGAAGGTGTGATTTAAGTTATGGAAAAATTTATTTTTGCATTTATAATAGGTGGTTTAATTTGTGTTATTGGGCAACTTATAATGGATACTTTAAAGATTACCCCTGCACACACAACTTGTACACTAGTTGTAATTGGCACAATTTTAGGTGGACTTGGTCTATATGATCCTTTGGTTAAGTTTGCAGGTGCAGGAGCATTTGTACCTATAAGTAGTTTTGGAAATACCCTTGTAACAGCAGCTATAATTGAAGCTGAGCAAGCGGGCTTTATAGGAATATTTACTGGTCTTTTAAAAACAGTAAGTGCAGGAGTTTCTGCCGCAATAATCTTTGGTTTTATTTCTGCCATGATATTTAAACCAAAAGGTTAAGAATATGCCCTTCTTCTCTACATAGTGATTATAAATATAAAGTCTTTCTCTAAATTCCTACAAACTAAAATAACCCATGACAACACATTTCTGTATTGTCGTGGGTTTCATGGTGGAGGTGAAGCACCCCCTTTGAAACTTAATATAAATCATAATCTATAGTGCATTATCTCTAAACTTATCTCCCCTCTTATTAAATTTATTTTCTATTTTAAAATGATAATAAATATCTTGTATTGAAAGTTCTCTTTATATCCTCATTTGTTTTATAATCTTAAAATACAAAATCTTCACTCTCAACTTCATCATAAAAACTCAAAAATGACTTCCCATAACAGTCTAAATCTCTTACCTAAATAATCAACCCCATCATAACCGTATTATAGTAAACTCCATTTATGAAATTATCATTTTTTAATATACCTTCTGTCTCAAATCCAACCTTCTTATATAGTTCTATTGCCCTAGTATTATCCTCTCTAGTTACAAGACATATTCTTCATTTTTACCAAAGAAAAGAAAACCAGTTTCTCCTCCTACTACATTATAGAAATCTATCATAGCCTTTGCATCTTCTTTTTTTGCCTCTCTTATAATAGCGTCTTTTCCATCTTTTAAACATATTTTTATCATATCTCTCAGCTCCTTTAAAATTATTTCTGCTAATAGTATTGATATTATTGTGTTAGTGTAATTTCATGGACATCCTCTTGTGTAAAGTTGGCAATAGTATGCTTTCTTAATTAGAGCAATTCATAATATTTAATATTATACTAGCACTAATTCCATAAAAAATATAAATGAAATTTCATAATAAAAATAGAAACGCCGCTAAATTAACTTTAGCGACGTTTTTATTTTTCACATTGTAATTAAAATCTTATTTTATAGCTTCTTTAGATGTTGGAAGAATTACTTCAACCTCACTGTGTGGTCTTGGAATTACGTGAACTGATACTAATTCTCCAACACGTTGTGCAGCAGCTGCACCAGCATCTGTGGCAGCTTTAACAGCTCCAACATCTCCTCTAACCATAACAGTTACAAGTCCGCCTCCAACATATTCTTTACCTATTAAATATACATTTGCAGCCTTAACCATAGCATCTGCAGCCTCTATTGATCCTATTAATCCTTTTGTTTCTATCATTCCTAATGCATCGTATTTCATTTTAAAATCCTCCTAAATATGTTTTATTTTTATATTATAATTTTTAATTATAAACAATTATTTTTTATTGTTTTTTATTTTACTATTGTTATTTTTGACTTTGAGTTAATACCCATTGCGTTAGCTTCTTCAATATCAATATGGCATTCAAGTTTTGAAGCATCGTTAGCTCTAATAGCTACATTGCTGTATATTCCGCCTCTTAAATCCTCAAATTTTATTGATACTATTTCTCCATCATGTACTCCTAAATTTTTAGCATCTTCAGGTGTCATGTGAATATGTCTTTGTGCAACTACTAATCCTTCTTCAATTTGAACAGAACCCTTTGGTCCAATTAATGTAACTCCTGAAGTTCTGTTTAAATCTCCAGATAATTTTACGTGGGGTACTGATCCAAGTTTAATGCAGTCTCCCATTAATACTTCAACCTGAGTCTTACTTCTTGTAGGACCAAGGATTCTAACTTTTTCAATTGCACCTTTTGGTCCACAAATTATTATAGTTTCCTTGCAAGCATATTGTCCAGGTTGAGATAAGTCTTTAAATTTAGTAAGCTGATAATCTTTACCGAAAAGGCTTTCAAGATCCTTTTGTGAAAGATGTATATGTCTATTAGAAACTCCTACTGGAATCTCAGATGAATTTTTCTCAGATTCAGTATTTGCATCTTTATTTTTAACAGCTTCTAGTAAAAGCTTTAATACCTCTTCATAGTTATTCATTAGTTTGCCCCCTTCATAGCAGCAACTATTTGATTAACTAAATCTAAAAGTTCTTCATTTTTTGTGCCTTCACCACAATTATTAGTGTCTTTAGCACAATCACTAGTTTTATTTAAAACTTGTGCAGCAGCTGCAGCAATTTGAGCTGGGCTCATATTCATAAATTGATTTTGAGCTCCATGACAATTTCCAGCAGTTTTTATACGGTTGAAAGTTGGGTCATTAGATGCTAAATTTGCGCAGTCTTTTATACCATAAGCAACTCTTTTGATGTTTATAAGGTGTTCTGGAGTAACATTTTCAGATACTGAACTTCCTCCCCATGTACCACATCCTAAAGTAAATGAAGGGTTAAGACCTGTGCTTGCACCTGTTCCACCTTGAGTTCCACCAGTATTAACAAGGATACGAGAAGCTGGCTTTCTAGCAAACTTCATAACCATATCTCTATCTTCAGTATGAAGGCTCATTGTGTGACCAATTCCATTTTGAAGTAACTCAATACTTAATTCACATGCTTCATGCCAATCTTTTACTGTATAGAATCCAAGAACTGTTGTAAGTTTTTCAAAGGATAATGGATTACCTTCACCTACTCCATTTTGTCTTCCTATAAGCACTTTAATTTCTGCTGGAACTGTAAAGCCTGCAGCATTTGCAATAACTTGTGGATTTCTTCCAACAAACTTAGCATTCATAGCATGTCCATTCTTAAATAACAGCTTACAAACCTTATCAGTTTCTTCTGCTGTCATGAAATATCCGCCTTGCTTTTTGAACTCTTCAACAACTCTATCATGATTGCATTCTTCACAGATTATTGATTGCTCTGAAGCACAAATTGTACCATTGTCAAAAGTCTTACTTGCAATGATGTTTCTAACAGCTTGCTCTACGTTAGCAGTTCTTTCGATGTATGCTGGAGAGTTTCCTGCACCAACACCAAGAGCTGGTTTTCCTGAACTATAAGCAGCTTTAACCATTCCTGGACCACCTGTAGCTATTATTATAGCTACTTCTTTACTCTTCATTAACTCATTTGTAGCTCCAATTGTTGGTATAGTTACAGCACTTATAATATTCTCTGGTGCACCGGCCTCAACAGCTGCTTGGCACATTAATTCAGCTGCTTTAATTGTACATTTTGCAGCAGATGGGTGTGGTGAGAAAACTATAGCATTACGTGATTTAATTGAAATCATAGCTTTGAAAATTGCAGTAGAAGTTGGGTTTGTTGAAGGTACTATACCCATAACTAAACCAACTGGTTCAGCAAGTTCTATAAGCTGCTTTTCCTTATCTTCTCTAATTACACCTATGGTTTTCATATCTTTAATTGAATCATATAGTATAGTAGATGCTAAATGGTTTTTGAAAGTTTTATCTTCAGCTATACCAAAACCTGTCTCTTCAACTGCCATTTGTGCTAAACATGCAGCATTTTCTTCTGCAACTCTAACCATGTTGCGTAAAATTTTATCAATTTGCTCTTCAGTATAGTCAGCGATTTTATTAGCTGCTATTTTTCCAAGTCTAGCAATATCTCTTGCTTGTTGTATTGAACGCAAATCCTTATCAAAATTTTCCATTATTCTTTACTTCCTTTCATAAACCTTAAAATAACTAATTCTTCTCATAATATAATTTGAACTTCGTAATTAATACATCTTTACCTACCTTTGAAATTCCTCGGCCTTTAATTGCAAAATCCTTATATTCACGAGCTAGATTTCTAAGTTTAACAACTTTTAACTTAGATAGTATCAAAAGGGTTTTTTCTATACCATTTTTACTTACTAAATTGTCTACATGTTCTTTATGTAGATCATCTAGATCTAACTTATGGAGTTTATCTAAGTCCACCTCTAAAGCAACTTCATCTTGATTTTCTTCTATATCTTCTTTGATATCTTTTAAATCTTCTCGTGCTTCTTCTTTAGTATCTTCTTCTACACTTTTTTCCATAGCTTCTTTGATATGTTCTTGTGTATCTTCTTCTATTTCTTCATTAGATGATGGAACTTCTAAAACCTCTGGTGGAGTATTATGTCCAATTATGCTTTTCAATTCCTCATGAGGACGTGGAATTACATGATCTGAAACTAATAATCCTTCATCAAGTTTTTTTACAGCTGCTACTCCAGCCTCTATAGATGCTTTTACTGCACCTACATCACCTGTAATTGAAATTGTAACAAGACCGCCACCTACATAAGTTTTTTCAATAATACTTACATCTGCAGATTTCACCATTGTATCAGCTGCCTCAACAGCTGCAAGTAATCCTTTTGTTTCTATTAAACCAAGGGCTTGCATAGCTTAATCCTCCTAATTTTTTATAAAAGATCTGCCCAGTTTGCTGGATATGTTGTATAAAATACCCTAGCTTTATCTGGTGAACCCCAAACCACTTTAGAGCCTGATGGTACAAATAACACATCTCCAGGGTAAGCTGTATATGTCTTTCCATCGATTTCAACTGTTAAAGTTCCCTCAATAACATAATCAATCTCTTCGTAAGTTAATTCCCAATCAAATTTTGAATTCTCGATAATTAAAAATCCAGCACTCATTTTTGATTCTTCTTTACTTATAAGTTCCTGAAAGTGAACTTTTGCATTTGGATTACCAGTGTCAAACACATCCATTTTCACTGAATTTCCTCTAACAACTTTAAGTCCATTACCATGGCACTCAGCCTCAAATGGAAGGCTCTTTTGCTTTAAACATTGAAGCATTTCTTGTAAAAGACCCTTGTCCATCATTGTTTTAAAGAAATTAAGCATCATTTCACTATCAATGCCATCTATGCTTAGAGCTTTTTCAACTTTTAAAGGTTGTACTTTAGAGGCAGGAGCTTCTGTGGTAAACACTATTCCATTATTTCTTGCAAGATCCTGAGCCGATGGTGTAATTATTTCATTGCCATCTACATAAAAGATTTTTTCTTTATTTAATATTAATGCTTCAATATCTTTTGCACATATCAATTTTTTCATGTTTTCACATCCTTTCAAATAATATTTGATATCCATAAAAATCCTAAAATACTATGATTATCTTAAGAAAGATTGTGCTTTAATCAAAATTGCAATCATCATCAATTATTCCAATAACAGCTGCATCTACGGGAATATTATCATCCCCTAGCATTCTACGAGCAGCGGATCCGGTAGTGACGATAACTCTATCCCCAATACCTGCGCTTATAATATCAACAACAATAAATCTGCGTCCTTCATCTCTTCCACCGATTTCCTCAGCAAGCATAAATTTAAGTCCGCTAAGGGATTCGGATTTTCTAGTGGCCCATATATTATCAATAAGTCTTGCTACTATCATATTATTTTTCCTCTTTCATTTTCAGTTTAATCTGGTTTAATGCAGCTTCAACTGATGATATATCACCTAAAATACCAAGTAACACCATGTGCTGAGGACATGCCCCTCTAATATCTTCAACGGTAACACCAACAGCTTTTTCTGCAATATCTGAGGCATAAATCATATCGATAAGTTTACCTTGAACAAGTCCTATTGCACCAACATTTTCTAAATCTACTTTACCATTTCCACCCATTCGTCTTCTAAGAATATCTTTAGTGCTATCAGAAGGTGATTTTATAATTCTAAAATCCACTTTTAAACACTCTCCTTATTATTCCATAATATCTTGTGTACAACTTAACGCTATTCCAAGTGGTGTAACAAACATAGGGTTTTTAGGTTTATGAGTATACACTTTTGTCTGTTTTTCAATAATTTTTTCAATTCCTGTCAAACAACAAGTACCTCCTACTAAAGAAATTTCTTTAACATCATGATTCTTAATATTATTACTAATAATTGATGCCACCTTTTCAACCACTGGTTTTAGTAGAGGTAAAATTTCCTTGTGATTTTTAGTATCTCTTTTATATTTATCTGCCTCTTTAAAGGGCATTTTATATGAACCAGAGATAACTAATGAAAAATGGGTACCACCTGTAGGTTCATCAACAACATAAACAACCTTTCCATCCTTTAAAATTGATATTCCAGTTGTTCCACCACCGATATCTACAACTGCACCATTTTGAATTTTAAGTAAAGCATTTGCGGCAGTAGGTTCATCTAAGAGACATGTAAGTTCAAAGCCTGCCGCTTGAACTACGTTTTTAATTGCTCCTGAATCTAAACTATCCGTTCCAGGTGGAATTGCAGCAGCGGCATAAATAAGCTCTGTATTAAGTTTTTCCTCAATTTCCTGCTTAAGTTCTCTTACAATCCTTACTGCTCCAATATAGTCAACAACCATACCGTCACGAACCACATCAGCATATCTATATGCACCTGCAACTGGCTTGTAATTCTCATCTAAAACAGCCAACACCACGCAGGCAGTTCCTAGATCCACACCTGTGTAATAAACAGAAGAATCATTAACAATCGGCTTTTCTATAACTTCTTCAAACTTTTGAACCATCTTATCGCAATATTCAAAAGTTAAACTTCCCTTTGACATTCTTTTCCTCCTACTGCTGAACAAATTAATTGAGATAATGAATTAATTATTGAATTAATGTTGCCCATAATTGTATTTTTTAAACCTTCATCATAATTTTCGTAGGTCTCAATTATCTCAAACTGTAATTCTCTTAGTGCACAGCGAAGTGTGTGCATTTTTAAAATTTCATTGCATTTTTTAAGCTGCATATGAAATTCTGTTATTTCAAAACAATCATCCAGCTCAGTTGTGAAATTTAAAGAATTCATCACCCTGCATTCTTTGCAATAAACTGGCTCAAGAACACCTTTTCCATCCACAACGTTTCTGATGTTTGATATTTTCCTACCCAAATTTATAATATTTTGTGCTAAAATAATATCTTCTTTTAATATTTCACTACTAGTAACAAGAAATACTGCCTCCATAGATTTCAATTTACAAGAAAGCTTCTTTAAATTTAAGTTACTGCTTCCCTCTTCTTTTATGGTTTCAGCCTGGATATTTTCAGAAACATTCTTATTTGCTTTTGAAGCCTTATTTTCTTTTGAATCATCATCGCTGATTTTTATTCTTCTGTCAGACAAATACTGAGCTGCTCCTGGGGTAAGGCGCTGTCCCTGTTGTAACTTGTAGGTATTAAAAGGTTCTTTTCTATATAAATCTCTTAAATACTCTTCGGTAATAAATTTCATCATTGACCTTTACTCCTCACCTTTTTCAAATAAATACTTCTTTAAAGCATCAATTCCTGTTCCCACTTTAGAGCTAATATGAAAATATGGCTCTGATACTCCTATGCTCTTTAACTGTAGTAAACATTTTTCTTCATTTTCAGGCATCAAGTCACATTTTGTTATAACCCCAATTACCGGGCATGTAAAAGACTTTGCAAATCCATGGGAGTATATTTCAGTGCAATTAGACTGGTCAACCAATATAAGCACATGAGATGCATCCTGAGCTGTTGCTATTATATGCTTGTACATCCATGTATTTTCTATATAGGAGCCTGGAACATCAATGGTATTCTTACCATAAATCAAATCTGGTGTTCGCCTCAATGGACCATGATAATCATTTAATGCATTAACTATTGTAGTCTTACCACATCTTGAAGGGCCAATTATCATTATGCGCTTTTTTTTCATGATTTTGTAATGACAGCTGGAGTAAATCCAAGCATATCCTTGAGCATATCATTTACTGCAGTAAGTGCTGTTTCAACACTTTGAACATCACCACTTATCACAACAGAGCCTGTAAAACGATCAAGAAATCCAATTTCAACATCTGCTGTCTTTGTGGCAATATCTGCCGCAATAATGGCAGTTTCATATGGAGAAAGGGTTAAAATCCCTATGGCTCCTTTTTCATCGATTCCAAGGCGTTCATATATACTTGGCATTGGCGATGCAATAATATGGGCTATTGTAATCTGCTTTCCTGGCACTGACTCTTGTATAACACGCTGTATATCTCTATGAAGAAAATCTCCCATAAACCTTACCTTCCATCTTATTATCTATTTGAAAATTATTTAATGACGGATTACCTTTACAAGTAAATCGTATTTTTTAATCCATCCTTCTATTCTATCTAAATCTTCATCTTTCAAACTTGGATCATCCTTTATAGGATATTCCATTCCTAATTGGTTATATTTATTTACTCCCATCTTGTGGTATGGAAGCAAATCAATTCCCTTAAAGTTTCTATAGTCTTTGTATGGGTTTAAAAACTCCATAACTCTTTCTATTTCATCTTGAGAATCATTTATACCTTTAAGTAAAGGCATACGAATTTTCACATTGTATTTACGGCGAAGTAATTCCTGTAGATTTTCTAAAATCTGTTCATTCCTCACCCCTGTTAGCTGAAAGTGCCTATCTGAATCAATATGTTTAATATCAAATAGGAATTGGTCTGTGAACTCCGCAGCTTTAAGTACTGATTCAAGCTTTGCATAGCCGCAAGTCTCAATTGCAGTGTTTATCCCTGCTTGCTTACATGCCATCAATAAACTGCAAGCTGCTTCAGGCTGCATTAAAACTTCACCACCGCCTAAGGTAACTCCACCACCAGACACTTCATAAAAAGTTCTATCTTCTTCTACAATCTCCAAAAGTTCAGAGATGGTTTTTGTTTCTCCAACTATTGATAGGGCAGATTTAAGACAGGCTTCCTTACACTTACCGCATCCGATACATTCAATATCACGATTGATTTCATGTTTTAAAGTTTCATTAGAGATAGAATGTATGGAAGCAGGACAAACAGAAACACAAGCCCCACAATTAACACATAAATTACTTTTAAACATAACTCTATGCTTTTTAATAAGCCCCTCAGGATTTGCACACCATTTACAGCGAAGAGGACACCCTTGAAAAAATATTAAGGTTCTTACTCCATCTCCATCATACATATTATATTTTTGTATGTTAAAAATCGTCGCTTTTCGTTCAATTATACCTAAATTTCCATTACTCATATCTTCTATTCTCCAGTTTCATTTATCTTAATTTTCAATATATATCTTAACTATTATCTGAAATCTACAGAACAGCTCTGCAGATTTCAGACTTTATAAATTTTAGTTTCAGCAGTGTTAATTAAAAATGTTTAAGCACAGTTCTGCTGATGATTTCATCTTGAACGTCTTTACATAACTCAACGAAGAATGCACTGTATCCAGCAACACGAACGATTAAATCACGATATTGCTCTGGATGTTTTTGCGCCTCTATTAAAGTAGCGTTATCTAAATAGTTAAACTGCATTTCTCCAAGCTGAAGGGCACATGCACTACGTAATAGTGTAATGATTCCTTGTTCACCCTCTGGTGTATCAAGAAGACCAGAGATTAACTTGAAGTTGTGAACCATACCTAGATTCATATCCTCACAACACATTTTAGAAACAGATTTTATTATAGCAGTAGGTCCTTTATAGTCAGATCCCTGTGATGGGCTTATACCGTCTGATAGAGGTAACCATGCTCTACGTCCGTTTGCTGAAGCTCCAGTCATCTGTCCAAATGGAGTGTTGTTTGAGATTGATAGTGTACCATGGGTAAGTATTGAATATAATGTTTTATATTTACGATGTTCTTGTTCAGTAAAGTTAACTAAATCAGCAGCAATGTAATCTGCATAATCATCATCGTTACCATACTTAGGCGCTTCTAAGCAGTCTTTTCTTAATTGCTCATATCCAACGAAATCAGCTTTTAAAGCTTCGTTTAATTGTTGTAGAGTATATTTCTTATCTTCGAATACTAATTTCTTTATAGCTGCCATAGAATCTGTATAAGTAGCAAGACCACTCCACACTACTCCAGGTCCGAAGTTATACATAGCTCCGCCTGCTTCTACTCCTCTACCATTTTCCATACAACCTTCATACATCATAGACATAAGTGGTTTTGGTGCAAGATCTTTGTGAACACGTTGAGAAATTACTGTAGCAACACTTGTCCATTTAGTAATGAATTTAATTTGCTCTTTAACAGCTTCTTCGAATTGCTCGTAAGTTTTAAATTGGCTTAAGTCTCCCATATCTGGGCATACTTGCTTACCATACCATAGTGGTACTCCATGGTTAAGAACAAGTTCTATACATATAGGCCATTGAGTATATCCTGTAGAAGTCCATTGATATAATCTTCCTGACTTCTGCGGCTCAACGCATCCCATTAAGCAGTAATCTCTTGCATCTTCTATAGAAACACCTTTAGCTAACATCATTTTTATATGAACATCATCAAAGTGACATGCTGGGAATCCCATACCTGCACGGATAACGTCAACTATCTTTTTAAGATACTTCTGAGGTGATCCTCTGTGTATACGACAAGCTAAAGATGGTTGGTATATCTTAACATGACGAACTGCATCCATTAATAGGTATGTTAAGTCGTTTGTAGCGTCGCGTCCTTCTCTAGTAACACCACCTACGCACATGTTAACGAATGGCTGGTAACCTGCGAAGAACTTAGAACCACCTTCACTTGTTATCCACATCATCTCAGACATTTTTATAAGCATACAACCTGATAACTCAAATGCTTCAAAGTCAGTCATACGGCCAGCTTCAATATCAGCTTTGTAGAATGGATACATGTATTGGTCAACACGTCCTATAGACATACCTGTTTGGTTCTCCTCAACTACAAGTAATGATTCTATAGTCCAAACTGCTTGAATTGCCTCCCAGTAAGTGCTTGGCTTATGAGCTGGAACTCTAGCATTTATTTCAGAAATCTTTTGAAGTTCTGCTTTACGCTTAGGATTAGTTTCTTTTGCAGCTAGCTCTGCAGCATAGTCTGACATACGTTTAGCATATATCATAACACCCTCAGCAGTATCAATTAATGATTTGTAGAAGTATATTTTATCAATATCTTCTGGTCTCTCATAGCTAAGCTCAGCTAATTTTTCTTCTGCTTCTCTTTTTATATCAAGCATACCTTTTTTCATTAAAATAACGTCATATCCTGGATTAGAGTCCCCTCCACCATTTACTGCGTGATATGAACAGTCTGAAACGAAAGATTCTCCTGAAAGCTCCCATACTCCAGCTTCACGATACTGGTCTTCGCAGTATTCATCAACGGATTTACCCTTCCAGAATGGGAATAAATCTTCACGCATAATTTTCTTATCTTCTTCTGAGATATAGAATGGGTCTTGTGCACGATTTCCTATTGTATCAATTTCATCTAGCATCCATCTCCAAGCTATATCAGGAGAAAAGGCTCCAGCACGAGGTTGTCCATTTGGTGCTCCAACTATAAGTTCATGATCTTGAATTACTAGTGGTGCAGTTTCACAGCAATATTTAAAACATTTACCACGTAAAACTGATTTAGGAGTACCAGGGTTTTCTTTTACTATCTTAGTGATAGCTCTTGCTCTATGAGTTGTTATTGTTGGAACATGCTTTAGGTAAGTTTCCTTTAACTTAACTAAACGCTCTGTTATTCCCTCTGGAATTTCACCATTATTATCATGTCCAACACCGCAAGTAGTTGATTGTTCTTTTATTACTTCTTTAGAAACACTATCAAACATTTTCATTAAACTAGCACGCTCTTCATCGGACATGTTTTTAGTAGCTTCCATAAACATATTTGAAAATTCATGAATATCCAAATTTATTACCTCACATTCTTTAATGTATTTCATATGTTAAATATGACTTTTTATTTTAAGTCCTCTAGGACTTTTCTCAAAATAACTTCTAATAACTTATAGTTATCTATTTCATTTATATTTTCATTTAATTTATCATTTGAAACTGTAGAAGTAGAATCTTCTTTACCCTCTACTGTTTTAAGAATTTCATTTACTTTACGAACCCCATATCCAACTTTACGGACATATATTAAATTCTTAGGTGAAACATTATCTGAAGTCATACCTTGGCCTGCAGAACCGCTGCCTAAAGTCATTGAAGGAAACAAATTTGTAGTTGCTCCCATGCTTCCAAAAGTTCCTGGAGTATTAACAAGTACCCTTCCAACTGGTTTCTTCAATGTGAATTGATTAATAACTTCTTCATCCTTTGAATGTATAATAAGTGTATGTCCATATCTCTCACTAAGTAACAATTCTATACACTTTTCACAAGCATGCATCCAGTCCTCTTCTATATAAAAGGCTAAAACAGGAGAAAGCTTTTCTTTTGAGTAAGGATTATTTTTAGAAACAAACTTCTGCTGTGAAATAAGAACTTTTACATCTTGAGAAACACTAAAGCCAGCACTCTTAGCTAAAAATTGTGGTGATTTACCAACCATCTCTATCTCAGGACTTCCATCTCTATTAAAAAGAATTGATCCAAGCTTCTCGGCTTCCTCTTCTGTCATAAAGTATCCGCCATTTTTAATAAATTCTTGTTTTACTTCTGCCACAATACAGCTCTCAACAACAATTGATTGTTCAGCTGCAGAAACAACTCCATAGTCAAAGCTCTTACTGTCAATAATATCTTTAGCTGCCTCTTTTATATCAGCTGTACGCTCTATGAAAGCTGGACCATTTCCGTTGCCTCCATAAATTACTGGCTTACCGGATCTATAAGCTGCATCAAGGATTTCTGGAACTCCTGTATTCATTATGAGAGAAGTATCTCGATGATTCATAAGTTCTGATGAACCACTTGGTGTTACTATATGCAGATATGCAAGAGCACCTTCTGGAAGTCCTACCTCTTCTGCAGCTCTAATCAAAATATCAAGTGTTTTACTGATTGTATTTTTAGCTCTTGGATGAGATGAAAATATAATCGCATTTCCTGATTTAATTGCAATCATTGCTTTATATATGGTTGTAGATACAGGGCTAGTTGCTGGACAGAAGGCTATAACAACCCCCATTGGTACTCCAACATCCCTTGTCCTATTTATTTTATCTTCCTCAATAATACCTACACACTTCATACCTTTAAGTCTATTTTTCAAATACTGGCATACAAATTGATTTTTGATATATTTATCTTCCCATTTTCCATACTCAGTTTCTTCATTAGATATTTTTGCAAGTTCCTTTAAGTGTTTTTCAATCTCTTCAGTCATACGTGCAACTATCTCATCAAGTTTTTCTTGTGGGAAGGTTGCTAATTTTCTTTGTGCTTCACGAGCATTTTCAACAAGAATCCTAGCTTCCTGGATGGAGAGTAAATCATTATCAATAATATTCATTTTTCTCTCTCCTTTTACTTATTACTTAAAAAATTTTTAATTCTTATTCTGTTATAAGATTTGTAATCGCATAGCGCTTTATTATTTTTTCAAGATCTTGATGTGGTCTTGGTATAACTATTGAACTATAAAGGTTTCCACCTTCCATTCCTTCAACTGCTGCAACACCAGCTTCTACCGCTGTTTTACAAGCACCAACATCCCCACGAACTAACACCGATATATAACCTGATGCAACATTTTCATATCCTATAAGTTCAACGTTTGCTGCTTTGCACATAGCGTCTGCTGCTTCTAAAGCAAAAACCAGACCAAAAGTTTCGATTAATCCTAAAGCTTCATATCTTGCCATATGTATATCCTTCCCCTTCTCTTTTATGCATCGATATCGTGTACTGACACAATATCTCCAACTTCTCTAATAGGACGTGGCATAACATTGTGTGCCGTTAATTTTCCAATAGCAGCAGCTGCTTCAGCACCTGCTTCTACAGCAGATCTTACCGCACCAACATCGCCTTTTACCATAATTGTTACAAGGGTTGAACCAATATTTTCATATGAAATTAATTCAACATTAGCTGCCTTAAGCATTTTATCTGCAGCTTCAAGTGCAGGAACTAATCCTAATGTTTCTACAAGGCCTAAGGCCTCTTCCCCATAATATCTCACTTCTAATTCCTCCTTACTGTTTTTAGCTCAGTATACTTTTTCTTGAATTACATAACTTTTATCATCATTTGCATGCTTCCATATATTTTTGTTGTGTTATTAATGTTTATTATATTCCTTACCCCTTGGGTAAAAGTCAATATATTCTGTATAGTAAAAATTTTCAAATAATTTTACCATGAAGTATGTTATTTCAAGTAAAATTAACTTCTAACATGAAGTAAAAATAATTATTTTACTACAATATGTAGGATTCACTTCATATAAGCATTCCCCTATGGTCAGTGTTAGAAATTAGTCAGCAATATATTTATTAATTGTAGCCGCACCCTCTTCATGTGCGTGATAATAAACCTTTAACTCTTTATTTTTATCTAATTGAAGTCTTGTTTCTTCAATCAGGCCATTTGCTTCTGCTGTCATTAGTGCGTTAATTACAGCATCCTTCTTTAGGGCCTTAAAATTTCCATATGTTCCTTTTAGTGCTTCTATAACATCATCAGCACAAGCTTCTTCAACTTTAGTAAAATATTTTAAAATTGCGTAGTTAAGTGGCTTCATCTATTCTACCTCCATGCTTTTTCTTTTTAACAAATCAAGGGGATTCATGGATATTGTAAGAATACCAAACATCATTATCATAGCTCCAATCCAAGCAATAGAAGGTAATGACCATCCGTCCATTCCACCATATACACCTAATACTAATAAGCAGAATAGTGGTCCAAAGAAGGAATATGTAGCATTACATGCAGTACCAAGTCCTGCTCCGCACATACTGTTTCCAGCATACCATGTCATAAATGTAATGAATGATAACAACCCACTTAAAACAAACCAGCCCATTGCAGGAGTACTTGTAAACGCTTGTACAGCAAGACTAGCAGAAATATTAACTCCTCCAGCCATTATTCCGAAAATTGGGACTAATATGAATAAATTTGCTATACCTGATGTTACTTGACGAATACAAATACCAATTTCAGGGTCAATCATTGCTGTACCATATCCAGCTACACAACCTTCAAATCCCCATCCAATAGCTGCAATAATAGCTATTAAAATACCAACTAAAGTGCCTGCTGAAGTATCACCACTAAGTCCTGTACTACCGATTAAGAAGCTAGCAAATACACAAACCGCAATACCAAAAGCCATACGCTTATTTAATTCCTGCTTATATAAAACTTTACCTAATATAGCAGCAATCGCAGGACAAAGAGCTGATATTGGAACAACTATTGAGCCAGCCATTTGAAGAGCTATAACATAAGCAGTACCAGCTATAGGACCACCGATAAGCGCTGCTAGTATCATAACACGTCCTGGTTTTGTGTTGATACATCTTATAAAATCTCCAAATTTACCTTTAACTCCTGCATATAAAAGCGCCCAGACAGCACTACATATATCATTTATGGCATTACCCAGTGCTGCAAGCAAATATGCTATAACAAATACTGATAAACCAGCTGTATTATTACCATACCAGTCAGCCCAAACTCCTTTAGTCATACCCATAGTTAGAAATGCAGTATATAGTCCATAGGCAAGTCCTGAAAATAAAGCTAGTGATATGCCCCTTTTGAAGAAATTACTTGATAATTTCTTTTTCGCAGCGATTGCTTCTAAATTTACTGCTTTTGAAACTCCATTCATAAATTAAAACTCCTTTCGCTTATGCGATTAATGATTTTTTAAATTTATATTATTAAATAAAAATTTACGATGAGTATACTTTAATATGATTCAAGATTGTTATAATTCGGTACATTCTATTTTTAAGCTATTGAACACCTTTTCACTTTGTATCTTGTAGGTATTTATCCTTTAGGTAAATTATATTCCTTTCCCTTTGGGGCAGAGTCAATAAATATTTTACAAGAATATTTAAATAATATTAAAAAATTTATAATCATAGTTGCAATTGAAACTTAATAAATAGACATAAATAGTCTGTTAAAGCTGAAATTAAGGCACTTTTAAGTTTGTTAAATATCAAACTTAAAAGTGCCTTAATTATAATGAATATAAATTTAATTTTCTGAAATCTATGAAGACATTTTATTTGCTAATATTGATTATTCACAATTAGAGTGCTACTAGACCTTTATACCTTACCCTACGGTTAATGTTTTTAACATGATAAAATTATTTTTTTCTACTTATTTTGATCAAAATTTCTGTTACAAACTTATCAGTGTTTTTAGTAGTCCAATAATCTGTTACATATCTTTCATAGGATTCTTCAGCACATATATAACCACGTTCTTGGGTCCACTCTTTTATTTTTTTATATGTTTCATCAATTGTTTCATGGGCTCCTATATGATAACAAGAAGCTGCCATCCAACCACCAAATTCAATACTTTCTTCTTCTTTACACTTTAAAATTGTCTCTTGCATTATCCTCATCTTACTGCATTTTCCATTAATTTTATCTTCAAAGCATGGAAAACATATAATTACAGGACCTGTTATTGCATTATTTATACTGTCTATATAATTGTTAAACTCTATATTAATTATAGAATCCATATAATCATATTTAAAATCTTGATTTAAGAAGATCAATCTATTATTGTCTATATATTTTATAGCCACATCACAGACATTATTTTCAATTACCATCTGTGCCTCAACTATAAGATCATCCCAATCTTTAACGGATTTTATTTTTAAACTTATTTCATTCTCGAGTTCTTTTAATTCATCAATTTTTCTTCTAAAACTTTTATGAACAAAGTCATAGGTGGTACCTTTTAAAAAAGCTCTCATTTCATCAAGGGTAAATCCACTTTGCTTATAATATTTTATCACTGGCACAGATAATAAAGTCTTCTTGCTATAATATCTGTAACCGCTTTCATCAGATACTTTATCAGGAGATAATATACTCTTTTCATCATAAAATCTCAGTGCTTTTTTGGTTATTTTACATATTTCTCCGACTTTACCTATTGAATATAATTCTTCACCCATGTTAAGTCCCCCCTTTTTTTCTTATATTTTAAATTATATTTTATTTTATATAGATTTTCAACTTTTCTGAAAAATAGCTCACAAAAAACCACCCATTAATGAGTGGTTTATAGTACATTATTTTATCCAAAAACTTTATCTAAAATTTTTAATAAATCTTCCCTTGAGACTTCTCTAGGATTTGCCGTTGTACACACATCCTTAAGAGCTGCATTAATAATTTCTTCTCTTGATGCTTCAGCCAAATTCATATCAGCACCTTGTTCTTTTAATGTTGTTGGAATCATCAATATCTTTTGAAGTTCTACAACTTTTCTAATTAGATTATTAACACCAATATTTACATTTGGTGCATGTAACTTCAATAATTTGGCAAGCCTCTGGTATTTCTTAGCTGCTATGCTATATTCAACACGGAACGCATCTTTATTTAAATTAGCATTATATTCAATTACATAAGGAAGTATCATTGCATTACTTCTTCCATGAGAAATATGTAATTTCCCACCTACAGCATGAGCTAAACTATGAGTAATTCCAAGTCCAGCTGAATTAAATGCCATACCAGCAAGGCATGATGCATTGTGAAGCTTTTCTCTTGCTACTATATCATTTCCATCAATATAAGCTTGTGGTAAAAATCTAAAGGCTAAAGTAAAAGCCTTTTCTGCAAGAGCATCTGAAAAATCAGTAGCATTCTTTGAAACATAGGCCTCCATAGCATGTGTAATTACATCCATTCCTGTATCAGCAGTTATAGCTTTAGGTACAGATTTAACCAGTTCAGGATCAAGGATAGCAACCGTTGGAAGAAGAGATTTATCTGTAAGAGCATACTTTAATCCTTCTTGCTTGTTTGTAATCACTGCATATTCAGTTACCTCAGAGCCTGTACCACTTGTAGTAGGTATAGCATAAAACTCTTCTATAGAGGAAACTCCTCCAGTAATTTTTTTTGCATATTCTTTCATGGCCTTAGCTCCATCAATTGATGAACCTCCACCAAGAGCTATCATAACCTGTGCATTACAACTTTGTAACTTTTTAATACCAGCAGCAATAATTTCTACAGATGGATCAGGCACAATATCACTATATATAGCTACTTCACAGTCAACAAGCTTTTGTTGTACTTTTGCAGCCATACCTGAAGTTTCCATGAATTTATCACATACTATCAGCACTCTTTTATTATTAATTTCATTTAGTCTATCTAAAGACCCTTCTCCAAAATACACATTTGTATTAATACTAAATTCTTTCATATACATTCTCTCCTATTTCAAAAAGTATCAAGATATGAATGAATTAGCTATTCTTTAACTTAAAAATAAAATTAACCTACAATTATAACAATAAGTAAAGCTTATAATAAACTTTACTTACTGTATTATATCAATATTATATTAATATTACAATACTCTAACACCATCAGGTTTTGTATCAAATTATAGTGAAAATTTTATTTTTTAATTTTCCCATTATAAGTTCAGTTAAAAATTTTATTTATAATTGTTTCGTTTATCCATTGCTTCATCTTTAATTTCTTCTCTCATAGCATTAAGAGATTCTTCTCTTCTATGATTTTTTTCACTCAATGTTCTTTTCGTATTTTCATCATCTGTTTGTTCAATCATCTCATCTGCACGATGAATATTTTCAATAGTATTGCTAATATTATGTTGAATTCTATCTACATTATCTCTTCTATCATCTGGTTTGTTTTGCATGATTTTATCTCTCCTTTGTTTTTAAAGTCTATGTTTTAATAAGGTAGTTTATATACAAATACCTTCTTTCTTTATTATGTCTATAAATATATTTATTATGTGGTAATAATTTTTAATTTCTTAAAGATAATATTTTATTGTACACAGTTTATTCTAAAGTTTATTAGATGCACTTAATATATATTTTGCAGCCTCTCTATCTTTTTCTAAAGCCTTCAATATTATCTTAGATATATTTTTACGGACCTCTGGATCTGAGAACTTAATATATCCATCTTGATTCATAAAGCCTCCCGTAAGCTCTAAAATCTCCCACATCATATTATGTTCTTCTCTAAAACATTGGGCTGCAATCTTTAAATCCTCCTCCATTACTGAAAAATATTTAATAATGTATTCAAAAAACTTGGCACCATACCACCGTCTCTCCGCTAATTCTAGACAGGTTACTTCTTGAATAGCATAGCGATTTCGAAGTATACCTTCATCCTCTCCTAAAAAATAGTCATCATTTAATAAATCCTTTGCCCAAGCCATATACCCCTGAAATCCTGTAGGTGTATTGTTTATATTGTTCTTGTCCATGAGTTCAGCACCACACTTCAATACTTTGTTATAAATATAATCTAAAGAAATTTCATCTTTTTTAGCTCCAATTATAATTATAGCTGATGTGTCATAAAACCAATGTCTTGTTCTAAAGTATCCACAGGGTTCAAAGTCTATGTTCTTATCTGAGTTATCCTGAAAATAGCTCCATCCAATCAAAACTTCCCCATCTTCATCATATCCTGTTATAATTGACCATTCTGTAGGCCCTACAATTCCTAGACCCATCACTGGTTTTTTCTTATCCCTAATGCTTTCAACAATTCTCTTCTGAATATATGCTTTATCTTTAAAATATTCTTTATTAGCAGTAACTTTATCAGCACAGTTATTATTAAATATAAGTTCATAATCATAGCCACATGCCTTAAATAATATATCTATCTGTTCTATAGGATTATCAGCGAAAAAAAGAGAATCAATTCTACCGCCTTCCTCTGTTCTTAAATTCCAATTCCAGAAAAATCGAAAAGCAGCCCCTGATACGCCCATAAGAAAAATATATGCGTTATTCACTCTTAAATTTCCTTCCTCAATGACCTGAAATCCATAGTTTTCTCCAATATGTTCAAGACATACTCTCATTGCACTTGCTAAAGGCACATTTTCAGGTGCCATATTTTCAATAGGCTGGAAGCCAATACTACCTATTCCTTGTAAAACTTGTTTCTTAAATTCATTATTTATAGATACACGTATTGTTTCAATATTTTCTTCCAACATATAAATTAGCTCCTTTTTTATTTTTCGTTTTGCACTATGGATGCGATTATTTATAGTTGTCACTGGTAAATTTAAGAAACCTGCAATGTCTTTGTAGGAATAATTATTAATATAATGGAGCACTAATAATAAACCTTGCTCCTTTGGTAAAGCTTTTAATGCATCAAATATCTTATTCCGTGTATATATCCTATAAACTTCATTTACAGTAGTATCTTCATAATTTGATAAGTCCT
The DNA here is from genome assembly GCF_056172015.1 of Clostridium sp. LXY-7. Taxonomy (NCBI): domain Bacteria; kingdom Bacillati; phylum Bacillota; class Clostridia; order Eubacteriales; family Clostridiaceae; genus Clostridium; species Clostridium sp. LXY-7. The sequence goes on along the minus strand of NZ_JBLLJL010000002.1, from coordinate 177,628 downwards.
GAAATTTATCCAAGCTAATAGCATTAATTTTCTTTTTTCTAACAATTCTATTGCAGGATGAAAATACTATTTTCCTTATCCATGAACTAAATGCATTGGGCTCCTTTAATCTTTTTATATTTAGATATGCCTGTATAAAAGCTTCCTGTGCTGCATCTTGTGCATAATGAAAATCTCCTAAAATGGAATACGCATATCCTACTGCCATATCCTGATATATTTCTATAATTTCACCAAAGGCCTCTGAATCTCCATCAACTGATTTTTTAATTAATTCCTTCATATCTACCATAAGTAACAACCCCCTATTAACTGCTTTCATATATAAGAGCCATGATTTATACTTTTTCTTTCATATTTAAATAAAATTTTTTAATTATTTATTATTGGTTTATCTATTTATTGTATATTCATTTTGTATTTATTGTAAATAAAGTTAGATCCATCTTCTGAAACAGTGATTTCTAATAGCTTATATTTAGTTGTTGATGAAGGTGAATAGTGATGAGTAAAGGATTGCTAAAAGTATAAAAATATACAATAAATACAGCTAGCAAAACTTAATAAATTTTACTAGCTATTCTTATAATATATTATTTGCCCAATTGGGAAGTTTTTTATATCTCTCACCTTCATAGAGGATAGGGGTATTACAGTGGCTATACCATTACAACAATATTACTAAAGACACCACATCTGTAAAATTAGCCATAAGCTCTAAAGTCTGATATTTCTTCTAATATTTTTATAGGAGCCATAGCTCTAACCGTATATTTATTTAAATATTTTTCTATATCATTACATGCTTTCTTAGCCTTCTCTATTCTACTAATTACAGTATTTAATCTAGCTATTTCTTTCATTACCTTATCATGTTTTTTATCTAAAACACCCTCTATTTCCTTTATATCACTTTGTCTATAAAGCTTTTTAATATCCTTGAATTCTAAATCCAATGATCTATAAAATTCTATTGCCAATACAGTATCCATATCTTTTAAATCATATTGTCTATAATTGTTATCATCATTTTGTGTTGGCTTTAAAATTCCCTTTTCTTCATAGTATCTTAACTTATTCCTAGAAATACCCATTATATTGGCTATCTGACCTATAGTATACATGGCACTCTCCTTACTGATATTTATCCTCTTGGTAATATCTTATCATACATATATATTTGTTTTTCATAAATTTATTATATTAAACTTACCCTATGGTCATAATGATTAATACATATGTTCTAATAATGATAATTCCTATTAACTAAACATTATACAAATAGGTTCTTATTTTATGAAGTTCTAGTTAACTCAATTTTATAATATTGTTAAAGTAGGTGATATCAATGAAGGCAATAGTTTATGAAGGGGTAAGAAATGTTAAAGTTAGAAAGGTTGAAGACCCTAAAATTCAAAAGGCTGATGATATAATTGTAAAAGTAACTTCCACTGCTATTTGTGGCTCTGATCTTCATTTAATTCATGGTTTCATTCCAAATCTGCCAAAAGGATTTATACTGGGTCATGAAACCATGGGGATTGTAGAGGAAGTGGGTAAAGAAGTAACTAAAGTAAAAAAAGGAGATAGAGTTATTGTTCCTTTCCCTATTTCTTGTGGACACTGTTGGTATTGTGAACATGATTTATGGAGCCAATGTGACAACTCCAATCCTAATGGTGAAGTTGGAGGTATATTTGGCTGTAGCACCAAATATGGTGACTATAATGGTGGTCAGGCACAGTTTTTAAGAGTTCCTTATGGTAATGTAGGACCAAAGGCTATTCCAGAGAACTTAAGTGATGAACAAGTATTATTTTTGACTGATATCTTGCCTACCTCCCTTTGGGGAGTAGATATTGCTGGTGTAAAATCTAAAGATACTGTTATAGTATTAGGCTGTGGTCCTGTGGGATTACTAACTCAGAAATGGGCTATATATAAAGGAGCAAAGAGAGTAATTGCCGTAGATTGTGTAGATTATAGATTAGACCATGCTAAGAAATATAATCAGGTAGAGACAGTAAATTTTCAACATCACCACAATACTGGAGAATATCTAAAGGAAATCACTGGTGGAGGAGCTGATGCTGTAATAGATTGTGTAGGCATGGATGGTAAAATGTCCAATATAGAAAAGGTAGAAAGCTTTTTAAAGCTTCAAGGTGGCTCTAAATCAGCTATTGAAATGTCATCACAAGCTGTGAGAAAAGGTGGCACTGTTGCATTGGTAGGAGTTTATGGCTCTAAATACAACGGATTTCCCTTAGGAGATTTTTTCTCTAGAAATGTGACCTTAAAAATGGGCCAATGCCCTGCTCATTCATATATTGATCCAATTTTAAAATTAATTAGCTCTGGTAAATTTGATGCAACGGATATAATTACTCATAAGCTTTCCATTGATAAAGGAGAGCACGCATACAAAATTTTTGATGGCAAAAATGATAACTGCATAAAGGTTATCTTAAAACCTCAATCTTAAAGGTAAATTTTTCACTAGAGATTTAAAGACACTATGAATATTATTTTATTATAGTGTCTTTTTAAAGCTATTTTATTTCATTTATTCTATTTATTAGATGCTACGTCCATAATTACTTTCCAAGTTACTGGGTCAACTATTCCATTTACCTCAAGTCCGTATTTTTCTTGTATTTCTTCAACTGCTTCTTGTGTTTTAGGGCCGAACACTCCAACTGCATCCAAATCCCTATATCCTATACCAATAAGGGAACATTGTAAATGTTGCACATCCCTAGTAACGACTCCTCCATCCACATCTCCAGGACGACATGTTCTATAAAAGTATGGTACGAAACCCTCATTTCTAGGTTCCATATCGCAATAACCATCTGTTACAACACATCCACCTGGTAAAAACCCTTGATTTTCATCAGTAGAAGCCTTTGCTGGAACTGTTAAGATACTAGTAGCCATAACTGCTGTTAAAGCTGCAATTGCAAACTTTTTCATAGTAATCCTCCTTTTAAAAATATAATTTTCTAGGCATTCCTTAACGCCCAATTGCATTATATCCTTCTTTAGTAATATGCTCAATGATTGAATCCCTGCAAATTTTTGAATTTACATGTATAAAACAGGAATGTATTACATTTATTACATATTTCTCATCTTTCATACTTTTATCTCAATTTATTGAAATTGACTTTTTAAGTTTAATAGCCTTTAAGTAATATAAAAGTCTCATAATTATTGTTCGGATTATGTTGATTCTTTCCACAGTTATAGGCTTCTAAGCTCTAAATTCAACTTAATATTAGGTAATTTATAGCATAAATTAACGAATAAATTTTATTTTAACTAGAATTTGATTCGCTAAAAATTAACTTATTATTCATTCTGAGTTCATAATTTCTCTAGAACTAGGTTTATATAGCAAAGCTTTATGATATCTTAAAATGTGTTCCTGCAATTCATATTAGTCTAATAAGATAGTTTTTTGAATTTTATGTAATATATAAGTTGCAATTAAGTTTGTACATAATACAATTTATATATTAAAATTCCAAAATAATTGCTGTAAATAGCTATATGCAATTTACAAATTTGTTATCATTGAAACACAAAGATATAGAAAGAGGTAAGCAAGTAAAAACATTGTATAAGATAGGGCATTTGTATTTATGCAATCTATTTAAATATAGAATTGCTATGCAAGTAATTACAATTTATGTATAATTAATATAAAACCAACAAATAATTATTTTAGATGTGGAAGTAAATATTATTTATATTTTCTTCAATGGAGGGTTATATGGGAAAAGAATTGTCAGAAATGACACTGAAAGAGTTGTGGGAGTTATTTCCCATCATCTTAAAAGAACATAATACAGATTATAAAAATTGGTATGAAATTGAAAAAGGAAAACTTTTAAGTTGTATTGATAAAAAGAATATCATACGCATTAATCATATAGGAAGTAGTGCAGTTGAAGGATTGATTGCTAAGCCAACAGTGGATATTTTATTGGAATTAGCTAATGAAAGCAATATTGAACAATTAACAGATTCACTATTATCTAATGGTTGGCTATTGATGTCATCACAAAAAAATCCATCTATGGAAATGGTATTTAATAAGGGCTATACAAAAGAAGGATTTGCAGAAAAAGTATATCACTTGCATGTTCGCTACTACGATAACTGGAATGAATTGTATTTTAGAGACTATCTTATGAAGCATGAAGAAGTTGCTAAGGAATATGGTAAACTTAAATTAACACTGATAAAAAAATATGAGCATGATCGAGATGGATATACAAATGCTAAATCTGATTTCATTTTAAAATATACAAAAAAAGCAAAAGAAGAATATGCTGGCAGATATAGCCCAAGAAAATGAGCTTAATCCTTAAAAAATGTCTATTTACAATGAATATAAACTAGTATATAATTAAGAGTTAAAACTTTCTTAATAATTACTTCTCTTACAATAATTATATTTTATCTTAAAAACCTCTAACTTGCAAGAAAATATAAGTATATTTAAGTATACATGTGCATTTTTATCAACAGTTTATAAGTCTATATGATGCCAACATTTATGACATTTAGAATTGTTGAAAAATAATGCTATAATCTTTTCATATAAGAACGTTTTTATATTATTAGATAATATATTTAGGAGGAATTTTATGCAGAAAGTTTATGAAACAGAACGCCTTGTATTGAAAGTGTTGGACAAGACTTATGCAGAATTAGTTTTAGACTATTATTCAAGAAACAAGTTATTTTTAGAAGAGTGGGAACCTAAAAAGAGTGAAAAATTTTATACAAAGTCCTATCAAGAAGAACAGTTGGACAAAGAATTAGTTAATACCGAAAATGGTAATTCATTTAGAGTATGGATTTTCAAAAAAGATAATGATAGAAAAATAATAGGTTCTGTTGGCTTTACTAGCATTGTAAAAGGTGCTTTTCTATCCTGCTATCTTGGTTATAAATTAGATCACTCTGAAATTAATAATGGCTATATAACCGAGGCAATCCAAAAAGGTATCCATATTATGTTTAACGAATTTGAACTACACAGAATCGAAGCCAATATCATACCTAAAAATAAGCGCTCTTTAAGAGTTGTTGAAAAATTAGGATTTTATAACGAGGGTTTGGCATATAAATATTTAAATATAAATGGAAAATGGGAAGACCATATACATATGGTTTTATTAAACGAAAAAATGTAATAAAGGATTTTTCACAAGGCGCTTCTATATAGGTTACAATCAAAATAAAGCCAGCTAAATAGAGCTATATTATCAAAGCTTTATCTAGCTGGTTCTTATAATTTATATTTATTTAGGCTTTGTTTTAAATGGTTGTTGATTTTAGAACTACATATTATTACTCACAAACCGTTTCGAAAGCCTGATTTACTAAGGCTCTATTCAAGTAAAAAGCTAAAATACAACAACTCGCTTCTCTCGAACAAGTTGTATTTCTTAACGCTTTTTTCTTTCATATAGCCTAAGTAAATCTAATCTTCCTGCAAATGGTTTGCTTCGCAATAATATGTAGTTCATTATCAACACTATTTTAAAACAAAGCCTTTATTTAAATAGCTTACTGTGACCTCCATTAAATAGTTATCCCTGGAAACATTAAGTTTTTTTCCACTTTCTTATAGCTAAATGATTTATATAATTCCACTGCATGCTTATTTAATTCCCACACCTCAAGTCTCGTTTTATTTAACCCATTTGACAGAAGATAGTGAAATATATTCTGATTTAGCAAACTTTTTATTTGCTTATCGTCCGTTACTTCTTTATGAGAATCATTGACTCCTAAATTATTCCTAAGCATTTTACACTCTAACTATATTTTTAAATGTTTTCATTGAAATAATTGCACTAACTCCAAATATAAGTATACTTACTAATACACTTATTATATAAGTACTATTTAAATCTATAGCTAGAAAACCTCCTAGGGTTTTTATAGCAACGTAACTATGAACTAGCCCTATTATTACTGGTATTATATAAAATAATGCAACCTCTTTATTTATAGATTTTCTTAACTCTTTATTAGATGCTCCAATATTTAATAATACTTTATACTTATTTTTGTCCTCATTTGCATCACTGTATATCTTAATATAGATTATACTAGCTTCCGCTAAGATAAATACTAAGAATAAAAATGCTCCTATGGCATAAATACCCTTCATCCATTCAATTCTTTTACTTTCATATAGCCCTAGTGTGGCATTGGTTTTCTCTATATCAATATATTTACTTAATTCCTTTGTGATAGACTCTAGTTTTTTCATATTAAGAAGCTCTTCTTCATTAGCTATCTTGATTCCATAGAAATTAACTAATTCACTATTAGCTTTTATTTTCTCATAATTTTCATCATTCACAACAATAGTTATATAGTTTAATCCTGAACCAAATGTACGTAATCTAAGGTTACTTTCACTTACCTTAAACTTAATATCATTTACAATGACATCATTATGAGTATACAAACTAGCTATAGTTCCTGGTCTCTGTATAAAAATTGCTTGCTCTCCCGCAACCATACTCTCGTTTATTTTACTTAAACTTCCCTCATTGCCATTAGTCTTTAAAATATCCACCAACTGATTATAAGATAGCACTACATAATCCTCATTATTGTAAGCTGATACATCTTTGAGAGTTTCTTTAGCTTTTAAAACTTCAGTATTTAACTCATATTTTTCTTCTCCAATACTAGATAAAACTCCTTTAATCTCTTCTTTATTTGTTATTTCATTTGGTGAAGAGAAAGCTATTGAATACAATCTATTATTCTCGTCTGATTCGTCATAGGACGTCTTCATTGCAACGGATGTGCCCAACACTGTTACTGTGCATGCTGTAAGAATTGCTATAGTTGCATAGGTTGTATAGTTTTTCTTTAATCTATAAGCTAAATTGTTAATAGTTATTATGTTTTCTCCATTATATAAAATAGCTTTTCTTCTAAGAAAGAAATTGAACACCACTGGTAACAGGGTTCCAAATAATCCATAAGTACCTACACAGACTAAAATCAATGTTTTAAATGAATTCATCTTATCCTTAAGTATTAAATAATATCCAATTATGATTAGTACCAATGATATAAATGAAACTATGTATATCTTCCAATCTATCTTAGGCATTTTTTCTGTTTTTTTGCTGTCATTTAAAAGGTCTATTACATTACTTCTAACAATGCTTATGAAGCCTTTTATACTCATAAATAAAAATATTCCAAGAAATGTTAGCACTGTATATAATATTGAGTTTACTGTTACGTTAAAAGTAATATCTATATGAAATTCAGCTAACTTAAATACTATCATTTGAAAGAATTTAGACAGTGCAACCCCTATGCCTGTACCAAGTAAACATGAACTCAATCCTATAAGCATAATTTCAATAAAATAAATTTTACCAATGGTAGCGGAATCTAATCCCATAAAAGTATAAATACCTATCTCTTTTTTTCTATTCTTTAAAAATATGTTTGATGAATACCATATAAAGAAAAACATGAATATTACAAGGATGGAGGTTAACATATTTAGTAGAAGTTTTGTATACTCTTCATTTAAATCTCCCAAATACTGCAGTGCATTTCCATCCATCAGTATCATAAAATTGCTTAGTATAACTACTGAAAATATCATTGAAATAAAAAACATGGTATATACTTTTATATTATTTTTAAAATTGTTATAGGCTATCTTGAAAGTGCTCATTACTTAGCACCTCCTAAAGATGCTAATAAGTCTATTATCCTTCCATAAAACTCTTTTCTATCATTTCCCTTATTCAATTGACATTTTATTTCTCCATCACTTAATATATAAACTCTATCTGAATAGCTTGCACATACTGCATCATGAGTAACCATTATAATGGTTGCCTTCTCTTCTTTGTTTGCCTTATTTAAGCATTCTAATAAATCTGAAGATGACTTTGAATCTAGTGCACCTGTGGGCTCATCTGCAAATATAACTTTAGGCTTTGTTATTAATGCTCTAGTAGCAGCCCCTCTTTGTTTTTGTCCACCTGATAGCTCATAGGGATATTTTTTTAAATGCTCCTTAAGTCCAAATAAATCTGCAATTTTTATAACTCTGTTCTCTATATCCACACTTTTTTTCTTACCTAAGGCAAGAGGTAATGCTATATTATCCATTAAGTTCATATTGTCTAAAAGGTTATAGTCTTGAAATATAAAACCTATATTATCCCTTCTAAGTTTAGATAACTCTTTATTTTTAACTTTAGTTATATCCACTCCATCTAGTATTATCTCACCATTAGTTGGCTTATCTAAAGTAGATATTAAATTTAGTAAAGTACTTTTTCCAGCTCCAGAAGGACCCATTATAGAAATAAAATCTCCTTCATTAACTGTAAGTGAAACCTTATTTAAAACTCTATTTCTAAAGCCTTTAATTCCATACTCTTTACTAACATCCCTTAAATTCAGTATTTCTTTCATTCTTTTTTCCTCCAATATAAATACAATTATTTTTTTCATGTGCCTTAATTTAATTCTAATAGTTTTTATATTGGTTTTCCTTCACTTAAAGTTACTTTTAAAGCTCTAACATTACATTTTGGTAACATTGAAGTTTAACTTCAATATATTTATCAAATTATTGGTTTTGTTTTAATATAATGTGATTAAACCACAAAAATGCTTCATAATCCTAAGTTAAACTTTTTAAATAATCCGATATCTTATAAAATTTTATTTTAAAAATTGTATATTCCCCTTGAATTGATTCAACTTCTATCTTATGTTCAAGCTTTTCTATTATTTTTTTAGAAAAATATAAGCCCATACCTGTAGATTTATATACTGTATTTCTTCCGTTAGTGCCTGTAAAGCCTTTGTTGAAAATTCTATCTATATCCTCTTTTGCTATCCCTATTCCATTATCCGCTACATGAAGCTCTATATACTTTCCTTCATCTTTGGCATAAAATTGCAGTTTTCCATGACTTTTTATATACTTAATAGAATTATTAATAATTTGATCTAAAACATAAGATAACCACTTTTTATCAGTGTAAATATTATAATTTAAATCTTTCATTTCAATCTCTATATTGTTTTTAATAAGAAAAAAAGCATTGTTCTTTACACTTTGTTTTACTATATCCTGTAGCCCTTCTTCTTTAATAAATATATCTTCAGCTGAAGTTGTAGATCTACTTCCATACATAACTGAATTTACTAAGAAATTGATCTTCTCAACTTCATTTCTTACACAATGACTTATAGCTTCATCCTCTATTCTCTCTGATATTATATTTAAAGCACTTATAGGAAGTTTTATTTCATGAACCCATTTAGATATGTATTCTTCCATATCCTTTAGATTTTCTTCATAAAATTTAATGTTTTTATATTTTTCATGATCTTTGTTTCTAATAATATACGCCATTATCTCTTCTTTCAACGAGTCACCATTAATAGCGCTAACTGAAATATCTTTATCTTTCTTCATTAACTCATACAATTCTCTATATATTTTTTTCCATTTGCTATATTCCATAGACAAAAACCCCAAATATATAGCTGAAATAATAAAATCTATATAGATTAAATCTCCTAAATTATCCTTAAAAGTGGTTAGACAATATAAAAATAAATTTACTGCCACAAATATAGTTATGAAGCATGCTATATTTAAGGATTTTTCTTTAATAAATCTTCCTATGTTCATTAAACCATATAACCTATACCTTTCTTTGTCTTAATAAAGTCATCAAGCCCAATTTCCTTAATTTTATTCCTAAGCCTTGTTATATTAACGGTCAAGGTATTATCACTAACGAATTCATCATCATTCCAGAGACTCATCATGAGCTTATCTCTAGATACAACTTTACCCTTACTCTTAATTAAAACAGCCAATATCTTATTTTCGTTTTTAGTTAATTCTATAGTATTATCTCCGTATTTAAAGGTACATTTTTCTATATCTAAAACTGCATCCTTATAATAAATTATAGAATCACTTCCTGTGTAATCATAGGTTCTTCTAAGTAATGCATTTATTTTAGTTATTAGTACTTCTATGGAAAAAGGCTTTGTTATATAGTCATCTCCTCCTTTATTAATTCCCATAATTAAATCCATATTAGAATCTCTTGAGGATAAAAATAGAATTGGTACCTTTGAAACTTCTCTAATTTTTTCACACCAATAAAAACCATCATAATAAGGTAAGTTAATATCCATTATTACTAATTGTGGCTTCTTCTCTATGAATTCTTTTAATATGTTATGAAAATTTTCTACTAAAGTTACTTTAAATCCCCATTTATTTAATGATAAGGACAATTCCTTTGATAAATCTAAATCATCCTCTACTAATAATAGTTCTTTCATATCTTCTCCTTTTTTCTTTGAATGCTAAATAAATTATTGTATTTAGTACATTATATAATAAAAAGCAACCACATGAAAATATATGTTCTGCAACCTTGATTTACTAATTCTATATTCAAGAAAAAAGCTAAAAACACCAACTCGCTTATTAAATTATTTACATGTACTATTTTAATAATGTATATACTGTCTCAAAACTTTAATATCTTCATATCATAATATCAGGATAGATTTTTTAGTCAAAGATATTTTATTGATGTATTCAAGATTCATTTTATATTACATACTCCCAAAACATAAGTTTAGGAGTAAATATAAAAAGTGAGGTAATATATATGAGTAGTCATAGAAGACGTCATTCTAATTGTGGATGTTGTTGTGATACACATTCATGCTGTAACAGATGCCAAAACTCTTGTTTTACAGGATTTACAAATTGTAATTGCAATTCTAATTGGGGTTGTGATGGTGGTAATAATCAATGGTTATTATGGCTATTACTAAATAATTGCGGTTTCGGTGGTTTTGGAAACAATTGTGGTTTCGGTGGTTTTGGAAATAATTGCGGTAGACGAGGATTTTTCTAGTAATAATTTAATGCATTTTCACCCTTGGGGTGAATCATAAATTTAATATAAAGAGACACCTGATTCGTTAAAATACTATTCAGGTGTTTGTTCATTTAGCTAAGGCAATAAGCAATGGCATTAATATAAAAGATAAAACAAGGAAAGGTCATAATCAGGATAAATTCCTATTATGACCTTTTTACTATTTCTCTTCTGAAAAGAATTAGATGACCATAGGTCAGCCTAATAAATCCACGAAGAGTATTATCAAGCCATATCCAAATCCTCAAATTGCGAATGATACAACTGCTGATAATATCCCTTCTTCTCCAACAGCTCATTGTGAGTTCCCTGCTCCACTATATTTCCATCATTCATCACCAGGATTAAGTCTGCATTTTTAATTGTAGACAATCTATGGGCAATTACAAAGGAAGTTCTGCCCTTCATAATATTTCGCATAGCATCCTGTAGCTTTTGTTCTAGCCTTGTGTCTACTGAGCTAGTAGCTTCATCCAAAATCATGATAGGAGGGTCACATAGAACGGAGCGGGCTATGGTTAAAAGTTGTTTTTCTCCTTGGGAGATGTTACTGGCCTCTTCATTCAGTATCATGTTATAGCCTTCTGGTAATGTAGTAATAAAGTGATGGACATTTGCCACTTTAGCAGCACTTATGATATCTTCTTCACTGGCGCCGTCTTTTCCATAGGCTATATTTTCTTTAATACTGCCCTTAAAGAGCCAGGTATCCTGAAGAACCATTCCGAATTTTGCTCTCAGGTCATCACGTTTCATATGGCGGATATCTATACCATCTATCTTGATAGAGCCACCAGTGACATCATAAAATCTCATCAGTAGGTTGATTAATGTGGTTTTTCCTACCCCAGTAGGACCTACTATGGCAACCATCTGACCACTTTTTACCTCTACATTTAGATCGTGAAGCAAAGGTTTTTCCTTTGTATAAGAGAATTCTACATCCTCAAAAGACACATTACCATGCACTTCTTTATCTTGTTTTATAATACCTGCTTCTTCCGACTCTTCTTCTTCATTCAGGAATTCAAAAACTCTGTGCACTGCTGCTACAGAGGACTGGATTGCTCCAGATAGCTGAGTGATTTGGGACATAGGCTGATTTACCTGCCAAATATAACGGATAAACGCCTGGAGCTGTCCTACAGAAATTGTGCCCGCAATGGCATAAAATGAGCCTGCAATAGCTACTGAACCAATTCCAATATAAGTGACAAAGGTTACAAGTGGAGACATTAAACCACTAATAAACTGGGCTCTAAAACCATTTTTACATAGTTCTTCATTTGCATTCCTGAACTCCACCAATGTATCTTCCTGTTTACCAAATAATTTAATTTCATTAAAACCAGTGAACTTCTCTTGTACAATACCATTTAAGTGTCCTAAGGCGTTCTGCTGTTTTTGAAACAGTGGTTGAGATTTCTTTACAATTACCTTGGATATGATAACAGAAGCTCCTATAATTGCTACTGAAGACAGCGCCATTACCCATTGAATTTTAAACATCATAAATACCGCAAGACTCAATCCTAAGATAGCATTTAAAATCTGAGCAAAGCTTTGCTGAAGTGCATTAGAAATAGTCTCCATATCGTTGGATACACGGCTCAAAGTATCTCCTAGAGCATTTCTATCAAAATATGCAATTGGAAGCCTTCTAATTTTACCTTCCACATCATTTCTTAAATCCACCATAGCGCTTTGAATTGCATCAGTCAATAAAAACTGATAAGCACAGTTACTTAACGCTCCTGCCGCATAGACACCGACTAAAGTTATGATAATTTTATTGATTTTTGTAAAATTAACCCTATTTCTTGCCGTAATATCGGAAAATAATTGAGTGGTAATCATACCTTCTAAAGTTGGGCTTAATGCAATCAAGCAGGAAGCCACAATAATTAATAATATTGCTGTAATAATCTTTATCTTATATTTCTTCAAATATGGAATCAAACGCTTAATACCCGTATTTTTATTTTTCATCGTTCTAATTCCTCCTTTGACATCTGGCTAGCTGCTATCTCATAATAAATATTACAGTCCTTTAGGAGCTGCTCATGAGTTCCCATACCAACCATTTTTCCTTCGTTCAATACGATAATTTTCGTAGCATCCATAATTGAGGATACTCTCTGGGCCACAATCAAGGTAACGGCACCTACAGTTTCACTTTTTAATCTCTTTCTCAATTTAGCATCTGTTTTAAAATCCAATGCAGAAAATGAGTCGTCAAATATGTAGATATCCGGTTTTCTTACAACTGCCCTTGCAATGCTTAGTCTCTGTTTTTGCCCCCCAGATACGTTGCTTCCTCCCTCTTCTATGATTTCCTCAAATCGCTCTGGCTTATCTGCTATAAAATCATAAGCTTGGGCAACTTTTGCACTGTGCTCTATTTCAGATTGCACAGCATCATGTTTTCCATAACGGATATTTTCATTAATACTGCCGGAAAATAGCAAGGCTTTTTGGGGAATAAAACCAATTTTTTCACGCAATGACATTAAATCGTATTTCCTAACATCTACTCCGTCTACTTTAATACTGCCTTCACTGATATCATAGAATCTAGGAATTAAATTGATTAATGTGCTTTTACCGCTACCGGTACTTCCTATAAAAGCAATGGTGTCACCTTTTTCTGCCTGAAAACTTATGTTATGTAACACAGGAACCTCACCATCAGGATATTTGAAGGTCACGTGGTCAAATTCTAAGGTTCCGCTTTCGTCTCCATGAGTTACTGCATTTTCTGGATTTTTGATAATAGGATCTTCTTCAAGTAGCTCCTGAATACGTCTGGCACTGATTTCAGCACGAGGATACATGACGAATACCATAGAAAACATCATCATAGAAAACATGGCATGGAACATATATTCTTGGAATGCCACTAATTTTCCCACCTGTAGCGTTCCTGCATCAATCATACCACTAGACAAGATAAATACAATTGCAACCCCTAGATTTAATAGCAGGAAGAAAGCTGGTTGTGTAACGGACATCAATTTAAATAACTTTTTTGCATTAGATGCATAATCTTCGTTGGCTTCAGAAAATCGCTCGGTTTCGTAGCGGTCTTTTCTGAATGCACGAATAACTCTAACACCAGTTAAATTCTCCCTTGTGATCTGATTTAACCGATCCATTCCCTTCTGTTGTCTAGTACTGATTGGGTTACTGGTCTTAGCAATCAGATATACTCCAAAGCAGATAATTGGAATACAGCCTCCAATGACCATAGACAAAGTCAGGCTAGTCTTTATTACCATAAACATGCTGATTAAAATCATCACTGGCGTTAAAAGTGCCAGTCTAAGTAGTACATTAATAAACTGCATCAGAATAAAAGCATCATTGGTGGTTCTGGTAATCATACTTGATACACCGAATTTATTATATTCTGTATGAGAAAATTCCTGGGCTTTCTTAAAAATGTCATTCCTGATATCTCTTGTAATTGATGTACTAACCTTGGAACTACAATAGGCCAGTACAATATTTCCAATACCTCCGATAACAGCCACCGTCAGAATGACAATACCCAACTTATAAATATAAGCTCTATCGTTCAATACAATGCCTCGGTCTATCATATTAGAGACAATTGTAGGAATCCCAAGCTCTGCTGCCGCAAATCCAAGCACAGCTAGTATGTTGTAGAATACATACAGCTTATACTTTTTTAAATACTGTAAAATTAACTTCATATTCAACCTCTCTTTTGTTAGTGATTTTTTCTAAAATCAAACCTTGTTTTTTCCGTCAATATATACTATGATAAACTATAATGTTACCTTATAGTCAAGGGGAGATTTTAAAAAATGCAAGAAAAATATTTTACCACTGGAGAATTCGCTAAGATGTGTAATGTGGAAAAACATGTTCTATTTCACTATGATGACATCGGTCTGTTTAGACCAACAATCATCAAGAAAAACGGATATCGTTATTACTCTTATCATCAGTATTTTACTTTCTCTGTTATCATAAACCTAAAAAAGCTAGGAATGTCTTTAAAAGATATAAAAATCTATCTTGAACAGCGCAATCCTTCCATGTTCCTAGATTTACTAGAAGAAAAAAGTAAACATGTAGCTGAAAAAATTAAATATTTTCAGGATATACAGGAAACTATTCAAAGTATGAAAGCCATGACCACAGAAGGCATAAACAGCCACAGCAGAATTTACTTAGAAGCCCTTCCGTCAGAGATTATTCTCCGATCCGATAATATGGAGAATTCATCCAATGAGACTTTTGTCAGTTTTATGCATGAATATATTAAATTCTGTCAAAATCTAGGAATTACCGTCCAGGAATCTGTAGGTAACATCATATCGGTAAATAATCTTCGCAAGAAGAATTTTGCAAACCTTTCTTACCTATATATCAAGGCGAAATCCTTTCTGCCAGGGAAAACAGTAATCCGTAAACCAGGGGTCTATCTATGTGGATATTTTAAAGGTTCATACGATGACTTACATCATACTTATGAGAACATGCTGGATTATGCTGATGAGAATGGGATTGTTTTGGGGAACTACTCTTTTGAGGAATATCTAATTTCTGATATTGCTGAGAAAGACCAAAGTCATTATATTACAAAACTGATGATAGAGACTTTAGAAAATGAAAAAGTCTCAACATAGTGCAGACATCTGCCATATGATTTTTAAACAAAGGCTACCACCCATTGTAAGAGTGGTAGCTTTAACCTATTAGTCTTTTTTATATATAACTTTTTTAATACTGCTGTCTCTCTATTTACTAAGTATTCCTTACTAATAAGGATGATAAGGATAATGATGATATGGTGGAGAAAAATGAGGATAACGTAATAAGGATAATGCAGCTAAAACATTAAATGGAAACCTTCTACGTCTAAACCGTCTGAATCTTCTTCTAGGACGTCCAAAACCCTGAAATTGTCGTTGTTGATCATATTGATTTTCATCTTCTTGCTCCATTACATCCTCACCAACCAACACCACAATGTGATCCGTATCTACACTTTCAATAATACCATCAATTGTACTTCCATCTGTCATTGTTAAAATAGTGTGATAGTTCATATACCTTTTACATTTATCATGTAAAGGCTGTACGTCTCTGTAGTAATCATTTTTTTCTGAAATCATTTTTTTAACCATCTCCTTTCCATTATCATGATATTCATTTTTGATGATAGCCGTACCATTTTAATGTATAAATGTTGATAAAAAAATTCGACAATAATTCATATATTCATTTATAAATTTTTTAACTTTTATAAAATAAAAATACCCACAGCAGCGGGTATTTCCATTTCACCTATATAATTTAATTCCATATGATTAATAAATTTATAAAAAAACGCTGTCGCCAGATGATGACGAAAGCGTTTTTACTCTATGTTTCCATTTCGAGTATTAAAATAACATACACCTTAAAACCAGTGGTATCAACTCTTACAAGCAAAGTCCGCAGCTATTTATTTTCACACAGCCCTAAAATTCTTGTGCAACCCTTTTAGCTTCTTTTATTCCTTCTTCAATCTTTCCTTGAACATCTGCACCAATAAGATCTAAATTCTCTATTGCTATAGTTTCTATTTCTTTGATTCCAAAGAAGCCTAATATAGTTCTTAGGTATCTATCTCCCATTTCATATGGTGCATTACCATATTCTCCACCTCTAGCTACTATGTGTACAGCCTTTTTATTATTTAAAAGTCCAACTGGACCTTCTGCAGTATATTTAAATGTTATTCCTGTCACACTTACATAGTCTATATAAGCTTTTAATATTGCAGGGATGCTTAAATTCCACATTGGTGCTGCAATTATATATTTATCTGCCTCTGCAAATTGATATGCATATTTTAATATTGGATTATTCTTACTTTCCTCATTTTTAGGCCCAAATATTTCTCCTAGATTCTCTAGTCTTAAAAAGTCTATATTCTCTTTATATAAATCTAATGTAATTACCTCATCCATAGAATTATTCTTCTTGTACTCTTCTATAAAACTATCTGATACTTTAAAAGTTCTTGATTCTCCCTGACTTTTGATATTTGCCTTAATGTATAATACTTTATTCATATTTCTTACTCCTTTGCAATTTATATTCTATTATTTATTAAATTTTCTCTTAAAAGTTTTCCATTTCAAATTACTTGTTTGATTCTTTTAATATAGTATTTCCATATTTCTTTGAATTTACATCATAAATTTTTAAACTTCTTCAAAATATCTTTTAACATATTTTTTTCTTCATCGGTTAAAATATCAAAAATTTTATTGATATTGTTAATATGTTCTGGTAAAATTTCCTCTATAATTTTTCTTCCCTTATCAGTTATAGATATAATAGCAGCCCTTCTATCTTCAGGATCTAAATTTTTCGTTACTAACCCTTCCTTTTCTAAATTCTTTATAACAACAGTTATGTTTCCAGAGGTAGTTAATATTTTTTCTATTAACTCACATATCTTTAAATCACCCTTGTTATATAGTGCTTCTAAAACTCCAAACTGAGCATTGGTCAAACCACTTTCTTTTATGGTTTGAAATTCTCTTTTGTGAATTGCATGTTCAGCTCTAGTAAAAACAACTAGAGTAGATAAATTTAATTTACTTTTACTGATTAACTCTTTAATATTTTCCATACATAAAGATTATCACTAATTAGTGATAATGTCAACTTCTATTTATATCTCATAATTTTATCATTTATCCACATTTAGAACATTTTCTATTTTACTAAATTATTTATAACAAAAAATCTACTTAGTATTTTTACTAAATAGATTTTTGACAGTCACTATTATTTAAATTAACACTGCTTTATTATAATATCCTCAATATCTTCTGAACTAAATTTACATCCATTTTTCATAGTGAACTTTTTCAGCTTTGTATCGATCCACAAATTTATTTTCCTGTTCAGCTGGATATCCTATGGCAATCAGGGCAAAAGGCTTTATGTTATCTGGAAGGCTATACATATCCTTAACGTAATCCACTGCCGAATCAAGGGCTGCGATACCAAGCCAAACTGCTCCAAGTCCCAGGTGCGTCGCTTCCAGCAATATATTTTGCGCTGCTGCACTCATGTCCTGCTGACAATCTGCTGGAAACTTAAAATCATTACTGTTTGCCAAAAGAACCAGTGTAATAGCAGAACCAGCCACAGGTTTTGAATAAGACATTGCCAAATTCAATTACTTGAAGGAGCGTTGGGAGTGCATCTATTTGAAAGCTTGGGGAAAAAAATATGTCTTACCCCTGAAGGAGAAGACTTTCTTATCCATTCAAAGCAAATGCTATTTCTCTGGGAGAAAGCCAAAGGTTCTATTGCTTTCTCAGATTCTCCACAGGGTACTCTGACTATTGGTGCGGAAGAATCAATTTGTGCAGTTAAATTGTCCAAATTTTTAAAAGAATATAGTCAGCGTTATCCAAATGTAGAATTTAATATAAAACTGGGATCAACAGATGAGTTAGAAACATTATTAAATGAAATATTTAAAAACTTGACAGTGGTATCTAAAAAATTTTCTTAATTTCATTAAAATAAAGTTCTTCCTTATGATTTTTTTCAAAGATATATTCTTGGTCTAACCAGGTGTGATGGAATGTATTTTCTGATATTGGATAGATAGGCATTATCCATTTATTTTCCTGTATAAAATATAACTTGTCTACATCTCTTTTAACTTCATACTTTAAACCCTCTTCCTGGTATATACCAACATAACTATCATAAATGTTTAGGTCCAAATTGAATGCTTCAGGCTTTGATGGCATAGAATAGTCCTCATTAAAAACTATTTTAGCAATATTTTCATTAATATTAAGGGAATTAGAAAATCCATAATTACTTAGTACAAGGATGCTAACTTTATCATCTATATATCTGTGAAATTGATGCTTAAATCCATTCCCCCCACCACTATGGCGAACTCTTTTACAATTAAGATTTTTATCTATAAACCATCCGTACCCATAGTCTTCTTTATAGGGTGTAAATATTTCATCTAGGGTCTTTTTTGATACAAGTTTTTCACTGTATAAGGCTTGATCCCACAATATCATATCCGTAGCAGTAGAATAAATGGCTCCTGATGAAAAAGCACTCATTGTATCTATTTCACAGCATATTAGTTTTTCACCACTGGCATAATATCCACTTGCCTTATTATGAAGAATTTCAATGTAATCATCAAGTCCACTATCATTCATTCCTAAAGGCTTGAAGATATTTTCTTTTATAAATTCAATATATGATTTTCCTGAAATTCGCTCGATTATAACACCAAGTAAATAGTATCCAAAATAACAATAACTCCAGCCTTCACCAGGCTCAAATTCAAGTGGCATATCTTTAAAAAGGTTAAATACTTCCTTATGTGTAAATAAACGCTTTCCAAGGATAAGATATGGATCTACCACTGAAAAATCATTAAAAAGTCCAGATGTATGTGTCATTAAATGATGAATTGTTATTCTTTCATCAAGTTCAGGGTAATCAGGGAAAAACTTCCTTATGCTATCATTAGTATTAAGCAGTCCCCTTTCCCTAAGAATCATTATCCCCATACAGGTGATCTGTTTTGTAAGAGAAGCAATTTTATATTTTGTCTGTGTTATATTTGGAACACCATGCTCTATGTTTGCCATTCCATAGCTTTTATTAAATATAACTTCTCCATTATTTACGACTACAACCGCTCCACTAAATGGCCATAACTTAGTGTAAGAATCCATATACTCATTTATTTTATGATTAATACTCATACTAATTCCCCTTCCATTTTTGTCTTATATATAATTTTAATCTGGTAGTTCATGAAATAAAAGGTAATTTACATTTCTGCATTGTTTTTTACACATAGATGTATCACATGACTTATGGTTTATTTATCATTATCCATGGGGTTGCACATAAAAAAGCTATCACTCCTTAAAAGAGTAATAGCTTTAAATCTATAATTCTTTTGCATATACAATTTTCTTAATACTATCAATTGATAAGAAAAATTCTTCAGCTAAATCTTTGATTTTATTTCCATTTTTATGTTTATTGCGTATATCTTCATTTCTTTTTCTTATATAATTACGCCTTCCTGAATTTTCTCCCCACTTTTTTCTTCCTTGTGATTGAGATGGAATATATAAATATCCACCTTGCATATACTTTTGAATTTCTATAACTAAGCAATCTGGTAAAATCACTTCAGCGTTTAAATATTTCACAAAGCCATCTCCTTAAAATTATTATTTTAAATTAAGGAAACAAAGCCTGTATATATGAATTTTAGCTACAAAAGGCGATATCAATACTTACCTCTGCACAAACCATCGCCAAGTCATACCTACAGACTTTGCGCAGAGTTTTGTATCCCTTTTATGTATTATAAATCCATTCCCCATATTATCACTCTCCAAATAGCATCCTATATTATATATAATACTAAACTTAATATAAAATATCAAATTTAGCATAAAATATAAATTCATTTTACTATAGATACAATAGCATTTCCCTTGTACCTTTTACTTATATTACTAGCCATGTATTGTTATTCTATGTTGATGATATACTAATATATCTAAAGGCAATTTTTATTTGATAAAAATAAAAATTCATATTATAATATTAAAAATAACTTCAAGGAGGAAACTATGAAAAAAAATACAAAAGATGTAATTATAATAGGATTTGCTTTATTTGCTATGTTCTTTGGTGCCGGTAATTTAATATTCCCGCCATTTTTAGGTAATATGGTGGGTGACCAATATATTTTAGGAGTTATAGGATTTGTATGTACTGGAGTTGGACTACCACTTCTTGCTATAATAGCTGCAACAAAAGGTGATGGTACCTTTGAAACAATGGCATCTAAAATAGGGCCAAAATTTGCTTTGATTTTTGCCACAATATTATTTATAGCAATAGGTCCCATGCTTGCAATTCCAAGAACCGCTGCAACCACTCATGAATTAACTATCAGCCCTTTAATACCTAGTCTTACTCCCCTTATTTCAATGATAATATATTTTGGAATAAATTTAGTATTTGTACTAAAAAGATCTTCCGTAATTGATACTATAGGTAAATATCTTACTCCTATGTTAATACTTATATTAACATTTATAATCGTAAAAGGAATAATTTTTCCTATAGGGAACATTATTCATACTGATGTAACCTCTGTATTACCACTTTCTTTTATAGAAGGTTATCAAACTATGGATGCATTAGCTGGATTATTATTTGCCTCAGTTATTACAAATGCACTTAGAGCAAAAAACTATTCAAATGAAGAAATACTTCCTATGACCCTTAAATCAGGTGGTGTTGCTATAATTGGCTTAGCATTCATTTACGGTGGTTTAATGTTTTTAGGTGCTCAAACAAGTGGATTTGAAATTTCTGATTTGTCTAAGACAAGTTTATTATTATTAATATCCAAAGCTATTCTAGGTAATCTTGGCTCTACTACGATAGGTATTGCCATTGGCCTTGCTTGCTTAACAACTTCTATTGGATTATTAACTGCTGGTTCTTCATTCTTCGAAAAAATATCAAATGGAAAACTTCCTTATAAAATAAATGCAATTGTAATTTCAATAATAAGTATTATAATTGGGAGTCTTGGTGTTGATAATATTATTAAGATATCTAGTCCTATTTTAAATGTATTATATCCAGTAACAATAACTTTAATAGTTACTACACTAGCTGATAGATGTATAAGAAATATAAAAGCAGTGAGAATTGGTATTTACACTTCATTAGTATTTGGTATACTTGAAATAATCCCTTATATTAAACTAGATTTTATCCCTCTTGGTAAATTAGGATTTGCTTGGCTTATTCCAACTGTAATTTCTATATTAATAGGGTATCTTATATTTCCTAGATCAAAACAAAATATAAGTGATTTATGTTAAAAAATATTCTTAATTTATAAAATATTGAAATTGAGCTTCATATTATTACTGCGAATATCATTTGCAGCAATAATATGAAGCTCATATCAATTAATTTATAATGTAGAAACTTTATTACAAGTTATATAGTTTCAATCTCAACCTTTATTGCTGTAGCATCTTTTACTTGAAACCATTTTAGATTTGCCTTAAAATCAGAAGAAACTTTATCTAAGTTACATATATTTTCTACAACATAAGCTCTTCTACTTTCAACATGTTTATCTATTACTACATGATCTTCACCATGCTGTATTCCACTTAAATCTATTCCTATTAGTTTTATATTTAAATCTAGTAATCTATCTATAATTTCATTTGTTAAATAAGGTTTTGTCTTAGAGTTAAAGTATTCTTCGCTTCCATATCCATATTGTTCTAAATATCCTGTTCTAAATATCACAAATGAGTTTTCTTCTATTTTAATCTTTTCTAATACATTAACATCTATAATATCTAAGTTTCTCACATCTATTACCTTAATATTTATTTCTGATGGCAACTCTATAGTTGATAGATTATAGCAATCTATATGAGTTCCTATATGTTGTCTTTGATGTGCTGGTTGTGAGTCTCCCCATTTTAAAATCTCCTCTGGAATGCTAAATTCCTTTAGATGTAAATTCATACTATATCTCTCCTTCTGATTCTATTATTTCGTCCAAATAATTATTAAATTTTTTCAAGAAACTAGCTACAACTTCTTGATCTTTTTTATCTATATTTTTAAAAAATTTATTATTTCTTTCTTCCCACTCCCTATGTTTTATTTCATGATACTTATATAATCTTTCACCTAATTCTGTTAACTTAAAATATATCTCCTTATCATTCTCAGGTTTTTTATACTTATGAATAAGATTATTATTCATAAGTTTTTTGCTAATCTTACTTATAGCACCTCTCGTCATATTCATACTTTGAGATATTTTAGTAACGTTAGGATCTTTTATTTTTCCTATGAAATCTAAACAATGTATTTCTGAAACTCCATAATTTTCATATTCACCCTTAAATGCTAACTTTCCTAGAGTTTCTTCTTTTTCATATATTTCTTTAAAACTCTTCATAATAATATTAATATTATCCACTTTAAACACATCCTTATTGTTTCCAATGAAACAATAATACCACTTTTTTGTTTCCTTGTCAACATTTTTAATGGAGATTAATTTCTTATTATAATTACACTGGTAAAATAATTTATTTTATTATACAAGACTTTGTTTTAATATAGTGCTGATAATGAATAATTTTTCTTATATTACAAAATATAATACTGAGGTGATACTATGCTTAAAAAATTAAATGCATTATTTTTAGCATTAGAATTAATTTTATGTTTTATATATTTTACTCCAGCAGCAGCTATAACTACTGCTAGCAATTTCAATGTTAATAATTATAGTAATATAAATAAGCAACCTACAAGTGCTGTTGAAAAGGATTTAATTTTGCATATACTTTTACCTTATATATCAAATGCCCTTATGGAAAGAAATATAAAACCATCTCAATTTAATTTAAATGATATAACTATTTTTTCAATAAATAAAATATCTGATGAGGCATATGAAGTCAAAGTTTATATTAGAATACTATCCGAGTTTCCTGGTGCCCCTTTCCAATTTTATATAATTACTTTTACTATAGATAGAGAGTCTATAAGCGTTACTGACATATTGGAACGGTAATTTTAAGATTCCATATCTATATTGCAAAATACAATAATGAGGTGAGGTCATGATTAAAAAATTAAATCTATTATTTTCAGTACTAACATTAATTCTATGTTTTACATATATTGTCCCAGTATCAGCTACAACTACTCATAATTACTCTAATATCTATAAATTCATTAATGAAAACAAACAACCTCTCAAAACTCCTGAGAGGGATTTACTTATCCGTGTGTTTTCACCCTATATAAAGGATGCTTTTAAGGCGGAAGGTATACCACCTTGTGAATTTGATGACCGCAGTTCAACTGTTCTATCTGTAAATAAATTGTCAACTGGAGAATTTGAAATTAAATTTTACATAGGAGCATATATTGGCTCATATGAGCCACCCTATAGAATTTATATAGTTACTATAATTACGGACGGAGTAAACACAAAAGTATCTAACATAGAAAAAAGACCACCTCTTTTATAATGTAAAAAGTATCCTTTATCAATAACATTTTAAAAAGAATACCTAACATATAAGGTGATTTCTATATCAATCTTAAAATCTATAATAATTTTTCAAGCCAACCTGATGAACCGTTGCAATACACTATAATTCTTTCAATTTAGAAAATATTTTGTAAATTAAATATTTTCTATATATTTCTTTCAATTTTTATGTTATTATATTCTTACATTAAAGAGTGTTTTAACTTTTTAATCCTTTAGTTTTTCAACTAATTTTCTGTTAGGAAGGCAACTCTATTTTTAGAGTTGCCTTTTCTAATGTTAAAGTCATGTAAATTCGTGTCAAAATAATATATAATATGTATACTTTTTGCGTTTCTTATGTTAAAATATATTTGTCCGATTAAAGTTCAAGAACCCTATCATGTAAAAAGGTAATTCTATTTTTTAGAGTTGCCTTTTTCGTCTTTAATCCTAAATAAGGTTATTTATTCTTTATTCAATTCCATTTTAAAAGTAATATTATAATATTTCATTAGCATGTTTTTATTCCTTACATTGTAATGATTTCTTGTAGTGCATCTTTAATATTTATTGTATATGTTCCTCCATGATAACAGATGATTCTATCTATATCATAGTTTAATAATTTCCTTATAGAATTCTTTGCCTCCACAATATCTAAAGTATAATTTGGATTTGCAATAGTCAATTTATCATTTTCTACTACTAATGCATCTCCTGTGATTAAGGTTTTACTATCCTTTACATAAATTGAAATATGTCCTGGCATATGACCAGGAGTAGCAATTATTTCAATTCCTCCACACCAAGGAAATGAATCTTTATCCTTTAGACACATGTCTACTTCTGCAGTTTCTATGGACTTAAGTAATTGTTGAAAATTCTTAGCATTTTCTTTTTCTTCTTCTGGAAGAGCATCATAAATTCTTTCCGCTTGCTGTAATCTTAAAGATTTTTCCTTGCCACTAATATATTTTTCATCCTCAATGGAGGAAAGTATCTTTATATTTGGGTATTGTCGTTTAAATTCAGCTAAAGCACCCATGTGATCAAAATCATGATGAGTTATAATTATTTTTGTTAATTTACTCATATCAATACCCTTTGACTGTGCTTCTGTTTTTATTAGATGTAAAAAATTAGGGTATCCACAATCAATTAATATAACCTGATTTTCATCTCTTAAAATAACAGGGAAAATAGTATTATCAACCCCTTGTATATTGAATTTTATTTCTAAAGTTGTTAATTTACTCATGAGCTTTCTCCTTCATAATTTATTCTTATATAATGGATATATTAACCTTTCTTATTTAAACCATGTTTCAGATTCTATGTCAATAGATAAATATTTCTTTATTGAATGTTTTTTACAAGATTTCCAGTTCTACTATTGACTTTTTCTTATTTAATAATTATTATTAATCATATAAAGTAGTTGATAGATATTATCAATTGCAAACTATTTTCAATTTATGGGAGGATGAGTTATATGTCATTAATAAATAAAAAAGTATCAGATTTTACAGTTGAAAGTTACCAAAATGGATACTTTAAAGAAGTGTCACTAGATTCAATAAAAGGACATTGGTCAGTATTTGTATTTTATCCAGCAGACTTTACCTTTGTTTGCCCAACAGAGTTAGGTGATTTAGCTGATAATTACTCTAAATTTAAAGACATAAATTGTGAAGTTTACTCAGTATCAACAGATACTCACTTCGTACACAAAGCATGGGCTGATGCCTCAGAAACCATTGCTAAAATTCAATATCCAATGTTAGCTGATCCAACAGGAAAGCTGGCAAGAGATTTTCAGGTTATGATCGAAGAGGAAGGTTTAGCTTTAAGAGGATCTTTTATAGTTAATCCTGAAGGAGAAATTAGAGCCTACGAGGTTAATGATTTAGGAATTGGAAGAAATGCTGATGAATTATTAAGAAAAGTTCAGGCTGCTCAATTCATAGCCGAACATGGAGATGAAGTTTGTCCTGCAAAATGGACTCCTGGTGCTGAAACATTAGTTCCAAGCTTAGATTTGGTTGGAAAACTATAATATATCCTCTAACATATTAATTTATAGAAAACCTTTTAAAGAGGCACAGAAGCTGTGCCTCTTTATTAAAACCTTGAAAGTATTAATAAGAAAACTTACCATAAATTGTCCACAATTTTAATTCTACTTTTTATTTTCTTTTATATATTTTAAGACTACATCCTCTGTATTATAGTTCCCATTCCCAATTAACTCTATATCTGCCTTTAACCTTCCCACAGCATCTCCAACAGCAACCACTCTTCTAGCACTTCCAATTTGGTATTGATTTAACATCAATATACCCCATCCAAATGCCTTATAAAGGTATTTGGCAATTATTTCGTCTATAGGGTTTGTTATTATTACAACAGTATCTATGGCATATTTTGTAGGTGATAATCTAGCTTTAAATTCATTCCACGATTTCCAGTTATCTTTACTCATATTCTTAGGACAAATTTTTCGTGAGGCATCATAGTGGCGAACTACTCTCTCATTGGGTATATTGTACTTAGCTTGAAGACTTTTTATTAACTCAATGGTATTATCTTTAGTCTTATTAGCGATCGTTCCTCCTCTATTGCACATCTCAATACCAATAGAATTGCTATTACTTATTCCATTTTTACCGTTGCCATCACCACAATGCCATGCACAATTAAATTCCTCAACAACTTGATATATTGAATTTTCATCTACAAAATAATGTGCTGATGCATTATGATTCCCAGCGCAAAAGTAATTAGCATTATTGGCAGCAGTATCGCTAAAGTTACCTGTATCATGAATAACGATATATGCTGGCTTATTGCCTTTTGAATAATTGTATTTGCTTATCTTTTTTATTACTGGCAGCATTTTATTTCTCCTCCTTAACATCTTAAAATTTTCATTAGAAAGAAAAAATACTCTTTTATTAAAGATTTTGAACTTTTAACTTCTATGATATTATATTCCTTAGAAATTTTTTAGTTCTAAAAAGCTACTTAGTCATCTATTGAAAATAACTAATAATCCATTCCCTTGAGGTTCAGTCAAGATAAAATTTTAGGCCTTATTTTAAACGATTTGTAAGTAATAATATATAGTTCAACTTAAATAAATTATAAGAATGTCTATTTGTATTATGTAGTTTTATTATTGAAATTTATATATTAAAACAAAATCAAATTTTAAAATAGGAACTCAAAATATATTAATAGTTATCAAACTCTATAGGTAATTTTTATAGTATAGTTGAGTACTATTAATTTTATGAATAACCATAGTTCCTTTAATGTGTTGACTTACACTTTCAAATTATATATCATACTTTATGGACATGAAAATTACGTAGGAAAAATCTATAGATTTATTCTAAAAAGTTTTATGTACATGAACAAATGTAAATAAATATAGTATTTTAGGCCCTAGCGTTTATTGAAATACTCTTAATGCTACTGCCAAAATGAAATCTATAAGGAGGCAGTGCTATGAAAAAAAATAAGAAAGTTATTTTTTCAATCCTTTTACTTCTACTTTTAGGAATCATTTATTTTGCTTTTTTTAGAGGTTTAACTCCAGAAGTATTACGTGAATATATACAAGATTTTGGATATTGGGCTCCTATAGTATACATTCTTTGCTTTACTCTTTTACCTATTGCTTTTTTCCCAGTGCCCGTATTAGCGCTTGCAGCTGGACTACTCTTTGGATTTCTTCCAGGAACCATCTATACTATTATTGGAGCTGCACTAAATAGTGCTATTATGTTTTTCATGGCTAAGTTTTTGGCAAAAGATGCTGTTACTGAGTTATTACAAAAGAAGCTCCCTGAAAAATGGGGAAATTTTTTATTAAATATGGATGAAAAACAAGGCTTTTGGATTATTTTTATATTAAGACTTATACCTGCTATGCCCTATAATGTTATTAACTATGGATCAGGCTTAACAAAAATAAAATTTAGTAATTATATGATAGCTACTTTAATAGGCATTCTACCTGGAACTTTAGTATTTCTAAACATTGGAAACCAAGCTATGGATGTTAAAGATCCCAAATTCATAATTTCTATAGTACTTTTAATACTCCTAACAGCTTTTTCTATTTTTTTAGGAAAGAAAATTTCAAAAAAGTCTCTAGGGAATAAAATAGATGGTAAAAAGAAAACCACTTAAAAACATCTCGTTTTCAAGTGGTCTCTTATTTTATGCTTTCTTTATTTCTAGTTCTCTCATAATACCTAAGTTCCCTCTGTAAGAAATTTTTCCATCTCTAATTAGTTCTATTATTCTCCAAAAGATAAAACTATCAGAAACATAACTTTCAGCTCTACCTATAACTTCCTCCACTGTTCTTACACTATGCATAAACTTTTTATATGTATAACGAAGTATCATTTCATCATAATAATCTTCATGAACACTTTTAACTTGCTTATCCTCGTAAACCCGTAGGTTTGAATTTTCTTTCTTAAGCTGCTGCCATAAGCTCATTAAACCTGAATACCTACTAAAGTCCATAGATTGCTTTATTCCAATGAATTCTCCTAATCTCTCAGGGATAACTTCTCCCACAACTCGCGGTGTATATTCATTTATTTTACAAGTGTTATAAGTAATATCTGATACATTGATGGTATATATATTTTGAATCTTCTCTTCAAGCCTAGAAAGAAGGTGCAACATCCCACAGATTTCCCCTGCACTGTTACCGTACCATAAATAAATATCTTCATCCTTAAGCTTCATTATCTCCTCATGAAATTTCTCATAGGAATTCTCGATTTCTTCAGAAATCTCTTTAACTTTTTCAAAATATATATTGTTCCACCAATGAATTCTTTTGTTCATATTCCCTATTTCATCTATAGGCCCATTAGATAAATCATCAATAAATCCTATTACCTTCTTACCTTCAAGTAGCCCCATATTAACTGCGTGCTTTATACTTCCGGAAGCACTCTCAGAACAACATAAATGTATTATTTCTTTTGCCATGAAACTATCCTCCTAGTTTAATATGTAATTATTGCATTCTAGTTTCCTCTAGCTTTTTGCTTGAATACAGCCTTAGTGAATCAATGTTTCGAAACGGTTGATAAGTGTAAACTTAGATTCATGCAGAGCAAATGAATCTCTAGTTGAACTTACACAGAGGGCCAGTAATAATATGAAGTTCTAGTGACATTAATTTTATATTAAAGTCTATTTGTATTATGTGGTTTTATTATTGAAATTTATATATACATAATTTTATCTGAAAAAACAATACTTCCATTTGGTAAAGTAGTAATTTCTCCCAAATATTCATCAATGTGAGGAATATTTGTTTTATTTCTTAATTCCCTTGGCGCCTTTACCAATGCTATCTCCCCTCTAAATAGAAAAGCTATAGTATCACTCATAGAAAAGGCATCTTCCTTTTCATGAGTAATCATAATGGTGGTAATTTTAAACTTCTTTTGTATTTTCATGATATAATCTTTTACATACTTTTTCAAATTATTATCTAACCCTGTAAAAGGTTCATCTAGCAAAAGTACCTTTGGGTCCACTGCTAAACCACGCATCAATGCTATAAGCTGTTGTTGTCCTCCTGAAAGCTGATGAGGGTATTTTCTCATATGCTCTTCCATATTAAAAAAATCTACTAATAGATTTATCTTATCTTTAATTACATCCTTGGATACCTTCCGCATTTTAAGCCCAAACTCCACATTTTCTCTCACTGTCATATGTGGAAAAAGCTGCTTTGATTGGTGAACCATTACAATATTTCTCTTCTCTATAGCTACATCATCTATAATTTTATCATCAACCAAAATATTTCCCTTAGAAGGTATCAATGCACCTGTAATGATTTTAAAAATCGTTGTCTTTCCAACACCACTGGGACCTAGAATAGAAAAAAACTCTCCATCTCTAATAGAAAGGTTAATATTTTTTAAAATCTGCTTCCTATTAATTGAAAAATCTATATTCCTTAATTCTATTTTACTCATTGCTTCCCTCCTTACTATTATTAATATTTTGTTTTAACTCTATTTCAATTTCATGTTATCCTTGGTTTCAATATTATTATTCCTAAACCATTTTAAAACAACAATATTGAAACTAGGAGTACCTTGGAATTAAGATGAAGTTTTTCTTTTATAGCCTTTTATTATAACTGAAGTTATTTGCATTACCACTACACTATAAAATAGATACATCAATATATAGGCTGCTGAAATATTTCTATTAGAATTTGTAATATAGGGTGTCATGATCATGGAAAAATTAATATGTTTACTACTTCCTATGAAAAAATTAATAAAATACTGAGAATAAGATATGATAAATGCCATAAGGAAGCTTGCTACATACCCTTGTAAATATATAGGAATATTGATATATCTAAAGGCTTGCCAAGGCGATGCACCTAACCCTCTTGCAATTAGCTCATCCTCTATCCCCCAGACCGTATAATAAGAATATACCATTTTAAAGGCATAGGGCAAAGAAAAATATATATGTAAAACCATCACTGCAAACCCACTGGAGGAGAAGTATGGCAAGAACATCTTATGACTTCCTAAACATATACTTATGACAGGAAGTAACATTGGTAAGTAGAAAATACTTTCTAGGGATACCTTATTCTTCATTGTACTAGTAATAAAGAATCGGGAAAGCATAATGCTAAGTATTAAGGAAAAAAATCCTACCTCCACAGAAAAAATCACTGATTTTAAAGCAATATACCAATCCCCAGATTTAAAAAAGTACTTAAAGCCTGCCATAGTAAAATTATTAGGCAAGATCTCTGTGGATTTCCAATTACTAAAAAAGGCCCAAAGAATCATAGACAGGATTGGAAGTATAAGAAATATAAAAATAAATAAAAGTCCTACTCTATATATTAATTTTTTCATTATCCTACTCCTTTTCTCCATTTTTATCCTGAATCATCTTATAGTACAAAAAGCATAATATAAGAGATATTAAAATCATTATCATATTGATTGTCATTCCATAAATTCTATTAGATAAATCTGAATTTAAATAGGTTTTATAGGCATAAACTCCTATGGAGATTGGATTAGATGGTCCTAGATAATAAAAGCCTTCATAGGTAAACATATTAAAGTTAAATATTATCAAAAATGATGTAAATATGGCCCTTTTGGCTAAAGGTAAGAGAATTTTTATAACGTATTGTAGCTTACTGCATCCTAAATTTTGTGCCACAAATAGATAATTTTCATCTGCCTCCATAAAAATAGGTGCTACACTAAATGCAATAAAAGGCATTCCCTTAAACACATTCAAAAGTATTACTGCTATACCACTTGAATGAAAAATAAGGCTAATACCAGTTCCATGAAAACCAAAGGCAGAAATTATATGAAATAATAGTCCCTTATCACTATAGGTATTATAAATAAGTGCCGCAGCTGCCACATAGGAAAGTAATATCGGTAATCTATAGAGAACATTTACGAAAACATTTCTGGTTTTTGAAATATAATATCCTAGATAACTGCCTAGGACTGTAGCAATAATGGCTGAAATAATTGCCACCTTAAAGCTATAAATTAAACTTTTTAGGAATACTGGATCTGAAAATAATTCCCTATAATATTTAAAATTGAAGTCATGAAAAGAAAGCTCCGGAATATATCCCAAGCTTTCTATAAACGTATTGACAATAACAAACGTAGTAATAAGAAGCACAATTGCCAAAGAGGGAAATAACATAAGTCCCCTAGCTATTTTTTTCTTATGTTTATTACTTGCCAAATAGAATCACGTCCTCCCATACTTTTTCAATTACAACAACTAAATCTGATCTTAGTTCTGGTTGTTGATGTTTTGAAAGTTCTTCGTAACTCAAAATTGTATCTGCATACTCCTGTGCAGGTGTAAGCTTCTTATCAAGTTCTCCTTGTTCCTCTTTAGTTAATTTATCATATTTAAGCACAGGTAAATCAGCCCATCCTGTTAAATCAGCTTTAGAAATTTGCATTTCTGCTGATAATGCTCCATCAATTAATTTCAATGCATTTTCTAAATTAGGTGCGTTTGCAGCAATAGCTAAGTAATGTGTATTAAAAGGTGTTCCATTGTCCCACACAAAGGTTTTAGTTGACGCTGGCCAACTCTTATCTGCCACCTTACTTAAAGCTTTATTTGCACTATAATCCATTGCAATATCTACTTCTCCATCTTGATATAAACTATCAAGCTGCGCAGCATCTGCTGGATAGGTTTTACCCTTTTTCCATAAGTATGGTTGTATTTCCTTAAAATATTCTAGTGCAGGTGCTATAGTTTCTTTTACCTTATCATAGTCAGCAGGTAAATCTTTTAATTTATCATAGCCTATCATATCATACAGTACAGTTCTAACAAAAGCTGAACCTGTAAAATCACTAGATTTTGGATATGTAAAACGTCCTGGATTATTCATCACATATTCTTTCAATGCATTAGCACTGGTTGGCGGATTTTGAATTTTTGTACTATCATAGGTAAATACAAATTGTGCGGTTCCCCAAGGTGCTTCATAGCCCTCTGTTGCATATCCAAAATCCATAGTTGCAGCATCACCTTCTAAATCTACGTATTTTTTTGCATTCTCTAACTTATCTACAAAAGGTCCATGTAGAAGATGATTTTTATTTGCATAATAAAAATTTTCTCCATTTAACCAAATAACATCAATTGATCCTTTTTCTGATGAACTTTTCTCATTTGTTAGTTTCAGCAAAATTTCATCAATGTTCATTGGAACACGTTTCACCGTAATACCATAATTTTCTTTAACATAAGTAGAGAGTTCTGTATCAATCCATGTATTAACTCTCTCATCTCCACCCCAGCCATATAAGGTAACTACTTCCTCTTTACTTCCACTGCTTTTACATGCAGCTAAGCCAAATAGAGAACATATAATACAAATTACTAAAGAAATAGTTATTAATTTTTTATTTTTCATTATTACCTCCTAATACTTTTATAGCCATATATAATCTTTGTATAGCTGTATATAAAATTAGAATTCCATAAACACATGCAAGAATCTTCATATATGGATGAAATATTATCATAATAGTAAACATAATAAATCCTTCTGTTCTCTCCATTAATCCAGCTTGATAATGAAAACTTTTCATCCCTGTATTTTCTATAAGCATACCACTGGTTAAGAAAACTGTCATAGAAAGTACTATGGTACAAGTAAGTAGCAGTAAACAGAAGGTGGAATCTTTACATTGAGTGGCAAAAGCGATAATATAACTTAATTCAACTAACCTATCTAGCCAAATATCTAGCAATGTACCTACAGGAGAGGTTTGACCACTTTTTCTTGCCATAGCACCATCTGTAGCATCTAAATATCCTGAAAACCATAATAAAAGGATGGAAAGAAGAAAACTACCAAAGGAAAAAGCCACTGCTCCAATAATCCCTGTTAAAGCCGCTAACAGGGTAATATGTGTAGGCTTTAATTTCATTCCTAGGAACAAATCCGCTCCCTTGTCAAATAATTTATCTATATATTTTCTTCCATAGGTATCTAACATTACTTATCTCCCCTTTTAACTTCCCTTACTGCCTGATATCTATTTTTCCAAGAACCATTTGACTCTATGCCCCATAATAATTCTAGAATATGAGTTCCTTTAAAATCATTTTGGCGGAAGGTATCCACACAAGAAGCACAATAGGTTACAATATATGGCGATGGTGCCTCCTTTGCACGGATTTCGAAAAGCTTTTGTCCCTTTTCGGGCTCTAGAGTCATAAGCATATTCTTTTTACCACAACATATGGTTTTTTCTCCATGGTGTTTAAATTCTAATATTTCCACACCCAGCTTAGTTAGTATACTTCTTGCTGCAGTGGTGTTTTCGAGGTGATTTCGAACAGGACAAGGATCATGTAATGCCATCCTTATACCTTTACACATATCATATTTATCTTTAGGTATAGCTTTATCTAGTATAGTCCATGCTGAAACTATTTCTAGTCCACTATATTCTGATAAAGTGTGTTGACAATTTGGACAAAGTGTGTAAATTCTCTTTGTGCCACAGGCTTCAAATTCTTTATTTAAATAAGCTTTTCTTTTCACATAAGGCTTTCCTCCATCGATATGTAAAGATGGTTTTCCACAACACATAGTGCTAAACACTAGATCAGGTATTTGTGTCTTTAGTAATTCATAGGTTTTTTGAACAATATCTTCACCCATAGATAACATCGCACACCCTGGCCAAAATACATTTTCACCCAATGAAAGCTTTGCGAACATTGGATGAAAGCTAAGAAGCTGATGAGTCTTTATACTTATCCTTCCCTTATACATAACTATCCATCCTTTCCTCTTTCACCACATAAAAATGAGAGGTACTAATGTCCTCTCTAATTAATAATTATATTTTAACTAAAAAAAGTATAACTTGAATATAGCTGGTTGTCAACGGAATATAGATAGCCTTAATACTAAAGACTTCATGCATAAAATTTATCTATTTGATTTTATAAAATTATTTATATATAATGATTGAGGTTACATATACTTACATCAAAATTAGGGGGAATTTAAATGAAAAAGAAGTTTACCTTAGTATTAGCTGTTTGCATAATTATGTCAGCTATATTTATGGGTTGTGGCAAAACTGATCAATCTGGAAAAAAAGACGGTGAAACTAAAGAATATCAATATTATACAGCAGATCAATTAAAAACTGCTATTGAGAAAAAGGATCCTATGTATATCCTTGATATTCAAGTAAAAGAAGATTATGATGCCCATCATATCCTTGGTACAATTCCAACTTATGCATATCCAGCAGATACTGATGAGCTAAAATCTAAAATTGATGTTGCTTTTGATAAAATCAATGCAACTAAAGATCCAATCGTTGTAGTTTGCCCAGGTGGCGGTGGTGGTGCAAAAAACACTATTAATTACTTAATAGAAAAAGGCTATGATGCTGATAGATTATTTATCTTAGAAAAAGGTCAAAAAGGTTGGCCTCATGATGAATTATTAGAGAAATAATTCTTTAAAATATAAGTTGCT
Source organism: Clostridium sp. LXY-7 (assembly GCF_056172015.1). Lineage (NCBI taxonomy): Bacteria > Bacillati > Bacillota > Clostridia > Eubacteriales > Clostridiaceae > Clostridium > Clostridium sp. LXY-7. The sequence goes on along the minus strand of NZ_JBLLJL010000002.1, from coordinate 142,377 downwards.
ACGTTATACAAATAGGATTAAATATAAAATTAAGGAAGAGCAGAGAATGATTAATTTCATCTCTGCTCTTTTTATGAATAAATTCATATATATATTTCATAGAATGACACAAGAGCGCCATTTTAAAATATATAAAGATATATTAACCTCACATTGACATTATTCCACACATATATTATTATGAATATATGACTATAAAAGATTTTTGGTCACATGTTCAGGAGGGATATCTATGAAAAATATAAATAAACATGATGATTTAGTAGAAGTTGCTAAAACTTGCTTCGAGAATTTTGGATATAAGGCCACAACCATAGAGCAAATAACTAAAATGGCAAATATGGGAAAAGGAACCTTCTATAACTTCTTTAATACAAAGGAAGAATTGTTTCAATTTATTATTGAAGAAGAAGTTGAAAAAATTATAAGTTTAGCTGAAGCAACCATGAACAGAGAACCACTAACTATTCAAGTGTTATATAATTATCTTTCTACAGTTTTCTCTTATAAAGAAAATTATCTTCTTTTTAGAAAGTTATCATTAGAGGCAGACGCCTTTGGTACTATAGAAGTTGTAGAAGGTTTAAAATATATAAAAAATGCAGTTTTTACCCAATTAAAAAAAATACTTCAATTATTTGTAGATAGAAATATTATTGAAGCAGGAAATATTGAGTTAACAGCATTTCTTTTACTTGAAATTTATAATTCCCTCGTATATAAATGGAGTGAAAACCACCCTTCTCTTAACTATGATGAAATTTCTTCCATATATACTCAGCTTTTTAAAACTAACTTGATTAATATTTAAAAATTAATTTAACAAAGGAGATGCTGACATGAAAAAATTCATTAAAATTTTTGCTATAATTTTCATATTGGCTATATTATCTTGTATAGGCACAAGTTTTTATTTTTATAATCTAGCTATTGCACGAACCTCAAAAGTTTTTTTAAATAGCAGTGAAGATCTAGAAGCTACTACTGTAATATCTTCATCTGATTCTAAATATGAGTGGTTTAATCACGTAGTTCTTAAGGATATCGAAATTACCTCTGATGATGGATTAAAATTACATGGATATTTTATTGAAGCAGATAAACCTACTAAAAAAACAGCAATTCTTGCTCACGGATATGTAAGTCACGGTAAAGATATGATTAGCTATGCAAGATTTTATCGCGATACTCTTGGCTATAATATTTTAATGCCTGATGGCAGAGGACATGGTGAAAGTGAAGGAAATTATATAGGCTTTGGATGGCCTGACAGAAAAGATTATGTAAAATGGATTGATCATGTAATTAGCACCTTTGGAGAAGATTCAGAAGTTATACTTCATGGTGTTTCTATGGGTGGAGCTACTGTGCTTATGACCAGTGGTGAGGATTTGCCTCATAATGTGAAAGCTATAATCTCAGACTGTGCATATACTTCAGTTAAAGACCAACTAGAGTATCAATTGAAAAAAATGTATAATTTACCCTCTTTTCCTATTATGCAAAGTACAAGCCTATTAACTAAAATAAGAGCAGGATATTTCTTTGGTGAGGCTTCAGCTTTAGATCAAGTTGCTAAATCAAAAACACCTATTCTATTCATTCATGGAGATGCAGACACTTTTGTTCCTTATGAAATGGTAAACAGATTATATGAAAAATGCTCTAGTGAAAAGGATATATTTATTATTCCTAATGCTCAACATGCTACTGCATATAGAGATGCCAAAATAGCTTATGAAAAAAAGGTTACTGAGTTTTTAAGTATGTATGTATCAAATTAGTCTAATGCTTTAATTATACAAGGCTCTGTTTTAGTATAGTGGTGATAATGAACTACGGTCATTTAAAACAAAGCCTTGTATTTAAAATGAAAGAGAGACTGTTTTAAAATGATTTTACTAATTTTAAGACAGTCTCTCTTCTTCTATAACTTTTTTTTCTGCTTCTCATTATACATCTGCTTAAACATATAGATAAATACTGTTACTGCAAATAATATTAGTAGTGCCGTTACTACCTTTTGTACTCCTCCTGTGAGCATTCCTCCTACATAAGAATAAACTAAGGTCGCTGGTAGCTGTCCAACCCCTGTAGCTATTACAAAGGATAAGAAACCCATAGAGGTTAACCCTGCTGCATAAGACACAAAATCAAAAGATACAAAAGGTAATAGACGACAAATCAAAATTGTATGTTTTCCATATTTATCAAAAAAGCCATCTACACTTGCCATTGCATATTTACTAGTAAGCTTTTCCACCACATCACGGCCAAGTATTCTTGCAATATAAAAACACAGTGCCGCTCCTACCATAGAACTTACCCAAGAAAGAATAGCTCCTTGCCACCAACCAAAGACTGCTGCATTGGCGAAGGTAATTAAAAATGCAGGTAGTGGTGCTGCCACAGATTGAAACACCATGAGTAAGAAAGAAATTAAAACTGCATAAATGCCAAAAGATTTTATATAACCAATGATTGACTCTATACTCATAGAGCTAAATAACATAAATATTCCATTGACCTTTGAATTAAAAACTGGAATGAAAAAATATGCTAACACAGCTATGACTAATATACCTACTATTAAAATCTTACCTATATTTTTTTTCTTCATAGAATTTTTTTTCATCATATACTATTTCTCAACTTCCTCTACTGCACACCATCTATAATATGATTCATCATAGTTTAGTGAGTTTTCATAACCGCACATTTCAAGAACTAATTGCATATATGCAGAACGTATACCTGCTGTACAGTAGGTTACAATTTTATCCGTTTTTGAAAGTCCTGCTTTTTCAAATATTGCCGTTATTTCAGCATTAGATTTTAAAGTGCTATCTGCATTAAATAAATCAGTAAATTTAACATGAATTGCTCCTGGTAAATGTCCACCCTTCGCTTCACCATATAATGTCTTTCCATTATATTCTTCATCAGCACGAACATCTATAATTTTTACCTTATCATATTCAGTCTTCAAATCCTCTGTATTAATAACATGAGTATTATCAATAGCATCTATCTTAATTTCTGTTGCTACAGGCTTAGCTACTTCTTTAACTACTGGAAGCCCTGCTGCAACCATTGCATCATATCCCCCATCAACCATCTTCACATTTTCATATCCTGCTGCTACTAATTCCCATAAAATTCTTCCATCATCACCCCAGCCGTTTTGAGCTGCAGCAAAAAGAATAATTTCTTTGTCCTTACTAATACCAAATCCACTTAATCTCTCACTTAACTTTTCAACATCAAGGATTGTTCCCCACATAGGATCTCCTGTTTTTCCATCCTCAACTGCTGCAATTGATTGCCAAACCATTGCTATGGCTCCATCAATAGTACCTTTTTTTGCCGTTTCTTCTCCACGGGCATCTATAAGAAGTACATTATCTTTTCCCATGTTTTCTTTTACATATGTAGTATCAACAATATATTTTCCCTTAAAAGCTACTTTTTCCTCTGATGATGTGTCTGGTTTTTTATCTGGTGTTGGCGTTGACTCTCCCTTTTTTCCACAGCCCATTATTGCAATTCCTACAGTAAATACCATAGCTAATGCAAGTGTTAATGTTCTTTTTCTCATATGAGATTCCCCCTTTAGATTTAATTCTGTAAATTTGCCATTCTCAATATAGCAAAAGCACTATTATTAGTCAAATGATATTAATTATATGTATAATAATTTAAATAAGTATTTATATTACCTATTTTCATTAATCTGTTTTGTAAAAATAATGTAACGAGTTTTAAGGGAAGCTATTTTAAGCTTCCCTCAATTTCCACTTTTAAAATCAATAACACATCTATTATTTATGACTAAAATCAAACATTAAAATTCTCCTTTAAAAATTCATTTTTAACATTAGTTTGAATGTCTTTTGAAAGAATAAAATCATAGGCAGTAAATGCTAAGGCACATGCACCTTTATAAATTACCTCTTTTCCATTTTCACTCTGAGTATAGTCTGCAAACTCTTTTGAATGAAGTATCAAATTAGGATTTCCAATACCTATCCATGGATGAATAACTGGTACCACATAAGACACATCGCCCATATCCAAAGATCCAACAGAATTACCAGCTTCTTTAATTTCTTTTTCTCCTAATTCTAATAAGTTAGAGTTAAATAACTTCGAAAGAACTTTGTTTGTTTTTAAATCATCATAGGACTCTTCAAAGGTACTTATTTTTAATTTTGTACCTACAGCTTGAGATCCAGCCTTTGCACAATTAATAACTCTTTCTAAAATCTCATCTCGATATTTCTTATTTGCTGCTCTAACATAAAATTGTAATACAGCATAATCAGGAATTATATTTGCAGCCTTACCACCTTCTTTGATAATTCCGTGAATTTTCACATCTGGTGTCATATATTGACGTAATGCATTTACATTATTATAAGTTAAAATGGCTGCTTCTAAAGCATTAATTCCCTTTTCTGGTGCCGCTGCTGCATGAGCTGACTTTCCAAAGTACTCAAATTGTATTGGTGTAATAGCCAAAGAAGTGCCACTTTCTTCTGTTACTGGCGAAGGATGCGCCATCATAGCTATATCAATATCATTAAAAGCACCTTTTTTCACCATGGATACCTTAGCTCCATTTGTTTCTTCTGCTGGAGTTCCAAACACAACAATACTTCCACCAATATCATCTATAACAGCTTTTAATCCTATAGCTGCACCTAGACTCATAGCAGATATTAAGTTATGTCCACATCCATGTCCAATATCAGGAAGAGCATCATATTCACATAAAAATGATATTTTAGGGCCTTCCTTTGCTCCTCTATAAACTGCCTTAAATGCAGTATTAATTTCATATTCACCTCTACTAATACTAAATTTATTTCTTTCAAGATAATCTTCAAGAAGCTTACATGACTTAAATTCTTCATTCCCAAGCTCAGGATTTAAATATAAATTCCTACTAATATCAATAAGTTCATTCATTATTTCTGAAACTGTTTCTTTAATTCTCTGCTTCATAATATCACCTCAGGCTTACCTTTCTAAGTAAACTATTTATGTTTTTATTGAATTTTCCTAATAAGATTATACTCTATTCTCATTGCAAAATTAAAGGCATGAAATTCATTAAAATTTCATGCCTTCTGAGTACTTATAATATTACTTCATTGTTTTCCAATATTATATACAGTTTTAATATAGTGTTGATAATGAACTATATAGTTCTAATATCAACAATCATTTAAAACAAAGTCTAAAATTAAAACTGATATTATTATTTTTTTACTTGAAGAAAATTAAGATTTAAAAATTCTATAATCAATACTATTTCAGCTCCTAACATTAACACATAATAAGCTAAAATAGACTCTGAATTTGTAACTATAGCAAAAACCATAACTATCGCATTTATTATTATACAAATTAATGAGGATATTATTCTATTTGACTTTTTATATTTTATAAATGCGAAGATTATAAATAATATCAATATAAAAATTAAAGTATAAATTATCCAATTCCTCAAATTTAAATTATTCCATACACTGTTTCTATAAATTAAAGAACGCATTACACCCATTTTTTTATCAGATAAATAATATATAATCAAAGCAAATCCTATTAAAACAAATTGAATAATAGTTCCTAACCATTTAAAAATATTTTTTATCTTCATTCTATTACCTAACTCTTATTTCTATTATTTTTGTGGCTCTCCTGTTTCTATTGGATTTGCTGGATTTCCAGTATTTCCACTCCATTCATTCCATCCACCATCATAAAGAGATATATTTTTTAGTCCCATTACATCTGCATAGATTAAAACTTCTGCTGCTCTCCAACCAGTTCCACAATAGAATGATAATTTCTTATCTGGAGTTATATCCCACTCTTTCCACATCTTAAGTATTTGATCACTACTAAGCATTGTGTTGTCTAAGTTTCTATAATCAGCTAAACTTGAGCTATCAGTACCCGCGTGTCCCCAAACTGATCCTGCAGGACGTCCCTTTGGTTTTATATAATCATAACCTGAAATTTTACCTATATATTCTTCCCAACTTCTAATATCAACTAATCTGCTACCTTCTCTATCATTAAGGATTGCTTTAGCTTCTTCTAAATCCACAATATAGCCTTTATTTACTGCCTCTGTTACTCCAAAAGACTCCACTGGAACCTTTGGATTAGATGTTTTTTCTAATTCATAGCCTGCACTTTCCCATTTACTAGTTCCACCATTTACTAGTCTTACATCTTTAACTCCTAGATATTTTAATATTGCTCCTACTCTAGCAGCTGCAGTTGTATCTGCACCATATAAAACTACAGTTGTATCAACTGTTATTCCATTTGCTTCCGCAAATTTTATAAGTTTGTCATCTGAAAGACGATTCCATAATGGACCTTCTTCTACCTCATCAGTATTGATATGTATTGCTCCTTTTATATGTCCTTTACTTAAATAATCTGGAGAATCTGATTCCGTTCCCCATGAAACCTCAAATACTTTAAAATCATTTCCATTATAAGTTTCTGGTTTCTTTCCATCTACTAAATCCTTTACCCAAGACACTGGAACTAACATTTCATAATTTTCGTAGGCTTCCATAGGTTTAGTTTCATCCTCTGCCCATTGTTTTACGTCATATGTATATAAATTTTTATAGCCTTTACCATTTAAGTATTCTGCAACTGCTTTTGCGTCCTTGCCATTATCATCATAAAGAACTATATTCTTTTCAGCAGATATTCCTCTAGTTTCTAAATCCTTTTTTAGATGGTCTTCCTTATCTTTACTATCTACATTTAGCCATGCTGCTGAAAAATCCACAGCATTCTCAATATGTCCACCTCTTTTTACATCATCTAATTTCCATCCATTAAATGCATCATTTTCCCTTGTATCCACAATCACCCAATCATTCTTCTCAATATTAGCTGAAAGTTCTTTAGTATCTATGGTTTTAATTTCTGTGCTTGAGTTTTCTCCTTCTTTAGCATTATCCTTACTTCCACATGCAGAAAATAATCCCATTGAAAGAGTTAATGTTAATACTGTTACCACTAATTTAATACTTTTCTTCAAAACAATCCCTCCCGTTTACAATATATTAATATTATTTCACACTGGTAAGATTATCATCTATCATTTCTCATGTAAATAATTCTTCTAGGTATATTTGATTTTTCAATTGTCGAATTTTATCTATTATAAAATCAAATAATAGTCTTTATGTAATTATTTACAATTTTATATGGAATATATAAGCTTTCATTATTTTTACTTTCATCTTATTATCATATTAGAATACAACCCTATATAAGTACTCTCATACTCCTAATTTAATACCGTTATTCCTCTGCTGTTAGCTATCTTTACCAACTGCTTTCCTGTAAGAGTTCCTGTATTAAATTTAATAAGGAAATTTAAGAATTCATTATAATTAATCTCTTTTGGTAGTTTATCCATATCCTCTTCAGTAATTTTTTCTTCTCTTGAATAGCCCTTATGTTTAACACCTCTTAGGTTGTTTTTATTATTCTCTTTTTTAGCTATATAAAGCCTGTAAATTTCAGGATATTGGCTCTTCACAATCTTCTCTCTAGATTTTACATAGCTAGAAAGACTACCACCTTTTGTTTCATATTTTTTTTCTAACTCATTAAAATAATTTACACTTAAGTAATCATTTATAATCTTAATACATATGTCTATTTCATCCATGGACGTTAACATATTTTTCCACATACTCATACTATCCCCTACTTTATAAATTATAGTTCAATATCTAAGTATAACACTATATAATATTAAAACCATACTCATTACAATTATTCATAGTAATAACCATATATTTTTCATTTACGTAGGAACAGTGTTTTGCTTATAGACGACTAACTAGTAATATAAAAATAAAAAAGAAGCCATGCCTTAAAATGATTTTTCAATCCTCTTAAGACTGCCTCATTTTTATTAAATTTCTTTATTTTTTCACTCTAGTGAAACTTTATCATTTTCTAATTTTTATTTTTTCTCCCAAGCTATTATAATGTATTCTTTTCCTGTTTCGCTTTTTACCATCTTTTCAGCTTGCTCTATAGCTCTTTTTTCTTCAGATGTTATTTCAGCTATTTTATAATTATCCATAGGTATTCCTCCTTTTAAGTTTATATTACTATTAAGAGTTACACCTATATTTTTTCTTAAAAATATAAATATATTCATATTTTTTAAATTATGACTCTGTTTTAGTATAGTCCTAATGATGAACTGCAATGTTATCATGAATCAGCCTTTCGGAATGGTCTGCGAATAATATTGCAGTTCTAAAACCCATAATTATTTAAAACAGATTTTAAATTTATTGCAATTCTTTAATGATTTCTTTTAACTGCTCAAGATTTTCAAAACCTAATTTTATTAAAGCATTTCTAACTGAAGAACCACTTATATCTAATTTATTAGCCCAATTTACATAGCTAGGTATCTCTAGTACATAATACGGATTTTTTATTATATCCAAAGCTACCTGTAATTGTTTTGGCGATAACTTTGAAAGGCTCTTTTCCACACCATTTTTAAATTCATCTATAGTAGTATTATATACTTCACCACTCTCTTTATGTTCCAACGATACATGTCTTCCAATTTTATGCCCATAAAGACCTAAATCCTCTAGTGTTGTCCAAAGTTTTTCTAACTCATCTTCCTTATCCCTATAAAAGTGACTAGCTCTAAGAGTTACAAAATGCCATCCAGCTCTCTCTAATTGTCCTTGCTTCATCTTTTCCCTTTCAAAATACTCTATCCCTTTAAAATGTTCACCTACACAGTATATTCCTAAAATTTTATTGTCTCCTTCTATTACAAGGTCAATATTATATCTACCTAAACTTACATTAGGCTTCACATTATAGCCCTTACTCTTAACTTCTTTGTAAATCTCATTGGTAAACCTAGAAGTAATTTCCCCTCCTGATGCTATAGCTGTTTTATGGCTCTCTTCACTAAAATAACTTAACAGATTATATCTTATACAGGTTGGATTTAAGTCCTCTAAATCTACAGAATGAAATAGCCATATTTGATTCTTAGCTCTACTTACTGCTACATTAAATCTCTTTTTATCATCTTCCTTTGTTAGAGCTGAAAATCTTTTGTTTTTTGCTACTACCATAGACAAGAACATAATATCTCTTTCATCTCCTTGAAAAGAGTAGGCATCTCCACAGAGTATTTTTCTATTTATTATCTCTTTCTCACTTAAGGCACTTCTTAAAAGCTCCTCTATATATTCCCCTTGGTCTTTTCCCAAAAGAGATATTACTCCCATAGTCATACCTTCATATTTTTCATCCTTACAACAATTAACAATTGTCTCTACCATGGACCTTGCTTCCTCTTCATTGTACCTTTTACTACCAACTTCATTTCTCTCCCCATTGTCTACCTTGACTTTAATTATAGACTTTTCAAACTTCTCTCTATCCTTTGGATATTTTAAGGGAACTATTTCTCCTTCATAGCTTAATTCATTACTGTAGTTTATTATTTCAGGTACACATCTAAAATGCTCTCTTAATATTAGCTTATTGTCAAATATTCTAAGAGCAGTATTATAGAAACTGGTTTCTAAATCAAACCATTGATAATTTGGTATTCCCTTTAAGTAAATATTCATAAGTTCTATCTGTTCTTCCTTACTTATACCTATTGATCTAGGACTTATCTGATTTTCGTCTCCTACCACTATGGCTTTTTTAGCTCTAAAAAGTCCTTGTAATGCAAAAATATCACTTTGACTACTCTCATCAAAAATAATTACATCAAAGAAATTTTCAGTTACAGGTAAATTTTCCATGACCTTACTAAAAGGCATAACCCAAACTGGTATGGCATTTTTACACTTTTTCATCTCTTCCTTAGCCAAATTTCTATAATAACTAGCAAACTTTCCTGTTCCCTTTCCAAGTTTTTTTATAGCATCCATCCAGCAATAAAGACTTCTCTTACTGTCCTCAGACATATTTAGAATTTCGTAATACCAAGTTCTCTTACTAACTAGTTTAGTTATAATCTCCTTTTCTCTCTTCATTTCAAAACTTAATTTTTCAAAATACCATTGCTCATCCTCTTCGCATATAGAGTTTAAATACTCATTCCATTTAGCCCATTGAAAACTCTTTTCAAAATCTATCTTGCTATATTTCTTTAAATTATCTTTAATAGAATAAGCTAAATCTGGACAAGAATTTATTAACTTATCCTTGTACTCCTTTAACTTATTTACCTCTTCCTCTATATAAAGACTGGTGTTTATTTTATTATATATTTCTTCTATTCCATGAAAATCTCCATGCTCAATGTAATTAACCATCCTTGAACTTAGAACATTTCCTTCAAAATACTTCTTATATTCATTTATTTTTTCACTTAAATCATCTAATGCCTTTAGGGCCTTAAGTGAGGTTACTCCTTCTTTTATATTGTTTAAAGTTTTAGTGCTACTAAAATCACTTCCCTTTGGCAATTCTAGAGGAAGCTGCTCTTTTATCTTATTTATATGATTGTCTCTATAATTTATAATAATTCTTAAACCTTTTAATACATTAGTTATATATGCAATATTATCCACTTGTATTTTCTCAACAGTGTGTAGATTAAAATGAGAAGAAAAGCTATTATACATAGTAAGAAATTCCTTAGTCTTCACACCTACGGAGAGATATTTTTTTATCACTTCATAATGTTCTACGGTGCTAAGTGCTACTCCATTTATTTTTATTGCTTCACTTAAGGTTTTACTTCTCTTATTCTTAAGCCCAAATATAAAGCCTACTTTTCCTTTAGATAGAAACTCTTCACTTACTAAGGAAAATTCTCTATATATTTCTTCTATGTCACCTTCTGGCACTACTATGTCCTTCAATGTTAACTCTCTAGACATCCTTAAAATTTCATTGTATAGTGGTTCTCCATTTCTTAAAAAAGTAGCTGCCAAATCCTTTATAAAATCCTCCTTTAGGGACCTTTTCAATAGTTCTCCAAGGGAATTCTCTTCTAAAAAACTAACCTGTTCTAAAGTATTTCCAAATACTATGTCTTCATCTATAGTTTTAATATCTATATGTCTAGGTATTTCCCAAAGTCCTATTTTTTCCTGTAGCTTGCCTTCCATATTTTTCAGCTCTAAATACTTTTTAAGATTTTCTAAAAGTTCATTTAAGGCGGGTAAATTCGCCTTTAACCCTTTTGCCTGCTCTACTTCAATTAAATTATCTTCACTTATACTATTCATAAGATAACAAAATTCAACAAACTCCTTAGAAGTAAGTGGACATTGTGTATCTATGGAGAGCTTATCTTGTATAACTCCTATGTCTTCCCTAGGCTCACTTAACCATTTTGCCATATCCAAAAGGCTTACTTTTTCACCATTATGTACGATAGGAGTGTTCTCTCTTAATTCAATTTCTTTTATCTTATCTTTTAATTCATTTTGAATGTGTCTATTATCTTCAAGTTCCTTAGTAAACTCTTGAATCTCCTCTTTAAGTGTGTTCTTATCCACTGCTAAATAATCCGTTATTATTCTTATAGAGTGGTCTAAATCCATCATAGAGGTTTTGTCACTACCTAAAATACTTATACATAAATCTCTTATATCCTTTGGAAGCTTGTCTCTTAATACCTCTAAAGCCTTTTCCCTTTGACTTGTAACTAGTATTTTCTTTCCTTGTGATAATAAATGACAGATCAAATTTACTATGGTATGACTTTTTCCAGTGCCTGGAGGACCTTGTACAACTACTCCATAGCTGTTTTCTAACTTATTTACTATTTCCTTCTGTTCTTCATTGTAAGGCAGTGGAAATAAAATATCTCCTTTAAAGGTCTTTTCTGAATTCTTATATATATTACTATCTACCACTCCTAGTAGCGGTTTAGGTATATCTATCCCTGATTCTATCTTTTCAATAATATTCTCTATATCATTAATTGCTACTCTATTGCCTTTTTTTCTTAAAATTATCATGGGTTCTTCATATATTTTAAAACTATATTTATAAAGTATATTGTTTAACCTGACTAGCTCTTCTTCTGCCAAGTCTAAAGTTCTTACATTAATATATTTATCTCTTACTTCCCTACTTAAACTCAACAGCTCAGGAAGCTCTTCCATAGATAGTCCTTCAAAGATATCTAAGTTTAAACTTGAAAAGTTCTCTATAGATAGAAATGAAAATTTAAATTCATTTTCATCAAATACCAGTTCCACCTTTTCTTCAAAAAGTGGATGCCTAATCTTGGTTTCATTAAATTCTCCCTCTATAGTAGAATTGCTATACACAATTTCATAATCTACTCCTTGATTTTGTAAAAATTGATAAATAGAAAATAAGGTAATATATAGCTTTTCTCCACTATGATTTTTAACTACTTGTAAAATTTCCTCATTGTCAACTTGGTTATTTAATATAATTCCATCATCATTCTTATTAAATTGAGAGAGATAAAATACTTTCTCTCCTTCACTTTTATAATCATTTATGTCTCTAACCACTCTATTTCTAAGTTTTCTAATTCCTTTTAGATATTGAAATAACTTAATTAAATCCGCTCTATTCTGGTCCATAATTCCTCCTTAGTAAACATCTATATTTCAAACTTTAAATTCCAATATGATAACTCTATAGTTTATAAAGAGTTATCTATATCTATTTATTGTAATTATAATAAATAAATCTACAATTTAATATTGTATCATTTATATAACATATTTTAAAGAACTGCGAACACTTTAATCTCAATCCATAGAACAATATGGTATACACCATTTATACTATTTTATACATTTATTATGTATAAAATATTCTAAACATAGATAAGCGTTTACTTTTATCATAATAAAGGGTTGTGTTAACTGTATAATCTATGTATAATTATACGCGTATTATTAATATATCATTTAAAAGGAGGCTATAATAATGGAAAATATGAACAATTCATCTATGATGAAAGAAAATAAAAATCAAACCTTAAGTCTGTTAAAATTTTTAATACTTTCCTCTATGGGGGTATTTCTTTTTATGATTCCTATAAGCAAAGGCGGAGAAGTTATAATTCCTGTAGCTATATTATCAAACGGACTACAGGATATTTTATCATCACAGCTAAAATATATAATTACAGGAATAATATTAATTACTTTCACAGTTACTATAAGTGCAAAGATATTTAAACCTAGATTTATAGCTGATAATGAATTTCTAAATGCTCTTTTCAACATTACACCAGTATGGTTTGTTGTGAGAATTTTAGGTGGAATTTTTATAGTGTGCGCTGCTTTCGAGATAGGGCCAAGTTTTATATGGTCTGAAAATACTGGAGGATTAGTTTTAAATAGCCTACTTCCCATACTATTCTCTGTATTCTTATTTGCTGGACTATTTTTGCCTCTACTACTTGACTTTGGACTTTTAGAATTTGTAGGTGCACTACTTGCTAAAGTCATGAGACCATTATTTAATTTACCCGGTCGTTCATCTATAGATTGTATTGCTTCTTGGCTTGGAGATGGTACTATTGGAGTATTATTAACTAGCAAGCAATATGAAGACGGATATTATACAGAGAGAGAGGCCTGTGTCATTGGCACAAACTTTTCCCTTGTTTCTCTAACTTTTAGCTTAGTAGTTGCTGATAGCGTTGGTTTAAGCTATATGTTTATTCCCTTTTACCTAACAGTTACCTTAGCAAGTATAGTAGCTGCTATCGTAATCCCAAAATTACCTCCACTGTCTAGAAAAAAAGATACCTTCTATAGAGGTGTTAATAATACAGATGAAGGTGCACTTCCTAAAGGATATACATCTTTTAGATATGGTATTGAAAAAGCCTTAGCTAAGACTTCAGAATCTTCTATTGTGGAGCATGTATTTAAAAAAGGGTCTTTGAATGTAATTGATATGTGGTTTGGTGTAATCCCTGTGGTTATGGCTGTAGGAACTCTAGCATTAATTATTGCTGAATATACTCCTATATTTCAAATATTAGGTATACCATTTATACCTATACTTAACCTACTTCAAATTCCTGAAGCAGCTGCTGCTTCCAGTACACTTATGGCTGGTTTTGCTGACATGCTACTTCCTTCAATTATGGCTGGAAGTATTCAAAGTGATCTGACTCGCTTTGTTATCGCTAGTGTCTCTGTAACTCAGTTAGTTTATCTTTCTGAAGTTGGAGCCCTACTATTAGGTTCTAAAATACCTGTGTCACTTAAAGAGCTATTTATAATTTTTATTGAGAGAACTTTAATTACTCTACCAATTATTTCGCTAATAGCTCATATGCTATTCTAATATAGTTTTAAAATTAGGTTTTGTTTTAATATAGTGTTGATAATGAACTACACATTATTGCAAAGGGTTTGTAAGTAATAATATTTAGTTCTAAAATCAACAACCATTTAAAACAAAGCCTAAAATTTAACACATATGTTACTGATAAATGGCAGTTTCTTTGATATAATATTACTTACGTATTTAATTATGGAGGTATTAATATGTGGCTTGAAAATTTAATAAACATACATAAAGTAGATATTGAAGGAATACCTACTATGATATTTCGTCCAAAGAATTATACTGAAGAACTTAAGGTTATATTTGTTTACCATGGGTGGAGTTGTGATAAAACTTCCCATAATACCCTCTGCTCATTTTTAGCTTGTAATGGCTATATGGCAGTAATTAGTGATGCTATACACCATGGTGAAAGAGGTATCTTAGAGTATTGGGACAACCCTGTAGCCATGAATAATTTTTGGCCTACAGTTTTTAATTCCCTAAAGGAATTTCCTGTGGTTTTAAATTATATCCTATCTAACTATAAGGTTGATAAATCTAGTATTGGAGTTACTGGACATTCTATGGGTGGAATAGTGACCTCAGGAATACTTGCCCACAACCCTATAGTGAAGTGTGCTGTTATTATGAATAGTTCTGGTGCTTGGGAGGAAACTAGTATAGATTTTGTTGGAGATACTTATAAAGATATTAAAGAAACAATAGATGCTAAACTTTTAGAATTAAAGCCTTATAGCCCAATAAATAATATAGATAACTTTAAAAACAAACCAGTACTATTACTTCACGGCTTAAGAGATGCCTTAGTACCTATAAGAGGAGAAAATATCTTCTACGATACTTTAAAAAATTCCTATGATGACAAAGAAAAAACCAATTTTATAACCTATGAAAGATTAAATCATTATGTGACAGAAGCCATGATTGGGGAAGCTATAGATTGGTTCAATAAATATATGTAAAAAGGGGCTTTGCTTCTGCATAGCCCTTTTTTTATCAATTATGGTATTGTTGTTGGTATTGGTGTTGTTGCATCACATTGTGGTGGAATTGGAGTCACTGCTACTACTGTTGCCCATCCTTCCATATAAAGGTCTATAGTTAAACATACAGCCATTTTTTCTGTTAATACTTCAAAGAGATGCTCATCTGTTCCGCATGGTCTTCTATTTATATCTAGTTCATAAATAAAATAACCTACTAAATCACCAAAAGGCATTTCATTTAAAAATACAGATTGGACTCTTACCTCTTCACAAAGAGATGGACCCATAGTTCCTGTATCACAACATCTATCCTTCATAGTATTACATTTGAAGTTAAAGTTAAGGTCTCTATTAGCATTAGCGCAACGAAGCTGTGTTACTTTAGCTATTACATCATCCGGAAGCTCCATAGTTGCATGGAATGGAACCCTCACTTCTATGTCATGAAAATTATTTTTGAATCCCGCACAGTGACATCCATATATATCTGACCCAATTTGTGGTGACACATAAGATATATTTTTAAGCACAAACCCTTCAACTACTAATGTGTCAAAAACAATCTTAGTTTGAGTCAATATACATTTCTTTTTAATTTCTTTAATTTCTAGAAATAAATCTGGAAACTTAACGTCATCAACAATTGTAACTCTCAAGTTTACTCTTTTCAAAAATACTGGAGCTTTTATTGCTGGTGTTGGTGCTTGAGTAAATGCTGCTCCACCTGTACTAGTTATTAGTTTAGTATCTACTGTTATTGGGCAAGGTGGCATAGGTTGATATATCATATCATTTTGTTGAGAAACATTTTCATAAATACTCATTTTTTAAACCTCCGTTAATCTTAGGATGTATAGAAAATGTCTATACCATATAATACTAAAATCCTATTTAAATTGTTCCTATATAAATGGAAAAGATTTATTTGTTTATATAATTAATTGTTTTTCTATTTATATAATTCTGATTTAACAAATATTTAAAAATGGTATCAGTATATTTATGAAATATTTACTACTTTTGTCTTAAAATATTAAACTTACTATAAAATTCGTAACCTTTATCTATTAGTAATATAATGAATTTCAAAAATAATTGTTCCAAAATAAATTATTAAATGAAGTCCTTGTTTTTATATAGTGTTGAGAATAAACTACATATTATTACGAAGCAAACCATTTAAAGCAAAGTCTAAATGAAAAATAGAACCTATAATTTTACAATGTGTACTCCGTTTGACTTCATTTTATATAAACTCATTAAATTCATAAGATCTCCATGATGGTTTCCTAAATGAAAAGTCTCCACACAGTTAACTGGAACTATGATTTTCTTATTTAGATTTTTTTCATTAAAATAAGTTATTAAAGAAATAGCAAAAGTTTCTACACAGATGTCAGTACATACTCCTGTTACTATAAAATTATTTATCTTTGAATTTTCATATAGCCATTTTTTAAATTCCTCGGCATGAAAACCATTTATACTATTTTTATATATTACTTTGGAATTTTCCTCTTCACTAAAAGGCTTTAATTCCTCTATAAGTTCAGCCTCAAGGGTTCCACCTATACAATGCTTAGGATAGCTTGAAAATTCACTAGAGTTTTCATCATGATAGTCTATGAAAAATATTTTTTTAAACCCATAGGTTTTATTATTAATCTCTTTCAAATTTTCAATTATATGTCCCACTCTATTGGAAGCTAGGGAGCCTATATCATAAAATCCTCTTATCATATCTATTACAATTATTGCTGTATTTTCTTTCTTAAAGTCCTTTATATCCAATTCTTCAATATTATTTAGTTCCTGTTTTATTCCTTCTAAAGCATTTATCATCTCTTCACCTTCACTGAATTTATTTTTTCTTCTTCATGTTAATCACTGTTCTAGCCAGCTTATAACCTATTCCCATGACCCCTACTACAACTCCAACCCTTAAGGCTGATGATAGTTTTTCGCTATGTTTATTGAGTTGCTTTTCCTCAAGCTGTTGAAAAGTAATCCTAACATTTTCATTTTCCTTATTCATATAAAACCCCTCCTAAAACCATTAATTTTTATTTTTCTAAGAAACTTTTATAAATCAAATAATAGGCTGCTGAAGACCAACTAAAATTTGATGCATTAAGGCCTTCTCCAGTCTCTGGGTTGTAATTTTCTCTAATGGTTCCTTTATATAATAAATTCTCACCATTATTAAATAACTTTTTCACCATGTATATAGCTTCTTTTTCATAACCATAATTTTTTAATCCCTCTAGTGCAAAATAAGCTTGATCTAGCCATACCGGTCCTCTCCAATATTCCTTTGGATTGTAGTTGCTACTATCTTTGCTAACTGTAGGAAATGGAAAATAAGTATTAAATTTATTTTCATCCATTATATTTTCAACTATCTCCTTAGCCTGCTCTTTTGAAGCAACCTTAGCCCAAAGTGGAATAAATCCCTCGCATGCCATTCCTTTATAGTTTATCAATTCCTCGTCTTTATACTCTTTTCTTAAATCGTAAAAGAACCCTGTTTTCTTGTGATACATTCTAGTCTGTATATAATTTTTTATGTATTCCCTCTGTTTCAAATAGGCTTCTTCTTCTAAATTATTTTTTAACACCCTTGCTATTTTAGCCAAATAACCTTTCTCAGCATAAAGATAACTATTTAAATCCACACTTTCTTGATTTAAACTATAGGATAAAATCTCACCTTTACTATCCACATTTTCTACTATTTTAAGTTTAATATGATTACCTTCACTGTTTCTATCAAATCTAGGTGCATTATCCATACCACTTTCCCAAGCAGCAGCTTTTATAATTTCTTCTTCATTACAATTTAGAGGATGAATCATAGCTCCATATTCACATATGCTGTTATTATCAAAATCTCTATTTACATACCACCAATTATGATACTTCACTAACTTAGGATACATCTCCTTTAAAAATTTTCTATCTTTAGTAATTATGTATATATTCCATACAGCCCATGCTGCAATGGGTGGTTTGGAGTTTCTTTCATTCCAATTTTTCCCATAACCTTCTCTCTCAATAGATTTATTATAGAATATTGCATCTATTATTGCCCCAAAGTCTTGTGATCGTACTTTATCATCATCTTCTATTTGATAATAAAACATAGCTCTAACACTATCCTTAGCTAGCTCTTCATTAAAATATGCCAAGGCTACAGAGTGTTTAAAGCTATCCCATGCCCATAGTCCATTAAACCACTTGTAGGTTATAGATGGTGTTACTCCTCCATATTTTATGGCTCCTGCTTCACTTCTCCAATTGGTTATCATGGTTTCTATAGCTTTTACTATAAGCCTCTTATCCCTTAATTCTAACTTAGGATTTTTGAAGGTTTCATTTATATATCTTTCCCATTTTAATGTATTTAATCCAAATAATTCCTCACAACTTTTAAATATATTGTTAACAGCTTCTCTTTCTTTTAAAAGCTCCTCTTCATTAAACACGTAGCATTGAGTCACATATAGACTTTTTTCCTCTCCACCTACAAGTTCCATAGCTGATTTCAAAGAGGATACATATTTATTTTTTTTAATGTGGGTCATTATGTCTTCCCCATAAGTAATAATAAATCTTTTTTTCGTTAATCTATCTAAATTTATAATTACTTCTTTGAGTTCATCATTGTTTTCTATTATATTTTCCTCATTAAAAACACTGCCGCTCCATGTAAGTTTAAAGGAAAATCTACTCTCACTAGTATTCTTTATTTTAACTTTTATTAGTGCTGTTCTTGATGTAACAAAAATTAGTTCTATGGTAATATTGAAAGTATGGAAGTCATAACTTTGGACTAATCTACCTGGATAATAATGCTGCTGCATATTGCTTGCACACTCTATTGAAATGCATTCACCATTTAAGTTTATCTCTTCAATCTTATTTATGCAGGAGCTTATATTTTGTGGATACTCTTCATTTATAATCATAGGGCCTACAAATCCACCATAGAGATTTCTCATATTATCTCTAATATGATAATATCCATGCCAGGCGCCCATATCTACAAAGGGCGTGAAAGGATTATTTCCTAAAACATCACTGCTCTCTTCTCTTCCATCTGAACTTATGTCTAGAATATTCTGAAACTCTAATAATGTATCTGTGTTTTCTATAATCATTTCTTTCACCCCTTTATTCCTGTTCCAATACTAATTTTATATAAATTATAACATAATATTTAATCCTTCTATGAATTATGAATTGATAATTATAAAAACCTTAATATATCGTAATAATTATAATTCATATCTAATTTAATGAGGCTATATTTAAATAAATGTTGAAATTCTTAAAAAAATTCATTAAAAATAAGCTCTATTCTAAAATAATGTTGTTTAGGCAACTTTACTCTAAAATAGAGCTCTTCCAATATAATTTGCATAATTTAATATTTTTCATTGTAGATATATAATGAGAAATATTACAAATGTACTTTAATTAAAATTCTTTTAAAGAGGGATATTAAATTTAATGAAAAAATAATTGTCGTCATGTATTCTTTTCTTCATATATCGTTCACGCTGTTTAGCAATGTCTGGATTCATTAATACCTCAGCCATTGCCATATGAAATATTCCATGCTTTTGAGCGATAATTATAACTTTTGATAAATTCACTAGATTAAAGTGAGACGTAGCCATAACTAGGAAATTAAATATAACCTCATTATACCTTACTTCATATGGATGAGCTACTCTAAACAAATGCTTTATGGTCACAGTAGAATTAATTACTACTCTATATCCAAACAACCAAGCCTTAAGGGATATTTCCTCATCTTCCTTTCCCCACACTCTAAAATAATTATCAAAACCGCCTATGTCTTCAAAAACCTTTCTTTTGATTCCCAAAAAACCACCTGGTGCTATGGGTATTTCAGTTACATCTCCTTCTGGATTTTCTTTAAGCCATACTGTATTTAGATTTTCATCCCACGTTTCTCCGTAGCCTATGGCATTAGGATTATTCATATCTGCTATAACTGGAGCTACCAAGTCACCTTCCTTCTTAAGGGTATCTACTAGTATATCAAAACAATAATCTTCAACTGCTATATGGGCATCCACAAAAAATAAATATTCTCCTTTTGCATTTAATGCTCCTAGGTTTCTACTTCCAGCAACCCCAGCATTCTCGGTTTTTATATGATTGATATTATAAGGTAACTTATCTATAAAACTATAATCTCCGTCTGTAGAGCTATCATTTACCACTATAATTTCAATATTATATTCAGTTTTTGAATTTCCTATAGAATTTAGGGTGTTTTCTATATTTTCTATCTCATTTCTACAGGGAATAATTATAGAAACAGTGATGTCTTTGTTTTTTTTAATTGGTGTATTGTTCATAAAAAATCTCTATCCTCCATAACAATATTCTTTGAATAGGCACTTTAATTTTATTGTATGCTCCTATAATTCTATGGGTTCATAGGTTTAAATATGTTCCAAAAATAACTAATTTATTTACTTTAATACACCTTATATTTATAAATACTGTAATTTTATCTTTATGAATGTGATTTTTTATAATATAATTCTTAAATAAGGCATATGAAATAAAATTCGGAGGATTAATTATGATAAGAACAATTACATGGTATATTCATTTTGCATGGAGTTTATTGATGACTATTCCATCAATGTATAAAGTAAAATCACTTGAGAATAAAGGTATGATTAAGGAAAAAGAAGAATTCGTCTCAAAATTCACTTCTAAATGGGCCCTATCTCAACTTAAGGCTGCTGGCGCTGAGGTCAAAGTCTTTGGTGAAGAAAATATTCCTAGGGACATACCTGTGGTTTTTATAAGTAATCACCAAGGTAATTTTGATATTCCTATACTTATGGGTAAAATTAATAAGCCTAAAGGCTTTATTGCAAAAATTGAAACAAAAAAAATACCTGTTGTTAGAGATTGGATGGAATATATTCATTGCGTTTTCATGGATAGAAGTAATTTAAGAAAGTCTGCTGCTTCTATTATAGAAGGGGTTAAAATAATTAAGGAAGGTCATTCACTTATAATATTTCCAGAGGGAACTAGAAGTAAAGGTGGTCCCCTAGGAGAATTTAAAGCTGGTAGCTTTAAACTAGCTACTAAATCAAAAGCTCCTATTATACCAATAACTATAAATGGCTCTTACAAGTTGATGGAAGGTAATGATAATAGAATTAAACCTGCTTCAGTAGAAATTTATATTCACCCTGCCATAGAGACTAAAAATCTTGCTAAAGAAGAGGAAGATGCACTTCCTAATAGAGTAGTGAATATAATAAAGAGTAAATTACCTAGCTAATGTTGAAAAAATACTATAATTCATGTATTATACAGATATATTATTAATCGTAGGGGGATTTCACATGAAATATATAACAACAGATGTTTGCTCAAAAGAAATAAATTTTGAGGTTATAGACAATAAAATTAAAGACGTAGAATTCGTTAAAGGATGTGCAGGAAACCTTATTGGGTTATCAAGCCTAGTAGATGGTATGGACATTGATGAAGCAATCTCTAAATTAAAAGGGATTAAATGTGGCAATAAATCTACTTCTTGTCCTGATCAACTAGCTCAAGCACTATTACAATATAAAACTAATTAATATATAAATAAGTGGCTAAGACTTAAAATAATGTTAACATTATTTAAGCCTTAGCCACTTATTTATATATTGTTATTTTTACCATATAAATTTATAATATTATACATATTGTGTTTTAGCATCTGCATAGCTGATTTTATTTATATTAGCTGAAAATTTTTAGGTGCTTTATTTTAAAGGATGGTGTTTAACTATTGGAACTTAATATGTTTGACTTTGTAGATGATACCTTAGATTACTTAAAAAATATAAAAAGAGATTTAGATTTTTGTTCTGATATGATTGAGAATTTCTTTAATGATATGCTAGAAAATTCCTGTGAAGGATATTTTAATATTTCATCTAGGGTTAAGTCACCTTCAAGTCTAAAGGAAAAGATAATAAGACATAATTATTATTTAAATTATTCAAATGGCAAAGAACTTATGGGTAATTTATCTGATCTCATTGGAGTTAGATTAGAATGTAGATTTGTAGAGGATGAGGTATCTCTGTTCAACTATCTAGAGACCATGTTCAGTAATAAAACTCCAGAAGGCTTTAGCTATTGTTCCCGCAACAACTCAATTTTCTTAGATTTAAGAGAGGAACAGCCACTAAGTCAAAAAAATGGGTTTAAACTATATAGAATTGATGGGTTTATATTACATAAGCAAGAAAAATTTAATTTTGAACTCCAAATTAAATCCATGGTAAATCTATTTTGGGGAGAAATTGAACATAAGGTCATATATAAAAATTATAATATGTTCTTTGGAGATAATTTCTATAGAAATATCTTAAACTCAATAAAGACCAGCTTGTCCTTAATTGATAATCAATTACTTACTATATATAATCATATGAGCAAAATGAATAACAACGGAAGTTCCTTATCTCTTAGTAAACAAAATTTAGAACTGCTTTTATCTAAACTAATATATGATTTATACTCTAAAAAGGTTAAAGATGAACTCGGTATATCTCTAGATTTTAGAAATGGCTGTGACATCATTATTGACTATATATTTGCTAAAAATAATTGTACTATACCCGAAGAATACTATAACACCTTTATAAGTACTGCCTTGAGAGTAAATGAAATTATTCATGATAATATATCTTTTAAAAGTGAAATCCAACTAAATGAACATATGGATTTTTCTAGTGCTTTTTCTAAGAGAATCGGGAGTCATCTCTACACTACTATGAACAGAGACTTCCATTGGAATTTATTTTTTAAAATTTTATTTCACATTGAACCTGAAAATGCGGATAAGGACTTTAAAAATTTTATTAATTATCTAGAAAATCTCTTTGGAAACAGAGATAGTTATCTTAATCTATATTTGAAATTTGATAAAGATCAAGTTGATATAATAAAGGAATCTATATTGTCTACTATTTCCCATGCCTTTGTAGATATAGGCTCTATAAAATTTATATATAGAGATAAGTTACAACAAATATATTCTGAATTAGATGACTTTATAGTATTTATCATGGACAATGTTAAAGATTTTGATAGCTTCGATAGCTATGATCATTTCTATATGTCCTATCTTTACACTAAACTATTAGCTATATTTAATGGAGTAGTCTCCATAGAATTTTTAGAAAATATTTCAAGTTACTCAACCCATGATGATTTTAACTTTATATTGACTCCTCGTGGGAAACAATTACTTTTATCAACAAATAAACCAAGTAAGCTTTCTGCTGAAAAAGCTCTTAATTATATTTTGATACCTTAAAAAATATAATAGCTATGTGTACTTAAAAACACATAGCTATTTCTTCATTGCATTATCTTGAATTTTTCTTACTGAAGCAGCCAATATTGAAGCAGGTACTAGATTAGAAATAAATATTGCCATTTTATTCATCATACCTGGAACCACCATTCGCTTTCCCTTCATTAAGCCTACATATCCTGCCTTTGCCACTGCTTCGCTACTCATAGCACAACTTAAATCATTCTTTCCAGCATTCTTTCCAAATTCAGTAGCAGTTGTTCCTGGGCAAAGTGCTGTTACTGTTATATTATAGTACTTCAACTCATTATTCAGTGCATTAGAAAGAGACAACACATATGCTTTAGTGGCATAATATACAGATATTAGTGGACCTGGTTGATATGCCCCAGTAGATGCCACATTTAAAATTTTCCCTCTTTTATTTAAAATCATATCCCCAACTAAGTATCTAGTAAGTTCTGTAAGTGCTAAAATATTCAAATTTATAGTGTCATTATGGTTTTTTATATCTATTCTATGAAACTCTCCACAATATCCTACTCCAGCATTATTTACTAGAATTTCTACAAAGATATTGCGAGTCTTTATAGTATCTACTACTTCTTTAACACCATTAGGCTTTGATAAATCCACTTCTATAACTAAAGTTTCTGCTCCATAATCTCTATAGAGTTTTTCACTTAGCCTTTCAAGTAGTATCTTTCTTCTAGCTACTAATATTATATTATATCCCCTTTCAGCAAAAATTCTACTAAAAGAGTGTCCAATTCCTGATGAAGCTCCAGTTATTAAAACCCATGGTTTATTCATATATACTCCTCTTTATTTCTTATCATATTTCGTGTCTATAACAAGAATATGTTTATCTATTTGCTCTACTCCAGTTTTATATTCTTCATTCCATATAAACATCTATATCTCCCCTTAATAACATATTTTATATCAACTTGTATATAATTACAATATATATAAGTTGGTATAAAATGCATAAAATAAGTTGATATATTATAATTAGATGATATTATAATATAAAAGGAGAGATTCTATGAATTTGATAAAGACATCTAAGAGTTTTTTTAGAAGAGATGGCAGAATTGTGGCTAAAGAACTTCTTGGTAAACTACTAGTACGAAATTATAATGGATGTTTTTTAGTAGGTAAAATTGTAGAAACAGAAGCCTATATAGGTAAAATTGATAAGGCTTGTCATGCCTATGGAGATAAGAAAACTCCAAAGGTTATGCCACTATATAATAATAGCGGTATTGCTTATGTATATTCTATATATGGAATGTATCATTGCTTTAACATCATCACTGGTGAAGAGGGTGATCCTCAAGGGGTATTAATTAGGGCCGTTGAACCACTAATTGGTATGGACATAATGAGCATGAATAGATTTAAGAAATCCTATGATACCTTAAAGAAAAAGGAAATTTTAAATCTTACCTCTGGTCCTTCTAAACTATGTATAGCCTTTAACATTGATAAAACTTTAAATACCCATTCAATTTTCAATGATGAATTATATGTATGTAATGGTGAGGAAGATGCCTTTGACATAATCTGCTGTGAAAGAATAGGCATAGATTATGCAGAAGAGGCTGTTCATTTCCCTTGGAGGTACTATATAGCCGATAACCCATTTGTCTCTATTACAAAGAGATAACTATTATTTTAATAAGTGTTGATAATGAACTTGAATATTATTACTTCGAAATAATTTCGAAGTAATAATATATAGTTTTAAACCAACAAGTATCTAAAATAGTGGCTATTTTTTATACAATTATCCTGCTAATCCGATACTTTCAGAAACCTTTTGCATTGCCTTTATTGTCTCATTGATAACATCATCTAAACTCATTCCTAACATCTCTGCACCCTTTTCAATTAAACTTCTATCAACTCCAGCAGCAAAGCTTTTTTGTTTCCATTTTTTCTTCACAGATTTAACCTCTAAATCCATAATGCTCTTACTTGGTCTTAAATAAACTGTGGCTGTTATAAGTCCTGTAAGCTCATCAATGGTATACAATACCTTCTCCATAGTATGTACTGGCTCTACGTCTGAGCATATACCAAAACCATGGCATACCACCCCATGTATATAATCCTCTGGATAATTATGCTCTTTAAGTATTTCCTCTGCCTTTTTACAGTGCTCTTCAGGGTACATCTCATAGTCAATATCATGTAACAATCCTATAATGCTCCATTTTTCTATATCCTCTTCATTATATAACTCAGCAAAATGTCGCATTACCGCCTCTACGGATAAGGCATGTTTCATTAAACTTTCATTACTATTATATTTTTTGAATAGTTCTAGAGCCTCTTCTCTAGAAATTCTCTCAATACTCATAATAACACCTCCTTACATAATTCTAACCTACTTTGTAATAAATTAAAATAAAGTCAACTGTTCTATTGGGTTATTTTTAAGTGTGGATATAGAAACCCCTATTAATCTTATCTCTTCTACCAAAGAAATAGATTCTAATATTTTACAACTCTCCTCATATATTTCCTCTTCTGTTCCTATATATTTAGGTAGTGTTTTACTCTTAGTATGATTCTGAAAATTAGCAGTCTTAATTTTTAAAGTTACAGTTTTACCCTTTACATCACATTCCCTTAAATACTCCTGAATTTCTTTAGCAAAGCTTTCTATATATTTCTTTAAGATCTCCTTATCCTTTGTATTCACCCTTAGAGTTGTTTCTCTTCCTACGGATTTTCTCTCCCTTATAGTTACTACCTGTCTATCATCCTCGCCTCTGATTCTATCATATATTTCGCTCCCAAATTTTCCAAAATATTCATGGAAATACTCTTTTGGCAGATTGTATAGTTCCTCTATAGTAAAAATCCCTATATTATTTAATTTATTTACAGATTTATTTCCTAAACCATGAACCTTATTTATAGATAATGGAAATAATATTTTAGGCACCATGTCCCTAGTTATTACTTTAAGACCATTGGGTTTATTCCAATCCGAAGCAAGCTTTGCTAAAAATTTATTATAGGATATGCCTACGGATATAGTTAGCCCAAGTTTTTTCTTAACATTGCTTTTAATTCTCATAGCTACAGTATTAGCATCCATATTTATATGACTTATGTCTAAATAGGCCTCATCTATACTTACTCCTTCTACTTTATCCGTTATGGAGTATAAGATTTCAAAGACCTCATTGGATATCTGTTCATATCTTTCATGTCTGGTGGGCAAAAAAACTCCATGAGGACATGCTGCCTTAGCCATATAAGTTGGCATTGCAGACCTTACTCCATATTTTCTAGCTTCATAGGAACATGTGGCAACCACCCCTCTTTCTGAGGTACCTCCTACAATCACCGGTTTATTCCTTAGCCATGGATTATCCATAATTTCTACTGATGCAAAAAAGGCATCCATATCCACATGCAGAATAACTCTTTCCAATTAATACACTCCTTAAAAAATAATGATATTAGTTATGCTTAACTAATATCATTATACAATAAAATTAATTATATTTAGTACTGTTCTTTTTCTTTTACTGCCTCTTCTACTCTCTCCCCTAACTCTCTAGATGCCTGTGATAAGTTTTCTATAACTTTTCTTTGTATATTTCTTTCTATACCTTTTAAATCACAGGCTAAATTATGCACTAGATGATCCTTCTCTTCGCAGGTATAAGACTCATAAAGCTCTCCAGCCTGTGTAAAATTATCTGTTTTATGAATTACCTTTCTAGCCACCACTCCCTCTACAAAGAATTCACTTTGTCCATATTCTTCTGGAGCAACTTTTGGTCTTCCATGATCCAAAGAGTTAGGACTGTAATTCACTTTTCCATAGTGTGGCATATAAGCCATGGCACCATCTCTTTCATTATTATTTACCATTACTTTAGCTCTATTTATTGGTAATTGGGCAAAGTTTGTTCCTACTCTATGCCTTTGGGTATCAGAATAGGAGAATAATCTACCTTGTAATAGCTTATCTGCTGATGCCTCTATGCCGGGTATTAAATTTGCTGGACAAAAAGCTGCCTGTTCTGACTCTTCAAAAAAGTTATTAGGTCCATCTGTTAATACTAGGATTCCTACAAATTTTAGAGGGTATCTATCCTCTGGCCAAGTTTTAGTTGCATCCAATGGATCAAAGCATTCATCCATTTCATTTCTTGGGTCCATCAATTGAACATATAACTCATATTGAACCTTCTCTCCCTTTGACAAAGTATCATATAAGTCTCTAACTGCCACATCAGGATCCTCTCCTGCTAGTCTTATGGCTTCTTCTCTTGTTATATATTTCTCTCCAGCCACTGGTTTCCAGTGATACTTTACAAAGGTTCTCTTTCCTTTATTATTTACCCATACATAGGTATTTACCCCAAACCCTGGTATAGTTCTAAAGCTTTTTATAGTACCCTTATCTGAATATACAAACACTATCATATGGGTTGATTCAGGACTATTCCCTATAAAGTCCCAAAATCTATTAAGATCTGTTATATTGTTATCTGGTGAAGGTTTAAAGGCATGAATCATATCAGGAAACTTTATTGAATCCCTAATAAAAAATACTGGAAGATGATTTCCTACTAAATCATAATTACCTTCCTCTGTATAAAATTTAACTGCAAAGCCTCTAGGATCTCTTGCTGTATCTGCAGAACCTCTAGATCCTATCACTGTAGAAAATCTTACAAATGTGGGTGTTTCACATTTTGTGTCAGTGAACAATTTAGCTTTTGTATATTCCCTCATGGAATTATGGAGCTTAAAATATCCATGGGCTCCAGCGCCTTTTGCATGTACTACCCTCTCTGGAATACGTTCTCTGTCAAAATGAGCTAATTTTTCTATCTGATGTATATCTTGTAATAAAACTGGCCCTCTTTCTCCTACGGTCAATGAACTGTCATCATTAGTAATGGGAACCCCTAAAGCAGAGGTTAAGTGTGTGTCCTTGTCGTAACATCCTTTTGACATAAAATCCTCCAATTAGATTACTTAGTTTATTATATTATTTATAATTACTAATCATTACCTTTAAATTATATATATAAGTTGTAATAAAGTTTCTACATTATAAATTAATTGAGATGAGCTTCATATTATCCCTGACCCTCTGTGTAAGTTCACCCATCCGGGTACAGGCAACTAGAGATTCATTTGCTTCGCATGAATCTAAGTTTACACTTATCAACAGTTTATTAAACATACTTGTAATATGAATTATCTTTATTGCAATTTGTATACTACTTTAATATGTAGTTCTAAAATCAACAATTATTTAAACAGAATCTTAAATTTAGGTAATGATTTAAACCCACTAAGGGTTAATAAAAGTTGAGATGGAAGATAAAAGAACCAAATGGCAATATGTACAATATTTTGAATCCTTTCATAGGGCATATTTTCTATTATATTATAGATAGCTACAGAAACATCGCATAATAAAAATAATATCATGCCCAAGGCAATAGAAATTTCTGTTATAAGATTATACTTACTTCTCTCTAATGTTCTAATAGAAACAAACACACTTGTGCATAGAATACTTCCATAGATGAACCCTAAGAATAATATATTCCTATCAATAGATGTTATCCTTGATAAATCAGAGACTAAAGATATTAATCCCAATGTAATAGCCGTAATAACTAGAAATACTAGGCTATCTAAGTACTTACTTCTCATCCTATTATGCCTAATAATATATACTATTTGAACAAGAATAAATACTACAACTCCAGCCTTAATATTAGTAGCAATAAGTAAAAAATAATCAGAAATTACAGTTAAAAGTCTAGCCAATTGTAATAATCCTCTGTCTCTTCTGTCATATCCATCCTCACCAATAAAAATAGAAATAATATAACATAATATAATAGTTAAGTACTTTAAATATGTAGAGATTTTTGAATAAATATGTAAATTCAAAAACTCAATGGCTAAAAATCCAATATAGCTTATGATAATTATAAATATCATGGCTTTTATCCATAAGTAACCGTTGCTTTTTATACCCTTCAATGTCATCACCCTTATATATAAATTTAAAATAAACTTTATTCATTGGAAAAATTTCATTAAGAAATTATATTCTCAATAAATAACTTTTTATTAAATAGTGTTTATTACAACTCATACATATTAATATGTGAACCTTATGGATAAATTATTATATTATAAACTATAAATATTTTTTAGTTTAAAGGGAAAGTGTCTATGAATTCATTTTTAAGAGGTTTTAAAAGAGGAGCTCAGTACAAATTCTCATCTGCTTTACAAAATTTTAGAGCTGACGATAACTATATCCAGACAGCCACCACCTTTGTTAATTCAGGTAACTTTAGCAGTAATACCAGATATTTCATATGGGTAGATACTAAAAATTTTAAAACCAATATATTCACTGGTTCTAAAAATAATTGGACTTTAATTAAGAGCTATCTATGTACCATTGGAAAACCTTCTACTCCTACCCCTAAGGGAAATTTTACAGTAGGTATTAAAGGACTTTCCTTTGGAGAAGAAAAAGGCTATAGATGCCTATATTACACTCAAATAACTGGCAATTATTTATTTCACTCTATAATCTATAATTTAAATGGTTCTATACGAGATGGCAGGCTTGGAATGAGATTATCTGATGGATGTGTTAGATTGGCTACTGAAAATGCTAAATGGCTATATGATAATGTTCCTAAAGAAAGTGCTATTCATATATCTTGATAATTTATGCTCTGGTTTAGATATTTGACGATAACATGTAGTTCAAAAATCAACAGCCATTTAAACCAGAGTCATAAATTAAAATCATCACTCATTGATTACTATTAGTTACAAATTTCATCTATATATTCAAAATCTCTAATTCAAGTTCCTTCATTAATTCTTCAACTTTTACTATTCTATCAACCTTACTACAATTCTCACCACAGAATATTAGTCCTTCATCAATGTTTCCAGTTACTGCATTTATTAGGGCTTCTGTTATACAGTAGGGAGTCTCTTTAGGATTACAGTGAGCTATGCATCTGTAGCATCGGTTCACTTTTATATTACCTTTATAGGTTCTTTCTACAAAAGCATTTTTTATGGCTCTTCCTGGCATTCCTACAGGACTGCTTACTATAACAATATCCTCTTCTTTTGCCTCTATATAAGCATTTTTAAAGGCTTCTGAAGCATCACATTCTTCTGTTGCAACAAACCTAGTTGACATCTGTACACCATTTGCCCCTAAAGATAGGTATTCTGCTACTTCTTTACCTGTAAATACTCCTCCTCCAACTATTACTGGGATTTTTTTACTATACTTCTCCTCATATTTTCTAGTTTCTTCTATTATTTTCACCACTTCATCATGAAAATTTTCATCACAGCTTCTTATCTCTTCTTCCTTAAATCCTAGATGACCTCCAGCCTTAGGACCTTCAATAACTACCATGTCTGGAGTAGTACTATCATGTCTATCCCATAACTTTAGTATAACTCTTGCTGATTTTAAAGAAGATACAATAGGAGCAATTTTTACCTTAGTGTTTTTTGCAAGCTTTGGTAACATTGAAGGCATACCCGCTCCAGAGATAATTAAATCTGCACCAGCTTCTATACTAGCTTTTACATATTCTGCATAATTGCACATTGCCACCATTATATTAACTCCGATTACTCCACCCTTACATTGTTCTTTTGCTAAAACTATATGTTTTTTTAAAGCTCTCAAATTAGCTTCTAAGGTATTAATCCTAAAATCTTTTTCATCATACCCAATTTGTGCCGCAGATATTACTCCTATTCCCCCTGCATTGGTAACAGCAGAAGCTAGGTTGGACCTTGACACCCCAATTCCCATACCGCCTTGTATTATTGGTAATCTAGCTACTAAGTTTCCTATATTTAATGGCTTTATATTCATAAAATCTATCCCTTCATTCCGAAATTTACTTTCATAATCAAACATTTTGATATTCAAAGTATTTTATCTTATTATATTTCATTGAGATAAATTATGCAATGAATAATATATTAATAAAAGGTATTCAAACTCACTTTTGAATACCTTGCTCTAGTACGGTTATTTTATTTTTAAGATCTTCTATCTCATGATTCTTTTCATCAATAATAGAGATATAGCTTTTATCCATATCACAAAGACTCTCACTTAACATATTTATAAAAGATGCCATTTCATCAGCACTCCCAGCAATACGATTAAATAGAAGAAGATTTGAAGCCAGTATTTCAGGGATTTCTTTATGGGAATATCTAAGCTCATGGTCAATTTCCCCATAGCCTTCTTCAAAGATAGTTCTAACCTGAATTTCAGCTATTACCTTCTGGCTAGTGGGATAAAATTCTATTAAATAATGGACAGACCTATACCCTGATTTTCTAGATTTAATTTCAATACCTAACTCGTCAAATCTCTTAGTATTATCTCCATCCCTCACATTAGCTGTAATTTCAACTACTTTCCAAGTATTTAATATAAATTCATGGATGTTTTCCCAATCCTGTTTAAAAATATGTATTGCTCTTATTCCTATTAAGTCATTAATCTCTTCTTTATAATTTTCAATTGTAAATTTAAATCCCTCACCATATCTTTCTCTTCTCTCAGGAGTCTTTCTAATAATTTTTTCTATTAATCTATCTCCATTTTTCACCCTTGACTTAACTGAGTGAATCTTATCATGGGTCCTTAAGGTATTGGAAATAAAATCTGCCTGAGCCTCATAAGTATCTCTATATATATTAAAATCATCATATATATTACTTATCTCTTGCCAATCTATTTTATATTTTTCAACTTCCTCTTCCACAAATGGATATTTAAGAATAAAGTCTTTTTTCATAAATTTTTTCCCCATATAAAATTCTCCTAAAGTTTAATGATTATTGTTACATTATAAAGCAATTATAAAACAACTTCAATTATAGTCGGTATTTTGCTAGTCTAGAACAAGTAATCTTGTGTCCTCTTCCCTTTAAAATAGGCAGTGTAAACCTCTTATGAAGTTTACACTGCCTAAACCACTAAATTTTATTAACTTTTTACTTTATTATATTGTTTCGTTATTATCTCTTGGTAAATCCCCTGGAGATTTTTTATGGGATAGTTTAGAACGCTTAGTTAATTTTTTCCCATTATTTCCTATCTTTTCTCCATTTTCTATACCAATTTCAGCTCCATTTTCAAAATACATCTTTCTCATCTCTGCGTTAGATTTTGGCCTATCCTTTAATCTATTTTTATTATTATCCATAATTTTGCCGCCGGTTATTTAATAAATAAACGGCTTTCAACCCCTTTCAATAATAATGAGGAAAACTTCATTATTATTTTATCCAAAATCTCGCGGATTATTAATTCATAATCATTAAAATAATTTATTTAATAAAATTCGTCATAGGTTGCAATTCACTAATAAATTTAATTAATATTATAGGTCATAATATAACTGGAATTCTATAGGTGATGGAACTTTAGCTATCTTCATAACTTCATTGTCATATTTATATTTAATCCAGCTCTTTATAAAGAATTCATCAAATACTCCATCTCTTAATAGGAATTCATGGTCCTTTTCTAACTCTACTAGAGCTTCCTCTAAGGATTTAGGAAGTGCTCCTATTTTATTTCTTTCTTCTTCTGGTAAATCAAAGACATTTATATCATATGGTCCGAAACCAGACTCTGTTGGGTTTATCTTATTTAATATACCATCTATCCCGGCCATTAATAAAGCTGAATAAGCTAAATATGGATTACAAGTAGCATCTGATGGTCTAAACTCAAATCTACGTTTATCAGCTTCTTTTACATACCCAGGTATTCTGATTACAGAACTTCTATTTCCAGTGGCAAAGCATATAGATACTGGTGCCTCAAATCCTGGTACTAATCTTTTGTATGAATTGGTTGAAGGACTAGTAAGAGCAAGTAGTGCTTTGGAATGTTTTAATATTCCTCCAATAAAATATAGTGCTTCATCACTTAATTTAGAATATCCCTCTTCATTATAAAATATATTGTGTCCATCTTTTCTTATAAGCATATGTACATGCATTCCACTTCCTGCTTCTCCATAAAGAGGCTTTGGCATAAATGTAGCAGTCTTACCATTTTTTATGCATTCATTTTTTATTACATATTTAGCCATCATTGTTGCATCAGCCATTCTTAGCATTTCATCTAATTCTACTTCTATTTCAAGCTGTGATGCTGATCCTACTTCATGATGATGATATTTAACATCTATCCCCATATCCTCAAGTTTCAATATCATTTCACTTCTTAAATCATTGTTTAAGTCATAAGGTAGATCTTTATGATATCCTCTTTGTAATGGTACTTTATATGCTAAATTTTCATCTTTGTTATTTGTATTCCAATAAGCTTCTTTACAATCTATAGTTATTTCTTGATGATTGTTTCTTGTCTCAAAACTAGCATGATCAAATATATAGAACTCAAATTCTGGTCCTATGACAAATTCATCACCTATTCCAGTATTTTTTAAAATCCTTGCAGCTTTCTCTGCCACATATCTTGGATCTCCTGTAAACCTTTCCCCGCTATCTCCAACAGTGTAAATGTTTGCAATCATGCTTAAAGTAGGTATTTTACAATAAGGATCTTCAAAGGCAGTTGTATAATTAGGTACAAAGCACATATCTGAATTCTCTATAGTCGAGTATCCATAGCTTGACCCATCAAATCCTACTCCATCAGTAAATAATTTTTTACTTAATCTTTCAACTGGTATTGATAAATGATTCCATCTTCCTGGTAAAGTAATAACCTTAAAATCTAGAATTTTTATATCTTCTTCTTCTGTGTATTTTTTAAGTTCTTCATAGCTTTTAAACACTATAACCCTCTTTTCTTTTAATTGAATAAATGTAATAAATTACATATCTGTTCACATTATACCACCCTCAATATAGCTGTCAAATAAAAAAATAAGGAGGCTATCTTAAAAAATAATCTAAGTGAATTTTTATGAATTATCCTTACAAAAATTTATTCATTAATAATCAAAACTCTATTATTTAATATAAAAAAATAATAATAGAATATTAATTTTTGCAAGAGAATATTATAAAATTGCAACTTAAAATATTTTTAGACAACCTTCTTATATTATGGAAAAATTATCCAATTATTATTTAGAACTAAGCAGAGAATTAAATATCTCTCTAGAAATTTTCCCTATTATCTCTTTACCTTCTTTATTATAATTTAAATTCTTAGTAAGTACACATAGAATATACTCTCCTTGTGGATGGTAGACTATTCCAACATCGTGTTCAATTTTGTTTAAATCTCCAGTCTTATTAGCAACCACTATATCCTCTGGAAGATACTTTGTGATACCACCTTCAAGCTGTTGTTTTTTAAGAATCGAAAGCATTATCTGGCTGGAAGGCTTATCTACAAGTACTTCCCTATATATAAACCCTAGTATTATAGATAAGTCTCTAGCATTAGTGATATTTTCCTTCCCATGTTTAGCTGACTGAAAATCCATCATTTTACGATTTAGCTTTGTACTCTTCATATCTAGTTCTTCAGCCATTTTATTTATTTTTTCCATTCCAACCAAATCAATAAGCATGTTAGTAGCTGCATTATCACTTTGAATTATCATAGCTGTAATTAATTCTCTTATATTAAATCTATGCCCACTATCCAGTTCACTAAAAATTCCTGCACCGCCACATTTCATTTCATCCTTTAATTCTATGGTGTAATTTAGGTCAAATATTCCTTCCTCTACCTCTTGCATTACAGTTGCCATGATAAGTATTTTGATGGTACTAGCTGATGGAAATTTCATATTTTCATTTATATTAATACTATAATTTCCTTTGAAACTTTTAAATACCACTGCCACATCTGCTGTGGTATCCATTATTATATTGTTAATCAACTGCTCTAATTCCATAAAAAAGCTCCTTCCGTCACAATTGTTATACTACTTTATCTTAAATACTATACAAATAGGTTTTTCTTTTATAAAATATTAAAATTAAACTTCATTATTATAAATACATTACATTCTCAATTTTCTTTATTCCAAGACCTGGTTCTTCACCAACTCCTATTTTGAATTCATTAAATATAGCTCCTCCTATTACTGGATCTTCACTACATAATACAGGTCCATCTAGGTCGATTTTAGTTATTATGCTCTTAGCACAAGCTAAATGAACTGCTGCAGTTACACTGACTTTTGCCTCTAACATACAACCAATCATACATTCTACTCCATACATCTCTGCAACACTGCATATCTTAAGTGCATTATATATTCCACCAGTTTTCATCAGCTTAATATTAACAAAATCAGCTGCTCCTAATTGCAGTATTCTCAATGCATCCATAGGTGAAAACACACTCTCATCTGCTAATACTGGAATTGATATATTATCCTTAACATATTTCAATCCTTCAAGATCATGAGCTAAAACTGGTTGCTCTACAAACTCAATTTGCAACCCTTCATCTTCCATTTTTCTAAGAACTTGTATTGCTTCTTTAGGCTTCCACCCTTGATTGGCATCTATTCTTAAATCTACATCATATCCAACCGCTGCCCTGATAGCCTTCATTCTTTCCATATCTTTTTTAGCATCTTTTCCTACTTTTATTTTCAAAGTATTATATCCTCTTTTTATAGCCTCTAAACTATCCTTAGCCATCTCTTCTGGTTCATTAACACTTATTGTTATATCTGTAGTAATCTCCTTTCTATATCCCCCTAAAAGCTTATATAGTGGAGCCTTATAAAGTTGTCCATATAAATCATATAATGCTATATCTATAGCAGCTTTTGCACTACTGTTTTTAATAACACAGCTATGAAGCTTATGCATTAAATCCTCAAAATTATCTATTTCCATACCTATTATTGTTTTCTTTATGTGATCTTCAATTGCTCCTATTATAGATCCTGTAGTATCTCCTGTGATGACTCCCGTAGGGGGAGCTTCACCAAATCCTATATTTCCTGTGTCTGTGTATATTTCTACTATTACATCCTCTACACTGTTTACTGTTCTTAGTGCAGTTTTAAATGGAGTCCTTAATGGTACAGATATTTTCCCTATTTTTATATCAGTAATTTTCATATAAACTCTCCTCCTCATAATATGTTTATAAAAAATTAAAACCCAATAAAAGCATAGATATATCCTAGCTTTTACTGGGTTTTATTTACTTTAACATACTCGTATAATAAAATATGTCCTATAAATAAAGCAGTATTAATATTTTTGCTTTATTTCATTATATTTTTTGAGTGCATCTTTATAGGCCACAATAATTGCCTTTTGAGATGATCCATGATATCTTCTCTTAATTTCTTCCTCTAGTCCCAAATCATACTTTCCTATATTTTTTCCAAGAAAGAGGGTCTTAACAAATTCCTCTGTGGTTCTAATGGTTGAAGTACAGCTTAAATCAATAATAGATTCTGTCTTAATATCTATAACAAATCCAATGAAAAAAGCATTAAACCTGTTAGTTATAGCATTATCTGTATTGGTCTTTGATGTTCCAACCACATATATTGTTTCTTTATCATACATAGAAAGTACCTCATTAAACTTTAAGTTAGGCCAACCAAATAATATTCAATATGCCTTGACTATATTGTAATGTAAAAAATCCATAAATTCAATAGTTTAACAGTTAAAAACATCCTAGTTTTTAAGCATACTTGTATGATATTAAATCATTTTATTGAATCCTTCTAAAAAATCTTTTTTAACAGCTTAAGTTTATCCTTATAAGGAGGATATCTAAGGTCTATATCAATTAAATTAGATTTTTTCAATATGCTCTTTTTATGAGTAAAGGTTTCAAAGCTTGCCTTTCCATGATATCCACCCATACCACTTTCTCCAACTCCACCAAAAGCCATGTGTGAGGTAGCAAGATGTACAATTGTATCATTTATACATCCTCCACCAAAAGATATATTTTCAACTATCTTTTTCTCAATTATACTACTAGTGGTAAATAGATATAATGCTAGAGGCTTAGGATGACGGTTCACCACCTCAATGACTTTATCAATGCTCTCAAACTCCAATATTGGTAATAGTGGTCCAAAAATTTCTTCCTTCATTATATTGTGTTCCCAGGTCACATTATCAACCACTGTAGGTGCTATTTTTAAGCTATGAAGATTACTCTTTCCTCCAATTACTATATCTTCTCCTTCTAAAAGTCCAAGAAGGCGATTAAAATGTTTCTCATTGATGATTTTAGGGAAATCCTTATTATCCCAGGGACTTTCCCCATAAAATTTATTAATATATTTTTTCATATTTTCTATTAATTCAACTTTTACATCCTTATGAACTAACACATAATCAGGAGCAACGCAGGTCTGTCCTCCATTTAAAAATTTTCCCCATACAATTCGCTTAGCTGCCAGTTCAATATTAGCATCACTATTTACTATGCAAGGACTCTTTCCTCCTAGTTCTAAAGTTACAGGAGTTAGATGTTTAGATGCGGCTTTCATAACTACTTTTCCCACATCTACGCTGCCAGTAAAGAATATATAATCAAATTTTTCATTGAGTAACGCTTGATTTTCAGCTCTTCCACCTTCAATTACTGTAATATATTCCTCATCAAAATTGTCTTTTATTATTTTGCTAATTACTCTAGAAGTATTAGCTGAAAAGGCTGATGGCTTAATAATAGTACAATTTCCTCCCGCTATAGAGCCAATTAGTGGACCTATTGTCAATTGGAATGGATAGTTCCAAGGTGACATAATTAAGGATAATCCATAGGGCTCTGCTACTGTATAAGTCTTTGATGGAAAATGCATAATGGGAGCCTTAACTTTCTTTGGACGTGTCCATTTACGAATATGTTTCATTAGAAAACTTAATTCCTCTAGTACTATTCCCACTTCAGTTGCATAGGCTTCAAAAGGTGCCTTGTTAAGATCCTTATTAATAGCTTCTAAGATTTCTCCTTCGTTTTTTAATATGGCATTCTTTAATATATTTAGTTTCTCTATTCTAAAATCTATTGATTTAGTAGCTCCTTTATTAAAGTATTCCCTCTGTTTATCTACAATACTCTTTATCTCTGACATATACACTCCTCCAATTATTAAAACACTACTGATTCAACTTCAAATATGAATTAATTTATTAAGTAAATTATACTATAGATTTCAAATTTTATGTTTAATTCCTTCTTAAATTTATCTGCTTTCATCGTTATTGATAATAAACTACATACTATTATGAAAATCTGAATCAACAACCATCTAAAAATATAGGGTAAAATTTAAGAGAGACTAATTCATTATAATTAGTCTCTCTATATATAATACTTAAATTTACATTTCTTGAATCTTTTCCTCATCTTCTATCTCTGCATTATCATCACATAATTTAATTTTTGCTCCAAGAGAAATAAAAGTTTCCACAATATCAGGATATCCTCTCTCGATATGTTCTATTCCTGTTATATGAGTAGTTCCTTTTCCAAGCATACCAGCTAAAATTAAACACATTCCTGCTCTTACATCTGTTGCATGAACCCACTCACCAGTAATTCTTCTTTTAGCTGGAACCACCACAGAACCATCCCTTAAAATGATATCTGCTCCCATCTTATTTAATTGAACACAGTGATTAAATCTTTCAGGATAAACAGTATCAATTATTGTACTATGACTCTCTGCAGTTAAAAGCATTGCTGTTAATGGCTGTTGTAAATCCGTGGCAAAACCAGGGTACATTGAAGCTTTTACATTTATACCCTTTAATGTATCCTCTACATAAGCTCTTATATAATCATCTCCACTTTCAATAGTAACTCCTGCTTCCTTCAGTTTTGCTAGACAG
Source organism: Clostridium sp. LXY-7 (assembly GCF_056172015.1). Classification (NCBI taxonomy): domain Bacteria; kingdom Bacillati; phylum Bacillota; class Clostridia; order Eubacteriales; family Clostridiaceae; genus Clostridium; species Clostridium sp. LXY-7. The sequence goes on along the minus strand of NZ_JBLLJL010000002.1, from coordinate 102,738 downwards.
GAATGTAAGTGCTCTGGAATTACTCCTTCTACTGTAACATCACCTCTTGTTGCTGCTGCTCCAATTATAAGACTTCCTACAATTAATCTATCAGGGATTACAGTATGGTCACATCCTTGTAACCTTTCCACTCCTTCTATAGTTATAGTACTTGTTCCCATCCCCTTAATTTTTGCTCCCATTTTATTTAGCATTATGGCAACATCTACAACTTCAGGGTCTCTTGCAGCATTTTTTAGGGTAGTTTTTCCTTCTGCAAGTACACTAGCCAACATAACATTAATAGTAGCTCCACTAGTTATTACGTCAAAATAAATATCAGTACCCTTAAGCTTTTCACAGCTTACCTCATAATAATCTCTATATAATTCCACTTTTGCACCTAAGGCTTCCAATCCCTTTATATGTTGGTCAATAGGTCTACTGCCAAAATTATCTCCCCCTGGGTATCCTATTCTAACTTTTTTCATCTTAGCCAATAATGCTCCTATAAAATAATATGAAGCTCTATATGCAGCTGATTTCTCTATATCAATATCTCCACTACATATTTCTTTTGGGTTTAATAATATGTATTCTGCTTCCTTAATATATTTAAGACCTATATCTTCTCCTATGCTTAATAATATATCTACATCAGATATTTCTGGTATATTTCTAAGTATAATCTGCTCCTCTGAAAGACAAGCTGCTGCCATTAAAGGTAATGAGCTGTTTTTAGAACCTGGTACATTTATAGTTCCTCTTAGAGAAGTATTTCCTTTAATTTCTATCCACCTCAAGACTTAAAACCTACTTTCCCTCTATATACTTTTCTACATGTTTAAAACTTATGAAATAAACTAATTTAAGTATTGCACTTCTCAAGTTACTTCATAATATTTCTAACTATTAAAAAATTTAAAATATTTCTTGTAAATTTTTATCTATACTTAGTGTAAGATAGATGTGTATAAAAATCAATCCTCAAATGTCAAATAATTTCTATGTTCTACAATAATCGAGGTAAAATTTATAATAGATTATAGATTTCTCAACTGCCTTTATTTCCATATCAATATAAATAATAATATTATATGTTTAATACTTTTAACTATAGCTATCAGCCAATACTTCTAATGCTAGTGCATATCCTAAAAATCCAAAGCCAGAAATTTGCCCTATACAAGCTCCTGCTGTCACAGATTTCTTTCTATACTCCTCTCTAGCATGAATATTGCTTAAATGCACTTCTACAGCCTTTAAATTCACAGACTTAAGTGCATCATAAATTGCTATACTATAATGGGTATATGCACCTGGATTAATTACTATGCCATCATATTTTTCAAAATATGCTCTATGTATATGATTTATTAATTCCCCTTCTATATTATTTTGTACTATATCTACCTCTACATTTAATTTTTGCGCCTTATGTGTAATAAAATTACAAAGCTCCTCATAATCATTATTTCCGTATATTTCTTTTTCCCTTATTCCTATAAAATTTATATTTGGACCGTTGATTACCAAAAATTTCATATTCCCCTCCTAAATATTTTCATATTACAAATTCAAAATACCACTGAAAGATTTTAGACATCTGAAAAAACCATTTTTTGAAAATAACTTAATTCACTTCACCTTTATAATTGCCTAAAAACTTAAAATATAAGCTATCTTTTTCTATATCCTTTAATAAATTTTTAGTGCTTTCCTCTAATAGGTTTCCATGGAAATCTATGTAAAAGAAGTACTCCCAGGATTTATCCACCATAGGTCTAGATTCAATCTTTATCATATTAGAATTGTACTCTTCAAAATATCTTAAAATACTATATAGTGCTCCTGATCTATGGGGCAGTGCTATTACTATGCTGATTTTATCTAAATTCTCACTGAATTTCATATTCTTTTCTATAATTATAAATCGTGTATGATTATTAACATTATAATTAATATTGGTCTTTAAAATATCTAATCCATACACTTCTGCAGCCTTTTTACTAGCTATACACCCCTTACGCTTTAGATTTTCATCCTTTACAAGTTTAGCACTTTTAGCTGTATTAAAATATGGTATCAATCTCCAATTCTCATAACTATCCAAGAATTCCTTACATTGCAAAAACCCTTGTTCATGGGAATATATCTCATCTATATCTAAAATCTCTGCTCCTTTTATACCTAGCAAATTATGGTCAACTTTAATACATTTTTCACCTACTATGTAAAAACCATATTTTCGGAGGAGATCATATACTTCAGCTATGCCTCCTGTGGAGGAATTCTCAATAGGTAATACACCATACCTGATTTTCTCATTCTCCAAAGCTTCAAACACCTGCTCAAATCTTGAAAAGCAAGCAGTGTCTTCACTATCTCCAAAATACTCAATTAATGCTTGATGACTAAAAGAAGCTCTTACTCCTTGAAATCCAACTTTATATGAGGTAGACTTCTTCTCTTTAATCTCTTCATCTAGAAAACTTAAATCATCCATTCTATGTCCCCCTTTGTTTAATTAAATGAAGTCCAAAATAGCTATGGCAGTAACTGCTTCTACTACTGGTATTGCTCTTAATACAATACATGGGTCGTGTCTTCCCACTATTTCTATTTCACTATTCTCACCCTTTTTAATATCTATGGTTCTCTGAGTTTTTCCTATGGAAGGGGTAGGTTTTATGGCAGTTCTAACAATCAGTGGCATGCCATTGGCTATTCCTCCTACTACCCCTCCATTGTTATTGCTATAAGTCTTTACTCTATCTTCATCAATATAATATTCATCATTAGCTTGAGACCCTTTCATTTTTACAATATTAAAGCCCAGTCCAAATTCCACACCTTTTACTCCTGGAATTGAGAAAAGTAGTTGAGATAAGTTGCTTTCTATTGAATTAAAAAATGGTTCTCCAAGACCTATAGGTAGATTTATTGCCGCCACCTCTATAACTCCACCTATAGAATCCTTATCCTCTCTAGCCTTAAGTATTTCATTTTTCATATTATCCCTTAATTGTGGGTTTAATAATGGAAATCTATCTTTAACTAATTCTTTTAGACTTTCTTCATTTATATGACATAATTCAAAGGATTTATCTTCTATGTCTCCAATAGATTTTATGTGGCCTCCAATAATTATGCCTTTTTTTCTTAATATCTGTTTACATATAGCTCCTGCAAATACTAAAGGTGCTGTAATTCTCCCGGAGAAGTGACCCCCTCCTCTATAATCATTAAAACCACCATATTTTACGTGTCCTGTAAAATCCCCATGACTTGGTCTCATTAAATCCTTAGTTCTCTCATAATCCTTTGAATGTTGATTACTATTATAAATTATCATGGCTAGTGGTGTACCCGTGGTTTTACCGTTAAAATATCCACTTAGTATTTTAAATTCATCCCCCTCTTTTCTAGGAGTTGATAAACTACTATTTCCTGGAGCTCTTCTACTCATCTCCTGTTTTATATATTCTAAATCTAATTCTATACCAGGCTCTAATCCATCTATAGTTATTCCTATACCTTCTCCATGGGATTCTCCAAAAATTGAAAGCTTTATTTTATTTCCCCATGTTCCACTCATTTAAATCACCCCCGAGTTTAATAAAATCCTGCCAAAAATCAGGATAAGATTTATTTACACTTTGAGCACCTTCAATTATTAATGGTTCTGTACATCTCATAGAAGCAATAGCTAATGCCATAGCAATACGATGATCATTCCAGCTGTTTACTATGCCACCTTTAAAGGCTTCCACTCCTCTTATTATAAGCCCAGCTTCTCTCTCTTCAATATTAGCTCCTATTTTATTAAGTTCTGTGGTTATAGCATTCAATCTATCTGACTCTTTAAATCTAACCCTAGCACCATTTATTATTTCAGTAGTACCTTTACTTAATGCTCCTAAAACTGCAACTATAGGCACAAGATCAGGACATTGAGAAACATCAATTACTGTGGCTTTAAGGTTCTTTGGATTGGCTTTTATTTTATCTCCCTCTATGGTAATCTTACCACCCATTTTCTCTATTATATCTATTATTACCTTATCTCCTTGAAGAGAATTTACATTGATCCCTTCACAGTCTATATCGCCACCTAAAGCCCCTGCTACTAACCAAAATGCTACCTGAGAAAAATCTCCCTCAACTTTATAATCTCTTGCACTATATTGTTGATTTCCCTTGATTATAAATTCTCTATAAGCTCTATTTTCCACCTGTACTGAAAAGTTTTTTAACATATCTAAGGTTAAGTCTATATATCCCTTAGATTCTAACTCTGTAGTCACAATTATTTTAGAATCTGATGGAAGTAGTGGTAATGCAAAAAGTAGGCCTGTGATAAACTGAGAACTCACATCTCCCTTAACTTTATATTCACCAGGTGATAATTTTCCGTTTATGTTTAAAGGAAGCTTTCCCTCATGATTATTGTACTTAATTCCTTGTTCTTTAAATATACTATAATAATCCTCTAAGGGCCTTTCTACAAGCTTACCCTCTCCCTTAAAGGTTACCTCCCCACCTGTAGTGCACGCAATAGGAATAAAAAATCTAAGGGTAGAGCCAGATTCAAAGCAGTTAATATTTATCTTATTAGAATTTAAGTTTTCTACTCCCTTTACTAAAAGATTTCTATTTCCTTCATTTATATCTATGTTCACACCTAGGGCACTCATGGCCCCACAGGTAGCTTCTATATCCTTGGAAAATATCACATTACTTATATGGCTATGTCCCTTTGAAAGCCCTGCACAAATTATAGCTCTATGGCAAAGACTCTTCGATGATGGAATAATTATTTTTCCATTAAGTATTTTAGGATTGATTATTATATCCTTCATAAGCTCCTTTTTCATCCTCTCTATTAGATATGATAAATATTAAATATAATTTTCTATATCTTTAATTTCTACTTTTTTAATTATCACATGACCTAAATCCAATAATAAAATTAAATTAATGTTTTCCCCCACGGTTTTCTTATCTAAAGTCATGGCTTTAATTATACTTGTTCTATCAACTTCAGGCATTTTGTACGGAAGTTTATATTTTTTCAGTACCTCTTCTATTTTTCTTGAAGTGCCTTTTTCTGTAATTCCTAATTCTTCGCCCTTTTTACTTATCTCCATCATACCTATGGCCACTGCCTCTCCATGGGTATATCTTTCATAATTAAAATATTGCTCTATGGCATGACCTATAGTATGGCCAAAGTTTAGAATCATTCTCTTTCCAAAATCCTTTTCATCAATCTCTACAATGTGCTTTTTTATATTACAACAATTGAAAATTATATTCTCAATATTCTCTAAAAGTTCTTCCCTACCTTTATAACTTAATAGGGTGCTTATTATTTCCACATCCTCTATACATCCATATTTTATTACCTCTGCCAAACCATCACAAAGGAATCTTTCATCTAAGGTCTTTAGTAGCTCTGGATCAATAAACACTGCTTTGGGATGATAAAAGCTTCCAACTAAATTCTTCCCCCAAGGTAAGTCTATTGCTACCTTTCCACCAACACTACTGTCAACCTGAGCTAAAAGTGACGTAGGTATCTGTATATAAGGTACTCCTCTTAAATAGGTTGAAGCAGCAAAGCCACCTAAATCACCAACTACACCTCCTCCAAAAGTCAGTATTAAATCATTTCTAGTGATATTAAATTCAGAAAGCTGTCTATATACCTCTTCTAGGCTTCTAACAGTTTTACTTTCTTCCCCAGGTTTTACAGTTATAACTCTAGTAGAAAATCCACTGGCTTCAATGATTTCCTTAAGCCTCTCCCCATAAAACCCCTCTACATTTTCATCAGTAATAACTGCTATCTTTCTAGGAGTGAAATTTTCTTTTAAATATTGTCCAACATTAAATAAAAGGTTTTTTTCAATGTAAATAATATAGCTATTCTTTTCAAGGTCTACATTGATTTTTTTCATTTTATACATCATTCCTTAATTTTTAAATTATTCTATTCTCAATTTCGGCTATTTTTCTAAGTTTTACTATAAGTTCATTAAATCTTTCTGGTGTTATTGATTGCTGTCCATCACATTTTGCGTTAGCCGGGTCATTGTGCACTTCAATTATAAGTCCATCTGCTCCTACTGCAATGGCAGCTTTTGAAAGTGGCTCTACCATCCACCAAAGACCTGCTGCATGACTTGGATCAACAATTACTGGAAGATGGGTGAACTTTTTCAATATTGGTATGGCACTTAAATCCAGTGTGTTTCTGGTGAAGGTCTCATAGGTTCTTATACCTCTTTCACACAAAATAACATTTTGATTTCCTTCTGACATTATGTACTCTGCTGACATTATAAATTCTTCAATAGTAGCTGAAATTCCTCTCTTTAAAAGTATTGGCTTATTAGTTTTTCCAAGTTCTTTTAAAAGATCAAAGTTTTGCATATTTCTTGCTCCAACCTGTATTACATCTACATCCTGTACAAACCTATCAATCATATTTGGTGACATAATCTCTGTTACAATAGGAAGTCCTGTGGCCTTTTTAGCTATTTTTAGAAGCTCTAACCCCTCCTCCTTTAACCCTTGAAAACTATAAGGAGATGTCCTTGGTTTAAATGCTCCCCCTCGTAAAAGTCCTGCACCACTGGCCTTTACACTTTTTGCAATTTCAACTATTTGTTCTTCGCTCTCCACTGAGCAAGGTCCAGCCATAAGTGCTATTTTTTCTCCCCCTATGGTCTGATTTCCTACTTGAACTACTGTATTATGTGGATGAAATAATCTATTAGATAATTTATAGGGCTGTTGAACTTTAGTAACCCTTTCAACAAATTCATTAGCCTCTATTTTGCTAGAATCTATTCTTGTAGTATCTCCTACAAGCCCTAACACAGTATAGCTTTCCCCTTCTACTATACTTGCCATACAATTCTCTCTTTCAATCCTCTCTTTCAATTTTATGATTTCTTCCTTAGGTGTACCTGCTCTCATAATAACTATCATAATATATCCTCCTTAGTTTTTTATATTAGTTATGTTTAAAAAGATCAATTATTGAGTTGACTTAATAATAAGTAAGCTGCTTTCAGTCCCCCTTCATACATATTAAGGTCATAATGCTATTTTTTACTAAAATAGATATAAAAAAATAAGGCTCTAATGAGCCTTATAAATAAACCACTTTTATATAACATTATTCATATATAGGTTGTCTATATAAAATAATCCTAGATTTATTAAACTCATTGAAAATGTGAAATATTTTTTTGCAGAAAAAGTACCCAGCGCTAAAGTAAAAAAAGCCCCAGTTAAAGTAAAAACCAAATTTTCTGCCTATTCCCTTTCCAATGATATTTTTCATAATAAACCTCCAAATTCAATAAATATAACTAATGTTCAATATTTTGAAATTATATTTATTGTTATTTTAGCATAATAACCACATTTGTCAATAATATTTTCTATGTTTTTTATTAAATTTGCAGTTTATATGAATAAATACACTACTGCAAATTGTATATATTCGAATACTTTTCTCTTAAATATTCTATAAAGTATTTAGAATTTAATTCTTCTCCAGTTACTTTCTTTAGTAAATCCATTGGTTTGTATACTTGACCATATCTGTGGATGTTTGCTTTCAACCATGCTTTAATTTCAGTAAGCTCCCCTTTTTCAATTTCACTATATATCTTTGGAATATCCTCTATCATTACATTTAAAAATTGTAGTCCATAAATGTTTCCTAATGCATAACTTGGAAAATATCCAAAGCTACCATCGGACCAATGGACATCTTGAAGTACCCCTTCACTATCCTTAGCCGGTCTTACGCCTAAATATTCTTCATACTTAGTATTCCATATTTCTGGCAAATCCTTTACATCTATTTTACCTGTTATTAAATCTTTTTCTATCTCATATCTGATGATTACATGTAAGCTATAGGTTAATTCATCTGCTTCAGTTCTTATTAGTGAAGGATTCACTTTATTAATCATTTTATGAAATTCTTCACTATCTACATCTTCAAAACCCTTAAATCGCTTCTGAAACTCTGGATAAATATAAGTTATAAATTCTTTACTCTTTCCAATGACATTTTCATAGAATCTTGATTGAGATTCATGAATCCCCATAGATGCTCCACCTTGAAGTCCATAATCTTCCAATTCATCCTCAATCTGCTGCTCATATATAGCATGTCCACCTTCATGAATTGCACTATACATTGAACTAATAAAATTATCCTCATAATAATGATTAGTTATTCTAACATCCTTATTACCAAAATTGGTTGTAAAAGGATGTTCTGATTTATCAATCCTTCCTCTATTTTTATAATCATAACCTATTATATCAAGAAGATACTTTTCAAAATCTTTCTGTATATTTATACTAAAGTTCCCATATAGAATAGAATCATCTATTTCATTGCCACTATCTTTAATCTTTCTTAAAATATCTACTATGACATCTCTTAATTCACCAAATACTTTATCTAACTTTTCCACAGTGATTCCCATTTCATATTCATTTAAAAGTGCATCATAAGGATGTTTTTCATAACCATAAAATTCTGTGAATTTTCTCTTATACTCAACCATTTTTTCTAAATGTGGCTGGAATATAGAAAAATCTGATTTATTTTTAGCTTCTTCCCAAGCTAAATTTGATTTCACAGCTTCTATGGTGTACTCAGTATATATATCTTCTGGAATTTTCTTCGTTTTATTGTATTCATCTCTTAAGTTTAATATCATAGCTTTTTCAAATTCAGTTAGTCCCTTTTGGTTTTCCAGAGAAGAAATTAACTCTTTAACACTATCACTAGTTATTAGTTTATAGATTTCTGATGATAAATATCCAAGCATATTACCTCTACTCTCTCCTGCATCCTTGGGCATATTAACAGCCATATCCCAGTGAACTAACCCAGCTGCTTGTGATAAATAACTTATCTTTTTAATTATTTTTTTTAACTCGTCAATTTTTTCATCGTATTCTCTTACCATAATATATCCCCCTCTTATGTTAATAGTTTCAAAACTTAAATATTATACCTAAATAATCTAGACACAGTTCTACTTCTCTATTAACATTTTTACTTTTCTCAATTATAACTCTAAGAGTTAAATTTTAAAATATATTCCAAATACAATTCTTTTAGTATCTATGTTTTTATTTTTATATTGACTATATACTTCTCCATAAGATCCACACATTCCTTACCTATAATTTAGTTATTATTTATAAGGAGGACTTTAAATGAGTTGTCATGAAAACAATAATTCAAATAAGCACAAAGGATTTAAACATATACTTCATATGATACTTTGCTGTGGGCTTCCAATTCTAATTATAGGTATGTTGCCTTTTATTAAATCCTTTAGCCCTAGCATTGCATCTAAATTAGCTCTAATAGCTCCATTCATTTGCCCAATAATGATGATTATTATGGTAATTATTATGTTTAAAAAAGGAGATTCTAGTTGTTGCGAAAGCAAATCTTCCAACCATAATTAAAAGAGATAAGTACCTTAATAGTTAATTACTTGGGTACTTATCTCTTTTTTCACTAAATAAAATCTTTAGCAAATCAATTTTGATAAACAGTTTAAAAGTAATATACTAAGGACCTAAAAAATTAATTCTTTTAGATCCTTAGTATATTTAGAGATCACTTGAAGGAGTATTATCTAAAATCCCATTTCTCATCATTCCATTGTTTCTATAGTCTTGATTTTTACCATTATTGCCATGACAAAGTCTATACATTTCTTCAAAATACGTCTTTTCTTTATCTATGTTATCCCCATTTTCACTTACTCTCTCATAGTATCCTTTATTTGATGTAGTAAATATATTCACAGGATCTACATTAGATGAATTCTCATTTATATTTAATAAGTTTTGCCCTGCTAAAAGTATTCCAGCACCAAGCATCAAAGTACCTACTGTTTTTAAAACTTTCATTAAAATACACCTCTCTGTTTAATATTAACTATAAGGATTATTCCCTATGAGAGTATACTAATAAAAATATATGTGGATTTTATGGAGAACTCTATTTTATTTAAACTTATTTCAATACCTTCAACTTCTGATTTTTATTATTAAATTTAATGTGTAATTGCTCTAACAACCTTTTCAATTGCACTTTGATATATAAGACCAAAAGCATGGTCTGGTAAATGATTTACACCATTGCCTCCTAAATTTCCTACTCCTCCCAATAAATCCTCTACTGAAAACAGAGGTTCTCCCTCTTCAAATTGAGTGTATTGAAAACCAGGATTTTTAAACAATATGTTATCCTCTTGAAAAGATCTAAGATAAAAAGTCCCTTCAAATCCAGCATCACTTATTATAGCCTCCATTACCTGACCTTTATCAATATGAATTGTTAATCTATTGTCATGAAATCTAATTTCTAAATCGAAAATAGACCCCACTCTAAAGTTTTGAGCTGCTAACACACCCTTTACCCCATGAGAAATATAAAAATCTACTGTTTTATCAGTCTTTATAACCATTCTCACAATTATGCCTATTACATTAGCAAAAATAAAATTTTCTCTAAATCCAAGGTCATATCTGCTTGGAAATACAGATTGATATTTGGTTATATCCACTATAGCATTGAATTGTATATTCTGTGCCAGCGTCTTATATCTTATGCTTCCATCGCCAGTAAAAGTCAGATAATTATAGGTCCTGACTACAGTAGGAGTCACATCCCATTCTGATACGAACTCACCAAAGTACATTGGTTGTTGCTTTCCAATGTAACTATATAGATCTATTCCATTTCCAAGTATATTGAAAACCCTATTAGCATTTATACATGGATACTTATATTCTCTACAGAAATAAACCTGGGATTTAGCTATCCATTCTAAATATATTCTATTCTTTTCATGAACATCTTGAGTATTATTTATAAATAATACTGATGTGTTAGGTATTTTTCGTAAGAACTCATTGCGAAATCTTCTTAAATATTCATAAAAATCTAAATAGGGTTTTGCTCCATCATTGACACCAAAGGCTACAACTAATAAATCAGGTGAAAAAGCCATTACTGCATCTTGCCATCTTCTTCCCTCGCTCCACGGCCTCTTAATATAATTATTATCAACAAAGTCTGCTAATACCGCTCCCCCTACCGCATAGTTTCTGAAATCAACTTTATTTACAATGCTATCCCTAAGTAAATTAACTAATCTATTTATGGCATTGTTAGCCTGTAAGCTTACATCTGCTCCCTCTGTCACACTATCACCGATTGCGCAGACCTTAATAATTCGTCCACCAGCATTAATGGCTGCTTTAACACTTTTGAAAGCATTTTGTGGAATAAACACATCTCCTTGATATGCTTTTTTTAATAATACTTCCGATTTCGGAGTATACATAGACTCATCACCCTTTCAATAATAAATTTATATCAAGCTTTAAATCTATTCTGTTAATAATTGTTTGTTAAATTATATAAGTTCTACTTGTATGTCTTCCACATTATTATTAATATAACTTTAATTATCATAATATACTTACTTTACATAATTACTTATATATAATACATATTGAGATAATATGTATTACATGAAAAATAATAAAAATTAAAGGACACTGCCTAAGAGTAAATTTTAATCCTCTTAAGACACTGTCCTATAATTATTGTTATTTACGCCTCTATTTCTGAAAAATCCCTGGTTACATCAGTAACCCACTTTCCACTTTTAACTCTAATTACAGCCACTAAAGATTTTAGTATTTCATCACACTTAATGATGAGGAAAACTATAGTTACTGGTAATTTAAATACAAACGCTGCTAAAAATCCTAATGGTATAGCAACTAACCACATAAAGATTAAATCATTGAGAAGAACAAATTTTGCATCTCCACCACCACGTAAAACTCCCATCATTAGGTTTACCCCTAAAGCTTGGAAAATAACTACTATAGATGTCACGGACATTATGTCCATAGCAAGCAGTTTGGTAGCTTCTGATACATTATAAAAATCAACTACTATTGGTCTTATTAAATATATAATAATTCCTGATATAATTCCCATGGTAATACTAAAAATTGCAATTGTTGAAGCATATTCTTTAGCTTTTTCTTTTTTACCTTCCCCTATGGTATTTCCAATTATAACGGAAGATGCATTAGACAACCCAAATATAAATACCGTTACAAACTGGTGGGCAACAACATTTATACTATTAGCTGCAACGAATCCCATCCTACCAATTATAACTGAAATCATAGATGCTCCTGTAGACCAAAGCAATTCATTAAATAACACTGGTATACAAATAGATATATAGTCCTTTAATATAATCTTATCTATATGTATTAAATTCTTTAATTTAAGATTTATTTTTTCTTCAAATATGGCCATAAAGGTCATAGCTATTATAAATTCAGTAACTCTTGCTATTACTGTAGCTATAGCAGCCCCTCTAACCCCTAATGTAGGAGCCCCTAAATTACCAAAAATAAACACCCAGTTAAAAAAACCATTTACTAGCAATGATATACTATAAACTATTATTGAAATCTTTACCGTTTTAACTGAACGTAACATCATAATTGTGCAGTTAGTTATAGCATAAAACATATATCCTATACAAATGATTCTAAGATAACTTGCTCCTGCCTCTATAACATTTATATCAGTGGTAAAAATACTCATGAATTTATTTGGTAGAAATATTGCTATTCCAATAAAAATCAAAGTAATTGCAATACAAACTCTATACATTATTGCAAGTATTTTATGAATAGATTTTCTATCATTTTTTCCCCAATATTGAGATATCATTATATTAGAGCCACCAGCTAGCCCAAACATTAGTAAGGTCAAGATAAAAAACAAATTATTTGCTATTGCTACTGCTGATAGTTGTACTTCCCCTAAAGAACCTACCATTAATGTGTCAATCATACTTACAGCAAAGGTAATAAGGTTTTGTATCGCTATGGGTAATGATATGCTAAAAAGCATCTTATAAAACTTTTTATCCCTCGTTATTTTCATATTTCCCCCTAAATATATAAAAATTAAAAATCTATGCTAACTTAAAATATTTATAATTTTATTTATTATTGAATGTACTCTATTTGGATTTAATAATCACCATTGGATCACACCTAACAATTATAACAAATATTCCATAAAATAATATATAGTTTTGAAAAAAATTGTCATAGATGAACTAGGCTTCTTATTGCTCATACAGCTAATCATTCTCTATACTTACCTTTCTGAGAAATTTCATATGAATACTTTAGTAAATTGGGTATAGAATATTCAAAAAATCTCTAATAAAAAAACACTATCCTCTTCACCTACATTTAAGCAGTTAGGATAGTGTTATTGTTATGTGTATTTATTATGTTGATTTTTTAGATCTTTTAGCTACTGCTAATAAAAGTCCAAGGGCAATAGATAAAAATGCAGAAGCTAGCACTCTGTATTGACCTGGTAATAAAAATACTAATGTGTGACAAGGTATCCAAAAGAATGGAATAGTTTTAAGCATAGAGAAACTTACAAGGGTATACCAATCAATCTTTTCTGTTATTTCTTTAAGAGTGATTTTACTACCGCTTTTATCATACTTTGTGTCTATATATATATCAGTATATTTATGAAAGATAAACATTACTGGAGCAAAAGTAATGTTCATAGTAGCACTAGTGAAAAATGCATGTCCTATTGTTACTCCTTTAAAAGGTAGCATGCCTTCTGCTTGTGCCGCTATTATTCCTCCTGAAAATATAGAAAATACAAGTGTTATTGCCATTCCTATAATTCCCCATATGGTTGCCTTCCAAAAAACTCCTCTTGGAATATTCCAGTCACCACTTATAACTCTGCTTCCTAGCATATCTCCCATGGTGGCTAAAATAGCAAATTTTAAAAACCCTCCCATATACGGATAGGTATGGGTAACTTCAATAAATGCTTCTCTTGAGAATGGCACAACTAAAATTGCCACAAAAACCAAAAGTATAAAACCCCATAAAAAATCCCCTTTTTTCATCAAAATGCACCCCTACTAAATATTTTTACTAAACTTTTGAACATTATACATTATTAGTTAACCACGTTCTTCCCTTTGTGTAAAGCTTTAATATTTAATTTTCTACTGTACAATTTTCAATCTTTTTACTGAAGAATTACTACTTAAAATATTTTTTATAATTAACGTACCTCTTTAAATACATTTTCTAAATCAAATCTTCCATATCCATAAGTAGGAAGTGGATAAACAACCCCCTTTTCTCTGACTGCAGTTTGAGCTAATATTCCCTTTAGACTTTGTACATTTACATCGCCTTTATATCCTTTAAGTGCCCATTCTAAGAATAATGCACATCCACCAGCAACAATTAGTGGAGAAATCTGTCCTCCAACATTAAATCCTCTTCCAGAGTCAGCAACTGCAGTATCATTAGTCTGATTGCAATAGCCAACTGAAATCACAGATTGGGCAAAGCGCAGTATCTTGAAAAGTATAAATATCACTAGTGAAATTCTCTTGAAGAGTAAAGGGATCAATTTTATCAATATATTTAACACTAGGTACTGCCTGAAGAAATTCTGCTAATCTATCAACTTTTACAGCTACTATTGCAAATATATCATTTATTATATAAGCACAGGCATAATCTATTAATTCAACTTCTGCTAAAATATTTCCTGAATGATTCGCAAAAAAATTAAAATAATCTGAATCATAAAAGAGATTATTACAAACTGCCAAATTAACCATCTAAAAATTAATACTATAATATACTATTCATTAACTATGTACTCTATGATTATATTTATACCTTTCCCAATTATATAAAAAAATCTAGGATTCCCATTTTCTTCTGCTAAATTATAATTAATTTTATTAATACTAATCCAAAATATTCACTGTATTTTATGTGAACAATAGTTAATAGTGTATTTTCGATGTATTTCTACACACATACTTTCTATTTTATGATATTATTTGTTTGTCTAATTAAGATTTCAAATGACCCCATCATTGAAAGGTGACTCTGTAACGGAGCGCCTTTTTTCTTTGGTTATTAAATATATTAATTCTAAAGAACTTATCATATATTTTTTATTATTTATATTATCCATATATACTCCCATAGTAATTATGCAGCCATAAATTATGACTGCATAATTGTTATCATTATTTTTCTATTTTCATTGCTCTCATAGAATTTAATACTGCAATTAATGTAACTCCTACATCGCCAAATACAGCCTCCCACATAGTACCCATTCCAAGAGCTACAAGTACTAATATTATTGCTTTAACTCCTAAAGCAAAGATTATATTTTGCATTACTATTGCTCTTGTTCTTCTTGCTATTTTTATAGCTGATGCAATCTTTGAAGGCTCGTCTGTCATTATAACAACGTCAGCAGCTTCTATTGCTGCATCTGAACCTACTCCTCCCATTGCTATACCTATATCAGCTCTTGCTAAAACTGGAGCATCATTTATTCCATCTCCTACAAATACTAATTTACCTTTAGATGTCTTTTCTTTATCTAGTAATTCTACTTTTTCAACCTTTTGGTCTGGTAATAACTCCGAATAAACTTCGTCTAGTCCTAGTTCTTTAGCAATTTTAGTTCCAACAATTTTATTATCCCCTGTAAGCATAACAGTTTTCTTAATGCCCATCGCTTTTAAATCTTTAATTGCTTTAGCTGAATCCTCTTTTACCTCATCTGATATAACTATATAACCTGCATATTCTTTATTAACAGCAACATGAACTACGGTACCTATAGTTTCTACTTTTGTATAAGAAATATTTTCTTTATTCATTAGTTTATAATTACCTGCTAAGACTTCTTTGCCCAAAGCAATAACTTTAATACCATGTCCTGATATTTCTTCATAATACTCTACTGAATCATTAGCTATTTCCTTCCCGTAAGCTTTTAAAATAGAAGTTGCAATTGGATGATTTGAAAAACTCTCTGCGTAGGCTGCATAAGTAATAAGCTCATCCTTAGAAATATTATCTTGCGGTTTTATTTCTGTTACTTTAAATATTCCCTTTGTTAAAGTTCCAGTTTTATCAAACACTACAACTTCAACATTATTTAATGCTTCAAGATAGTTTCCACCTTTAACTAGTATTCCATTTTTTGAAGCTCCACCTATCCCTCCAAAAAAACCAAGTGGTATAGATACAACCAACGCACATGGACAAGATACTACTAGGAAAGCCAACGCTCTATATATCCATTCTGAAAAGGTTGCTCCACTTATAAAAAGTGGTGGTAGTATAGCTAATGCTAATGCAGAGAAAACAACAGCAGGTGTATAGTATCTAGCAAATTTTGTTATAAAATTCTCTGTTGGGGCTTTTTTACTACTTGCATTTTGAACTAAATCTAATATCTTAGCAATAGTTGAGTCTCCAAATTCTTTTTCTACTTCTATTGTTAAAAGTCCATTTTTATTAATAACTCCGCCTAATATATTATCTCCTGCTTCTACCTCTCTTGGAACTGATTCACCAGTTAGTGCAGAAGTATCTATCATAGAGTTTCCTTCAATTACTCTACCGTCAAGTGGAACTTTTTCTCCAGGTTTTACAATTATTATGTCCCCTACACTAACTTCTTCTGGTGATACCTTCTTGATATCGTCACCGACTTTTAAGTTAGCAAAATCAGGTCTTATGTCCATTAGTGCTGCTATTGACTTTCTTGAATGATTAACAGCCATACCTTGGAATATTTCGCCTAGTTGATAGAATATCATAACTGCTACACCTTCGGGGAACTCGCCAATAGCAAAAGCTCCAATTGTAGCTATACTCATAAGGAAGTTTTCATCAAAGACTTGCCCCCCTCTTATATTCTTCAAAGCTCTTAACAATACTTCTCCACCAACAAGGAAATAACTTATTAAATATAATATTAACTCACCATAAAAACCAAAATTAAAAGCTATAGCAATTGCATAAATTGCAGCTCCAATTCCAAGCCTTACAAATTTAGCTTTATTATTTTCACCTTCTCCATGATGGTCATGTGGATGTTCCTGTTTTTTGTTAATATTTCCATCTAATACAAATACTTTTACATCGGGCTCAATTTTCTTTACAACCTTTTTTGCATTTTCAATAATAGCTTCTTTATCGCTATTATTTTCAATTTCCATAATAAGTTTCTTTGCTACAAAATCAACCACCGCACTGCATACGTCTTTAATATTAGCTGCTTCTCTTTCAATTTTTGCAGCACAGTTAGCACAACATAGACCTTCTAACATTAGTACTAATTTATTTGATTTTGCTACTGTCTTTTCTTTTACGATTACATGAGACTCAATTTTTTTTATTGATTCTATAGATGCAGCAACTAACTCATTGACTCTACTAATTTCTTCTAATTCTATAGTTAAAGTCTTGGTCACAAAATTCACTGTAGCACTATCAATTCCATCAATACTATTAAGTTTTGTCTCTATTTTTGATGCACAATGAGCACAATCTAAACCCTCTAAGATGAATTGCTTTTTTATCTTACTAACTGGTTTCTTTTGTATTGTATTTAGTTGCATAATTGTCTTTGGTTTTATAATAGTTGATTCTGATTTTATTTGTAATGGTTTATTTGATTTAACATTAGGCTTCGAAATTTTATTATTACTCATCCCTAACTCCCCCTAAATTTCTTTATCCCTCATTTAAATGAGCTAACCCTTGATCGAATATACCTTTAACATGATCATCATCTAATGAATAGTAAACAACCTTTCCCTCTTTTCTATATTTCACCAATCTTGCTTGTTTAAGAACTCTCAACTGATGAGATATAGCTGATTGATTCATTTCAAGTAATGCTGCAATGTCGCATACACACATTTCTGATTGGAACAATGCACATATAATTTTTATTCTTGTGCTATCCCCAAAAACTTTGAATAAATCTGCTAAATCATATAAAGTTTCATCTTCTGGAATAGTTTCCTTAACCTTTTTAACCACATCTTCATGTATTACGTTACAATTACAATTATCAAAGATATCTTTATTATTATCCATTAATATATCACCTCGCCTGAATGTATGTATATATGTATATATGTTCATACATTCAGTATATGCTACTTATTTTTATCTGTCAAAGATTTTATTGTTAAATTTAAAATTTTATGTACAATAAAAGAAGTTGCATAGGTTACTTATATACAACTTCTTTCGGTGCTTTGTAGAAGCTTTTTTAGTGTAAAAGTTAAAAAGCGGTAAATAAAAAAATACAATATACATAAGTAAAGAAGCAAATTGCTCATAACCTTTGAAATATTAAAGCAGAAGATTTTGTGTTTACAAATTCTTCTGCACCTCTGAGGTCGTTGTAAAAAATAGAGGGTTATTGTTTATGGTTTTGTTTTATTTGATTAGATTTACAACTTCCCTATGGTCTGCAATACTTTCTTAATGGTATCATATCTATCACTACCTACTATTAAAATAGCTCCATAGGGAAAACTTCCTCCACCTACACCATAAATTTTTCCTACTGTACTATAATCAAAAACTGTATCACCGCTTATAGTTGAAGTTGCTAAATAATCCGCTAAATAATCTGCTGCTCTTTTGTCTACATCGTTGTTATATACAACTATACTGCTTATATTAGGGACTTGATTAATAGGTATATATTTTATACCTAGCTGTGCTAAGATACCCTTTGCAATTGCAATTCCAAAAGTTTCTTGTTCTTGTTGAGTATCCATGATTTTATTGTCAATCTCATTGTCCAAGAATGCACATTCAACTATTATGGAATCCATATTCGTTTCTCTTATGACAGCATAGTAATCTCTACCATCCGACCCAATTCTATCGTAAATCTTAACTTGCATTTGTCCTATATTTTTTATTTCATTGGCTATTTTATTGGCAAGTTCTAGTCCTTTGCCTTTATAAATAGAGTAAATTACCTCTCCTCTATCACCGCCACCTGCATTACAGTGAATGGAAACAAAGTAATCTGATTTATTTGCATTTGCCATATTTGCCCTTGGCGATAAATCAATGAATATATCATTGATCCTTGTCATTTGAACAGATACTCCATGGCGCTCTAATTCAAGTTTGCATTTATTTGCTACTATCATAACAATATTCTTTTCAATTAAGCCTTTATAAGTTGCTCCACTATCCTTGCCGCCATGTCCAGGATCTAGTGTTATCTTAAACATATACTACTTCCCCTTCCCTTTATATAAAGTATCATATATAAATTAAACAAGCTTTTGATTAAATACATTATCTAAATTTAACTTTTTAATTTTTACACATGTTTCTTCTTTATCTAAAGTATAAATTCCTAAATCCTTCATTCTCTGAAAATATTCTGAACCTGCAAAGGTATATCTATTTCTTCTTCCCTCCACAGTTTGTACTTTTTCATTTGCATAGGCAATTATATCACCCACAGCTAACAATCTTGGTAAAATTAAAAGTGGCATACCTAGCTCATTTCTTACTGCATTATGACCTGCTAGTGAACCTGTAGCTATAGCTTCTGTATGCCCAACAAAAAGCCCACTTTTTTCTCCGCCACAAAATAGATTATCCAGTCCTAATACTTTTAAGTCGTTAGTTCTAGGAGCAACCGAAAGATATCTTATAGAATTTCCTTTTCCACCAGCATAAGGATCTACATACTTTGCATCTTCAAGCCCTTTTATCTTTCGAAGTTTTTCTAAAGGATAATATGAGGTCATCAATTTTGCATGACCAGTATCAAGTAATACTATATTTTCGGCAAACTCTTTTAATGCATATTGTTGACATACCTTTTGCTTCAATTTATCTACGTTAATATCTTCTTCTGGGACCTTAAGTACTACCACTCCAGTATCATTTAATTCCTTCAATATTTCTTCAGAAAGGCTTTCCTTAGACAATTTACAAGAACCACTAAAAGCACCGTAAATATCTTCATCTCTTTCGCCCTTAATATCCTCTATTCCTGCTCTATAACTTATACTAATTCTAGGACCAAAGGATGGACATCTTAAAATACACATAGAGCATCCATTTCCATATCTCAAGCAATTTCCCATAGGTCCTGTGGAACCTGTCGTTTCTATAAACACATCTCCTGTAACTAACTCTCCATCACTTAAATAAATTCCCTTAATTCTTCCACCATCTTTTTTTACATCTACTGCTCTTGTTGTTACTCTTATTTTTATATCTAATTCCTCTAAATGTTTCCTTACTGCTGATTCTATTTTGTTAACATTATAAAGCCATGCATGTACTTGACTCCTAATACTGCGTACTTGATTTATATAAAAATAGAAGACCTGTAATCAAGTCCTCTATTTTTAATATACCTTAGTTTTTAATTTATTTATTGTCTGACTTATCAATATTATTTGCTCTATCTACATCATCTACATATTCAAAGCCTTCACCAAAAGCTCTCAGTATTGCCTCTTTCGTCTTATCTATTCCTGACGACTGCCTTGTAATTATCCACTTTTTTTTACCTGAAATTATTATCTCTGTTCCAAAATTCATATATATCACTCCTAAATCTATATCCAATATTTTTAAATCCTTTATACTTTTCCTTTAATTATGCCTTATTATGTAAAATTTAAACAAGTCAAAATAATTAATTTGCAAAGTTTAAAACTTGGAAATATGGATATAATTCTAATGTCGTTATTCACCGTTCTTCAAAAGATAAGAAGCCATGAACCCTTTAATTAGAGTTTATGGCTTTAGTTTTGTTTAATATTTTGTTTATTATTAAAAACAAATAGGTAGATGTCATATTAGGTGACTCTACCTATTTTTATATTATAGGAGTTAAATCAATATATTATGATAATTATTTTATATTTTTATACTCTCTAAAATAATTATGATTTTAATATATTATTTTTCATTAATATGATGCTGATAATATCTAAGGGGGGGAAGTACATTTATCATGCACCTCCTTTGATCACACTTTCCCCAGACATTGCTTTAAAAACTTTAAAATATTTTTAATAGCAGCACTAAAAACATTATTATTGCTATTAATTCAAGAAAGTCTTTAAAATCAACCCTCATATCAATACCTCCTTTATATTAAATTTTAATTTTATGATTCTCTATATACTTTTATTTTATGTATTTAAAGTAATTAACTCTTTATTATTAGCAAAATATCTATACATATACAATAATTATTTTATATTTTAATATTTTATTTGATTTAAATTTTATAATTCTACTCCAATAAAAAAATAACCACAAGCTCATTGAACCTGTGGTATATAACTTTAATTTAATATATTATTTTTCATCCAGAGGTCAGCCTCAATTTAAGGCCTTCCCCCTTGTTAATATACAATTCTAGTATTCAATATTAATAATATTAGTGTAATAACAAGGATAATTAATATCTTTTTCTTAGACATATAGTTATCCTCCAGTATTTTTATGAACTTTTCTATTATATAATGTTTTGTAAATTAGTCAAATTGAGAACTTGTATGAAAGTCAGAGATTTTGAGCAAAATTTAATGATAAATGAATATAATATACTAATTAAATCATTGCATTTATTTGACAATTAATTATAATTAAACTAAAGGAGGCATTCATAATGAGTTTGCAAATTATTCTAAATTTATTAAGTAAATGTGGTTCGTTCATGATTATCTTTGCACTATGTTATTTCATCTTTAAATTTACTATATGTAAATTATTTAGACTAAATAAAATTACTATTTTAAATATATTATATTTAGATGACATATTTAGTATTGCTTTAAGTGCTTTATTTATATTAAATTTTGTTACTTTAAACTCAATATATTTATAAAAGCTCTATGATATATATCATAGAGCTTTTATAAATTATTATTCAGTTATGCATGGTTCATTTGTATCTAAGGTAGATATATTCGCATTTTCGCTTGGTAATTTCAATTCTAATCTTCTTTTATCTTCCTCAAGTTTATCTATTATATTCTGCAATTCCTTTTTTTCATCATCTTGTTGGTCATTTTTATCCATAACTACCATAATTTCCTTTATTGAATTTAATAAGTTGGGTAATCCTTTAGTTTCCAAATCATATTCAAAACCTAATATTTTAAATTTCATGTTTGTTCCAACTATTGCACCAATTACTAAACCTATTATTAATACATCTTTAATTGCCCCTTTAAGTTGTACAGGCCCTTTTGATTGAACATTAATTTTTAATACCAAATTTTCCTCTTCTATTTTTAAATTGGGATAATAATTATTTATATAATTTATCAATTCATAATTATTATTTAAAAATTTTAATACATCTACATATGGAACATTTCTTTTTTTATTTACTCTATATGTGTAGTAAGCTTCCTCTCCCTTAATATAAAATTGTGATAAAGTTCTGTCTATAAACAATTTATACGGATTTGCATCAACTATTGCATTATGAGAATAAATTATATTATATAAATATGGGTCTAATTCAGTTCTTTTTACTTGTTTTATCCACTTAACTTCTCTTCTTTTCTTTAATACAGGCTTTTCTTCCTTTTTATCTACTTCATCATAAAATTGATCCAAAATAGCTTGAAAATCTTCTTCATCTTGTTCAATTACATAAATATCATCCGTAACTAATTCTCCAAAAGAAATCCATTTTGATCCCTCATTAGGTATTAAAACAATATCACCTTTTTTCATAGAGTTAGTAAATTTGATTATTTGTGCTGCTACATATCCCGGTTTATCTGTATCAGGATAACATCTCTTTACTTCTGATTTGATATTCTCTTCGGTACTATTTTCTATAAAAGATTTATCACTTACTTTGTCCCATTCAATACCAATAAAATTCTCATTAATGAAATCATCATAATATGAGCCACCTTGAGTTCTAATGAACCAATAATTCCTCTTTTCATCGATCACATCCACTCCTAGTGATTTTAGCATATGAAGATCCTCATTGCTTAATACATATTCCATATTATATCCTCCTTGTATGATAGTTGATTCTGACCTCTAAACCTTTATATTTCTACAAATATTTTACATTCCCTCTTTTTACAAAAAATGAAAAAGCCATGTAACACACATCTAAGTGTAATCCATGGCTCTAATCTATTTCCTATTCATATTATCTTATTTCAAACCCAACTATTTTATCATGTACTAAATATTCAACATTTCCTTTTGCATTTTTTATTTTGTATATTGGATTTTCTGTCTTATCTAAATCTCTACTCTTAAACCATTTAATAAAGTTATTTACATCAATGTCTTTGCCTTGTTTTATATTTCCATCTACCATTTCTATATATAAGTTTCCATCTCCTGTTGGTTCCTCTGGATCTACTGGAGTTTCTTTCTTTGTAACTGTAACTATGCAATCAGCTTTTATGTCTGTTCCTTCTATTGTGGCTGTTATAGTTGCTTGTCCTTCTTTTATTGCTGTAACATTTCCATTTTCATCTACTGTAGCTATGTTTGCATCACTTGAAGTCCATGTTACATTCTTATTTACAGCCTCATCAGGTAATACTGTAGCTATTAATTTATCAGTTTGTCCAACTTTTAAATCAATTGAGGATTTATCTAATGATATACTTGAATTATTAGTTGCTGGTATTTCATTATATGGCTTTAATTCACCATTTTCATCTATATCAATTCCGTCTAATAGCATTGAATAATCTTCAGTGATTATTTCAATTTTCACAAAATGTTCCTTTAATTCTAATCCAGTTTTTTCATAATTCACACATTGATTTACACTACCAGATCCTTGATTTTGAGAAAAATACTCTTCAATCGAATTATCTATAGTCACCTTTATATTTACAGTCCCTAAATTATATTTAAATCCTATATATCTTATTTTTGTACCATAAAAGTTAAATTGTACAATTTTAGACCATGATGCAGTTTTATTATATCTAATTGAATCCATTTGTCTTGTAACGCCATTAGGAAAGATAAAATTACTATTAGTATCATCATATCTTTTCCAGCCTTTTTCAGGTAGCCTAAGTTCACCTCCTACTTTAGCGCTATTTTCTGGAGTATTATTTAAGTTATTTACACCGATAACATAATCATTTCCACTTTCTGCAGCATAAACTTCTCTAACATTACCTAAACTTAAAGTAAAAATACACATTAACATGCATGCTAACATTAATCTTAATTTCTTTTTCATTTTTTATCCCCCATTATTAAATTATTAAAATTTCATTAATTACAAATATCATTATATAGTTTCATATTAATACAAATCAACAAATATATTCCTACAAATTAATTGATATTTTTTGATTATTATCAAATATTTCAAAACATATTTGGAAATATATTCTCATGTTAAATATATTAAATAATAGAGAAAGACACCTAACTCCTCAAGTGCCTTTTAAAAGATATATTCCAGTATATTTATATAAGACTTTATTTCTTATTCTCTATTATATACTCCATAACCTTTTTACATGTATCATAAGCATCTACTCCTATAATTTCTACATCACATTTAACCTCTTTACAAGCTCCTCCACCAACACCAACAACTCTTCTAGCTGTTCCTATAGCATATTGATGTGGCATTAATATACCCCAATCAAAGGCTCTATTTAAGTATTTAGCAGCCAGTTCATCTGTGGAGTTATTAATTATAACTACTGTATCTATTGTGGGCTCATTAACTATAGTTTTTCCTGTTATCCTTTTTACAATAGCATTAGCCATAGATTCAACATTGTATCTATCCATATCCTCTTTGGAGTCAATAAAAGCACATTCTATTAAAAGTGCATCCATTTTAGTTGAATTTAGTACACATAAGTCAGGTCTATATTTTATCCCTCTATTTGCATATCCTAGCTTAGCTATTTCATCTACTATTTTCCGCGCATATTGATTAGCTATTGTAGAATTACTATTATATGTTAGGACTTCTACGCCTCTACCACCACCACAATTAAAATGTATTGATACAAATAAATCAACTTTAGCATTATTTGCAATTCTACATATATCATTTAGGCTATTATTAGATTCGTCTATTGTACAGTTTACTACTGTATGACCTAATTGCTGTAATTTAGATATAACTAATTTACCCAAAGGTCTATTTAAATCTGTTTCATTTTTTATTCCTCGTGCTCCTGTTCCCTTTCCCCTTAGGGTATGACCCATATCAATTCCTATTTTCATTTATACTTCACTCTCCTTTTGAGATTTACTTTCAAGTTCTCCTGTTTCTGACTTTGTACTATTATAAAAAATAATGTTATAATATGATATTAAAATAATTTTAATATAGTGTAACTATATAAATCTAAATGCTTTCTTTAATATCGTATAATAAATATCTTAGTTAATTAATATTGGAGGGATTTGTATGAAAGATAAAAAGACAGTTTCTGGTATTGTATACGGAATATTTGTGTTTTTTTTACTAGTTGGAAATATTCTTAATTATATTTTGAAATAAGTTTATATATATACTGTAATTTATGGAAGTCTAATTTTCTTAGCGTTACTTTTGCACAAATTGCGCTCGAGACCCCATATTCTTCTCATAAAAATAAAAAATGCAGCTAATTCTACCTATGCTTGTGGTGGATCTATAAATCTTAGTGGTGGATCTACAACTCTTTTCATGTAATCACTCTCCTATTCTCTTTTAGTTGTACTCTGTTTTATAAGTTGATTTGTAAGCACTGCAACCCCAGCACATATAATACCTTCTATAAAGGCTAACCCACTAACCCCCTCTATTAATAAAGCCCCAATTGTACCTACAATTAAAAGAACCCATGGTATAACCCAATCCGCAACCTTAGAAGTATTTTTTAGAAATATCCCAATAACATAAAGAGCAGCCACTAATATAAGTAACTGCTCAGGAACAAATTTTATTAAATCCATAATTTTTTACCTACCTTTCCAATATTCTTTGTAGCATATAAAAGAAAAAGCCTATAAGTCCTGAACCCACAAGTCCTATAAGCCATTTTAAAGTGTTTATTAAGCTATCTACCTTCTGAATTAAATTTCCTATATTGGCTCTAAACTCACTTTGCTCTTGCTCTAATCTATCTAATCTTTCCGAATGATTATTGATTCTTTTCTCATGAGTTTCTAATTGATGTTTTACTAGTTCATCCATATTACACCTCTTTTTAAGTCTAAATAAAAAGATATAGCATTTTTGCTATATCTTTACTTGGACAATATATTATTATATTTATTATTTAAATATGCTTTCTAATAATTCTCTCATACTTTCAAACTGAGGATATCTATCATTAAAAGTTTCTTCGCCTTTTTTTATTAATCCATACCCTAATTTAAAGTTACTAAATTCCTCAATACTCTTTTTCGTATCCACTATTTTTTCTTTGGTTCCTTGAATATCCTTATCCATTCTTTCTTCTTCTGTAAGTTTTTCAGATGTTCCACATGTTACATTGATTCCACGATATTTTCCTAACTCATTTAATAGAACTCTATATTGTGATTTATCTATTTCACATTGAATTTCCCAAGCTGAATATGCTCCAAAATAAAATTCCTGTGGATTAGCCTTTTTTATTTTCACACTAGCTCCTCCATAAATTGCTTCTATATCATCATTAGTTTCTCTAATAGTAAACCCTTGATTTGTGAAAAACTCTTTAAACTCATCATGTGCATTATAAACATAAGCACTTTTCTTTACTCTAAATAAGTTATCATATTGATTTTCTAATTCGTCTAATTCTGTTTTTAAATCTTCAAGTTCCTTAATTTTTACTAAGTTCATTAACCATCCTCCTAGAAGTTATTGTCCAAGTTACAAATATTATATCATACAAAATATTACATAAAATATTAAATTTAGAACTTTATAACTTCTAGTTTAAGATAAGATTACATATCTTTAATATCTAGCACTCTTAATTCATACAATCCATTTTTCTTATTCACTCTTTTACATATATTTAATGCCATGTCATGCATTTGTCGTAAATCTTCATCTGTAAGTAAATCCTCTAGATCCTCATCTGAAATTAATCCATCTAAATTAAATTCCGTATGAAAGTGAGCTACCTCTCCAATATTTTCTTCAATATACATAGTATATAATTTCTTTCTACTCATAATTTTCAATCCTCCATTCACAAAAATAGGCAAAATAAAAAGACTATCTCTAGTCCCTATTCTGCCTTCTAAAATTATTTAATTAATTCGTCCTTATAATCTATGATGTTATACTCCAGCTACTAAATACTCTGCTACTGCCAATCTATAATCCTCTGGAACCACATCTTTTGTACTTCCTTCCGTAGGCTCTAAATCCCATCTCTCAGCCTTTATTAATACTGCATACGCTTTCACTTTCCATTGTTTCATTATTTTGTACCTCCATTTAATTTATTTTCAACAGCAGTCATTCTACTATCAATTTCTAATAATATTTCGTAGATATCTACTAGTTGTATCTCATTCTGCTCTTTCTTTCCTTCCCTTATCTCTGATAAAGGCTTCTCTGCTATAATCTTCATTAATCGAATGCACCTCCAAAACCTTTTAGGCTTACTTGTTTTGTTGCTGTTACTTTATCGAAATTGAAGCGTATATTTACACCCCAATCGTCGTTAACTTTAGTTGTGTTTGAGAAGTTGTGATGTCTATTTGTTTCCACAGAGTTTGTAACATCTTCCCAAGTTGGAGCAACATTGGTTGCATCTGTCAACGTTGTGGAAGCTTCTGTAACTGTGATAGATTTCTTGCCTGTTGCACTTTGGTACGATATATCCACTTCGGGAATTATTTCACTCTCTATAATAAATTTACTTGTATCATACTGTTCTAGTACTTTAGGATAAGAAACTTTATTTTTTAGTGGTGTTTCTCTTTCATAGTAAATTAACCAAGGGTCAGGATGGTCAGGTCTACCTGTACTAGTGAAGAAATTCTTAAGTTTATCTGTTTTTACTTGTTCAGTATCTGTAGGCTCTATTTTAGTATTAAAATTACTTATGCGAATCATTATTGTACCATTTGAGGTTATAGTGAAACAATCCGAATCAAATGTGTTAAACACAGTACTTGTAACTGTTGGATATCTATTGCTTATAGCGTTTATAACAGTAGTCATTCCTTTGGCTTTGTTAGCTGGTTTTAGTATAGCTACAGCAGAGTTATTTTGGTTTGGTATAGATGGTTCATATCTGTCAAATGTCTCTAAACTCAACCTTGAAGTAGCTATTTTCTGCTCTTCAAAAGTATCATATGCACCTTCTAACCCTCTTAACGGTTGCTTAATTGTCATATAAGCTTTATCTTCCTTTGTGTCAGACTTTACTTTTAAACCTAAAGAACCATCACCAAACTCACCTATACTCTTAAAGCTTGTAAAAAATACTGTAGGGGTTTGCTTGTTTGTATAATCCCCCTCAAGTAATAGGACTGATGTCTGCAAAAGATATCTGTCAGAATCTGAACTTGTCCAACCATCCGCATAATAACCATCTAAATACGAAAAGTATTCATCAGCGTTTAAGGTTGCCAAAATTTTGCTAAAAGGCTCTAATGTTATTTCCCTGACTTGGTTATGTGTTACATCTTTTTTGACATTAGTCTTTATTTTCTTATGAGTTAGGTTGCATATAGTATATGAACCTTGCAACGTTCTAACTCCAATTCCTAAGAAACTCCAAGAGTATATTCTATTATTAGTTACAAATGCTAGTTGCTTTGTGTCTGCTTGATTGAGGTTCAAAAAGGTCTTACCTCTTACCTCTTTAATGTTTAATCCGTCGTAGGCATTGTTACAAGCTTCTACCTTCATAGTTGCCCCATTTGGTACATCTCTTGTAGCTGATACCATAATTCGATTAGGTTTTGCATCTGTTTTAAAAGGTGATTTAAGTTTAAGGTCTATTTTGTTAGATACCCTACGAAATCCATAACTCTTGTCACTTGTTCCACCCGCATCATCCGTAGCAGTAATCCTTATAACATAGTAATCTGTATTATTTAACTTAATCCACTCTTCTTGTGATATGGTCAATACATTCTCTTCTCCTAATATAGCAGTATAGGTTCTTAGCGTTTTTGCTCCCAAGCCTACAATTGCTTCTGTTACCGTTACTTTGTTCCCTTCTACATCATGAACGGAATATTTTACCTTTGGTGGTTCTGTTAAATTTCCTAAGTTCCCATTCGGTGGTGTAACATCCGTAACGATTTGTGGTGCTGTGTTTACTTTTTTGAAATAGTAGTATCTATTTGAGTAATTAAAATTAGAGTCGTACACTTGTATAGCAATAGTATGATTTGAATCATTAGCCATAGCACGGATTTGTTCATCAGTTATAGTGACTGTTAGTTGTTGATTTTGAGGGGCATTTGTTATTCCTTTAATTTTATTGTTGTCTAGGTATTCATTTACTGTCAAGCTGTCACCGTCAGGGTCTGATACTTGATAAGTTATACTAAAACCACTGCTTTTATTCCCTAAATTTTCATCTTTGCCTGATATTGTAGGTGGTTGGTTTATTTCTTCCAACACTGGTCTCCATCCCGCACTAGTGGAATAATAAGTTTTATCTACTAAACTGTAATGGTCAGGTCTTGTATAACCATGATAACAAGCTGAGACATCATTTGAATTTAAATCACTATCAAACGTATATACACCCCACCAATTCCAAAATTGATTATGTGCTCCCTCTTGTTGGGCATATGTCATAGTTGAATTTAAATCTGTACTGTTAGGTTTAGGAAGTCCCACTATGTCTCCGTCCTTCATTGCTATATACCTTCGGTATTCGGTGTAAGTCAATAACCTACATTTATATTTCTTACCGTCTATAGATACCTCTTTACCCTTTACAACACCAAGTGAGTTTAAATCCCCCCAAGATATATTGCTTAAAATTACCTTATCACATATATAAATAGTTTTATTTTCGGCATTTTTAATTTTATACCAATACATATTCCATGAACTAGCAGTACCGGGGGGTGTAGGTCCAAACGACACATAGTCATTTGAGTCACCCCTAACATAAGCTTTTATATCCCCATAACCCTTATTAGGTAAACCGGAAGGGAAATTACTAGTTACCCAAGGTCTGAAAGGGTAATCAATGTAATTTGCTCCATTCTTATCCTTTACAATTATAGTTCCCATTCTAACCTTGCCTAAATACTCTGTAGCCATTTAAATCACTCCTTTATACGTAAATCATTTTCATTTCTTGATTGTAAACACCGTCTGACAGTATCAGTGCATCAAGATTATTCAAGTTTTCCACAAAGATGTTATCGGTGATATCGTTGAACACCGCATCCTTAAGGATGCCTACTTCAACTTCTAGTGCTCCAATTTTATCTGCATTTGATATTATATGCTGACGGTTGATATAGATATTTTCATCCATGTAGTTTAGATTTCTAGCATTAACAGGAGTACCATCCTGTAGAATTTTTCCTTCTTGGGGTATTAATGTTACAGTGCCATCTTTGTTAACCTGCTGCCTAAATGTAAGAGGTCTTTCTGAAATATGATCTCTAAAATATATTCTTTGATAGGTTTCATTCATTACCCTTCCACCTCGCTTATTCTAAGACTAAAAATAATAAGTAAGCCCTTACTAGTTCCCTTCTGCAATATTTCTGCTCGATCCATAAGAACTACCCCTGACTTACTTATTAATTTTATATTTTTAATTTCTCCAGCTATCGTATCATCTAACAATAAGTATATTTTCAAATAGTTATCTTCTATTGTTGTTTTATATAGCTCTACCCTCTTAGATTCTTCTCCGATACTTAACTCGCCATGACCTACTAAATCTAAAATAGAACTGGATATTAAATTAATACCTTCGCTTGTTATCATGCTAGTGTTTCACCTCCTGCGTTAAATGTACCAGTTAAATTGTATTTTTGATTTATATTGCTATTATTTGTGGTTATATTTAGATTTTCACTAAATGTAAGACCTTCCGTGGATATATGTGGTCTTGTTCCACAAGCAAATGTTCCACACATGTTGTATAGAATTTCATGTTTTCTAAAATCTGTTTGTAATAATAGACCTGACTTTAATTCACTTACCATTAAAGATTCTAAAATCATATTACATGGAATTATATCTCTGAAATTATCAGTTATTTCATTGAAAGTATTCCAATCAAATGTATAAACTTCAACTTTTAAAGTATAAATATCATTTTCTAACTCTATTTTATAATTATCTTTTCCAAATAAACTCTCTAGCTTATATTTAAGAAAATTATAGGTAAATGGCACCTTATCCATCTTCCTATTTTTCAATCTTAGCTTTCTAAATTCTAAACTCTCATTTAAAGCATCTGCTCTTATTTTGTATAAAGCTTCACATTTTTTAACCCCATACTCTGTAGCAGTATCAATAAAAGCCTCATTTAAAATTCTCTTTTGATTGATTTCTATACTTTCCAACTCAATATCTTCTGTAGCCATTATAGTTTTAAATTCCTCTATTTCAGCTATATCAGGTGGTAAAAATTCAATTAGTGGTTTTCTCACTTAATACCACCTCTTTCAAAATTGGGACTTCCTCGGCTCCTAGAGCTAAGTTTTCTTCCTTCCCATTTATCTTAGTATTAAATAAGTCAGCAATGCCCTCTACATTTAAAATCTTTGCTTCAATTTGACTTATTCTAACTATTGTATTTTCTTCCTCAGGCCATTGTTTCCTTAACTGTAATAGGTATTCTTTAATAACGCTCTCTATATCTTCTTGAACTTGACCTATAGTAACATCTCTTCTTAACACAAGTTTAGTATCTATAGTTATTTCTATATCTTTAGCACCTGACACAGTGACTACATGTCCAACTGGAGCTATTCCTAAACCTTCACCTTGATTTTGCACTGGATCTAATTCTGTCTGTACTTTATCTATAAGTTCTGCAGTAGGAACATTATATGAACTATCTAAAAATACTATTTTTACAGTTCCCCCACCATTCCATATAGGGAATATTTTTATTTCTCCAACACCTTCTATAGCTCTAGTATTAATTTTATAATCAGCTATATTCCCTCCAAATGGCTTCTCGTTTAGGTGTTCTAAATACCTAGCATAAAGGCTTTCATTTGTTTCTATATCTTCACCTGGTATTAATAATTCCCCTAGGGTGGCAGTAGATAACCCTTCTATATATTCTATAGGTATTAATGATCCTGTTATAGAATTTCCTTCTGTACCTGTAGCTTCACATTGCATTTTATATATTCCAATAGATATTTTTTCTATGGCCATAAAGTTAAAATCTTCTATGGAGAATCTACTGTTTAAAGGAATGTCCATTAAAGTATTATCTTGATTATAAAAATATCCTTTCTTTATGGAAGGTGTAGGCTGTTCTCTTTTAAGTCCTTCTTCTGCTACTTTTAAATCTAAAAATTCCTCTGGCATGTTAGGACTTGCAAAAGTGTATTCTAAGAACCTATCCATATCTGAATACATTCTTGCTAGCTCTTGAGCTGCTGGTGCTAGGGCATTATAAATTATAGAACCTTCTCTTTTATCTATCTCATTCGGTACTTTATCCATCATTCTTTTTAAAATAAATTCTTCTGTGTTCATTTCAAACATTTATAGCACCTCCTTACTTGCTTCAAAATCTCCATAAATAGAAAAGACAGTGAATCTTGCTAAAACACTGTCTTTTTCATATTCAAATGTAAAATTATCTACATTATTTATCCTATCATCTTGTATTAATGCTTCTCTAACTCTTCTTTTAAATTCACTTTCTGCTATGTCTTTATCTATTCCTATTATGCCTTTAAGCTCACTTCCATAATTCCAAGAGTAGATAAGATACTCATATCTTTCTGTGTTTAGAATTAAGGTTATTGCTTGTTTAAGTGCTTCAATATCATCACAAAAACCTACAACCCTTCCATCTTTTATTCTATATGTTTTTGTAGGTTGAATTGATTCTTCGATAACATCAACATTATTTATTATTGCTCCTTGTGGTAATATACTCATATCACACCACCTTATCAAGGATTACATATTGTTGTCCACCTTGTACTCTTAAAAGTAACACCTTATCTCCAACCTTTAATCCTTCTCTAATTACTACTACCTCTTTCAATTCCTTTTCAGTGGCTTTTTCATGTGAGCCAACCTCTGTCATTCCTCCAGAGCACTTTTCATCTATATATTTATGGTTATGAGATAAATCAATTTCATATCTGATTAAATTCTCTGGTATTATGAAAAACACCTCTGAAAGAATAAGTTTCTGTTCTATTTTTATAGTGCATTTGGTTGGAACATATAGAAAACATGGATAATTAATAGTTTTATCTACTTTAGTAGCATTAAAATTAATAACCTCTCCAAATGCAATATTTACAGGGTTGCTTGCTCCTACAGCATCTACTCCTGCCTGTTTTATAATGTCTATCATTCCCATACTTACACCACCTTTAAATCAAAATCCATAACAAGATTACCATTAGAGAACTTATGAGTAGCATCTTCTATAAGGTAATACTGTTTTATACCTTTTTCTTTTATTTCTACATATACACCGGATCCAGCTCTTAACTTTAAATCTTCTTTAATATCTGTACTTACTACATCTTTTAATTTTAATGTTTTAGTTTCTCTATTCTTAAGTTTTAAAGTTGCTTTGCACATTTCTTGTATTTGTGCCTTATTCATTTTTTCATCTGCTTTATAGAAATACTGTAGTCTTCCCCATTTAGCTATACTGTTACTATCCTGTTCTATATAGACATCTCTACCTTTAGTGTCTTTATTGTCCCTAACTATTTTAACTCTGTTGTAAGTGTCGGAATCTATACTATTTTTCCAATCATAGTCACCTAAATTATTATCATCACTTATAACAACAGTTTGCCTCATATTATTTATGTTTTTTAAGCATATAGAGCCAAAATCATCATAAAGGACATAAGTTTGTTTTGTACTCATTAAAGTCTTTTCTAAGGAACTATAAAATATATCTAAAATCTTTTTATCATCCTCTAAAAGAGAAGGAATTACATACTTTGTATCTTCTATAGTTCCAACCTTTAACCCTATATCCTTAACTATTTGGGATATTATTTGGCTAGCTTTTTTATTAGTAAATACATAGGTATCGTTGTAAAGCAAATATCTAATTTGGTCATAGGCTGCTACTTTCACAACATGGTCTTTAGATCCACCATTCTCAAATACATATCCATAAAAAACATTGTTGTTATCTACTTTAAAACTAATTACATCACCATTATTTATATTTACTTGCTTATCTTTAATTATTTCAATATCCAAGCTCCCAGCCTTGCCTTTTCTAGAAGTCTTCCAAGTTACTTCTCCAACTAGATCACTTATATTAAATACATTCCCATTTTTATTATCTAAAAGTAATTGTATTTGCACTTAACCACCACCTATGGAATCTTAAAAACTTGTCCTGGATATATTAAGTTAGGATTTTTTATATTATTTAACTTTGCAATTTCTTTATATCTGCTTCCGTTACCTAAATACTTCTTAGATATAGCCCAAAGGGTATCTCCCTTAACTACTGTATGGGATTTTACATTGGGTTTACTTGTCGCAGGTCTTGGAGGTGTGGAACTTTTAACTACCTGTTGAGTTGCTTTCTTCTCAACTATCTCTATCTTTTTAGCTGAATACAATACATATCTTTTTAACTCTATTGAATAATAAATGTCTCCAACTTCTCCACCATGTTCCTCATATTTAAAGTCCTCTATAGAGTATAAATCATTTATCTCTAATGGACTTCCTACTAATATCAATCTTATATACTTACATTCATCTCTCCACTTTTTTATTATAGAAACATAAAAGCTCGGTTCAAATAATTGTTCCGAACTTACGTATGGTCCTCTATTTTTAGGGAAAAAGCTTTCAAAGGATATATCTCTAAGTTTTGGTTTATTTATTATATTTACTTCACCTAGATTTATCACCTCAGTGGTTTTATTATTGCCTGATTCACTTACCTCTATTTTTTCAGGTAATACTGGGATGTTAAAGCCTTCCTCCCCACTGTCTAATCCTAAATATATTTTATAAGCCATTAAGCATATACCCCCTCCGCACTACTAACTAATTGTGTTTCCATGTAACTTTCTATTTTACCTATTATTTTGTTAATGTCAGCCTCTTCTTTAATATCTCCTGTTGTAACTTGTACTGTAGGTGTTAGAGTTACAAAGTTTTGTATACTATCCTGTTCAGCTAAATCTCTAAGCATTTCTAAATGTTCATTTGAAGCACTCATATTGTCATCTATATTCTTAAGATGGTTTTTTGAGCCTTTAGATGATTTATTTAAATCATCTAGTGAATTAGACAATGAACCCGGTCCTTGTGATTCATTCCACTTATTTAAATCTGGACCTGCTCCACCTAATATATTATTTAAATTAAATTTATCCTCTGAACCATTAGCATGAGCTGTCTTTGCGGCTGCTATATTGGCTTGTCTTTTCGCTAAATCTGCGCCTGCCTCATTAAACATATTCTTTAAACTATCTTCTCTTGCTTTCTTTGCCGCATCTTTTTGCGACATATAAGCAGCTAAATCTTTATTCCTACCTGCCTTTTCGGCTTCGTTTTCTGCCATAGCTTCAGTTCCGAATGTCACTTTACTTACAGCTTCAATACTAACACCTGGAATTTTATTAACCATGTTTATTAAATCATTTATCAGATCTATTGCACCATTAACAAAGTTCTGTAGTATCATAAGCCCTCCAGCCTTCATATTCCCTAGTGCATTTTGAATATTTACAGATAACTGATAACATGCAACACATAAAGAATCCCACATATTCATTATTCCGTATACCATCATGAACGCACTAATCTTAAGTACATCCCAGGCAGTAATTAAAACATTTGTAATCATAAGCCATGTTGCTTGAAGTCCATAAGTGTGAGCTGACCACGCAATTATTGCTGCTATAACTGCTATTATAATAATTATTATCCAAACTAAAGGACAAGCTAATAATGCTGTATTTAACCCCCACTGTGCAGCTGTATTTGCTGCTTTTGCATTTGTATCTGCTAATGTTGCTTTTGTATGAATTGCTGTTGCAATTGCAGAAGCAAGCTGAATCCCTTTAGATATTCCTTGCACTATATTATAAGCAATCATTGCTCCTTTAAATGTAATGATTGCTCCTATAGCTCCAGCTAGTATTGGCCCTATAATACCCCAATTACTTTGTATCCCGCTTCCTATAGATTGTATTATATTGAATAGCCATAGTCCGGCATTAACAACTGTTGTTAATCCATTAGATAACCCATTAAAAAATGATTGAAAACTACCATCAGAAAAAGCCTCATTTAGTTGTGTAAATACTGGTGCTAATATCTCTAAAGCTCCGTTACCAGCCTGTGCCATTGCGGTTTTAAAGTTAGATTTAAAATTATCAAATTGAGCTGCTGCAGATTGATTATATTGCTCTAGCATTGATTCAGTAAATCCTTTTTGATTAAGAAGAGTGTCAAATTTACCTATAAATTCATCCATACTTTTAGAGGCTTTGAGAATTTCTATATCTGCTTTACCAAACCCAAACCTCTCTTTTAAAGATACTCCATCTCCGCTCATCATTTCTTTAAGTGCAAATCCAGCACCCTCTAGCCCTTGGGTTGGGTCCATAAGTGTTAATCTTTCTGAAAGGTTTGCTAATTTATCAAGACTGTTTGTATTCTTAGTAAATTGCATAAACTTTCTAGCATTCCCAGCAAAATCTTCAAATGCAAATACACTATCATTTGCTTCCTTTTGAAGGTTGCCAAAATAAGCTGTACCAACATCTTTATTACTCATAATACCTTGTATGGTGAATAATTGTTGTTGAGCTTTCATAGCACCCCCTATTGTAGCATTTATGCCCTCTTTAGCAGCTCGAAAACCTAAATAAGTTCCTAGGAGTCCCTTAACCTTTCCTGTTAATCCACCTGCGGATTGAGTACCTCTTTCAAATGAATTATTTAACTCGTTTTGCTCTTTAGTTGCTTTATCTTGAGAACTAGCTAGTTCTTGCAGTCCCGCATTAGCCCTCTGTATTGCTCCTTTAGCTGCATTTAATGTACTAGTAATTTTAATATCCTTATTTGCTGAATTACTCATTTGATCCATTGCTGATATAGTTAAATTCAGCGCTTGTGTAATTTGTTGAAGAGGTCCAGTCATTTGGTCAAACATTTTTAACGAAGTTGCTACTGTAGCCATACTATCACCTCAATTCTGGACATAATAAAAGCACCTTTAGAAAGGTGCTTTTATATCCTATAATTCAATTTTCTTTTTTTCTTCTCGTTTTCTTACTATTGGTCTCAATGTGTCTACTAAACTAGCTGCTCCTTTTACTGCGTTTGCTTGAAAATCTTCAAATATCATGTATGCAATATCTTCAGAACTATTCTCATAACTTATAATAGCTTTGCTAGTAACTTTTCTCTCTTCTTTTGTATTCGGTGCTGATCCAATAATTGCACCTGATACTCTCAATGTAGCTGCTCCAACTACACCTTTTACCATGCTTGATTTTGTATATTTTTCTATGTCTATATCCATATCAAAATCCACTGAATGTATTTTTTCTATTTTCAATCTATATTCCTTATCTCCAGATTCAATAACCAATTTATCACTGTATACAGTAACTTTACAGTGCATTTTTTCTGGTATTTCTAATCCTATTATATGTCTAAGGTCAAATTTGTCTAGTTCTCCATTTATATTCTTTTTCTTCTTAGAAAATAACCCCACAATAACACCCCCCATTTAATTATTTTAATATTAACAAATATTCGTTAATAACTCAATTATTACCTCCTATTTTTTTATCTTGCTTAAAGATTTCTTTTCACTCTCTACATGTAAATCTATAGAAGCGTAAATAAAGGCTTTCTCTTGTCTAGACATATTTGCTAATGTGCTGGGGAGTATTTTAAGCTTATGGAGGGCATAGTGTGCATATGTAGCTTCACCATCACCCTCCTTTATTAGTTTTTTGCTTCGTCTACTAGTTCCTCCATGGTCCTGTTATATCCATTTACTTCACTAACTACTGAGCTCCATTCGGAGTATTCTCCATCACTCATTTTAGCTTTCATACAATCCAAAAGTTGTTCTGCTCCCATTACTCCCCACGACTTTTGGAACTCTGCATTTTTCAAATCTGGGTATGTTGTAGTTTCTATTATTAAATTAGTAACATACCTATCTTGATCTGTTTCCATTATCTTTTGACCTTTAACAAAAGTAACCTTTCTACATTTCTTTCTTAATTCATCCCCCAAGACTGAAGATATAGGCTTAAACTTCATCTTTCTTTTTCTTCCACCCATAGTTATTTCTCTTTCTACTTCTAATACCTCATCAAAACTATCCATTAAAAAATCTTCAAATTGACTCATAATTAATTCCTCCTATTATCCTAATACTGGCTTGTTAAATTTATCTAGTAAGTCTACATCTTCAAATGTAAAACTCATGTCCTCTTCTAATACTTCACTATCAACATCAAGCAGAGCTATTATTGCTTCATCTAGATTACAATCTTTTAAGACTACTGTTTGTCTACCAACACTGCTCGTAGGGTCCTCATTAGTTAGGGAAATATCAAAATAAGTATCAATCCCATCTTTCATATATCTAACCATTAATTCTCTAAAAATTGATGTAATATAATAAATGGTCATACTTCCGGACCCTTTCCACCCAGTGGCTTTATTCTGCGCTCCTCTTTTACCAAGAGTTTTCACTTCTGTCTTTTGCTTCTCTACTTTACCCTCAATCTTCTTTACATAAAAAAGCTCTTCATTTCTCCCGTTTATAGTTGCATAAGCTCTAGCCTCTTGACCGCTTATTGTATCTCCAGCTTTTAAAAATCCCATCTATCGCACCTCCACAGACATATATAATTTTTCCATAGAATCTACTGGTTGCACTCCGATTATAGCCATAACTGCATCAGTATCATTACCCTTCTCTATTACAACATCATCTGGAATAACATTCTCTAACGCATTTATACCTTGCAATGTTTCTAAATGTTTTATTACATCTTTCTTAAATAAATTTCTTCCATCTACATTGTTATCAACTTGTCCTGTATATCTTTCTTCCCACAATAATTTTGTATCATTATTTACTGTATCCAATGTTCTTATTACTCTATTTTTACTAAATGCTTTATTCTTTTCATCTGTAAAGGTAGTAAGAGTATTTATATCCTGCTCTATAACTACTTTAGAATTATTTATAGTAAATATAATCTCACCATTTTTTAATGCATCTTCTATTTCTTTATTTGTATATCTTTGGTCTACATCTACAGCTCCATCATATATAGAATAAGTATTAGATTTATTAACATTAGCACCCGCAGTAGCTCCAGCAACAAATGCTACCGATTCCTCTGCGGTTATTAAACCATCCTTTAAAATTACTCCATTTTTAACGCTTATAACTCCTTCATAATCTGCCTCTGGATAGTTCTCTAATACTACTTGTACCTTTTTACCTTCATTCTCTCTAAGACGTGTTATAAAGTTTGTAGCTATAGCTTTAATACTTTTATCTTTTGTTGGAATACCCATGGTATTAAAGTTATATAGCTCTATAGTTGTTAGATAATCTGTATAGTCTTGATTAGTAACAGTTCCATCTTCCCCTCCTGTAAGATTTACTCCTGCAGTAGCTGCTAAGTTCCCACTATCACCAAAAGTAACAAATTGATTATCTTTTAGATTCTCTACAGTCCCTATAGAACTTTGTTTATCAACTTGTACATCACCTAACATGGTTATAACATCAAATGTAGAGCTATTATCTATATTATTTTGGATTATAACTCTTATGTTATTTCCTTTAGAACCACTATGCTTAGCCTCTATATTTAACTCTCCTAATATAGCTGTAGCCTTTGTTCCTTTGTTAAGTCTATATAATAATAGTGTAGTAGCTCTTTTGAGTGCCTCTCTTATTAGCTTTGCGCTTGGGTCTGTTATATCTATTCCTAATACATCAATTAAACTGTAAGGATTATCTATTTCTATAATCTGTTTTTCTGGTCCCCATGGTAATGCCATTGGAATGGTTACCACTCCTCTTTCTCCAAGTAAAACACTGTCCTTCTTTTTAGATTTAAAATTTATATATGCTCCTGGTCTTACTTTATTTTGTTTCGTCCATGTCCCTCCTGCCATCTTGGGTTACCTCCTTTTTATTAAAATTCTCTAATATCTTATTAACTTCTTCTAAGGTGTATTGCTTATCTTCTAATAAAGCTTTAAGCATATCCTTTTCAATTAAATCAAATTTATTAGAGTTAATAATTTGCTCTTTACTAAACTTAATTTCTTTAATCTCATCATTGGTCTTATCCTTTTTAGCTGCTTTAGCCATTCTTTACACCAACTTTCTGTTTTAATTTATTCATCTTCTCTGCTGCTTCGATTTCTTTCAATACGTGGAAATTAAACTGTAAGAAGAAATGTAAAACATCATCTACAACCTCATGTGCCATGTTGTTAGCTCTATATAACCCATTGTTTAGAGGTACATATTCAAGTACATCATAGAGCTTATCAGCCATATCTAGACAATCACTGTTTATATCATCTTTATCTGAAAAATAGTGAATGTCAAAAGATATATTTTTCTTATACCTTCTATTAAGCTCTTTGTTTTGTCCTGAGCTTAAATTCTTAACAAAAAAGCAAGGTTCATCAAAACCCTGCTTTATTTTTTCACCATATATATTTACATTGGGGAATTCTTTATCTAGTACATTGTTAATTCCTATCTTTATATCATTTATACTTGCCACAACATCACCTACCATTAAGTATTTGATTTAATAGCTCTACCTGTTTTTTCTCTAAAAACTTAGGTAACTCTCTTTCGATCTCTTGCATAGATATTTCAACCATGAATCTCCCCTCAACCCATCCTTTGTGGTTTCGAGTTCTATGTCCATTATTCACAAAACTTGCATATTCCACATTATTGAATATCTCTACTATATAAGCATTGCCTTGTTTTACTACCTCTCCAACTTGCCAGTTTCTTCTTAAATGTCCTCCTGTCTTATCTGCATAAACACCCACAGGAGTTCTTTTTTTTATCTTTCTTTCAGCTCTAAATGCCATTTCTAATAGAAATTCTTTTATCCATCTTTCTATAACTCTTTCATCAAGGGCTTTGCTGAAACTCTTAGCCATCTTCTTAAACTCGGCACAATCAAAACTACCTAACTTCCCCATTAAGCTCTACCTTCTTTACTTAAAATTACTTCTTGGTGGGTATCATAAGGAAATCCTTCTCCAGCATAGTATTTATTTTTTACACCTAATACATTAGTAACTTCTATTTCATCACCTTGTTTTATATTTACCTCTGGAGCTATAAAAATCTTAAGCTCATACGTTATCGTATTCACTGTATCGCTCTGATTATTTTTACTTAAGCTTTGTTTAGACACTCTGCAAGGTTGATTTTCATACTTAGGAATTGGATTAATACCCATCTTAGTTTCCTTAGTTGTAGGGTCTTTATATCTCC
Organism: Clostridium sp. LXY-7; assembly: GCF_056172015.1. NCBI lineage: Bacteria > Bacillati > Bacillota > Clostridia > Eubacteriales > Clostridiaceae > Clostridium > Clostridium sp. LXY-7. The sequence goes on along the minus strand of NZ_JBLLJL010000002.1, from coordinate 61,072 downwards.
CATAGGCTCTTATATTGCAAGTACAATCATAAAGGCTCTCTATAGCTTTTCTAGCTTTGATTTTAGCCTTTTGAATAGCTTTAATCATGTTACCAAACCAACTTTCTATATTTATTAAGTTGCACCTTGTAATCCTTAATTAGAGTGTCTTTAATTTCACTGGTGGTACTTCTGAAACTTGTAGTTGTATCTCCTTCTGTTATAGAAGAAACAGAGCCTACAGAGTTTTCTTCTTCTCCAATGCTCTCATTTCTGTATAGATCCATTGCCATTCTTAAAACTGTATTCTCTAATTCCTTAGGTATTTTAGCAATATTACAATAGTTTCTTATTGTTTCTTCTATATTTTCTAAAGTAAATTCTAATAAAAAATCCTTAGACTTATCATCTAAGGTTATACCTAATAGTTGTTTTAATTTTTCCAATTGAGTCATAAACTCACATCCTATATTTTGTGCTTAAATGCCACAATCCTAATTTGTTTTGGTTCATATACTTTATCCCAATTTAGAGGGTCCGCTATTTCTACTCTTGAAGGTCCTTCTGTCTTAGCTACATTAGCATTAGTGAATTTAATCCCTCTTGGATGTAAAATATAGGTCTTTCTATTAATTAAATAATCAACTCCTGAACCTTTCTTTTTATCCCTGTCTGTTTCTGTTGGTACAAAGTCAACCGGATTACCATTTCCCAATGCAATAGCACCTTGTCCAAATAGGAAAGTTGTAAATGTCATATTAGATCCACTTCCTTCATAAGGACATCCATCGTCTATAATTACTCTTTTACCTTGATAAGTATCAAAAGCTGGACTATCTGATGGTCTAACAGTATCTAATAAGTTTTGCTTTCTTAAAGTTGCCTCAACAGCACTGTGCATAGCAACAGCAGTTAATAACTCTTTAGCATCTCCTAAGCATTGTTGTGCATCTACAAAAGCACTTCCACTCCATTTAGCAGCATTTCCACTCAGTGAAGAAATATCTAGTAAATTACTTGCAAGTCTTGTTATTGCTTCTCCACTTTCTCCACTTGCTGGAATTGTTCCAAATATTCCTTTAAGAATTGCAATTAATTCCTTTTGCATATCTCTAGTCCAAAAGCCACTTACTAAGTTTCCTATAGCTGCCATTGGGTCTTTACCTGCTAATGCTGCTGATAAGTCTGTAGCACTCCACATTTTTGCTCTTCTTATAATAGCTGCTACATCTTTATTTGATGTAATCTTATTTGCTTCAAGGTCTAAATCCTCAATTATTTGCTCTGATTCTCCTGTTAAATCTTCAAAGAATGGCATATTAATTGTAGGTGCAGCTTGTGAAGCCAATCCATCAAACTCACTATTATTTGTTATAATACCACTTTGAACTAATGAGCTCTTTTCCATTGTCTTATTGATTACATAAGGGTTAAATAATTCTGGTACAATTACATCACTTAATTTTGTTCCTGCCATGTTTTATACATCTCCTTTATTATTGGTTTACTTGATTCATTAATTGTTTTGCTAAGTCTGGATTTTCTTTAAATATCTTTCCTTGCTCCGTTAAATTAAATGTTTCTTCTTTCCAAGGGTTGTAACCTTTAGGTGTTCTATTACCTTCTGTTGGTGATATCCCTGTGAACTTTGTCTGTTGTTCTTCCTCAAATAAGTATGAATCACTTTTCTTAAACTCTTCTAATTGTTCTGTAAGTCCTGATATCTTTTCACCATCTAGCTTGATATTATCTAAGTTTAATAGTGCTTTCATAGCCTTTATGTTTCTTACATTTGCACCTTTTAAAACATCTTCTAAAGCATAATTAAACTGCATATCTTTTATCTGCTTCTCATAATTAGTGACTTTGGTTTCATATTCTCCTACCTTGGTTTGCAATTCTTCATTATCCTTATTACTTTTCTTTAAATCTCCAATGGTTGTATTTGCAGTTTTAAGCTGCTCATTTACAGCATTGAACTTATCTTTAGGAATCCAGTTCCCATTGCTAACGATATCTAATTTGTTATCACCTACCTTTGCTACTACTTGATTGTAAAGTTCTTCTCCTAAAAGTTCTTTTAAATCCATTTTTATTACTCCTTTCCTACTAGCCTTTTGTACAGGTCGGCTCCTGCTTGTGGTCTTTCAGTTTAGGCTCATAAATACTAAAAAGAGCAAAATAAAAAAGCCTTATTGCTAAGACTTACACTCATAGTTTGTACACCCCTCTCATATATGGTAATATTTTGTTGAAAGGAGGTGCTACTCATGTTCAAATCAACAAAAGATTTTAATGATGCAATGTATAAAATCATGCTTAACATTCGTGATGGCAAGTTACAGCCTAAGGACTTTGATTTTAAAATTGATGAAGAAGAATGTCGTGATGCTGTAGAGCGTGCAGTTGAGCTAAATTACATTAAAGGTATCAGTTTTGCAAATGGTTTCTCTGGATATAAGGCCAGTAAAGATACCAGACTTACTTATGATGGTCTTGAATATCTTGAAAAAAACAAAGAACAGCATCAGTAATTACACTATAACCTAACCATTCAATAACTATATCGAATACCTTTGAAACTTCATTTTGTAAAATGTCGTGTTTGGAAAGTACCTTTATTACATCCGTTGCACATTCTCCTAATGCGACATTTTCTTTAATCTTAATTTCTTTTGTTCCATCCACTTTATTCACCTCGCTTTCAGACATAATAAAAGCACCTACTAATTTTACTTAGCAAGTGCCTATTCTTCTATAGCATATTCATCTAATTCACTCATGAACTCCTTATATTCATCTTTAACCCATTGTGGCGCACCTTCTTTTATTTTAAGTCCATCATTGTCATAATATACATATTCAGTATCCATGAATTTTGGTCTTTCTAATTCCATTTATTTTGCTCCTTCCCTAATATATTTATTTAATTTACTCTCTACTTTTTCACCAAAAACTTTTGCAAATTCTCGTGGATTTTCTCCACCGAAGTATTCTGCAAAGGTTTCAGCAAATGTTTCCTCTGGCTTACTTCCACCATATTCACTTACTAATTTTGATATATCCTTAAATGATACGTCTTTATTATATTTTACATTATAATCTTTTATAGTCTCGCTTATAAAATCTTTACACCAATTTTGATTAACCTTACCACTATTACTATCAAGCCATTTTAATGAATTAGCTATGTGGTGACCATATTCATGTACAAATGTTTTGTGACCTTTTGCATTAGGCACTGTCCATCCAGTTTCTATACATCTCTTTATATAATCAATATTAAATGCTTTATCTGTGAAGTATCGTCCATTAAGAGCTAATTCAACCGCTTCTGGACTATTAGTGTAGTATCTATAATATCCTACTGGCTTAATGTCTGCTTTTATTTTGAACTCAGGAAGTTTTACTGGATTAATCTCTTTAAAACCATCAAAATAACTATTGAATTTATCTAACCAATTTACTGAATCCTGCAATAATTCCTTATCTATAGGACATTTTCTACTGTCAGAAAACTTAATGTCATATTCATTGCTTAGATACTTAGACATTTCTCTTTTACTAGAGAATTGCTTATTTTCTACGCTGAAATCAGTCCATGATGAAGTGCTTTTATCTATTATATCACTATTACCATTATTTTCAACATATTTATTGTACCACTGTCCATAATCCATATTCCCATCTACATAATAGACCTTACCATCACTATCTCTAGCAATTCTTTCTTCGTCTATACTATCTGGGAAATATGCTACTGTAGTAGTTCTACAATTAGCGTGGAAAGGTGGGGCAGTAATTCCTACTTCCCATTTATCTAAATCAAATGGTTCCTTCTTGCTTGCAGCATCCATATCTCTACATGTTTTACTTGTACGTGAATCTAAAGTTGCTAATATTTCATATTGCTTTATAACTCCACTTCCACTATAACTATTAAATGTAGCTTTAGAAGTTATATAAGCACTTTCTGTGTTTACTAACTTTCTAGCTCTTTCTTTAGCTACTCCCATTCTTTCAGATATAACTTTTGTGGTTCTATCTATGCTATCGCCACGTATAAAAGCTTGTGTAAGATTTGTCTTTAACTCATTTACAAGCTTATTTCTATTTTTCCATATGGTACTCATATAGTTATCCTCTAGCCATGGAGTAGTTAGTATCTTATCAATGGCCTTATCATCTATCTTAGCAAAGTTTACCCCTATTCCTAACCCTTTATGGACTTCAAATATATTTCTATAATAAGTATCCTTATAGGTACTCTTTAAAAGCTTTGTAGTTCCTTCTAACTGATTAGAGTATAAACTGTTTATCTTAACATCTATTTGAGACTGTAAAGCCTGTAGTCGAGATACACGTCTTTTATAATAGACATTATTAAGGTCTTGAGTCCAAATCCCATCAGGATTATCTTTAGCTTTTCTTTTGAACTCGGCTAAAGTCATTTTAAACTCTCTAAGCTCATTGGCATTTAGCATTGTTCTTGCATCTGCTAAAGATATTTCATTGTTATTTGCAAACCTAGCATAAAACACTTCAATATCTTTCTTGATACTATTTTGTGCTTCCAAGTATTCCAGTTCTAATTGAAACTTGTACTTATCAGCTCTATCAAATTGTGAATTAGCTATTGACTCTGATCTCTTTATCCAATAATCCTTATTCCTCATCTACATCATTCCTAGTATCATCTACATTGTTAGGAAAATTGGAGTATTCTTCTGCTTCCTCTTCTTTCTGCTTCTGTATTTTATCTAATTCTTCCTTAGTCGCCCATGGGTGGTTAGAAACTATAGTTTCATCACTAATAATACCAACACTAGATTTACAGTTATTAATGCTGTCAGTTTCATTTGTAAGCATATCTCTATTAAAAATAAAATCTACGTTCTCATTAGTAAAGTCACCTTGTCCAGTATTAACTAGATGTTGATTAATAAACCATAGTAAGTATTCTAGTGATGCTTGAAACTCTGTTTCTATGATATTACAATCTAAGTCTAAATCATTATATAGGAATTTAAGAGCAATACCACTTGGAGAGTTCCCAAACTTATCACTTTGAGTATCTACACCTCTTCCAAACTCGTATATATCTTTTCTTGTCTGTTCTATATGTGTTTTATAAGCTTCAACATTAATTTCTAAGTTCCTTGTTTCAACCCCACCATCACTAGCAACTTTAACGGCTCTATATAAGGACATATTCTTTCTAAACTCACCTAAGTTAGTTCCATCATAGTCCTTTAATACATAAATAGAATTGGGGAGGTCCTCTAAATTATTACTATTATCAGATTTTTGTTTATCATAATCATCTACTAAGGACTTAACAAACTTAATTAATGGCTGCTCTTCATCATTATATTTGAAATATACAAAAGGCACTTTAGACCAGGTAAATGATTGATTATTTCCTTTATCATCTACCACACTAAAATGCCCTGTATCTTCTGGAGCTTCAACATCAGGTATTAACTTTCCATTTTCTTTAACATATCTTAATACTTGTTTAGTATCCCAGTACTCAACCTTTTCTATTGTCTTTTTATTTTTACCATCATATATTATAACTTCATATACTCTTATTAAAGCATCTAATTTAGTGTGCTCAGAATCCTTCCACAATGGAATTATCTCCTCTGATGGTAACCTTTTAAATCTAAGTTGGCCTTCCTCATTATAATATATCTGTGCCCATGCTATACCTTTATTAATTGCATCCTTACCTAAGTTCTTAATAAGCCTCATGAAAGATTTATTAAATACATCATCTAGTACTTTTTTATACTGTTCATTATCAGTTTGTATAGTTAATGGCTTGCTTAATAAATACCCTATCTTTTGATCTGTGAGTTTCCTAACAAATTGATGGATTAATTTATTATTTACTAGGTTTTTAACTTCTTCTAACTCTCCGTCTTCACCTATAGCCATTCTTTTACGCTTCAGTATATCGGCATTACCTTTGTAATATCGTTCTCCATCTAACATTAGTTGTCTTTCTGTAGAGCTATTCCATTCTTTTATTTCTTCTTGGATTATTTCTTCTAAGGACATTTGATTATTAGCACCTTTATTAAGTATTCCTTTTATTTTATCTATCATAATCATATCTAGCACCTCCTTAATCAAATGATATTGATTTCTCTTTAAGCTTATTATCTATTGAGTATCTTAATGCTGCCATTGCATCATCCATAAATTCTACTGGTTCATCTAAATATAATCCTGTCTTTTCATCCTTCTTCCATTTCCATTGTTGAATTTCTTTTATCGTATTAACACATGATGGATGAATGTGTATTTTTAATTGCTTTAAATAATCCATTTGAGCTTTAACACTACCTGGACCTTTCTTTACTCCCTTAGCTCTATATCCTGCCTTTTTCCACATCTTAATCCTATCTGGTTCGGCACTATCACAATACATATATAAGTTTTTTTCAATACTTCTTTCATTAGCTATCTCAATAATTTCAGAAGTATCCTTTTCAAATACATATATCTCATTACATATATAGAGCTCACCATCTTTAAACCCTACTCTCAAAATAGCATTAGCATGGTTAAATCCAAAGTCTTGTGATAACCTCATATTGTCAAAATACTCAAATTCTGTAGGAAACTCATGTATTAAATAGTTGTGAAGTATAACTCCACTTGTTTCTCCCCAGTCTCCTAACCCATATACTTTATATCCATCTGGATCCTGTTCTTTTCTTATCATCATTCTTCTATGGTAGGCTTCATCAATAAACCTATTATTTAAATAAGTACTATGATGATTGAATATATCTACATTTTTAAAATCAAAATACTTTCTTTTAATCCAATGTGTAGCTGATACTGGATTAAATGTAAACGTCATTTGATAGTATAGATTAGGATTGTCAAGAATACCTCTTAAACGGTCATCTAGTATATCCACATCATTTTCCATAAGTTCTGTGGCTTCTTCACACCATATCCACGTAAGCTTACCCTTTGAAAAGTTTATTGATTTAAGTTTCTCTCTTTGTCTTGAATCATTGACTCCCCTAAATATTATAGAATTGCCTGTAACTCTACTTACTATCTCTAAAGGATTTAATCTTATAATCCAATACTTATCTGCATATGGTCCATATATTCTATTAATGGCTCCTGTAAGTTCTGCATACGTTGAATACTTATGGGTAGATTCTGATTTCCTGACTACTAATAAATTTGCTCCTTGGTACCTTTTATCCCCAAGTTTTAATATATAATCCTGTGCTATATTTACTGATTTACCACTACCCGCTGAACCCTTCATTGCTCTATATCTTTTCTTAGTCTTATTAACTTCTTTAAATACAGGATTAAAGTCAGCTTTAATTACTGCCATATTCATCACCATAATCCACTACTATTTTTAATTCATCATCTAAAGTTTGCTTATTAGAAATTGCTATATCTGCTTTAAGTTTTTCTATCCTAGCTTTCTGCTCTTCTGTAGCTAACTCCCAATTCTTATTAATCATTTCATCATACTGCTTTATCATGTTTTGCAATGTTGACATGGCTCTACTCTGTGCATTTAAAAATGTAGCCTGCCTATCCCATGCAAATTGAAATTCCCATTCCTCAGATGATGAAGTATCACCATTACTTTCTTTCTTAAGCACCTTTATCATTTCTTCTTTATTTGTTACATACATTATTCTTTGTGCTCTTATAATGGCTGCATACTGGATAGTTATGTTTTCCCATAGAATATCTAAAGGATTCTTCTCTTGTATCTCCTGAATAACTTGAAAAGTATCTTCTGGAAGATATTTAGAAAAGAATCCATGTGTTTCAGCTCTTTTATTTCCTTTAGGTGCTCCCTTACTATTCTTGTTTCCTTTAGGTGCCCCTCTACTCCTATTTTTTTGTGTGCATACTTTTTTTTCATTTGTGTGCACACTTTTCTCATTCCATTTTCTAGTTTTCCAAGACTTAACTGTATTTAATGAAACATTGTATTTTTCAGCTATATCCTTATATTTCATACCCTTTATGTAATCTTCATAAGCTAAATCCCATATATTATCCACATCACCACCTCACTTATTTGTCTGTTTTGTAAATCTATTTCTGCCTCAATGCACCTTTAACTCTCTTATAACTATCATGCTTCATACATTCCTTAATATCTTGGTATTCATCATAAGCAAATTTAATAAGTTCGCACCCTTTATCTTTTAAACATTTATTTTCAGGAGGACAGCAGCACTCTAATTTACCAAGCCTCCAGAACGTATATAGACTTATTGTTTTCAACTGTATCACTCCCTTTTATGTAAAATAAAAAGAACCCTATTTCTAGAGTTCTTTAATAAATAATAACTTATGTTTTTAGTAGTTAGTAATATATCTAATTTGTTTCAATGTTAAGTTACTATCTCCATCTTCTTTAACTTCATTCCATTTAGCAAGCATTTTACTATATCTATTTATCATTTTTCTATGCGAATTAGTTTCTATCTTACCTTCATTATAGCTTTCTTCAAACTCCCCTAAGTCCTCTAGTAAAAAACATGCATACCAATAATATTTAGATTCTTCATTTCCATCAAAACCACGAAATTTAGTATTTAATTTTTTGAATTCTTCTTGCTCTTCTTCAGTTAAATCAATATATGAATCATCAATACATCTGTACATTTGTAAAACATCATACACAAATTCTGACACTTGTAATGGTGTTTCTTCATTTAAAAAATTTGTGAGTTCATCATAATTATACTTGTATCCATTGCGAAGTATTTTTTGATTTATCTCACACGCTTCTTTTCCTTTCGGATCTAAATGCTTAAGTATTTCATATTGATTATAAAGTATTAACCTTTCTTTTTCGGTAAATTCCATTGCAATACCCCCTTTTCACTATTATTTTACAATAACATATAATATTTTACAAATAAAAGACACCTAGTTTTACACTAAGTGCCTTTTATGGGGATGGGAATATTGGGATTATGTTAAAATTCTATACTATTATCTTAGCATAGATTTCACCATATAAATTCTCATGCTTTTCTCAAATTCTTATCACTTTTTTATCTGAATAAGAATGTATTATCAAAGTCTGCAATAGCATGAACTAAATCCTCTCTTTTTCTGTATGCTGTAGATTTTGACATATTTAGATTTATAGCCACTTCAGGTATACTTACTTTATCACCATATTTTAATTCTACAAATCTTTTATCTTCTTCAAGCAACATATTTATATTAAATTCCATATGCGTTATAAACTCTTCCATGTCTCTTAATTTAGTTTTTAACTTTAATAATTGCTTTTTCTTATTCCAATGCTCTTCTTCTAATTTCCCTATTTCTCTTAATATTTCTTCTTCTGCATAACTTGTCCCTTTACTACTGGTTTGTACTCTCTCTTTTAATCCCATTCCATTCTGATAATAGTCTATAGTAACATTTGTGGTCCTTATATCATTCTCTATTTCCTTTAATTTTACTTCTAACCACTCTATGCTATTTTTTATGGAATCTATTTTTCTTTTATATTTATAATATCTATAAAGCTCTCCTTCTGTCTTTCTGAATAAATCCTTATCCATATAGCCTCCTAGCACATATTATATACTTCTTCTGTTTCATCCATTTCTCTATTAAATATATCTATTTGTTCTTTTCTAAACTTTCTTATCTCCTCTATACTTTTAAATACTCCCTTTGGTGATGTTAGGATATCATTATCCTTTACATATTCTCCAAGTTCACTCTTGAGCTCTGTATGCCTATTTACTATTTGTAATTTGCTTTCCTTCTTCTCTTCTATCATTTTTGTAACCTCCAATTCTTTTTCTATCTGCTCATGAGCCTTATCATTATGTTCTACAACCTTATTCTTTTTCTTTGGATCCTCAAGAATATATGCTACTGCTTCATCTATTTCTTTATCTTCTGGAGTTACTTCTTTTAACTCCTTTTTAACCTCGTTATAAACTCCTACTATCATGTTCCTCGAAGTCTTTTTAAATTTACTTTGACAATCTTCTATGATTATTTTCCTATTCAATCCTAGCCCCATTTCTGTTTCTATAAAATCTTTTATAGCTAATTCTAATTTCTCCATTTCACACTCCTCCATATTCTCAATTTTTACTAAGTGATTAACTATTGTTTTATCTACTTTGCTTAATATTAACTCTCTATCCTCTGACACTATATCCATTAATGAAAGCTCTGTATCTAAGCACTGTTGAAATATTTTATAATAGCTTTGTAATGTATCACCTATTCCTTTATCAATGCCATTTTGAACCTCATTACATATCAAAACTTCTATCAATTCTCTTTGCCTGTAGCTTAATTTATTTACAAACTGTTTTAACTCTTTATTTATCTTCTCCGCTCGTTTTCTCTCTGATCTATTCAAATATTGTCACCTTCTTTAATTAACCTCTAAATCATCTATGCTCATTTGTGATTGCTTTATTGGTACCGCTACAAACTTTCCATCTTTGAATTGAATATCTCTCTTTTCATCAAATATTCCTTCATTTTTATATTGTTTCTTAAGCGTTGTAGCCACTTTATGCTCAAATACTGGTTTTCTATATTTATAAGTTCCGTTTATCATTTCTCCATATTCATCCACCTTAGGAATAGTTTCATAAGCATTAGGTAATTCAATACTAAGCTTTAAAGTTACTTCTCCACTCTCAAATTTTTCATCATAGACTTGTTTTATAACCCTTTGTATCTCCATATCTAGATATGGAGATACAATTAAACACTGGACTTTCAACATCTATTTCTAAAGCCTTTCTTGATAAATCTAACTTCTCACTTATTTTATTCATGTTATCCCTCCATAACTTCTTTTAATTCAAATTCAACTCTCTCTTTGTCCTCAGTATATTTTTTTATTACTGTTAATTCAGTAATTTGACTATCATCATCATAGGCTATCTTATTTAAACTATCTAAAATAATCTTTGCTATATTGTCACTGTCAGGCTTCTTATGTGGCTGTTCTAACCCTTCTCTTATTGCTTGTACACGTTTCTTTGTATAACTCTTAGGTATTTTATAGTAAGCTATTATCTTCGCCTTTATAGAGCCTCCTAGCTGCCTTCCATTCTGTTCTCTATAACATATCCTAACCCAATTTTCATAATTAACCGTATCAGTGGGTGTAAAGGTTCTTCCTGTTTTGGTGCTAAACCTCGGTCTTGCTTTACCTTTTATCTTTCCTTCAACTACTATCATTACTTTTCCCCTTTCATTTGATTATCATATGAGAATACCACTTTACAGCAGTATCCTCATAAATGACTATTCCTATCTAAAAAGGAATGTCCATATCCGTTTGAGTATATCCTGTACCAAAATAATCATCTGGAACCCCTTGGCTTGTGTTATTATTTTTATTCCCATGCTCTAAGAAATGCACTTCATCAGCTATTACCTCAGTAACATATCTTCTTGTGCCATCTTTAGCCTCGTATGAGCGCGTTTCAATCCTCCCGGCTACACTTAGTAATTTACCCTTACTCATATAGTTAGCAGTGCTTTCCGCCTGTTTACCCCATACTACAATTGGTATAAAATCGGCTTCGGGTTGGCCCTCTTTCTTAAACCTTCTATTTACCGCAAGTATCATAGTTGTTACTGCTGTTCCACTACCTGGTGTAAATTTAAGCTCTGGATCTTTGGTTAATCTTCCGATTAAAACTACTTTATTTATAATAATCACTCCTTTTTATGTTCATCCTATCTTGGCATTACGAACTAAATCTCTTTGAATTGTTCTTCAGTTATCTCTTTCCCTAAAAGCATTTCTATGCACTCCTTAGTAAGGAAATAGTAAATATCATTTACTCTCATTCCAGCAAGTCTTTTAACTGCTAGTCCTTTTTTAACTAAATCCTCAAGTTCTTTTACTTCACCTTCACTATAAAAGTAATTCCTATATGGAAATTTGGTTTTCTTTCGATTAAGCCCTGTCATATGCATTGCTAGCCTAAGTTGCTCTGTGCTAAGTTGAACTTTCCACAATTTTAAATATCTATCTAATTCACTTTGCACAATATAATAAGCACCACATGACTTGCCACTTGGCTTTAAATTCCCACATTTAATTGAATCTCTTAATTTTCTAACTGGAATACCTGTATTGGATTCAATATGTTTAAGCTCATATGCTCTTTCACCTAACCTTGTTAATGACATACATTCCATCTCATTACTTCCTTTCTTCACTATTTTTTTGCATTGCGACGTAAAAATACCGCATATTCACGTTGAATAATACGGTATTTTCAATAATTTAATATTTAATTTAATCTATAAACTGAAATTTGTTGGTGGCTCTAGAGTAATAAAATATCAATTCTATCAAATTCTCTTTGAACTTTTTATAAATAACACTATCATACACCCAACGAGTATAAATATATTCACAATCATAGTGTCCACATCTGAATCAATAAAAACAACCTGTCAATAGTTCGCTGACTATTAAGGCTGCTATAATTATTTTTCATAACGTCTCCATTAAAATAAGAAAATTTATATTTGCACATCAATGTAAACAGAACAACAATTTGAGGACCAAATAGTCCTCAATCAAACGCAACATATGACATTTGATTCCGCACACAAACATTTTATATTAAAAATAATACACTGAATTTAAAGGTTAAATATGTTTTTAGGCAATTATCTTAACTATATTTTTATAGTCTTTTTAACTTTTATCGCAATAACATCCATAAGAGCGTCTGGTTTGTCTGCTATAACATTACACCATTCATTTTTTTGTAATTCTTCGTAAAAGCTTGTTTTAAGTGTGCTTTCTGTAAATAGATTTATTTCATTCCCCTTATCTTTCTTAAATTTTGACAATATTTTACCCCACATTATTTTACCTCCCTATATTTCTAACTTAGATAAAATCATTTTTATATCATCAATTGTAATCTGTTCAGAAACATTATTCCTTTTCAAGCTCTCAACCAGCATAACATATTTATTCTTAATCTCATCATCTTGAAATGTTTGATAAAAATTCCTTACATTAGCAAGCTCTACTACTTCTTTCTGTATTACAACCTTTTCAAAAGACCTGATCTTATTTAACTGCAATAGCGAAGTAATATAGTAATATCCAGCTCTTATAACATAATATTTGTCATGTTCAAATTTATTATGTTCGTTTAAACACTTTAAAAACTCTTCTTTTTCTATGGCTATTTTGTCATTAAATCTTCTCACCAAAAAATCTCTATCAAATAAAATATTCTTTGTAATATTATTTAACCACTGGAAATATCCCTCATGTCCTTTTATCAGTTTTCCACCTGTAATAACACTATTCTCATACGGCATACCTGCTGAAGCTGCAAACAAAAATGAAAGATAATCTCTAAAAACAATATCAATATGATTTTTGTTTTCTGAATTCGATATATCACTCATTGTTCCCTTATTGTGCATATATCTAACTTCATTTTCTGGGTATCCCAACATTAAAACAATAAAGTCATAATCGCTTGGTAAATTATTGTCAGCTTTTACAGATGATCCATATTGGATCAAAAGAAAATCCTTATATTCAGGAAACCGACTATTCATTGTTTCTTTTATTCCCAAAGCACTTGTTAACTCTTCTTTCCAGTTTTCCGATTGTTGATCAATACTGTTCAATAATTCATTTATATTCTGGGGAACCTTTTTCATAGCTAACCATAATTTTGTTGTAATCCAGCCTATTAATAATATTAAAACTCCAACAATGAGCTCATTATGATTTTTATTCCAAAATTCTGTGATACATTTTAATATACCTTCCATATTATAGCCTCGCTTTTGCATTAGGTAGCGCCAAATCACTTCCTATTTTTTCTTCTAAGTCTTTATTTTACGGGTGTTTGCAAACTGCTTCTTCCATGATTTCGCTCCATAAATTCCATTTTTTTATCTTTACAAATTCTAATTTTATCAGTTAGTAAAAAGCTAATAAATAATATAATAATACAATTATGAATTAATTATAACATATTTTTCTAATACCGTATTATTCAATTTTCAAAGAACATTTTTTATTAATTAGTTCGTCCTATGATGCGATTCTGAACCTAATTTCTATCAAATTCAAAGTATGGCATTCTTCCACCTGTTTCATGGTGTAATGTCATTACTGCAAGTGTTCCATTTACACTTTGTCCCGCTGCTATTTTCTTTTCTGCAAATTCAATAAAAGCTTTTCTGTATTCGGATGAATACACATAATCAGGTAAATCCTTCCATGTATCTAAACATTCCTCAAATTTCCCCATTAAATTTCCCATTACATATTCCCCTCTCCTAAATGCTCTACACAACCCTTACAAATAACCTTGTCCTTATACCTAAGTACATCCTTAGCCTCTCCGCAGAATATACAAGCTGGCTCATATTTCTTAAGTATTATTTGATCTCCATCCACGTAAATCTCTAATGAGTCCTTTATATCAATGTCTAGAGTTCTTCTTAACTCTATTGGAATTACAACCCTTCCTAGTTCATCTACTCTTCTTACAATACCTGTTGATTTCATGCTAAATACCTCCAAAAATTCTTTATTATCTATTTCTAATAACTTAGTTGCATAGTCTAATGCAGTTGACATACATTCTAAATAGCTTTCTCCTGCGCTTTTAGCTATTTCTGTAACTTTATAAGTCGCTATATCTATAACCTCTTTAATTAGCTTTTCTGTCATGGCTCCTCCTTAACTAATATCTTCTTACTAAAAAGCACTTCTAATTTTTTAGATAAACTTTCTCTTATCATTTGCCTTTTAAGATTATCTTTAGTTATTACCTCTAGTACCTCACCTTTTTCTATAAACTCAGTACTCTCAAACCAAGTTTGATAAGTTATCTCCCCGAATTGTTCATATATCATTTGGTGCCATGGGGTGGGAAAGGAAGGGGGTGGAGTTGAGGATATATTCTCTTCTTTCCTTTCCTTTTCTTTACTATGCTTTTCTTTACTTTCCTTTACTTTACTTTGTGCACTTTCTCCAGTAGTTTCTCCGTCTATAACTTCATTTTTTGATGCGTTTTCCTTGCTATAATTATCTTTTTTATAGTTTCTTTTACGTGCTCTCTCACTTTCTACTGGTTCAGTCCTCAATTTTATGGCATTACTTGTAATTGCTTTCCTACTTTCATAGATTTCTTTATCAAATAAACCAAGGTCAAGACACTTATTTAAGATTTCCTCGAATTTTTCCGTAGACACTCTACATTCCTCCGATAGTATTAGCAGAGTTTCTCCGTCTAAAACCTCTAATTCATAGTCTTTATTCCGATAGATATTCTCTAGTAATATAAAGAATGTTGCATATCCATCATTGCCATACACTGCCCTCAGTTTTCTTACTTTTAGGTCGTTCCTCGCATCACAATCATGTGGAAAGTATTCCATGCCTAGTTTCCTTGGTCTTGCCATAGTTACCCTCCTACTTCTTCAACTTCTCAAATCCTTCACAAATCTCGTCATATTGAGATTTAGTTAATAGATTAAGCTCTGTCACATTGTACTTGCTTAAAGCATGTTTCTTTACTACATCTATTCCATACCCTGCAGCATTAGCTATAGCTAGAAGCCGTTTTATCTGTGCCTCGCTTAAACATTTATTATTTATTGGAGGCTTGTCTGATTTATTCTTATTGCTTGTATCTGGCTTATCTTTACCATGTGTATTGGTAGAATCACTATCCTTGTTATCATCTATGCAGAATAGAGCGTTTAAAGCATATTTACGTGCATATGATGAACTTGCACCAGTAACCTGACTTCCATCCATACCTTTTTTATTTTCTTCCTCTCTTGCTATACCGGGTGCTTTTTCAAATTCTCCACTTTCAATATCTTTTAAAATTGCATATGTTTTTATATAAATTCTTTCACCAACTTGAATTAAATCATCTTCAAATGTTAGCGTACATTTATACTCTTTCAAATGTGGTTTTACAGCCTCAAGAATATCCTCACAACTTCTATAATTGTACTTTCCAAAAGAATTATATTGGCCTTTAGTTGCCACTAAGTTGCATTGTATATTCATTAGTTTTTCACTAATCCCCATAATATTTCTCCTATTCAACTTTTATATTTATATCCTCTGTTTCTACTACTTCAACTCCTGGAACCAGTTCCCCAGTTTCTTGATTTATTCCATCTTTATATTTAGCTTTAATATATGTTTTATTAAGTTCCTCTTTAATCCTTATAGCCTCATTATCATTATTAGATTTAACGTATTCCTTCAGTGCTTCTTCATCTTGATAACACCACTTTTTATTTTTCTAGCAGTAACTTTACCATATGGTGTAGAAAGCTTAAATTTAGGGTTTTCTAATCTAGTCTCTGCAAAATAATCTGTTATCTTAGCTTTAAAATATTCTTCATCACTATCTATACTTTTTATTGCTGTATCTCTCCAATTGTTAATCCTTAATATTTCATCCTCTGCCACTGCATTAATTTCGGACTTTCTTTCCTCTAGTGCTTTTAGTTTTCTGAAACACCAGTTAGCACCTTGTAGATCCTTTACTCTGAATTCTAGATCTTCTATTTCGCTCTCATTATTTTGTAAATCCATTTCCCTTAATTCATTCATATTTCTTCCCCCTTATTTACTTCTCTTTCAAGATCATAATCAGTCTTAATAAATGTTCCACGTTCTTTAATTTCTATATTTAAAGCTATAGTTGCGATAAAATCCTTTGAATCTTTTATATTTGATGGAAGATTCTCAAATATTGATTTTCCTAAATCGACAATATCATTGTTTTCATCTTTAATTATTAGAAATGAATCATTCTTGTAACATATTGTATTTACTAAATTGATTTTTACATTTGTCATCTTTACATTTCCCTCCATATCCCTTATAATTGGGTTAACGATTTTTTGTTATGGTTGCTTTTGCAACTCTTTATTTTTGGTAGCTTTGGCTACTCTTTTTTTATTTATTTTTCCATAGTGGTTGTCTTTGTAAGTGTTTAGCATGTTTTCTTTTCCTATCTGAAAATTTTATTGCTTCATAGGTATCAATTTCTTTAGTTGCTTTTTCCTTCTCTTCTATATACCTATTTACCTTATCCATAAATTCGATTTTAGTTAATGCTCTTACCATATCCTCCCTCCTATATGTTCCCTAGCAAAAGAATTACTGGAATAAAACTAGCTAATCTTAAGTCCCATTTAAATTGTTCATCCTCTGTTGTTTGTCCACTTTTTATAAAGCAATATGTCATATTTACAAATGTATTTACAATGCTATAGATTATTAATAAATCCCTTGCCCAACTAAGCATTTTGCACCTCCTTAACTATTACTTTTTATTAAGGCTTGTCCAATTTTACATATAGAGGCTTTTAAGCCTACTTATCATTAGCTATCTCAAAATTACTATCCGCTAACCATTTCTTAAATTCTCGAGCAAAAGCTTCATTGAATCTAATTTTTGCTTCTTCAATTGACTCTGGGTTTACTATTTCTACTGTCCATTCATCTTCATGTTTTTTCATATTTCATATTTCTCCTTATCCTTAACCAACTTATCTATAGTATTACTTCCTATACTAAAAATTATCTAATTTATAACTAGTTTTTAGCTTGCTCATCCAATGATTTATTCTTTACCATTTCTTTTAATAAATTAATTTCTCTAGCAGACAATTTATTTTCAAGTACTCTAGCAATTTCTTTTGCTTGGAGTTTTAGAAAGGCTTCCTCTCCATCTGGATAATTGTGTATAATTGTAAACCCCATTTCTTCCATGGTTAGGTCATTTTTTCTCTTTGCCATAAATATACCTCTCCCCCAAAAATACTAATTCATAATATTCAAACTCTACTTAAATGGTTACAATTAAATAATTAATTCTAAATAAGTTCTTTTAGCCTTGGGATAACTTCCTCATAATATCTAAAAGATTGTACCTCTTTAGCTGAGTGTATAGATTTATCCCAAACCAACTCTCCATATTGTTCTGTTTTAAGATTGTTAGCATTAGCTAGCTTTCCTACCTTATTAGCAGTTATTCCAAGTATTTCACCTATTTCAGTAGCACTATATGTCTTTTTTTCTACCTTAGGTAGTGGCAATAGAGCGTGTCCATCATTTAAAATCTCTGTGGCCTTAGATTGTAAAACTTGTTTATAGGTATCTACTGGAGTTGTTTCTGCAATTTTTAATAACAAGTTAGCTTTTCTAACTAAAGAGTTATTGTATCTAGCTTCAATCTCTTTTTCCTTAGTGTTAGGATCTATTACCTTAGAAGCGATTCCCTCTTCAATAACTTCTTTCATCTGCTCAAACCTGTCCATATATCTGTCAGTAAATAGATTCCCTTTAGTTCCTGTAGTCTTGTGTGCTAGAAATTCACAACCTCTTTTAGTTATTTGAAATTCTCTATTTTCCTTTCCATTTCCAGCTTGCTTATAGGTGCTTTCTACCCAATATTTTGAACAGCGGACTTTTTCGCTCTTCAAATCTTCATTAATACCATCAATTTTTTTTAATAAATCTTTATGCTGAACCTCCATCATGTCAGCCACTTCTCTGCTTGATAATTTGTTTTCTAATTGATTATTCATTATTATTCCTCCTTTCCAAAAATTTCATCTTCACTTACTTCAAATGCTTGTGATATAGCTCGTCTGCTGTTTTTACGAGGATAAACATTACCATTCTCCCATGACCAGTATGCTTTTTGTCCTGTAAAACACTTCTTAGATGCTTCATCTTGACTCCATCCTTTTATTGTCCTTAAGACTTCCATTTTTTTATTCCATGATAAGTTCTTAAATAATTCAGCCATAATATATACCTCCTTCTTTTGTACTAATTTACTTTAGTTTTGCTTACAAATACATATTACGTCATATTGACGTTATGCTCAAATCTATTTTAACGTCATTTAACGTCATTTGTATAAATTAACTCTTTTTACCTCTATTTTCCTTAATCTTTCTTTAATTCGTTGACAAAATGACGTAAAATACGTATTATGATTTATATAAGAATTCTAGGAAGGGTGATTTTAAAATGGGAAAGAAATTAGGTTTAAAAATTAAACAATTGAGAAGTGAATATAGTTTAAAAACTGGCAAAAAGCTTACACAAAAAGAACTTTCAGAAAATTTAGGAATTTCTCGATCATACTTAGGAGATATTGAAAGTGGTAGAAGTTCTGCCAGTGATGAAGTTTTAAATAAATTGACTCAAATATTTAAAATTAATATTTCAGAACTTTTAGCATATGAATTTGATGACAATATAAAAACTGGTCAATTAAAAGAAGAGGTTGAACTTTTTGAAACAGGAGAATTTAAAACACCTGAAGCAGCTATGCAATTTATACTCAAACAGCCTGCTATTATGGGTTATGGTGGTTTTGATACTAACGAAATGACTAATGAGGAGATTATTGAGTTTGCTAATGAATTACTTAATCAGATGAAATTAATAAGCTATAAATATAAAAAGTAGGTGATTTAATGTATTCTTGGATAAATAGTATTATTAAAGAACTATATATTACCTATAAAACTAATGATATTTATGAACTATATGATTCCCTAAATATTACAATAAGAAAAACAGGACATGATAGTGTCTTGCTAAAGGGAAATGATAGTTTATATATTAGAAATTATGTTGGAATGGAAGTTGTATTTATAAGAAACGATCTTCCATCCCAAGGTGAAAAATTTGTATTATTTCATGAATTAGGTCATGCTACATTACATAAAAATATACAAACTGCTGCATTTAATAGAAATTTTATTAATATAAACAAATTAGAAAAACAGGCTAATTATTTTGCTTTTAAAATGATGAATATACATCTTGATAAAATTGAATTGGAAGGTATGTGTTTAGAGCAAATAGCTCATTATGCTGAAATACCATATGAGCAATTATCTCAGATTATAAACTTATAAGGATGTGTAATAAATGAATATAGCAATATATAGTAGAAAATCCAAAGAAACAGAAACTGGTGAATCTATAGATAATCAAATTGAGCTTTGCAAAAATTATGCAAATACTCATTTAAAACAAAATAATGAAAACATGGAGTTTTTAATTTATGAAGATGAAGGCTTTTCTGGCGGAAATACCAATAGACCTAAATTTCAAAAATTATTAAAAGATGTTAAATCTAAAAAATTTGATATCTTAATTTGTTATAGATTAGACCGTATATCTCGTAATGTGGCTGATTTCTCATCCACTCTTGAGATGCTTCAAAATAATGATATAGATTTTGTTAGTATAAAAGAGCAATTCGATACATCAACTCCAATGGGCAGAGCTATGATATATATAGCGTCTGTATTTGCTCAACTTGAAAGGGAAACTATAGCTGAAAGAATTAAAGATAATATGTATGAGCTTGCTAAAACAGGTCGTTGGTTAGGCGGTCAACTTCCTTTAGGTTTTTCCTCTGAAAGAATAAAATATATAGATGAAGACTCTAAGGAACACTCTATGGTAAAATTAGTTCCTATTGAAGAAGAACTTAAATTAGTTAATCTATTATATAATTTATATATTAAAGAAATGTCATTGCATAAAGTACAAAAACACTGTCTAGAATATCATATTAAAGGAAAAAATGGTGGTCAATTAGTTCAGCGTAGCATTGATGATACATTAAGGAATACTTTATATGTAAAAAGTAATAAAAAGGTATTTGAATATTTACAATCGAAAGGTATCCAAACAATTGGTTCACCTAATGACAATGGAATAATTACTTATGGAAAGAAAAATGGAAACAAAAAATATGATACAGAAAATTGGATTTCTGCTGTAGCTAATCATAAAGGTGTTATTGATGCAGATGATTGGTTAAAAGTACAAGATATGCTAGATAAAAATAAATCCAAAGCTAGTATTAGAGAAGGTACATCTAAAAGAGCTTTATTAGGCGGTATTTTGAAATGTGATGTCTGTGGTTCTGGAATGAGAATAACATATAATAGACCGAATAAGAATGGATTTAGAAATTACCATTACACTTGTACTATGAAATGCCATAGTGCTAAAACTCGTTGTGATAATCCAAATGTAGACGGTCCTAAAATTGAAGATTATATTATAAAATCAATCAAATCTGCAAGTGTAGAAGATATTATTGAAAATATAAATTCTCATAATGCTAAAACTGTAATAAATAATATAAAAAACATAACAATTGAGATTGATACTAAAACTAGACAGATGAATACATTATTAGAGCAACTCTCTAATGCTCCAGTTGGACCTGCAGCTGATTTCATAATGAAAAAAATAAATGAGCTTGGAAAAGATATAAATAATCTTAATGAAGAGTTAAATAAAGCTAATACCACTAATAAGCAAATTGAAATAGAAAATTCACATGTTGAATTTATTAATAGTCTCTTAAATAAATTTAGGACAGTATTTGACACTTTAGAACTAAATGAAAAAAGATACTTATTATCAATGTTAGTTAAGAATGTAGTATATAATGGTCATACTAAAAAAATAGCAATAAACTATGTTAAGGCTAGGTAATAGTAGCCTTAACATATGTACGCAATATTAGGAGCCATGCATGATCATGCCCAGGAAACTGAATATTTTTATGAAGTGTATTACTATCCGTTATATTAAATAAATCTCCTGCACCTAGTGCTATGAGCTCTTCAGCTGCAGTATATCTTCCATTGTTTCTCATTATTCCACCAACATTACCAAGTCCTAAAAGTAAATCTGTTTTCTCTAGTATTTCTACATCTGCCCCAGCTTTTTTAGCTGTAATTGCTGCTGCACATCCTGACCAACCGCCACCTATTACTATTACCTTCAAAGTAGTCTCCTCCCCTCAAATACAAATTTAGGATCTGTTTGCATCTTACAAAGTCTTCTTAACTTTTCATCATTATTCATAATTGTACAGCAACCACAAACCCCTTCTCCACAGCACATTTTTTCGTTATTACTACATGAAAAACTCAAATCTCTCTGAAAGGCTTCTACTATTTTCATAATCTGATAACTTATAATGTCTGTAGTGTCACAATGTACTAAATTAACATTATCTTTTATTATTGTTTCCTCAATTAATTTTCTAAATTTGGGTATAAGTATACCATTCTGAATCATATTATCTATTTCAATAACTTTAGCATTATACCTCTCTAATTCTTGTTCTATAAATACTTTTTCAGTTAATCCTTTATCTAGCAATACAATCAGTTTATTATCATTTCTATATAACTTATTCATAACAGGTACCATAGGCGCTTGGCCTATCCCTCTACAGATAAGTAAACAATTTTTTCCTTTAGCATTTAATATAGAGTTAAGTCCTAATATGCCATTCCAAAATGGTCCCTTAATTAACACCTTATCTCCTACCTGAACTGTTTGTAGAGTTTTTGTCTTTAATCCTTTCATTTCTATAACTATGGTAATAATATCATCACCTGTATCACTTTCCATTACACATATAGGTGTATCATAACTATTTTCCTTATCTTCTTTCCTTATAAAAATAAAAGCCCCTGGATATGTTAAATCACTGGCAAGCTTCTTAGTAACTTTTATTTTGAACTTTGTTAAGCTATTAGTTAAATCTTCCTTACTAATAACCTGAAACCTATTGTACTTTCTACCTTCCTTTGCTTTATAGTTATTTTGGACAAATTCTTGGTATATACAAACTCCATTCCAATTTACACAGTCGCAGAAATCTTTTCCATCTAAATGAGAACATAAAATACAATTTCCAGACTCCGCTAAATGACAAGGACAAAACTCACTTCCACAGTCTACACAATTATAGGGTTCATAACTCATGGATTATCCTCCTAACTTACTATACTATCAGCATATTTCCGAATCTTATATTTGCTACTCATATAAAAAAATAATCCATAGAATTGTAAATCCTATGAATTATTTTTCATATATTATATAAAATTAATTTAATAACTTTAATATTTTTTCTTTAAAGCCTCTACTCTTAATCTCATCTTTAGGATATAGAGGAACTCTAAATTTGACTCCTGATTCATCAGATATTAATATCATTCCTAATGGTTCAGTCTTTAAGATTGGTCTTGTCACTATGCACTCTGGTATAATTGCTTCAACATTGATTGATTCAGCTTTCTTTACAGGATATATAATATTTTCTTTAGCAATTAAATCTACATACTTATTTTTATCCACCATAACTTTTCCTAATATTTCATCTTTTGCTACCAAAGGTTTATAGTCATAATTTTCTTTTACGTAATCATAAATTTTCTTGCTCTCATTCCACCTATTAGTACAATTTAATGTTACCACAATTATTTCTCCTGGACTCATATCAAAGGAACTTACTAAACATTTACCAGCCTGACCAGTATATCCAGTTTTAACTCCTGTGCAATTAGGCTCTTGATATAATAATTTATTTATATTATTGAAACTTCTAGTGAAATTATGTTCCTTTTCATCTACAACCTTAGCTTTTACTATGTCGTTAAACTCTTGAATTTCTTTAGCTTTCATAGTAGCTATAGCTAGATCATAAGCTGAGGAATAATGACTTATACTATCTAGTCCATGCGGAGATTGAAAATGACTATCTATTATGCCAATAGATAATGCATATTCATTCATAACTTTACAAAATTCTTCAATACTCCCACTAATTCCTTCTGCAATAGCTATAGCACAATCATTTCCAGATTTCAGCATTAATCCATATAAAAGTTCTCTTATTTTAATTTTCTCACCTGACTTATATCCTACTTTAGAACCTCTTATGGATGCTGCTGTTTTAGATATTTCTACCTCCTTGTCAAGATCTCCATACTTTAGTGCAACCAAGCAGGTAATTATTTTTGTAGTACTTGCCATAGGGACTACCTTATGACTATTTTGACTAAAAAGAACTGCTCCTGTGGTGCCATCTATAGCAATAGCTGAGCCAGCATCTACTCTAAAAGGTGCAGCCATTACAATGGAAACTGAATTATAGCATATCAATATCATAACTAACATAAAAACCATAAACTTCTTATACACATTAAACTCCCCTTTTTATGATAATTTAATTTAAATTAGTGAATATAACCTAACTCAATGGAAATAATTTAAAATATAAAACTATGGAGGTATTTAAATGAATAAATTTTTTTTAATTTTAGCCATAGTTACATTGATATTATTGTTTCCCATACCTATAAAAATAAAACTAACTTATAGAAATAATATTTTCATATTGAAACTATATAATAAAACAGTTTTACCTAAGACAAAAAAATCTAAAGATAAGGTACGGAATAAAGATTATAAAAGTAAAGTAGAAAGTGAAGAAAAAAAGTTCAAATTAATTCATGGAAAAATAATATTATCCACATTCGTCAAAAATAAATTAAAATTTAATCTAAAGTTTAGTATAGATATAGATTATGGTTTTGAAGATGCTGCTAAAGCAGCTATTTCTTATGGATTTCTACATGGATTACTCTCTATTTTACCTTCTATACTTAATTTACCTTTAAATCTTAAAAAATATAAATATTATATAAATATGAATTACAATAAAAATTTTATTAATATTGAAATAAACAGTATAGTTTTTATTAATATAGCTAAACTAATTTATATTATGGTAAAAACTATATATAATTTGATATCTTATGAGAAAACCTCAAAATTAGTAAGGAATAATTTAAAGGAGGAATTTAATAATGGATAATCATCCAATAGAAAATTTAATGAAATCTACTATGGAAAACATCAAAGATATGATTGATGTAGACACCGTCATAGGAAATCCTGTGACTGCACCTGATGGTACAACTATCATTCCAATTTCAAAGGTATCCTTTGGCTTTGCATCTGGGGGTTCAGAATTCTGTGGAAATATTAAAGATACATATCCTAAGCATCCCTTTGGTGGAGGCTCTGGAGCTGGCATATCTATAAAACCTGTTGGCTTTTTAGTAGTTAGAAATGGCTCCATTAGGATATTACCCGTAGACCAAGACAATACTTATGATAAGATAGTTGATACAATTCCTCAAATGGTTGATATGCTAAAAGATCTATTTAAAAATAATAGTCCTGAAAAAAATTTTAATAACTCAAATGATCACAATAGTCCTCTATATAACCCTTGTGATCCATGCGAATAATCAAAAAATTATATATTCCATTACTAAAATGCTAGCTACATAAATTTATGTAGCTAGCATTTTTAATGATTATCATTTTCTATTTCCTCTATAAATTCTTCAATAGATGGTAGTTCTTCTAAAGATGTAAATCCAAAATGCTTTAAAAACTCCTTTGTAGTAGCATAAAGATTAGGTTTCCCTATGACTTCCTTCTTTCCACTTTCCCTAATAAGACTTTTTTCTAAAAGAGTATATATAGCCCTATCACTTTTTACTCCCCTTATTTCTTCAATATCAACTCTAGTAATAGGTTGTCTATATGCTATGATTGCTAGGGTCTCCAAGGAAGCTCTTGAAAGGGATTGTCTTACATTAGTTTTTAATAATTTCTGTATATATTCACTATTTATAGGCTTTGTAACTAATTGATATTCTTCGTTTAACTTCACTATCTTTATTCCCCTATTTTCATCCACCTCGTATTTACTTATAAGGTCTTCTAACAATCCTTTAGTAAATTCTAAAGAACACTCTAAAATAGACGCTATAGTATCCAGTGGTAATGGATCCCCACTTACAAATAATAGAGATTCAATTATGGAAAAATATATGTCTTTATTGCCTTCTTGTTCTATCTGAATTTCTTTAAAAGAAATATTATTCATTAGTATCTATCCTTTCTAAATAAATCTCATTAAAGTTGCCATATTGAATTGCAACTACGTTTCTAAGCTTCACTAATTCTAACAGTGCTAAAAAAGTTACTATTATTTCAGTTTTAGATTTTGAGTTATTAATAAATTCATTAAAACTAAGTTTCCTTTTCTGTAATATCGCTGATTTAAGTTCTTCCATCTTATCTTCAATTTTATATACTTCAACTTTTATTCTATCTTCAAAATTAGTTTCTAAATTCATTTTTTCACTATAATTCTTTATTAGTTCATTATAAATATTATATAAATCTATCATAGTTATATTCTTAAATAAATTCTTTATCTCATCCTTTTGATTTTTTATAGGTTCAATAATTTCAGGTTTTTTTGTATACATTATGCCAGAATATCTTTCTTTTTCTCCTAAGAATTCTGCTGCCATTTTAAATTTTTTATATTGAACTAGTTTATCTATTAGTTCTTTGGCTTCATCTTTTTCCTCTACCTCTTTATCTTCTAGTTTATTTTTAGGAAGTAGAAACTTAGATTTAATTTCAATTAAAGTAGCCGCAATTACTATAAATTCAGAGGTAATATCCAAATCCATTTCCTTCATCTGATCTAAATATCCTAGATATTGTTTCGTAATTTCAAAAATACTTATATTATAAATATCCATCTGATTTTTTTTAATAAGATGTAGTAACAAATCAAATGGACCTTCAAAATTAGATATCTTAATACTAAGTGACATATATTACTCCTTTTATGATAAGTTGTTATCCCATAAAATTATACTCTAATAATAACTAAAATTCTACTAAAGTAAAGGAATTAGAACTCATATGTATAAATATATATTGTAATAAAACTAAAAAGGAGCTGTCTTTTATGAATGATAATAATTTAATTAATTGTGTCCGCTGTAATAATGAAATGAAATACTTAAAGGAGTACAGGTTTGACTCTCAAGATAACAATAGAGGATTATTCGCCACCTTGTTTGATTATGAGGAACATTTAATTTTTGATGTATATGTTTGTCCTAAATGTAGACACACTGAGTTTTTCTACAAGGGATCTGCTAATTGGCTTGATATGTAAAATCAGGAGAGATTCCTCTCTCCTTTTAATTAAGTTTATTAGATACACACGCTATAGCTTCACTGATGAGGGAAATTATAATACTTATTATAAGTATTATAACTATTACCAGTATAGAATTCATTACCGGTATCTCTATATTAAAATATAATATAGATAGTTTTATACCTGTAAACATTAAAATGCCAGCTACTCCATACTGTACATATTTAAACATGTTATTTATTTTTACTAAAATAAAATATAAACTTCTTAATCCAAGTATTGCAAAGATATTCGAGGTATACACAATAAATGGATCTGTGGTTATAGAAAAAATTGCAGGTATAGAATCTATTGCAAATAAAATATCTGACATCTCTATAATTAGAAGTATAGCAAATAAAGGTGTTGCATATAAAATTTTATTCTTTCTTACAAAAAATTTTTCTCCAACTAAACTATCTGTAAATGGAATTATAAATCTTAATCCCTTATATATATAACTTCTTTTGAAATCTATTTCTTTATCTACCTTAAATATCATTTTAAGAGAACTAAGTATTAATAAAATTCCAAAGAAATATAAAACCCAATGAAACTTGTTAACAACAGACACTCCTAATAATATAAAAATTAATCTTAAAATTATAGCACCAAAAACACCATAATTTAATACTCTTTTCTGATATCTGCTAGGTATACCAAAGCTAGAAAAAACCATTAAAAATAAAAATAGATTGTCTAAACTTAAACTAAGTTCAATCAAGTATCCTCCTAAAAATTCAATACCTGCCTGTTCTCCTTTCAAAATTAAAACGAGAATGTTAAAAAGGATCGCAAATAATGCACATATTATAAAATTACCTAATGCTTTTCTTGTTTTCATATATATCCCCCATAATAATTTTAACTTTTCTATATTTATATGAATAAATATTTGTAGATATACTATTTTTACTTGAATTATTAAGCTGTTAAGCGTACTATGTTTATAAGGAGGTATTATTTATGGAAAATTATAATATTACTTTTGGCGATTATATTAAGGAAAGAAGAAAAGAAAAAGGATGGAGCCTTCGAACTATGGCTCAAAAATTAGATATAAGCTTAACCTATCTAGCTGATGTAGAGAATGGGAAAAGATATGCTTTTCCCAAGGAAACTCTTATTCTTTTAACGAATATTTTTGATATTAACTATAATAAGAAGGAACTAAATTTATTTTTTGACTTGGCTGCTGAAACTAGAAACTCTCTTCCCTTAGATGTAGAAGAATTCATGCTTATAAATCCATCTTTAGTAGAATTTATAAGGAAATTAAAAAATCAAGATTTTATTTCTAATGACTACATTACTAATTTATTGCAGAATATTAACAAAAATTGTTAATTAAATAACCTATTTTATGCCTGCATAGCATCTTTATTTACAACAATTTATAATTATACTCTTTACATATTATGCATTTGGAGTATAATATAATTATAGTTATAGTTATGCAGGTGTAGTATAATGGTAGTACATTAGCTTCCCAAGCTATTGGCGAGGGTTCGATTCCCTTCACCTGCTCCATGTAAAAAAGACTTTGCAATTTGCAAAGTCTTTTTTATTAATTCTTATTATTTATATGGTGTTTCAAATATTATGCTATTTTAAATATATAATTTGTTAAAAATATCTTTTTAATAATCCATTAAATGCAGTTCCATGTCTAGCTTCATCTTTACACATTTCATGCACTGTATCATGGATAGCATCTAAATTTAACTTCTTAGCTAAAGTTGCTAGATCTTTTTTACCTTGGCACGCTCCATGTTCTGCATCTACTCTCATTTGAAGATTAGTTTTTGTATCCTCAGATACTACTTCACCTAACAATTCAGCAAACTTAGCTGCATGCTCTGCTTCTTCAAAAGCTATTCTCTTGTAAGCTTCAGCAATCTCTGGATACCCTTCTCTATCTGCTTGACGACTCATAGCAAGATACATTCCAACCTCTGTACACTCTCCAACAAAGTTAGCTCTTAATCCTTCTATAACTTCAGGATCTATATCTTTTGCAATTCCTATTCTATGCTCATCTGCCCAAGCTATTGCACCTTCATTTTTTTCTATAAACTTATCTGATGATACTTTACATACTGGGCAGCTTTCTGGCGCTGTATTTCCTTCATGTATATATCCACATACTGTACAAACAAACTTTTTCATAATATTATTCCTCCCTAATACTTACATTTTATATTCAACTCACTGAATCTTCTTTTATGATCTCTATGTGATTATTATATTGTATCAAATAATTTATGTCAACAAATAATAATTATTATTTATATATTTTACATATCTCCGTATTGCAAGTTATAAATTTATCTATTTCATTTTGTATTATTTTTAACAAATCTTATTTTTATAAATACTAAATGCTATTTTATAATTCTTAATGTGATGATTTACAAATACTTTATCAAAAATTCAAATATTCTGAAAATTTAGCTTGTTTTGCAAATTTTTCGATGATATAATCTTACTTAATAAACAGCTTAATTCTTAATGTTACAGAAATTCAAGTATATTTTCAAAATTATTTTTCATTTTTAGGGTACGTTTTTTTTGCAATATTTTTCATATATAATTCATAATATATTCATATTGTGAATATATTTATATTATATAAATTTTTTTACAGGGGGGTATTTTTTTATTATGGCGGAGTTTATTAGCAATGCTGCATCATTTTTGTGGGGGTATCCATTAATTATTCTTCTATTCGGGACTCATTTATTTTTAACTTTTAAACTAAAATTCATTCAAAGATACATCTTTAAAGCTATCAAATTGTCTGTAACTAAAGACGATTTTGCTGAAGGAGATGTTAGTCAGTTCAGTGCTCTTTGCACAGCTCTTGCTGCAACCATTGGAACTGGAAACATCGTAGGTGTTGGTACCGCTATTGCCCTAGGTGGACCTGGTGCAGTGCTTTGGACATGGCTTACAGGAGTATTTGGTATTGCAACTAAATATGCAGAAGGATTACTTTCTGTTAAATACAGAGTTAAAACCTCAGATGGAACCATGGCTGGTGGACCTATGTATGTAATTGAAAGAGGTATGGGTAAAAAATGGTTAGCTATTCTTTTCGCTGCTTTTACAAGTTTAGCTGCTTTTGGTATAGGCTGTGCTGTTCAAGCAAACTCTATTTCAACCATGCTTAGAACTTCATTTAACATTCCATTATGGGCTTCTGGTATAGTTATGGCTATTTTAACTGCAATAGTTATCATTGGTGGAATAAAAAGCATAGCTAGAGTATGTGATATACTAGTACCTTTTATGGCTCTTTTCTATGTTGCTGGATGTACAATTATACTAATTATGACCGCTTCAACTATTCCTGAGACCTTAGTTTTAATAATAACAAGTGCCTTCTCTCCTAAAGCTATTACTGGTGGTGCTGTTGGCGGCGGAATGCTTATGGCTATGAGATTTGGTATTGCTAGAGGATTGTTCTCAAACGAATCCGGTCTTGGTAGTGCTCCTATAGTTGCTGCTGCTGCTCAAACTAGAAATCCAGTAAAACAAGCTCTTGTATCTGCTACTGGTACTTTCTGGGATACAGTTGTAGTTTGTGCTATGACAGGACTTGTACTTGTAAATACTGGAGTTTGGAACAAAGGGCTAAATGGTGGAGAATTAACTCATGCTGCGTTTAGCTTAATTCCTGTAATTGGTCCAATAGTTTTAACAGTAGGCCTATTATGCTTTGTTTTCTCAACAATTCTTGGTTGGTCTTACTATGCTGAAAAGGCTATGGAATATTTATTTGGTAAAAAGGCAATTATTCCTTATAGAATTGTTTATGTAATTATGGTATTTGTAGGTAGTGTATTCAACCTAAATGTAATTTGGAACTTATCAGATATTGCCAATGGAATGATGGCTATACCTAACTTAATATGCTTGCTTGCACTTAATGGCGTAATTGTAAGCGAAACTAAAAAATATCTATGGTCTGATAATTTAGAGGCTATAGATGAGGAAATAAATGCTTAAAACTAATACTTTAATATTGAAAAGTTTTCTGTATATTCAGGAAACTTTTTTTTATTTACTTTGTTTAAATCTTTATTGGTACACCCTCCTATTACTCTGATATAATTAAATATGAATATATCAAAGGAGGAATTGATTATGATTAAAATACCTGACAGAATATCTTTAGCAAATTTACCAACTAAAGTAGAGAAACTCCCTAAACTTTCTGAAGAATTGGGGGTAAATATATTTCTTAAAAGAGATGATGGTACTGGAATAGAGGTGTCTGGTAATAAGATACGAAAGCTAGAATTTTCACTTAAAGAAGCCTTAGATAATGGCTGTGATGTTCTTATAACATGTGGTGGCTCTCAATCTAATCACTGTAGGGCTGTTGCTCAATGTGCTGCTAAGCTAGGTTTAAAATCTGTTCTTCTTCTAAGAGGAGAAGATGATGGAGTTTATCAAGGCAACCTTCTATTAGATAAATTATTTAATGCCACAATAAAATTTATAACTCCTGATCAATATAAAAATCATAGAACTGATATGATGAATGAAATTAAAAATCAATATGAAAAAGATGGTTTTAAACCCTACATAATACCTGAAGGTGCATCTAATGGTATTGGTTTATTTGGATACTTTCATGGAATGCAGGAAATAATGAAAGATGAGGATTCTCTAAACGTAAAATTCGATGTAATTGGCGTTACTGTTGGTTCTGCTGGCACCTATGGTGGCTTAGTGCTTGGAAATACATTGCTAAATAATAATGAATCTATAATAGCTGGAATTAATATATGTGATACAGCAGAATATTTTAAACATAAAACTCTTGAAATAATAAATGAAAGTAGAGCCTATTGTGATTTTAATAAAGTAATTAAAAGTGAAGAACTTTGTATAATTGATGGATATGTAGGAGAAGGTTATGGATTTCCAACTAAAGAACAAATAGAATTTATCAAAGAAATAGCGGCTCTAGAAGGAATTGTGCTGGATCCTGTCTATACTGGTAAAGCTTTCTACGGATTAGTAAATGAAATAAAAAAAGGAACTTTTAAAAATGCTAAAAATATTTTATTTATCCATACAGGCGGTCTATATGGATTATTTCCTCAATGGAATAAATTTAATTTTTAGGCTATATTTTATAACTTTCTATTATTACCAATATGGAAATAGATTGGCTTTTTAAAATTATTACCCTAAGAAAAACTTTTCTTAGGGTAAATTTTTTAAGTTAACTAAGCAACATCTTAATTAATCATTCAAGTATTTTTCATTTATTCATCTATATAATTACTTATGTCTATTTATATACACTTGGATTATATATTCCAGTTTCATAAGTTGACCTTTATCAAGTTATACTTTATCTATTAGCTATCATAGCTAATGACTCTTCTCTTTTTATTCTATAATTAATAGATTTTATACTAATATTTTCTAAATTCTTTTCTACATTATTATCTGTATTTATAATTATTTCTTCTGTAAATTCATTTAAATCACATCTGCCATTAATACCTGTAATTCTTCCTAGATCTGTATATTGAAATCCTATCCAATCATTCCAAATTTTATTTAAACCTGGAGTAGTTACATTATAATGAGCTACCCATAGTGGATAAGCTGCTAATTTACTATTTAAACTTGTATTTGCGAAACTTGTATAAGTATATACAACCACTTCTTTTCCTGTTAGCTTCTTAACTTCCTCTAAAAAAGTTATACACATTGCAGTTAAATCCTCCGACTTAAGCCCATCTGTAACTTCAATATCTAATGCTAATCTACAATCATATTTTTTTTTACCAATAGAATTGACAAAAAACCTTCCTTGTGCCCTAGCATCTACACTTGGTTTAAAGTAATGATAAAATCCTACTAATAATCCCTGAGCTTTTGCACCTTCATAATTCTTTGTTAAATAATTATCTATAAAATTAAGTCCCTCAGTTGCTTTGATATAGACAACCTTAATTCCATTGGACTTTATTTTTAAAAAATCCATCTCCCCTTGCCAATGTGATATATCTATTCCTTTCAAATTTCTTTCACTTCTAGTTTGCATAGTTTTCCTCCTTAAGTATCCTCATAATATAGTTGCAATAAATATATTTAAATATAGCTCATAAGGATTTTTTATATATTAACTATTGAAGATTGCAACATATATGATATATATATGTACTTAAACAAATAGGTGTTACTTTCCCTTTAGTTATCTATAAGATATGATTTATACGATAAAAGCTGTACTCTAATAATGAAGAGTACAGCTTTTATTAATTATTTCTATAGAGTCACTTCTTATAAATTAAAATATATTCTATTTTCTTATTCCATATCCACCATATACAGTTTTAGTGTCTGTTATTGAAACCACGCATTTAACATCTGAATCTTCAATAAGCTTTAATATTTCTTTTTTTCTCTTTCTTTTTACATGTATCATAAGAAGTATTTTTTTACTATTAAGACCTTCACCTTGAATTGATGTTACCCCCACATCAGCATCTCTTAGATACTTTAATAGTACCTCTCCATCTTCTTCTGATACAATAACATTAAGTGTTATAACTCCTAACGCTAATTTTTCTTCTACTAATGAACCTAGATAATTTCCGCATGAAAATCCTAATGCATATACTACAATTTTTATTGGATCCTCTTGAATTCCATTTAATACATTTCCTACTACTAATAACCAAATTGTTACTTCTACAAATCCAATGATTGAAGCATATAACTTCTCTCCTCTTGTAAGTAATACCATACGTACTGTGGCAAAAGAAACCTCTAATATCTTTGCCATAAATATAATTAAATAAGTTAACATTATAATCCCTCCTTATTAAATTATAATCTTACAAATTAAAGCACTAAATTTTTTAAATTAAATACTTAATTTGATGAAAATAGTTTATTCCTTAGCAGTCTTTTCTCTAGTATCACAAATAAGCTCACTTCTATGTCTTTTAATTTTTATCACACCATTCCTAGTGAATTTAAAAATATCATTTAAAAAATCTTCTTTTTTGAAATTACCTTTTTCAATATCATAAAGCTTTTTTTCTAATATTCCTGTATAATCAGTATCCATTAACTCCTTTAAAGGAAAGGTTTCAATCAACTTATTTCCTTTTTCAGTAATCAATAAAGATTTTCCCTTAGCTAAAATATACCCTGCATATTTTAATTTATTTATGGTTTCGGCTCTAGTAGCTGCAGTTCCTATAGAATATCCATATAACACTTCTGATTCTTCCTCTTTTTCATCTTCTTCATTGCTGTTGTTATTCTTTCCACAGGTTTCCATTGCTTTTAGCAAAGTTTTTTCTGTATGATGTGCAGGTGGTTTACTTTTTTTACTCGTTACCTTTAACTCCACCATCTTTACTTCCTGACCCTTTTCTACTGGTGGCAATAATTCATCTTTTTTATTCTCATCATAAAGTTTAAACCAGCCTTTTTCTTTTAGTATTTTACCTTTAGTAGAAAATAATCGTTCATAATTATCTCCAAGTACGCTAGTAATAATTTCTGTATTTTCATATTCTGCTGAAGGCATAAATTGTGAAATAAATCTATTTTTAATAGCATCATATACGATTCTCTCATCTGGATTTAAGTTTTTAGGAATAATGTATGTGGGGATAATGGCACTATGGCTCTCTACCTTCTCATTATTAAATACCTTTTTAGAAACACTAAAAATAATCTCATCTTTAAAATTTAAATCTTTTTTTAATACCTGCAAAACATTTTTTGCCTTATCAACTATACTCTCCTCCAATGCAGTGCTTTCAGTTCTAGGATACGTTATATGCTTCTTCTCATATAAGCTCTGTGCTACTTTTAATACCTTGTCTGCAGTGAACCCTTTATATTTACTTGTTACATATCCTTGCAGATTACTTAAATTAAATAAACTAGGTGGATTTTCTTTTTTTATCTCCACGCTCTTTTCTATTATATTTCCAGGTTTTCCTTGTATTTCATCCTTTAGTCTCTCAACACTTTCTTTATTAGAAAATTTATCTTTTTTCCCATGAAAGAATTTCCCTTTATAGCTACCACTTTCGTTTTTAAAGGTAGCATTTAGCTCAAAGGATTCCTCCACTTTAAAATTCTTTATCTGCATTTCCCTATCATATATCATTTTAAGAGTAGGCATTAATACTCTTCCTATATTAAGTATATTTCCCTTACCTCTTGTATATTTCATAGTAGCTATAGAAGTAAAGTTTATACCAATAACCCAATCCGCTAATTGTCGACTAATCCCAGCATCCTGTAACCATTTCATTTCTTCATCAGGCTTTAGATTCTCTAAGCCCTTTTTAATTTCTGTTGGAGTCCATTCATTAATTAATATTCTATATATAGGTTTATTAACCTTTAAATATTGAAATATTAATAAGGCAATAAGTTCACCTTCTCTATCAAAGTCCGTAGCCGATATTATCTCTACTACATCTTCTCTATTTATAAGTTCATGGATAATCTCAAGTTGTTTTTTAGCTCCTTCATCAATTGCATTCTTGTTATCATTTTGATTTTTCACTTTATATTTAAATTTCTCAGGTATATATGGAAAATTTTCAAAACTCCATAATGCCAATTTGGGATCATAATCCTTACAATCAAATAAGGTAAGTAAATGACCAAATGCCCAAGTTACAATATATCCATTCCCTTCTAGATATCCATTTTTCCTTGTTTTACACCCTAATGCTTCTGCAATATTTCTAGCTACAGAAGGTTTTTCTGCCAATAATAATTTATTCATTTTCTCACCATCACATATTTTATTTATTATTTCTATTATATAATACCATAAATTATTCACTTTAATTAATCAAAATTACTTATAACTGAACTATCTCTGGAAATACTAATATTAGAATAAAAGGAGGTAGAAAAATGAATTCTATTGTTTGTAGTGTTGAAAATTGTTCTCACAATAAATCTCGTACTTGTTATGCTGCTCGTGTAGATATTAATGGAAGAGGATCTCAAAGTGATTCTGATACCTGCTGTAGTTCTTTCTTAGATAAGAGAAACTATAGTGATTTAACTAATAGTACCAACGGCGGTGAGGAATGCCATTGCTTGATATGTAAAGTAAATAGCTGCGTTTATAATAAAAATAATCTTTGTCAGCTAGATTGTATTAATGTAACAGGCATTAATAATGTTCAATTGTATACTGAAACTAACTGTTCAAGCTTTTCACCTATATAAACTTGACCTCCTTAGCTATTAGAACTCTAAGGAGGTCAAGTTTATATATTTAATAAATTCCATGCATGTCTATGCCTCTAAAATAATCTCTCTACTTTGTATAACATTCTTTCTCCAATGACCTTTTCTATATATCCAATATCCATATATACATACAATTAGATTACTAAAACTCATAGAAAACCATATACCTTGTGCTCCAACTTGGGGAAATATATATTTAAACATCAAAATCATAGGTATTCTCACAAGCCACAGTCTACCAATCTCCATAGCCATAGAGTACTTCGTATGTCCTGATCCCTGAAATACCCCTTGTAGCACACTAAATATCCCCATTAATGGCATTGATGCTGTAATATACCAAAGAAACGTTATTCCTTGCTCTATTACTTCTATATCATCCTTTGCCTGCATAAAAAAGTTAATTACTTGAGTGTCCCATATTAATAAAAATATACATCCTATGACTGAAAATATCACTGTAAAATTAATAGATTTTTTAAATCCTTCTTCAGCTCTCTGCTCCTGTTTAGCTCCTAAGTTTTGCCCAACTATTGTTGTCAATGCAGCTCCTATTCCCATAGCTGGTTGCATTATAAGTGAAGTAATCCTATTAACTACAACAAAGGCTGCCATGGTAGCTGTTCCATAGGAAACAATAAATCCATTGAGAATCATAAACCCAACAGCTGATCCTGATTGCCCTAAAGCCGATGGAACTCCTACTTTTAAAATTTGTTTTATTATATTTTTATTAAACCTAAAGTTCTTAAAGGATGGTTTAATAACACTACCTTTTACTTTTAAAAAATATATTATAGCAACTATTAATACAGCCTTTGATAGTACTGTTGCTATAGCAGCTCCTGCTACTCCTAAATTAAAAGTGAAAATAAAAATAGGATCAAGTATAACATTTAATACCGCACTTATTCCACTTAATACTGTTGGAACTACAGTATTACCTTGCGCTATCATTATTGAATTAAAAACAAAAAAAATAAAAACTAGTGGTGTATCAAAAAATACAATTTGCAAATAGGTTATACTGTGGACTGCTAACATTCCCTCTGCTCCCATAAGTCTAATCACAGTAGGAGTTATAATTACACCTATAATAGTAAATATAACTGAAGAAATTAACGCTAAAACTAATAGCTGGCTAGCATAACTATTTGCTTCTTCATTTTTTCCAGCTCCAATAAATCTAGATAATAATGCAGTTCCCGCAATAGATATACCCATACCCAAAGAAATAAATAAAAAGTTTACTGGCCATACAAATCCCGTGGCTGCAACCTCTACTGAGCCAATTTTCCCTACCCAAAATGCATCTGCTAAATTATATAAGGTTTGTATAAGATTATTAATCATTATAGGAATTGCTAACGTTATTATAGCTTTATACATATTTCCACTAAGTATGAGTTTTTTTCTTTGCTCTATATCCATATAATCCCCCCTTAATTGTACTCCCATTAATTGTATCATTTATAAACAAATATATAAATAGAAAAACTCCTAAGTATTATATAGGAGTTTTTCTATTTATTAAACTGCGTGCTCGAATAATTTTGTAAACATATCTTTAATATTATTTAATATTTGTGATTGTTTTACATCTCTATCACTATATAGCTCAACCTTACCCACTGAATTATCTCCCATATAGTATTCACAATTTCCTATTACGTCTCCAGCTTTAATTTTCTTTATGTCAGGATTTATAGAGAGTTTTTTAGTTATGTCTCCTGTTGTTCCTTTTTCAAAGATGATTTGAAGATCATCTTTGGCTTTAGCAATATAAAATTTATCTCCACTTTTATTTAAAGGAATCTTTTCTACCTCTTCATCCTTAGCTACCAATTTTTTACTTTGATACTTTGCAAATCCAAAATCCATTAATTTACTAGCATCTGCATTTCTTTGCTTATAGCTTGGAGCTCCCATTATAACAGCTAACATTCTAACGCCATCTCTAAGAGCAGTGGCAGATATACAATACATAGCCTCTTGAGTAAATCCTGTTTTTAAACCATCACAGCCTTTATAAAATCTAACTAATTTATTATGATTAACTAATTCTATAGGTGTATTCCTTCCTTCAGAAATAGTTTCCATATATATAGAAGAATATTTTAATATGGTGGGATGCTTTAAAAGAGCCATAGACATTTTGGATATATCTGATGCCGTGGTCATATGTCCATCTGCACTTAATCCTGTACAGTTTTTAAAACTAGTATCATTCATTCCTAACTCTTTAGCTTTTTCATTCATCTTTACTGCAAAAGCCTCTTCACTACCTTCTAAAAATTCTGCCATAGCAACTGCCGCGTCATTTCCGGAAGCAATGGCGATTCCCTTTAAAATTTCTTCTACGGTCCTAACTTCTCCTGTATCCAGAATCATACTACTTCCGCCCATAGATTTTACCTT
Source organism: Clostridium sp. LXY-7 (assembly GCF_056172015.1). Classification (NCBI taxonomy): domain Bacteria; kingdom Bacillati; phylum Bacillota; class Clostridia; order Eubacteriales; family Clostridiaceae; genus Clostridium; species Clostridium sp. LXY-7. The sequence continues at coordinate 22,421 of NZ_JBLLJL010000002.1, read as the reverse complement.
TTCACTACAAACTATTTTATCTGTAAGACTTACTCTTCCACTGTCTATAGCTTCCATAGCCAAAAGCATAGTCATAATTTTAGTTACAGATGCTGGTGCAAACTTCTCATGAGAATTTTTTTCGTATATGACCTTTCCTGAATTAGGTTCAATTAATATCACTGATTTTGCCTGAGGTTCAAAACCTACAGCATTAGTAGATTCTTTCCCCTCTTTTTTTTCACCTCTTTCAGGATTTGCAAGTACTATAGGACTTATGGATACTTGTATGGTAAAAATTAAAGATAATATTACACTTAGAAAATACTTTTTCTTCATAACTAACCTCCAAAGTAATTATTATGAAATTATTTTTACCCAAATAATTTATATTATCCTTAAATAAGAAAGATCAGAAAAAATTTTCTGATCTTTTAAAAGCTATCTTATTATATTGTGAATTAATGGAATATTATCTTCATACTCGTCTACTATTTCATAATTTTCTAATATTCCTTCTTTTGCCTTTTCGACTAAGGATTCTTCATTACTATGAATATATGCAAGGACATCTCCATTTTTTATTTTTTGTCCTCTTTTCTTGTTTAAAACTATTCCTACAGCTAAATCAATTATGCTTTCTTTAGTAGCTCTACCTGCTCCTAATTCCATAGCTACAATTCCCATGGCTTCAGCATGAATTTTTTTAACAACTCCATCTTTTTCGGCCAATACTGGAACTACATATTTAGCTTTAGGAAATAAGGATGGGTTATCTATACAATCTATTTCTCCACCTTGAGCTTTAATAAACTCTTTTAATTTCTTTATAGCAGCTCCTGAAGTTATAGTATCTTTCAATAACTTCCTTGCTTCTTCTTCATTTGATGCTTTTCCAGCAAGCATTACCATGTTACTTCCCAATGTCAATACTAGCTCAACTAAGTCCTCTGGTCCATGACCTTTTAAAGTATCTATAGCTTCTTCAACCTCTAAAGCATTTCCAATAGCTAATCCTAGAGGCTGATCCATATCAGAAATAACTGCAACAGTTTTACGTCCCACATTATTTCCTATAGATACCATAGCTTTAGCTAACTCTTCTGCTGCTTCTGGAGTTTTCATAAAAGCACCTTCCCCAACCTTTACATCAAGAACTATGCAATCTGCACCTGCTGCAATTTTTTTACTCATTATACTAGAAGCAATTAGTGAAACGTTATCTACAGTAGCGGTTACATCTCTAAGAGCATATAGCTTCTTATCTGCAGGAGCTAATTGTCCAGTTTGACCTACTAGTGCCACTTTTAGAGTATTAACATTATTAACAAATTCCTCTCTTGGCATTTCAACTGAAAATCCCTTAAATGATTCTAATTTATCTATTGTTCCTCCAGTATGCCCAAGACCTCTACCGGACATTTTTGCTACAGGTATTCCTAAGGCTGCAACCATAGGTGCTAGTACTAAAGTAGTAGTATCACCTACGCCTCCAGTACTATGTTTATCGACCTTTACTCCATCTATATCGCTAAGATCTAATATGTCCCCTGAATTAACCATAGCCATGGTTAAATCGGATGTTTCTCTTTCATTCATTTTTTTAAAGTAAATCGCCATTAACAACGCAGAGACTTGGTAATCTGGAATACTTCCATCTGTATATCCATTTACAAAATAATTAATTTCTTCTGTGGCTAATTCTAGCCCATTTCTCTTTTTTAAAATTAAATCATACATTCTCATAATATTCTGTTTTTAGTTTTACTAAAAACTTCACCTCCTAAAGCATACTTTTAACTCAAAACACAGTAGCAATAGTACTACTGTGTCTAGATTATTTACATTACATCTTTTCAATTATTCCATTGACTAATGCTATGAAGTTAGTTTTAACTTTAGCAGAAGTCTCTATTACTTCTTCATGATTTAATGGCTGGTCAAGAATTCCTGCTGCCATATTTGTTATACAAGATATACCTAAAACTCTTAATCCGCAATGATTAGCTGTTATTACCTCAGGTACTGTAGACATTCCAACAGCATCCGCTCCAACTATTCTTGCAAATCTTACCTCAGCTGGAGTTTCATACACTGGACCTGTGAACATCATATAAACTCCTTCTTTTAATTTCATATTCATTTCTATCCCAACCTGTTTAGCTAGGTTTAAATACTCTCTATCATAGGCAGTAGACATATCTGGGAATCTTGGTCCTATTTCCTCTTCATTCTTACCAATAAGCGGATTTGAAGAAGTAAAGTTAATATGATCTGTAATTAACATTAAATCACCTGGTTCAAAACTTGTATTAACTCCTCCACAAGCATTTGTAACTATTAAGGATTTAACCCCAATATACTTCATTATGTGAATTGGAAGGGCCAATGAAGCCATGGAATGACCTTCATAATAATGAAATCTACCTTGCATCATTATTACTTTTTTATTGCCTAATTTCCCAATGACAAATTGACCAGCATGACCATGCACTGTAGATACAGGTAAATTTGGTACTTCTGAATACTTTATTACTATTCTCTCTTCAACTGTATCTGCCATATCTCCTAATCCAGAACCTAAAATAATTCCTATTTCTGGCTCATAGTTTAATTTACTTTTTATAAAATCAACACTTTCTTTTATAACTTTTAAATCCATATTTAAATTCTCCTCTGTTGTATATTTATTTTAATAAACTAATAAAACTATCACCTATTAAAGAGTTTTCAATTTGAAGTAAATCTAATATTGTTTTACCTATATCTGAAAAACCTTTCCTAGTTCCTAGTTCTACGTTTTGTTTTAGATTTTTTCCATATACTAAAACAGGTATATATTCCCTTGAATGATCTGTACTCTCAGTAGTTGGATCACAACCATGATCTGCTGAAATTATTAGTACATCGTTTTCATCTAATGCTTCCATAATCTCTGGCATTCTTTCATCAAATTCAACTAAAGCCTTACCATAACCTTCTACATCATTTCTATGTCCATATTTCATATCAAAATCAATTAGATTAGTAAATATCAATCCATTATTAGGAGTTTTCATAAACTCTAAGGTTTTATCCACTCCATCCATATTATTTTTAATAGATACTGATTGAGTAACACCTTTTCCAGTGAATATATCTTTTATTTTACCCACGCACATAACTTCTTGACCCGCTTCACTGATATATTCAAGCATAGTTTTATTAAAAGGTTCAAGAGCATAGTCATGTCTATTGCTAGTTCTAGTAAAATCTCCTTTTCCACTACCTATAAATGGTCTTGCAATAACTCTACCCACCATTTTATCTCCAACTAACATATCTCTAGCAATTTGACACATTTTATATAACTCATCTATTGAAATTATATCCTCATGAGCAGCTATTTGAAACACACTATCTGCTGATGTATATATTATTGGATATCCAGTCTTCATGTGCTCCTCTCCAAGTTTTTCTATTATATCTGTACCTGAAGCAACCACATTACCTAAAGTTTTTCTACCAATTTTTTCTTCAAATTCATCCATAATCTCTTTAGAAAATCCATTTGGATAAGTGTTTAGTGGATTTTCTAAAATGACTCCACCTATCTCCCAATGCCCAGTTATTGTGTCCTTACCTTTAGATAATTCTGCACATCTACCATAAGCACCAATTGGGCTCTCTATAGAATTAATGCTATCTAATCCCTCTATTAATCCCAATCCTAATTTTTCTAAATTGTTTAATGTAAATCCGTCAATATGTTTTGCTATATTTCCTAAAGTATTGCTTCCTTCATCTCCATAAGCTTTTGCATCAGGAAGCTCTCCTACTCCTACACTGTCTAATATTATTAAAACTACTTTTCTATTCATGATACTCTCCTTCCTCTACAACTTTTTTAATTTACATACTTATATTATAATATTAAGTATGTATCTTTATTTTTCAATTATCCACTCTAAATTTGCTTAAATAACTATAATTAATCTTTAATTAATTATTAAAACAAATTAAGTGCCTAACCATTAAATTTGCATAACATAAAAATTTAATAGTGGCACCTTTTATAATATCATAAAAGCATTAAAATTATAACAACTTAAATTAAAAACAACATAAATAGGTGTAAATAATTATACAATATTTCTATCTGTTTGTTAATAGATTTATAAACTAGTTTACTATTTTCGTATATATTTGCACTACCTGCAAAATAATTCAATCCTATTTCAAAAACTTTAGGCAAAATAATTCCCATAAAAATTAGTATAATTAGACATTTTATATATGTTCTAATAAAGCTCTTAACATCCATGTCCATGGCTTATACACCTATACTCTTCAATGCAAAAGCCATAAGATATGGAGTTAAAAATACTTCTATAAAAAAACCTATAAACATTATTCCTATAGTGAATAAGAATAACATACTATAAGTAGCAATACTATATCCGTCACTTCCTTTTAAATTTTTACTCAACTTTTCCTTAAACATATTTAAGGAAAATTCAATAGCTAGTACCGAAAACAATATTGTGCAGGGAATATATATTAAATTTTGTGGAAGCACTCCTAAAATAGATAACATAGCCCCTCCATTTTTCATTGAATATATAAAAAAACTAAAGGTGAATCCTAGAGAAAACCCTTTAACGATATCTAAAAATAAAATTGCTGGAATTCCAACAATAGTTAATCCTAAAAACCAAAATCCTAATATTATTGGAAGATTATTTTTCAGAACTTCAATAAGAATGGCTTTATTGTTAATTCCTTCAAGAGATGAAGAATTACTTAATGAGACAATATATTTAACTATAGTATTTCTCTCTTCATTGCCTAAATATTTTACACAATACATTCCTAAGATTATACCTGTGAAAACAAATAATACACTTAATAAATATAATCCTATATTTTCATGAAAGTGCTTATTAAAATTACTTGTAATGTTTCTAAATGTCATACATATTCCCCCTTTGTATTATTTATTTATCTATATGTATGACTTTTTTAAAAATATTATGACTATATAATTTTCTTATCTTATTGATCTATATCTCTCTACTTATATATTTTCATAAAAATAAGGATGCCAATTAAGACATCCCAGTATGCTATTATTAAATCTTTATAGCCTATTATATTCATTGATTCTATCCATTATAGATTCTAATTCGTGTTCAAAATAAATAGTAGTTTGAAGATTATTCAGATGCTCTTTAATAATTAATCCATCGTCTATAGATAAAGTATAAATTATATTTTTTCCATTATAAATTCTGATAAATCCTTTTTCTTCTAAAAGACTAACTTTATCATAAGTGTATCTATCATCTAATCTGCTTATTAAAATTTCTAAATAATGATAATATTTAGGATAGTCATATAGACGAAAAATCTTTCTAGATCTGCTCTCTTTACCATAATATAGACGTGAAATACATATAACAATAAATAATCCAATAATACCACTAAAGAAGGAGATTATAATACATAAATCTATTGGACATTTCAAAATATACAACCAAATGAAAACAATAGTAGCAACTCCAAGTGGTGTTCCTGTAATAACAATGGATTTAAGTCTCATATAAATGACCTCCTTACGAATTATTATTTAATTTATAACTAAAAGATTTCTTATATTTATTCAAAATATAAATTTAGTTTAAATAAATACTTATTACATTAATTTTATCACATTTTCTCCTTTTAATTTATATTTATTACATATTTAACTAATATATCTTCAACTACACCTTAACTCCTAAAAGAAATTTTTATTGACTTCTATAACAAAACACCTCTTAATTATAAATTAACTAAGAGGTGTATCTGAAATTCAATAAACTATTAGTTAATAAACGAATAGTCTATTGATTCTAAAAATAGTTTATTGGTGTGCCATATGTTTCAAACTGACTAACATCCTTTATTCTTTAATCTAAGCTTGTCTGCCACCATTGCTATAAACTCACTATTTGTTGGTTTACCTTTGCTATTATGAATTGTATATCCAAATAGCTTGTTTATAGTCTCAATTTGTCCTCTATTCCATGCTACTTCGATTGCATGGCGGATAGCTCTTTCCACTCTACTAGCAGTAGTATTATATTTCTTTGCAATAGTTGGATATAATTCCTTTGTAACTGCAGATAATAATTCCATATCATTTACCACAAGTGTTATAGCTTCTCTTAAGTAACTATATCCTTTAATATGGGCAGGTACTCCTATTTCGTGAATTATACTCGTTATCTCTGCCTCTAAATTTAAAGGACTGTTTTGAGATGTATTGTTTCCATGTCTGACTTCACTAGGTGAATTTACCACTATTGTTTTTCTTGGATCCTCATCAGATATTGTATTATTAAACATCTGTCTTATTCTATCAGTAAAAACATCCATATCAAATGGTTTAACTACATAATAATTTGCACCTAAAGTAATAGCTCTCTGTGTTATTTTATCTTGTCCAACTGCAGAAAGTATTATAACTTGAGGCATAGGATCCAAAGTCATTGTTGCTAATTTTTCTAAAACCCCTAACCCATCTAATAATGGCATTATAATATCTAGTACTACTAAATCAGGTTTTCTTGATTGAATTAACTCCAATGCTTCAATACCATTTTTTGCCATGCCAACTACATTTATATCCCTTTGATTTGAAAAATAATCATTTAAGATATTGGAAAATTCCTTGTTGTCATCTGCGATAAGTACACTTATATTTTTCTGATCCATAAATCAACTCTCCTCTAGTAATTTTTACCATATAAACTTAATTAAATATTTCGACAAGACTATAAGAAATCCTTCTATATTTAATAAAAAAATATTTTATTGTAACATATTTTTATATATTGTATTTGTAACGTATAAAAAACAATCTTTTGTAGAATTTAAAATTAATTCTACAAAAGATTTTTCGATTACAATTTATACAATAAATTCTATTTTACACTATTAGATTTTTCAATCATCCAATCCATATATATTCCATATCCAGTATCAGGTTTATTAACTAGCACATGTGTCACTGCTCCTACAATCTTACCATTTTGAATTATAGGACTTCCACTCATTCCTTGAACTATCCCCCCAGTTTTTTCCAAGCATCGTGGGTCAATTATTTTAATTACCATACTTTTTGTACTTGGTTCTTCTTGATTAATTACTCTCTCAATTAGTACATCAAAAAGTTCTGGTTCTTCTCCCTCAATAGTAGTTATAATTTGAGCTTTTCCCACCTTTACTTCTTCTTTAAATGCAACTTTTAGTTTTTTATTAAATTTCTTACTAATTAATCCATTATTACCTTTACCAAAGACTCCACATTCAGTATTACACACTATCTTTCCTAAGGATCCATTAGCATTAGTGAATACTCCTCTAAGTTCTCCAGGATTACCTCTAACTCCTCTTTTTATGGATACTACATTTGATGATACTACTTCTCCTTTATTAATGGTCATAATGCTTCCAGTATCTACATCTGTTATGGGATGACCTAAGGCTCCAAAGATATTCTTTTCATCATCATAGAAAGTTAAAGTTCCAACTCCAGCTGCTGAATCCCTTACCCACAACCCTATCTTATATTTATCATCATTTTTGCTCATAACTGGTATAACTTTAAAAGACATTTCTTTTCCTTTTCTTTCTACTAATACAGTTATATCTTTACCATCACATCTGTTTACTAATGTAGCAATATCCTCAGAAGATGAAACCTCTTTTCCATCTATCTTCATTACACTATCACCTACGGCTATACCTGAGGCCAATGCAGGACTTTTAATTTTTTCCCCTACAGCTTCTATATCACATAAAGCTATGACTAGTGCTCCTTTTGTACTTATTTTTATTCCTAAGGATTTCCCACCAGGATACACCATTATATCGGAAGTTCTAGCATTCTTCTTATTCATCGAACTGACATTTTGAATATTATAAAAATTACCATAGTTTTTACTACTTATATTGCTATAAGAGCAGTATGCTATTGGGCTTAATTTTCCATATAAATTGCTTGCAAAGATATTGTTATTTGTAATACTTGAAAAAACAAATAGCAAAAGACCAGCAAACATCAAACAGAAAAGTCTCAGAATTTTTTTCATAATGCTACACCTCCTAATTAAAATCTTTACTTTTAAGTTACCCTCATAAGAACTTTTTTATGTTATATTTATATTTCATTTATAACCAAAAATCTTTACAACTTGCATTTTTTTCATTGTATATAGAAAAACTATAGACTTGCAACTAACTAGTCTATAGTTCTATTTTTTTAGTTTCAATATGTATTTTATAATAACATTACTATAATTTATATATCTACATAAAACATCTTTTTTTTAATATTGCCAATTATTAAGTAATTTATCTTATGTGCTTATTATAAATTAAATTTTTTCTTTTAACCCTTTAGCTAAGCTTATCATTTCCTTAGCATTCTCAAGGGTTATAGATGTAACTTCACTTCCACCTATCATACGAGCTATTTCTAATTGAACTTCACTGATTTTTAATCTTTTTATTTCAGTATATGTATTACTTTCGGTACTATTTTTCTCTATCAAATAATTATTATCTGCCATTGACGCAATTTGTGGTAAGTGAGTAATACAAAAAACTTGATGGGTCTTTGATATCACAAACATTTTTTCTCCAACTCTTTGAGCAATTCTTCCACTTATGCCTGTATCTATTTCATCAAATATAACTGATGGAATCTCATCCTTATCAACAAACACAGTCTTAAGAGCCAGCATTATTCTTGAAAGTTCTCCACCTGAGACTATTTCTTCTAAGGGTTGAAGTGGCTGTCCTGGATTGGTAGATATAGTAAATTGAACTTTATCTCTACCTTTTTCACCTAAATTATTTGTAGCATTCACTTGAATCTTAAATGTACTTTTTTCTAATCCTACATAATCTAGTTGTTTTTTAACTTCTTCTTCTAAATTTTCACTTACTGCCATCCTCAACTCATGTAATTTAATAGACAAATTGTCCAATTTTTCTAAAATTACATTTTGATTTTTCAATAATTCATTTATAATATCTCCACTATTAACTAACTCATAATATCTTTCTTCAATAGATTGTTTATAATCTAAAACTTCTTCAATAGTAGCACCATATTTTTTCTTACAGTTGGATAGTTGATATATTCTAGAATTGATATATTCTAATTCGCCTTCATCATAATAAACTTTATCCATAATACTACCTATTGACTGAACATCCTCTTGAAGTATATAGTAACTATCTTCTAATGAAGATGCTATTGTTTTTATTTCTTCATTATGTTTTTCAACAGACTTTAGTTCTCTTAATACATACATTAGTGAATCTAATATAGAATATCTATTCTCATCACTTTCCTTTAATATAGTATACCCAATATTAAGTGATTTTTTAATCTTTTCAGCATTAGCTAAAAGATTAAATTTTTCATTTAATTCTTCATCTTCATTTATTTTAGGATTAATAGAGATAATTTCATCAATTTGAAACTTTAGAAAATCTATAGTTTTTTCTCTTTCTCCATGATCTCCCTGAAGATTTTTTATTTTTTTCTCTAGCTCCATATAATTCTTATATAAGCTAGAATATTCTTCTAAAGTTGTACTAAGTTTTTCTTCTCCAAAAGAATCCACATAAACAATATGATTTGAATTATCTAATAAATTTTGATTTTCATGTTGTCCGTGAATATCTAAAAGAGTTTCACTAATTTGCTTTACTTTAGCCAAAAGTAAGCTTTTATTATTAACCTTAGCTATAGTTTTTCCTGAATGAAAGCTTTCTCTACTTATTATTACTAAACCCTCATGATTTATTTCTAATTCATTTAATATTTCCTCAGTTTTTCTATTTTCAATGGAAAATACCGCTTCAACTACTGTTTTTTCTTCTCCAACTCGTATTAAATTTTTATTGAATTTTCCTCCTAAGACAAAATTGATAGCATCAATTAATATAGACTTTCCTGCTCCTGTTTCACCAGATAGAACATTAAATCCATTTGAAAAGTCCACAGATAAATTCTCAATAAGAGCAAAATTTGAAATATTTAATTGTAAAAGCATTAATTACCATCCTATTCATTTATTAATTTTTTAATTTCCCTTAGCAATTCCTCTGCTTTTTCATCAGTTCTGACCAATATAAATAAAGTATTATCTCCAGCTATGGTTCCCGCTACACCTTCTAAATTAAAGGAATCTATAGCTTCTGCTGCTAGAGATGCTGATGCAGATATAGTTTTAACTACCAAAAGTTTATCAACTTTTTCTATAGACAATGCTGTATTTGAAAAAATAGTTGCCAATGCATTTATATTGGTATTTCTGCCCTTAGATACCTGTGCGTATTTATATTTACCATTATGCGATAGTATTTTTATTAGATTAAGCTCTTTTATGTCCCTTGAAACCGTAGCCTGAGTTACATTAATTCCTCTACTTTTTAACTCTTCTGCCAATTCTTCTTGAGTTTCTACGTCTTTCCTTTTTATAATTTCTAATATTATATCTTGACGTTTTTCTTTCATTAATTATCACCCTCACAGTCTCTAGACCTTGAAATAATCTTATTCCTTAAAATTTTAAAATAATCATAATCATCAAATTCAACAATCTTACACTTTTTCTCTAAGGCCTCTATCTCTATTTCATCATATTTGTTTAATTCCAGCATTATCTCCCCATCACAAGCTAAAAATACATTTTCCTTTTCATGATTTAATTTTATTTTTATTGCACTACGTCCATCCAATATCATAGTTTTTGCCCCGAAAGATATTGGGCATATAGGAGTTAAGCTAATTAAATTTAAAGTAGGATATACTAAAGGACCTCCCGCAGACAATGAATAAGCCGTAGACCCTGTAGGTGTAGAAATAATCAGGCCATCAGCCTTATATGTTATGTAAAAACTATCATCTACATATATGTCATAAGTTACCATTCTACTTGAGGTACTTTTTGTTAATACAATATCATTTAATGCCGCAAAATCTTGAGTTTTTTCATTATTTACATTACATTTTATCATCATTCTATCTACAACCTTGAAATTCTTTTCTTTTAAATTTTCCATGGCTACCTTAAAATGAGACAACTCTACACTAGATAAAAACCCTAAATGCCCTATATTAACTCCTAGTATAGGAATTTCATACTTATATGAATTTCTAGCAGTCCTTAAAATTGTACCATCTCCACCTAAAACTATTAATACATCCAATTCACTACATCTTTTGTTCTCTAAATCTTTCCCATCTTTGTATATAAAAATCTGTGCCTTTGGAAATGTCTCTTCAATAATTTTGCATACATAAGTTAGTATCTTCTCATTTTCATCTTTTGAAGAATTAATATTGACCCCAATCTTCTTCATATGCCCTCCCTATCAAGCTCTGCATGTGATCTCGAAATTATATAGGATACCTGCCTCACATCAAAATTTTTCATTAGATTATTGTCTTTACTAAAGTATATTAAGTATTCAATATTTCCATTAGGTCCTTTTATAGGAGAATAATCTAAATTTATAATGTGTAATCCTGATTCAATTAAAAAAGTTACAACATTTAAAATAACTTCTTCATGAATTTTTATATTTCTAACCACTCCTTTTTTAGATACCTTTCCTATACCTGCTTCAAATTGTGGCTTAATAAGTGCGACTACTTCTCCATTTGATTTTAACAATTCAAGCACATGTGGTATTACCTTTGTCAATGATATAAATGATACATCTATAGAAGCAAAATCACATAATTCTCCTATAGTTTCTTTAGTTACTCCCCTTATATTTGTATTCTCCATAGAAATAACCCTATTATCTTCTTTTAATTGAGATACTAATTGATCTCTTCCCACATCAATAGCAAATACCTTTTTAGCTTCAAATGCTAACATACAGTGAGTAAAACCTCCAGTAGATGCTCCAATGTCTAAACACACTTTATCCTTTAAGCTTATCTTAAAAGATTTTAGTGCTTTATGGAGTTTTAAACCTCCCCTACTTACATAAGGAATTATTTCTCCTCTTATCTCAACATTGGAATTACTACACACTTTTTTCCCACACTTCTTTTCCATAATTCCATTAACATATATTTTTCCACTAGTTATATACTCTCTTGCACGTTCTCTAGAGGACACTAGCCCCTTATTGTATACCAATAAATCCAATCTCATTTTATCCTCTGTCATTTTTTCTCCTTATAACTATAAAATACTTAAAATACTTTTATAAACTCCATCTACGTCTAAATTATGAATTTCATATAAAATATCTACACTTCCATGAGGAACAAATTCATCCTTAAATCCTAAATTCATTGTTTTAGCACTTAACCCTTGTAAGTTTATATACTGTAATACCTCACTGCCTAATCCACCTGTAATTACATTATCCTCAATAGTTATTATGGCGTACCCATCATTAACCAATTCTTTTATTAGCTCTTCATCAATAGGCTTAATGAAACAAGAATTAATCACTGTAGAATTAATTCCTTCTTCTAACAATTTTTCTTTAACTGCCATAGCAGTTTGTACCATCTTTCCAGCAGCTATAATAGCAATTTTTCCTTCTTTATTACCAAGTACTTCCCATTTCCCTCGTCTAAAAAAAGTCATAGGTGAAAGTTGAACATCTTTTCTATCCCCACCTCTAGGATACCTTATAGCTATCGGATAGTTTTGAGTCACAGCATATTGAATCATATACCTTAATTCCTCCGTACACTTTGGACTCATAACTGTCATATCTGGTATATGCGTTAAATAGGATAAATCAAATATTCCCTGATGAGTTTCACCATCTTGCCCAACAATTCCAGCTCTATCTATTGCAAAAATAACAGGTAATTTTTGAAGTGCTACATCATGAACTATTTGATCATATGCTCTCTGTAGAAAAGTAGAGTAAACAGCAAATACAGGTTTTAGTCCCTCTGCAGCCATTCCAGCTGCCATGGTAACCGCATGTTGCTCTGCTATACCCACATCAAAAAATCTATCAGGATGTACTTGCGAAAACTCCTCTAGTCCAGTACCTTCTGGCATAGCCGCAGTAATAGCTACCACATTTTTATTCTTTTGTGCTAATTTTACCATGGTTTCTCCAAATACTGAAGAATAAGATTTGCCACCACTACCTAAAAACTCACCACTTTCACAATTAAAAGGACCAACACCATGAAATTTATGAGGAAATTTTTCAGCGAATTCATAGCCTTTACCTTTTTTAGTAATTACATGTATTAACACTGGCCCTTGAACCTTTTGCGCTTTTTTAAAGACTTTGCTTAACTCTTTAATATTATGACCATCAATAGGTCCATAATATTTTATTCCCATATCTTCAAATAGCATTCCTGGAACCACTAATTGTTTAACAGAGTCCTTTACCTTATTTACAGAATTAATAACTCCTTTACCTACTCCCGGAATTCTTTCTAAGGCTGAGTTAAATTCATTTTTAAACTTATTGTATATGGTTCCCATTCTTAATTCACTCAAATAAGTTGACATACCACCTACATTTTCAGAGATTGACATTTGATTATCATTCAATATAATAATCATTTTGGTATTTTTATATCCTATATCATTTAGGGCTTCAAAAGCCATACCTCCTGTCAACGCTCCATCACCTATTACTGCTAGCACATTATGTTTCTTATTTTTTAAATCTCTAGCTCGTGCCATTCCTACTGCTGCAGATATAGATGTACTGCTATGTCCTGTTTCAAACATATCATATTTGCTTTCTTCTCTCTTTGGAAAACCGCTTAATCCACCAAAATTTCTTAATGTGGAAAATTTATCTTTTCTTCCTGTAAGTATCTTATGTACATAACTCTGATGACCTACATCCCATATAAGCTTATCCTTATCAAAATCAAATACATTATATAAACTAATGGTTAGTTCAACTGCTCCAAGATTAGATGCTAGATGCCCTCCGGTCTTGGATACATTATCTATAAGGAATTCTCTTATTTCTTCTGCAAACTCTTCTAATTCATCTATTTTCATCTCTTTAATTTGTCTAAAGCTCTTGTAATCATCTAAATATTTTGCCATTGTTTCTATCCTCTTCTTATAAAATATATTATTTTAGCCACAGAATGTATAATTTTATTGCTGTTACCTATAGCTACTTTTTTGCCCATAGCTTTCCCTCCAACTGTAGCTCCTGCTATCATCGAGCTTACTAGTGTGGCAACTAGAACTTCATTTGTTTGTGGATAAATTGAAATTATCTTTGCTACTATTACAACTCCCACTGAACCACTAATTATACCACATACATCTCCTATAACATCATTACAAAAGTTAGAAACTTTGCTAGCATTTCTAATCATTTTTATAGAAATTTTAGCTTCTTTTTTCTTTTTTGAAGCCATGGCATGAAAAGGAACTTCATCCGCTGCAGTTACAGCTGTACCTATAATATCAAAAATTACACCTAAAAAAATAATCAACACTAATACGAAAAATGCCACTGGTGCATTGACATTTGGAAGTGTAGATTCTGACAGCAATGAAGCAGTTCCACTAATAATCATAGTGTATATAATTGTTTTAAATATCCAAACTGCTTCTTTATTATTTTTTTTTATATTCTTCTTATTATTTTTACCTTTTCTTTTAAGTTTAATACTCTGGCTTTCCAATTTTGTCCTCCCAAAATAAATGAAAAGTGGTAGCATACTAAGTTAAATTTGCGGCTTAGGTCTAGCAGGTTTTCCCATAAGATAATCAAACTGTCGCCATTTTGACGGTTTCCCTTTAATATCTTATCTGTAGTGTTTCCATGCTACAGGGCTAGATTACCACTTAGTCCACACTGCAATCCTTAATATGCTTTTTACAAACAGTCTAGGAGATTTCCCCGACAGTTAGGCATCTTTTTATCCTCTTTTGCAAACTAGGTTTCAGCAAGCAATAATTACTTTACTCTGGCCGGAGTAACGCAATCTGTCTCACCTCTCCCCACCTCACTCAAGGCAGGCTACACTGCACATAGCTCAGTTTACCACAATGCAGGTTTAATCCATTGCCGTACTCAGGGCATCTCTCCCCAAGCACATACAATGGTCTCCACGATAGTAGGGTCAGTAGCGCATGCCTTTGCGGCTGCCCCATTATCTTTCTCCCAGCACCAGCCCATAACTGGGCGTCACAAGCCAGCACAAGAAGCTTCATCGATGTGCCCTTTGACGGATTTTTAGCCCCGCCCTCAAAAATGCTTACCTGACTAGAATACTGCACCACTCTATAAAATTATACCACAATTAAAGAAATTTTAAAAATGAAATATTTCTTAATAATGGTGTGTTATTAACATTTTCTATCCAATAGATATTTAGTCATATACTCTAATTTTTCAGTATTGAGATGAATATTACCTAAGAGTTCATAACATTCCTCTGTTAATGTACTACAGATTTCTTTGCATTTATCTATACCATACATAGTTACAAAATTAGCTTTATTATTCTCTCCGTCGCTTTGTGTTTTTCCTAACAGAGCCTCATTTCCTTCTATATCTAATATATCATCTTTAATTTGAAATGCTAATCCTAATTTTTCTCCAAATTCATTAAATATATAGATATGCTCTATTGGAGCTCCTGCTAAAATAGCACCCACAACAATAGATCCCTTTATTAATTTACCAGTCTTATTTTTATGCATCTCCAACAGTGTGCCCTCATCTATTACTTTACCTTCACTTTTGATATCTATAATTTGACCTTTTATCATACCTTCAATACCAGCGGCTTCAGCTATTCTATAACTTCCCTCTATCTTGTTTTTATCTCCACTTAAACACTGTTTTAATAAAACAATCATAGCCTCATTTAGAAGTCCATCTCCAGCTAATATGGCCATTGCTTCCCCAAAAACCTTATGATTAGTTGGTTTTCCCCTTCTTAAATCATCATTGTCCATGGATGGCAAATCATCATGAATTAATGAGTATGTATGAATCATTTCCATAGCACCAGCAAAAGGCAACACTTCATCTATATTTGTCTTATATATATTATATGTAGTCATCATCAGTATAGGCCTTATACGCTTTCCACCTACTTGAAGGCTATATACCATAGGTTCTACAAATTGAGAAAGTTCACTTCCTTTGGCATTAAAATATTCAATAATCCATTGTTCTATTTTATACTTATATATATCAAATTCCATATTTACCTCTCTATAATTAATTAATTTTCTAATTGAAAGTTTTCTTCCCCTTGTTCAGTAAATATCTTAATTTTCCCCTCAGCCTCTTGTAGAAGATTATATATATCACCATACAACTTCATGCCTTCTTCATATTTACTGATACATTCCTCTAGTGTAAGTTCTTCTTTTTCCATCTTCTCTAATAGATTCTCAAGTTTTATAATTTTATCTTCATAACTTTCTTTTTTTCTTGCCATATTAATCCTCCAAATACTCTAACTTAAACGCTCCTGTGCCATCCTTTAATCTAATGTTAACCACATTTTGTTTTTTTAGTTCTTCTATGGATGAAATGTTATGATTGTTAATGTCCATTATAAGTCCATAGCCCTTATTTAGTATGAATAAGGGATTATTTGCTACTAATTGATGATTTAGTTTGTCTATAGCACTCTTATATCTAGTCATATTCATATTAATTAGAAACTGTAGTTTACTCCTATACCCCTCTAGTTTACTATGCTGATTCAAAATATAATTATTGGGGCTATTTAGTCTAAGAGTAGTGTAAAGTTTATCTAAATACATGAATTCTCTATTGACTTTCACCTTAAGGATGTTCTCCATATTGCTTCTACAACTATTGATATTGTTCACTAAGCTCTCCCTATGATATACAGCTATCTCTGCTGCTTGAGAAGGCGTTGCTGCTCTATAATCCGCTACAAAATCACAAATAGTAAAATCAGTTTCATGGCCAATTCCTGTAATAATAGGCTTTTTCGAAGCTGCTATAGCTCTTGCAACACTTTCTTCATTAAAGCACCATAATTCCTCTATAGAGCCTCCACCTCTAGCTAATACAATCACATCTATATCATCTATTTCATTTAATTTTTTAATGCCCTCTATTATATTTGTGGCAGCATTTAATCCTTGCACTAAAGATGGATATATAATTATATCAACCTTAGAATTTCTCCTTGTTGATACTTTAATTATATCTCTAATTGCAGCTCCAGTAGGGGATGTAACTACACCTATTCTTTTAGAGTATTTAGGAATCGGTTTCTTTCTTGAATTATCGAATAGTCCTTCACTTTCTAAATTTCGTTTTAACTTTTCAAAGGCTAAATATAATTCTCCCTCTCCTTCAATAGACATGTCATTACAATAAAGTTGATAAACTCCTTCTTTCTCATATACTGAAATATTTCCACTTACTATAACATTCATACCATCTTTAGGAATAAATTTCAAATTAGAAGTAGCCGTCCTAAACATTACACAAGTTATCTTTGCAAAATTATCTTTTAGGGAAAAATATATATGACCACTACTGTGTATCTTTACATTAGATAACTCACCCTTTATATTAGAATTCTTAAGAATAAAATCGCTATCTATAACTTTCTTAATATAATTATTTACCGCTGTTACCGTTAGTATCTTACTGTACATTTTCTAACCAAGCCTCATAGGTATTCTTCATAAGCAGTGTTGATGTCATTGCACCTACTCCTCCTGGTACTGGGCTTACATAAGATGCTATATCAATTACATCATCAAAATTAACATCTCCTTTTACCCTGCCCTCTACCATAGTAGTACCTACATCTATAACTATAGCACCTTCTTTTACATATTCATTATTTATAAAACCTGGTCTACCTAAAGCAATAACTAAGATATCTGCCTCTTTACATACCTGTTTAAGATTCACAGTTTTTGAATGACATATGGTTATTGTGGCACTTTCATTTAATAATAAATTTGCAGCTGGTTTTCCAACTATGTTACTTCTTCCCACCACAACTGCTTTCTTTCCTTTTATATTCTCGCATTTAGATTTAATTAGATTCAATACACTTTTTGCAGTACATGGAATAAAACATTTTTCTCCTTTGTAAAATCTTCCGAAATTCACATCTGTTAATCCATCTACATCTTTTTCATAAGCTATTGCTTCTGTTATATTAGTTACATTTAAGTGGTTTGGTAATGGTAATTGTATCATTATTCCATCCACAGTTTTGTCTCTATTTAAGCTTTCTATTTCAGATAATAATTCCTTCTCTGTAATGGTATCTTCAAATTTTATGGTTCTGTAGTTAATTCCTACCTCTTCACTAAGCTTTTGTTGATTTTTAACATAAGAAATAGAACCACCATCTTCTCCCACAATGATGGAAGCTAGTGTTGGAGGTCTTGTTCCCAAGTCAACTCGACTCTTGATCTCACTTTTCATTAGTTCTCTGTAGTTCTTTGCTAAATCTTTCCCGCTTAGTTTTTCTCCCATATTAATCAACCCCTACCTTTTAATAATATTATTCAACACTCCATTTATAAAACTTGGAGCAGAGTCATCACAATACTTCTTTGAAAGTTCTATCGCCTCATTAATTGAAACTTTATTAGGAATATCTTCTTCAAACAATATCTCATAGGTTGCCAGTCTCAAAATTGCTAAACTCATTTTAGGCAATCTCTCTATCTTCCATTTTACAAGATATTTAGTTATAGTTTCATCAATTTCACTACTATTTTTAGAAACTCCACTTAAAATTCTTTCTATATAACTAAAATCCACATCCTCTATGTTCTCATCAGTATTTTCTTTAAAATTATGTATTATTTCTAGATATTCTTCCTT
This sequence comes from Clostridium sp. LXY-7, assembly GCF_056172015.1. Taxonomy (NCBI): domain Bacteria; kingdom Bacillati; phylum Bacillota; class Clostridia; order Eubacteriales; family Clostridiaceae; genus Clostridium; species Clostridium sp. LXY-7. Next base: position 3,572 of record NZ_JBLLJL010000002.1, on the reverse strand, counting down.
ATTTATTAGCATTTCAAATAATAATCTCACACATATTTCTCTACTTTTTCTTCTATTCATAAATTACCTCCGCTAATATTCTATTTATTATATCTTACTTCTATAATTACCATTTATCAATAATAATAACCTATTATTTAAGCTCAATCCATAAAATTTTACTATATATTTACATAGAAACACCCTCTGTACTCAGAGGGTGTTAATACTATTCTATTTCCTCTTGTGTTTCTGGTTTGGGGAATATAACGTTTTGCACGTAAACATTAACTGAAGAAACATTAAGTCCTGTCATAGTTTCCACTGTGTTTTTTACATTGTTTTGAACTTTACTTGCTATTTCAGGAATTTTAACTCCATACTCTACCACAGTATATAAATCTATTACAGCACTATCTTCTTCAACGCTAACTTTTACACCCTTGGAAATATTCCTTTTACCCGTTAAAATCTGACTTATTTCACCCACAAAAGTTGCACTCATACCAGCAACACCTTCGATCTCTGATGCTGCTAATCCAGCTATAACACTTATAACTTCATCTGAAATTTTTACTATTCCGATTTCTTGTTCAATATGTGTATTTTGTTCCATTTTCAGTACCCCCTTAGAAATATGTCCTAATTAATTATTCCCATTATATCAGATAGTAGTTCCCTTTACAAATTTTATGTAATTGTCTTTAAATTTATACTTATTATTATAAAAACTCTAATTATCATTATACATTCTATAATATAAAATTTCTATACAGATATAAAATAACGTACTATTCTGTAAAATATAAAAGCAGTGATTAAGGTTCACTGCTTCTACTAAAAACCACTATTTTTCAGCTATTTTTATTTCTATATTCTTTGCTTCTGCTTTGCTCATAATTACATCTTTAATCTGTCTTACTTGTTGATCACTAAGATCTCCATCATGTTTAACAATAACTGTAGCACTATTCTTATCTTTATCTAATGTACAAATAGCATCTTCATATCCTTGAGCCTTAAGCGCAAGCTCTATTTTACCTTCTTTATCAGATTGGATTGCTATATTTTTAAATTCATCAGCAGCTTGAGCCTTTTGATCTTGAGGTGTATTTTCATTATCCACTAAAGATTTTAAAGAATTTAGAGTTTGTGAAGTTTTATTGTCTCTTTGAAGTCTTGCTTCAGTAAAAAAGCTTGAAGTAGAAGTACTAACACTTCCGTCATTTATGATCTGATCATCTGTTACATATAGAGGTCCATTAACCTTAGTAGCTAAATATCCAGCAAATAATATTAGTACTAAAAGAGATGAGATAATTATAGTTTGTTTTTTATTCATATTGTTCCCCCCGAAAATTTATTTTCTAACACATTATATGCTATTTTTTCATTGGATATACCTGTACCTTATCATCAGATATACCAAATAATTTTGTAACTGCTTGCCTTACTCTTAATTCAGTTACTCGTTCACCAGCCCCTTCTGCCACAATACAAATACCTGCTATCTTGGGGTTGTAAATTTTTACAATAAAGGGTTGTTCTTTTTCACCATTATTTTCCATAACTACAGTAGTTCCACCATTTTCTTGAGTTACTTCTCTTTGACCACCTGAAGTATCCTTCTCTTTAGTGTTGCTGTTTGAATTATTTTGATTGAATACTGGTATTTGTTCTTGTCCACTTTCAAAATAAATCATGACATTAACCTTTCCTACCCCTTGTATATTTTCAAGTATAGACATAAGTTCATTCTCCATCTTTTCTTTATAAGCCAAATCTACAGCTGAGCCTACAAGCTTATCTTTCGAGATGTACTTCGAATTAGCTTCTTCAATAATATTCTCATTTTGTGAATTACTATTAACCATAGCTTTCTCATCTTTAGTAAAGATGCTTCCCACAATAACTAACAATACACCAACTAAAAATAGTATTATTAGATTGGTTATAGTAACAGGCTTTAGTTTTGTTTTAGCTCCACTTTCGTTTTCTACTTCCTTAGAATTGTTCTTCGTTATTCTTTTAATTATTTCTGTAATCCTATTTTTTATTTTTTCAAACACCAATTTCTCCTCCCCTTATTTATTTTTCAAAATTTACCTTCCATTATATATTGAGTTAGATCTATACACATTTATTTTATTTTTCTCTATATTGTATTTAGAACTAACAAAATCCTTTATATCCTTTACCTTAGTTACATCTATTTCATTTTGATTATCTACAGCTATAGAATCATCTCCAATCTGTATTTTTTTTACCCTCTCTACATTCCCATCATTTATACCAATATCTACATTATTAATAACAAATAAATTGGCATCTTCATCATAAGTAACTTGAATATCTGCTTTATACTTATCTCCCTCAAAAGAGCCTTCTAGATCATTTACAAATTGCTTTTCCAATTTCTTCTTAAAATTATTCATGGTATTATTCATATTTTCATTTCTGTATTTCTCATAATCTTCTTTAGTATTTGTATTTTCCTCTATAAAAGTAGTAGAACTTTTTATTAGAGAATTAATATCCAAATTATTATTAAATAACTTTACTATTGGATTTAACATCACAATAAAAACTATCAATCCTAGTACAAAATTGCAATATTTCTTAATAGTTCCATCTGGTAAGATCATCTGTACTGCTGTAGTAAAAAATACCGCAATACATATAGTTATTATCCAACTTTTCAAAAATTCTATCAATTTACCACCTACTTTATCTATGGTTTATTACATAAAGGCCAGACCTTTACCTGTTGTAGCTACAATAGATATCATGATTAAAAACATTATTCCTACACTAATAACACATCCCCCCAAAAGCATCATAGAACTTCCTGATGAATTAATTACAGAAGTTATTTTCTTATTGCTTACAGGTTCTAATAAAGCTGCTACTACTTTATACATAATTCCCATAGTCATCACTTTAATTATAGGGATAAGGAGTAAACATAAAATAACTATTACACCTACTATACTTATTGAACTCTTTAATAAATAAGTGTAACCTGCTACAGTAGTAAAGGCATCCGATAAGGTTTTTCCTACGATTGGTATAAAATTATCCACTGCAAATTTTGCAGTTTTTGTGGTAACTAAATCTAATCCTTCTGCTGTAAAACCTTTTATAGTTAAGAAAGCTACAAATATAGTCAATAATAATCCCTGTGCCCAAAGTGCAAATTTTCTAAGTAATGTAGTCAAATTTCCAATATTGTGTTCATCAGAAATATTATTAACAAATTCTAATACAAAGCTCATGCATACTATTGGTATGATCACTGATGCATAAAGTTTTGAACCAATGGAACAGAATCCCATTATTACAGGATCCATCATTACTGCTTGAGCCACATTTCCCATGCTTGCTAAAAGCATTATTAAAACCGGCATTAATGCCGCCATAAAATCACTAGCTCTCACTATAGTACTACTGGCCAAATCAACTCCTATATAGAACCCTCTTGCTATGATTATTATTATCACAGAGAAACATGTAAAATAGGCAACATTATATAGTTTCTCATTGCTAAAGGCATTCTGCAGATTACTGATAAGTGCACATATTATAGCCACTAT